>CAWBNB010000027.1:0-87153 GCA_963789885.1 uncultured beta proteobacterium | reverse complement strand
CGAAGCGATAGCAGGTGTGATGAGGCAACGCTCATCGCTGGGTATCAGTTACGGCGAGGTGATGCGAGCGGAAAGCATAGTTGGCGCGGAGCATCGTCTCGTTTGAGGGGCTCGCCGTCTGGCGTTCCTCCAGTAAGAGGAGCACGCGCTCGGCGTCGAACGCAGGCTGGATTTCAGCCAGTTCGACCGAGCATTTGCGCGGCGTCATAAAAATGCCTCTTGCCGGCCGATTCCAGCGCTACCCGCAACCGCCGGGTCCGGTTGCACGTTTCGGCGAGCGCGATGAAGGGGCTATCGACTTCTTTCGTGCAGGGCGCCGACGACCTCGCTCCCGTTTCTGAAGGGCTTCACGGTGTTCTACTGGGCGACCGGCACCTGGTGGATCCCGCTGCTCCTCGTGCTTGTCGTCTGGCACCACGTGTACGCCCGCTTCCCGTTGCGCTACGACCCGTTGTACTGGGGCGCGGTGTTCCCGCTGGGAATGTACGCGGCCTGCACCTTCGAGATGGCGCGCGCGATGGAACTCGATTTCCTGTACGTGTTCCCGCGCTGCCTGGTCTACGTGGCGCTGGTCGCCTGGGCGTTCGCTTTCGTCGGGCTCGTCCGCGCGCCCCCTCGAGCAGTCCTTGCGCTCTATCGGAGCGCCTTGCGACGTGGCGTCGGACAAGCGGCTGACATGTAGCCTCCCGCGCGAGTGCGCTGAGCGTTTCCTCCGGCAAGCGAGGGATCAGCCCGGCTTGCCGTCGAGCCGCGGACGGGTGAGGATCGGCCAGTAGCGGAAGAAGTACAGCGCGAACGCAGCCGACCAGAGCACGCCCGAGGCGACGACGCTCGCTAGGTACGCGGTCGGCGCCACGACCGGCCCCAGCACCCGCACGGCCGCTGCTAGCAAGACCAGCGCGTAGCAAGCGACTTCCGCACCATCGGCCACGAGCGGACGGGCGGAATGGCCGCGCGCCGTCCGGGTCATCATCCCGAGCGTGAGTCCGCCGATCCCGCCGATGGTCAATGCGTGGATGGCGAGCGGCTCGGCGATCCACCCCAGCGCCGCGACCGCGCGCAGGGCGAGGTGGATGACGATCCACGCGTAGGCGGCATGCAGGATCCAAACGAGGGGCGTCCGGAGCGTCTTCAGCGAATCCCACAGCGCAAGACGGATTCCGTGCGCCACGGCGCAGACGAGCGCGATGAGCGCCAGCGTGGGCGCGGGCACCGGCAGCACGTCGGCGACCAGCAGGACGAGGATGCTCCCGAGCGCGAGCTTCTCGATGGTCGGGTCGCGCCGGGCGTTGGCGCCGGGGACGCCATTGTTGGTGAACATCGGAATCACCCGGCCGCCCATCACCGCCATTACAAACAGGATGACGTCCAGTCCTGCCTGCAACCCCGGCCGTGCGGGCAGGCCGAGGACGCCGAGCTGCGAAAGGTGGAACGCGAGGTCGGCGGCACCCATGAGCACCAGCAGACCGACAAAGAAGTAATTGCGCCTGTTGCCGCTCTGCACGAGCGGCACCGCGATGCCGATCGCCACCGCGACGGGAAATGCGGCGTTCACCAGCGCTGCGGCGAGCCCGTATGGCGACAGCACGAGCAGTCGTCCCGCGAGCCAGAGGGCGCACACGGCGATCAGCCACCCCCCGGTGGGGGTTGGACGGCCGCTCCAGTTTCTGACTGCGGTGAAGAGGAAGCCCGCGATCACCGCAACGGTGTAGCCGTAGATCATCTCGTGGCCGTGCCAGACCGCGCCGCGGAGATACGCGATCGGCAGGAGCCCGGCGTACTGCGCGATCCAGAGCGCGATGGAGACCGCAGCGAAGCCGCTCGCGAGCAGATAGAACGGCCGAAAGCCGAGGACCCAGAGCGAAAATCCGGTCGCGCCGGCGTTGCCACGCCCGCCGGTCCTCCTGGCGCCAATGACCTTGGACACTGTGATCTCCCGCGATGTGCGGGCCCGCGGCCCGGCGGCGCCGGTCATTTTGAAGGAATGCTTTCGCGGCCGCTCGCTCCGGCCGGTTTCCGACCCTGCCCCCGGCGCGTGGCCGGCACGCCTCGGAGCGCGAGGTATCCGCGCCGTGCCTCATGGAGGACATCGCGCAGCACGACCGCCGTGTTGCGGTCCGCGTCGCGCGCCGTAGACCAGGGTGACCGGGCCGCGGCGCCGCATCCGTGAGCCAGAGGTCGACCGCCAGACGTTCCTTGCTGAGGCCGCACGGCCACAGCCGGTCGACCAGCACCCGCATTCCGTCGCCGGCGGCAGGGCATTCGTAAGCGCGCTTCAGAATCACCGCGCGCCGCGCGCCAGCGTGGTCGTGTGCCCGTCCGGGCGGTGGGCGCGCGAGGTTGGAGCTGACCAGGAATAAGAAAACCCGCACGCGGCAGGCTCTCATCGAAGGTGATTGGGGCGACCGTCCGAGATCGACCCCCAGTTGACATTCGACCGTTCGGTTTGCTTGCTCGAAAGCGGCCACAGGTTGTTAAGTGCCGATGCCGGATTGAACCGCCGCCTCACAGCCGTTTGGAAAGACCAGTCCGCACACGTTCGGTCGCCCTGGGGCACGCGTCCACAGCGTATCTCACCTCACATCGCCGCTGCGGGATTCCGCGGCCGCGCATGTCAATCGCCAGCCGCATTCGGCGGCAACAGATCGGGCACCTCGAAAGGCTTAGCGCTCGGCGACGGCGTCTTGGCGGCCGTTCCCGGCAGGATCTCGAAGTTCGGTGCGAACGCGACCAGGATGCCCCGGAGCTGATCGAAGGACTTTCGGTCGCCCTCGAATTTCGCCTTGCCGACCTTGATCAGGTCGTCGAACGAGCTCGTGCCCATCATCACCAGGTTGAGGTCGGCGCGGTTGAGCGTGATCGTGAGATCCGGGTTTGTCGCCTGCTCGCCCTTGATGTTGGTTAGCGTCGCGTTGCTCATCTCCACCAGGTACTGCTCGCCGTTGTCGGGGGTGACCAGGTTGATGACGAACTTCATGCCCTCGGCCTTGCGCGGGTCGATGCTGATGCCGACGAAATCGAGCCAGTTCTCAGTCGACATCGCCCGCACCATGTCCGGCCCGGACGACTTGACGGGGACGCCGCCGGGCAACCCATTGCGCAACTCATACGCCCCCTGGAGGAAGCTGTTGCGCAGGCTGGGGCTTTCTTTCTGGTAGCCGATCTGCTCGAAGGCGTCCGCCAGCAGGTTCTTCGCGGCCTGATTCCTGGGCTCGGCAAAGACCAGCCGGTTCAGAATTTCCGTCGCTTCGAGGTACTTGCCCTGGGCGATCAGTTGCTTGCCCTTGGCCATGATCTTCGCCGAGCCGCCCATCATTTCCACATACAGCGGTGCGGAGTCCTGCGGCGACAGTGGGATCAGCGTCGCCGGGTTGCCGTCCCAGTAGCCCAGGAAGCGGTTGATAACGCCGCGGCTGTTGTGCTCGGTGGAGCCGTGGTAGCTATGCGCGGGCCATTGCTTCCACAGGCTATCAGGAAGCTTGTAGACGTTGTGGATCTGGTTGATCGTCACGCCCAGGTTGGCGTAGTGCAGCGACTGGTTGTTCAGGTTGGCGTAGGTGTCGCGCTGAATGCGCATCACTTCCTGGATGCGCGCGTTACCCCAGCGCGGCCAGCTGTGCGAGGCGAATATCACCTCGGCCTCCTGGCCGAACTTCCAGAGCGCGGCATTGATCTGCTTCGACCAGTTCAACGCATTGCGCACCGGCGCACCACGCAGCGTGTAGATGTTGTGAATAGTGCCGGTGATGTTCTCCGCCGCCCAGAAGGCCTTGAACTGCGGGAAGTAGGTGTTCATCTCGACCGGCGCTTCGGTGTCCGGCGTGTTCTGGAACACCATCTTCACGCCGTCGAGCGTGACCTCCTCGAAGGCCTTCGTGATGATCAGGTTCGGCGCGATCAGCCCGACGTTGCCGGAAGCCACGTTCTTTCCGATCGACTGGTCCACATGCCCGTGCGGGTCGCGCGGCAGCAGCACGGCGTACTGGTACTGCGTGCGCCGCGTCATGGCGTTGCCGGCGAACACGTTCTCGGAAATCGCCGCCTCGAGGAAGCCCTCCGGTGCGATCACCTTGACCTTGCCGCTCGCGACGTCTGCTTCGTCCACCACGCCGCGCACGCCGCCGAAGTGGTCGACGTGGGAATGCGAGTAGACCACCCCGACGACCGGACGCTTGCCGAGCTTCTCGTTGATAAACTCGAGCGCCGCACGGGCAGTTTCCTTGGCCGTCAGCGGGTCGAACACGATCCAGCCGGTGTCGCCCTTGATGAAGGTGATGTTCGCGAGGTCGAAGCCGCGCACCTGGTAGATCTTGCCCGGCAGGACTTCGTACAGACCATAGGCCATGTTCAGCACGGCCTGCCGCTGCAGCGACGGGTGGATGCTCTGGAAGTCCTTGCCCTGCAGTAGCCACTGGTAGCTCGCCATGTCCCAGGCGACGTGGCCAGCATCGGCCATGATCTTCATAAAGGGCGGCTCGGCGATGAAGCCCTTCTTGGCCTCGTCGAAGTCGCGCTTGTCCTCGAACGGCAGCGTGGCCGTGACACCCTTGCGCAGTTCGATCGTGAACTTCGACGGCAGGTTGCCCTTCGAATCGAAGTGCTGGTTCTTCGCTGTGGACGAACCGGCAGTGGCGCTACCGCCTTGCGCGTACGCTGCGACAGCAATGCAAGTCGCGAAAGCAATCATCCCCCCCGATACAGGCTTCGCAAACTTCATCGTGTCCTCCTAGTGATGTTGAGGGCAGCTTGCGCGCCAGCACAATGGGGACATTGACTCATGTCAATCGCTTGTCCCTTTTCGTTACGTCGATTGCGTTTGTGGAACACTTCCAGACCGTCACAAACGGGTCACGACCCTCGCCTTGGACAACGCCCGTCGGGATTTTCGCTTGACCGGGAACGCCTGCTGTACGTGCTTGGCCACCATCTCGCAAAACACCCGCGCGTACGCAGGCAATGGGCGCCGCTTGTCCCATAGCATCGCCAACGGCTCATCCAACGGCTCGCCCCGGTAGGTGACGCGCATGCGTCGCAACGTATAGCGGTGAACGCGTAACGCCGAGGGAATAATGGCCACGCCGTGCCCCGCCTCCGCCATGGCGAGCAGTGCGTGAGGCGAGCGGCATTCCAAGACGTAGTTGGGCGTGAACCCTGCCATGCGGCATGCCGCATCGAAGTGCCTGCGCATGAGAAATTCCGTCGTCGCCTGTAGCAATGGATACGGCGCGAGGCGGTCGATCTCCACTTCACCTTCCTCGCCGAGCTTCACACGCGGATGGCATGCGGCCAGCATCTCCATGGGCGCGAGCGGGAATCGCTCGAAGCGCTGCTCGGTCGGCGCGAGCGCGCGAACGAGGCTTTGCACGAGGTGAATCTCGCCCCGCTCGAGCATCGCGAACGCTTCCGGGCCGACGACGTCGACGAGCCTCACCTGTACATTGGGGTAGCGCTCCGCGTAGCGACTCAGCAGATCGGGAAAAACACCTTCGATGAGGTGCGGCGAGGCGGCTACGCGCAAGATCCCGACGTCGCCGCGCCGGAGCACCTGCGCGTGCTCGCCCAACGCGCGCGCATAGTTCAACAGACCACGGCCATCGCTCAGCAGTTGCTCGCCATCGCTCGTGAGAAGCAGACGGCGGCCGACGCGATCGAAAAGCTTAACGCCGAGTTCGTCTTCGAGGTTGGCGATCTGCCGCGAGAGCGCCGGCTGTGCCACGTGGAGGCGCAAGGCTGCTTTCGACACCGTGCCGAGCTCGGCCACGGTCACGAACGTGCGTATATGCCGTAAGTCCATTCCAGCTCCTAATGCCGCGCCGGCATGGTTTCATAGCATAAGTATATATTGGACGCATAAACCCGCGGGCTGAACAATGAGCGCGTCGATACGGGAGATACTAATGAGACATCGTCTGTTCGCTTTGGCAACCTTCTTGCTCACGCTGCACGCGTTCGACGCTGACGCTCAGGCGTGGCCGACGAAGCCGCTGCGCGCCATCGTGCCAGTCGGCGCAGGAAGCTCGACCGATATCGTGCACCGTCTCGTACTCGAGCAGTTGTCGGTGCAATTGGGACAACCGATCGTCGTCGAGAACCGGGTCGGCGCGGGGGGGACCATCGGCAGCGCGTTCGTCGCCAAGTCGGAACCCGACGGATACACGATCCTCGCGCACGGGTCCGCGCTCACCATCGCGCCGTCCCTTTACAAGGCTCTGCCCTACCGTACGGCGAATGATCTCGTCGCTGCCGTCCCGATCGGCATCTCGCCGAGCGTCCTCGTCGTTTCGCCCGCGAGGGGTTGGAACTCTGCCGCCGACCTTGTCGCCGCGGCGAAGGCCCGGCCGGGTGCTTTGAATTTCTCGTCGGTCGGCGTTGGCTCCGCGACGCATTTGAGCGCCGAGCGTTTCGTGCAGAGCGCGAGGATTCAAGCGGTTCATGTGCCCTTCAAGGGCGGCGCGGAAGCCATGCTGGAAGTGATCACCGCGCGCGTGGATTTCTTCTTTGGCCCTGTTGCGCTCGTGCTGCCGCATATCCGCGAGGGGAAGCTTCGCGCACTCGCCGTGAACACGACGGGCCGCTCGACCGTGCTGCCCGATGTCCCGACGCTTCGCGAAGCGGGATTCAATGACGCAGACTATCCCATCTGGTACGGCCTGTTCCTGCCGGCGAGAACGCCTGCGGACATCGTGAACAGACTCAACCGCGAAACGCTCAACGTCCTTCAGGCGCCCAAGATGCGCGAGAGGCTCGCAGCGCTTGGCGTCGATCCGATGGCCATGTCTCCGACGGAGTTCGAGGCGCGCGTCGAAGGGGAGATCGCCTTGAACGCCGTGCTCACCCAGAAAGCAGGCCTGAACGCCCAATGAACGACACGGAGCCCGAGTTCAGCTTCGATGACAGCACGGCCTACGAGCGCGCCATGGGTCGATGGAGCCGCGCGGCGGCGCCGATCTTTCTGGAATGGCTTGCGCCGCACGCTGGCGCGCGATGGCTCGATGTGGGTTGCGGCACTGGAATCCTAGCGCACGCGCTGCTCGAGCTTTGCTCGCCTGCAGCGGTCGTCGGGATCGATTCAGCAGGGGCTCAGGTCCGGCAAGCATCGCGAGGGCCAGCCGGGCGCGGAGCGTCGTTTCACGTTGCCGATGCGCGCAGGCTGCCTTTCTCCGGCGCATCGTTCGATATCGTCGCTTCCTCCCTAGTCCTAAACTTCATTTCGGAGCGGCAGCAAGCGCTCGCCGAGATGCGGCGAGTGACCCGCGCAGGCGGAGCCATCGCAGTCTACGTGTGGGACTTCGCGGAAGAGCTTTCGCCGAGCGGACCACTACGTCGCGCGATGCGTCGATTCGGCGTGCCGGTGCCACCGATTCCCGGCACGGCGGAGTCGCGGATGGAGGCGTTACGCGCGCTCTTCCAGGAGGCGGGGCTCGAACAGATCGAGACGAGGGGCATCGATATCTGCCTGGCGTATAGCGACTTCGACGATTTCTGGCAGGCGCAGACGCCGAGCTACGCACCCACGACGAAGATCATCGCCTCCATGACCGAGAGCGAGCGCACCCGGCTGAAGCGCGCCGTTCGCGACCGGCTGCCTGCCGCACCGGGAGGCGTGATCGAATACTTCGCCCGTGCCAACGCCGTCAAAGCGCGCGTGCCGCGTAGCACGCGTGGTCCGCACTAGAAAAGCTCACTTACTGAATGCTCGGCGTATCGTCAGCTCCCTCGTCAAGGCGCGCGAATCACGCGTCGTCGCCAGCGACGACCTCATCGAGCAACGTACGTGAATTGATGGGGCGCTGATCGGACTCGCGTAGCGCAGCCTCGAGTCGCGCCGCGCATATCCGCGCAACGGATCTGCCGCGACGAGTCCGGCAAAACTCGGCACTCACTCTGCTGAAAAGACAAACGGCCAGCGAGGATTTCGCTAGCCGTCTGATCTCGAAGCGGAAACCTGGCGCGCCCGGCAGGATTTGAACCCACGACCCTCTGGTTCGTAGCTAGCTACTCGGGCGCAACTTGTTGATTAACTGTGTTGACGGTAGCCGGCCGTTCCATGCTTCTGCCCTGTCTTGTACGCTAATGCGCGCTCGAGTCCCCAAAAAGTCCCCACACCCCGAACGCCTTCGAATCTCCTTCAGAAGTGGAGTCGGGCGCCTTAACCTTGACCCGCCCAGCGTCGGTACGCCTCGATCCACTCCGCACCCGCCGGCAGCGGTATCGGTAGCGGCAAGCTGAGTATCGGGACTGCCTGTCGCTTCCTCCCGCGCGCGCAGATGGCGACGATCTCCTCGGCATCGTTGAGGTCGATGCGTTCGACGGTGACCTCGACCCCGAGCACCTCGGTGTTGAATGGCAGCTCGAGGTTCTCATCGATCATCGTATAGAGACCGATCCGCTGCTCCGACTCGTTGTAGGCATCGACAACCGCTTCTTCGATGAGGCGGTCGAGCTTGCGAGGATCCATGCCTGCTCGTGCGCGTCGCCCCTTCACGGTCTTGCGCCTCGTCGTTGCCGTGCGCGCCATTTCTCCTCCGTTCGGGTCAGGGTTACTCAGTGGATGAAGGTGCGCTAAGGCTTTCGCCGGATCGGCGCGGACTCCTGTGGGTGGCGAATTCCTAGTATGAGCGAATCCGCCTGTGCGGTGCAGTCTTGCGTGGGACGGTGGCGATGTTTACGGTTCGCCCCGTGCAAGATCTGCTCATCCTGGCCATCCACCTGCTCGTCACTTTCGTCAAACTCCTGCGTCCCGGTGGCATCCGCGCCGTCGCCGCGGAATCTCTTCTCCTCAAACATCAGCTTCTGATCAGTAATCGGTCCAGACAGAGAGCGCCGAATCTGACTACGCTCGATCGCATCCTGATCGCGCTGACCACGCGGTTCGTGAATCCCCACCGGATTCCAAAACTTGGCGTGCTCATCAGGCCGGCAACGCTGTTCAGGTTCCACAAAGCCTTGGTGGATCGGAAGTACCGCTTGCTCTTTTCCTCTCGCTACCGTGACCGCAAACCCGGCCCCAAGGGTCCCTCGGCAGAACTCATCGCGGCGATCATTGAGCTGAAGCGCCACAACCCCCGGTCCGGCTGTGTGCGCGTCGCCCAGCAGATCTCTCATACCTTCGGCGTTGACATCGATAAAGATGTCGTGCGCCGCGTGCTCGCGAACCACTACCGGCCAGGCGACTCCGGAACCAATGGCCCCTCTTGGCTGACTTTCATCGCCCAGACCAAGGACAGCCTCTGGAGATTCTATGGTTCATGTCAAGGCCTTCGTGAGCCGTTCCGGGTCGAACGCGGTCTTGTGGGTGTAGATCGACCAAGCGGTACGCGCGATGCGGCGTGCGAGGACGACCAAGCTGCGGTGGTGGATAGCCCTCGTGCTCGATAGTGCTTGTACAGGGGCTTCCAGGTCTTGGTTTTCGCCGCCGCCATGGCGGCGAGGTAGAGCAGCCGGCGCAGTTCGCTCGGTCCGCGCTTCGACAGACGGCGCCGGCCGCGATGCTGCCCGGACTCATCGGGGCGCGGATCCAAGCCGGTGAAGGCCACAAAGGCATCGGCACTGCTGAACGGAACTCGCTCGAGCGTGTTGAGCACACTGCTGCCGACCACGGCGCCCACGCCGGTGATCTTGCGCAGGCGCGCGTAGTGCTGCTTGCGCTCCTCACTCGCTTCGATGAGCGCCTTGACGCTCGCGTCGATGCGTGCGAGGAGTTTGTCCAATCGTTGCCTCAGCGCCTTGAGCTCGGCGGCAAATCCCTTCAGGCCCTTGAACGACTGGGTGAGGGCAGCCCGGATGCGGCTGACCTTAGCGCGCCGTTTGAGCAGTCGGTCGATCTGGCGCTGCTCGGGCGTGGGCGGGATCCACGAGTGGAGTTTCTCGTGTTCACGGGCGATCAGGCGCGCGATGAGCTCGGCATCCACCCGATCGGTCTTGCCGCGCAGCCCCATCGCCTTGGCATAGTGGCGCGTGTCCTTGGGATTGAGCACGTAGACCACGAAGCCCAGCTTGTGCGCGAGCTCGGCCAGCAGCTCGTGGTAGCTGCCAGTCGATTCCATTCCGATGCGGCTGCCCGCGGGCAGGTCTTTGAGGAAAGCGAGCAACGCGGCGCGCCGGTTGTGGATCTTGCGCGTGGCGAACCTTCCTTCGGCGCACGCCATCACGATCTCGTCCTTGCCAACATCGGCGCCGATATTGAGCGCCACGGATGGGGTTTGCATGGTGTCCCTCCAATGATTACGCTTTCGGTTGCTGGGGTGGAACACACACCGGCGTGAGCTTGCGGTCAAATCGGCGGTCGCATGCCGCTAGATTCTTCATCGACGCTGGGTGGTGTGGGTGGGGGAGTTCTCCAGAAGTCTGTCCCTCTGGGGAGGGCAGATGCCTAGACCGGCCCCGCCACCCCGGCCTCTTCACTGTTGCACAGAAGGCAGCCGAAAACACCATCGGTTCGCACCACAACCTCGAGCATCGCCGATCCAAGGGCTGTGGACTTGTGGACAGTTCGCCGGCAACCCCGCCGGCGAACCGGGGCGCTTGCCGTGGATAACGATGAAGCCGTTATCCACCGCGCACCCCTCTGCCCACAGGGTCCACAGCCCTCATCATCTTCAAATGGAAACCCACTGAAGAAAGCATACAAGCCTGGACCTATTCCGCTGCGAATCGATCTTCCTGCGCAGTCACTGGGTGCTGGTAGTTATGGACGTGTTCACCCGCCGCATCATCGGTTTTGGCGTCGAGCGTGAATGTAGCGACGGCGTCTTCGTATCTCGGATGTTCAACCACGCCGTCTCTGGCCAACCCCTACCGAAACACGTCAGCACCGACCACGACCCGCTGTTTCGATTCCACCGCTGGCTCGCCAACCTACGCGTGCTCGAGATCGAGGAAATCAAGTCTGTTCCGTACGCTCCGGTCTCCCACTCCTTCGTTGAGCGGCTGATCGGCACGATCCGGCGTGAGTACCTGGATCGGATGTTTTTCTGGAACTCAGTGGACCTGAAGCGCAAGCTGGGAGAATTCAAAGCCTATTACAACGCTGATCGCGTTCATCGCGCGCTCGCCGGCTCCACACCAGCCCAGCGCGCGGGCGCACCCTCCCCCGTTCCTGCTGCGCTTGATCACTACGCTTGGCGGCAGCATTGCCATGGGCTGTTTCAGACCCCGATCGCCACTTGAACATCAATTCGCCACCCACACCCGCCGGCCGATCGGCCGAGCTCACGGGCCGCTCGGGAGGTCTCCGCTCGTCTAGCCGCAGGCAACTGCAATCGCGGAGTAGTTGTCGTGGCCTTCCGGCGCTTGCGCGAGGAGCGCGTTCTCGAGGCCGTACAGCCATTGCTCCGGGGTTTCGGCCAGATCGAGGACGCGCTCCATCTCGTTCTCCCCCACGCACTGCCACAGGCCGTCGGTACAGAGCAGAAACACGTCGCCGGCTTGGATCGCATGCCGCTCGCGCTCGACCTTCGGACTGAAGCCCTCCTCCTGACCCAGGGCGGCGAGCAGCGCGTTCCGTCGCGCGTTGTTCCGCAGCTCCGCGGGTTCGACGAAACCGGCGTCCACCATGGTCTGGACCACGCTATGGTCCCGCGTCTGAACGATGACCCGTCCTCTGCGGAAACAGTAGAGCCGCGAGTCGCCAAGATGGCCCCAGCAGGCCAGCATCCGCTGCGCGTCGATCGCCAGCACGACGGCGGTGGCACACATGTTGGCGAGGCGCTCGTCCCGCTGCTGGAGATCGATGACGGAGTGGTTGGCGGCAGCAAGCGCCGCCGCGATCGCCTCGCCGCTCACCTCGGGTCGCCGCTGGAACCAGCCGAGCACGTGCTCGACGACGAGCTTCGAAGCGACATCGCCGCCGCCGTGCCCGCCCGCGCCGTCGGAAACGACGCAGTAGCACGCCCCGGTCGCCTCGCTCGACCACACGCCACAGGCATCCTCGTTCACCTTGCGCCCGCCGGGCTTCGAGAGCACCGAGAGCTCGAGTCGCATCGGAACTCCCTTCAGCCCGCGCGGTCCTTGCCCGCCTGCTCCAGCTTCGCTAGCTGTGCCTCGTACGCGCGCAGGAACTCTCGGCCGAACAGGGCATCGAAATCGTCCTCCGCCTCGCGCTGGAGGTCGGAGTGGAGCTGCTCGAATAGATCCCAGAGCTTCGCCTTGCGGTTCATGGGCAGGACGCTGTCGATCACGCTCTTCTCAGTCAGTCGGCGCTCGAGCGTCCCGGGATCGAAGCGCGCAAGCACGCCCGTCAGCGCTGCGCGCATGCCCGCAACGAACGCGAACTGGTGGGCGCGCAGGTCGTCGTAGGCGTCGCGCATCGCCCGCAGCGGCGTCATGAACCCGCGACCCTGCGGCGCGAGCAGGTGAGACATCGCCGCTTCGGCGTTCGGCGAGAACTTTAGCGGGTTGTTCTCGTTCGGGACGATGATGGTCATGTTGGCGCGCATCTCGCGCTTGGTGATCGCGCGCGCCGCGAGCAGATCGAGGGTGCCCTTGGTCGCCTCCCGCAGCAGCTCCCCGAAGATCTGCATGAGCCTTGGCGAGAGCGAGGGGAGCTCGAGCTCCGGCACGCCCGCGCCGGTGAGAAATGCGCGCAAGAGCTCGGCGTTGCTCGTTGCCGATTGCAGCGGGCCGCCAGCGGGCGCCGACGCAGGGCGCGCGACGACCGCGGGCGCCTCGGGCGCAGCGTGCTTTGTCTCGCTCCGGTGGGTGCCCAAGGGGTCGACGCCGGGCGGTGCCGCCTCGGGCGCGGGGCGCGAGGGAATGACGACCGTCTTGACCTTCCCGGCGGGCTCCGCCGCGTCGCTCCACGACACGATCATGCCATTCGCGTCCCCCCGGCGAGGTCCTTGCTCGGGCGCGGGCGCCGCGACCCTCGGGTCGAGCCTTGCCTCCGGCAGCCGGAAGGAGCCATGGATCTCCGGGGCGTTGTCGCGCTGCGGCGGTGGGACATTGCGCACGTGGGGTCCGGCCGCGAGCGCCGCGAGCGGATCGCTGTGAGCAGCCGTGTTGGGCTGGCTCACCGGCTCCCCAATCGGGTGGCGGGGCGCGAACGGGTCCGCGCGCGCACCGGGCTCGAGATCGAACAGCTTGTCGATGCTCGGTACGCCGGAGCCGCCGCCACCGGGAAGATCGAAATCATCGGGAATGACCGCGCCGCCCATTCCCTTCGGCGGGAGCGCTGCGGCGGGCACCTCGAAGAGGTCGAAATCCGGTGGGATTGCCATGCCTTCCCCGACCTTTGCATCGGCGGTCCACTTATCCGCGACCGGCGGATCGGTCGGTGCCGCATGGCTCGGCCGAGAAGCCGGCATTGCGGGGGCGGCCCTGGGAGCGGGCGCGATGAGGTCGTCGAAGGCGCCACCGCGTCCACCGCCGCGCTGGCCTCCGAGCGATTGGAGCAGGTCGTCCTTGCTCTCGCCCGGCGCGGCGCGTATGGGCTGTGCGGAGGCGCCGCCCACTCCGGCCGGCGCGGCGGCTGCCGCGCCCGGCTTCACTCGGAGTGTGAAGCCGCCGATCCGGATCTCGTCGCCGACATCGATCGGGGACTCCTGGCCGTTGCCCAACGCCCGGCCATTGACGTACACGGGGGTCGCCGCCCCATGGTCGGAGAGCACGTACCGCCCGCCGCGGAACGCGATCGATGCGTGCCTACGGGAGATGACCTTCTCGGGATCGGCCAGGACCAGTGTGTTGCCCTGGGCGCGCCCAATGTTGCCGCCGAGTTCGTCGAACTCGGCGGCCAGCAGGTCCGCACAGGGCTGGCCGTTGACCGTCGTCACTTCGATGATTATCACGTCCGGACCCTCCTCGCCCGCCCGCAACCGATTCCCGGCTACCGAGTTTACGCGCGAACTGCTGCGTGGCAACGGGCACCTGCTACGGCCTCCCGCCGCAGCTGTTTGTGACGTTTGCAGCCTAACCCGGGCGGATGATCCCTCGGGCGTAGGGAAACGGTATGATGATCGTGGACAGCGTGGTCGGGGGTCGGCCTCGCATTGAACTCGCTGAGAGTCCTTGACGGTTCGGTCATGAAGCGCGCGGTCGTTGCGATCCTTGCTGGCGTCACGATGGCGAGTTGCGCCGACAAGCCGCAGGCGCCGGAGGCGCCGCCTTCGCCGCCGCCCCAACCGGCGCCTGCGGCAGAGCCAGCGC
The DNA here is from genome assembly GCA_963789885.1 of uncultured beta proteobacterium. Classification (GTDB taxonomy): domain Bacteria; phylum Pseudomonadota; class Gammaproteobacteria; order Burkholderiales; family SG8-39; genus DATEDA01. The sequence continues at coordinate 73,008 of CAWBNB010000027.1, read as the reverse complement.
CCCTGCCGCAACCGCCTTCGGGGCGGGTGGTGTTGCCCCCGGACAGCCCGCTACCCAACACCCCTGCGGCAAGAACGCGCGCGCAGGCCCTGGTGCGGCAATCGTTCGAGCTTCTCGACCAAGGCGAAGAGGAAAGAGCGAAAACCCAGCTGGAGCAGGCCGTCGCGCTCGACTCGGAGAACAAGTCGGCCGCCTGCCTGCTGCGCGGGATCCGGGCGGATCCGGCGGGCACGCTCGGGAGCGAGTCGACCAGCTATGCCGTTCGTCCCGGCGACACGCTGGGCAGCATCGCGAAGCGAGCGCTGGGCGACACTTGCGAGTTCTACATCCTGGCGCGGTACAACCAGATCCGAGTCCCGCGCCTCCTCGCTGCCGGACAAGTGATCAAGATCCCCGGAAAGGTGCCGTTCGCACCGGCCGAGCCGGCTCCGCCAGCGACGCGCGCCCCAAGTGCCCGTTCGCCCGAACCGGCGAGGGTCACGACGCCAGACCCCGGCCAAGCCGCCCCTCCGACCGCCCCCGCGGTGCCGACTGCCGCGGCGGACCCGAGCCCCTCCCAAGCCCCGCCGTCGGACACCGCGGTAACGCGTGCGCTGATCGAGCAGCACTATCGCAACGGGCAAGCGGCGTACAGCCGCCAGGATCTCAACACCGCGATCAGGGAGTGGGACAGGGTCCTCGAACTGGATCCGGGAAACGAACTCGCTCGAGCGCGCCGGGAACAAGCGGTGGCGCTGCAGAAGAGGCTAAAGGAGATCGGCAAGTAGCAGGAAGGCGCGCGCGGGGTCGGCGCGCGTCTGACTCTCGTCAGTTCTTGTTGCGCTCAACCGACCGCAGCGTCTCCTGGGCGCGGCGGGCCTGCTGGAGACGGATCTGCGCCTGGGTCTGCCCGGGGTCGAAATACAGGCTGCGCTCCCACAAGGCGATCGCCTTGTCGATACTGGACGAAAACGCCTGGACCCCGAGCCGGTAGTACTCGTCGCCGAGCGCACCCCGAACCGAGCGGATGGCGTTCGCTAGCTCGGCCGGATCCGAGTAGCCCAGGCGCTGGGCCTTCTCGAGGTACCCGAGCGCCGACTCCTTGCGCCCTCCCTTTAGCGCCGCAAGCCCGAGCTGTTGGTACGCGTCGGCGAGGTATGCACGGGCGCTCTCGTCCTTCGGATTCTTCTGCAGATACTTCTCCAGGCTCTGGGCACTGCCTGCGTGGTCGCCCTGTTTGAAGAGCATCACGCCCAGCTCCAGATCGCCGAGATCGTTGGTGTAGGGCGCCGCTCGAGGTCGGGCGTTATTCCGGTCAGCCGGAGAGCGGTTCGCGGCCACGACGCGTGGCGGCCGCGAAAGATAGGCGCGCTTCACGCGCTCGACCTCCAGCTCCCGAAGCGCCCGTGCCGCCGCGTCGTTGTTCGGATCGACGCTCAAGACGCGAAGATACGCAATGGTCGCCTGATCGATCTCCCCGGCCTGACGTGCCCTGTCGGCCGCCTTCAGGCGCTCGGCGGCCATTTCGGCAATGCGCGCCTGCGCAAGACCGAACTGCAGCCGGTAGTCGGCCGACTCGGGATTTAGCAAGAGCAAGACCTCCCAGAAGGGTAGCGCGTCTGACCAACGGCCTTGACGCGACAAGGCAATTGCGTTCTCGCGGTAGCTCTTCTCCGACTCGGAGAGGAAGGACGGGGGTTGCGCCATCGGAGTCGAAGCGCCGTGCGGCTCGGACGCCGGCCGCTCGGCGATCGGCGTCGCTGCGCAAGCCGCAAGGAGCGTCGTCGCGAACGAAGCAACGGCGGACCTCATCGCAAGTCTGCCTGCTTGAACACCTGCAGCAGCGCCTTGAACGCTTCGAGGTCATGGTCGCCGAAGACCATGCTCCGGCGCAGCATCAACGGCTGCGCAAAGAAGGGGTTTCCCCCGGGATTCACGGTCAGGCCGAGCCGGAAATCCGCGGACCCGAGCCGTGCGAGCACCGCCTCGTTGGCGTCTCCATACGGGTACGCGTAGTGGGTCACCCTCGCCGAGACGCTGCGCTGCAAGACCTCTTGCGGGACCAGGATCTCGCTGTCGAGCCGCTCGCGATACCGCTGCTCGCTTTCGCCCGGAAGACGCTCCACCAGGTTCGCGTGGGTCTTCGAGTGCGCCTGGAAGTCGATCAGACCGGAGGCGGCCATTTCCCTGATCTGCGTCCAACGCAGCGCGTCGCCCGAGCCGATGAAATCCGAGTACAGGAAGGAGGTCGCCGGAAACCCGTACTTCCTGAGCAGCGGATAGGCGTACTCGTACGTCGAGACGTGGCCATCGTCGATCGTGATGACCACAGCGCGATCCGGCAGGCCGCGCTTGCCCGCCAGAAAGTCGCTCAACTGCGCGAGTCTGACGACGCGGTACCCATTGCGGGCGAGATAGTCGAGCTGTGTCGCGAAGGCGTCCGGCGTGACGATCATCTTGCTCGCCTTGGGACCGAACCGGTGGTAGCAGAGGATGGGAACCATCTGGAACCCGCTCGCCGTGACACCTCCCGGATTGATGGGCTGGAGCGGGATCGCGACGACTCTTCCCGGCTCAGTGCGCGTGATCCCGTTGAACTTCGCGATCTCCCACGCTCGCTCCTCGGTTCCAAGGAACCGGCGAGCGAGACCGCTTAGCGTGTCGTTCGGACCCGCCGCGTACACGACGAAGCGGTCGTTCTGCGCGAGGACGGAGCCGACGGCGGGTGTCGAAACTGGGCCAGATACCGTGGCGGGCGGTTCCACGCGGGGCACCGGCGTGCAAGCCGTCAGCGCGAGCAGGGCAGCGACCGCCCTGGCCCTGTTCGTCAGAGAGCGAGGTGACGCCATCAGTGCTGCAGCCTATGCGGCGTTTGTCGGGAAGATCGGTGTGGGTGGCTTGCCTTCGGGCCCCGGTTTCCCGTGCCGCTGCTCGAGCTGGTCAGCCATCTGATCGAACACGCGGTAAAGCAGGCCGAATTCGTCGCCGCGCGTCTCCGCGATGCGGTAGCCGACCCGCCCTTTGCCGATCTCGCCCATCGAATCCCGCAGGAGCCGGATCGGCTTCGAATAAGAGGCCGCGAGGAAGTACGTCGCCACGACGACCGCGAGCACGGTCACGACGAGCAGCACGACCATCAGCGCCCAGCTGTGCTGCGCGAGCTCCGTGAGCGGCGCCTCGGAGACGGCCAGCCGCACCTTTCCGACCTGCTTGTTCTGGAACGTGATCGGGGCCTCGAAGTCGAGCACGTCCACACCTGTGCTCGTCCGGGCACGCTGAACGGAGACGCTCTTGTCCCGCGCGGGAATGGGCACGCCTTGCGTGCGCTGGTAGGGGTGGTCCACCTCCCGCGGGTTGCTGCTCACGCGAACGACATCCTTGTAGTCGATCACCGCGAGGCCTTGTAGGTTGAGCGCTTTCATCACTTCTTGGACGAACACGTCGATGGCAACCCAGTCCTCGGACAGCGCCGGAACGGCGCTCTCCGTGGCAATCAGCTTGCTGAGGGATGCCCCGTGGGCGACCATCTCGTCCATCACCGCGCTCTGCTGGCGGCTGGTGACGAACGCCGACGTCAATGCCATGGTCGTGGCAACGACCGCTGCCATGATTACGGTCCACTTCACCCGCAGCGGGACGCTGCGGGGACGACCGCTGCTATCGGCCTCCTCCTTGAGCTCGCGGGAGACCCTGATCAGCGCTTCGGCGAGCTCGCTCCCGGACTGGAACCGCCGGTCGGGTTCCTTGTTCAGGCACCGCTCGGCTGCCCGGCGAAGCGCGGGCGGGACGTCCTTGCGCAGCAGGTCGATTGGCCTCGGGTCGTCCTTGGCGATGCGGAGAACCAGGGTCACGACGCTCTTCGCGTTGAAGGGTCGCTTGCCCGTCAGGAGCTCATAGAGGACGACGCCGGCCGAGAATAGATCCGATCGCGCATCGACCTTCCGCCCCATCGCCTGCTCGGGCGACATGTAGTTCGGCGTTCCGAGGACGGTCCCGATGCGCGTCTGGTCCGTCAACTCGGAGCTCTCCATGCGCGCGATGCCGAAGTCGGTGACCTTGATCGTGGTGCCCCCTTTCACGCGCAGGATGTTGCTCGGCTTGATGTCGCGGTGGACGATCCCTTTGCCGTGGGCGTAGTCGAGCGCCTTCGCAAGCTGGATGCCGACGTCGAGCACCTCGGGGATCGGCAGCCCCTGGCCGGTCTGCTTCTCGTCGCCGAGCGGGCCGCCATCGAGCAGCTCCATCGCGATGTACGGCCGCCCCCCGATTTCGCCCACGTCGAAGATGGTGACGATGTTCGGGTGCGACAGCATTCCCGCCGCGCGCGCCTCGCGCAGGAATCGCGAGCGATACTCCGGGTCGGCGGAAAAACTCGGGTGCAGAAACTTGATCGCGAGCGGCCGGTTGATGCTCGGATCGAAGGCCTTGTAGACGGTCGCCGTCGCGCCGTCCCCGATCCTTTCGAGGATCTGGTAGCGGCCGACCTGCCGCACGGCCTTCTCCCCGGCGACGCCGGAGACGTAGCCGCCTTCGGGCAGCGAGGTGCTGGCTCTGCGGACCCCGGGAATGCGGGTCTCGTCTTCGTCCCCGTCGCCGGGCGCAGCAGGGTTGAATCCCTTGGGCTCCATGGTTCGACAACCTCCCCAGGTCGCCCGCGCAGGTCTTCTCGACTCGCGTCTCTGGATGGCGACCAGCTCTCTATAGGTCTCCAGATAGCATCCGATTCCGGTGCCGTCAATGACCGGTCCGGCGTAGGCCGAGAGGACCGGGATTCGAGGCGTTTTGCTGCGGCACCGCGCCCCGCCGAGCGGCGTCTGAAATGCGTCAGCGTGGTTGTGGGCGATAGAACCGGAAGGTGCCTTGCACTTTGATCGTCGTCTTCTTGCCACCGCCTGTGGTGCTGACCTCGGAGAAGAAGAGCTGGCTGCGCTCACCGGGGCTGCCGTCCGGCGCGTTCTGCTCGAGCACCGTGATCGCGCCGCTGCCCTCCACCCTCTCGACGATCGCGGTATGGTGGGGGCGCTCCTGGAAATCCGTGTCCGTGCGCGTGGCCGTGTCGATGGTTCGGTCGTACCGGTAGTCCCGGAACTGGATGATGTCGCCCGGACGGGCGTCCGACAGGCTCACGGGGCTTCCCCAGACGTAGTCCGCATCCTTCGCCACGCTGCCGAAATCCGCCGCGCTCTTCGCGCCGGCGCTGCGCAACGCCTGGTCCGCCAGGTCGAAGCATTCGCCTTGCCCTACCCGCTGTCCGATCTTCCCGCGCGCGAAGTTCACTACCTGCTCACCCAGGGCGGCGCGGGTTTTCCCCGATCCTGCGTTCGCCTGCAGCCCGATCGGGCCGGGGAATGGCGAATCGGTCCTCGCGAGCGTCCCGTCGTCGATGACGATCTCTGGCCCGAGATCGTCGATGGGACCGGCGATGGATCGACCAGCCACTGGTGAGCCTCTCAGATCGGCGCCGTCTAGAGCACGATCAACACCCTGGCATGATCGCGTGGGTCGTATCTGACCGCGACCACCGACCCGGGCTGCACCTTGGGCAAATCGACGACCGAAACTCCTATTTCCAGTTCCACCTGGAACGGCGAGCCTTCCCCTTGCGGCGGCTGGACCTCGAGCTTCAAGCGAACCAGGGGCGTGCTCGGGCCGCGGTTGACGCCCGTCTTAGAGAGCTCGAGCACTCGGGCGTTGGCTACGACTCCGGACTTGAGTAAATCCTGATCCGCCGATTGGCTCAGGAACATGGGGACGACGCACGCCGCGGCGACGAGCGCCCCGACGATGACCACCCCCAATATCAGCATCTGCGACAAGCGCATGTCCGACGTCACGGGGCGAGCAGCAGCACCTTGACTTGGCTGGGCACGATGCGGCAACCCGGACAGTTGGTCGAGTTCTGCAGCGAAACGCTGGTGAGCCGCGTCGCGGGCGCACCTTTGAGGATGATGGTGAATGCCGCGGTGAGATGACGCGCCGGCCCCATGACCGTTCCGGACGCGACGCCGAGGGAGACACCGGCATTGTCGCCGTTGGTCATCGGTATCGTGGTCGCCATGTTGTGTGCCGGGGCACCCATGTACAACACGGTGGGTACGTTCGGAATCGCGGTTGGCCCCATGGCGATGTTCGGGTACGGAATCGGCACCGGGCCGACCGGCGATGGGGTGAGGCAGACGTCCGGAAAGCCCATGTCCTGGCCCATCAATTGGCAGTTTGCGAACATCTTCTCTCCTTCAGCCCAGATGAATCTGGCCGCCGTCGACCTTGACCAGTTCCTCGGCCGTCGCCAGCAGCTGGCGTCCGCGCAGACTCATCGTCTGCTCGGCCTGGTAGTCCGCGACGCCCGAGCGGACATGATCGGCACCCTCCACCACCCGCAAAGTGTTCTTGGCGAACTGCGTGACCCGATCGACAAAGGACTCGAGCAGATTGCCGACGAGCTTCACCTGGCCGATCGACGCCGTCACGTCCCTGCCGACCGCGTGCAAACGGTCGATGAGCGTGGTCGCCTCCCTGGCGCGCAGCGTGAAGTCCTCGCTCGTCAACGTCAGCCGTCCGCCGGCGTCCACCTGAATCGCGCCGTCTGCTCCCAGACTCAAGTTCCCGCCGCTGACGGTCAACCGCGTCTCGCCAGTGAAAGCGATGTTCGCGGGCGATGCAGCGCGCCGCTCCAGTACCGCGATGATGTACGCGGATTCCAGCGTTGGACCCGATACGAGCACCTCATCGCCGGGCTCCGGTTCGAGCAAGCAGCTTGCAGCGCGACGCGAGGAGAAAGTGCCGAACTCCGTCTCCACCGCGTAGCGGCCCGCTTCGCCCGAACGCGCCAGCCTGCCGATCGCGTGTATCGGCATCGAGGCGATGCGGGCAATCATTTCCCTGGCTTGGTCTCCCATGCTTTCTCCCGTTGTTCGATCACTGCACTCCCAGGCCGGCCGGCTGCCAGCGCTCCGCTGCCAGCAGATCGGGATCGCTCTCCAGCGCCCGCGCCCGATCGGTGAATCGCGCTCCCTTGTCAACCGCCGCGTGCAGGCGCGTCCGGAGCATCGACGCCTCGCGCAGATCGGCATCGGTGAGGTCCGCGTAGCTCAGATCGGCTTCGCCGAGTTCGGTCCGGCGCAGATCGGCCTGGTCGAGGCGAGCGCGCTGCATCACGCACTGACGCATCTTGGCCCCGGCGAACCTCGCAGCAGTCGCGGATGCGTCGACGAAAATCGCTTGGGTCAGGTCGGCGTCGCTCAAGTCCGCGCCCGCCAGGTCCGCGCCGCAGAAAATCGCATTGACCGCGTTGGCGCGGGTGAATTTCGCAGCCGCTGCCTTGGCACCCTGGAAGTTGCATTGGCGCAGATTCGCGGCGCTGAAATCGCAGCCGGACACGTCGGCGCCGATGAACTGGCTCAACTCCAGGTCGTGACCGGCGAACGAGAGCCCGGACAGGAGTGCGTTCATCAGGACAACATTCTTGAACGTCGCCCCGGTGAACACCGCGCTCCGCAGATCGGCCTTGATGAAAATCATCCGGTCGAGGACGGTCCCGCGGAAGTCCACTGCGTTGAGCGCACACTCGGCGATCGTGGTGCGGTCGGTCGTGGCATGCACGAACGAGACCTTTTCGATCACGCATTGAGCGAAGGCCGCCAGCGACACGTCCGCTTCACTCAAATCGGCAGCGCGGAAGCGGCACTCCACGAAATTGGTGTGCCCCAACTTCGCGCCGTGCAGCGTCGCGCCTTCGAACGTGCACTTGGAGAGCGACGCCAGTCGCGTGACCGTGCGCGCCCAACGCGTATCGTCAAACCGGCAAGCGATAAAGATCGACTGGCGCAAGTCCGCTCCCGACAGGTCGGCCCCGGAGAAGTCGACCTCCTTGAAGATCGCACCGGCGAGGTTGGCCGCAGCGAGATCGGCGCCGCGAAGTTCCAGCGCCACCGCTTCCCGGCCCGACTGGACCAGCGCGACCAATTCTTCCCGCGTCATGCCGGCTCTCAACCACCGCCCTCGTCAGCGCGCTTCGCCCGCGGGTAAGTGCGCATCCTCGTCGTGAGGGCGCCGGTGAAAACGGTCGCGCGATCGACGGCAACCCGCGCCAGATCGGCGCCGTACAGGTTGGCATCACGAAGGTCGGCTCCTTCCAGGTTTGCCTTCTGCAGGTTCGAGTTCATGAGACTCGTCGAGGCGAAACGCGCCTGCGACAGATCGGCCCTGATGAAGCGCGAATCGACAGCCGTGGCCATCGCGAACGACGATTGTTGCAACGTGCATTCGGATAGATCGGCTTCCTTGAGGCGCGCCCGATCGAAACGCGCACCGTCCAGGTTCGCCGGCCGCATGAAAGTGGTCGTGATCTCGGCACCATTGAAGTCGGCGCCACGCAGGTCACTTCCGCCCACGAAGGCGCTCCCCGCGAACTCGGCGCCGCGGAACGCGGCGCCTGCGCCCTTGGGCTTGACGAACACCGCCCGGGCAAACTTTGCCGCCGAAAAATCCACTCCTTCAAAATTGCAGCGTACGAACACCGATCGCTCCAGCCTGGTGCCGCGACAGGCAAGCCCCTTCAGGTCGGCGTCGACGAAAGCGACATCGGAAGCATCCGCGTCCGACCAGTCGGTCTGCGCAAAGTGGGCGCCGCCGGTGAGATCCACGCGCTTGAGGACGGCACCAACGAAGCGCGCGCCATGCAATTTCGCTCCGCGCAGGATCGCGCCCTCGAGGTTCGCGCGGTCGAACACGGTGTGCTCGCACGCGGCGCCGCCGAGATTCGCCTCGGCGAGATTGGCGGCCGTCAGATCAGCACTCGCAAGATTGGCGCGCGCCAGGACCGCTTTCCTGAAATTGCAGCCGCCCAGTTGGCAGCCGCCAAAGTTCACGCTCTCGAGGAACGCCCCGGAAAAATCGGCGCCACTCAGGTTCATCCCGGACAGATCGGCCCCGGTCAGGTCGATGGCCGCGAACGAATTGCCTTGACGAAAGTGCTCGGCCGCGCGCTGCTTGACCCGGGCAGCGCGCTCCGCCGCCATGGCATCGACAGGCGATTGCAGGTGTGCCATCAACCGGTAGCTTTCCCTCCCCGTCTTTTCGGCGTCCACCATGCGCTGGCGAAACGCCGGATCGGCGAGATATTGATCGAGCTCGTCGGCAGAACCCTTTTGCGCCAGCAACGTCGAACGCAGCTCGCTCAGCGTGTCCATCTGAGACTTGGCCGTGAAGGCCGGTGGCCCCTTGGGCTTGGCGCTGTACTCCGCCTCGATCGCCGAAAAGTCCATGCCTAGGCGCGCGAACAGTGCCCGCCGCTCCCGGTCGAACTTTGCCTCGCGCGCCGCCTCGGCAGCCTTCAACTCCGCGGCCTTGGCCTGCATCTTCTCGAGGTAGGCGGGCAGTTCGTCCAGCCTCTGCGGCGGACGTTGCGAGGTCTCCGGCAGCTTGGGTGCGTGACCGGCGTCCGGGTCGAGGCCGTAGCGGGCGACGGTCGCACGGGCCTGCTCGATTTCGGCGGTCTGGCGCTTGCGCAGATTTTCGCCGAGCAGCGTCGGCGTTTCGGGAGGTCCCTCCGCCAGCCGTTCGACCCGGTAGAGCTCGTCGATTCCCGACGGCAGGAGATCATCCTCCTGCATCAGGGAGTAGTGGCCCTTCTCCGGATCGAGGCGCCTGCGAAGCGCGTGCTCGTAGTGGCTGGCCGGCCGCCTTTCGCGGCCCCATTCCACCGCGGCCACCATGATCCTGATGTCGGCAGCGTCGTCTTGCGTGACCTCGGTGTGACCGCGTCCGATCAGGATCACGCATTCGTGCTCGGGGAAAAACCAGGCGGTGTCGAAACGCGTCGCGATCTCCTCGAAGCGCTCGCCGTTGCCGACCTGACGGACGATGAAACAGCGGGTCGTGAAACCCGGGAGTTCCCCTCGTATCAGCCGCGTCGACGGATGCAAGTTCTCGAACTCCCAGGATTCCGATCCCGTCATCGGCTCCCCAAACCACTGGTCAGGCGAGGCCAGATTGAAATGCCTCCAATCGGCATCCCGAGCCAGACCGGGGAAGTCGTTCTTCAGCCAGTGGTCGTCGTGGGTGCCGACGAGCGCCATCCGCTCCGGGTGCGTGATCGGGCGCGGGCCTAATCCTGCGGGCCTTATCACCTCGCCGGGCCTCTGCAGTCGTTCGCCCGGGTACTCGAGATTCGGGAGTGGCCAGGGCGACGTTTCGGCGTCAGGCTTCGTGGCACCCTTGCCCTCGACGTTGGCGGCGAACCCTGGCCCGCCGAACGAGCGCGACCAATGCATCGGCATCGTCGTGAAGGGTTCCGGCTCGGTCGCCTCGCGCCCTTGCCAGTTGCGATCGCCGAAGACGTAGAGGACCTTCTCTTGCGCACCGATGCGCGCCCGCACGGCGCAGGAGGCAACCGGCTTCCCGTCGGGCGCGAACGCGCGCGAGTGAACGAGGAATTCGGGCACGCCCTTCGGCATGCCGACATCGATGGCGGCGTCCTTGCCCAGTTCCGCGGCGGCGAACTTCCAGAGCGCCACCTCGCTCTTCAACCGGAGCTGCCCGGCGAAGGACACGAATAGAATCGGGCTAACGACAAAGTGGCAGCGCCCGCGGTGCTCCACGGTGCGGGTGAGCAGACTGACGGCGCCCGGCTTGACGGTCTTCACGGTCTGCCGTTCATGGCGTGCCGCGCGTCTTGCCCGCGCGCCGTCTAAGCGATGATCTTGGCATCGACGGTCTCGATCTTGCACGAGACCTTGTCGCAAGCCAGGCCCACGTACGACATGTTGATGCCCTTGGTTTCCATGTTGGTCGCCGTGACGACGAACGCTTGACCCGTCGTCTCCATCTTTTCCGCGGTTTGGGCGATAGCGACACCGGTGGCCTGGTAGGTGGATGCCGCCACCGTCGATGCCGTGCCGAATTTCTGGGACAGCACCCCGCCGATCTTGTCGAACATGTTGTCGATCGTCCGGTTGCCGCCGGGCGCCATGATCGTCAATCCGGCCGGCGCCGTGATCAGGATCGGCCCCCCCGCGGTCAGGCTCCACGCCGCACCCACCGTCTGTGTCAGCGCGGCCCCGATGGTCTGGGTGACGGCGGCGCCCACGGTCTCGACCCTGTTGGCGCCGATGGTGGTGGTCTGGTTCGCACCGATCGTCACGCTCTCGTTGGCGCCGACTTGCTCCGTGCGGTTCGCGCCGATCGTGATGTTCTCGTTTGCGCCGACGGTCTCGGTACGGTTGGCGCCGATGGTGATCTTCTCGTCGACGCCGACCGTCTCCGTGCGGTTGTTTTTGACCTCGGTGGCCTCGTCATGGTCGATCGTCTTCTTCCGATCGTGTCCCACCGAGTGGGTCTCGTCGTTCTCCACAACGATGTCCTGGTTCTTCTCGGCATGGATGTAGAGCTGCTCCGAGCCCTTCTTGTCCTCGAAGCGTATCTCGTTGAAGTTCGTGCTGCTGCCGCCCTTGCTGGAGCGGGTCTTGGCGCCCGTCTGTGTCTGGTTCGCCGGCAGATCGTAGGGCGGCATCAGCTCCGCGTTGTAGACCCCGCCGATGATGATCGGGCAATCGGGGTCGCCCTCGAGGAAATCGACGACCACCTCCTGCCCGATACGCGGAATCGCGACCATGCCCCAGTTCTTGCCCGCCCACGGATGGGAAACCCGGATCCAGCACGAGCTGTTCTCGTCGGACTTCCCGTAGCGGTCCCAGTGGAACTGGACCTTCGCGCGGCCGTACTTGTCGGTGTAGATCTCGTCGCCTTTCGGACCGACGACGACCGCAGTCTGCGGGCCCTGGACGATCGGCACGGGCGTCGTGCGCTGCGGGCGGAACGGCTCCTTGCTGTGCAGCGCGGTGAAGGAGCAGTGGTAGGTCGCGCCCGGGGTCTCCATCGCCTCGTACTCGGTGTAGCTCATCTCGTAGTTGGCCGACACGACCAGGTACTCGCGGTTCTGGTCGGCACGGGGATGCTTCTCCAGCTTGACGAGAGCCCCCACGGCAACCCCCTGCGCGTTCGTCTCCGCTCGTGCGACCTCCCATTGCCACTGTAGTTCCTCGAGGCGAGTGCGCACGAGTTGCTCCCCGTCGGACGTCTTGGTGTAGCCGCCTGGGTAGTCGAACACCTTGCCCTTCGACTGGTCGTGGGGGCGTTCGAGCTGCCGGTTCACGGCGAGGCTCGTGCTCGGCGTCTCGAAGTAGTGGTCGGTGAGCGTGTACTTGCCCGGCTGGATCTCCTGCACCTTCTCCCAGCTGCTCACGTAGTGCTGATCGAGGCGAACGCCCTTCCCGAGCGGGATGTAGGTGAGCTGCGCATAGTCCGGGACCGTCGAATGCCCGCTCACCGAATCGGTGATCACCATCTTGTTATGCCCATCCGTGTGCTTGAAGTAGTAGTAGATCCCCTCCTCTTCCATCAGCCGCGACACGAAGTTGAAATCCGTTTCCCGGTACTGCACGCAGTACTCGCGCTTCGCGTACTTCCCAGTCAGCTCCAGCTTGAAGTCGTGGAGGTCGCAGGACTCCAGCACCTCCTTCACGATCTGCGGCACGTCCTTGTCCTGGAAGATCCGGCAGTCCGCTGTGCGCGTGAGAAACCACAGCCAGGGTTGCACGGTCGCATGGTAAATGTGATAGCGCCCGAGCATCCCGACCTGCGCGAAGCGCGTGACATAGCCGTTGAAGAATCGCTTCTTATCCTTAGGCAGCTCGAGCTTGACGGTCACGTTCTTGCCGAGGATCTTGTTGCCGTCGATGTCGCCCTTTGGACTCGCGAGCTCGATCCGATACGCGAACAGCCGCCCAAGCTCCTCGTGCGCACGCATACGAGTGAAGAGCAGGTCTGCTCCGAGCGGGGTCTGGATCTCCATTACGCGGGCCATCGTCATTCTCCTCGGGTGGTCATGCCGCTACGGCGGTTTCGGCCCGCGCGGTCACCACGAGCCCGGCGACGGGATTGCCGGCCTCGTTGCGCAGGACGCCGGACTCGATTGCGAGCTCCTCGAGACTACTCGCCGCGAGCGCGCGGCTCACGTACGCGCGGCTGTGGCTGTAGCGGCCGCTTATGTTGAGGCGGAAGTCTCGGCGCGTGCTCGTCGCTCACCAGTTCCTCGACGGTAAAGATCAGCAGGCCGCGTGCGCGAAGCGCGCGGGTGGCGGCGCGAAGCACGGGCTCGAGGTCGCCGAAGTAGCAGAGCGTGTCCGCCGAGACGATCAGGTCGAAGCGGCCGGGATGGGCGGCGATGAACTCCGTCAGCTCGCCCTTGACGAGCTCGTCGTAGCCCCTTGCGGCCGCCTGCTTGAGCATGGGCGCCGAGAGGTCGACGCCGGTCAGACGCTGCACCCAGGGCGCGATCAACGGGCCGGACAGTCCGGTGCCGCATCCGGCGTCCAGGGCGACGAGCGTTCGATCAGGCGTCGGCGAAGCCCGCGCAAGCGCCTCTGCAACCAGCGCGGGCGCGCGATAGGACAGCCGCTCGAGCTTGGCGTCGAAGCTCGACGCGAACGTCTCGAAGGTGGCTTCGACGAAGCCGTCGGAGGCGCGTGCCGGCACATCATCACCGGTGCAGGCGGAAAGCAGATGCACAGCGATCGGATTGCCGGGGTCGTCCGCGAGCCACTCGCGGAAAACCTCCGCCGCCCGGTCGAACTGCCCCAGGAAGCTATACGCGATGCCGAGCATCCGCCGCGACTCGGGTCCGTGCGGCCTGAGCACGACCCCCCTGCAGTAGTAGTACACCGACTCCTTGACTCGGCCCTGGCCCGTCAAGAGATTGCCGTAGTTGTGGTGGGCGTCCGGGTGGTCCGGGTTGATCTCGATTGCCTTGCGGTAGGCGTCAGCGGCCTCGTCGGGCTGCTTTTGGGCTCGAAGCGCGACACCGAGGTTGCTCCACGCGTCCGCGTTCCGCGGGTCGATCGCGAGGCATCGTCGATAGGCTGCCGTCGCCTCCTCCCACTCCCCCCGATCCACGAGCACGTTGCCGAGATTGTTGTGGCGGTCGGCGAGCGTCGGGTCGAGCTCGATCGACCGGCGAATCAGGGCGAGGGCGGCATCGCTCTGATCGCACTGGTGCGCGAGCACGCCGAGAAAATGCAGCGCATCGACCTGCTCGGGAACGGCCTCCAACACCGCGCAGTAGGCGCGCTCGGCCTCGGCCAGGTGGCCCTCCCGATGGCGTTCGATGCCGTGCCGCAGCAGCTCGGGGAGGCTCAGCTGCGGGGCGGCGGTCGGAGCGGGGACCTCGAGATCGGTCGCCATCGTCGCTAGTCGAACCGGTACGTGAAGTCGTTGTTCTCGGCCGAGAGCCGCACCGCCGCGAGCGTCCGCCCCTCGGCGAGGCGCTGGAGGTACTCCACGCTCACTCGCGGGAGCACGGTGTTCGTGAGAATTGCATCGATCATGCGGCCGCCGGACTCGAGCTCGGTGCAGCGCGACACGATCAGCTTCACGGCCTGGTCGTCGTATTCGAACGGGATCTTGTGATTGTCGGCCACGCGCTTCCCGATGCGGCCGAGCTGCAGGCGCACGATGTTCGCGAGCATCTCGTCGGAGAGCGGGTAGTACGGGATCACCACCAGCCGCCCGAGGAGCGCCGCGGGGAACGTCTTGAGGAGCGGCTCGCGCAGTGCCTTCGCAAGTCCCTCGGGATCCGGCGCGAGCTCGGGATCCTTGCACAGGCCCAGGATCAGGTCCGAGCCCACGTTGGTCGTGAGCAGGATGATCGTGTTCTTGAAGTCGATGTAGCCGCCCTTCGCCGTCCTCCATCCAGCCCTTGTCGAAGACCTGGAAGAAGATCTCGTGGACGTCGGGGTGCGCCTTCTCGACCTCGTCGAGCAGCACCACGCTGTACGGGCCGGCGGCGCACCGCCTCGGTCAGAACGCCACCCTCGCCGTAGCCGACGTAGCCCGGAGGAGCGCCCTTCAGCGTCGAGACCGTGTGCGCCTCCTGGAACTCGCTCATGTTGATCGTGATGACGTTCTGCTCGCCGCCGTAGAGCGCCTCGGCGAGCGCGAGCGCGGTCTCCGTCTTGCCGATGCCCGAGGTCCCGCACAGCATGAACACGCCGATCGGCTTGCTCGGGTTGTCGAGCTTGGCGCGCGAAGTCTGGATGCGCTTCGCGACCATCTCGAGCCCGTGGCGCTGGCCGATCACTCGCTCGCTCAGCGCGTCGGCGAGCTTGAGCACCGCCTCGACCTCGTTCTTCACCATCCGGCCGACGGGAATCCCGGTCCAGTCCGCCACGACCGCCGCGACCGCCTGAGCGTCGACGGTGGGCATGATGAGCGGGCGTTTCGCCCTGCAGCTCGGCGAGCTGCGTCTGCCGCTCGCGCAGATCGGCGAGCAGCTTCGTTCGCTCCGCGTCGCTGAGTGCGACCGCCCCTTCGGCCGCCGCGGTCGGCGAAGGCGCTACGGAGGGCGTTGCGCCGCTATCCACCGGCTTTCCGCCGGCGCGCAGCTTCTTGCGGAGCTCGAGGATGCCGTCGACCAGCGCCTTCTCCTCGAGCCAGCGCTTTTCGAGCCCGCCGAGCCGATCCCGCTCGACGGCGAGCTTTTCCTCAGCGTCGGTCGCGTCGGATCTTGGTGTCGATCCCGATCGCCTCCTCGCGCCCGATGATCGCGAGCTCGGTCTCCAGCGCCTCGATGCGGCGACGGCAGTCCTCGACCTCGGGCGGCGTCGCGTGCTGGCTGATCGCCACGCGCGCGCACGAGGTATCGAGCAGGCTCACGGCCTTGTCCGGCAGCTGTCGCGCGGGAATGTAGCGGTGCGAGAGGCGCACCGCGGCCTCCAGGCCCTCGTCGAGCAACTGGACGCGGTGGTGCTTCTCGAGCGTCGAGGCGACGCCCCGCACCATGAGGATCGCCTTGTCCTCGCGCGGGCTCGTGCACCTGCACGACCTGGAAGCGCCGCGTGAGGGCGGGATCCTTCTCGAAGTACTTCTTGTACTCGGCCCAGGTCGTGGCGCCGATCGTGCGCAGCGTCCCGCGCGCGAGCGCCGGCTTCAGCAGGTTGGCGGCGTCGCCGGTGCCGGCGGCGCCTCCGGCGCCGATCAGCGTGTGCGCCTCGTCGACGAACAGGATGATCGGCTTGGGCGAGCTCTGCACCTCCTCGATCACCTGGCGAAGCCGGTTCTCGAACTCGCCCTTCATGCTGGCCCCGGCCTGCAGCAGGCCGATGTCGAGCGTCATCAGCGCCACGTCCTTGAGCGCCGGCGGCACGTCGCCGCGCGCGATCCGCAGCGCGAAGCCTTCGGCCACCGCCGTCTTGCCGACGCCCGCCTCGCCGGTGAGGATCGGATTGTTCTGGCGGCGACGCATGAGGATGTCCACCACCTGGCGGATCTCCTCGTCGCGGCCCGTCACCGGATCGATCTCTCCCTTGCGCGCTCGCTCGGTCAGATCGACCGCGAAGCGCCGCAGCGCCTCCTGTTTCCCCATCGCCGCCGGCGCCATCGCGCCGCTCGCCTCCCCCGGCGCGGCGAGCGCGGAGCCGTCGGACGCCGTCAAGCCGTCCTCTGGCGAGCCCGCTACGATCCTGGCGAACCCGTCGGTCAGCGCGTCGGGCGAGATCCGATCGAACTGCCGCGAAATGTTGAGAAACGCGTTCCGCAGCGAGCCGCGTCTTGACAAGCCCGACCACCAAGTGGCCGGTCCGGACCTGCGCCTCGCCGAACATGAGGCTCGCGTAGGTCCACGCACGTTCGACCGCGCTCTCCACGTGCGTCGAGAGATCGCTGATCGAGGTGGCGCCGCGCGGCAGCCGGTCGAGTGCCTCGGTCAGGTCCTTGGCGAGTCGCGAACCGTCGATCTCGAAGTGGCGCACGATGCGATGGAGGTCGGAGTCCTGAAGCTGCAGGATCTGCTGCAGCCAGTGCTCGAGCTCTACATAGGGATTGCCGCGAAGCTTGCAGAACACGGTGGCGCCCTCGACCGCCTTGTACGCAAGGCTGTTCAGCTTCCCGAAGAGCGCCACCCGGCTGATCTCGCCCATGAAATACCTCTCCCTATGCCGCGCCCGTGGATGGCGCCAGGCGCTCCTGCCGCCGCACGAGACGCTCGGCGTCCAGGGTCAGGTCGCCGGCGTCGCGGCCGCGCCAGTAACGGCCGGCCCACGTCGTCCAGCCGAGCCGCCCGTAGCGCCCGAGGCGTGTAGCCGGCACCTGATCGCGTCGCAGGACGAGGCGAGCATCCCACTCGAGCTCGAAGTGAAGGTACTCGCGCACCCACGCGACGAGTCGATTCACGGCCTCGCCGCCGGGAAGGAACCCTTCGTACTGCGCGAGCGTGAGGGGGCCGAGCGCGATGCGGAACTTGTGCTGGCGGTCCCAGACGCGCTCGCCGAGCACCGCCGCACCGAGGGCGGCGTTGACGCGGCCGACACGGGTGCGCTCGGTTCGCGCGAGCGGCATCCAGTGGCCGACGAACTCCTCGATTCGCACCGGCACCCGGAAGTACCCGCTGAGCAACGCGGCCAGCCCGTCGGCATTTCGCGCCTGCCGGGCGAGCAGGCCCGAGAAGAAGAGCTTGGCCGCATCCGGGACCGAGTCGCGATGGCGCATCCGCGGCGACCCGATGCCCAGGAACGCGCCGACGTAGTCCGCGAAGCGGTCCTCCCGCGGCCGGTCGAGGTTCGCCGCCGGCTGCGCCTGCGCCCACGCGCGGTAGAAGAACGCGAGAAACCGGTGATTGAAGCACATCGAGGAACCGCGCGAACGTCGGGTCGTCGTGGTGCAGCAGGCGCTCGCGCGCGAACTCCGTGAGATGCAGCGGCAGGGGACCGTTCGGGCCGAGCAGTCCGAAGAACGCGACCTCCAGCCGCGGCGGCCGGCCGCCTTCACGCTGATGAAGGGCGCTGAGCGACGCGGGAGCGAATGCGAGCGAAGGGTCCTGGCCGAGCCGCACCGGCTCGTCGGCCGGCCGCAGCGCCTGGCCGAGGCGCGGCTTCGCCGGGTACAGGCACTCGATGCGCCGCAGCGTCTGGAAGAAGTCGTAGGCGTACGGCTTCTCCGCGGCGGCGCGCAGGAAGGTCAGAGGATCAGGCGCTCGCCCCATCGTGGCACCCATCGTTTGATCTCGCCGCGCGCAGTCGAGCGCAGCACGGTTTCCGTGAACGAGTTGATCGAGACGTACCGGGCGAAGAACTGCTCCAGGACGCAGCCGAGCAGAAATGCGCTTGCGCCCTGGAAGGCGAGCTCGTCCACCTCGACCTGGACGACGAGCCCGCGCCCGAAGGTGATCGGGCCGGACGCGCGGCAGACGCCGCACCGCCCGCGCGACGCGCACCGCGCGCACGCCTTCGATCTGCTTGCCCGGGCCCGGATCGGTGCGGGCCGCGTAGAGCTCGAGCATCTCGCGGAGCGCCGCCGCGCCCTCTCGCTCGTTCGCGTCGAGGAGCGAGAGGTAGTTGAGCGAGAGGTGGCTGATGAACCGCCACGGCGCGCCGCCATCCCGGACGCGGCGAGTTCGGCCGTGACGGGCCTTTCAGGCAGCGGATCGCCTCGAGGGGCGCCGCCGTCTCGAGGGTGAAGTCGGTCCGGCCCGCGCCGAGCGGCATCGTGAGCGGCAGGTCGCGGTTCGTGCACAGCGTGCTCACGCCGAGCTGCCGCAGATCGCCGCGCCAGGGCGCCTCGTTCGGATCGACGAGGGAGATGAAGACCTCGCTGCCGATGTAGCTCGTGCGGAACCCCGAGCGCCGCTGCCCCTCCGACAGCACGCGCGGCTCGCGCTGCACGGTGAAATAGCCGCGGTCGGCCGCGTCGTCGTCCTGGTACGCGGCATAGAACGGCAGGAACGATTGCTCGCTGTCCGACCCGGCGCCAAACCCCGTCACATCGGTGACCTCGAACACCTCGAAATCCATCGGGCGCGTCCGGTCGGGGACGACGTGGAAATCGTAGGTGCGCGTCGGTCAGGTGGATGCGGTCCGCACGCTTCGTGAACAGGTTGATCGCGGGCGTGCAATGGAGCGCGAAGTTCGAGGCGTCGACCACGTTCTCGAGCGCCGGGTCGCCCCGCTCGAAGAGCAGCACGAGCTCGAGCTCGGCCGCGGACTGCCGCCGCGCGGCGGTCGCGAGTCCCGATACGTCGACGAACTGGAACCGCTGCGGAAACGAGAAGTACTCCTGCAGGAGCCGATAGCCCTGGAACATGCGCAGGCCGACCGGCAGCAGCGCCTCCGAGTCGGAATAGCCGGCGCGCTCGATCCGCGCAGCGGACAGGAACTCATGCCACGGCCAGGGCTTCGCCACCGGTCCGATGAGGACGCCCGCCGGGGCGCCGATCGCGAGCTCGTAGAGCCGGTAGGCGACCTCGTCGGCGCCGGCGAGGAACAGGCGCAGCCGGTCGATCGCCAGCTGGTTGAAGACGAGGCCGGCCGTCGTCCGGAGCTTGAGGCGCACGCCCCCTTTGATGCGGCCCGCAACCGGCAGCTGCGCGAGCGGCAGGTCGGGGGCGTAGGAGAAGTACTCGGCGGCGGTGATCTCGAGCGGCCAGAGCGTGACGTCGTGCGCGGTGCGGAACTCGCACGCGGTCTGATCGTCCTTGCCGAGCTGGCTGCGAAGCGCGCGAGCCGCGCGGGACGACGAACCCGCGCGCGAGGTTCGCCTCGTTCAGATCCGGCTTGAACTGCGCGAGCAGCATCGCCGGTGTCGGCGCCAGGTAGTTCGGGTAGACGATCTCGAGCAGACGTTCGGTGAAGCGGGGGAACTCCGCGTCGAGCTTGAGCTGCACCCGCGCGGCGAGGAACGCAACCCCTTCGAGCAGCCGCTCGACATAGGGGTCGGTCACCTCGATCCCCTCCATCCCGAGCCGCGCGGCGATCTTCGGGAACTCGCGCGCGAACTCCGCGCCCATCTCGCGGAGGTGCTGCAGTTCCTGGTTGTAGTAGCGCAGCAGTCGTGGATCCATGGCTCCCTCTGGCCGGCCTACCCGGAGCGCGTGAGGTCGCGGATCTCCACCTCACCGGTCTCGAGATCGACATCGGTGCGCAACATGAGTTCGATCGGCACCGGCTGCGCCCAGAGCGTGCCGCGGATCTGGATGCTCACGACGTTGTGCTGGTCGAGCTGCTCCTCGGAGACGATCGGCTCGACCTCGAGCGTCTCGGGCAGGATCCGCGGCTCGAAGTCGAGGATCGCCTGGCGGATCAGGCGCTCCAGGTCGACGATGTCGAGCGCGGAGGCCGTCTGCCCGGCGAGCGCCGGCAGCCCGAAGTTGACGACCGAGCGCGCGACCTCGTGATGGGGTCCGAGGTCGCCGTCCGAGGCGAGGTTGGTCGCGTTGAAGAGCCAGGCGAGATCGCGCAGCACCGCCTGCCGGAAGCGCTGCTTGTTCAGGACGCGGCGCTCGCGCGATTCCTTCGTCTTGTTGTGCGGCTCGTCATCGATTAGCCGGTCGAGCAGCGCCGGCTGCAGGCGCTCCTGCGGCGTGAGTTCGGCCATCTTCGGGCATGTCCTCGCTGTTCAGGTGGCAGCGGCGCGTCGCGAACGCGATCGTTCGCACATCCATCAGCCCCATCTCGCCCGCATCGGTGGCGAGGAGCCGCTGGCCGAGGCCGTGATACGTGTCCGGTGCCGGTTCCGACCAGACGGTCTTCCGCGAGAGGAGGATCTGCCCGTCCTGAGAGAGCTCGGAGCCTGGATAGCGGGTCGGAACGAGCGCGACCGACTCGCCGCCGTTCGTGAACGCAAGCTGCGCCGGCATCCAGACGACGTCGCGCAGATCCTCGGGCGCCTCGATTGCGACCTTCGCGAGCCGCGCGAACGGCACCCAGTAGTAGCGGCCGTTGATGATCGCCTCCAGCACCGGGCCCGAGCCGCGAATCCGCGTCCGCGATCCACTCGAACGGTCGGTCGCCGACGGTGCCGACCGTGCCCGCTGCCTCGTCGAACGCGCGTGCGCGGAGCTCCGCCGCCTCCTTCGCCTTGCCGCGCCCCGCAAGCAGCAGGGCCTCGATCAGCAGCGCCAGCCATTCCTCCGGTTGGCCGAACACCATCGGCGGCGTCGCGCCATCGAACACCTTCGCGCGCAGGAGCTCGCAGCGGATCGCCTCGCGGTACATCTGGGCCATCGCGAGCGCCGAGGCGTCGAGCTGCGCGGCGACGTTGAGCTGATTCAGCGCGCGGTCCCACTGTCCGAGCACGCACAGGAGCTGGAAAAGGAACACCCGCAGCTTCGCGTCCTGCGGTTTCGCGCGCACCTCGTCCTGCAAGGCCTTGAGCGCGCCGGCGGGATCGCCGGTCTTTAGCAGATCGGGAGCGGTGCCGGACATCGTGGCCGCGCGGGCGCCGAGCGCCTAGGAGATCTCGTCGGCGTACATCACGCTGCCGCCGAGCAGACCGTCGTCGCGTTGCTCCCGGTACTCGACCTCGATCTTCTTGAAGGAGAGCGAGAAGGTCTCGGTCGGGGCCGCGCCGTCGGTGTCGACGCTGTACGAGGTGAGCCGTCCGTTTTGGATCGTGATCTTCAGGTATTCCTGCTGCTCCTTGCCCGCCTTGCGGCAGATGAGCGTGGCCTTCTTGACCGTCTCGTTGGTGCGCAGCGCCTGCATGATGACCGGCGAGGCTCGATCGACGTTCTTGAAGCAGCGTAGCTCGTGCACGGTCGCCTTGCCCGATGGGCCGGCCGAGGACATCGCGCTCTTCGACTCCATGCCCCAGCTCCAACCCGTCAGCACAACCTCCTCCTTGTGCTTCTCGTCCCCAGACTCGCCCTTGATCGGGCCCTGCCTGGCGAGCTCGACTTTGAGGAAAAAATCCTCGTGGCCCTGGACGGTGTCGGACTGCGGCATGGAGGAGTTTTCCGGTACGGGCTAGCGCGTCACTCCGCATGCGCCCTGGCTTGCTCCGGGGTTGCCGACACGCAGAATGTGATATGCCACGTTCGCCTCCAAGCGTCCCTCGAGGGCGCGCCGATGCGCCCCGCCAGAGATCGCCCCTGTCTCAGCCTTCCTTGTTCCCCTTGATGTCGTACTTGAAGTGAAGGCCCGCGTCGAGCGAACCGTCGGCCTTCTGGGGCTTGTATTCCAGGTCGACTTTGGCGAACTGCAGCGCGACGCTCTCGGCCGTCGCGGCGCCATCACCGGCACCACTCGGATTCACTGAGGTGACGATGATGTCGTTCATCTTGATGACGAGGAACTCCTGCTGGCCCTTGCCGGCCTTGCGCACGGTGATGCTCGCTTCCTTGATGTGCTCCCCGGTGGCACAGCACTTCAGCAGAACCGGCGACGCCTTGTCGATGTGGTGGGTGAAGTTGAAGTCGTGGAAGCTCGCCTTGCCCTCGCCACCACCCCCGCCGCGAGCCATGCTGCCGCTCTGCGTCACGCCCCAGGACCACGACAGCACTTCGATCTCGCCCTTGTGTTTGTCGTCTAATGACTCCCCCTTGATGTCGCCGATTTTTGCAAAGATGTCCGATGCCATTGCAAAGTCCTTTCAGTGAGAGTGTGATTGCTCAGCCCCCTGCCTTCGCAGAGGGTAGTTTCGAAACCAGCCTGAGCGACACCGTCAGCCCTTCGAGCTGGTAGTGCGGCCGCAGGTAGAACTTCGACGTGTAGTAGCCTGGATTGCCCTCGACCTCGTCGACCACCACCTCGGCCGCGGCGAGCGGCTTCTGCGCCTTCGTGGTCTCGGTCGAGTGCGCCGGATCGCCGTCGACGTAGTTCATGATCCAGTTCTGCAGCCAGCGCTGCATGTCGGCGCGCTCCTTGAACGACCCGATCTTGTCGCGCACGATGCACTTCAGGTAGTGCGCGAAGCGGCAGCACGCGAACAGGTACGGCAGCCGCGCGCCGAGGTTCGCGTTCGCGGTCGCGTCCGGATCGTCGTACTCGGCCGGCTTGTGCAGCGACTGCGCGCCGATGAACGCGGCGAAATCCGAGTTCTTGCGGTGGATGAGCGGCATGAAGCCGTTCTTCGCGAGCTCGGCCTCGCGGCGATCCGATGATCGCGATCTCGGTCGGGCACTTCATGTCCACGCCGCCGTCGTCGGTCGGGAAAGTGTGGGTCGGCAGGCCCTCGACCGCGCCGCCCGACTCGATGCCGCGGATGCGCGAGCACCAGCCGTACAGCTTGAACGAGCGGTTGATGTTCACCGCCATCGCGTAGGCGGAGTTCGCCCAGCGTGTACCTGCGAGTGGTCGGCGGCGCCGGTGTCCTCCTCGAAGTCGAACTCCTCGACCGGGTTGGTCTTCGCGCCGTACGGCAGGCGCGCGAGAAACCGCGGCATGGCAAGGCCGATGTAGCGCGAGTCCTCCGACTCGCGCAGCGAACGCCACGCCGCGTACTCGGGCGTCGTGAAGATCTTGGTCAGATCGCGCGGGTTCGCGAGCTCCTGCCAGGAATCCATCTGCATGACCGTGGGCGACGTGCCAGCGATGAACGGCGTGTGCGCCGCGGCGGACACGCTGGGCAATCTCGCCCAGCAACTCGACGTCGGGCGGAGTCTGATCGAAGTAGTAGTCTGCCGACGAGACAGCCGTACGGCTCGCCGCCGAACTGGCCGTACTCCTCCTCGTACACCTTCTTGAAGATCGGGCTCTGATCCCAGGCGGTTCCCTTGTACCGCTTCAGCGTCTTGCCGAGGTCCTGCTTGGAGATGTTCATGACGCGGATCTTCAGCATCTCGTCGGTTTCGGTGTTGTTGACGAGATAGTGAAGCCCGCGCCAGGCGCCTTCCAGCTGCTGGAAGTCCTCGTGGTGCAGGATGAGGTTGATCTGCTCGGTGAGCTTCCGGTCGAGCTCGGCGATCATCGCCTCGATCGACTGGACGACGTCGTTCGAGATCAGCTTGGTCTGGGCGAGCGCCTGCTGCGCGAGCGTCTGCACCGCCCGTTCGACGGCCTCTTTCGCCTCGTCGGTCTTCGGCCGGAACTCCTTCTTGCAGCAGCGCGGAGAGATCGCCCAGCGTCCAACTGTTCGGTCTTCGCCTGATCGGTCTTCTGCGTCGTAGCCATAGCGTCCTCGCTTCGAGTGCGTGGTGCGCCTATTCCCTTATGCCTTCGCGGCGTCGTCGGCCGGCTTCGGCTGTCGCGGCGAGCGACTTCAGCAGCGCCGGGTCCTTCAGCATCTTCGCGATCAGCTCCTCGGCCCCGCCCTTGCCGTCCATGTAGGTGATGAGGTTCGACAGCTGCTGGCGCGCTTCCAGCAGCTTGTTGAGCGCGTCGACCTTGCGGGCGACCGCCGCCGGCGAGAAATCGTCCATGCTCTCGAACGTGATGTCGACGTTGACGTTGCCCTCGCCGGTCAGCGTGTTCGGCACCTGGAACGCGACGCGCGGCTTCATCGCCTTCATGCGCGATGTCGAAGTTGTCGACGTCGATCGTCGAGGAACTTGCGGTCGGCCACCGGCGGCAGCGGGCTCGGCGGGTTTGCCGGAGAGGTCGGCGAGCACGCCCATCACGAACGGCAGCTGGACCTTCTTCTCCGCGCCGTACAGCTCGACGTCGTATTCGATCTGCACGCGCGGCGCGCGATTGCGCGCGATGAACTTCTGACTGCTTTCCTTGGCCACGGTCACCTCCTAGGAAGGTTGAAACGGAAGATCGGGGACGCCTGGTCGCACGGACCCCCTGGGTCGCGATGGCGCGAAAATCGGCTCATCAGGGCTCGTCCTTGATCCCGGCAATCGACTTGATCGTGCCGAGACTCTCCGGGCTGAGGTCCGCGATGATCTCGACGAAGGTCTTCTTCATGAGCCGCTGCGCGCGCCGAATGAGCAGCGGAGCGGGGTTGGCGGGCTCGGTCCGCTCGATGAAATCGCATACCCGGTCGAGCTGCCGGAGGGCGTCGTCGCGGGAGCGGATCTCGCCCGCCGCCCCCGCTGATGCTGCCGACTCGTCGCTCACCGCAGCGTCCCCCGTGGCCCCCAGGGCGCGCGCGCAGATGTCGGCAACCGGCTGCAGCATCTCCCGCAGTGGCCTCACGTCGGGCGCGCGATCGCTGCCGACCTTGTCGGCGACGACCTTGTAGAAGGCCTGAACCGACTCCATGGCATCCCGCGCGCTTGCGAGTTCCTCCGCCCGCTCCGGCACGAGGCTCGCGAGAATGCCCTCGACCTCGGCCAGCGGCCGCCCCGCCTCCCCCGCCGCCGGTTGGAGCTTTCCCGACGCCAGCAGGATGTCGCGCACCGTGACTCGCCCCTTCCGGGCGACGTCCACCACCATGGCCCTGCGCAGCTCGGACAACGTGGTCTCGGAATCCACGAGACCTGCGAGCGCATTAAGCCGGGCGGTCGGATCGCCGTCGTCCGCGTCGAGCTGCGGGTGCACAGTCTCCCAATAGCGATCCAGCATCGCGCGCAGCAGATCCACGCCTCGCTTGAACC
This sequence comes from uncultured beta proteobacterium, assembly GCA_963789885.1. GTDB lineage: Bacteria > Pseudomonadota > Gammaproteobacteria > Burkholderiales > SG8-39 > DATEDA01. Next base: position 47,723 of record CAWBNB010000027.1, on the reverse strand, counting down.
CGGCGACGCCCTCCTCGGCGAGATGCGCCCGCGCGATATAGAGGGCGGGCCGAACGTCCTTCGAGCGGGTCAGGAGCTTCGCGGCAAGCGTCCTCACTTCCGCCCAATCCGGCGGCACGGCCTCGATCTTTCGGGCGCCGAGCTCTCGCTCCGGCTTCCCGCGCGCGGCCAGCTCCATGGCCTGGAAATCGGCGTCGTACTCGAGGTTCGGACCGCATGGCGGCTCGGAGTCTGCCTCGATGAGAAACTGCTCGACCGTGATCACGCCGGCCTCCCCTGCCCGCGGACCGTAGTGTTGCGCAGCCCGATTCCTTCGGCAATGATCCCGACGGCCTCCGCCGTTGAGACGACGGCTCGAGCAGGAGGAACGCAGCCAGACCGCCTTGGAGCGGCACGCGCGCTCATGACAGGACACAGCCTCACCCGGCGCCTCCACCGGAAGGCGCCGGTCCGGTGAGGTGCGCAGACCTCCGACAGCATCCCCTTTGCTTTCCTCCTCTTGCTCAACGACAGGGTGAACTGCCCATGGTCGCGCGTCAATAGGCTGCCAAGCCAAAGGACTAAGCCATCCGCATGATGGGAGGACGGTGCCCGTGTTGCTTGAATCGAGGTGTGACGCTCGGCGTTCGCCCCGGCTGGGATGTCAAAAAGTGTCAACCACCGGTGCGCTCTCTGCGCTGGACCCGCCAGGAGCCGGTCCGTGCACCTCGACCGGCTTCGGTTCACCGGCGGCGCACGCCGGTGCAGCAAGCCCCGGCCGCCCAGCGTGCTCGCGGCCTGCCGGTGCTCGCACGCGTTCGGGAGGGCGTCCCCAGGGGCGGTCCGGAGCGCGTGCCATTCGATGAACGGATCGCCGGTCCTGCTTCCGGGATGGCAGAATTCGGCGGGTCGGTGCTCGGACCGACCAAGGCAGGAGGGAAAGCTGTGCGCGCCGCTATCGTCTGGAGGTTGGCCCACGCGGTCGCCGTGGTCTCGCTCGGCGCGGCCGGAGTGGCGGGCTGCGGGACCGCACCCCCCGCACCCCCCCCACCCACCGCGATTCGCGCCAACATCGTCGCCACACCCGACGTGAATCCCGATGCTCGCGGCCGCCCGTCGCCCGTCGTCGTGAAGGTGTTCGAGCTGAAGTCGCTCGCCGCGTTCGAGACGGCCGACTTCTTCGCCCTCTCCGAGAGGAGCCAGGAGACGCTCGGCGCCGATCTCCTGGAGCGCGACGAGCTCACGCTGATCCCGGGCGAGCAGAAGGCACTCGCGCGCGAGCTGAAGCCCGAGGCGCGCTACGTCGGCGTCGTGGCCGGCTTCCGCGACCTGGAGCGTTCCACCTGGCGCGCCACGTTCCCGGTGCCGCCCAAGAAGACCACACCGATGACCGTGCGGTTGGAGGCGCGGAAGGTGTCGATCCTCCCACAATGAGTTGACGGACATCGGCAAGAGCCCACGCGACGACATGTGGACGAACAAGGTCATCTGGTCGGAGGGGTTGTTCCTCCAGCCCCAGCACTTCCAGCAGCAGGACCGCCATCTCGAAGCCTGGGTGGAGGGGCGCACCGGCCCCCTCGCCGCGTACCACTGGGGCTTCGTGACGCTCGCGATCGACGAGCCGCAACTCGCGCTCGGCAAGCTCGCGCTCGCCTCGGCGCGCGGGATCCTCCCGGACGGGACGCCGTTCGACTTCCCGGCGACCGACATAGGGCCCGCGCCGCTCGAGGTTCCGGCCGACGCGAAGGACGTGCTCGTCCTGCTCGCGCTGCCCGTACGCCGCGCGGGCGGACAGGAGGCCGATCTCGAGGGCGAAAGCGCCGCCGGGCTGGAGCGCTATGCGGTGGGCGAATTCAGCGTCGGGGACAGCACGGCCGTGGAGCACACGGCCCTCGTCCAGGTGGGCCGCCTGCGGCTGCGCCTCATCCTCGCCACCGAGGCGACCGATGCGTACGCCTGCATCGGCGTCGCAAGGATCACCGAGCGCCGCAGCGACAACCAGGTGGTGCTCGACAAGACCTACATCCCTCCCTGCCTCGCGGTGCGCGAGGAGCCGACGCTCGGCAGCTACGCGCGCGAGCTGCACGGCCTGCTGCACCAGCGCGGCGAGGCGCTGGCGGCGACGCTGGGCCAGCCCGGACGCGGCGGCGTCGCCGAGATCGCGGATTTTCTGTTCCTCCAGACCGTGAACCGCTTCGAGCCGCTGTTCGCGCACCTCGTCCAGGCGACGCTGCTCCATCCGGAGCGGCTGTACGCGGCCTGCCTCGCGCTCGCCGGGGACCTCGCCATCTTCGCGCGCGAGTCGCGGCGGCCGGTCGCCTTTCCGAACTACCGCCACGACGACCTCGACGGGACATTCCGCCCGCTCATCGCGGAGCTGCGCCGCAACCTGTCGATCACGATGGAGCGTGCCGCCACGCCGATCGAACTCCAGGAACGCCGCCATAACATTCGCGTGGCGATCGTTCCGGACCGGGAGCTCTTCCGGAGCGCAGGCTTCGTCCTCGCCGTGAACGCGAACGTTCCTGCCGAGGTGCTGCGCAGCCGCTTCCCCCCGCAGGTGAAGATCGGGCCCGCGGAGAAGATCCGCGACCTCGTGAACCTCCAGCTTGCGGGGATTCGTCTGAACGCGATGGCGGTTGCGCCGCGCCAGATTCCGTACCACGCCGGGTTCACGTACTTCGAGCTCGAGCGCGGCGGCGAGCTGTGGGCGCAGCTCGAGAAGTCATCGGCGCTCGCGATGCATGTTGCCGGCGATTTCCCCGGTCTCGTGCTCGAGCTCTGGGCGATCCGGGGCTAGGATCGAACGAGAGTTCCCGCCATGGCCACGTACGACGACCCCTTCGAGTCCTCCGATCCGGATCGCACGATCATCAAGCCGACGCCGGGCGGACGCGCCGCGGCGCCGCCAGCGCGGCCCGCCGCGGCCGCGGATATGCCGGCAGGCGCGCAGGAACCGGTCGCGGCCGTCTCCGGCATGAACCCGCTCGTCGCCGCGGCGAATCCGCTGCTCAACCTCGTCCCCCAGCTCAGGAGCACGGTGCAGCATCCCGATCCGAGGGCGCTGCGCGAGCAGCTCGTGCGCAGGATCCGCGACTTCGAGACGCGCGCGCGGCGCGCGGGAGTCCCCTCGGAAAAGGTGATCGCGGCGCGCTATGCGCTCTGTACGCTGCTCGACGAGGTCGTCGCCATGACCCCATGGGGCGGCGCGGGAACGTGGGCGCAGAACAGCCTGCTCGTGACGTTCCACAACGAGTCGTGGGGGGGCGAAAAGTTCTTCCAGCTCCTTGCGAAGCTGGCGGAGAACCCGGCCGACAACATCGACCTCCTCGAGCTGCAGTACGCGTGCCTCGCGCTCGGGTTCGAGGGGCGCTATCGCGTCGCGGAGAACGGCCGCGCGCAACTCGAGGCGGTGCGGGAGCGGCTCGCGCAGCTCCTCAAGCGGCAGAAAGGCGAGTACGAGCGCGACCTTTCGCCCCACTGGCAGGCGAGCGCGGTCCGAAGGAACCCGGTGCTTGCGGTGCTGCCGTTGTGGGTGGTGTTCGCCGCATGCGGACTCGTGCTGCTCGGAACGTACCTCTGGATGAGCTACTCGCTCAACCAGGTCTCCGACCCGGTCTTTGCGCAGATCTACGCGCTCCGCCCGAAAGCGCCGCCGCCGCGCATCGCCGCCGTGCCCGCGCCCGCACCGAAGCCGCGCCTCGCGCAATTCCTCGCGGACGAAATCCGCGAAGGGCTCGTCGCGGTGCGCGACGAGGACGCGCAGAGCATCGTCACGATCCGCGGCGACAGCCTTTTCGCCCCCGGGAGCGCGAGCATCGCGCCGGCCTACACGCCGACCCTCACGCGCATCGCGAAGGCGCTCGCCGCGGTACCCGGCCAGATCCTCGTCACCGGCCATACCGACAACGTGCCGATCATGTCGGCACGGTTCCCGTCGAACTGGCACCTGTCGCAGGAGCGCGCTCGCTCGGTCCTGCTGCTGCTCACCGCTTACGGCGTTCCCGCACAGCGTTTGCGGGCAGAAGGCCACGGCGACGCGGAGCCGATTGCCCCGAATCAGACGCCCGCGGACCGCGCGCGCAACCGGCGGGTCGACATCACGCTCTCGGTCGAGCGAGTGCGGAGCTGAGCCGCGGCCATGCGCAAGCTCCTCCGCCTCGTCTTCAACCGTTGGGTGCTCGCGATCGTCGGCCTCATCGCGGTCGCGCTCCTGATCTGGTATGTCGGTCCGCTCATTGCGATCGCGGGCTGGCAGCCGCTCGAGCCGGCCTGGGCCCGGTACCTCCTGATCGCCATCGTCGTCCTGATCTACGTCGGGAAGCTCGTGGCGAAGGGGGTGCGCGCGGCGCTGTCGAACAAGCAGCTGATGGAGGGCCTGGTGCGGCCCGCGCCGGCCAAGGAGGCCGCCGCACCGAGTCCGGGCGCGGAGCAGGTGGCGGAGCTCAATAAGCGCTTCGCGGACGCGATTGGCGTCCTGAAGCAAGCGAAGATCGGTCGGTCTCGCCTTTCCGCGCTGGGCGCTCTGGCCGGCCGGCAGTACGTGTACGAGCTGCCGTGGTACGTGATCATCGGCGCGCCGGGGTCCGGGAAGACTACCGCGCTCCTGAACGCGGGGCTCAACTTCCCGCTCGCCGACCGCTTCGGTAAGGAGTCGGTCCGCGGCGTCGGCGGCACGCGCAACTGCGACTGGTGGTTCACCGACGAAGCAGTGCTGCTCGATACGGCCGGCCGGTTCACCACCCAGGACAGCGATCGCCACGCCGATGCCATGGGCTGGACCGGATTCCTCGCGCTCCTCAAGAAGCATCGCCCGCGGCGGCCGATCAACGGTGTTTTGCTCGCCGTCAGCGTCGTCGACCTGCTGCAGGGGTCGCCCGCGGAACGCGAGGAGCACGCGACTAAGCTCCGCGCGCGCATCCACGAGCTGCACGAGCACATCGGCATCCGGTTCCCGATCTACATCCTGGTCACGAAGGCGGACCTGCTCGCCGGCTTCATGGAGTTCTTCGGCGAGTACGGCAAGGAGGAGCGCGCGCAGGTCTGGGGCGTGACCTTTCCGTACTCCGAGAAGGATGCGGCCCACGTGCCCCTCGCCGGCCTCGGTGCGGAACTCGATCTCCTGGAGAAGCGCCTGAACGAGCGGCTGGTCGACCGAATTCAGCAGGAGCGCGATTTGCAGAAGCGCGCCGCGATCTATGGCTTCCCGCAGCAATGGGCGGCGCTCAAGGATGTGCTCGCAGAATTCCTCGGGGCGGTGATCCAGGCTTCGCGTTTCGAGGAGCGGCCGCTCGTCCGCGGCGTCTATTTCACGAGCGGCACGCAGGAGGGCACGCCGATCGATCGCGCCTATGGCGCGCTCGGTCGCGCGCTCGGCCTGGCCCACAAGGCGCTCGCGCCCTCCCGCGTGAGCGGCAAGAGCTTTTTCCTTACCAAGCTCCTCAAGGATGTCGCCTTCAGCGAAGCCGGGCTCGCGGGGACCAACCTCCGTTGGGAACGCCACCGGTCGCTTCTCGCGTGGGGTGCGATCGGCTTGGCGGTGGTGATCACCGCCGGCGCGATTCTCGCCTGGAGCGTGAGCTACGCGCGCAACAAGGCATACGTTGCCGACGTGAAAGAGCGCGTCGATGCGATCGCGAAGCAGGTCGAGGGACTGCAAGGGCTGGGCAGCACCGACGTCGTGAGCCTCCTCCCCGTGCTCCAGTCCGTGCGCGACCTCGCCATCGCCTCGACCATCGCCGGCGACCGCGTGCCGCTCACGATGAGCTTCGGACTTTTCCAGGGCGATAAGCTCGGAGAGGCCGCGCGCACCGTGCACGAGCGCCTCCTTCGTGAGGCGTTCCTGCCACGCCTCACTGCCCGCCTCGAGCAGCAGCTTGGTTCGGCGGGCGGCGGCAACCAGGAGCTGCTCTACGAGGCCCTCAAGACCTACATCATGCTGCACGAGCGCGACCGTTTCGACGCGGCCGCGGTGAAGCTGTTCATCACCGCGGACTGGGAAGCGAGTCTTCCGCGCGAGGTTACCCTCGAGCAGCGCAAGCAGCTCGAGTTCCACTTGGAGCAGCTGCTCGCGCAGAGCGATGTGGTCTCAGCGTACCCGCCCGATCAGCGGGTCCTGGCGGCGGCGCGCCAGGCGATCGCGCAGACGCCGATCGCCGTGCGCGCCTACAACCGCTTGAAGCGCCTCGGCGTCGGGGCCGTTTATCCGGAGTTCACGATCGCCGCGAAGGGCGGCCCCAACGCGCCGGTCGTCTTCGTCCGGGCGAGCGGCGAGCCGCTCACCCGAGGCGTGCCCGGCCTCTTCAGCTACGACGGGTACTACAAGGCATTCCGACCGGCGTCGCTGGCTGTGCCAGCTCAGCTTGCCCAGGAGGCGACCTGGGTGCTGGCGGACGAAAAGGGGACGCGTGCCGCGCTCGCGGACGCGAACCGGGTGATCGCGGACACGCGCCGTCTCTACCTCGAAGACTACGCGCGGGTGTGGCAGGCATTTGTGAACGACATCCGGATCATTCGGCCGACGAGCGTCCAGCAGTCGATCGACATGGCGCGGACGCTATCGTCGCCGGCCGATTCGCCGATCCTGCCGCTCTTCCGCGGGGTGGTGCGCGAGGTCACGCTCGCGCAACGAGCCGAACCCGACAAGACGGTGATCGACAAAGGCGCGGACTTGCTGCAAGATAAGAAGCGCGAGCTCGAGAAGCTCCTGGGTCGTGCAGGCGTTGCGGTTCCCCCGGGGAGCGGCGACTCGCTCGAGGAGTCGATCGTCGACCGGCGGTTCGACAGCTTGCGGCGCTTCGTAACGAGCCCGGCAGCGGGCCAGCCGGCCCCGATCGACCAGTCGATCCCGCTCATGAACGAGCTGTACGTCTGGCTCGTCGCCGCGCAGGCGGCCCTGAGCAGCAAGGCCCAGCCGCCGCAAGCCGAGGTCGCGAACAAGATCAAGGGCGAGGCGGGCCGCACGCCCGAGCCGGTCAGCTCGATGCTCACCACGCTCTCCACTACGGCGACCAGCCTCGTTCTCGGCACCTCGCAGCAGCAAAAGTCGGAAACGCTGACCGCCGAAGTGTTCGAGTTTTGCCAGAAAGCCACCGGCGCGCGTTACCCGTTCGTGAAGTCCTCGAGCGTGGACGTCACCCAGGAAGACTTCTCGCGCCTCTTCGCGCCGGGCGGCCTGATCGACGATTTCTTCCAGAAGAACCTCGCGCAGGTGGTCGACACGTCCACGAAGCCCTGGTCGTACCGGCGGCTGGGCGACGCGACCCGCGGCGGCAACCCCGCGTCGCTGCAACCGTTTCAGCAGGCGCAGACGATCCGCGATGTGTTTTTCCGGGGCGGCGCGCGTGCCGCGGGGCTCCGGCTCGAGTTCAAGCCGGTGGAAATGGACGCCACCATCACGCAGTTCCTGCTCGACGTGGACGGTCAAATGGTTCGCTACAGCCACGGGCCGCAAGTCCCGGTCACCGTGCAGTGGCCGGGGCCGAGCGGCAAGTATCAGGTCCGCCTCGCGATCCAGCCCCCGTCGGCGAGCGGCGTCTCGGGTCGCGTCTTTGAAGGCCCCTGGGCGCTGTTCCGCATGCTCGACGACCAGAAGTTCGACCCCACCAGCCAGCCCGAGAAGTACCTCGTGACCTTCTCCGTCGGCGACCGCCGGGCGCAGTTCGAGCTGGTCACATCGAGCGTGCAGAACCCCTTCACCCTGCCCGAGCTCAGACAGTTCCAGTGTCCAGCGCGGCTATAACCGGCGAGACCGATCTCGGCCGGGTACCGGGGTGGTTCGGCAAGATTCCGGCGCTCGGCGACTTCGCGATGCGCCGGATGGCGAGCGGGTTCGTTGCGGTCTGGGACGAATGGCTGCAGCGCTCGCTCGCTGCCAGCGCCACCGCGCTCGGCGAGGGATGGCTGGATTTCTACCGGGACAGCCCGATCCTGCGCTTCGCGCTGCTTCCCAGCCTGTGCGGTGCATCGCTCTGGGCAGGGATCGTCATGCCGAGCGTGGATCGCGTGGGTCGCTATTTCCCCCTCACGATTGCGCTCGCGCTCGAGGATCGGCCCGGGGCGCTCGCGGCAGCGGTATGCGCGCACGATTGGTTCGCGGCGCTCGAGGAGGTCGCGCTGCGCACGCTCGAGCAGGACGCGTCGCCCGAGGAGCTCGACACCGGACTCGCGGAGGTCGGCTTCCCGTGGACCCCGGGCGATGTCGGCCCCGCGGCCGCGCTCGCCGATTGGTGGCGCGCCACGCCGACGGCGTCCTTCACGACCGAAGTCACGGACGTCAGTCGGCTGGACGATCTGCTCCTGGCGGGAGCGGAGGCAGTTTTCACTACGGCTGGGCGCGGCAGGTCGCTGTGGTGGTCTCGCGGTACGGGCACCACGCGGCTCCTCTGCTTTGCCGGGCTCCCTCCTCCCGAACGCTTTGTCGAGCTCCTGGGGGGCGCCGCCCCTCGCTAGCCGAACGCAAGTCGGCTAGCAACTCGGCACAAGGCTAGCCCGAACCTGAGCTTCCGCCCGACTCGGCGTCGGGTGCGCCGTTACTTCTGAGTCGGTCACGATAGATCCCGGGGGAAGAGCCTTCGATTTCGATCGCCGCGACCACGCGCCGGTAGAACTCGGCCGAACCAACGCCGCCGATGACGGCATACGCGTAACCGATCGCGGCCATCGCGTGCAGACAGCTGAGCAGCAAGGCTCTGCCTATCCCGCGGCCGCGCATGTGCGGGGCGACGCCGGTGGGGCCAAAGAAGTCCCTGCAAGTGCTGTCGTAACAGGCAAACCCCGTGATCTCGCCGTTCTCCGTGGCAATGAAACAGGAGATGGGACGATTGCCGAAGGCCGCATCGCACTCGTCCGCCCACCGACTTCCGAAGTGATCGGAGACCCAGCCGATGACCTGCTGTTTCTCGAACGGCCTTGCGGTGCGAATCAACACGCCCTGTTCACGCAACTTCTCGATGTGAGGTTGCACTTCGGGCAAGTCATAGAGCCGAACCAGCAGGTCGGGCATTTGTTACTAGTCGTTACAGAACTCCGGATCCCAAAGCAAGCAATTTGCTCCGCCGGAGCCGCGCGCACTCGCCGCGTGTCCCGATGCGATCGCGAACTGCTTCGGCAGCAGGACCCACATTCGCAGCTCGTCCTTCATTCGCATGGCCGTCGCTCCCGCCGCCGGCCCGGACCCCAAGAAGTAATCCGCACGCAGCGCCCCGCGGATGGCGCCGCCGGTATCTTGAGCGACCATGAGGCGGTTCACCGTGTCCCTCGAGCCCGACTGCCGCGCGGCAACAAACACCGGCGCACCGAGCGGCGTGACCCGCGGATCCACGGCGAGCGACGACCCCGCGGTGAGCGGCACGCCCATTGCCCCCGGCGGCCCCGAATCGGTGTTCGGGATCTGCCGGAAGAAGACGTAGCTTGGATCGGTCGCGCTCGAGACCACCACGCGTGGTCCTTCGGAAGGGGGCCGCGGATAGGATTGGTCGGGCGTCCTCACCGTCGTCGCACTCTCCGACGCGGCCGCTGGAGAAAGGACGAAGTCGACGACGCGCTGGAGACCGGGACTACCTGACGGCGTCGACGCCGATCGCGACTTTCCGCTCGCGTCATGGGCTCGCGCGGCTTGCGCCGGTTCGACGAACACGGTGGGCCGGAAGCGATGGCCATTCTGTTCGGCAAAGGCAACGCGCAGGATCTCGCCGTTGGCCAACCTGATCCGCCCCGAGCCCTCGACGTGCAGGGCGTACAGCAGGTCCGCATCGTCCACCCAGGCGATCGGCCGAGCCGCGGCGAGTCCATTCCGCTCGATTTCCTGGCGAGTGAAGTACGGAACGATGCGATCGCCGCTGCGTCGGACGCGGATCTTCCCGTCGCGCAGGCTCGCGGGGATCGCGGCGACCGCCAGCCGGTACACCTTCGGGTCGCCGTTGCGCGACGTGGGGGAGGCGTTTTCGTCCAAGGGTACGACATCGCGTCCGTCGAGCCGGACGTAGGCGGGGGGGCGGCGGCTGGCCACTAGCCGTGCGTCGAGGAAAAGGAGGTCCTCGGGTGCGGCGTAGACGGGGTGCCGGAAGCGCACGGTGCGAACCCGACTCCCGTCGAGCGAGGGCTCGTAGTATCCGGTCAGGGTCCCCGTGTCCGCGAGGTCGACAGTCCGTATCTGAAACGCTTCAAACTCACGCTCGAAGAATTCGCGGGCCACGGCGGCGGTAGCGGGTCGCAAGACGGACGCGCGTTCGCAGGTTTCTCGCCATGCCTCACGACGACTGAGAATCGCGCAACCCTGGGCGAATGCGCTCCACGCTCCCAGCGTCGCGGCCTCGCGCCATCCGGGGAGTTCTTCCCACGACACCGGCACATACCGGGCATGCTTTGTCGCAAACTGTTCGCGCGGCCCGGTCGTTCGCGGGGTGGTGGCCCCGGGGTGGAGTTCCGGTGCCGTGCCCATCTGCGGCACGAACAGTTCCGGCGCCGGAGCCTCCTGCGCGGTGAGCGGTTCGATGGGGCCGCGCGCGCTGTCGTCCGCATGCCAAAGCTCGCTGGGACTTAGGCCGGGGTCTGACCCCGTGATCATCCGCGGCATGAACGGTTCGCTGGGGTTGCGCTCGTCGCCTGTATGCCAGTATTCGCTAGGGCTCAAGGGGCGATCGGGATCTGCGCCGCGCCGCGGGTCGAGCCCGTTGCGTCCGTTCTCGGGCGCCTGCGCGGCCGCCGCTTGCGTGAGCAGGACAAGCAATATCCAGAGAGCATTCCACACACGAGCCACTCGCTGTCCTCCCGACCACGTGCGCCCGTGGACGTTCTGCGATTCCCCACGCACCGGACCACAACGAGTCCGGATTATGAGGTCTTTCAGCACTCGCGAGCCTCATTCGTTTGGCGTACGGACGGTAGCCTGCCCTCGTCTACTCGGACACGGTCGGCAGGACGAAGATGCGGCCATCGCACGGATCGCTGATTAGACCACCAGCTGATGTCGCAAAGCGACGATCTCGACCGGTAATGAGAGCCGGGATCTATGCAGCGAGCTGTGGTCCGCAATTATGCGATCGGCAGCTTCGGGTTGACGACGCCCCGGACTCCGGTGGCATGATGAGCGCGTGATCGCCTTCGCTCGGATCGTCCTCTTATTGCTGGCCGACTTTGTCGGCTTGGCGCTGCTTTCGGTCAGACCCAGACGGTCGATTGAAGCTGAGAATCTTGTCCTGCGCCGCGAACTCTTGTGGTGCGCAAATACCCGATCACGCGACCGCAGGCACGAGTAAATACTCATGATGCAGTCCACCCAGCACCGCTTTTGCGAGCAAGACGAAGCCCTCGGCTATCCGATGTCGAGATTGCTCAGTCGGGAATACGGCAGATCTTGACGGCGGGTCGGGCACGCCGGGTCCGAGCGCCATGTGAGGACGCGACTTGTTGTAATGGCTCGCCCAGATTTTCAGAATCGACCGCAGGTGTGGCTCTGAGATCGGAATCAGCCAGTCCAGGCACTCGCGCCGCATTGTGCCGATCAGCCGTTCGCACACGGCATTCGCCATCGGACTCTGCAGCGGCGATTTCAGTATTCTCAATCCGAAGCCCTTGAGGGATTCATCCAGGTCTCTGGCGAAGATGCGGTCCCGATCGTGAATGTGATAGCGATAGCCGTCTTCGAAAGCGATCGCCTCCCTCAGTTGCTGTAGCGTCCAGGCCGCGGTCGGGTGTGCCGTGACATTGAAGTGAACCAGCCGGCGAGATCCGTGATGAATGAGCACGAAGACATACAGCAGCCGAAAGGTCGCGGTCACCGCCACGAAGAAGTCACAGGCGATGATCGCCTTGGCGTGGTTTCGCAGGAACGTCGCCCAGAGCTGATCGCCACGCGGCTGGCCGGGCGGGCGCTTCGGCATGTACTTTCTCACTGTGCGAGGCGAGACGCGAACGCCGAGCTTGAGGCGTAGCTCATTGGCGATGCGCTCTTCACCCCAGAGCGGATTCTCAATCGCCATGCGCCGAATCAGTCGACGAAGTTCAAGCGGAATGGGCGGGCGCCCCGGGCGCGACTTGCAGCGCCACAGCCGCCGAAAGCCCGCGCGATGCCACCGAATGAGTGTGTCGGGACGTACTACGATCAACGAAGGGCGCCAGTCGAACAGCTTGGATAGCAGGGCGAGACTCACTCGGGTCGCCGCATCCGGCCGGCGCGGTTTCACGCCGCGCTCCACGTACATCGCGAGTTGGCGGCGCAGAAACAGGTTCTCAGCGGCGACGACGCGCGTGGGCCGCAATGCCACGATGGCGAACCACAGCACGTCCGCCAGCAGTTGACGGGTGATTTTGAGCAGCGCAATCACCCGCCGATCATGCCATAGCGAAGTCCAGATCCCTCAAAACGCTCAGAGCAGCGCCGATCGAGTATTTGCGGAGCACACGTGGCAGGAATCAAGGCGAAGGTACTCGCCATTCCCGCCAAGTCGGATCTGCTGACTACACCCGGAAGATGGTCGCGACGCTGAAAGCCCAGGGCACGCACGTCGAGGAGTTCGAGATCGACGGGACGGCGGGCACCGCGACCGGGTGCTGGACGTCGCCAAGGCCGGCGAAGCGATCCGCGCCTTCCTGCAAAAGTAGCCGCCCGCCGCTGCGCGTTCCCCGGCGTCTGGGGCGCGGGCCTCATCACGCTTCGGCTCCGCGATACAAAAGAGAAACAAAAACGGCCCTGCGGCGAAATTTTCCTGATACAGCCCTCCACTAGGCTACGCGCAGCCTGGCAGAGATGCTCAGCCCGCCGGCGCAACGCAGCGTAGTCCGCAACGCAGCCCATTCGCCAGAGAGGATAGGTGGATCGTGCCCGATGACCTCCCGCAACTATTCATAGCGCTGGGCATTTTCGGCGGCGCCATCGTCTCCGGATTCACCGGATTCGCATTCTCAGCGGTGGCCGGAGCCGTGCTGCTGCATGTGATGCCGCCGCGCGAGGCGGTGCCGCTGATGATGGTTTGCAGCGTGCTCGTGCAGGGCGTGAGCCTCTTCTCCCTGCGCCGCCATATCGAATGGCGCGGCAGTCTGAGACTCATCCTCGGCGGGCTGTCCGGGCTGCCCGCGGCGCTGTATGTGCTCTTGAACGCGGACCCGGCCCTGTTTCGCCTTGGGTTCGGGGTTTTCCTGGCCGCGTATGCCGCCTACATGCTCCTGCGTCCCACCGTCCACCCTTTCAGGAACGTGACCGGAACGCGTTATGACTTTCTCGTCGGGCTGGTGGGCGGGTTAGTCGGCGGTGTCACCGCGATGCCGGGTGCGATTCCCACGGTTTGGTGCGACCTGCGCGGGCTCGAGAAAGGCTCCCAGAGGGGCGTCGTCCAGCCCTACATCACCGCGATGCAGGTCGCGGCGCTCACCTTTCTCGCCGTCGAGCGCGGAATCCCGACCACGCTCGGACCCGAGGTCCTACGCTCGCTCGCGCCCCTCGCGACGGGCACGCTCGCCGGTCTCGCGCTCTTCGGCCGGGTGAGCGACGGCCAGTTCCGGCGCGTTCTCTTGGGCGTGCTTCTGGTCAGCGGCCTGGCTTACGTTTTCTGATCGAATCTTCCAAGGAGAAAAGATGAAACGCCGTGCAATCGACCAGGAGATGCGCGATCTTGGGGCAATTCCGCAGGTGACGGCGCGGGTCGCGAACGCCTAAAAAGCTATAGACCGGGTGCCAGCGAGAAGAAAAAACTTGCGCAGCTGTGGATAACTAGTCGCGCAGGGGTCGCGCAAGAAAGAAGAGCACTTGGTTTTGGGGTTCCAAGTGCTTGAATTTTGGCGCGCCCGGCAGGATTTGAACCCACGACCCTCTGGTTCGTAGTTTCTGACTACGAATCAGCTAGATGGACACCACGACCTGTATCATTCAATGTGCCGGATGTGGACGATAAAGCCTTGATTTGGCGACGATCATCGTTCGTGAATGATACGGCCGGTTCTGCACCAGGTGATGGTCGCAGCCGTCTCTTGCAGATCAGGCGACGCGGCCGTCGCGCGACCTTTGGCCGACTGGTTCGGGACACGCGCGACAGTTCAGCTCAGTCCAAACCCTTGTCTGCCAGAAACTTTGGCACCCGATCGGCGATCTGGACGTTGTTCAGATCGGAAAACGCGAAGTGGGTGTTGCCCCTGATGGCGATCTCGGGAAGATGGATGAGGGTGACATCACCCCCGTGCCGGTTGACGGCGTCCCTCCACAACCGAGCCATTTCGAGACGCACCCGCCAGCTGTCCTGGGCAGGCAACTTCGTCGGCCGGGCGGGAATGTTGTCGCCGTAGAAGACGATGATCGGGATCCGCGTCAGTTCCTGAAATCCGACAACGGAACGGGCACGCCGCTGAGCGTATCGAAGGCACTTGGCATGTCCGGTGGAACTTCGCCCACGGGAAATATGAAGTTGCTACCGCTCCCCTCGTTCGTTGCCGCCGCCGTTTACTGAAAGTCTGTTTCGGGGACTTCGGTCCGGTGTGCGCGACGCCGAGCAGTGTCTGCTCGGCGAGCGACCTGGGTGAACTGGCTTAAGCGCCAGGTCAAGTCGACAGTCAGCCTAACGCACAGCCTACGGCCACCAACTCACCGCCTCGAGAATCGTCTTCCCGGCGACCCTGGGGCCTGCGACCTCCCCGATTGGGCAGAGGGGGGCCAGGAGGCGCACCAGTCCACCGACGCATTCCGCCCGGGACCCTGAGTCCAGAGCCACAAGTGCGTGCGGCCAAAGCAAGCGCTTAGAGGCGTCATCCAGCTCTCCAAGGTCGGGGATGAGGAAGCCGATCGAGTTAGTCGCACGAAAGGCCTCGATTAGAGCTTTCTCGCGCGTCGTGCGATCCGTATGGCGAGAAAGGGCTGCCAGCGCGCGCGCCCGCTCGTTCGGATCGGCAACGCTTGAAGCGAACTCGAGAAGGGCTCGGTGCACGGTGGAGGATCCCCAGCGCGCAAGCGGCCGCAGAGTGTCCTCGAGCTCCCACCAGGTAAACCGTTCCGATATCCGCTCCTCTCGATACGCTTTTTCGATATCCTGGAAGCACTCATCCACAAGGGCGGCACGCGCGGTCTCTGGCACCCGCTCGACAAGCCCGGCGAGCCTCGTTCCCCGCACAAGCCGATCGTTGATGCCTCGCGCGGCTGCGAGTGCTCCGTCGATATCCATCTCGACCTCGGGACGCGACGACGGTGCCGCGACCTCCTTCGCCTCAGGCTGCCAGTCCGCCAGTTCCTCGATCGTGCCTCGGAGCGACTCAGGTAGATGGGGCGCAAGATCCTGGAAGAGCCGACGGCGATCCAGTTTACGCTTGACCTCTCTTGCGCTCTCGACCGCTTGCTGCAGCAACCCAATGCGCTCAGATCCGGATATCCGGCGCGCCACAGACACCAAGGATCTCGCGCGTTCCGCCGCTTTCTGCGATTCACGCGCGATGACCTTGCCTGCCTCCTCCAGGTGCGTCTCGTCGAGAACGGCAGTGATCCGGTCGATATACTTCTCGAGCATCTCGGCCTTGCGCGCAAGCTCGAACGCCTCCCAGGCCAGATCCTGCTGGCGGCGACCCTCAAAGAGCGGGAGCATCGCGATCCACAGGTCAAGTCGATCGCCTTCCCACTCGAGCGCCTGTGCCCCCGCAAGCGCCCGCTCCCGGAGTCTCGGCGAAAGATCGGGCGCGAGTGCCACGAGAGCTCTTGTCCTCTCTGTTGCGAACCCGAAGCTATCCATGGGTATCGCCAACGCGACTGTCAGAACCTTCTCCTTGGCGGCTTCGTCGAGGTGTCGCACCAGAACGCGTAGCGCCCGGCTGCACTCAGCCTGATCGCCTATTTGTC
Source organism: uncultured beta proteobacterium (assembly GCA_963789885.1). Classification (GTDB taxonomy): domain Bacteria; phylum Pseudomonadota; class Gammaproteobacteria; order Burkholderiales; family SG8-39; genus DATEDA01. The sequence continues at coordinate 31,933 of CAWBNB010000027.1, read as the reverse complement.
GGAGCTGACGGAGCCCTTCCATCAGGAGGGGCATGGGGGCGTGCTCACCGAGCTTCTCGAGCAGGTCCATCCACTGATCACGTCGATGACTGGACTCTTTGAGATTCTGGATGGCGGACGCCAGGGTCTTCATCCAGATCTCGCCTTTCAGTGCCGGTGCAACGGCCAGCATCTGATCCGGCCGCGCGTACTCGACGAGACAGATTGCGCGCAGTGCGTCCTCGGCAAGGTATGGAGCGGCGCGCTGGAGTGCAGCTCTTTTTCCTTCCGACCAACGGCGACCCTCATCTACATCCAGCACAAACTCGAGGGCCTCGCCGAGCGCGTCGGCCAAGACATCGGGCGGGATGTGAGGTGCGAGAGCGATGACGAGCGCGCCCAGCCCTTTTCGATCCGTATTGGACCGAAGACGGTCAATCACAATCCGGATAGCATCGTGGGAGAAGCGCCCCACGAGCGCAGCCATCACCTCTGAGCTCTGGTACTTACTGTCCAGTGCAAGATCCAACGCCTTCGGTAGTAGGTGAACCGGCAGCGCTGCCGCCGCGGCGAGAAGTTTCTTTGAACGCGTCTCGAAGTCCCGCGTTGCGAGCACGTCAAGCGCCTCCGCGAACTCCTCCGCGCTTAGTTCCGGCAGGAGCGCGACCAGTGCATCGCCACGGGAGATCCCTAGCGCTTCGTCTTGGAGCCTCTGGGCCGTTTGCGCATCACCGCGTGCAGATAGTTCCGCCAAGGCGGCGGCACGCAACCCTGCATTGCCCAGCTTGCGAGCAATCTCTGCCGCGGGCAAGACAAGATCAGTCGGGAGGCCCGCCCGGAGTGCTGAAAGCATGCTCGATCGCACCGAATCGACCATCGGCGCATCGAGACTCGCCAGGACGTGTCGCACATCGGGCCCCGTGAGTCGCGGCGCAAGCTCCTCGAGAAGCCTCGTCCGCACATAGCTGTTCTTCACTGCTAGCGCCGCATCCACCAGTGGCGTCAGCGGAGTATCGATCGACGCGCGATCGACGATGGTGGACACGAGTTCCGGACCCCTCCAGTCAGCGAAGGGAAGCAACGCAGCGAGACACTGAACCTCTGGGGCTCGAGCCGGTAGATCGGCGACCACGAGCAGTTCTAGGTGAAGCTGAAACTCCTTCAAGGCCCGAGAGCTGCTGTTTTCTGGCGCGGCCTCGGCCCCGAGAGCGGTCCCCTTGACAAGGGATTCCAGCTCGGTAGCGGCAAGCCGAGGTTTGATAGCGCGGAGCAGCTTTCCGGTGTCGGCGTCGTATCCGCGCTTGAGTGCAAACTCGAGAACTCTTGGGACATCGGCCTCCGCAAGCGTCGGCGCGAGCGCCGAGAGCGCTGCCATGGGCGCCTCTTGCGCAAAGAGCACGTCCAGTACTTCCCTGTAGAGGGCTGCGTTCATCCATCGGCCCAGCGGGCCGAGCAGCTCTGGCAGACGCTCTCGCAGCCAGGTGTCCGACGAGTCCCCCACCTGCCCCCACGTGAACGCCGCTCGAACCGCGCTTCGCGTAGCCCACGATCGCTCGGAGTCGTCGAGGTGAGGCAGCAAGCCGCTTAGCGCGCGCGCTCTACTGGCATGATCGCCTATTCGCAATGCGTGAAGGACGGCTTCGCGGCTCTTCCACGCTTTCTCGGCCACCAGTCGCACGATCCAACCGGCCGGAATATTTGCTGCGCTACTGTTAAGGGACGCGATCGCTAGGGAATAACGCAACTGTCGTTCGGTCGTGAGTACGTCGTCCTCGGATAAGTCGAGGGCCTTCCACGCAACATCGATGTCGGACACATAGCGGTCGAGTTGATGGGTGCGTTCGCGGGCCTGGAACCACCCGTTTCCTCCGTCAGCGGTCTCGGCGGCAAGCAGCGTGTGGAGCGCTTCGGAGCGATTAGCACCCACCAGGTGCCAGGCAAGCCGATCAAATATGTAGCCATCGTCCGGCACCGTCCACCACGCATTCGGCCGGCTGCATAGCTTCGAATAACGATCGAGAACGGCTCCGTGCGCTTTCGGCAGGCTGATGCCGTAACCACCTGGCGCAGCGGTGGTGAGCAGTCGCCGTGCGCGATCCAGCCACAGGTCGTGGAGACGATATGCGCGCGGTTCACCCGTCGCGCGCGTCAGCAGCGCGTCGTTCCACAGAATCTCCAGCCAGCTGCCCCCCTGCACTGGATCGGTTTCCCACAGCTGCGCCACGGCGGCGACCGGAAGATCAGCATCCTCGGGCGTGACTCCGAGCCACGCAAATGCAGCATGCAGCCGATCTCCGTTCCGGTAATCGAGCAATCCCTTCAAGCTCAGATTCAGGACGGCCTCTAGCCCAGTGTCAGACCGGCGGAGGTTCGCGAGCGGCTCGATCGACTCGAGCCGCGAGACCTCTGCACCGAGATCCTGCGCGATCTCCGACCATGCCTTACCGCGCCCAACGGCGGTTGCGACATGCACCAACGCGAGGGGCAGATGGCCGACGATCTGCGCAGTGCGCGCCGCCATTTCGCGCTCACTTTCGGGGAGAGGGCGCCCGAGGCGCGCGGCGAGAAGCGCAAGTGACTGTTCCCGCTCTAGCTCGCGTTGCTCGAACACCTCGCCACCCAAGGCTTCGGCAATGTCCCGCCGTCGGGTAGTGATGATCGTACGACACTTCGCACCTGCAACCAGGAACGGCTCGACGGCATCGGGATCCCAGGCGTCGTCGATCACCAGCAGGCAGCGCCGGTCCGCGAGGAGGGACCGCATGTGTCGTGAGCAGACATCGATCGATGACGCGACGAAGGCCCGGTCAAATTCCTGCACCCACGCTCCGAGCTTGGTCAGCAGGGATCCACGATGCACGGCGTCGGCGCGCTCCTCGGACCGTCCGAGCGTGGTCCAGAGCGTGCCATCCGGAAACAGATGCTCTATTGCCGCAGAGACTGCTGCAGCGATCGTCGTCTTCCCTGACCCTGCGGCGCCCCAGATCACGATCGGCGCATGCAGCTTCGCGCGGTCGTGCAGCGTGGCCGCGATGCGTTCAGCGATCTCACCGACCCGCGGAGTCTCGACGAACCAGGCCGGCGGGCGCTCAGCCTGGTGCGGTGCGTCCGGCCGTAACCACTCGAGCTCAAGGACCTCGAGGGTAGGTAGAAGATCCCGGCAGCCGGCGACGACCACCTCGATGGGAAGCGCATACAGCGCGCCGGCGATGTTGCGTCGACCTTCCTCGAGATTCGCCTGCACGAGGCCGATTGCCCGGCCCTGCACAAAGCACGGACCTCCAGAAAGCCCCCCGATCGGTGCGCCCTGGGCGTTACGCGAATCGATCTCGAGCATCGGAGACCGGTCGCCGAATGCGGCGTCTACTCGCAGGATCTCGCCGGTGAATGTCTTCCCGTTGAGCGCGTTGAGCTCCGCGAAGCCCCACATCCAGCAACGGTCAACCGGGCGGTCGAGCCGCGCTAGCGCAATTGGTTGGACCTTCCGTGCGGTCTTGAGGCCGAGGAGCGCCCAGTCCTTTGCAGTGTCGTAGAGTAGGACGGTTGCTTCGGTGGAGTCGTCGCCGAACCTAAGGACGACTCGAGTGCCATATTGCGCAGGAGGCGAAACGCTGCGGTCCGCGACGACGTGGAGAGCCGTCACCGCATGCCCAGCATCGACGAGGAAGCCAGTACCTCGCTGGCGTAGCTCCTTTCCGGCGTAGACCTCGATCCGAGCAATCGCATCGGTAAGGGTACTAGTGATCATTGACCACGGGTGGTGATGCAATCTCGCCGGCGAGGGCGAATCATGCGTCGCACAGAGTGGCGTGCGTTCGGCCGCCGCGCTCGACCTCAAGGAGAACGTAGGTCGGCGAGAACTCTATGTAATGTTCGATCCGGTTCTGCCAGACTTCTTCGAGAAACGCTCTCATCGCCGTCATGGAGACCTTTTCGTCCGAGGAGAACAGGTCGGCCGGAAAGCGCATCAAGTTCGCCCAAGTGCCGGAGTTGAGGTAAAGCCCGTCCCCGACCGGTACCGACTTTGCGTGATGCGTGTGGCCAAACACGACGAACCGATGGCGCTTTGCGAGCGCTCGCGCCGCGTCGAGGTACCGCTTCGCAGGCTCCAGCTTTCGTTCGAAGCTCTCTTCCCGGTCGATGGCGGGCAGCGTATCGCGCAGGAGCGCCAGCCGACGATTCGCGGATACCCAGTTTCCGGCCGCGGCCAACCTGACAAGGCTCCAGATCGCGGTTGCTCGCTCCAGCGCGCCAACGTCAGCTCCGAAGCGTACATCCGCGCTCGATTCGCGCAGGAGCGAATCGATCGCCTCGGATGGAAGAACGGCGGACAGTACGCGCCGGAGCGCGGCGTCGGAAACATCGGATTTTTCCGGTGCAAGGTCGCCATGAAACACGGTATCGGAGGTGGACGACATGCCGCCGACCTCTGCGCCGAATCGCGGCAGCGCGGATGACTCGCCGATCGCAGTTCCGTAGGCACGTCCGATCGGAACCGCTCGGGCAATCTTGCGCACGGTCTCCGCATGCCCGGGGTCGAGAGCCAGCACGAGCGCAAACAACGGCTCGGATTCGGGTTTGAGAAGATCGATGAACGCGAAGTCCGATTTCAGTGGGTTCATTACTCGCGCGACCAGCTGGCTGCCGGCAGGTGCGCTAAAACGCCCGCCCATCTCCTCGAACTGTCCACGAGACTGAAGGGAACGAAGCTGCCTTAGACCCCCGTGATCCACGCGGTTTGGAGGGTCGTAGCGGTTGCCGTGCTCGATCAGGGCTTCACCGACCGTATACGCTTCGCCGTCATAGAGAAACCGGATCGAGCGCGCGCCAACCGCACCGACACGCTCTTCGAATGCCCGACGTACGGCCGGCAGGCTCAGCTCGAGATCATGGTTCCCAAGCAGGACCGTGAGGGCGTGGCCCGCCGCGATGAAGTCACGCAATGCGTCAAATACTTCCCTGTCACCAGCGCGTTCGGCGACTCGCATGAATGTCGCAAGCGCTTCTCCCGGGTCCGCGAGAAACGGCGTCCAGCGTTCCGTTTCTCCGTGCGCTTCGGCCAGAAAATCGACGAAATCGCCGTTGATGACGAGCTCGATTACGGTCCCGCCCGTTCGTGCAGCGAGGCCGGAGATGAATCTCGCGAGCACGTCCGGATGAGTCATCATCCGGAAACCCCTCGGGAATGCGGGATTTTCCCCTGGCCAGGACCCGCCGAGATGTAAATCGGAGATGACGTAGATCTGTCTCTCGAGCGCCACAGCCCCTCCCTTCCCGTTTCGAGCGCGGACATTCTAGGCCGGGGCGCCGGCACACGTTTCCACGCCCCCGAATTCAACCGCGTTATGTTCGGAATCTCCGACGGCGTTCACACCGCGAGTCGCTCGTAGTAGTTCAGGATTCCACCAAGTCTTGGGCACCGAGTGATTGGTCCATCTCGGCGCTGCGACCCGGAGCGAGGCGTGATCAACTTGTTACCGGCCTTGATGATTTCGTTCGAGGTGATAATGGCCGACGTACTCATGTAATGCGCGACGCAGCATCCCCTGCCCGATCGGAATGATCTTTGACAGGCACTCCTCTTTTACCGAACGCTACGTGCGTTCGGCGTAGGCATTCAAATTGGGCGAACGCGGCGGCAGCCGGATCACTTGGACACCCTCCCGCGCAACCATCTGCCGAAACTCAGCACAGTGTTTTGTGTCTCGATCGACAATCAGATAGCGCTTGTCCACCAGCGGGCCGTCGAACACATCCAGTAGGTTACGACCCATCTGCATCATCCAGCCCCCATCGGGTTGGACGGTGATCCCGGCGATGCGCACGCGTCGAGTCGCGAGCTCGATGACAAAGAAGACGTAGTGTGTCATGAGCCCCCGCCAGCTCCACACCTCCACGGTGAAGAAGTCTGCCGCAGCCAAGGCCTTCCAATGCGCCTTCAAGAACACCGACCACGGCATCCCTTTGCCTCGTTCGGGGGCGGGCTCGATGCCATGCTCCTTCAGGATCCCGCGAATCGTCCCGCGGCCAAGCTTGTGACCGAGGTTCCTCATCGCCCCTTGGATGCGCGTGTAGCCCCAACTCGGGTTCTCGCTGGCCATGCGAACCACCAGCCCAACCAGTTCGTCGCCTGTGCGTGGCCGACCGGCCCTTCGTCTTTCGACGAAGGTCCACTTCCGCGCCACGAGCTCGCGGTGCCAGCGAAGCAGGGTGTCTGGGGTGACGATCGTGCCAAGCTCGCGCAGCCCCTTGCGCCCTACCGCCCTCGCCTTCTCTGCAAGTTGCCGGCGCTCGGCGTCGGTGAAGATGATGCGCCGCCCACCCAGCCGCTCGCGAAGCGCACGGAAATCTTGACACAACAAACTCTCCAGTCTGCAGGAGGCTCTGTCGTAGGTGTCTCGTGCGTAGTTCGAGGTGAGCAACTAGCTGAGGAAGTCTTGGGTCCGAAAGCGACCCAGGGATCCCCCTCCTAAGGTCCTTGATCAAAGCACTGAATGGTCCCTCGGCAGCAGTAATCAGATCGTCTGCTTCGGTGTTTGCGCCCTCCGTGTAGAAATGCCCTTCGACCCCAATGTTGATGATGTTCGCGTTAAACGGGAGCGCCGTCTTTCGATACACCCAGGTGAACGTTTCGTCACCGTTTCGGCGGCTCGCGAAGCCAGTCTGCAGGAACCGCGGGATGAAGTGCTGCCGCTTGCCTGCCATCACGCGGCCCAACGTTCGCGTTGAGCGGCCGCTAGCGAGCGAAGCGAAGAGGGTAGAAAACAGGAAAGCTGTTGGTCGGTCCGCTCGAATGATGGGATGGACTCCCCCCGGCTTCTCGGCATCATCGTGCCAGCTGGCCTCATGTGGTGTGGGGTGTCAGCGCTCAACCCAGGAGAGTCCGAGATGAATGCTACCGCCGCGCTGGCCATCGTGGGCGTCGATCTCGCCAAGTCCGTCTTCCAGCTTGCGATTGCCGATGCCAACTGGCGCCTGGTCGAACGCCAGCGCCTGACGCGTACTCAGTTCGAGCGCTGGTTCGCCAATCGTGCCGTTGGACTGGTCGTGATGGAGGCCTGCGGTAGCGCGCACCACTGGGCGCGCTGGCTCAGCGGCCTGGGCATTGAGGTCCGGCTGTTGCCGGCGCCGTACGTGCGCGCCTACGTCAAGCGCAACAAGACCGATGCAGCCGACGCCGAAGCGCTGCTGGAAGCGGCGCGCTGCGCCGACATCGTGCCGGTGCGCGTGAAATCGCTCGACGAGCAGGCCCTCCAGGCGCTGCACCGGACGCGCTCGTTGTGGATGGGTACCCGCACCTCCCGGATCAACGCGCTGCGCGGGTTCTGCCGGGAGTTCGGCATCGCGATCGCCTTGGGCGCCCGCACCGGTCTGGAGCAGATCGCACGTGTCCTCGCCGAACCGAACTCGGCGATTCCTGAACTCGTCCGACCGACGATGAAGTTGCTGGTTGAAGAGATCCGGCTGCTTGAGGCGCGCGTGGGACAGCTCGAGCGCGACTTGACGCAATCGGCGCGTGCGTCGGCCGCGTGCACGACGCTGCTGACGATCCCGGGCGTGGGGCTGCTCACCGCCACCGCCATGGTTGCCGCCACCAGCGGCAACGTGAGCCATTTCCGCGACGCGCGACACTTCGCCGCCTGGTTCGGCTTGACGCCCAAGGAGCACTCCTCTGGCAGCACGCGCCGAATCGGACGCATCTCCAAGCGCGGGGACCGCTACCTGCGGATGCTCCTGACCCACGGGGCGCGCTCGGTGCTGCGCGCCTCCACTGCCGCCACCCACGCCGGCCGCGCCGTCGACGGCCTTCGCGCCTGGGCGCTCGCCGTGCAGGGGCGAACCAATCACAATAAGGCGACCTGCGCGCTCGCGAACAAACTCGCCCGCATCTGCTACGCGTGCCTTCGCGACAGCTCCCCCTACGGGCAGGTCAAACGGCTGGAAAAGAAGATCACTCGCAGCGCTTACCCGATTCCCGCCTGAGTGCGCAAAGACGCTTCGCCCGACGAGCTCACCCCACCATCGCTTGCGTAGAGACTGATCGCCCATCATGGCACCCCGGGTCACCCCCGCACCGAATGACGCCGATAACTCCGCTGGCAGAGCCGCTGCTCGCAGCGCACTTGCCCGTTGCAACGATTGGCGCCTCGGTGCTCGCAGAAGAGATGGCCCCATCCGTTTAGACAGCGCCCGGGGGTTGGATAAGTGGATTCTCTGCGGTTAGGGATGCGATGCGGCAGGGTTGTCCACGGCGGCGGGCGGGCGTCGCCTGCGACGAACGCACGACCGACGCGGTGGGCAACCCGTGCTCGTCGCTCAAGCTGCCTTCCGGGTCGCCGGCAGCAAGGCGAAGTAGAACTCATCGGGCGTGCTTCCGTCCAGAGCGCTGTGCGGTCGACGCATGTTGTAGAAGACGAAGTAACGCGCAAGCCCTGCACGCGCCGCGCTCACCGTCTCGTAGGCGCGCAGATAGACCTCCTCGTACTTCACGCTGCGCCACAGCCGCTCGACGAACACGTTGTCGCGCCAAGCGCCCTTGCCGTCCATGCTGATGCCGATGCCGCGCTTCTTCAGGACGTCAAGGAACTCGGCGCTGGTGAACTGGCTGCCCTGATCGGTGTTGAAGATCTCGGGACAGCCGTAACGCGCGAGTGCCTCCTCCAGCGCCTCGCGGCAGAACTCGGTGTCCATCGAGATCGACACGCGGTGGGCGAGCACCCGGCGCGAAGCCCAGTCGACGACCGCGGCGAGGTAGACGAACCCGCGCGCCATCGGGATGTAGGTGATGTCCATCGCCCAGACCTGGTTCGAGCGCTCGATCGCCAAGCCGCGCAGGAGATACGGGTAGACCTGATGCCCGGGATGCTTGCGCGTGGTCCTGGGACGCCGATACAGCGGCTCCACGCCCATGCGCGTCATCAGCGTTCTGACGTGCTTGCGTCCGACGACGAAGCCTTCCCGGCGAAGCGAGTCGCGCAGCATCCGCGCGCCCATGAACGGATGCTCCAGGTGCAGTGCGTCGATGCGGCGCATGAGCGCAAGGTCGGATTCCGACGCCGGCCGCGGCAGGTAGTACACCGAGGCGCGGCTCACCTCCAGGAGCTCGGCCTGACGAGCGATCGGGAGTTGATGGTTGCGGTCGATCATCGCTTTGCGCTCAGCATGCCCGCCTTGATGAGCGCGCCTTCTAAAAAATCGTTCTCCAGCGCGAGCTCGCCGATCTTGGCATGCAGCACCTTGAGGTCGACTGGTGGTTGCCCTTTGGCCTGCGTCTCACCGAAGACGGCGGCCGCGCGCTCGAGCAGCTGGTTCTTCCAGTCGGTGATCTGGTTGGGGTGGAGGTCGAACTGCTTGGCCAGTTCGGCCAGCGTCTTGTCGCCGCGTACAGCGGCCAGCGCGACTCGCGCCTTGAACGTCGGGGTGTGGTTACGTCGGGACCTTCTGCTCACTCTCTTGCTCCGCTTTCTCGGGCCACCGGCCCGTTCTCAGGAGCAGATTGTCCACTTATCCCGCTGCCCAGATTTCTGGGGCCACCTCTAGATTCCATGTCGGCACGGGCCACCGAGAGCCCACTCACGATGCCGGATATACGACTGCAGGCGCTCCCTTCATGCCAGATCTACCGATCAGCCTCTTCCTTGTTGGGGGGAGTCCATATACGGGGTTAGCCGTCATTTCAGCGCTGACTGGAGGACGGCTCCAAGGATGATGCCAAGCAGCGCGAAAAGGAGAGGTGTTAGCCACCTGCGCTCCTGCTGATGCGCCACCTCGCGACTGTGTAGTTCAATGGCAGTCTTCATCAGCGCCTCGATCTGGTCAGACATGAGAGGCCTGCGCGTAAGCTTTCCGCGCTCATCATCAGTGAGATTGGAAATCTCGGCATGGGTGAGATCGCGAGCCTGCTCATGGCTGTAGGCGCGGTCGTAGCGGACGTGTCCCGTCCGTGGTTGAAGCTTTGGACGGCGGTCGGTTCACAGGCTAAGCAGCACGCGTCTTCACATCAACCTCCTCGACCGATCGCCCGAGTGCAGTGCCAAGCACCCAGAGCTGGCGATGACCCTGGATCTTGCGGAACGACTTCTCCGCTTCCAGGAATCCGGTCGCCGTCCAGCGCAGCGCCATCTCGGCGTCGCGGTAGCGACTGACGCGATGGGTCACTCGACGTACGGCACCGTTCGGATTCTCGATCACGTTGGTGCTCGCAAGGCAGCGCGTCAGAGACGGCGTGAGCTTCAGCCGATTGACGGTGAAGGTCTCCTCCAGCCCCTCGAGCAGGCTCGCCGCGGCGTCGGCGTACTCGGTCTTGAGCCAGGCGGCCTGCTGCTTGAGCTTCGCGGTCCCGTCCTTCTCGGGCAGTTGGTAGGCCGCATGCATCACGGCTCTGACCTGCGCGGCGATCGGTTTGGGGAGCCGCTCGGTGACGTTTCGCATCTTGTGGACGCGGCAGCGCTGCACCTTCGCCTGCCCACCGAAGAGTTCCTCGATCGCGCTGCGAAGCCCCTTCGAGCCGTCGATGACGAACAGCCGCACCCGGTCCGGACCGATCCCGCGCCCGATCAGGCTCGAGAGCAGGTCCTTGGCCACCTGCGCGTTCTCGCTCGCCCCCTGCGCAAGCCCCAGCAGATGCTTCTCGCCCTGGGCATCGACGCCGACGGCGGCCAGGATGTGGTGATCGTCGACGACGATCCCGTCGATCCACACCGCCAGGACGTCGAGCGCGTCGAAGCGACGACCCATCAGGGCTGCCAATGCGTCTCGGGCGGCCCGAATGAACCGGCGCGACACCGAGCTCTTGGCAATGCCCACGGTCCCGGCCATGCGCGGCAGCACCTCGGCGTACTTGCGCGTCGACACCCCCCGAACCAGGATGTCGCGGATGCGCTCGCCCAGGCGCGGCTCGGCCTGCAGCCGCTCGTAGACCGGAATGGCCACTTCCTTGCCGCGAGCGGCGCGGCGGCGAAGACGCGGCCGCTTGACCGCAAGCTTCCTCTCGGCCAAGACGACACGCCCGGGCTGGCTGCCATGCCAGAGCACCTCGCCCAAGCGCCGACCCGGATGCTTCCTCCCGGCGACCTCCTGCGCCGAGAGCACCAAGAGCTGCTCGACGAACCCGCGTGCGGCCTCGCTCATCAGCTCGTCGATGCTCGTCCTCGCGCTCTCGATGAGCTCCAGCATCGGCAGCAGCACCTGGCCCTGGTCGGCAAAGGCAGCTCGCACCGCGCTGGCGACGTCGTCTTGCCCGACGAGGGCCAGTCGCGGTTTCCTACCAGCGGTGTTTCCCGTACGATCCTTCATGGCGGTTTTCCTTTCCGTGAGCTTCACAGGTTGGCAAACCCGATTCTCTCGGATTCACCAGGAAAACCGCCGCCCTCAACCTTCAACTACCCCTGGGACACCTCCGCCGTCGTAGCCATGGCGCCACCTAAGTACCCAGTTTAATAAATATGGCAACGTATAGTTATTGCCAGGTCGAAGCTTCTTGGCTATGGTACCCATCGAGGAGGGTACTCCGAGATGCCCAGACAAAGCCCATTCACGGTTCGTCTCTCACGGCAAGAGCGCCAAGTTCTGGAAGCTCGCGCGCGCAAATATACGTTGCCATACTTCGAGGTACTTCGGGCCAAGATCATTCTTCTCGCGGCCGAGGGTCTGCCCAATGATGAGATCGCCGCTGCCCTTTCGGTGGGGCGCGATGTCGTCAGCCTGTGGCGCAAGCGCTTCTTCTATGAACGACTACCGGGACTCGAAGAACGCCCGCGCCCGGGCCGTCCCCCGGTCTTCCCCCCCAGAACTGGTCGTGCAGATCAAGGCCATCGCCTGTGAGCTCCCCGCGACCCGAGGCGTGCCGCTGTCGCGCTTCAGTAGCGCCGACATCGTGCGCGAAGCCCAGCGCTGCGGCATCGTGGCCTGCATGAGCGAGACCACCGTGTGGCGTTGGTTGCACCAGGACGCGATCCGCCCGTGGCAACACCGCACCTGGATCTTCCCGCGCGATCCGGATTTCACCCTCAAAGCGGGACGGATCCTGGATCTGTACGCCCGACAGTGGCAAGGCAAGCGACTGCGACCCGACGAGTTCGTGTTGTGCGCCGACGAAAAGACCAGCATCCAAGCGCGCGTGCGAACGCATCCCACCTTGCCCCCGCGCCCCCATCAGCCCAGACGGATTGAGCACGAGTTGGACTTCGCCCGAAAAAGTGGACACCAACGTTTGAGGTTTTTACGATCGCAAATGGAGGTGTCAGATGCAAAGGATTCCGAAACGGCGGTACACGGCTGAGTTCCGGGCCGAGGCCGTGAAGTTGGTGTTGGACGAGAAGGTGGGCCTGATGGAGGCGGCGCGGCGACTGGATTTACCGGCCAAGAGCCTGGCCAACTGGGTGCGCGCGGCGCGCGCGGGCAAGGTCGTGCAGGGGCCGGCGGGGCATCCGGTGAGCGATCTGGAGGCGGAGGTTTCGCGGCTGCGGGCGGAGAACGCGCGGCTGAAGATGGAGCGCGAGATCCTGCGAAAGGCGGCGGCATACTTCGCGAAGGATGCGCTGTGAGGTATGCCTTTATCGATGCGCATCGAGCGCGCTACCCGGTGCCGAGGATGTGCGAGCTGCTCGAGGTGTCGCGTAGCGGCTACCACGCCTGGCGTGGACGTGGGCCCTCGCCACGGGAGCGGGAGAACGCGCGTCTGCTCGGCGAGATCCGCGCCATCCACTTGGCCAGCGACGGCAACTATGGCAGCCCGCGGGTGCACGAGGAGCTGCGCGAACAGGGCAACGTGGTGAGTTTGAACCGGGTTCGGCGTCTGATGAACAAGCACGGGATCGCGGCGCGGCATAGACGGAAGTTTCGCGCCACCACCGACTCGCGGCACAAGCTGCCGGTGGCGCCCAATCGGCTCGAGCAGAACTTCGTGGCCGAGCGGCCCGACCAGGTGTGGCTCACCGACGTGACCTATATCTGGACCGACGCGGGCTGGCTGTACCTCGCCTGCGTGCTCGACCTGTACTCGCGACTCATCGTCGGCTGGGCGATGAGTGAGCGAAACGACCGGCATCTCGCCATTGCGGCCCTGGGGATGGCCTACTTCCAGCGTCGGCCGCCGCGCGGTCTGGTTCACCATAGCGACCGCGGCTCGGTGTATTGCACTCACGACTACCAGAAGCTGCTCAAGCAGTACGGGATGGTCTGCTCGATGAGCCGCAAGGGCGATTGCTACGACAATGCGCCGATGGAGAGCTGGTTCAAGACGCTGAAGGTAGAACGGGTGAACGGGCGGCGCTACGCTACGCGCATCCAGGCGCGCTCGGAGGTCTTTTCCTACGTCGAGACCTTTTACAATCCGCGTCGCCGTCACTCTTCCCTCGGCTACGTGTCGCCGCGCGAATTCGAGCGCCGCTTCGCGGCGAAGGAGGCGGCCTGACGATGGTCCGAGTTTCCCACCGCCGGGCACGTGCGCGTGCGTGTGAGGCGCCGCACGCGCCCGGCCGTGGAAAACTCTACGCCCTCACCGTTGGCGTCCACTGAAACGGGCTAAGTTCAAGTACACCCGCGCCGGGGCTTGGGCCTACTTGGCCGCCCTCGATGTGCACCACGCCAAGGTCTTCGGGCGCTGCGAGAAAGCCACCGGCATCGAACCCTTCGGTCGGCTCGTCACCCAGGTCATGGGCCAGCCGCCCTATCGCGACGCACGCCGCGTGTTCTGGATCATCGACAACGGCTCTTCGCATCGTGGGCAACCTTGCGTCAAACGGCTTACCGCGGCCTTCCCCAACCTGGTGCCCGTCCATGGCCCGGTGCACGCGAGTTGGCTCAACCAGATCGAGATCTACTTCTCCATCGTCCAACGCAAGGCGCTCACCCCCAACGATTTCTCTTGCTTGGAAGAAGTCGAAGAGCGGCTCTTGCGCTTCCAAGACCATTACGAGGCCATCGGCACGCCCTTCGACTGGCGATTCACGCGCGCCGATCTCGCACGCATGGCCAATCGTCTCCCGCAGGCCTCCATTCCGATGCGCCTCGCCGCGTAGCAGCATAAATACGTTGCCGAATTTATGAACCAGAGTACTAAGTGAGACCCACTCTCCGCTAACACGAAAAAATTCTGGATGCTCAGCGAAGATGAGATCCCAGCCCATGGCGCTCTGCGGGTCGCCAAGCTTCTCGACCCAGGACTCGTACTTGCGGCTGGCGAACGTGTATGCCCCAAGCACCTGAATCGCAGCCAGGACATCGGCCAACCGGCGACCATGGCTAAGGTAGGGTGATGCGCTTCGGCTCATGGTGGATATGACGGCTACTAGCCGGACCCCCTGACCTAGCTGGTAGGGGGCAGAACCAAGACTCGATAGGGCAATTCAAGCTTGGGATCGCTGACAAGTTAGCCTAACCCGAAAGCATCGCAGACGTGCGAGACGTGGTCGAACTGGATGCGAAGTCCGAATGACCGCTCCTGGCCGGATTCGGTCGCTTGCGGCGCCACTCGGCTAAGGGGGCACCGAGGGGGCACGGCTGAAATGAAAAGAGCCTGCGTGATAGCAAGCTCTTGATTTTTGGCGCGCCCGGCAGGATTTGAACCCACGACCCCCTGGTTCGTAGGCGGTCAGGCGATTCGCGATTTCTTACTACGAATCAGCTAGATGAGAGACGCGATCTGTATCATTCAACGCGCCGCACGCGGGCGTTAAAGACTTGATTTAGTTAGGATCATCAGCCGTGAATGATACAGCTGCTCTATAGAGCATCCGCCGAGACTGCGCCTGAATTCGATCGCCAGGAGCATCGCAAAACCACGTCCTCTCGCCGCGCCGCACGTATGGTACGATGTATGGCATGCAGAAAACCACCGTCTACGTCCCGGAGGAGCTCAAGCGCTCGCTTGCGCGGGCCGCCGCCGCTCGAGGATGCAGCGAAGCCGAGCTGATCCGCGAGGCCCTTCGCGCAGTCACGGCTCACAGCGCCCCACCGCGCCCTCGCCTGCCTCTCTTCAAGAGCGGCAAGCCGCGGCTGGCCGAGCGCGTCGACGAGGCGCTCGACGGCTTCGGCGGATCGTGATCCTGCTCGATACGAGCGGACTGCTCTCGGCGATCGACGCCAGCCAGCGTTATCACGCGGAGTGTGTAGCAGCGCTTTCCAAGGCCCCGCCACCGTTACTGCTCTCTCCGTTCGTGCTCGCTGAACTCGACTACCTGGTGTCGCGCCATGTTGGAAGCGTCGCCCAGACCGCCCTCCTCGATGAAGTCGCCCGCGGTGCCTACCAACTCGAACCGTTCGATGCGGACGATGTCTCGGCCGCGAAGGATGTGCTTTCGCGGTACCCGAAGCTACAGATCGGCCTTACCGATGCGTCGCTCGTCGTGCTCGCAGAGCGGCATCGGACGAGGGACATCCTCACCTTGGACGAGCGCCACTTCCGCGCCCTGCGCGCGCGCGGCCGAAAGGGCTTCAGGCTTTTGCCGCTCGACCGCTAAGAGGCTGATCGGGGCCTCAAGGATTTGCTCGCAAATCGGATCAGGTCCCCTGGTTGCATCCGACCCGGCAGCCGACCCTTCAGCTCTTCGATCAGGCGGAGGCGGAGAAAGCAGCAGCGAAAAGAAATCTATTTTCACCGGAGATACGCGCAGTTACGGCCCCTTGCGGTTCGTAGCTTCATGCACTACGACCTCGGCTTCTTCGACCACGAATCCGGCCGCGTCGAGTGCGCGTACTGTCCAGAATCAACGCGACACGTCACGCAGCAGCATGATGGTAGAAACCGAGCATGCCACCGAGGCGGATTCGTCGTTCCACCGAGCGATACGATGGAACTGAAGGCTGCTCGCCTCCGATAAGTCGATTGCCCAAGCCTTGATGATTCCTCTCGGCGGTGTAATGCGCCATGAACTCACGGATCGCACGCCGCAGCGACGTCTCGCCAATGAAGATCATGCGATTGAGGCACTCTTCCTTGATCGAGCGTACGAACCGCTCGGCATAGGCGTTCAGGTTCGGTGATTTGGGCGGAAGCCGGATTACCTCCACGCCCCGCTCCTCGAGGAACGCGCGCCAGTCATGTGAGTACTTCGCGTCACGATCGATGAGGAGTGTCCTCCCTTCGGTCAACACCCCGTCTTCGACATCGCAGGCGTTGCGGGCGATCTGGAGCATCCAGTCTTCAGCGGGATTCGTCGTGATCCCCGCGATCTTCACCGCCCGGGTCGGCAACTCAAGGAAGAACAGCACGTAGTACGTGACCAATCCCCCGAGCTTCCAGACCTCCACGGTCAGGAAGTCCGCTGCCACCAGGGTTCGCCAGTGCGCCCTCAGGAACACTGACCAAGGCGTGCGCTCGCCCCGCGTCGGAGCAGGCTCGATGCCTTCGCGCTTCAGGATGTTCGCGATCGTTCCACGGGCGACCTCGTGCCCAAGATTCGAAAGCGCGCCCCGAATGCGCGTGTAACCCCAGCGCGGGTTCTCACTTGCCATTCGCACGACGAGTTCTTGGATTGTCCTCATCACGCGCGGCCGGCCAGGGCTTCTACGCAGGAACGTCCACTTCATCGCAATCAGTTGCCGATGCCAGCGGAGCAGCGTGTCCGGCGAGACGATCGGATCCAGCTCGATGAGCTTCTTGCGGCCGACTACCTTCGCATGCCGAGCAAGGAGTCGGCGTTCAGCGTCGGTGAAGACAATCCGCCGACGACCGAGACGCGCCTTCAGCATCCGGTTCTCGGCCTTGAGGTATTCGATGAACCCTTCCTGCTGTCGGGCGAGCCACGCAGCGAACGCGACGATCAGATACTGCGCCAGCGACGACGCTTGGACCATGGTGCCAGCCTACCCCAGGCCGTCGCATCATGCTCGCTCGATCTCGATTCAGTATCTGGAGACTACGGCTATCACACGAAGGACTTCGTCGCCCATCTGCGTACTCAGAAAATCGCCCCGCATATCGCTCAAATCGAAGGTCGGAGCACCCCGGGGCTGGATGCGCGCACGCCGCGCCACGCATCAGACCCGACGGAGCTGCTCCCTATGGACGGGAACGATTCCCTGGGACTGCACCATCGCCGCGGTTGACCACGCCGTCACGACCTATCGTGGCCTGACCTGCGCGGAGAAGACCAAGCCGAGGCAGGCCGTGGTGAAGCCTGCTCTGGAGCATTCGCCATCGCATCCTCGATGATCACGTCCCGGGCCTTCTCGCTAACCATGTATACGGCCGACACGATGAAGAATCCGGGGATCCTCGGGAACACCGAGGCATCCACTACCCGCAGGCCGCGCGTACCATGGACCCGGAACCGGCTGTCGACCACCGCAGCGGGATCGCTGCCAGGCCCGATCTTGCAGGTGCAAGATGCGTGATGACCCCAGGCGTTGTCCTTGATAAACCCGCGCATCTGTTCCGGCGTTTGCACGTCAGGGCCGGGAAGGATCTCCGCAGCGATGAGATCGCCGCAGCGCCCCGTGATCTGTCGCACGGTTTGCAGACCCTTCACCACCGCGGCAAGATCGCGCTCGCCGCCGGTGCCCTCGTCGAAGTAATGGAAGCTGATGTCCGGCACGTCGCGCGGGTCGTCGGAGCGCAGCGTCACGCGACCGGCGGTGTTGTGCGTATGGGCCTTGAGGATCGCCCACGTGAAGAAGTCCTGATCCCTCGCCAGGACCTGCGAGTACCCGGGGAAGTAGCCCTCGAAGCGGCCAAGCAGTCCGAAGATGAATAGATCGGGCTCCGGTTCCTCCGGGGAGGAACGCTTCACGAGCGCTATGACAGAGCCATTCGTCGTGTAGGGGCCCCTTCCTTCCAGCCACTCGACAAACTGCGGGTCCGGCTCTTCGCCCTGCCGAGGCGGGCGCAGCTTCATGCCCTCCATGAGCGAGAAATCGCGCGCCATCTCGCTGACGACAGCGACCTCGTAGCGATCCTGGAGATTCGCTCCGACGCCGGACAGGGGAACCCTGACCGGGATGCGGTGCCGTTGCAGCTCTTCCGCCGGCCCGATCCCCGAGAGCATCAGGAGCTGGGGCGTGTTGAACGCGCCCGCACAAAGGATCACTTCCCGCTTGGCGGAGGCGGTCTGTCGCTGTGCCGGATGGTCTCCGCGGTGGCGCGGATCCGCCCGGTAGAGACTCTCGCCGGAAAGATACTCCACGCCGGTCGCGCGCTTGCCGTCGTCCAGGAGCACACGGGTTGCGAGCGCGTGCGTGCGGACGACCAGCAGGTCCGGGCACGCGCGTTGCACGCGACGTATGAACTCCCGGGTCCCTGCGCGCCGGCCGCGCTCGGTGGAAAGAGGTATGACGCAGATCCCTTCCGCACTCTTCTCGATCAGGCGCCAGTCGTTGGGATCGAACTCTGCCTGAAGTCGCTCGAAACCGTGGCCAAACGGCCGGTCCAGGGCGATAGATTCATGCGCTACAGCCGCAACCAGCTTCGTCAGGGATTGGTCCTGGACGACGATCGCCGGATTGGGGACGTTGATCGGAAGCCAGCCCTTGAATCCGTGGCGGCTCCCCGTCTCGGCCGGTGACCGGTACCCGCAGCGCTCGAGACGCTCGAAATAGCGCCGCATGTTTGCGCTCCCCCACGAGGGATCGCCGGTGATCGCCGCGATGTGATCCCAGTCGCTGCCGTGCGGGTAGACGAAGATCAAGGCGTTGTGAGCCGTGCAGCCGCCAACCGTCGCGCACCGCGGATACAGCACCCCGTTCTGCTCCGCACGGAACTTCTTGTCGCGCTTCTGCCGCTCGTCGTTGGCGTAATGTCGCACGAAGAAGTTCCAGGCGAAGCGCTCGTCCTCCGAGGCGAGCGCGTGGAAGGCGGGAACCTGATATTCGTACGGTTCCTCGTCGCCGCCCGCCTCAAGCAGCAGGACCTTGAAGCCGGCCAGAGCTAGGTTCGCTGCGAGGGGGCCACCTCCGGCGCCGGAGCCGACGACGATGTAGTCGAACTCGTCACCGCCGCGCGGGACCTCGCACGCGAGGGGAGAAGCGGCCCGTGGCGCGCTCTCCGGCTTGAACAGCGCCGTGCACCCGCTCACGAGCGCGCCCGCCAGCGAGCAGAACGCCCCGAACAACCGCAGAAACCGGCGGCGGCTCTTGCCGTCATCGACGGGAGTCGCGGCAGTCTTGGGTGGTCTGCTCAAACTGCGTCTCCCCTCGCCGCGATTTCCCCGCCGCCCGTCGTTCGGCGTCGACTAGTGCGTATCCAACTTAACCGGCCTAAGTACTGGTATCCTGCCCTCGGGAAGGAGGTGCGGGATGGCCAAGACCTTGCAGTTGCGTGCGCTGCGCCGCAGCGAACAGCGGGTGCTGGCAGCCAAGCTCCGGGATCTGTCGCTCTCGGCCCGGATACACCAGCGATACCGCGTCATCGAGGAAGTGCGCAAAGGCCACAGCGTGGTCGAGGCGGCCGACCGGGTCGGCTGCCACTTCACCGTGGCGTACGACTGGGTGCACCGGTTCAACGACAGCGGTTTCGCGAGCTTCGAGCAGGTGCCCAACCCGAAGGGCCGCCCGCCGATCCTCAAGGGGGAGCAGCTACGAGAGCTCGTCGATGTGGCGCTGTCCAGTCCTCTGGAGCGAGGGCTGCCCTTCTCCAACTGGTCGGTGCCCAAGCTCGCCGAGTACTGCCGCTCGAAGCGGCTGCTACCGCCGGTGACCGACGAGTGGGTGCGCAGGCTGTTGCGCCGCGAGGGCCTGAGCGCCCAGCGCATCCGTACCTGGAAGCGCTCGCATGACCCGGACTTCGACGGTAAAAAAAACGCATCCGAGCGCTCTACCAGCGCTGCCCGCCGCGCGCCGCGGTAGTGTGCTTCGACGAATGGGGACCACTGGAGATCAAGCCGATCGGCGGGGTGGCCTGGGCGCGGCACAACCAGCCTCAGCGTATGCGCGCCACCTATCACCGCACGAAGGGCACCGAGCAGTTCTTCGGCTTCTACGACGTGCACGCCGACTGCCTCGAAGGGTTGTTTCGCAAGCGAAAGCGCCTGCCCGAGCTCTTCGATGCCTTCCAGCGGCTGCGCCGCTGCTATCCCGGCAAGAAGCTCTACGTCGTCATGGATAACCTGCATCAGGTCCACGACCACCCACGCTTCCTCGCGCTGCTCAAGCGGCTTCGCATCCATCCGGTGTGGACCGCGACCGAGGCCTCCTGGATGAACCTGATCGAAGCCCATTTCGGTGCCATGAAGCGCTTCACCTTGGCCAACACTGACGACCCCAGCCACGCGGTCCGACGCCGTCGCGTCTACCGTTATCTGCGCTACCGACACCGCAAGCTCGGAACTCAAGGGCATCGATTAACCGCGATCCGCGGTCTTAGCGTTAACAAGTTGGAATCGCACTAGCCCACGTCCGCCTCGCGTGAATCCGCGTCCGCAGACCCTTGACTGCGCGCTGCTTCACCGCGCAGTCCATGCGACGGGCGGACCTACAACGTCTTGAGGAATTCGATCAAGGCGCGCTTGTCCGGGTCGCTGAGACCAGGCTCCTCGGCGAAGTAGTCGGTGCCGAAGTAGTGGCCACGGTTGACCACGAAATCGGGGCACTTGCTGACCTCGATCAACGGCCCGACGAGTTCGGCAAATGCCTTCTGCGCATCGGCGTCGCTCGCACCTTCGGGCAGGGACCTCAGGGCGCGTATCGTCCTTGTGGCCACGCTGAGCACCTTGTCCCTCTGCTCGAGATCGACGTTGGACAGCAGGTTGATCGGAGTCCCCTTCGGAATGGGACCGATCTCGAGGCCCCCTTCGCTAAAGACCGGGTGCTTGACGTGACTCAGCGGGCCGACGAGCGGTTGGAGAAAGTCCGGGAGGTACCCCTTCGGTACGCGGAGGTAGGTCGTCACCGGCGTCACGTCCACGATGCCGGGCACCTCCTTCCCCGACGCGGTCCTGAACTTCCGGTCGCCCTTGCGGCGCTCCGGCCAGAGGAGCTCCTGGATGCCACTGTCGAAAGACTTCATCCGGTCCGCGACCGAACCCGTCCAGTAGAAGTCGCCGAGCCGGTTGTTGAGGAGGAAGGGAGCCGATGACCAGAGGCTGATGAGCGAGGGCGGACGCGTGTAGCCCCGTCCGCCGGCGGGCATCGTGTACCAGCGCGGCGCACCGGTGATCGGGTCGTGAACCATGATGGTTCCCACCGACGGCAGGTTCTTGTAGGACGTCGAGGAGAAGTTGTCCCAGATGTCGTTCGCAAGCGCATTGGTCGCGAGCGTGGAGCAGGCGTTGGTCTCGAGCAAGGTGACGGGGATCCGCAGATCCGTCGAGAAGTAGTTGTCCTTTCGGAAATCGTCCCGCAGCGCGATCGCAGTCATCGCCTGCTTGAACTCGTTCGACTTGGTCCAGACCCAGTAGTCGTTCCAGCACTTCAGGTAGTCGGGTCCCACGCAGCCCTGGTTCGGGTAGAAGTCGAACGCCTTTTCGGGCAGCTTGCTCGAATGGCAGCGCGCGCAGCGTTCCGCGAACACGACCGTGCCGCGGTTGAGCTGGTTCCGGTCGGTGGAGAGGTACGTCTGTCCGCCGGGCGCATCCTTCAGGAGGTCGGGCTTCGCCGTCGCGAGGAAGAAGAGCGCAACGTCCGGCGTCTGGGACTCGGTCGCCTTCCAGTAGCTCGAGTTCTTGTTCGCGACCGCGATCTCAAACGGCGTGAACTTCTGTCCGCCGACGAACGGCCGGAAGTGCTCGAGCCACTCCTCGCTGAACAGCCCGATGTTGACGAAGACGCGGTTGAGCGCGCCCAGCGCGCCGACGGAGTCCGATCCGTCCTTGAGAACCCGCGGCGTCCACACCGTGTCCGGAGACTGGTAGAACCGCGCAAGCGGGCTGTCGGCCGGCACGTACTTGTTCAGGTGCTCGTTGTCGCGCTCGCCGCCCGTAAGCTGCTCCTTGCCCCATTTCCGCGCGATCGCCATCCGGGCGCCTAGGCTGTAGACCGAGTTCATGGTCCGCGGGTTGTTGATGTAGTCAGTGGACACGAAGGACGTGTCCAGTGCTCCCGGGTGGGAGGTATGGAAGAGCTGGTAAGCGAAGCTCGACGGGTCGGTCTGCCAGACGAAGATCCGGTCGACCCAGAAGTACTGCGCTCCCGGGTTGGAGTTGAGGTTTTCCCACTTCGGATGCTCCGGATCCTTGGGCGGATTGGCCGGATTCGGCCCCACGTGGCAGAAGCCGCACGACATGCCGACCCGATAGGGTTTGACGAGGTTCTTGTCGTTGTAGTAGCTGGGATCCGTGTAGTAGCGGACCGGATCCCACCGCCTCTGGGCTTCCTCGTCGAAGGCCGGGTTCGGAAGGAGACGCAGCCCGACGATGCCGGTCGCGTAGCCGTAGTAGGACCCCACCGGAATATTCTTGCCCCGCGCGCCGATCTTCACCCCGGGATACTTCGCCGCGTTCTCGAACGGATCCGGTGGACAGTCGTCCCGACGAACATCTAGCCACAGGCCGTACCGGTCTTTCCGCGGACCGGTGGTCTTCTCGAAGCAGGGTTCGTTGACGAGTCCGAGATAGCTCCACCGGTTGTCGCGGCTGTAGTCCTTCAGGCTGGGATGGCTGGAAAGGATCTTGAGGAAATCGAGGATGCCGGTGCTCTTGACCGAGAGGACGTCCCAGAGCCGGTCGTTTCCGCCGGTCCAGACGATCCAGTTGTTGCGGCCTTTCACCACCGCGTTGACCGCCTGTCCAGGCGCTATCCCGGGGAGATACGGATCGAGGGCGGCGGCGACCTGCGCGGGGTTCCCGGTCACCCCGTAGTCCATGTCGCGGAAGTAATCTTCGTCCGCAGCGGGGAGGCTCTCGGGCGTGCGTCCGGCGCACTTCGCCTCATCCAGGACAAAGCCCGAGCCGCTGCCGCAGGATGAGCCAAACGGCAACGTGGCGCAGCAGACCAGGGTAAAGACGCCGAGCGTGACAACGACGAGCGTCACTCCAGATCTGCGAGCCCTCATGTTCTTGTCCTCCCCCTTTGCGGTGTTACCGCATCAGAACTGCAGGCAGAAATCGATCAGACGATCCTTGTCCCAGTAGACCTTGCCGAGATAGAAGCCCGGGCCGATCGAGCGGATCTCGTCGCGGATCCGTTGGGCGACCAGCGAGGTGTCGGAGTAGTCGAGCACGATGCATTCCTTGCCGTCCAGCCAGCTCGGGCCCTTGTAGACCTTGGCGACGATCGCCTCGACACCGAAGGCGAGGATCCTGTTCTTCAGCAGACCTTTCTTCGCATCGAAGACCTTTCCCTGCCAGCCGAAGTGATTGATGACCTCCGCGATGCGCTCCGAGTATGTGGTGCCCGGCGCGATGATGGCCGTGCCCTTCGCCGGGCCATCGGGGATATCACCGGCCGGGCTCGCCCGGAACAGATCATCGAGCTGGGTCTGCGACAAGCTCAGCAGTTGTGCTGCGTCGTAAGGCATCGCAGTCTCCCTTCGCGGGTCCTCGCGGAAAGCGAGCGCAAATTTTCCCGGCTGAACGCGTTCGAGCGCCCCGGACAGGCTACGGCTCGCGCTTCAATTGGGTCAATCGGTCAGAAGGACTAGCGGATGGACGGCAAGGCCCTGCGAGAGGCACGACAAGCTTAAAGGCCCCGAATGAGCACTGGCAGCCGGGCAGGTTGCACCGTTCAAGCGCGAGTCCGGCACCGCTTCCGCAGGACCGTCGAGGGCGATCGGTCGAAGCTCCTATTGCGTCTTGGTCACTAACTTCCAATAATTTCCCAGGCTGCCAAAGAAACGCGCCTCTCCCCGATCCCTGCGGAAAATCCTGGAGGAATCCACATGAGCGATCATCCCGACAACCTGGTTGAACTCAGTGGCGACCAGAAAGCCTTACTGGTGGAGAGAAAGGCTACCTGCCCGTTCATAGGGAGCGCCGTGGCAATGGGCCAGCTTCCTGTGCGAAACAACGCGCACGACCCGCTTGCCAGCATCGAGGACGTCAGGAGGCTGGGCAATACCGGCGGCGGGGATCTTGGAGACCTGCTCGCGCTGTTTGCGAGCGGCAATCACGCGTTCATGCAGGGCGAATCCGGAAAGCTGGACAGGTCTGTACCGGGCGGGCTGTTTTCACTGGAGTTCCCTGGCTCGAGGGGTTCTCACCCGGGCCACAGCGGCATCCTCCAGGGAGACCCGGAGATACCGGGCTCAGGCCGATTCTCCGAGGCTGATTTTGCACGGCTGACAGGTCGAGAAAAAGGCGGTTGGATCAAACGGTCGGACATCGGACGCTTCATTGCAGAAAGCCTGCTCAAAGATCCGAAGTCCAAGGTGCTCGGGAAAGAGACGGCCGCTCTGCTAGCCAGCGACTTGCGTGACTTAGTGGAAACCACCGGCTCGGCGCTCATGGGCAAGCTGTTCGGTCCGAATGAAGCCGCATCTACGACTCGCAGGGATATCGAGGAGAAGCTTACCAAGTTGCTCGGGGAGGACAACCTCGTCGGATCTGCCGGGGAATTCGGCCTGCTCTTCGCCTTCCTGGCTAACAAACCCGGCGCCAAGGAAATCGAGGGTGAGCCTGCAGTGGCCATAGAGGACCTGAAGGCCATGTTTGTGGACAAGTGCCTTCCCGGCGGGTGGGAAGCCTGGAGAAAATCGCGAGTAGACTGGGTCAGAAACACCACCGTCTTGCTAATCATTGCCGCCAGGCAATACCGGTCCCTAAAGTGAATTCAATGATTCGCGGTATCTCCCGCACGGCCCGCAGCCAGACGGCTCTCCAGTCCACGAGCACGATCGTTCGCACAGCGAGCGGGTAGTCGGTTCTAGTTCACCGGCGGTATGGAGAATGCGGGTCCGAGTCGCGAGTTCGAGCCCCTCACTGGTTATCACTGAACATCCGCTGCCACCAGCTTACACGCGGCATCCACGAGCAGCTACCAGGGAATCTGCTCCCATTGCGTCTTGAGCTTCGCGTTCGCTTCGCGGAATACGTCGAGTCGCTTCAACACTTCGTCGGGTTGCAGCGCCAGGACCTGTGGGTGGCGAATTCGTAGTATGAGCGAATCCGCCTGTGCGGTGCAGTCTTGCGCGCGGTGGCGGTCTTGGTACGGTTCGCCCCGTGCGCGAACTCCTCATCCTCGCCATCCACCTGCTCGTCACGTTCGCTAAGCTACTCCGCCCGGGCGGTGTACGCGCTGTCGCCGCGGAATCTCTTCTGCTCAAACATCAGCTTCTGATCAGCAATCGATCCAGGCAGCGCGCTCCGAATCTGACCACGCTCGATCGCCTGGTGCTCGGACTGACCACGCTGTTGGTGAGCCCGCGCCGGATTCCAAAACTTGGCGCGCTGTGCTCCGCAAATACTCGATCGGCGCTGCTCTGGCCTCTTGATGCCTTCGGAATCAGCTATGGCATGATCAGCGCGTGATTGCGCTGGTCGAGGTTGCCCGTCAACTGCTCGCGGACGTGCTGTGGTTCGCCATCGCGACATTACGGCCCACGCGCGTCGTCGCCGCGGAGAACCTGTTCCTTCGGTCTGCGCGATCGCGCGACGAGGAAAACGGGATAGGGGCCGATCATCGCTAATCGGGCCCCTCCCACACCACCCGGCATGCGGGTCCGCACCGGGCGGTTGGAACAGTTGAGGTCAGCGCCCCGGAATGAGTCCCAGCACGCCGCCGGGGGTGGCTGATTTCTGATCCGCCCGATTCGGTTTCTCGCTGCCACGACCATTCGGGCTTCACCCAGCCTGGTTGGTTGGCGAGCTTCGCTGACGCGAACATCTGAGACAGTCCAAATCCGAGAACCAGAGGGCCTCCCCTCCCATTCCTTCGGCCCTTCGTCTCGCGACTACTACGGCCTCTGCTGACTTCTCGCTCCGGGTCGTCCCCGTCACCCTTTCAGGCACAAGGCGAGATCTCCCCAGGTAAGAACGCGATCCTTCCCCGCACAGCCGCCGGATTTACGCCGCCTGAGCCTTGACCACTACAGCTTCGCGGTACATTGCCCGCTCGCCCTGCTCGGCATCGCCTCAGATCCGGTTCGTGTACCTCGGCTCGCGGTTTCGCTCCACGCTTCCTTCCCACGCTCGGTCACCCTCGCGCAGTTGCGCTTCGCTTCACTCGCAGTGGTCTACTCGTGGGAGGACTTGCACCTCCAAGATCGCGCCCATGCTGGGCGCACAACGAAAAGGCCGTTGACCCCGCGCGAGCGCGCGTTGTAAACGGCCTTCCACCGGCTAGACGCTATCGAGAGCGAGGAGTTGTTTCGGCGTTGGCCTCTCGGCCTTCTCCTCCCGGGAGAGCAGTCTCGTTCTGACCCGGCAACCGGAAGCGTACCACGCACCGCTCGTGGTGGCGATCGTCGGGGCCTTACGAGGGAGGGACGGTAACCGCGGCGGTAACTCGCGATCGCCCCGGCTACCGCCCTGTCCGTAAGTCGTTGATTTCTGGCGCGCCCGGCAGGATTTGAACCCACGACCCCCTAATGGTTCGTAGTCAGATTGACGTCACAACTTGTATCATTCAACGGGCCGGATGCGAGCGTTAAACGCTTGATTTAGTGAGGATCACCTTTCGTCAATGATACGTGTCTTGCCCTTTTCGATTGTTTCGTTTATTTCGTTTGCTGCTATAATGCCCCGAATCGAATGCTCAACGAACGCGCCACCATGAGCAAATCCACTCTCCGCACCGTGCCGTCTCCGCCGGCGTTGCCGACAGAGCGGGAAGCCCAGATCGCCCGCGAAAGCAGCAGGCTCTTGGCCGCCTGTATTGGTCGGGGCAAAACCGCTCGCCTACGCATCATCGACGGCAAGCAAGAAATCGAGGTGCCAGTATCGGCGCTTCGTATGCTCGTGGATATTCTCGCCCAGATGGCCGAGGGCAATGCAGTCACCATTGTTCCGATCCACGCCGAGTTGACGACCCAACAGGCAGCAGACTTTCTCAACGTTTCCCGCCCGCATCTCGTCAGCTTGCTGGAGACGAACGAACTGCCCTACCGCAAAGTCGGAACCCATCGGCGACTTCAGTTCAAGGATCTGCTCGCCTATCGCGAGCGCACCCAGATTCGCAGCAAACAAGCGCTCGCAGAACTGGCCGAGCAGGCACAGGAACTCAGAATGGGCTACTGATTCGTGGCGAGCTTTGTCGCGGTGTATGACGCGTGCGTGCTGTACCCCGCACCTCTGCGCGACCTCCTGCTTCATCTTGCCCTTACGGATCTGTTTCGCGCACGTTGGACCGAACGCATCCACGACGAGTGGATCGGGTCCGTCCTTGCCGACCGCGCCGACATCACCGCCGCGCAGCTTGCCCGCACGCGGTCGCTGATGGACATTGCTATCCCCGATGCAGTGGTGACCGGGTACGAGGGCTTGATCGACCAGCTCACACTTCCGGACCCCGACGACCGCCATGTCCTGGCCGCCGCGATTCGCAGCCACGCGGGCGTGATTGTCACGTACAACATCAAGGACTTTCCGCTGAACCAGCTGCGTCCCTACGGCATCGAGGCTCAACACCCGGACGAATTCGTGATGCACCTCCTGGATCTCTCGCCCGGCGCAGTCTATTCGGCAGTCCGCAGCCAGCGTCAGATGCTCAAGAATCCGCCTCGATCCGTCCGTGAGTTTCTGGACACCCTTCTATTGCTCGGTCTGGCGAGTACGGTGGCTGCCTTGGAGCCGATGCACGAACTGCTATAGCGCTCCAATGCACTCGAACTCCTCAGTCGCGCCGATGAACCGCGACGAGCACATCGCCGCCCTCGAGGCCGAGTGCGCGAAGCTTCGCGCAGAAAACGAACGGCTGCGCGCCATCCTCGAGGAATCGGAGACAAACCAACACGCGGCGCCGCCCTCGGCCGTGCCACACATCCCGGAGCGTGAACCATCGGTTCGTCACAACTCTCCAACGGCACACAAGCTAGCCCTCTTTCGGTCCTTGTTCAGCGGTCGCACGGACGTCTATCCGGCGCGGTGGCAGTCGCCAAAGACCGGCCGCTCTGGCTACAGCCCCGCTTGCAGCAATGAGTGGGTCCCTGGCATCTGCGAGAAACCACGGATCAAGTGCGCCGAATGCCCCAACCGGGCGTTTCTCGCCGTCACCGACGAGGCCCTCTACGACCATCTCGCCGGTCGGCAAACGCTCGGCGTCTATCCACTCCTGAAAGATGACACGACCTGGTTCGTGGCTGCCGATTTCGACGGATCAAGCTGGCGGGATGACGCCATGGCCTACGCCACCAGTTGCCGCGAGCTTGGAATCGCGGCCAACGTGGAGATCTCGCGCTCTGGCGAGGGCGCTCACGTCTGGATCTTCTTCGCTTCCCCCATCCCGGCAAGAGAAGCCAGACAGCTTGCCAGTGCGGCAATCACTCGTGCATGTGCGCGGCATCGCACGCTCGGGTTCGCCTCCTATGATCGGCTTTTCCCGAGCCAGGACACGTTACCGAGGGGCGGTTTCGGCAACCTGATCGCCCTTCCCCTGCAGCGCCAAGCGCGTGATGGGGGCGCAAGCGTTTTCGTCGACGATGCCTGGCAACCCTACGCGGATCAATGGGCATTCCTTGCGAGCATTCGTCGCATCGCGCCGCACGCCGTGCATTCAGTGCTCGCCCGGGCCGAACGAGAGGACGGTGTCCTCGGGGTCCGCTCAGTCAGCGTAAGCGAAGATGCGATCGACGACCCCTGGACATTGCCTCCATCGAGGCATCGATCCAAACCTGCCCTCACCGGACCGCTTCCAGACATGCTGAAGCTCGTGTCAGCCAACATGCTCTTCGTCATCAAGGACGGATTGCCGACACCCCTGATCAATCGACTCGCCCGCATCGCTGCGTTCCAGAATCCAGAGTTCTATCAAGCCCAGTCGCTCCGGTTCTCCACTTTCGGAAAACCGCGCATCATCGGCTGCGCCGAGGACTTTCCGAGACACATCGCGCTGCCACGAGGCTGCGCAGACGAACTCTCCGCGCTGTGCCGCGACCATGGCATCGCTTTGCAATCGCAAGACGAGCGATACGCCGGCACTGTAATTGACGCCCCTTTCGAGGGCGCGCTCCGCCCCGAGCAGTCCCGCGCAGTCGAGGCGCTGCTAGCCTATGACACTGGCGTGCTGTGTGCGCCCACGGCATCCGGGAAGACCGTGGTCGCCGCAGCCGTGATCGCCGCGCGGTCAACCAATACGCTGGTCATCGTCCACCGGACGCAACTGCTCGATCAATGGCGCAGTCGTCTGGCGACGTTTCTTCGGATCGACGACCGATCCATCGGAGCCATAGGCGCGGGACAACAGTCTGCAACCGGAATCATCGATATCGCCGTCATGCAGAGCCTCGTACGCAAAGGCGTGGTCAAGGACGTCGTGGCGAACTACGGCCAAGTCATCGTCGACGAATGTCATCACGTCTCGGCGGTCTCGTTCGAGAGGGTCATGAAAGAGGTCAAAGCCCGCTTCGTCCTGGGGCTGACGGCGACGCCGCTTCGTCGCGATGGACATCACCCGATCATTTTCATGCAGTGCGGACCGATTCGGTTCCGGGGGTCGAACTCACCCGCGAGTGCCGAAGTTCGGCACGTGGTCATCCCCCGACACACCGGATTCACTTCGCCTGCAGGAGCCGACCGGATCCAGTCGCTCCTGGGGCTGCTGGGACGGGCCGAAGAACGCAATACGCTGGTCCTGGATGACATACGCGCTGCGATCGCCGATGGGCGTACGCCGCTCGTCCTCACTGAGCGTAAAGACCACCTTCTTCGGCTATCGCAGGCCCTCAAAGCCTTGGCCGTAGCCGACGTCATTGTTCTTTCCGGCGGCATGGGCCGGCGAAAGCAGGCCGCGGAGGTCGCTCGTCTCGGGATGCCGTCGGACACGGATCGAAGAATCGTGCTTGCCACGGGGCGCTTCATCGGAGAAGGATTCGACGATCCACGGCTGGACACGCTCTTCCTCGCCATGCCGATTGCGTGGCGCGGGACGCTCGCGCAGTACGCGGGCAGGCTTCATCGAGACCATGCCGGAAAGCGCGAGGTCTGCATCTACGACTATGTCGATGCCGATGTACCGCCCCTCGCACGCATGTTCAACAAGCGGCTGCGCGGCTACCGCGCCATGGGATATACGATCGTTGACGATGCGAGGGGCCCGACAGCCCTCACCCTATCGCTCGAGGACGCGGCCGTCGCCTAGTCTCGGCCACCCTTCGCCCACTGGCGGTACGCCTCGATCCACTCGGCCCCTGCAGGGACGGGCCTTGGTAGCGGCAGGTCGAGAACAGGGATACGCTGGCTCGTCCGTCCCCTTCGGCAAACCGCAACGATCTCTTCAGCGGCAGTCATGTCGATCCGTTCGACCAGGACCTCAACGCCAAGGACGCACGTGACGAAAGGCAATTCGAGGTTATCGCCGATCATCGTCAAGAACCCGACACGCTGCTCCGATTCGCTGTAGGCATCAACGGTTGCTTCTTCGATCAGCCTGCGCAGCCTGCTGGTAGAGAGCTTCATCGGACGAAATGATCGGGGTCGTCGGGCGTACGAAAAACCTACCATACGTCGATTACGATGCGGGGGAGGGATGCGACTGCCGTTCGATACGGAATGGTTCGCACCTTCGCCGAACGGCGCTTCGGTGATCACCCCAGGCGCGGCATCCTCAACCCTCAGGCTCAAAAACGCCCTTCAGGCCGCCATCCTCGAAGCGAGGGATGCAGGTCGTCTCTGAAACACCCCGCCCGTCGCGTCCTCCCGCCCCAGTCGCTCAGTATCAGAGCTTCGGGAGCGCATCCATCACGACGGGAGGACTTACATGGCGAACACCGGTGTACGCGGGATCACGATCGATGGTCTCGGCCGGCGTACGATCGACAAGGAGCACCGCGGTGAGCGCATCTTCGCGCGCCTCGGAGCCGTGTCGCAGGAGGACGCAGAACGCTATCTCGCGAAGGAGGTCGACCGGATCGAGTGGGAGCGCGAGCGGCGCATGCACGCCCGCCCCCTCTTCTCCGATTGCGCGAAGCGCTTTCTGCGCGAATCCAAGCACAAGCGCTCCGTGACGACTCTGACCTGGCACGTCGAGTTGTTGCTCCGCCACGTCGGCGATCTCGAAGTGCACAGAGTGCACGACGACACCCTGCGCCCCCTCATCGAGGCCCGTCTCGCCGAGGGAGTCAGCGCGACGACGGTCAACCGCACGCTCGAGGTCGTGAGGACCGTTCTGCATCGTGCATCGCGCGCCTATCGCGACGACGACGGGATGCCGTGGCTCGAATTCGCACCACCGCTAATCACGATGCTCCCGGAGGATCCTCGCCCGCCTTACCCGATCTCCTGGGACGAACAGGAGCGGATTTTCCGCGGCCTGCCCGACCATCTCGCGCACATGGCGCTCTTCGCCGTCAACACGGGTCTTCGGGATTCCAATCTCTGCGGTCTGCGATGGGCGTGGGAAGTGCCCGTCGCGCAGTTGGGCCGAAGTGTGTTCGTGATCCCGAGAGAGGTGTTCAAGTCGCGACGGCCCCACGTCGTGATCCTGAACGATGCCGCATGGTCGATCGTCGAGAGCCGGCGCGGGCAGCATGCCGACTGGGTCTTCACCTTCCGTGGGAAACCCATTCAGACGATGAACAACACGGCCTGGCAACGGGCGCGACGGAAAGCGGGGCTGTCAGGGGTACGCATTCACGACTTGCGCCATGCCTTTGCGACACGACTCCGTGCCGCCGGGGTGCACCAGGAGGACCGCGCTGCCCTTCTCGGACATGCCTGGCGCTCGATGCCCGAGCATTACGCGAGCGCGGATGTCCGGCGCCTGATGGATCTTGCAAACCGCGTGCTCGACCGCAGCGCGGAGACTGTCACGATCCTGCGCGTGGCGAACGGTAGAGATGCTTCACCGAGGCAGCGGGCCGCGTTATCCCTCTGTGGATAACTGGTCCCGCAAAAGTCCCGCAGGCGGGCAGAGGACCTGGTTTTCAGGTCCTAAGCGATTGAATTCTGGCGCGCCCGGCAGGATTTGAACCCACGACCCCCTGGTTCGTAGC
>CAWBNB010000026.1:0-18898 GCA_963789885.1 uncultured beta proteobacterium | reverse complement strand
CGGACCAGGTCTTGACGTTGGGATCGACGGTGGCGGCGGTGGCCTCGTCGAACGAGCGGATGGTCCAGCGCTCGGGGTTCAATGTCGCAGCTGCGGGTGCGTCGGCGGTGGTGAAGCGCGCGAGCCCGACGCGCCGGGCCGGCGCACGCGCCGCGGCGCCGCTTCGGGCATGGAACAAGAGGCGCGTCGGCGGCAGGTGGTAGCGGTCGGTTTGGGTGGACGGCTGCGGCATCGTGTCGACCACGATCGCCTGATAGGTGAGCGGAGCGGGCACGATCTCGTCGAAGGCGACCTCACCGCTGCCGATCGCGATGCCGGCGTCCATCACTTCGAACGACGGCGCGGCGAGCTTGTCATCATCGCTCATCGCGAAGAACTGCGACGGGGCGAACGACGCGCGGACCGGACTCGTGCCCTGCGGATTGCCTTGCAAGGTCGCCGCGAGCGCGAAGCGCCGCGCGCCACTGACCGGCGCGCCACCATAGAGATCGATGTCGCGCCCGGTGTTCAGAGGAACCACTTGCTGCTTGACGACCAGCATGCCTAGCGGATCGAGCACTAGAGCGGCCGATGCAGGCAACTGCCTCAGGGCGACCCCATGCGCGCTCGACGCCTGCATGGTCCAGCTGGTGGGCAGGGCCAGCGCTTTTCTCAGCTCGGCCGACAGATCGATCGCCGGTGGAGGGGGCGGCTTCTCGCCATCGACCAGCGTGGTGTCGAAGCGCACCGAGAAGTCGCACCAGAAGATCGAGAACGAGGCTTTGCCCGAGACCCGCAACGGTCGCGGCCCTTCGAGCTCGCCATCGAGCGACACCGAGAACAGGTTCGACGAGCCGCGCTTCAGTTGCACCTTGGCGTGGAAGTCGGCGATGAAGTGCAGCGGCGCGATCTGCAGCAGCACGTCGAAGCCGATGTCGCCTTCGACACTGAAGCCATAGGCGGCCGCATAGGCTTGCGCGCGCGCACCGAATTGCACGGTGTTGGCGGTGATTGCGAAGTACGACGAGCAGGTCAGGCGCGGATTGTTGCCCGACGCCAGCGCGATCGCGACGCGCTCGAGCCTGGGCAGATCGGCAGGCGGCGGGAACTGCGGATGCAGGCCGCCGACCGCGAGCACGAAGCTCGAGCCCGGGCCCGCGCTCCAGCGCGCGCGCAGCGCCATCGCGCCGGTCAACGCATAGGCGTGCGCAAGCTGCGAATCGACCAGCACCGCATCGATCGACGTGGTGCCGGCATCGAAGTCGAGCACCCCGATCGCATCGAGCTTCAAGCGGATGAGATCGTTGTCGGGAGACGGCAAGAGCGAGCTGATGCGGCCCAGCACCAGCAGCCGCTTGCGCGAGCCGAACTCCAGGATCAACGCCAGATCGAGCGTCACCAGGGTCGGCGTGAACCAGCCGATCTTGACCAGCAGACCCAGCAGATAGCTGCCGGGCCTGGCCGGAAACGCGGTCGCCAGCGAGCGGATCAACGCCGGCGCATTGCCGACCGGGTCGCGCGGGAAGAGCAGCGTGCCCAACGTGTCGTTCTTCAGGCCCGCGCGCAGCACGTCGACGTCGAAGGTGCGATTGATCGCAACCATCCCGCCGATGCCCAAGAGCATGAAGCCCATCCCCAACGGGATCGGCTTGAAGTCCTGGGCGGTGATGAAGACGATCAGCGAATAGCCGCGCGAGCCATCGGGCAGCCGGGTCGCGATCAGGCCGAAGGCGCTCAACGTCAGGGTGCCCGAGAACGACAGCTGCATCACGCCCGCATACAGCGACTGCACCGGGTCGTGGAACAGGAACCCGCCCCCGACGACACCGCCGGCGTCGATCGACAACCCAATCCCCGACGGCGGCTTGAATCCGAACCCCACGTCGACCGGACCAAGGTTGCCATCGTGAAACGCGAGCGTCGCGATCGTTCCCAGCCGATCGAACGCCGCCTTCACCGGGCCGAGCGAGAAGCCGCCGGCCGTGCTGATCTCGAGCGCGAGCCCGGAATCGGACGGCACGAGCCCGACGTGCACGCTGTCGATTTGCAAACCCGCGAGCGCGACGTGCAGCGGAATGTCGATCGCCGCCGCGACCGACCCTTCGAACGAGAAGCCTTGCGCACCCGACCAGCGCAACCCGAGGTCGAACTTCACATCGAGCCCGCCGGCCGGCAGCACCGACGCTAGGAACGAGTCGGCGTTGCCGCTCGTCAGCGATGCATGGCCGCCGCCGATCTTCGCGACGAAGCTCGGGACGAACGAACCGGCCGACGCCTGCACGCCCGCGCCGAGCGACAGCGATTGCGCTTCGACGATGCCGCCTCCAGGGATCGCGAGCAGCGTGTACGGCGACCCGTCAGGCGCGGTGTTCGTCACGCGTACGACGACGTTGCCGGTGATGCTGTCGACCAGCCCGCCGGTTCCGACGAGGCCGCCCTTAATCTTAGGGGCGGTGCCCGGACGGAATTGAACGACGACTCCCGAGTCGAGCGCCGCAGTGGACTCCAGCTCGAGCTTCAACCGATCCGACAAGGCGAACGCGAGGTCGGTCGTCCCGTACGCGAACGGATGCAGCGCGATCCCGCCGTCGGCCGCGCCGGGCGACGTGGGTCGCAGCGCGAACAGCGAGACGCCGACGTCGAGTCCGCTCGATGCATCGCCGCGCACCAAGCTCGCGATCCACTGCGTGCCGGGCGCAGCATCGGCTTCGGGAACGGGCCGGCCGGAGAGCAGCTCCTCGACGCGGCGCGGCAGTGACCGCACGCGGATCGGCTCGCCCAGCGACTCGACCAGCGCCGAGAGATTGACCGCAAACCCATGGTCGTCGAATCCCGCAGTCCCCCATCGGTAGCGCGCTTCGATAAGACCGAGCGGGTCCTTGAAGAGGCGTCCGAGCGCGTCCCAGTCGAACGTCACGCGCGCGTGCGCGACCTGGAAGATGCCCGGGTCGGCGGGCATCGGCCGCACGGTGACAACGCCGAACAACTGCAGCACGAGGAGCGCGAGCGGCGACGCGCCGCCGATGCGCGTCGCGATCAGAAGGCTCGACAGGCGCGGCAGCAGCTCGGACTTCATCTGCGTCTTGTCGAGGTAGTCGCCGCTGGCCGACAGCCCGGCGATCGCGGCGCGCAGGTCCGTGAACGCGCGCTCGAGTTCGATCGCGATGTCGACGAAGAGGCCGTCGATCTCGATCTCGTCGGCGTCGCTCGACAGCGCGGCGTCGAGCGCCTCGACCTTCACGATCAACGTCGAGAGGTCGATCGCGCTCAATCCCACGTCGGTCCCGCCCGACGGCAAGTCCCAACCGAGCGCGGCCAACAGCGCACGCGGGCCGCCGTCGGCGGCCGCAAGCGCACCGACGAGCTTCAAGAGGTTCGCGCCTTCGTACGCCAGCTTCTGAAGCGTGTCGGCCATCGAAAGCTCGCGCTTCGTCGATCGCTGCGTGCGATCAGTACGTGAACGGGAACGCCGGTGGTCCCTTCGGCACCAGGGCGAAGTTCGACACCTTCACGAAGAGGCCCTTCTGCTTCTGGTCGAACAGCGTGCGCAGATAGCTGCCGGTGGCGACGTGCTTGCCGCAGTCGCGCTTGAAGGCGTCGTCGGGCCACGGGAGGATCGTCGACGGATGGACCGCGTTCGCATCGGCCAGCAGCTGGTCGAGCTTGGCGTTGGCGCGCTGGTTCCAGAGGTCGAGCCACTTCTTGTTCGGCGCATCGTCGAGCGTCGTATCGCCGGCCCCCGAGAGGCCGAGGTGCTCGAACCACAATCGGCGACGCAGCGCGTCGACCGGCGACGGCGAAGTGGGCGTCTCCTCCCACACGACCAGGTTGCTCTCGGTGTTGCGCACGTCGCCAGCCAGCGCGGCGCGCGCGTATTCGACGCGCTCGAGCGAAGCGCCGTCGAGATTGGCGGATCCGACCGAGGCCCAGTCGTTGTCGATCAGCGCCGACTTGGTGTGCAGATAGTTGTCGACCAGCCGCGGTCGCGGATGCTTGTCGTCACGGACCGCATGGCTCCACTTCGTGAAGATGCCGACCTGCTTCTCCGCGTTGGCGCCCAGCGCGTCCTTGATGCGGCGGATCGCTTTCTGCTGCCAGCCCGGATACAGCGGCATATCGGGCGCGACGTTGACGAGTAGGATCAGCTCGACTCCGGGGTTCGCCTTCAACGACTCGATCAATGCGTCGATGATGCGGTCGTAGTGGAAATACTGGTTCTCGATGTAGATGAAGCGCCGCGCGAAGTGGATAGCGCGCAGATACGACTCGAGCACGCCGGTCTCGCCATCGGTTGCTTCGGCGAACATCCGGTCGAGCGTGCGGACCACCTGCGCCGAGGCGACTACTTCGCCCTTCTGCACGTCGCCGATCGGCAGCGGCGTTCCCGGCGCGGGCTGCACGTCGTCGGGCGCCGCGATCGCCCAGTGCGAATTGAAGAGCTCCTCGAGATGCGCGACCGCGGGTCCGCGCACGCCGACGCTCACGTCGTGGATCGGTCCCTTCGACGGATCGGTGCCGCGGCGCCAATCGTCGATGACGTGTTCGAACGTGTCGAAGTAGTCCTGATCGAACGGCGAGCCGAGCAGCACGCCTTCGCGGGTGCGGTCGATCACGATCTTCGCGTGCGTGACCATCAGCGAGCGCAGGATACATTCGCGAACGCGAACGCGCTTCGCATCGTTGCCCGCATCGGCGAACCATTTGCCGAGCTCGGGCGCCTTGAAGCTGCGCGACAACAGCGCGTTGCCGATCGCGATGGTCGCGCCCACCGCCCACGCGATCACGCCGATCAGCACCAGGAACAGCGGCGCGAAGATCGCGCCCAGCACGATGAGCACCAGCGTGCCGATCACGAGCACGCCGTGGACGTCGACGGTCCACCGCGGGATCTGGATTCGTACTGGCACGCCGCGCTTGCTGGCCTCGAGCATCAGCCGCTCGATGCGCGCATCGGCCGCGTCGAACTTGCGCGGCACGATTTCGGTCGGCTTCTGGATGGCCGGATCGAACTCGAGGACGATCTGCGGCTTCTCCTGCGTGAAGTTCGGCTTGAACTCGTCGACGTGGATGTCGAGCTGCATCACGTCGAGCACGGTCGCGGCCCGCATCACGTGCGCGACGCGGCCCCATGCGTCGAAGTCGTCGGCCAGCCAGCGGACCGCGTTGCCGTCGGTCTTGCGTGACGGCGTGCCCTTGCCGAGCGTGGCCCAGCGGGTCGTGACGTCGGTTCGCGTCAGGCGGATCGGATCGAACGCGATCGAGTCCTGCTTCGGCAGGTCGGCCTTCACGGCCTCGGTCAGGACGTGCTGGCCGAGCAGCACCCGCAGCCGCAACTGACGCACCTGCTGGCCAGGCTCGTCGCCGGTGGCGAAGTCGTTCGCGTAATGAAGCGTGAAGACACCGTCTTCCTTCGTCGTCGTGCGGTTGAGCTCTTCGTGCTCCTTGAGGCTCGACGCGTTCTCGACGACAACGACGACGTCCTTCAGGCCCTGACCGGCCTCGTCGACGATCGTGCCGGTCGCCTGCGTCGTCACGGGTGACCCATCGCAGCGCCCGCGGCGGGCTGCGCATCATCAGCGCGGCGCGATCGCCGCGACCGACGACTGCACCGAAGATCCTGCCGGTCGAACGTTCGCGTCGCGAAGCGTTCGACGCATGCCGAGTTCAATCGCGTCGCTCCAATCTCCAGGATTGCACTGGTGAATCGGAATCCGAGGCCGAAAGGCGCAACCTTGTCTTCCACTTTCAGCGGTTCCTTCATAGCGTGCCTGGGCGCGACCCGAGCGGCTGCCAATTTGCGCTCTGAGCTCGTGCGATCAATCTCTCCATGCGCCAAGATGACTCCTGATGCCGCAAGGAGTAGCTCGATGCCGCCAACGCCTAGCAATTCCTGCTTGAGCCCGTTCGCGCACTGGACACCCTATCCCAGGTACGGCGTGCCGATCAATCCACCGTTTGGCCGAGATCCTACGTCGCCGGACGCCATCTGAAGCTGAAGGCTATGAAGCGACCATTGACCTGCCACACGAAGAATGGGACGACCAGCCAAGACGCACTGCTGCCCAGACCGGCGGAGGAGGTGTCGTTCCCGAAAATCCGTCGTGCGTGATCGACCCCGCAAAGCCGGTCCGCTGAGCATCCGCAATCTGCGCGCCGCTGTGATCGAGATCATCAAGCGAGCAATCGATGGCGACGAAGCATACGGGTGCGCAGCGCCCTTCGTATCCAAGCAAGCAGTCGAACAGCTTTTCCCACGGACGGTCGAAGCGGGCGGTAGCCGACTCGTTTGGATTCGACCGGCCTGAAGTCAGGAAGTACATGCCCAAACGGCCGCCCCGCCAGCCGCGCGGTGATCAGTGCTGGGCCACACAGGAACGATTCGCAGCCATCGGCGCAGAACCGGTCGGGAGTACGCCTGATCAGCTTGCCGCACACCTGAAGCACGAAACCGGCCGCTGGTCCGCGCTCATCCGCGAGCGCAACATCAGGGCGGACTGAAGGACGAGCTCTAGCGGGCTTGCCGCTGTCCAGGGTGCACGCGCCTCTTAGCTTGTGTTTGCCGCACCCAGTTCCTTCAAGATTCCAATGAGGGTGCGCGCGGCAAATGGCCGTCGCGGCGATAAATCACGCCGGCGCGGGGCCTCCAAGCGGGCCTCGACGCGGCGAGGGCGAACGCCGGATGTTTGACTAGGAACGGAATGCGAGCAGATCGGAGCCCCCGACGATCCCGGGAGTGCCGACAGGAGTCCGTCTCCGCGAGTAGGGCACCTGCCAACTTTGCAGATGCTCTACTGCAAAAAATCAGGAAGGAAACAACGACCTATGAAATTGGGAATCGGACGATGCGGGCGACTTCGGGACACTCGCTTTTCCGCCCGCGCGCAGGTGATTGATTTTGGTCGGGGCGAAGTGATTCGAACACTCGACCCCCTGCACCCCATGCAGATCCGGAAACGAGCGTTATCAGAAACCTAGGTCGAAACTGTCCCGAACACTTCCGCGGATCAGGCCTTTAGACCCAAGTAGTTGCCTGTTTCGGGCGGTTGATTCGGGACAAGCCGATTCGACCAACTCTGAGGTCAGACGCGCGATCACCGTTTCCGGGTGTAGATCTCAACGGCTGTAGACGACCCACAGCGGTAGTTCACAACCGTCTGCTATGAAGCATCTCAACCCCCGGGTCGTCTCACATCCCCACGTGCGGCCCGCTATGGGACGGCTGCAGATCCACTTCGATTTGGTTACGGCACGGTATATCAAGTCTGGCACTAGTACCTTTGCCGGATGGTGCGGTCGCCGCAAATGTGATTCCCTTTGCACGGAATTCAGGCCCGCGTCTGCACCGGGGCCACTAGTCTTCAGAACCGTCCGCATCCAGGAGGCACAGCCGTGGCTGCACAGTCGCCCAATCTCGCAAAAGATCTGCCGCTCGTCGCGTGGATGGAGCTCAATCATCTCCGAACACTGCGGCTGCTGCCCGAGTCTCTCGAGCGCACGCCGATTGCCCTCGATCGCCGTACACCTGTCTACGACCTGAATGGTCAGCTCCTGTTCTGGCGTATCCCGCTCGGCGAGGCCCGTGGGAAGGGGGGATACGTCGACATCGCGGCGCACCCGGCCGTTGGCGATCCATACATCGCCAGCGGCAGCGGCGCCGCCTGGGACGCCGACGCGCTGCTCAAGACCGGCACGAGGGCGGCGCGTGCCCTTGGCGTGAAGGAGGGCATCGAGGCGCGTTTCGTGGCGTACAGCTTCCCGAAACTAGGACTGCAGTTCCTGGCGCAGGGCAAGGAGCTGGTCCTCCTCGAGCTCTTCACCTGGGTACCTGTCCCGCCGTCGACCCGCAGCGATCGCTACGAGACCCCGTCGAACTTCGAGCGATGGTCGTTTCTCGACGAGATGCCTGACGATCAACGGGCAGAGCGTGAAGAGCGATACATGAGCCGCATCAACCGCTGGCGGCGCGGGCCCAAGATCAATGTGCGGGACCTGGCAACCATCGATAGCGCGCTCTTTCAGGAGCGTCTGAAAATCACTGATCGCATCAAGCTGGTGGAGACGCGCGAGCTGCACTACAGCTCGCGCGGCACCGACCACGTGCCCTGTTACGAGCTGCGGGGCCAGGAGACCAACGTCTGGTGCGTAGCCGCGAGCGTCCAGATGGTGTTGGACTTCTACCGATACGAGTACACCCAGGTCCGTGTCGCGCAGGAGCTCTGCCTCGGTACGCTGGCGAACCCGATTGGGCTTCCCTACTCGCGGGACGGAGACGTCGTGGTGGCGCTCGAAAGCCTGAGCCGCAATGCGCTCGTGGCCAACATGAATACCAGCCCCACCTTCACGGAGTTCGTCAGCGAGGTCAACCAGAACCGCCCGCTCATCAGCTTCATCCCAGGGCATTCGCGCACGGTCGCGGGTTACGCTCGAAGCTTTCTATCTCTAATTGGTCAGCCCCCGTTCCAGGGGCTGCTCGTCTACGATCCGTGGCCGCCCAATGCCGGCGTGATCACGCGTTGGGAGAACTTCAACACATCTAGCTATCGGCGGACCTTCACAGCCGCTGTGCAGCGGGCCTAATCGCATGGGCGAGCGCTCGATTTCGCAGGAAGAGGCTCGAGCGATCGCGGCTGATGTCTTGCTGTCTCGCGTCGCCGACGACGACTTGGCGCGGAGGGGCGGACGGATCCTTGACCCGATCGCGCTCGTCGCGCCCGACGGATCTATGGCTGGATGGGTGGTGCCGGTCGCGCTCGCCGCTCGCCTGCTCGGCTTCATCCAGCTGGAACGGGACGGGACGTTCCACCGGTACGCCGCCTGGGACCACCGTGGTGAGCATCCGCATCTAGTGCAGGACTGGCTGGATGAGTCGCAGATCATTGCCCGTGCGTCGCGCATTGCGCTTTCATCCGAACAGCTCTCACGTCCCCGACTCTCCTATCATCGTCACCCCGACCGGCTGGCCTGGGAGGTCATTGGTACCGCAGCCGACGGCACACGGCGCCGCATCCTGGTCGCCGGTGAAGCCGTTTGGGCCGAGCCTATCGTCCAGTAGGCTGCGGCAGGGTCACGCGAGCACGAGGCGGCCTGTCCTTCCCAACCAGCAAGCGAGAGGAGGCCTCGTGGGCGCTAGTAATCCCACCGATCGCGCATTTCTGACGCCTGCACCTTACGACCGCACCGACCGTTCCGCGCCAGGCCAACCGCCGGGAGACACGCCATGGTAATCACCCGCGAAACCGACCTCGTCACCGTCGCCGGCATTCGCAAAGGCAAGGACAAGTCGTACCAGTACCTCTTCAACGAACGGCAGCGGATTTTCTCGCTCCCCGAGGGCGCCGACGAATCGCGACGCCTGCTCAAGGAGGCGCTCGAAAAACGCATCCCGGTCAAAGTCAGGCTCGATGCCAAGCGCCCGCTTATCCAACGGGTCAGCGCACCGAGCAAGCGGGAGCTCGACGAGTTTGCGCGGACGCGGATCCCGCTCGACAAGGCGGAAACCGACCGGATCGTG
This sequence comes from uncultured beta proteobacterium, assembly GCA_963789885.1. Taxonomy (GTDB): domain Bacteria; phylum Pseudomonadota; class Gammaproteobacteria; order Burkholderiales; family SG8-39; genus DATEDA01. The sequence continues at coordinate 9,408 of CAWBNB010000026.1, read as the reverse complement.
CCGATCGACGTCGCAAAGATCGACCCGACCAAGTTCAATATCGTCGACGCTTATCTCAAGTGGCGCGTCTTTCGCCGCTGCACGAAGATCATCCCGAGCTATGCTAAGGCGAAGGAGATCTTCGATTTCTGCGCGCAGCTCTCGTGCCACCTGCCGGGCCCGTACTCGGTAACACCCTGCATTCCCTTCCAATACGTCCGAGACGGGTGCTATGCGCGCGCGCATCAGATGCGCCGGATCATCACGACGCGGTACCGCTACTGCTGTGAGAAAGTGTTCAGCTTCGCGCCGTACGACGACGACACGCTGGCCGTGCGGGCGAACAAGTGGGGAGGCTGCTGCGTGTTCTGGTGGTACCACGTCGCACCGCTGGTCCGTGTTCGGCTCAAGTTGCGGCTGCCCGGCTTCCCGAGGAGCTTCTCGATCGTGCTCGCGATGGTGATTGACCCCGGCATGTTCGACAAACCCGTGCTTTTGAGCACTTGGCTGTCGGCGCAAGAGAACAAGAATTGCAGCCCGCTCGCAAAAGTGTCCGCCTATTCGATCCAGCCGGGCTCGGCCTATACGCCGGGATGGAACAGCCCCTTCGGCACTGACCCGAGCTACACGCTTACCGAAGCCACGCTGATTAACTACCAGAACCTGACGACCTGCTGACAGCGGCGGCGCGGAGGACATGCCGAAGTTCAAGGGTAGTGCTGCCGACGTCGGCCAGCGCGAGCGCCGTCTGACGGTGGCGCGCGTGAACGAGAAGCCCGACCACGCGACGGTGAAGTTCCTCGAATCGGCAAGGATCTATCGGATGCCCCGCACGAATCCGGACTACGCTCGGGCGCTGCACGATCTGCGCGCGGCGGCGGCGAGCGGGACCACCGTGCGCGTGCGCCTCGTCGAACCCAACGGCGAGGTCATCGAGTCGGTTATGACAAACTCCTGATTCGGCGGACGCCGTTGATTTTGGTCGGGGCGAAGTGATTCGAACACTCGACCCCCTGCACCCCATGCAGGTGCGCTACCAGGCTGCGCTACGCCCCGACCGGAACGCGAATTGTATAGGGATGGACCGGGCCCGTCGCGGGCTCAGCCGCTCAGGTAGTCGATGACGCTGGAGAGCTCGCGACGGATGCGCTGGAGATCCGCGGGGCCGGGCGCGACCTGCACGTCGACTGCCTTGCTCGCGTTCCCGCCGCGCTCGCGCATCGTCTCGTCCAGGCGGTTGCGCGCGCCGCTGATGGTGAAGCCCTGCTCGTAGAGCAGCTCGCGGATGCGCCGGATGAGCAGCACCTCGTGGTGCTGGTAGTAGCGCCGGTTGCCGCGCCGTTTCACCGGCTTCAGCTGGGTGAATTCCTGCTCCCAGTAGCGCAGCACGTGCGGCTTCACGCCGCATAGCTCACTCACCTCACCGATGGTGAAGTAGCGCTTCGCCGGGATCGGCGGAAGGCTAACCTTCGCTGCCCGATTGTTGCTGGTGGCTTCCACCGTGTGCCTGCTCGACGAGGGCCTTCAGTTTCTGGCTGGCGTGGAACGTCACGACCCGGCGGGCCGTGATCGGGATCTCCTCGCCGGTCTTCGGGTTGCGACCCGGGCGCTGGGGCTTGTCCCGGAGCTGGAAGTTGCCAAACCCGGACAACTTGACGCTCTCCCCGTTCTCGAGGGCGACCCGGATCTCCTCGAAGAACGCCTCCACCATGTCCTTGGCCTCGCGCTTGTTGAGGCCGACCTTCTCGAACAGCATGTCGGCCAGCTCGGCCTTCGTGAGGGTCATTCGGATCTCCCTAACTCCGTCGTTCTGCGCCGAACCGGTCTCTCAGGAGCTGTGCCAGCTGCGCCATGGCGGCGTCTACTTCGGCATCTGTAAGTGTCTTAGCAGTATCTTGCATAACTACCCGAAACGCAAGGCTTTTTCTGCCTTTTCCCACACTTTCCCCGCGGTAAAGGTCGAAGATCCAGACCTCCTGCACCAGTCCCGGGCGGGCCCCCCGCAGGGCTTCCAGCACGGCATCCGCCGGCACCCCGTCCGCCACCACGACCGCCAGGTCCCGGATCACGGCGGGGAACTTCGAAACCTCGCTGTACCGAGGGAGCGGAACGGTCAGGAGGGGCTCGCAGGCGAGCTCGAAGACCACTGCCGGCCCCGGGAGCTCGTATTTCTGCTGCCACTCGGGGTGCAGCTCCCCGATCCACCCTATCGCGACCCCATCCAGCTCGATCCGGGCTGACCGGCCCGGGTGCAGCGCCGGGTGCGCGGCGTTCACGAACCGCGCCTGGCGCGGCGCGACGAGCAGCTCGACGTCGCCCTTCAGATCGAAGAAATCGACCGGTCGGGTCGGTCGGACTCCCCATTGCTCTTCGAACGCCGGGCCGTAGCCGATCGCGCCGACGTGCATCGGTTGCCGGATGCCCGCGACGTCGAGCTCGCCATCCCTCACGGTCGGGTCGCGTGCGAACACCCGCCCGATCTCGAACAGCCGCATGCGCGAGACCTTGCGGTTGAGGTTGTAGCGGACGTTTGCGACGAGGCTGCTCACAAGTGTCGTACGCATCACGGCGAGCTGGCTGGCGATCGGATTCAGGAGCCGGATCGGATTCGCGTTCCCCGCGAGATCCCGCTCCCAGGCCTCGTCGACGAAACTGAAGTTGACGACCTCCTGGTAGTCGGCCGCGGCGAGCTGGGCGCGGAGGTCGTGCAGCGACCGCCGTTCCTCGGCGCGCGCGTGCATGACCGCCGGAACGACCGGCGGATGCGCAGGGATGCGATCGAACCCGTGGACCCGCGCTACCTCCTCGACCAGGTCCTCCTCGATCTCGATATCGAAGCGGTAGGACGGCGGCGTGACCACAAACGCCTCGTCCGCGCCCCGCCCGGACCGGGTCGCCGCGAGACCGAGCCGCTGGAAGATCCCGGTCATCTCGTCGGCCGGCACAGGGACGCCGATGACCTTCTGCGCGCGCGCGACGCGCATGCGGACGGGCTTGCGCTCGGGGAGCTTCGCGACAGTATCGACCGTGGGCCCGGGCTCGCCGCCGCAGATCTCGAGGACGAGCGCGGTCGCGCGCTCGATCCCCTGCACCTCGTTGTCGAAATCCACGCCGCGCTCGAAGCGGTGCGAGGCATCGCTCGCGAAGTTGTAGCGCCGCGCGCGGCCCGCGATCGCGTCCGGGAAGAAGAACGCGGATTCGAGGAACACGTTCCGGGTGCCGAGGTCCGCCTTCGTGCTGTCGCCGCCCATGATGCCGGCGAGCCCGATCGGACCGCTCGCGTCGGTGATCGCCAGGACGTCCGGGTACACCTCCACCGTCTGCTCGTTGAGCAGCTTCACGCTTTCCCCGCCGCGTCCGAAGCGAACGTCGATGCCGCCCTCGAGCTTGTCGAGGTCGTAGACGTGCAGCGGACGGCCCAGCTCGAGCATCACGTAGTTCGTGACGTCCACCAGCGCGGAGATCGAGCGCTGTCCCGCGCGCTCGAGGCGGCGCTTCATCCAGTCCGGGGTCGGCGCCCCGGCGTTCACGTTGCGGATCACGCGCCCAGCGAAACGACCGCAGCCTGATGGGTCGGAAATCTTCACCGGGAAGGTCGCGTCGATCCTCCGGGGGACCGACCGTGTCTCCGGCAGCGTGAGCCTGGTGCCGGTCAGCGCTGCAACCTCCCGGGCGATGCCCAGCACCGAGAGACAATCGGCACGGTTCGGCGTCAGTTTGATCGTGAGGACCCGATCCTCGAGGCCGAGCACTTCGCGCACATTGCGCCCGACCGGGGCGTCGGCCGGCAGAGCGAGCAACCCGGAGTGATCGTCCGACAGGCCAAGCTCCCGCGCCGAGCACAGCATCCCCTGCGACTCGACCCCGCGCACCGCCGTCTGCGTGATCGCCATCCCCGGTAGCACCGCGCCCACGAGCGCGACCGGCGCCTTCATTCCCGCCGCGACGTTCGGCGCGCCGCAAACGATCGCGAGCGGGCTTCCCTGCCCCGCGTCGACCTTGCATACCGTGAGCTTGTCCGCGTTCGGGTGGCGCGCGACCTCGAGCACCTGTCCGACCACGACCTTCGAGAACGCCGGTGCCACCGGGTCGATCGCCTCGACCTCGAGACCCGACATCGTCAGGAGGTGCGCGAGCGCCTCCGTGGTCAACGCCGGGTCGACCATCGTGCGCAGCCAGCTTTCCGGAAATTGCATGAGCGCGTCAGGCGAACTGCCGCAGGAAACGGAGGTCGCCGTCGAAGAAGAGCCGCAGATCGTTGATGCCGTAGCGGAGCATCGTCAGGCGCTCAAGCCCGGAGCCGAAGGCGAACCCGATGTAGCGCTCGGGATCGAGACCGAAATTCCGTACCACGGCCGGATGGACCTGGCCCGCGCCCGAAATCTCGAGCCAGCGGCCGTCCCGGAACGCCATGTCGATCTCGGCGGAGGGTTCGGTGAACGGGAAGTACGACGGCCGGAAGCGCACCTGCAGGTCGTCGGTCTCGAAGAAGCGGCGCAGGAAGTCAGTGTAGACGCCCTTCAGGTCGGCGAAGCTGATGTCCTCGTCGATCCACAGCCCCTCGACCTGGTGGAACATCGGTGAGTGGGTCGCGTCGCTGTCCACGCGATAGGTACGTCCGGGTGCGATCACCTTGATCGGAGGTCTGTGCATTCGCGCGTATCGCACCTGCATCGGGCTCGTGTGCGTGCGCAGCAGCAGCTGGAGGCCGGAGCTGTCCTTGTCCTCGACGTAGAACGTGTCCTGCATCGAGCGCGCCGGATGGTTCTCCGGGTTGTTGAGCGCGGTGAAGTTGTACCAGTCGGTCTCGATCTCGGGACCGTCGGCGACGTCGAAGCCGATCGAGCCGAAGATCGCCTCGATGCGCTGCCACGTCCGGCTGATCGGATGGATGCCGCCGCGGCCGCGCGAGCGGCCCGGGAGCGTGACGTCGAGCGCCTCCTCGGCGAGCCGCGCGTCGAGCTTCGCGCGCGCGATCGCCGACCGCCGCGCATCGAGCAGCCGCTCGATCTCGTCCTTGGCGGCGTTGATGCGGCTGCCGCGGTCGCGCTTCTCCTCGGGAGCGAGCTTGCCGAGCCCCTTCAGCAGCTCGGTGAGGACCCCCTGCCTCCCGAGATAGCGCGCCTTGGCGTTCTCGAGTTGCGGCAGGTCGTCGATCGCGGCGAACTGCGACGCCGCTTCGGCGACGATGGCGTCGACGTCCTGCATCGTGGATGGCAGCTCGCCCACGGCGCGCGCGGCGCGGGCCCGGTGTCCGAGCCCGCGTGCGCGGTCAGGCCGCCGCCTGCTTCGCTCGTGCCTGTTCGGCGAGCTTCGCGAACGCCGCCTTGTCGGCGACCGCGATGTCGGCGAGCACCTTGCGGTCGATCTCGATCGAGGCCTTCTTCAGGCCGTTCATGAAGGCGCTGTAGCTCATCCCGCACTGGCGGGCGGCGGCGTTGATCCGCGCGATCCAGAGCGCGCGAAACTCGCGCTTGCGGGTGCGGCGGTCGCGGTAGGCGTACTGCCCCGCCTTCATCACCGCCTGCTTGGCGACGCGGAAGACGTTCCCCCGCCGGCCGCGGAAGCCCTTGGCCTTGGCGATGACCTTCTTGTGCTTGGCGTGCGCCGTGACGCCGCGTTTGACGCGTGGCATGGTCGGTTCCTCTCGGCTCAGTCGTAGGGCAGCATCACGCGGACCGCACGCGCGTCCGACTCGGACACGCCGGTGATCCCGCGCAGATGGCGCTTCCGCTTCGTCGGCTTCTTGGTGAGGATATGGCGCAGGAACGCGCGCGAGCGCTTGATCTTGCCGCCCGCACGGATGCGGAAACGCTTCGCGGCGCTCTTTTTCGTCTTGAGCTTGGGCATGACTTACCTTTCGTCTCGTGCGATGCCGGGTGGCTCCGGGTGGAGCGCTTCACGACCGCGGCGGTCGCTTGTTTTGGTCCCGCGCCGGAGCGCGGGCGATGCAGCGTTACTGCGTGGTGCCCGGCGGCGGGGGACTCTTGGGCGGCGCCGGCGCGACCTTCTTCTCGGCCTTCTTCTCTTCCTTCTTGTCTTCCTTCTTGTCTTCCTTCTTGTCCTCTTTCTTCTTGCCCTTGCGCGGCCCCAGGACCATGACCATCTGCCGGCCCTCGAGCTTCGGGAACTGCTCCACCAGCGCGTAGGGCTCGAGGTCGTTCCTCACCCGCTCGAGCAGCCGCACCCCGAACTCCTGGTGGGCCATCTCGCGGCCGCGGAACCGCAGCGTCACCTTCGCCTTGTCGCCCTCGTCGAGGAACCGGATCAGATTGCGAAGCTTGATCTGGTAGTCGCCCTCCTCGGTGCCAGGGCGGAACTTGATCTCCTTGAGGTGGATCTGCTTCTGCTTGAGCTTCGCCTCGTGCGCCTTCTTCTGCTCACGGTACTTGAATTTCCCGTAATCCATGAGCTTGCACACCGGCGGGACCGCCGTCGGCGCGATCTCCACCAGATCGACGTCGCGCTCTTCGGCCATCTTCAATGCATCGCGTACCGGCACGATCCCCAGCTGGTCGCCGTTCTCGGCCACCAGCCTAACTTCTGGCGCGGTGATTTCGCCGTTCAGTCGCTGCGCCCTGCTTTCCTGTGCGATGTGGTACCTCCCGCGAGTTGGAAAAATTAAGCCGCGCTTCCCTGGGCCGCCTCCAGCCGGAGGCGTTCGATGAAGACCGGCAGATCCATCTGCCCGAGATCCTCACCGCCGCGGGTGCGCACGGCCACCTTGCCTGCGTCACGCTCCTTGTCGCCGACGATCAGCTGGTACGGGAGCTTCTGCAAGCTATGTTCCCGGATTTTATAGGCAATTTTTTCGTTCCTCAAGTCCGCTTCGACGCGGAAGCCGGCCGCCCTGAGATCGTCGGCGACTTTGGCGGCGTACTCCGCTTGATGCTCGGAGATGTTCAGGACCACGATCTGGACGGGCGCCAGCCAGAGCGGCATCGCACCGGAATAGTGCTCGAGCAGGATCCCGATAAAGCGCTCCATCGACCCCACGATCGCCCGGTGCAGCATGACCGGGACCTTCCGGGAGTTGTCCTCGGCGACGTACTCGGCCCCGAGGCGCTCGGGCATGAAGAAGTCCACCTGCATCGTCCCGCACTGCCAGATCCGGCCGATGGCGTCCTTCAGCGAGTACTCGATCTTCGGCCCGTAGAAGGCGCCCTCGCCGGGCGAGATCTCGAAGGCCACGCCCGCGCGCTCCAGCGATTCGATCAAGGCCTTCTCGGCCCGGTCCCACGCGGCATCCTCGCCGATGCGCTTGGCGGGGCGCGTCGCCACCTTGTAAATGATGTCCTGGAAGCCGAAATGCGCGTACACCCTCTGCAACAGCGCGGTGTACCGCACGCACTCCTCGAGCACCTGGCCCTCGGTGCAGAAGATGTGGCCGTCATCCTGGGTGAAGCCGCGCACGCGCATCAGCCCGTGCAGCGACCCGGAGGGTTCGTTGCGATGGCACGCGCCAAACTCGCCGAGGCGATAAGGGAGGTCGCGGTAGCTGCGCAAGCCCTTGTTGTAGATCTGGATGTGGCCCGGGCAGTTCATCGGCTTCACCGCGTAGTCGCGGTTCTCCGAAGCCGTGGTGAACATGTTCTCGCGATAGTTGTCCCAGTGCCCGGTCTTCTCCCAGATCCGGCGGTCGAGGATCTGCGGGGCGCGCACTTCCCGGTAGCCGTTGTCGCGATAGACGCCGCGCATGTACTGCTCGACCGCCTGCCAGAGCGCCCAGCCCTTCGGGTGCCAGAAGACCATCCCCGGCGCTTCTTCCTGCGTGTGGAAGAGATCGAGCTGGGTGCCGAGGCGGCGGTGGTCGCGTTTGTCGGCTTCCTCGAGCATGTGCAGGTAGGCGTCCTGCTCCTCCTTCTTCGCCCACGCCGTGCCGTAGATGCGCTGGAGCATCTCGTTCTTCGCGTCGCCGCGCCAGTAGGCCCCGGCGACCTTCATCAGCTTGAACACCTTGAGCTTGCCGGTGGACGGCACGTGCGGCCCGCGGCAGAGATCGATGAAGTCCCCCTCGCGATACAGCCCGATCTCCTCGCCGGCGGGGATCGAGGCGATGATCTCGGCCTTGTAGTGCTCGCCGATCGACTTAAAGAACGCGACCGCCTTGTCGCGCTCCCACACCTCGCGCGTGACCGGAAGGTCGCGCTTCGCGAGCTCGGCCATCTTCTTCTCGATCGCCGCCAGGTCGTCGGGCGTGAACGGCCGCTTGAAGGAGAAGTCGTAGTAGAACCCGTTCTCGATCACCGGTCCGATGGTCACCTGCGCGTCGGGGAAGAGTTCCTTCACCGCGTAGGCGAGGAGGTGCGCGGTCGAATGACGCAGGATCTCGAGTCCGTCCTTGTCCTTGTCGGTGACGATCGCGAGCTCGGCGTCGCGTTCGACCTTGAAGGAGGTGTCGACGAGCTTCCCGTCGACGCGCCCGGCCAGGGCGGCCTTGGCGAGGCCGGGACCGATCGACTGCGCGACCTCGGCGACGCTGACCGGCCCGGGGAAGGGCCGGCTCGAGCCATCGGGAAGACGAATGTTCACCATCGGTTCGGTACCCCGGGGCGAAAAAAAATGCGGGCGGGCCGCACTTTTTTCCACTCCAGAAATCTGGTAGGCGCGATTGGACTCGAACCACTTTTTCGGGTCAAGCACGGGGCGTGCCGGGTATATGAATCAAGAACTTGCAAAGACGCGATCCCCTTCAAACCCCCTCGATTCCCCGGATTCGTCCCGAATTTGTCCCCGAGAATGCACTGCCGTGGGCCGACACTGCTCGATCTCACTCGCGAATCCGGACTTGGCCTGCTTCGATCACCCAGAGCCGATTCGAAACCGGCTCCACTGCCGCCAGTGCCAGCGCACCCCAAGCAACTCGACGAGCTCGCCGACGCTTTGTGCCTTCGAACGCAGAACCCATACGCCCGGATGGCGGGCCGGCGGATACCCCGGACATCTCCGAAATCCAGGTCGAGGGTGACCAGCACGCGGCGCTCGTCTCGACACGCCCCTAGGCGGCGCTGGTCCGCAACGCCCCCGAGTCGCTGTTCAAGGGCCGTAGCGACGCCGTGGCCGGCCTCGCGCAGCAACGCGACGGCTTCGCCCGCGATTCCCGTCTAGCCTGAAGCGCAGCGCCACGCTGGGCGCTTACGCGGGGATCGGAACGACGCGCTCGCGTGCAAGCTCCGCGGCGTACGCAAGAGCGGCCGAAATGTCTCGGCAATCAGCGACGGATAGCGGGCAAGAATCCGCTCCGGCGTCTCTCCAGCGGCGAGGTTGTCAAGAACGACGGCACCGGGACTCGGGTGCCGCGGAAGCACACAGTTCCGTGCATGATCTGCGGGTCAGCAGTGATGTAGGCCTTCCAGTCCACGGTTCTCGAATCCTTGCGAGAGAAGCCGAGACGATATAGCACCCGGCGATGCGAGCGGACAAAGCGGC
>CAWBNB010000025.1:0-71623 GCA_963789885.1 uncultured beta proteobacterium | reverse complement strand
AAGATCTGCCAGGCCAAGAGACTGTCTCCTAAAAGCAGGATCTGTATCGCGCGGGCTGTAACCAACGAAGGCGTCGTATACGTTTGCCAGAACTGTGACGAAGAAAAATCGAAGGACGCCGCGATGCCGTGCGCAACGCGATCGAAGTTGGCCATGTCCGAGAACGGAATCTCCTCCACGGCGGACCAGTAGAACACGCGCAGAGCCCAGAACGACGCCATTCCCGCCAAGGCGAACAGCCAGGCCAAGCGATCACTACGTGAGTGAGCGGTGGGGCCTCGCCAAATTAGCGGCATGGAGTTGAGAGCAGCCCTCCAGCTCATTGGCTTCAGATCACGTCCGCGAAACCGCGGCGGGTCCTCTGGAACCACCAATAGCCGAAATACAGCGCCAAGAGCGAAACAAAAAGGCTAATGACTAGAGCATCCCAGGCGAGCGGGCGGCCGAAGATTACCGCGGCGCGGGCCTGCTCGACGGGCAAGGCAAGCGGGTTGAGCCTCGAGAACAGCTGGAGCTTCGGTGGCAGCGCCGATACCGGAAAGAAGACGGGCGTGAGGAACAAGAGCGCTGTGGTCGCGACGCCGACGATCTGCCCGATGTCTCGGAGAAACACTCCAAGTGAGCTTAGAAACCATCCCAGCCCCATCGTCCAGAGCACGAGCGGGAGGAGGATGGCTGGCAGCAAGATCGTCGATACATGGATACTGTGTTTCGTCACGAGGAGAAGAGCCAGGAGGATCACAAGGCTGATTGCGGCGTGGAACAGTGCGGCGAGCAGCGACACCCATGGCAAGATCTCTAGCGGAAACACAACCTTCTTCACGTAGTTCGGCTGGCTCACGATCAGCTGCGGTGCCCGGTTGACGCATTCGGAGAAAATGCCGAACACGATCAGCCCCGCGAACAGCGTTACCGCAAAGCTGATCTGGCTTTGATCGCCGCCCTCAGTCCAGCGAGTCTTGAACACCACGGAAAAGACAAAGGTGTATACCGCCAGCATCAGCACGGGGTTTACGAGCGACCAAAGGATGCCGAGCATCGAGCCGCGGTACCGGCCGGCGACCTCGCGTCGCGTCAGCTGGAACACCAGCTCTCGGTGTTTCCATAGGCACGCAAACGGCTCGAAGACCCATGCGAGACTCGCGGCACGAGGCGGACTGGATGGCGACGCAGGCGTCATCCGCACGACTCGGGGCTAGGACTGCTGAACAAGAACGTTCGCGCCAATGACGCCAGCGCCGCCACGGGGGCAAGGATCATCGGGTCGCGGCGGAAGTTGCCGCGCCGGGCGCGACGTTGGCTACGTACCATGCGTACGCGCCCCGGAAACCTTCACCGAGCGGCGTCTTAGAGCGCCAACCGAGCGTGGCGAGCTTCGAGACGTCCATCACCTTGCGCGGCATGCCGTCGGGCTTGGAGCGGTCGTAGACGAACTGCCCTTGCCACCCGACGACTTTGCCCACGAGTTCAGCGAGCTCGCGGATCGTGATGTCGGTGCCCGTGCCAACGTTGAGGTGCGACTCGGCCGAGTAGTGTTTCATCATGAACACAAGCGCATCGGCAAGATCGTCCACGTACAGGAACTCGCGCCTCGGAGTTCCTGTGCCCCAGATCTCGATCGTCGGGGTACTGGCGAGCTTTGCGTTGTGCACCTTCACCTGCATCGCCGCGGCGACGTGCGAGGACTGGGGGTCGTAGTTGTCCCCGGGGCCGTAGAGGTTGGTCGGCATCGCCGCGATGAAGTCGCAGCTGTACTGGCGCCGGTAAGCTTGGCACAGCTTGATGCCGGCAATCTTCGCCACCGCATACCACTCATTGGTGGGCTCGAGCGGTCCAGTGAGGAGCATCTCTTCTGTCATCGGTTGCGGGGCGAGCCGTGGGTAGATGCACGAAGAGCCCAGAAAGAGCAGCTTTTCTACACCGGTGTTCCGCGCGGCGTGGATGACGTTGGTCTCGATCGCGAGGTTGTCGTAGAGGAACTCGGCCGGGCGCGTTGAGTTCGCGAGGATGCCGCCAACGGTCGCTGCAGCGACGAACACCGCTTGGGGACGTGCGCTCGCCATCCAGTCTTCGACTGCGCCTTGGCGGCGCAGGTCGACCTCGCCGCGGCCTACGGTCAGGAGCTCGCACTCCTCGGTCGCTAGCCGGCGGACGATCGCGCTCCCGGCCATGCCGCGATGGCCGGCAACCCATACGCGCTTACCGCGCAGGGCGTACTCAGTCCTTGACGTCATGGCGGCGGTACTCGCGCTCGACCTCGACGAGGTCGGTCGCGACCATCTCCTTCACCAGGTCCCGGAAGCTTGTCTTGTGCGTCCAGCCGAGCTTCTCGCGCGCCTTGGTCGGGTCGCCGAGCAGTAGGTCTACCTCGCTCGGGCGGAAGTAATGCGGGTCGACCTCGACCAGCACCTCGCCTGTGGCTGCATCGACCCCTAGTTCGTCCTTGCCGGTACCGCGCCAAGCGATCCGTCGCCCGATCTGCGTGAATGCGAGCTCCACGAACTCGCGCACCGAGTGGGTCTCCCCGGTCGCGAGCACGTAGTCGTCGGGCTCCGGCTGCTGCAGCATGAGCCACATCCCTTCGACGTAGTCTCGGGCGTGCCCCCAGTCGCGCTTGGCGTCAAGATTGCCGATATAGAGCCGCTTCTGCCGACCGAGGTGGATGGCGGCCACCGCCCGGGTGACCTTGCGGGTGACGAAGGTCTCGCCCCGCGTCGAGCCCTCATGGTTGAACAGTATCCCGCTGCAGGCGTAAAAGCCGTAGGCCTCGCGGTAGTTGACGGTGATCCAATGGGCGTAGACCTTGGCCGCGCCGTAGGGCGACCGCGGGTAGAAAGGCGTGCTCTCGCGCTGCGGCACTTCCTGGACCTTCCCGAACATCTCCGATGTGGACGCTTGGTAGAAGCGCACTCGGTCGCGCATCCCTAGGATGCGGATCGCCTCGAGCAGGCGCAGCGTGCCGAGCGCATCGGCGTTCGCCGTGTACTCGGGCGTCTCGAACGACACCTGCACATGCGACTGGGCGGCCAGGTTGTAGATCTCGGTCGGCTGGACCTCCTGCACGATGCGGATCAGGTTGGTCGCGTCGGTCAGATCGCCGTAGTGCATGAAAAATCGGACGTCGGCTTCGTGCGGGTCGTGGTACAGGTGGTCTACGCGCCCGGTGTTGAACGAGGACGAGCGGCGTTTCATGCCGTGCACGACGTAGCCCTTCGCCAGCAGCAGCTCGGCGAGCAGCGCACCGTCCTGGCCGGTGATGCCGGTGATGAGAGCTATACGATTGGTCATCGAGAAACAGGCAACGCCAAACTTCCGCAATTATAGGGGGTGCCCGTCGCATTTCCGAGCCCCGCGCCGCGCACGTTCCGGACCCTCATGAACTTCATCAACCTAAAGACTCAGTACCGCCACCTGTGCGATTCGGTCAGCGCGGGCGTCTAGAAAGTGCTCGATCACGGCCAGTACATCCTCGGGCCGAAGGTCGCAGAATTCGAGCAGCGACTCGTGCCTACGTCGGCATCAAGAACTGCGTCGCTGTCGCGAGCGGGACCGATGCGCTGCTCGTGCCGCTCATGGTGCTCGGGATCAAGCCCAGCGACGAGGTGATCACGAGTCCGTTCACCTTGCGGCGACCCGCCGAGATGGCGCGCTGCGCTTCGCTGGGCGCAAGATCGGCTCGCTCGTGTCACCGATCGAACGCCGCGAGGGTGCGGGCAGCGCGTATGCGGCAGTGTTCCGAAAGCCACAAATCTAGCGTCACGCCATGATCCCGTGCGCAAATGCGTCGCACGCGATCGAATGGAAGTACCGGCCAAACGGCAGCACGGCCGCCTGGAGCGTGCCAAGCTAGTTCTCACGCGACGAGGGGGCACACTCGTGCTCCCCGAGGTCAGGAGAATCACCGACGCGGCGGTGATTCTCACGACGACGGCAATACGCCCGCGAATCTATTTCCCGGCGCCAGCGATGAGCGCGCCGTAATAACCCCGATGCCACTCGACATACCGTCGGATCCCCTCGTCGAGTGGCGTCCGCGGCCGGAAGCCGACCGCGGACTCGAGCGCCGCCGTGTCCGCGGCGGTCGCCAGCACGTCGCCTGGCTGCATCGGCTGGAGATCCAGCTTCGCTTTCTGCCCGGTCGCGCGCTCGATCATGCCGATGTACTCGAGCAGCTCGACCGGCTGGCTGTTGCCGATGTTGTAGAGACGGAACGGAGCGGCGCTCCTGGACGGGTGCGCGTAGGCGTCCGGCGAACCGGCGGTTTCAGCCGGCGGGATCAGATCCAGCACGCGCACCACGCCCTCGACGATGTCGTCGACGTACGTGAAATCGCGCAGCATCTTGCCATGGTTGAAGACCTTGATCGGCTCACCCGCCAGGATGGCTTTCGTGAACAATGCCATCGACATGTCGGGCCTCCCCCACGGTCCGTACACCGTGAAGAAACGAAGGCCCGTCGTCGGCAGTCCGAACAGGTGGCTGTACGCGTGAGCCATCAGCTCGTTCGAGCGCTTTGTCGCTGCGTATAGGCTCACGGGATGATCGACCGGATCGTCCTCGCGGAACGGCGTCGAGACGTTGGCGCCGTATACACTCGACGTGCTCGCGTAGACGAGGTGCTCCACGCCGCCATGGCGGCACCCCTCGAGCAGGTTCACGAACCCGACGAGGTTGCTCGAGACGTAGGCATGCGGATCCTGCAGGGAGTAACGCACGCCCGCCTGTGCGGCGAGGTGAACGACACGTCTGGGCGGATGGTCACGGAATAGGCGCTCGATCGCTGCCCGGTCGGCGAGATCGGCTTTGATGAACAGGAACTGCTCGAACGGATCGAGTTCGCGCAGCCTTGCCTCTTTGAGTCGGACGTCGTAGTACGCATTGAGGTTGTCCAGCCCGACGACCTGCTCGCCGCGCTCGAGCAGGCGCTTCGCGACGTGCATGCCGATGAAACCGGCGCAGCCGGTAACGAGAATCGTCATGCGAAGACGGCCCTAAGGAAGATCGACGGTCATATACTCCGCCGATTATAGGTTGTGCGACGCCCGCGCCGGAGTTGGCCATGGACTTTATCGACCTCAAGACGCAGTACAAGACGCTCAAATCGTCGATCGACGCCCGCATCCAGAAGGTGCTCGACCACGGGCAGTACGTCCTCGGCCCCGAGGTCGCCGAGCTCGAGCAGCGCCTGGCGGCCTACGTCGGCGCGAAACACTCCGTCGCATGCGCGAGCGGCACCGACGCGCTCCTCATCGCGCTGATGGCGCTCGACATCAAGCCCGGCGACGAGGTGATCACCTGCCCGTTCACTTTCGTCGCCACGGTGGAGATGATCGTGCTCCTCGGTGCGAAGCCGGTGCTGGTCGACGTCCAGCCCGACACTTGCAACCTCGACCCGGCTGCTCCTCGAGCGCGCGATCACGCCGCGCACGCGAGCGATCATGCCGGTCGCGCTCTACGGGCAGCCGGCGGACATGGACGAGGTCAACGCGATCGCCGCGAAGCACGGCCTCGCCGTCATCGAGGACGCCGCGCAGAGCTTCGGCGCGACGTACAAGGGGCGGCGCAGCTGCGCGCTGTCGATCATCGGCTGCACGAGCTTCTTCCCGTCGAAGCCGCTCGGCTGCTACGGCGACGGTGGCGCGGTGTTCACCGACGACGACGCGCTCGCCCAGGCGTTCCGCGAGATCCGCCACCACGGGCAGGCGGGCCGCTACCATCACACGCGCCTCGGCATTAACGGGCGCCTCGACACGATCCAGTGCGCGATCCTGCTCGCCAAGCTTGAGCGCTTCGATTGGGAGGTCGGCGAGCGGCAGGTCGTCGCCAGGCGCTACGACGCACTGCTCAACGGCCTTGCGCCCGCGCTCAAGACGCTCCCGGTTCGTGCCGACCGGACGAGCGTCTACGCCCAATACACCGTGCGCGTTGCCGGCCGACCGGCGCTGGAGCAGAAGCTGAAAGCCGCCGGGATCCCCACGGCCGTCCACTATCCGGTGTCCCTGCACCAGCAGCCTGCGTACGCCCATCTCTTCCCGGGCGCGTCCTTCCCGGTCTCGGAAGCGCTCGCGCGCGAGGTCCTGAGCCTGCCGATGCATCCCTATCTCGACGAGCCCACGCAGCGGCGCATTGTCGACGCGGTGCGGGGGGCACTCTAGCGCGCCGCCCTCCGCATCGCGATCAGCTTCGCGTACTTGACGAAGCTGTTCTGGCACCCGATCAGGATGTGCACGAGCCCGGCGACGCCGTCGAGGAAACCGAGCCGGAAGACGTAGAACTTCACGAACCGCACGACGGGCGAGAGGAGCAGCTGCGCCGCGTTCGTCGTCCGCCCCTCGCGCGCGAGCCGCTCGGCCTGGAGCGTGGTGTAGCGGTTCTGCTTCTCGAGGTAGCGCTCCAGCGTGTCGGCCGAGTCGTGGAGCAGGTCGCCCGCGAGCCGGAGCGCCGGCGCCGTGGTGAGCACGCCCTCGTGCACCGTGTCGTCGCTCCACTGCGCGTGGGCGCGGTGGAAGAGGCGGATGCTCCAGTCGGGATAGCCTTCGCCGTGCCGCAGCCAGCGGCCGAGGAAGCGGTTGCAGCGCGCCATCGCGTACACGAACCCGCGTGGGGAAACGAGCTCGGCGACGATCGCCGCGCGCAGCTCGTCGCTCACGTATTCGTCGGCGTCGATGCAGAACACCCAGTCGTGCGCGGCCTGCGCGACCGCGAACTGCTTCTGCTTCCCGTAGCCGAGCCAGGCGTGATCGAGCACTTTCGCGCCGCGCGAGCGCGCGATTGCGACGGTGCCGTCGGTGCTGCCGGAGTCGACGACCAGGATCTCGGCGCAGAACGCGACGCTCGCGAGGCAGGCGTCGAGCTGCGCGGCGGCGTCGCGGGTGATCAGCACCGCTGACAGCGGCGCGCGGTCGGTCAAGCGGGTTTTCCTTTGGTATCAGGGAGTTCCAAGGCCGAATTGTACGTGCAAGGCGGCAGTGACGCTTGACCTGATTATGGTAAGGCCATATCTTAGCGGTATGGCCACCCAGACCGTCAAGACCACCTACTCGCTCGACGTCAAGACGATCCGCACCCTCGAGGGGCTTGCCGAGCGCTGGAAGGTGTCCAAATCCGAAGCCCTCCGGCGGGCGATCCAAGCGAGCGCGGAGCGCGAGCCGCGAGAAGCGGGACGCGAGGCACTCCGTGCGCTTGACGAGCTTCAGCGGTCCCTCGGGTTGACCGCCGAGTCCGCGGCTCGATGGCAGAAGGCCATCCGTGCCGAGCGCCTGGCCTCCTCGCGCCGACGCGAGGCGCGCAGGCGGTGATTCTCCTCGACACGAACTTCCTGGTCGCGGCGTTCCAGGCGGGTTCTCCCCAGGACGCGATGCTGCGCAGTTGGCTCGGCGCGGGAGAGGAGGTCGCAGTCAGCGTGATCGCCTGGTGCGAGTTTCTGTGCGGACCGGTCGAAGCGCGGCAGGTCGACCTCGCGACCAAGATCGTGCCGCGACGCTTGGGATTCGATGTGGACCATGCCGAACTCGCGGCGGACCTGTTCAATCGCGGCGGCCGTCGTCGAGGGTCGCTCACCGACTGCATGATCGCCGCGACCGCGATGCACCTCGGTGCATCGCTCGCTACCGAGAACGCCGCCGACTTTCGCCGCTTCGAGTCCGCAGGGCTGATCGTCGTGTCCGCGTGAAGCGCGCGCCGCGCGCGGCCGATGACGCGAATCCTGCTCGTGCGCCTGTCCTCGCTCGGGGACGTCCTGCACACCTTCCCCGCGGTTACCGACCTCGCCCGCGCGCTGCCGGACGCGGACCTCGACTGGGTGGTCGAGGAGGCCTACGTGCCGCTCGTCCGCATGCATCCGGCGGTCGCGCACGCGATCCCGTTCGCGTTACGGCGCTGGCGGCGCGGCCTGCTCGGCGCCGGCGTGTGGCGCGAGATCGGCGCGTTCCGCCACGCGCTCCGCGACCGGGCCTACGACGCGGTCATCGACGTCCAGGGACTCGTGAAGAGCGCGTGGGTCGCCGACCTCGCGCGTGGGCCGGTTCATGGCTACAGCCGCGCCGCTGCGCGCGAGCCGCTCGCTGCGCGGTTCTACCGCTTCAAGTACGACATCGGGCCGGAGCTCCACTCCGTCGAGCGCTACCGGAGGCTGCTTGCGCAGGTGCTCGGCTACGCGCCGCCGGCGACGGTCGACTACGGCATCGCCGCCCCGGTGCGCCCTGCGGCCGCGCCCGCGGGACGGTACGCCGTCCTGCTGCACTCGACGGCGCGCGCCGAGAAGCTCTGGCCGGAGGCGTCCTGGACCGAGGTTGGCCGCGCGCTCGAGTCGCGCGGCCTCGTGTGCGTGCTGCCGTGGGGCGACGACGCAGAGCGCGAGCGCGCCGGGCGGCTTGGGCGCTCGCTCGAGCGCGCCGTCGTCCCGCCGCGCCTGTCGCTCGTCGAGGCGGCGGGCCTCGTCGGCCACGCGACGGCGGTGGTCGGACTCGATACCGGCCTCATGCACCTCGCAGTCGCCCTTCGCACGCCGGTCGTCGCGATCTTCTGCAGCTCGGCGCCGGCGCGGACCGGCCCGCTCGGGTCGGGACCGATCGCCGTCCGCGGCGGCCCCGGCGACCCGCCCTCGGCGGCCGCCGTGCTGGCGGCGCTCGACGAGATCGCACCGGCGCTCGCCTGATGCTGCGCGCGCTCTACACGCTCGTCCTGCATCTCGCGGCGCCGCTTCTTCCGCTGCGGCTGTGGTGGCGCGGACGAAAGGAGCCAGGCTACCGGCAGGACATCGGCCAGCGCTTCGGCCGCTACGGTGCGCGCCCCGACCGGCCGGTGATCTGGATCCACGCGGTCTCGCTCGGCGAGACGCGCGCGGCGCAGCCGCTCGTTGCGGCGCTCCGCGTGCGCTATCCCGATCACGCGCTGCTCGTCACCCACATGACCGCGACCGGGCGCGAAGCGGCATCGAGCCTGTACGGCGGGTTCGCGACGCTCGCGTTTCTGCCCTACGACTTCCCGTGGGCGGTGCGCCGCTTCGTCGCGCACTTCCGCCCGGTGCTCGGCGTCCTGATGGAGACGGAGCTCTGGCCCAACCTGGTGCGCGAATGCCGGGCGCGCGGCGTCCCGGTCCTGCTCGCGAACGCGCGGCTCTCCGAGAAGTCGGCGCGCGGCTACGCGCGCGTCGCCTCGCTCGCACGCGCGGCGCTCGAGGATCTCGCAGCCATCGGGGCGCAGACGGAAGCCGATGCGGCGCGGCTGGCGGCGCTCGGCGCGCGCGACGTCACCGTCACCGGCAACCTCAAGTTCGACTTGGCGCCGCCGCCGGCGATGCTCGACCGCGGCCGCGAGCTGCGCGCGCTGTTCGGGGAGCGCCCGGTGTTCCTCGCGGCGAGCACGCGGGAGGGCGAAGAGCGGCTCCTCCTCGACGCGCTGGGGCGCGCGCCGCTTGCCGGTGCGCTGGTCGTCATCGTCCCGCGTCATCCGCAACGCTTCGACGAAGTGGCGGGCCTGCTGCGCGAGCGCGGGATCGGGTTCGTCCGCCGCAGCGAGGCACGCCCGGTGCCGCCGGGGTGCGACTACCTGCTCGGGGACAGCATGGGCGAGCTGACCGCCTACTACGCCGCCGCCGACCTCGCGTTCGTCGGCGGCAGCCTGGTCCCGTTCGGTGCGCAGAATCTCATCGAGGCGTGCGCGGCGGGCGCGCCGGTCGCGATCGGGCCGTCGATCTTCAACTTCGCGCAGGCCGCGGACGAAGCGGTGAAGGCGGGTGCGGCGATACAGGTGCCCGACGCCGATGCGCTCGTGCGCGAGGCGGCGCGGCTCCTCGCCGATGCCGGCGCTCGCGGGCGGATGGGAGAGGCGGGCCGGCGGTTCTGCGCCGCGCATCGCGGCGCGACCGAGCGCACGATGGCGCTCGTCGAGCGCTTCCTGCGCTGATCAGTCCGGCTTCGGGTCCGGCGCGGGGCTTGCCGCCGCCGGAGCATCTGCCGCAAGCCGCGCTTCTCCGGGAATCTGCGGCTCGACGACCGAGTACACGCGAGCGGGTGGCTTGTTGACTCCCTCGCCCGCCGGTGCGACCGGCGCGACGCTCGTGGCTTCAGCGACCAGGGCCTGGGTCGCCGCGGCGGCATCGCGCGCCGGATTCTTCGCCTTCGGTGCGACCGATTTCGCCGCCGTCTTCGCGGATTCCTTGGTCGTCGTGGCCTTCGGGGCCGGGACTGGTGCGAGGGCCTCGGTCGCGGGAAGCTCTTTCTCGAGGGTGGGGGCGGGCTGCATGGTCACGGGGACGACGGCCGCTTCCATCGGGCGCTTCTCGTCGGCCGGTGCTGCAGCTTCGATCGGTTCAGGTCTCGGCGCCGCGACCGATTGCTCGGCTGCCGCGGGCGTTTCGAGCGCTTTCTCGACCGGTGCCGGGCTGGCGGCTACGGGTGCGGTCTCGGGTGTGGTCCCCGGTGTGGCGACGGCTGCAGTCGCTGGTGCGACTACGTTTGTGGCGACAGGCGGGGCGACCGGCCTGGTGACCGCCGCCGCAGGCTCGTTCGCCGGTGGTGTCGGCTCGGCACGCGTAGCTGCAGCCGTCTCGGTCGCGACGGTCTTTCCGGTCGCGACGGTCTTCTCGGTCGCCGTGGTCTTCGCTGGCGCCGCAGGTTTCCCGGGCGCCGCCGTCTTTTCCTTCTGTCCCTGCGCGGACGCGCGCTTGGTACGGGTCGCATCCGGCGCGGCGCTCTTCTCCGCGGCCGCCTCGGCGGGCTTGACGCCCGGCGCAGCCGCCGCCGTGCGCGGCGCGTCGAGCATTCCGGTCGCGGGCTTGTCGCTCGGCGGCTTCCGCGGCGTGTCGATCATCGGCCCGCCACCGGGCGCCGTCGCATCGAACCCGAGCAGCGCGTTGACGATCTCGACGTCGCTCTCGGTGAGCGAGCCCGCTGCCGACTTGAGCCGCAGGCCGTTCAGGATCGTGTCGTAGCGCGCGCGCGCCAGATCCCGCTTGGTCTGGAACACCTGCTGCTGGGCGTTCAGCACGTCGATGTTGATCCGCACGCCGACCTCGTAGCCGACCCGGTTCGATTGCAGCGCGGTCTCGCTCGAGACAAGCGCCTGCTCGAGCGCCTTCACCTGCGCGAGCCCGTTGGTCACGTTGAGGTACGACTGGCGCGCGTTGAACTCGGCGGCGCGTTTGCTCGCCTCGACGTCCTGCCGCGCCTTCTCCCGCAGCGCGACCGCCTCGCGGGTCCGCGACGACACCGAGCCGCCGGAGAAGATCGGCAGCGCGAGCTGCAGGCCGACCGCCCCCTGGTTGATCGTGTTGCGCGGCCCGAGCACGTTCGGGTTCACCGTGGTGCTGTCCTGGTAGCTCGTCACGACGTCGAGGGTCGGGTAGTGGCCGGCGCGCTGGCGTTCGATCTCCTTGGTCGCGATCTCGAACACCGCCTCGTTGCCGCGGACCACGAGGTTGTTGACCCGCGCCGCCTTCGCCCACTCGTCCATCACGTTCGGCGTGGGCGTGGTCATGGCGACCGCCTTGAGCGGCACGAGCTTGTCCGGGATGTCGCCGATGATCTGCTGCAGCGCCCGGATCGCGACTTCGAGCGCATTCTGGCCCGAGATCTCCTGCGCCCCGGCGAGGTCGTAGCGCGCCTGCGCCTCGTTCGTGTCGGTGATGGTCGCGGTGCCGACCTCGAAGTTGCGCTTCGCCTGCGCGAGCTGCTCGGCGATCGCAATCTTGTTGGCGATGGTGAACTCGAGGTTGTCCTGGGCCGCCAGCACGTCGAAATACGCCTGCCCCACGCGCACGATCAGGTCCTGCGTCGCCTGCCCGAACTGGGCCTCCGACTGCAGCACCTGGAACTCCGACTGCTTGTACTGGACGAGGTTCTGCCACCGGAAGATCGGCTGCGTGAGCGTGACGGCCCAGCCGTTCGAGTTGAAGTTGAGAGTCTCGTTCAGGAGCTTGTTGTCGACGCTGTTCCAGGTCGTGTTCGCCGTGCCGTTGATCACCGGCAGCAGCAGCGCCCGCCCCTGCGGCAGCTTCTCGAGGCCGGCCTCGAGGCTCGCGCGCGCCCCGGCGAAGGTGGCGTCGTTCTGGCGCGCGAGCCGGTAGGTCTGGAGGAAGTCGATCGCGGCCGCGTTCCCCGCAAATGCGGCCGCGACGGCGATCACTGCGAGCTTGAGTCTTGGTGTTCTCATCGGGGTTCGCCCCTTGTTCGGTTCAACAGTGGTCCCGCTCCGAAGGGGGGCGACGCCCCCGTGCTCCCTGAAGCCGGAGAACGGGCCATTTCAGTACACCGCCATCGACGGATCGACCTCGCGCGCCCAGGCATTCACGCCGCCGAGGAGGTTGTACACGCGGGCGAAGCCGCGCCGCTCGAGGAACATCCCCACCTGGAAGCTGCGCGCCCCGTGATGGCAGATGACCACGGTGTCCGCCGCCGGGTCGAGCTCCTGCGCCCGCGCCGGCACCGCATTCATCGGGAGCTGGAGGGCGCCCGTCAGACCGCAGATCGCGTGCTCCCAGGGCTCGCGGACGTCGAGCAGGACCGGGCGCGCTCGGGCTCCGTCGTCGAGCCACGCCTTCAGCTGTCGGGGCGTGATCTGATCCATTTCGGTGCGATGCGGCGCGGCGGCGACCACGTCTCTCCCTAGAACTCGAACTTGTCGCGCTCGAGCGCGTTGGCGAGCGGCGCGAGGATCGTCTCGAACAGGTCCACGGTGTTGAACGAGCCGGGACCGACGCAGGTGATGAGCCGCGCTTCCATGACCGGCGCCTCGCCGACCACCGCGAAGAGCCGGCCGCCGGGCGCGAGCTGCGCGAGGAACGCATCGGGGAGCTCGGGCGTCGATCCGGTGAGGACGATGACGTCGTAGGGCGCCTGCTTCGGCCACCCGCGCGCCGCGTCACCGCCCTCGACGGTGACGTTCGCGACGGCGGCGCGCCGGAGGTTCGCTTCGCCGAGGCGCTTGAGCTCGGGCACGATCTCCACCGAGTGCACGTGCCGCGCGCGATGCGCGAGGAGCGCCGCCATGTAGCCCGACCCGGTGCCGACTTCCAGCACCCGGTCGGTCGATTTCGGCGCGACCTCCTGCAGGACGCGCGCCTCCACCTTCGGCTGCATCATCTTCTGGCCGCTGCCGATCGGGATCTCGAGATCGGAAAAAGCGAGCGATCGATACGCGTCGGGGACGAACTCCTCCCGCCGCACCACGTACAACAGGTCAAGCACGGCCTGATCCAGAACCTCCCAGGTCCGGATCTGCTGCTCCACCATATTGAAGCGCGCTTGCTCTATGTTCATAGTCCGCTGGAGAAACTCCCCCTAAGTACATATTAGATCATTGATTTTCGGGCTGCGCAAAGCCCTCGGACCGGGCGATCGCCAAGGAGTGCTTGCATTGCAGCGCAACATAACAGCCCCTCTCCGGCGGCTGCCAGCGAATGGTCGCATCCCGGGGGCCGCCGGTCGAGCCTCGCGGAGGGCCGACTGTGGCTAGTTCACCCCCAAGCGTCCCGTCGGCTGATCCCCTGCCCGGGAGGAGGTGATGGCGGGGACGCACTATAGAATGCGCCGCTGTCGTCCCTGACCGCGTGATTTGTCCCGCCGCGTCCCCGCCGTAAAGATCCTCGCCGCGCTCGCCGTACTCGGCGTCCTCGCCCTAGGAGCGATCGCGTCGATCGGGATCGGTATCGACGCGCAGCGCTGGCGCGAACCGGTCGCGGCCGCGCTGTCGCGCGCCCTCGGCCGGGAGGTGCGCCTCGACGGGCCCGCGCGGCTGACCCTCTCGCTCCGTCCCGCCCTGCGGGTCGACGGCGTCCGGATCGCAAACCCGCCGGGCTTCGAGTCGCCCGACTTCGCGCGCATCGGCGAGCTCCACGTGGCGATGGAGCTTCTGCCGCTGCTGCAGGACGAGATCCGGGTGAGCGAGATCCGGGGCCGCGACGTCGTCGTGTGGCTCGCCCGGGCGGGCGATGGAAGCGCGAACTGGACCTTCGTCCGTGGCGCGCAGGACGGACCCTCCGCGCGTCGGCGGCTCGACGTTCACCGCATCGTTCTCGAGAACCTGCTGATCGAGCAGGCGAGCGGGGGGGCGACCCGCCGCCTCGAGCTCGCCGAGCTCAGCGCCGAAGCGCCCCCCGGTGAGCCCGTCCGGGTCGAAATGCGCGGACGCCCGGACGGACCGGGCACGCTCACGGCACGGGCGAGCGGCGCAGCGCTGTCGGGGCTCGGTGCAGCGGAGCCCTGGCCGTTCCAGTTCCAGGTCTTCCTGCCGGGGGCGGTGGTCAATGGCAGCGGGACGCTGAGCGGGCCGCTGGATCGGGCCGCCGTGCGGATCGCTTTCGGTGCCGGCACCGGAAACCTGCGCGAGGCCGGACGGCTCCTGGCCGTCGAGTCGCCGCCGCTCGGCGCCGCGATCGCCGGCGAGCTCGACATCGCACCGGGCGGCGTCGCGCTGAAGTCGTTCAACGGCGTAGTCGGGGGCACCGCGGTCTCGGGCGAGCTCGCCCTCGATACGAGCGGCGCGCGCCCGAAGCTCAGTGGCCGCCTTGGAATCCCCGAGCTCGATTCGGGCCCGTTCCTTGACCGCTCGCCGGGTGCCGCGGCCGAGGAAGCCGAGACGATTGCCGCGGCCTTCGAGGCGCTCGAACGGACGGGCCTCGATCTGCAGCGGCTGGCCTTGTTCGACGCCGACCTTCAGCTGAGCATCGCGCGCTGGGTGGGTGTGCCGGGCGACGTGCGCGAACTCGGCACGCGCCTTCGCATCGACGCGGGCAAGCTCGCCGCACCGCTCGCGGCAACGATTGCCGGTGCGCGTTTCGAGGGCGAGCTCTCCGCCGACGGCACGAGCGCGCCGCCACGCCTGCGCGCGCACCTCGGCGCGCGCGAGGCGCCCCTCGGCGGGCTCGCCGAGCTGGTGTTCGACGCGCCCTACGTCGCCGGCAGCGTGCGGCGGATCGAGGTCACGCTCGATGCACGCGGCGACCGCTTGGGCGAGCTCGCGCGCGACCTCGACGGGCGAATCACCGTCGACGGTGCCGTCCTCACGTACGGCAACTTCGCGGGCGCACGGCCGGTGGCGATGCGGCTCGACGCGGCTGAGGTGATTCAACCGCGCGGCCGGACGATCGCGGCAAAGCTGCGCGGCAGCCTGCGCGGCAAGCCGTTCGCCGGGACGTTCCGCGCCGGCACGGTCGAGCGGATCCTGCGCGAACGGCGCACGCCGTTCGGCTTCGACGGCACGAGCGGAAGCGTGCGCGCCCGCCTGTCGGGCACGCTTGCCGAGCCGACGGATACCACGGGCCCCGAGATCGTTGTCGACCTCGCCGCGCCCCGCGCGAGCGAGCTCGCGCCGTGGCTGGGGTTCTCGTCGCAGAGCGACGCGCGCGTTGCGTTCAAGGGAACCGTGCAGGTGCGGCCGCGCCACGCGTCGCTCACCGGCGCCTCGCTTCGCGCCGGCCGCTCGTCGATCGCCGGCGACGTGACGTGGCAGACCATCGGGGACCGGGCGCTCGTCAACGCCAACCTGCTCGCCGAAGTGCTCGCGCCCGCCGAGCTGAGAGGACATCGCGACGACGAACGCGACGCCGCACCGCGCCACGGTCCTCGAGATCCCGATCCTGCCCGAATCGCTGGACTTCGCGGACTCCGACGTGCAGTTGCGGGTCAAGCGCGTCGACGGCCTCGCGCTCGAGATCGCCGACGTGGTCTTCAAGGGGCGGATGCGCGGCGGCGAGCTCACGCCCTCGCCGCTGTCGCTGCGCGTGGAGGGAAACGCGCTCGCCGGCGCGCTCGCGCTCGATGCGCGCGGCGACGTGCCCGCCGCGTCCCTCTGGGCGGCAGGCGAAGGGATCGATCTCGGCGCGGTACTGCGGCGGCTGCGGGTTGCGCGGGATGTCGATTCCCGCATCGGCACCTTGCGGCTCTATGCCGACGTCCGCGAGCGCCGGCTCGGCGACGCCCTGGAGCAGTCCTCGTTCGTCGCCACCTTCGAGTCGGGGTCGCTCGATTTCCGCGATGCCAACACCGGTGCGGCGCTGCGCATTGCGATCGATGCCGGCGAGGTGCGCGCGGACGCCGGCGCGCCGGTCACTGCGTCGATCAGCGGCACGGCCGGCGACGTCCCGGTCGTGCTCAGGGCGCAGGCGGGGCGCCTGCGCGAGTTCGTCGAACCGGGCGCGCGCCTGCCGTTCTCGATCACGGCGGAATCACCCGTGGCCAGGCTCGCGGTCGGCGGCACCGCCGTACCGCAGCGCGACCCCGACGTCACGCTCTCGCTCACGTTGAACGGCGAGCGACTGGACGGGCTCGACAGCCTCCTCGAGACATCGCTCCCACCGTGGGGGCCGTACGCGCTGACCGCGCGATTGCGGGTCGCAAAGCGCGGCTACGAGATCAACGCGATGCGACTGGCACTCGGCGAGAGCGTCCTCACGGGAAGCGGATCGCTGGACACCGCCCGCTCGCCGCCGAGGTTCGACGCCTCGTTCGCGGCCGAGCGCATCCAGCTCGACGACTTTCCGCTCGGGGACTGGTCGCCGTTCGAGCAGCGGGACAATAGCGGCACTCCGATGACCGTGGAGACGACGCGCAGGGCGGTCGCCGACTCGGCCCGGCGGGCCCACGCCATCTTCAGCCGCGATCTGCTGCGCAGGGGCGACGGGCAAGGTCGACGTGGTGGTGAAGCAGGTGGTATCGGGCGCGGACGACCTCGGCCGCGGCCGGTTCGTCACCACCGTGGCGAACGGACGCGCGACGATCGGGCCGATCGAAGTCGACAGCCCGGCGGGCAGCGCGCGCGGTACGCTCGTCTACGAGCCGCGCGAGCGCGACGTGCTCGTCGACGCGCGGGTCAAGGTCGATCGCTTCGATTACGGCAAGCTCGCGCGCCGCATCCGTCGCAGCACGGATATCGACGGCGCGTTCAGCCTGGATCTCCGCCTCGCCGCTACTGCGCCGCGGCTCGCCGCCGCGCTGGCGACCGGTTCCGGACGCTTCGACTTCGCGGTATGGCCGAAACGCCTCCAGGCCCGGGTCTTCGACCTGTGGTCGGCCAACCTGCTGTTCCGGCTGCTGCCGCTCATCGACGTGAGCGCCTCCCCGATGAACTGCATGGTGGGCCACTTCGACCTCGAGCACGGCACGCTGCGGTCGCGGCGGCTGGTGATCGACACCGTCAACACGCGCACCGACGGCAGCGGCACGGCCGACTTCGCGACGAGCGAGGTCAACCTCCGCTTCGTGCCGCGGGCCAAGGTGCCGCAGTTCTTCAGCCTCGCGACGCCGATCGAGGTCGAGCGGCACCTTCGAGGACTACCGCTTCGGTGTGCGCCCGGCCGACGCGTTCGGCACGGCGGCGCGATGGGTGGCCTCGCCGGTCGTGGTGCCGATCCAGCGGCTCGTCGGCGAGCGCATCCCGGCGGACGGCCGCGACGTCTGCGCGAACCTGGGGCGCTAGCACTGCGGGTGTGCACGCCGGAGGCCGATCGTTTCGCCGGTGAAACGACGGCGCAGCCGGCACGAGACGTCACCGCACCCGGTCAATGGTGGATTACAATCGCCCCCACTGCGTCGAGCACTCGCATCGACACTCTTCGCCGCGGAGTGGTTGCCGTCATCGCCGCGTAACAAGCCTTGCCGGAGCCGGCGTTTCGCAGGCCGCACTCGTACAACACTCAGATCAAAGGGGACACCGTGAGCAATTTCTGGGACATCGTCTGGCTGATCCTGTCGACCTTCGTTTTCGTCGCTTACCTTCTCGTGCTGTTCCAGATCGTCATCGACCTCTTCCGCGATCACGAGCTCGGGGGCGGCTTCAAGGCGCTGTGGATCATCGGACTCATCTTCCTGCCGGTCATGACCGCGCTCGTATATATCGTGGCTCGCGGCCGCGGCATGGCGGAACGGCAGCGGGCGGCCATGCAGCGAGCCAAGTCCGATACCGACGCGTACATCCGGGACGTCGCCGGCAAGTCGCCGGCCGATCAGATCGCTACCGCCAAAGCGCTGCTCGACGCCGGAACCATCAACGCCGACGAGTTCGCGCGGCTGAAGGCAAAGGCGCTCGCTTGACCCCTTTCATCTCGCCGCGCGGGAGGCCGTAATGGATCGCGATCCGGTTTCGGTCGACCTCGGGCTGCAGGGCGGCGGCGCGCACGGGGCGTTCACCTGGGGCGTGCTCGACCGTCTGCTCGAGGAAAGCTGGCTGATGTTCGACGGCATCTCCGGCACCTCGGCCGGCGCGATGAACGCGGTGGTGATGGCCGACGGGCTGACCGAGGGCGGGCCGCCGCAGGCGCGGGTCGCGCTCGAGCAGTTCTGGAAGCGCGTGTCGGACGCGGCGCTGCTCAGCCCGCTGCGCCGCGGCCCGATCGAGATCCTGACCGGCCGCTGGACGCTCGACTATTCGCCGGTGTTCGCGGTCCTCGATATCGCTGCGCGGGTGCTCTCGCCGTACGACACCAACCCCTTCGGCTCGAACCCGCTCACCCAGATCCTGGCGGACAGCGTCCGTTTCGACCGGCTCGCCGCGGCGCCGATCAAGCTCTTCGTCACCGCGACCAACGTCCGCACCGGCCGTGGCCGCGTGTTCCGCAATGCCGATCTCACACCCGACGTGCTGCTCGCCTCGGCGTGCCTGCCCACGATGTTCCAGGCGGTGGAGATCGACGGCGAAGCGTACTGGGACGGCGGCTACTCGGGCAACCCGACCATGGCGCCGCTGATCCGGGAGTGCTCGTCGTCGGACACGATCCTGGTGCAGATCAACCCGATCGAGCGTCCGGGCACGCCGCAAAACGGCGCGCGAGATCCACAACCGCCTGAACGAGGTCGCGTTCAACGCGGTGCTGATCAAAGAGCTGCGTGCGGCGGCGCTGCTGCGCAAGGCCGCCGATCCCGGGACGGGCGAGGGCGCGGTGTGGGCGAAGATGCGCATCCACCGCATCGCGAGCGACATGATGATTGACCTCGGCTATTCCTCGAAGCTCCTCGCCGAGTGGGAGTTCTTCCTGATGCTGCGCGACGAGGGCCGCCGCGCGGCGCAGGCGTTCCTCGACGCGCACGGGGCCGACCTCGGCGTGCGCTCGAGCCTCGACCTCGACCAGTTCCTCGAAGGGATCTAGCCCGGTGGGACTCGCCGGCATCCTGCTCGGCCTCGGGGTCCTCGTCTGGCTCTCGTTTCGCGGCTGGAGCGTGCTCGTGCTTGCGCCGGTGGCCGGTCTGATCGCCGCACTGGCGGCCGGCGAGCCGCTGCTCGCGCACTGGACGCAGACGTTCATGGGCTCGGCGGCCGGGTTTCTCGCTCAGTTCTTTCCGCTGTTCCTCCTCGGCGCGCTGTTCGGAAAGCTCATGGAGGACTCCGGCTCGGTCACGGCGATCGCGCAGTTCATGACCGAGAAGCTCGGCGCCCGGCGCGCGATCCTCGCGGTCGTGCTCGCGGGCGCGCTCGTCACCTACGGCGGTGTGAGCCTGTTCGTCGCGTTCTTCGTGCTCGGGCCGATGGCGCAGGCGCTGTTCCGCGCGGCGAACATTCCCGGCCGTCTCATGCCGGCGGCGATCATGCTCGGCACCTCGACGTTCACGATGTCCGCCCTGCCCGGCACGCCGTCGATCCAGAACGCGATCCCGATGCCGTTCTTCGGCACGACGCCGTTCGCCGCGCCCGGGCTGGGCATCATCGCGGCGGCGATCATGCTCGCCTTCGGGATGTGGTGGCTCGCGCGGGCGGAGGCCGCTGCGCGACGCGCGGGCGAGGGCTACGGGGACACGCTCGTCGCCGCGGACGCTGCGGCCGACGATCCGCTCGTGCGCGAGCGCGCCACGACCGCGGCGGCGTTCGACCCGCCCGAAGTCCACCATGGCAAGCACGGTGCGGCCGCCCCCGGCATCGTGGTGGCGATCCTGCCGCTCGTCGCGGTCGTGCTCGTCAACCTCACGATGTCGCTCGCGGTGCTGCCGCGCCTCGACACGAGCTTCCTCGCCGAGGAGCGCTGGGGCGGGATCCCGCTCACCTCGGTGAGCGGCGTGTGGTCGGTGATCGTGGCGCTTACCGCGGCGATCCTCGTCCTCGTCGCGCTCAACCGCGGGAGACTGCCGAGCCTGCGCGAGACCGTCGACGCGGGCGCGAACGCCTCGGTGCTGCCGGTGTTGAGCGTCGCGAGCCTCGTCGGCTTCGGCGCGGTCGTCGCGGCGATGCCGGCGTTCGCGCTGGTGCGCGACTGGGTGCTCTCGATCGGTGGCGGTCCGCTCGTCTCGCTGGCGGTGGCGATCAACGTCCTCGCCGCGCTGACCGGTTCCGCGTCGGGCGGCATGACGATCGCGCTCGATGCGCTCGGCGGCACCTACATGCAGCTCGCCGCCGAGCTCGGCATCGATCCCGGGTTGATGCACCGGGTCGCGGTGATCGGCGCCGGCACGCTCGACACCCTGCCGCACAACGGCGCCGTGGTGACCCTGCTCGCGGTCTGCGGGTCGACCCATCGCAAGAGCTACTTCGACATCCTGATCGCCGGCATCGTCGGCCCGATCCTCGCGCTGGCGGCGGTGATCGCGCTCGGTTCGGCGTTCGGTTCGTTCTAGGCGTGCGGCCGACCGGCCGCAGACAGTGGCTCTGAAAGGAGAACGTGAAATGCTGATAGGAGCGCGACGGGC
Organism: uncultured beta proteobacterium; assembly: GCA_963789885.1. GTDB lineage: Bacteria > Pseudomonadota > Gammaproteobacteria > Burkholderiales > SG8-39 > DATEDA01. The sequence goes on along the minus strand of CAWBNB010000025.1, from coordinate 51,014 downwards.
ACGACTTCTCGCAGCGGTTGTCACGATGCTGGCCGCGGGCGCCGCATCGGCGCAGACCACGGTCAACTACGGCCGCATCACGGCCGTGAACCTCGTCACCGAGCAGAACCGTGCGGCGCAAACCGGTGGCGCCATTGTCGGCGGGGCGCTCGGCGCCGCCTCGGCCAGGAACCGGTCGGGCGGCACCGCCGCCCTGCGAGCGGGAGGCGGCGTGCTGGCGGGCCAGCAGCTCGGGCGCGTCCTGACCCAGCGCCAGACGTTCGAGTACACGATCCTGATCGGCGGGACCTCCACCGTCACGATGATCACCGACGAGGCGGGGCTGCGCGTGGGCGACTGCGTCGCCGTCGAGCGGGGCCAGTTCAACAACCTGCGGCTCGTCGACGACTCCCGCTGCAATCCGCCGCGCGCACAGGGCGCGAAGGCGGCACCGCCGCCGAAGGCGACGCCGGCGGACATCCGCGCAGCCGACGCTTGCATCCAGGCGAAGGACCAGCTGCTCGACGCGGAGACCGACGAGGCCTTCGACCGCGCCTATCGCAGGGTGCGACTGCTCTGCTCTGACTGACGCGCTAGCGGGCGCGCGGTCGCAACCGCGCGCCGGGCAGGGCGAGAGAAATCCGGCTACGCTCGCCAGCATGACCGCTTCGGGGGCGGCGAGGGGGGATCGGGTACGGCGGCTCGCGTTGATCGGGCTCGCTGCGGCGCTGGCGGGATGCGCGACGCTCTTCCGCAACCCGGTGCCGCCCGAGCTGACGGCGGAGGCGACGATCCCCGACATGCCGGAGGTGCGGGCCTGGGCGGGTCGGCCGAGCCCGGCGATGGAGCGAGATCTCGAGTTGTCGCTCGCGCAAGAGTCGCCTGCGGAGTTCCCGCCCGGAAGCGATGGCGTCGTGCGCTATCCGCATCTCGCGCTGTCGGGCGGCGGCGCGAACGGCGCCTTTGGCGCGGGCTTCCTCTCCGGCTGGACCGCGACCGGGCGGCGTCCCCCGGTGTTCAAGCTCGTGACCGGCGTCTCCACCGGCGCGCTGATGGCGCCGTTCGCGTTTCTCGGACCGGAGTACGACGGTGCGCTCCGCGAGTTCTACACCACGGTCGAGACGCGCGACATCTTCGCCATTGGGTCGCTGCTGGTAAGCCTCCTGCGCGGCGATTCACTGGCCGACACCGGCCCGCTCGCGTCGCTCATCGCGCGGCACGTCGACACCGAATTCCTGCGCAAGATCGCGGACGCGCACGGGCGCGGCCGGCGGCTGTACATCGGGACGGTGGATCTCGATGCGCAGCAGTTCGTCGTGTGGAACATGGGGCTGATCGCCGTGAGTGGCCGCCCGGAGGCGCCCGAGCTGTTCCGCAAGGTGATGCTCGCGTCCGCCTCCGTGCCGATCGCCTTTCCACCGGTGTTCTTCGACGTCGAGGCCGGGGGGCAACGCTACGACGAGATGCACGTCGACGGGGCCGTCGCGGCCCGCGTTTTCCTGAACGGCGGCGTGTTCAGGCCGTCGGTCATTCGCGAACGCGCGGGACGCGGGGCCGGGCGGGAGGACGTGTTCGTGATCCACAACGGCCAGCTCGTTGGGCCGCCGAGCCCGACGCGGCGGTCGCTGCGCGGGATCGCGACCCGCGTCCTGGAGGCTTCCAGCCGCTCGGCCGTGGTCGGGGATCTCTTCCGGATCTACGCCGTTACGCTCCGCGAGCAGGCGAGCTTCCAGTGGGTCACGATCGCCGGGGACGTCGATCTCGCCGGCGCCGAGGTCTTCGACCCGGCGAAGATGGCCGAGCTCTACGAGGTCGGCTACAAGGCTGCGCTCGCCGGGCCCGTCTGGTCGACCGATCCGCCGGGGCTGCAGTGGGCAGAGACGCCGCCCTGAAGCGGCGCGGGCGCGCGGGCGGTGGCGCTCGTGATCGCCGCGCTGAACGTCTACCTGTGGATCGTGAAGCGGGCGATGAGATAGCAGTCCGGGAGCCGCCCCGATCGCCTGGGGCATAGCCGCCCCTTTATGCCTCATAAAATGAGGCATAAAATCGACCGTTATGCCTCAGCCCGACTTCATCTGGCAGCGCCCGGACTGGCCGCGCTTCGCCGTGCGGGAGGCCGAGATCGCCTCGCTGCTCGAGGACGCCCGCCTCGCGCAGGGCCGACTCACCGGCAAGGCGCACGCGCTCGGCTTGCCGGCCGTGGGCAACGCCGCGGGGGAAATCTGGGCCGCCGAGGCGCTTGCCACGGCGTCGATCGAGGGCGAAAAGCTCGATCTCGATGCGGTCCGCTCGTCGGTTGCGCGGCGCCTTGGATTGCCGGCGCTGGCGAAGGCGCGGCACGCGCGCGACGTCGAGGGCCTGCTCGACATGATGGAGGACGCGGTGGCGAGGCATGCGGAGCCCCTCACGAAGGAGCGTCTGTTTGCATGGCAGGCCGCGCTCTTTCCGACCGGACGATCCGGCCTCGTCAAGATCCGGACCGGGGGGTGGCGGACCGGCAGCGAGCCGATGCAGATCGTGAGCGGCCCCATCGGGCGGGAGAAGGTCCACTATGAGGCACCGCCCGCGCGGGCTGTGCCGCGCCTCATGGGCGGGTTCCTGCGCTGGTTTGCCGATTCGGCCAAGGACGGGACCGACGCGCTGGAGCGCGCGGCGATCGCGCATCTCTGGTTCGAGACCATCCACCCATTCGAAGACGGCAACGGCCGCGTCGGCCGCGCCATCGTGGATCTGGTGCTCGCGCAGGGGTCTGGCGTCTCCATCCCGCTGTACCGCATGTCGTCGCGCCTGTCGGCGAACCGCAAGGAGTACTATGAAGAACTGGGGCTCGCGCAGCGGGGCACGCTCGACGCAACCCGGTGGGCAGCCTGGTTCATCGGCGAGTTCCGCGTCGCCTGTCGCGAATCCGAGGGGACGATCGACCGCTCGCTCGCCAAGGCGCGCTTCTGGGCTCGCCTGGCCCACGTGTCCCTCTCCGATCGCCAGCGAAAGGTCGTCAACGTGCTGCTCGACGCCGGCCCCGGCGGCTTCGAGGGCGGGCTTTCGGCGGGCAAGTACCAGAATCTCACGTCGACTTCACGGCAGACCGCCTCGCGCGACCTCGCCGACCTCGTGGAGAAGGGCGTGCTGCGTGCGACCGGACAGCTCAAGAGCACGCGGTACCACATCGCGGTGCCGGAATGGCAGTGAAACCCGGTCGACCGGCCGCCTTCGCCCGTCAGGCGCGTGGGGCGCGCGCCGTGCCCGGCTATTTCTTCGCCGCCGGCGGCTCGCCGCCTCTCATGCAGGTGCTGACGAACTGGGTGCGCTCGCGCCCCTGCAGGTTCCTGGCCGCAGCCTGCTTGGTGCAGTCGGCCTGGCGCTGCTGCTCCGCGGTGGGTTCCTTCTTGTCCGGGGCCTTCTTGTCCTGCGCGAACGCGGGGGAGGCGCAGAGCGCGGCGGCCAGCAGGGCGGCGATCGATTTCCTCATGCTCTCTCCTCCATTCGCGGTGGGGTGTAAGTCAACAACGCAGCGCCGGCGCCTTCGGTAGACGTCCTCGTCAGACGTCCGCTTTGCGATCGGGCCGGGTGCCTTGCGCCGGCCATGCCTTCCGCTGCCCCTTCTTCGCGAGGAAGAAGGTCAGCGCCGCGATCATGAGCGCGAGCGCCGCCCCGAGCCCGAGCAGATCGGCGTCCCCGGCCCGGGCCACCGCCTCGCGGAGGAAGAGGACGGCGAGCACGGCGATCACGACGCTCACCAGGTGGTCCTTGAGGTCGTCGAGATCGTGGATCTCGAGCCAGCGGGGCAGGGGAAGGGTGTCGTCGACGAAGAGCGCGTAGAGGCCCAGGCTGATGATGTAGGCGACGATGGCGATCAGGAACACGTCCACCGCCTCGATCAGCCCGACGGCGAGGGCCTTGGCGGCCTTGGTCGAGATCGCGCCCTCGCGGATGATGTCGACGACCACCGAGCCGACGACGACCGCCTCGTACACGAGCAGCGCGAGCGAGGCGACGAAGGTGCCGACGATCGCGATGAACACGATGTATCGGCTGGAGGCGAAGAGGCGGCGCAGCATCCCGGACGGCCCGTTCGTTCACGAGCCCGCGGGCATTGCAGTGCCGGGCGCGGCCGCGATCGGCATCCTGGACGCCGCGTCGGCTACAGCGCGTCGTTGAGCGCGATGCCGGCGCCGATCGTGCTCTGGTTCCAGTTGTAGTCGATCATGCTCTCCCCGTAGCCGGTGAAGCCCTGCACGTAGACGCGCAAGGGTCCGAGGAGCCGTGGCGACATCCAGGTGAGCTCCGCAGCGCCTTTGCCCTTGCTCAGATTGCCGCGCGCCATCAGCGAGAAGCTGTTGTCGCGCCACTTGTAGATCCCCGTCAGGCTGCCGTAGCCGTAGTAGTCGGTGATGTTGGGGTTGTCTTCCTTGTAGTTGAACGGGTACCAGGCCTTGGCGAGCAGGGCGAAGTTGTCGCGTTCGAATCCGAACGTCGCGATGATCCGGTCCCAGCTCCGCGACAGCGTGTCGGTCCGGCCGTTCGACTGGTGGGTGTAGCCGACGTTGAGAAGGTTCCACTGGAACCCGCCACCGAGCGCGATCCCCGGCCGGTAGCTCACGAAGAGCTCCGGCATGTAGTTGGTCTCCCGGAACGGGCGCGAGATGTCGCCGTTGTACACCTGCCACTGGTTCTGCTGGGTGTAGGCGGCCCACACGCCCCAGCGCCGGTCGTCGGTCGTCCACAGCCGCAGCTTGAAGCTGAGCTGGAACTTCGCCTCGGTGTCGTTGAGGTTCACCGGTTTGCCGGCAGCCTGGAAGATCGGCTGATAGGGAGCGGTGTTGACGTGGTCGGTGTAGCGCGCGACCAGCAGGTAGTTCTGGTTGTACAGATCGATGACGTACCGGTTCGAGTCCGGCGTGAATCCCCACGCGGCGTCGATCAGCGACGCGGGCGCGCGCAGTGTGCCGGCGGCCGGCGCGGGTTTCTCGGCGGTCGCGGGCGGCACCTCCGAACCCGGCCGCTTGTCGGCCGACGGCGGCGCGGGCGCGCGCCCGGCGGCGCGGTCGTAGCAGGCGAGGCGCTCGCTGTCGACCGAGATCGACGCGCAATCGGCGATGGCGGCCGGTGCGGTCTGGGCGAACACGGGACCGGCAGCGCTGAGAATGGCGGCGGCGACTGACGCTGCAGTGCTGAGTCGATGCGTTGGGTTCGTCATGTCCGTCCTGTCAGATTCGTGTGTGCGTCAGATTCCGATTGCCCCGGCGTCGATCAGGAGAAGAAATCCACTTTCGCGCTGGCGATGTCGTACATCGCCCCGACGATGTTGATTGCGCCTTTCGCCTTGAGGTCGTTCAGCACGGCACTGCCCTTGCGGATGTTCTCCATGGTGAGCTCCACGTTCCTGCGGGCTACGGCGTCCACGAAGGCGCTGTTCTTGGCCGAGCGCTCGCCCTGGTACGCGGTCGCCTTCACCGCCGGCTGGATCTTGGCGAGGAGACCCGTGAGGTTCCCGAGCTGCACGTCGTCGATCGCGCCCTTGATCGCGCCGCACGCCGTGTGTCCCATCACCAGCACGACCTTGGCGCCGGCCGCTGCGCAGGCGAACTCCATGCTGCCGAGGATGTCGTCATTGGCGATATTCCCGGCCACCCGCGCGTTGAAGACGTCGCCGATGGCGAGATCCATGATCGTTTCCGCCGACGCGCGCGAGTCGATGCAGCTCAGGATCACCGCCGCCGGATACTGTCCCTTGGCGCTCGCCCGCTGCTGGGCGAGGAAGTCCTGCGTGGACTTCTTGCCGCTGCGGAAGCGCTCGTTGCCCCGCTTCATCATCGCGATGATCTCGTCGGGGGTCAGCTTGTCCCGCTGCGCTTGGGTGAGCGCGGCGGCGTAGGCGAGCCGGGCAAAAGGCCCTGCGCTCAATAGCGCTGCGGCAGTCGCGACCCCCGCCGTTTTCAGGAAGCCACGGCGGGTCGCGTGGCTGCAACAACTCGCCATAACTGGGGTGGTTTGCATAGTGGTGCTCCTTGGGCCCGACTTCTCGTGCGAGAATCGCTTGAATAGCGGCCGGCGCCGCAGCCGAGAGTATCAGGGCCCGAGATCTCGCGTGATCGTCGGGAGCGGACCAAGGCGTTACGCGCGCGCTTAGAGCGCCTTGCGGATGTTGATCCAGACTTCGGTCGAGCTGTAGTTGAAGCCGACCGCGTTGCTCTGGTCCCGGATGTAGAGGATCTCCGGCCGCAACGACCAGGTCTTGACGAACTCCCAGACGAGACCGCCGCCGAACTCGTAGAGGTTGTCCTTGCGGCGCGAGCCCGCTGCTGGCGATCGCGATCGCGTACCTCGGCGTGCGGATGCTACGCGGCCCGGGAGCACCCGAGGACGCCCCTGCTGCACAGCATTGAATTGCGAACGGAGGCGAAACGATGGAACTCGACGCAACGAAACTTGCAGGGGCAGCGATCCTCGCCGCGTTCCTCTCGGCGGTCGGTCCGGCGCAGGCCCAGGACACCCGCTGGCAGCCGTTCGTTTCGATCACGCCCGTCTACGAGGGCAAGGGCGATCTGGACAATGGCGGTGACTTCAGCGCGTGGCACGCGCTCGTGCGCGGCGGCGTGACGGGCGAGCTCTCGCCGGGCGTGGGCGCGGGCGTGACGCTCAACTACGATTACTCCGACTACTCGTTCTCCAACCCGGTCGCCTTCGGTGGCGTGGCGCCGTGGAACATCGTGCAGCGCTACGGCGTGGCGATCCCCCTCTCGTTCGCGCTGCGCGACGGCTGGAGCGTCGGGTTCATCCCGTCGGTCGACTGGTTCAAGGAGAACGGCGCCAAGACCGGCGACTCGCTCGTCTGGGGCGCCATCGTGTCGGGCACCAAGCGCTTCGCCGACGGCAACCGGCTCGGCCTCGGCGTCGGCGTGTACGACCGCATCGAGAAGACGGCCGCGTTCCCCTTCCTGATCGTCGACTGGCGCTTCAGCGACCGCTGGCGCCTCATCAACCCGCTCGCCGCCGGCCCGACCGGGCCGGCCGGCGTCGAGCTCGACTACCGGTTCGACAGCAACTGGGAGCTCGGCGTCGGCGCGGCGTGGCGCATCACGCGCTTTCGCCTCAGCGAGAACGGGCCGGTGCCGAACGGAGTCGGCGAAGAGCGCGGGGTGCCGGTATTCCTGCGCGCCACCCGCAGTCTGGGCACGCAAATGTCGCTCCACCTCTACGGCGGGGTCGTCGTGGCCGGCGAGTTGCGGGTCGACGATCCTTCCGGCAACACCCTGCGCAAGGTCGACTACGACCCCGCGCCGTTCGTCGCTGCGACGTTCGTCGGTCGCTTCTGAACGCCTAACCGAGCGTGCCGCCGCCCGCGCCGATCCGGTAGACGATGTAGCAGCCGAGCACGAGGGTCGCCACGCCAACCCCGGCAGAGAGCCCGTCATGCGCGCGGGCGAGGTGGCGCGACGTTAGGCGCAGCGGCACCGCGATCGCGGCCGAGAGCAGCGCCATGCCGAGGATCGAGCCGAGGCCGAAGAGCGCGATGTAGGCGAACCCCCAGGCGGGCGAGCGCAGCGCCTCGAGGCTGAGGAGGATCAGCGCCGCGGAGCCCGCCATCCCGTGCACCATGCCGACGACCAGGGCGCGCGCGGGAAAGCCGCGCGGGTGCACGTGGTCGTGACGAGCCGGATCGTGCGGCACGCCCTCGCCCCGGTGCGAATGGGCGTGGAAATGGGCGGCGCCGTCCACATGGCGATGCGCGTGGAAGTGGATGCGCTCGCGCCGCAGCCGGTAGAGCGCGTCCGCGCCGAGGAGGACGAGCATGACGCCCACCGCCAACTCGAGGGCGTGCGCCGCCCGAGCCGGGACGACGGCGCCGGCGACGAGCACCGCGCCGCCGATGAGCATCAACGTGAGCGTGTGACCGGTGCCCCAGGCCACGCCCTGCAGCACCGTCTGGGCGACCGACCGGCTGCGCGTCGCGAGCGTGGCCACCGCCGCGAGATGGTCCGCGTCCGTGGCGTGCCGCATGCCGAGCAGGAAGCCGAGCGCGAGGATCGAGGCGAGGGTCATGCCTGCTCGAAATGCTGGCGCGGCAGCAGGAAGAGCCAGGACGCGAGGACGAACGGCCCGGTCAGGGTGGGAATGCCGAACGGCGTCAGGGCCACGTTCATCGCGCCCTGGACGACGACCGTGAACACCGTGCCCACCAGTGCGTAGACCACCACGCGCGCGCCCGGCTTGTAGAACACCGTGCCGAGCGCGATCGCGGTGAGGACTGGGCTGAAGCCCATCAGGCCGCCGGTGATGAGGTCGCTCTCGGCACCGAGGACGTGCGCGGTGACCACCGCCACGATCGCGCCGCCGAGGGCGAACACCGCGGCGGCGAGCGAGTTCACCGCCAGCCCGGCGAGGAGCAGCACCGCGGCGAGCACGCTCGCCTTCAGGAACACCTGCGTAATGCTCTTCAGGACCCCCTGGACGAAGTCGCCGAACGCGAGCGGGTTCGCCGCGGCCGGATCGATCGGCACGATCTCGGCGGTCATCGGCAGTCCGCTGCCCGCGATCGCGGAGAACGCGTAGGTCGCGAGCAGCAGCAGCCACGCCACGAGGACGAACGGCGCGGTGAGCGCGGCGACGCCCCAGGTCTTGAACACGTTGGCGGTCCCGAGGGTGGCCGGGACCGAAACGGCGCCGCCGAGCGCGGCGTAGACCCAAAAAAGCGGCGAAACGGCGAGGAACGTGCCGAGCGCGAGCCCGACGAGGTAGGCGTTGTAGCCGTACAGCCCGGCGCCGAGGTCGGCCGCGTCGACGCGCAGCCACTGCGCAGTGAGCGTCGCCGCGACGACCGCTACCAGCCCGCCGATCGCCACCTGCGGCATGCCGGCCGCGTAGGATCCCCAGCCGATGCCGACGAAGAAGAGGAGCCCGGAGAGCGGGTTGTCCTGGAACATCACCTGCCCGATGCCGCGCAGGTTGAGGTCCACGAAACGCAGGACCTTCGACGAAGCGCAGCAGCCTTCCCACCACGTCAGCAGTCCCTTCATCGTCGCCTCCCGGATCAGCGCCAGAAGAAGGGCGGCGGTAGCGCCGTCCCGGTGATCTCTTCGCGCGCGATGCCCCAGAACTCGCGCACCCTGGCCTTGACCTGCGCGGTCTCGCGGCCGAGTGCCTTGAAGATCAGGCCGGCGTCGTTGGGCAGGCGGCATGCGCCGAAGGCGAGGCCTTGCGCCAGATCGACGTCGGCGTCGACGCGCGCGTGGACGCGATCGGCGCCGTCCTTCGGCGTGAGCAGGACCACGTTCGCCAGCACGTCGAACGAGTCCATCACGCCGGTCTGGCGCACCGGGCGTCGCACCGGGTCGATCACGAGCTTCTCGGTGAACAGCGTCCGTCCGTCGGGACGCTCCGCGCCCACCGCGAGCGAGAGCAGGGTGGCGCCGAAGCACTCGTCCGGGTGATGGTGCTTGCGCCCCGGCTGGACGATCTCCGCGTAGAGGAGCGTGGCGGTCGGGGCGATCGAGATCCGCGTGTCGCTCACGAAGCGGGCGCGCCGGTGCGGGATCAGCGGCTCGGGGAGGAACTCGAGGTAGGCGCCGTCGGCGAGCGAGAGGACCTGCGTCTGCACCGCGTAGTTGGCGTCCATCGAGTGGACCTTGGTCGCCGACTGCGTCGTGACGTGCGCGCGCGCGCGCGGTGCGAGCGTCACGTCGAGCGCGAGCCGGTCGCCCTGCAGCACGCAGCCCGACGTGGTGATCATGAAGAGCCAGGCGAGGTCCGGCATCGCTTGGTCGGGGTACAGCGCGCGCTGCGCCATGTACGGCGTGCGGCGGTCGAGGTCCGCGAGGATCGTCCGGTCGCCGCGCCGTTCGAAGCCGAGCCGCAGGAACCCGGTCTTGCCGACCGCGCCGCTCGCCATCTGCGGCGGCTCGTCCTGGAAGGCCGCCAGCTCCGGCGCCGTCGCGCCGAGCGTCTCGGCGGCCGCCCACGGCGCGAGACCCGGCGGCGGCTCGGTGACGCCCATCACGCAGGCTGCCGGGCCGGCAGCTTGAGGTCGAAGAGGAGGTCGCTGCGGATCAGCTCGACGAGCCGCGGAATGCCTTCCCCGGTCTTGCAGTTCGTGAAGAGGAACGGCTTCTCGCCGCGCATCAGGCGCGAGTCGTGCTCCATGACGGCGAGGCTCGCGCCCACGTGCGGCGCGAGGTCGGTCTTGTTGATGACGAGGATGTCCGACTGTGTGATCCCCGGGCCGTTCTTGCGCGGGATCTTGTCCCCGGCGGCGACGTCGATGACGTAGATGAAGAAGTCGACCAGCGCCGGGGAGAACGTCAGCGTGAGGTTGTCGCCGCCGCTCTCGATCAGCACCACGTCGCCGTCGGGAAAGCGCGCCTCCATGTCCTCGACCGCGGCGAGATTCATGCTCGGGTCCTCGCGGACGGCGGTATGCGGGCAGGCGCCGGTCTCCACGCCGAGGATGCGCTCCTCGAGCAGGATCCCCTTGAGCGTGCGCTGGACGTGCTTCGCGTCCTCGGTCGTCACCACGTCGTTGGTGATGATCAGGACCTTGATGCCCATCTCGAGCAGCCGCGGCGTGATCGCTTCCACGATCGCGGTCTTGCCCGACCCGACCGGGCCGCCCACACCGATGCGCGTGATCTTCTTCGCCAAGTTCCGGTCCCTTTCAGTTCATGAACAGGCGCACGTGCGCCTTGACGTGGGCCGCCGCCAGGATCTCGGTCAGCGGCGCGAAGCCCGCCATGTCCGACAGGCGCGCCGCCGCGGCGGTCTCGTAGGCGGCGTCCGCGGCGGCGTTGAGCCGATAGAGCATCCGCTGCGTGTCCACGTGGCTGATCTTCATCAACCGCAGCGCGGCGCTCAGGATCATGGCCGCCACGCCGTACTGATGCACGACGAAGGCGTCCCGCGCCGGCAGCCCCTGCGCGGCGAAGTTCACCGCCAGCGCCACCGGGTAGCACCCGGGTGTGGCGCCGGCGTCGATGTGCACGCGCCACGTCTTCAGGAGCGGCGCGCCGATCACCTCGGCGCCCATCTCGGTGAACTTCTTGCCCATGCGCACCGACATCGTCCGCGTCTCGCCGGAGAGCTTGCGGGCGTACACCCGCTCGTCGATCCGGACGAGCTCGGCGACGTCGCCCGCCGCGGCGGCACGATGCGCCCAGATCACCGCGATGCCGTCGCCCAGCGCGGCCTGCTCGACCGCGGTGCGCGCGTACGCCTGCAGCGTATCGGCGTCGGTCACCACGCGCTTCTGGATCGCCGATTCGAGCCCGCCCGAGAACGCGAACCCGCCGATCGGGAACATCGAGTCGCCGAACTGCAGCGCGCGGGCGAGCGGCGCGGCGGTGCCCGGCACCGCGTCGCCCTGGTCGTTCGTGGTCATTTGGAGCGCGGCGGATCGTCCGGACCGGCGCCGGCGTGCGAATGGGAATGCGGATGAGAATGGGGGTGGGCGTGCGAGTGCGCGCGCACGGGGGGACGTGCGTACGTCTCGCCGGTTTCGTCGTCGACCGCGACGTACTGCTCGTGCGTGTGCGAATGCACCGGGCCCTCGGCGCCGCCGAAGAGCCGCCGCGACTCGTGCGGGGCGAGGTACGGCACGATCTCGCCGCCCGGCACGAACTCGTAGCGGATGCCTTCGAAACGATGCGTGTTCATGACCGAGCTCATCACCTTGCGGTCGACGGTGAGCGGCACGTACACGCGGTTGCCCTTGACGAGCGCGGGCCAGTGCTGGTTCCCGAGCGCGTGGCCGAGCTCGACGCAGGTGCGCATGGCGAGCTCGGGCGCGACCCCCGTCATCTCGTCCAGATGGATGATCATCACGTCGCGCAGGCTGATCCGGGCGACGACGGCGCGCGCACCCCGCGCGTCCCAGAGCAGCACGTCGCCGTCGCGCATGAACGTGCCGCGATCGAGCGACACGGCGAGCTCGATGCCGCCGGCGGTCTTCTTGCGGAAGCGGTTCTTCTGCGCTTCCCAGTGGTCGAGCGCGAGCTCGTCGACGGCCGCGGCGCCGAGGCGGGCCGCCCATTCCGGGTCGGCCTGGTTCCCGAGCACCGCTTCGACGAGGATCACGGCGTGCGGGTCAGCTGAAGAAGTACTTCTGGTTGAGCGAGATCGTCTTCAGCGGCGCCACGGTGGCGTGCTTGCCGTCGACGGTGACCGCGAACGTCTCGGGGCTCACCTCGATCTTCGGGGTGCCGGAGTTGCGCACCATGTCGCGCTTGCCGATCTTGCGGGTATTGCGGACGGCGACCACCTGGCGCTCGAGCCCCAGCCGCTTCTTGATGCCCGCCGCGTACGCGGCGCCCGAGACGAAGGTGATGCAGGAGTCGGGCAGCGCCTTGCCGAAGGCGCCGAACATCGGCCGGTAGTAGACCGGCTGCGGCGTCGGCAGGGACGCGTTCGGGTCGCCCATCACCGCCCAGCTGATGACGCCGCCCTTGAGCACGAGCTTCGGCTTGGCGCCGAAGAACGCCGGCTCCCACAGCACCAGGTCGGCGATCTTGCCGACCTCGACCGAGCCGAGCACGTGCGCGATGCCGTGCGCGATCGCCGGGTTGATCGTGATCTTCGCCACGTAGCGCAGGACGCGGAAATTGTCGTTGCCCTTGGCGTCCTCCGGCAGCTTCCCGCGCCCGGTCTTCATCGCGTCCGCGGTCTGGATGGTGCGCAGCCAGCACTCGCCGATGCGGCCCATCGCCTGCGAGTCGCTCGAGAACATCGAGATCACGCCGAGGTCGTGCAGCACGTTCTCGGCGGCGATGGTCTCGGCGCGGATGCGGCTCTCGGTGAACGCCACGTCCGACGGGATGTCGGGGCTGAGGTGGTGGCACACCATGATCATGTCGTAGAGCTCCGCCTGCGAGTTGATCCCGTAGGGGAGCGTGGGATTGGTCGAGGAGGGCAGCACGTTCGGCAAGCCCGATATCTTGATGATGTCGGGCGCGTGGCCGCCGCCCGACCCCTCGGTGTGGAACGAGTGGACGGCGCGGCCCTCGAACGCCGCGATCGTGTCCTCGACGAAGCCGGACTCGTTGAGCGTGTCGGTGTGGATGCACACCTGCACGTCCATCTCGTCTGCCACCGTGAGCGCCGAGCGCAGCACCGCCGGCGTGGTGCCCCAGTCCTCGTGGCATTTGAAGCCGACCGCGCCGGCCTCGATCTGCTCGACGAGCGCCGCCTTGCCGTGCCCGTGGCCCTTGCCGAGGATGCCGACGTTGATCGGCCAGCCTTCGAAGGCGCGCAGCATCGTCCGGATGTTCCCCGGCCCCGGCGTGACGGTCGTCGCGCTGGAGCCGTCCGAGGGGCCGGTGCCGCCGCCGATCAGCGTGGTCGTGCCGTTGGACAGCGCCGCGTACGCCTGCTGCGGCGAGATGTAGTGGATGTGCGTGTCGATGCCGGCGGCGGTCAGGATCAGGTGCGCGCCGGAGATCGCGTCGGTGGCGAGGCCGCATTCCAGTCCCGGGGTGATCCCGTCCATCGTCTGCGGATTGCCGGCCTTGCCGATGGCGCAGATGCGGCCGTCCTTGATCCCCACGTCCGCCTTCACCACGCCGAGCACCGCGTCGATGATCGTCACGTTGGTGATCACGAGGTCGGGCGCGCCGCCCGCGCGCGTGATCCGGTTGTCCATGCCCATGCCTTCGCGCAGGCTCTTGCCGCCGCCGAAGACGATCTCGTCGCCGGGCGCGCCGCGGAGATCGCGCTCGACCTCGACGAAGAGGCCGGTGTCGCCCAGCCGGATGCGGTCGCCGGTCGTGGGACCGAAGAGGCCGACGTACTCGTTGCGTGAAATCGTTGCCATCGGGGCCCTCGCGTAGATGAGTGGCTCGCGGCTCAGCGCTTCTTCGCGCCGGACGAGCGGAAGCCGCGCTTCGCGGCCAACGCCACCGCCTTGGCCTTCCGCGGCCCGGCGGTCTTGCCCGCGGTGGCGCCGTCGACCAGGTTGTTGAACCCGTACACGGCACGCTTGCCGCCGTAAGGCACCAGGTTCACCTCGCGCTCGTCGCCCGGTTCGAACCGCAGCGCCGTGGAGGCCGGAATGTTCAAGTGCTGCCCGAAGGCGGCGGCGCGATCGAACTCGAGGGCGCGATTGACCTCGAAGAAGTGGAAGTGCGAGCCGACCTGCACCGGGCGGTCGCCGGTGTTGCGCACCTTCAGCGCGGTGACCGGCAGCTTCTCGTGGAACGAGACCGCCTCCTTCCGGCACACGTAGCCGCCCAGCGGAACACTGGCGGTGATCGGGTCGACGTCGGCCGCGAGGCTGGGATAACTCTTGACGCTTGCCATCGGCTACGCTCCTCTCGCGACGCGCTACTGGATCGGCGTGTGGACCGTGACGAGGCGGCTGCCGTCGGTGAACACCGCCTCGATCTGCACCATCGGGATGAGGTCGGCGACGCCGTCCATGACGTCGGCCTTGGTGAGCGCGGTGCGCGCCTCCTTGGTGACCTCTTCGATCGTCTTGCCGGCGCGCGCGCCGTCGAGGGCGGCCGCGGAGATGATGGCGACGGCTTCCGGGTAGTTGAGCTTGATGCCCTTCGCCTTGCGCTTGAGCGCCACCTCGGCCAGCATGTAGATGAGGAGCTTGTCGAACTCTCTGGGTGTGAGCTGCATTGTTACCCCCTTTTGCGCAGCCGGCGAGCGCCTGTGAACCAACCACTCTACTGACGCGTTTTTGCTCGGTCAAGTTTCGGTTTTGGGCTCACCTATGAGACAGGGCGCGAGCAGATGACCGACAACGTGGCGGACCACGAGGCGAGCCCAGCGCAGGTTTCAGACACGACGATCCTGCTGATCGTCGCCGCGTACGCCGCGGCGTTCGTCGCGTTCGGCTTGCTCGTGGACGGCCCTGCCGCCGTCGCCCGCGGCCTCGTCGCGATAACGACCTCGCGGGACACGCTCCTCACCGACTACTTCGGCATCGGCGGGATCGGCGCCGGCTGCGTGAACGCGGGGCTGCTGACCCTGTGCGCGTGCCTGGTCTACTACCAGGTGGGCGCCAAGATGACCGGCGCCGCGGTCGCATGCCTCTTTTTGGTGCTCGGCTTCGCGCTGTTCGGCAAGAACCTGTTGAACGTCTGGTGCATCGTCATCGGCGTCGCGCTGTACTCCCGATTCAAGGGGGAGCCGTTCGCGACGCACATCAACACGGCGTTCTTCGGCGTGGCGCTCGCGCCGATCTTCTCGGAGATCCTGTTCAGCACGAGCCTCACACCCGCCGTGAGCGTGCCGCTCGCGATCGTCACCAGCCTCGTCATCGGGTTCATCCTGGCGCCCGCGGCGGCGCAGCTCTTCAAGGCGCACATGGGCTTCAGCCTGTACAACATGGGGTTCACTGCGGGCCTCGTCGGCACGCTCGTCGTCGCGCTGTACAAGTCGTACGGCTTCGTGCCGGATCCGGTCTTCGTCTGGACGACCGGCAACAACCGTCCTGCTCGGTGCGCTTCCTCTCCGTCCTCTTCGCGTCGATGATCGCCGTCGGGTTCTGGTTCGACCGGAGCGTGCCGTCGGGGGTGAGGAAGGTGATGAGCACTTCCGGCCAGTCGCCGACCGATTTCATCGCGCTCGCCGGTATCGGACCGACGCTCGCCAACATGGGTCTGAGCGGCGCGATCGGCGTGGCCTATATCCTCGCCGTCGGCGGCGAGCTGAACGGTCCTGTCATCGGCGCGATCTTCACGATCGTCGGCTTCGCGGCCTTCGGCAAGCACCCGCGGAACATCGTGCCGATCATGGTTGGGGTGTTCCTCGGGTCGCTCGCCAAGCCGTGGAGCGCGGACGACCCGTCGATCCTGCTCGCGGCGCTGTTCGGCACGACGCTCGCGCCGATCGCGGGGCGTTTCGGGTGGCATTGGGGCGTCGTGGCGGGATTCATCCATTCGTCGGCGGCGCAGACCGTGGGCCCGCTGCACGCCGGGCTCAACCTGTACAACAACGGCTTCGCTGCGGGCATCGTCGCGTCGGTCCTCGTGCCGGTGATCATCGCCATCCAGTCGCGAACGAAGGCCGGGGACGATGCACAGGCGAAACAGAGCGCGGACGCCGCGGCGGCGAAGGCGCGCAAGTAGCGGCCCCTTGTTGACGCTGCGGCGCCGCAGAGGCTAGTCTCCGCGTCACCAAGAATCACAACGAAGGGGGCCAGCATGGGCACCGCGCTCGCCCGCTTTCTGGGGCTCGCCGCGCTCTGGATCGTGCTCATTCGCAGCGCGCAGCCGGCCGATCTCGCGGTCGGCGCGCTGACCGCGGCCGCGGCGACCTGGACGAGCCTGCGACTCCTCCCGGCGGACACTGGCCGCGTGAAGTTCGCGGCGCTCGCGGCGCGCGCCCCGCGGTTCCTGTGGCAGTCCGTGCTGGCGGGGATCGACGTCGCGCGCCGTGCGCTCGCACCGGGCATGCCGCTCCGCACCGGGTTCGTCCTGTATCGCACGGGCCTGCCGCGCGGGGCCGCGCGCAACGCGTTCGCGACGATCACGAGCCTCCTGCCCGGCACGGTGCCCGCCGAGGACGACGAGTCGGGGATCCTGTATCACTGCCTGGATACCGCGCAGCCGGTCGCGGAGCAGCTCGCGACCGAGGAACGGGAATACGCCGGGGCGCTCGAGCCGGGGAAGGGCCATGGCTGAGTTCCTGCTCGCCGCGGCCGGCTTCGTCCTGCTGATGGTCGCGCTCGGGCTCGTGCGCATCATGCGCGGACCCGGCGACGCCGACCGCATGATGGCCGCGCAGCTCCTCGGCACCGGCGGCATCGCGGTGCTCCTGCTGCTCGGGGCGGCAACCGGCATCGATACCGTGGACGTGGCGCTCACGCTCGCGCTGCTCGCGGCCTTCGCCTCGGTGGCGTTCTTCAAGAGCGCGACCGAAGCGCCGGCGGACGAAGCGGGCGATCGCGGATGAGCCTGCTCGATCTCTTCACCGTCGTCGCGGTCTGCGCCGGCGCGTTCTTCTTCCTCGCCGGCACCGTCGGGCTGCTGCGCTTTCCCGACGCGCTCACGCGGCTGCACGCGCTCACCAAGGCCGACAACCTCGGGCTCGGACTCGTGGTGCTCGGCCTCCTGCCGCATGTCGACGGCGTGCTCGGCGGGCTCAAGCTGGTGGCGATCTGGCTCCTCGCGCTCCTCGCGAGCGGGGCGGTCTCCCAGCTCATCGCGCGCGCGGCGCGGCGCACCGGTCCGGGCGCATGATCGAGGCGCTCAACGCCGGGCTCGCGGTCCTCGTCCTGGCGCTCGCGGTCTGGACGGTCGTCGCGCGCGACACGTTTGCCGCGGCCGTCGGTTTCGTCGCGTACGGGATGCTGCTTGCGCTCGTGTGGGTGCAACTGCACGGCATCGACGTCGCGTTGACCGAGGCGGCGATCGGCGGCGGGCTGACGGGCGCGATGCTGATCGCGGCAGCGGCGCGGCTCCGACGCACCGAAGCCGCGGCGCACGCCGAACGCCCCGGCGTGGCGATGCGGCTCGCTGCCGCGCTCGTCGCAGCGTGCGTGACGGCGGCGCTCGCGGTCGCTGTCCTCGCGCTCCCCGATCCGGCGCCCACGCTCGCGCACGAGACGGCCGCCAACATGGCCGCGACCGGCGTGGGCAATCCGATCACCGGCGTCCTGCTCGCCTTCCGCGCCATGGACACGCTGCTCGAGGCGATCGTGGTGCTGTTCGCGATGATCGGCGTGTGGTCGCTCGCGCCGGATCGCGCCTGGGGCGGGCGCCCGGGGCGGCTGCATCGCGCCGATCCCGACGGCATCCTCGCGTACCTCGCGCGGGTGCTGCCGCCGATCGGGATCATCGTCGGCGTCTACATCTTCTGGATCGGCGCGGACCTCCCCGGCGGCAAGTTCCAGGGCGCCAGCATCCTGGCGGCGATGTGGCTGCTCGCCGTGATGGCCGGCCTCGCCGACGCGCCGCCGGTCAGCCGGACCTGGGTCCGGTTCGCGCTGATCGGCGGACCGGTGGTGTTCATCGCGATCGGCGCCGCCGGCGTGGCGACCGCGGGCGCGTTCCTCGCGTATCCCGACGGTCTGGCGAAGCCGCTGATCAAGGTCATCGAATGGGCGCTGCTTCCTTCGCTCGCGGTGACGCTTGGACTGATCCTGGCGGGTGCGCCCGAGAGGCCGCTGCGATGATGGATGCGGCGACGCTGTTCGGGCTGTGCGCGGCGGCGCTCGTCGGCCTCGGCGTGTACGCCCTCATCGTCAACCCGCAGCCGCTGCGCAAGATCCTCGCGTTCAACGTCGTCGGCAACGGCGTGTTCGTGCTCTTCGGCGCCATCGCGTACCGTGGCGGGGCGCTCGGCTGGGGCGGCGACCCGGTGCCGCAGGCGCTGCTGATCACCGGCATCGTCGTCGCGTTCTCCGCGAGCGCGCTCGCGGTCGCCCTGCTGCTGCGGTTGTTCGACGAGACGGGCTCGGCCACGCTCGCGTCCGATGCGCCGGCGCCGGCCACGCCGGACCCGGATGCCCGCGAGGCGTAGATGCCGCACGAGATGACGACGACGCCCGGCGGGCTGCTCCTCGTGCTGGCGGTGCTGGTGCCGTTCGTGGGCGTGCTCGCCGGCTTTGCGCTCGGCGGACGCAACGCCCAGCGGGTCGCGACGCTCACGATCCTCGCGGGGCTCGGCATCGCGATCGGGATCGCCGCGTCGATGACGCGATCCGGCGCCGCGCTGGTCTACCTGCTGGGCGGCTGGGCGCCACCGCTCGGCATCGCGCTGCGCGCGGACGGCCTCGCGCTCGTCATGATCCTGGCCATCGCGGTGGTGATCCTCGGCATCGGCGTGTACGCGCGCGCCGATTTCGCGACGCCCGACGGGGTGCGGGAGGCGCGTGCGCCGCTCGTGTTCTGGACCCTGCTGCTCGCAATCTGGGGGTCGTTGAACCTCGTGTTCGTGAGCGGCGATCTCTTCACGCTGTACGTCGCCCTCGAGCTCCTGACTTTCGCCGCCGTTCCGCTCGTCTCGCTCGACGGCAAGGCCGACACGCTGCGCGCCGCGCTCCGGTACATGCTGTACGCGCTGCTCGGGTCGGTCTTCTATCTCCTCGGCGCGGTGCTGCTCTACGGCGCGTACGGCACGCTCGACATTCAACTGCTGTCCGAGCGGATCGTTCCCGAGCCGGCGACGCTGGCCGCGGCAGCGCTGATGACGGTGGGGCTGCTCGCGAAGACCGCGCTCTTCCCGCTGCACCTCTGGCTGCCGCCGGCGCACGCCGGGGCGCCCGCTGCGGCGAGCGCCGTGCTGTCGGGCCTGGTGATCAAGGGCTCGTGGTTCCTCGTCGTCCGGCTCTGGTTCGACGTGCTGCCGGGCGTGGTGACGGCGCCGTCGGCGCAGCTGCTCGCGGCGCTCGGCGCGGGCGCGATCCTGGTCGGCAACGTGGTCGCGCTGCGGCAGGAACGGCTCAAGCTGCTGGTCGCGTACTCGACGGTGGCGCAGATCGGCTACCTGTTCCTGATGTTTCCGCTCGCGTTCGACGGCGCTGCGCTCGAGCGCGGCGGCGCATTGACCGGCGGCATGCTGCAGGCGATCTCCCACGCCACGGCGAAGGCGGCGATGTTCATGGCGGCCGGCCTGATCTACCTCGCGTTCGGTCACGATCGCATCGCGGGACTGGCGGGCGCCGCCCGTACGTTGCCGGTGACCGTGCTCACCTTTGCGCTCGCGGGGGTGGCGCTAATGGGCTTGCCGCCGAGCGGCGCCTACGTCGCGAAGAAGCTCTTCTTCGACGCCGCCGGCGCATCGGGGCAATGGTGGTGGGAGACCGTGCTCGACGTGGGCGGGTTGCTGACGGCGAGCTACGTGGTGCTCGTGCTCGCCCACGCGCTGCGTCCGGCCGACGGGCCGATCGAGCCGAAGAAGCCCGTGTCGCGCATCGCGGAACTGGCCGCCCTGGCGCTCGCGCTGTGTTCGCTCGCGCTCGGGTTCGTGGCCAACGGCGCGTTTTCGCTCGACGCCCTGTCGGGTGCGCTGACGCTCTCCGACCTCTGGTCCGCCATCCTGCTTCTCGCCGGCGGCGCGTTGCTGGCGGCCGGCCTCGGGCGTCAACTGCCGCAGATGTCCGTAGCGGATGGGCCGCTCACGTTCTTGAGACCGGTTCGCCGGGCGACGGTCGCCGTGGGCGGGATGTTCGTCGTGTTCGACGGTGTCCTGCGGCAGTGGGCGGTAGCGGGTCTCGCGCTGATCGTGGCGGCGATCGCGTTCGGAGTGGCGATGGCGGGTTGAGGGCGGCCGTGAGGCGCGGGACTGCGTCTCATTGATGAAACGTGCGCGCGCCACCATGAAGACGCGCGCACGCGACCGGCCTCGGCCCGCGAACCGAAAGTGGACCGTGTGAAAGTGGACCCTGTAATAATATGCGCGCCGCAAGCATGCACGCCGCTCGGCCGGTCACGCGGCGATCACTGCAATCCTCGTTGGGGAGTCCGTCCTGTGCCTGAACGCCGTGAACTCCTGCTGAAGACTCGTCCTGGCTGCACGCCGTTTCTCTGCGCTCTCGCGACGCTCGCCGTGCTCGGGGGCTGCAGGCGCGCCGAGGAGCCGCCGCCGCCGGAGATCCGGCCGGTGCGCGTGATGACGGTGATGAAGCTCGCAGCCGGCGAGACGGTGTCGCTCACCGGCACCGTCCAGGCGCAGACCGAGGTCAACTACGCCTTTCGCATCGACGGGCGCATGATCGATCGCCCGGTGCGGGTCGGTGACGCGATCCGCGCGGGCCAGCTCCTCGCCCGGCTCGATGCCTCGAACGAGGAGGCGAGCCTCGCCTCCGCCCGGGCGCAGCTCGCCGCCGCGCGCGCGCAGGCCACCGAGCAGCGGAACAACTACAATCGCCAGAAGCAGCTGCTCGCGCAGCGCTTCATCTCGCAGGCCGCCTTCGACCAGATCGCGGCGAACCTGCAGAGCGCCGAGGCGGGCGTCACCTCCGCGCAGTCGCAGGTCGAGCTCGCGCAGAACCGGGTGAGCTACACCCGCCTCGTCGCCGACGCGCCGGGCACCGTCGCCGCCATCGGCGCCGAGCCGGGCGAGGTGGTGCCGGCGGGCCGCATGGTCGTGCAGGCGGCGCGCAAGGAAGGGCGCGACGCGGTGTTCGACGTGCCGGCGCAGATCAAGGACCGGGCACCCTCGAACCCGGAGATCACGGTGGCGCTGACCACCGACGCCAACGTCACCGCGAAGGGCCGCGTCCGCGAGGTCTCGCCGCGCGCCGATCCGATCACCGGCACGTTCAAGGTGCGCATCGGTCTCATCGACCCGCCCGCCAGCCTGCGGCTCGGATCGACGGTGACCGGCAGCATGCGGATGGAGACCGCGGCGGCGATCGAGCTCCCGGGGTCGGCGCTCGTCCGCGCGGGCGCGCAGTCGGCGGTGTGGATCGTCGATCCCAAGACCGAAACGGTCGCGCAGCGGCCGATTCGCGTCGCCGGCCACGATGCCGATCGCGTCGTCGTCGCCGAGGGGCTCGAGCAGGGCGACCTCGTCGTGACCGCGGGCGTGCAGGCCCTCCATGCAGGCCAGAAGGTGCGACTCCTCGGAGCCGCGAAGTGATCGGCCCGAACCTGTCGGAATGGGCGATCCAGCGCCGGTCGCTCATCGTCTACTTCATGATCGCCGCGGTCGTGGCCGGAACGATCGCGTTCCTGCGCCTCGGCCGGGCCGAGGACCCCCCCTTTACGATCCGGACCATGGTCGTCTTCGCGGGCTGGCCCGGCGCGACGATCGAGGAGACGCTGCTCCAGGTCACTGAGCGGATCGAGCGCAAGCTGCAGGAGACGCGCCATCTCTACCGGGTGCGCAGCATCACCACGGCGGGCCGCACGACCATGTTCGTCGACCTCGAGCAGTCGACGCCGCCGAAGGAGGTGCCGGACATCTGGTACCAGGTGCGCAAGAACATCGGCGACATCCGCGGCACGCTGCCGCAGGGCGTCGTCGGGCCCGGCTTCAACGACGACTTCGGCGATACCTACGGCATCATCTACGGCTTCACCGCCGACGGGTTCTCCCACCGCGAGCTCCGCAACTACGTCGAGGACACGCGCTCGCGCCTCCTCGCCGTGCCGGATGTCACCAAGATCGAGATCCTCGGCGCCCAGGACGAGCAGATCTTCCTCGAGTTCTCCACCGCGCGGCTCGCGGGCCTCGGCCTCACGTATTCCGCCCTGCTCGGGCAATTGCAGGCGCAGAACCTGGTGCGGCCGACCGGGGTCCTGCAGACCGGCGACGAGCGGATCTTCCTGCGCGTGGCCGGCGCCTTCGAATCCGAGGACGACATCAAGGCGGTCAACCTGGCGGTGGGAGAGCGTCTGATACCGCTCCGGGACATCGCTGAGGTCCGGCGCGGATTCTCGGACCCGCCGCTGCCGCTCTTCCACGTGAACGGCAAGCCGGCGATCGGGCTCGCCATCGCGATGCGCGAGGGCGGCGACATCCTCGCGCTCGGCGCGAACCTGAAAAAGGAAATGGCGGACATCCGGGCGAACCTGCCGCTCGGCATCGAGCCGTTCCTCGTCTCCGACCAGGCGGTCGTCGTCGACCTCGCGATCAACGATTTCATGGCCTCGCTGTGGCAGGCGATCCTCATCATCCTTGCGGCGAGCTTCGTGAGCCTCGGCGTGCGCCCGGGCTCCGTCGTGGCCCTCGCGATCCCGCTAACGCTCGCCATCGTGTTCGCCGTCATGCTGATCGTGGGCATCGACCTGCAGCGCATCTCGCTCGGGGCGCTGATCATCGCGCTCACCCTGCTGGTCGACGACGCGATGACCACCGTCGATGCGATGATCCGGCGCCTCGCCGCCGGAGACTCGAAGGAGCAGGCGGCCACCTTCGCCTACAAGACGCTCGCCGCCCCGATGCTGATCGGCACGCTCATCACGATCGCGGGCTTCGTGCCAATCGGCTTCGCGCGGAGCTCGGCGGGCGAGTACACGTTCTCGATCTTCGCGGTGGTTGCGATCGCACTGATCACGTCGTGGATCGTGGCGGTGACGTTCGCGCCGGTGATCGGCATAGCGATACTGAAGGCGCCCAAGACGTCGGGCGCGGAGGAGAAGCCGAGCGCCCTCATGCGCGGATATCGCGGCCTGCTCGTCGGCGCGATGCGCGTGAAGTGGCTGACCATCGCGGTGACGATCGCCGCGTTCGTGGCGGCGGTCTACCTGCTGCGGTTCGTGCCGGAGCAGTTCTTTCCCGCGTCCGACCGGCCCGAGCTCCTCGTCGACCTGACGCTGCGGCAGAACGCGTCGATCTACGCCTCCGAAACGACCGCCAGGCGGCTGGAGGAGGCGCTAGCGAAGGACGAGGACATCGCTCACTGGAGCGCCTACATCGGCCGCGGCGCGATCCGCTTCTACCTGCCGCTCGACGTGCAGGGCGCGAACCCCTTCTTCAGCCAGCTCGTGATCGTCGCGAAGGGATTCGAAGAACGAAAACGGATCCAGGACCGCCTGGAGAAGCTGCTCGCCGAGGAGTTCCCGGACGTCGTCGGAAACATCCAGCCGCTTGAGCTCGGTCCGCCGGTCGGCTGGCCGATCCAGTACCGCGTGCGCGGGCCGGACAAGGACGAGGTCACGCAGATCGCGCAGCGGCTGGCGCAGGTCATCGCGGCGAATCCGGAAACGCGGCGCGTCAACTTCGACTGGATGGAGCCCGCGCGGCAGCTCCGTCTCAAGATCGACCAGGACCAGGCGCGCAGCCTCGGCGTCAGCTCGGCGTCGATCGCCGACGTGCTGAACGCCACGATCGCCGGCTCGACGGTGACGCAAGTGCGCGACGACATCTACCTCGTCGACGTTGTCGCGCGCGCCGTCGACAAGGAGCGCGCGACGATGGCGACGCTGCGCTCGCTCCAGGTCCCGATTCCGGGCGGGCGCACCGTGCCGCTCACCCAGTTCGTGAGCCTCGAGTTCGGGGAGGAGTACCCGCTCGTCTGGCGTCGGGACCGCGTACCGACGCTCACCGTGCGCGCGGCGATTGTCCCCAGCACCACGCCGGACACCGTGGTCGACGCACTCAAGGCGCCGATCGCCGAGCTGGCGAAGGGCCTGCCGAAGGGCTACCGCATCGATCTCGGCGGCACCGTCGAGGACAGCGCGATCGCGCGGGCCTCGGTGTTCGCCGTCGTGCCGGTGATGATCCTCCTCATGCTCACCGCTCTGATGCTCCAGCTGCAGAGCTTCCGCAGCGTCTTCGTCGTGCTCGCGGTGCTGCCGCTCAGCATCATCGGCGTCGTCCTCGCGCTGCTCGTCTTCAACCGGCCGCTCGGCTTCGTCGCGATCCTCGGCATCCTGTCGCTGCTCGGGATGGTGGCGAAGAACGCGGTGATCCTCGTGGTGCAGATCGAGACTGACCGCGCCGAAGGGAAGAGCGTCTGGGACGCGGCGATCGCCGCGGCGAGCTCACGGTTCCGGCCCCTCACGCTCACCGCGTTCTCGACCGTGCTCGGCCTGATCCCGATCGCTCCAACGGTGTTCTGGGGGCCGATGGCCTTCGCGATCATGGGCGGCCTGCTGATCGGAACGCTGCTGATGCTCGTGTTCCTGCCGACGCTCTACGTGACCGTGTTTGGAGGCAAACGGGACGCGAGCCCGCCGGCGAAAGCGACGGCGTCCGCCCGGGCGTGAACGCGCACGGGGCGGGGCGCCCGACATGACAGCAGAGCCCCGCGGGGCCGATGCGCCCCTGCCGCCGGACGCCGAGCGGATCGAGGTCCGCGTCGGCGAGCTGAAGCAGCTCTTCAACGCGATGGATCCCGCGCCGTTCCGCGAGCGGGACCTCGACCCGAAGGCCGAGCAGTTCATCGTCGACTGGAGCCGCGAGGCGCGCCGCGACGCCCCGCTCGCGCTCATCGTCCATCTCTCACGCGAGGCGGCGACGCCCGAGGGCGTCGCCACGCTCCAGGTGGCGGTCCATGACTATTTCGCGGCGGGCGCGGCGGCGACCCGCGCGCAGCTCCGGCGGCTGTTCCGCACCGGACGCTGGAGCCTGCTGATCGGTCTCGCGTTCGTCGCCGCCGCGAACCTCCTCGGCGACGCGGTGGCGGACTTCGTCGGGCGGTACAACTACGGCCGGTTCCTGCACGAGAGCATCGTGATCGGCGCCTGGGTCGCGCTCTGGCGGCCGCTCGAGATCTTCCTGTACGACTGGTGGCCGATCCTCGCCGAGGCGCGGCTCTACGACCGGCTGAGCGCGATGCAGGTGCGGATCGTCGACGAGACCCGGGCGGCCGGATAACCGCCCGGGCGATCACCTCACGGCTTGATCGCGTTGAGCTCGGACCAGCCGCTCCACATGATCTCGATGCCGATGCAGAGCAGGATGAAGGCCATCAGCCGCATCATGACGAGCATGCCGACCTCCCCCAGCCACGCGAGGAGCTTCGTGGAGTTCCTGAAGATCAGGTAGAGCGCAAGCGAGACGAGCGCCGCTCCGGCCGCTGCGACCGTCGGCGCCGGCCAGGTACAGGACGGGCGTCGACGGGATCTGGGCGCCGAGGGCGATCGACGCGGCGATCGTGCCCGGCCCGGTCGTCAGCGGAAAGGTGATCGGGAAGAAGCTCCGCCTGACGATCTCGGCGTACGACATCTCGGACGCCTCTTCCGCGGCCGCGGCGTGCACGTCGTCGTCCTCGGTCCGATGGAGCATGCGCCAGGCAGTGGAGGCGACCAGCAGGCCGCCGCCCAGGCGCACGACCGGCAGCGAGATGCCGAAGATCGCGAGCACGTAGGTGCCGACCAGCATCGAGGCGACCACGACGAACCACGCGTTGATCGCGACCTGACGCGCGAGCCGCGCCGCGACGCTCCGGTCGCCGCCTGCGGTCGCGACGAAGAGCGGCGCCGTGCTCAGTGGATTGATGATCGGCAGGAGCGTCACCGGCACGAGCACCAGCGCCTTCAGGACGGGGACCAGCCAACGACTCCACTGCACCTCCGCAGCCGCATCGCGATGACGGCAGCGAGTCTATCCCGAAGTCGCGCGCGGGCCGGCAGTTGACGGCCGATCCGCGCTAGCGTAGAGGATCCTGCCCACACGCGATCGCCACGGAGCGCCACCGACGATGATCAAGCGCAGCTTCGAGTCGATCGTCTCGACCTGGCTGGCCGGGCTGCTGGCGCTGCTGCCGCTCGCGCTGACGGCCGCGGTGCTCGTCGTGGGCGTTCGCGCTGATCAACCGGCTCGTCGGGCCGGGCAGCCTCGTCGGGCGGCTCTTCGCCGCAATCGGAGATCCCTTCTCGGACCATCCGGGTCTCGCCTATCTGTTCGGCACGCTGGTGCTGATGGCGGCCGTCTACGTGCTCGGGCTGGTCGTGCAACTGGGCCTGAAGGGTCCGCTGAAGCGGCTTACCGACGTGATGCTGCGGCACATTCCGCTCGTCGGGCAGCCTCTACAACCTCGCCGACCGGTTTGTCGGCCTGCTCGACCAGAAGGAGGAGGCGGACATCCGCGCCATGAGCCCGGTGTGGTGCTTCTTCGGCGGCAAGGGCGTGGCCGTGCTCGCGCTGGCGCCGAGCGCGCAGCCGATCGAGATCGACGGACGGAGCTACCTCGCGGTGCTCATCCCGACCGCGCCGGTCCCGTTCGGGGGCGCGCTGCTCTACGTGCCGGCCGAATGGGTGCGACCGGCCGAACATCGGCGTCGATGAGCTGACCGCGATCTACGTCTCGATGGGCATCTCACCGCCACCGGCGCCGACATCCCCTCCTTCCTGAGACGACGGTCATCGACAAGGGATATCCTCGCGCCGAGAGAGACCGTCCGTGCCGACGGCACTCGATCTGACCGTCGAATTTCCCTTCGACACCTGGGACCCGGTGCCGACGCTGCGATCCGGGCGGCGGCCGTCGACGCCCTGGAACGGGGCAGGGTCCTTCATCTCCCGCGGCTCCGGTTCGAAGTGCGACCGGAAGAGCAGCGCTTTCTGTCCGACGAGTGGCTGGACGGAAGATCGAAGAACATCTACCTGCGCGGCGCCGAGCGACGACTCCGCGGTGCCAGCGGGAGTCGCGACGATCTGTGCGCGTCTACGCGGCCTGCTGCAGCGGTATGCGCAGCAGGCACAGCGGCTTGTCTCCGCCCTGTTTCCGCCGTACCTCGCCACGCTCCGGTCGGGCAATACGAGCCTGCGACCGTGCGAGATCGCGGGCCGACCGACGTCGCGGCGGCACGACGACACGCGGCTGCACACCGATGCGTTCCCGTCCAGTCCGACCGGCGGGGCCCGGATTCTCCGCGTGTTCACCAACGTTGACCCGTCGGGCGCACCGCGGGTGTGGCAGGTGGGAGAGCCCTTTCCCGACATGGCCGTCAGGTTCCTGCCGCGGGTACGCCGGCAACTGCCGGGCGAGGCCTGGCTGCTGCGCGCGCTGATGTTCACGAAGCGGCGGCGCACCGAGTACGATCATCTGATGCGGGAGCTCCACGACCACGTCAAGTTCGACATGGACTATCAGCGGAACGCGTCCGGCAGCGCATCGAGTTCCTTCCAGGCTCGACCTGGATCGTCTTCTCCGACCAGGTGCTGCACAGCGTGCTCCGCGGACGGCTGATGCTCGAGCAGACCTGGTTGCTGCCGGTAGCCGGTTCGCACGATCCGGAAACCGCGCCGCTCCGGGTGCTCGAGCGGCTGACCGGGCGGACGCTGGCTTAGGCGGCTGCACCCCTCAGTCGAGCGTCGTGCGATAGCGCGCGAGCGCGATCGTTGCGGCCGCGACCAGGAATGCCGTACTGCACCGTCGGGCGTCCGGCGCGCCGCATCGGCGGCTCTAGCGGTGGCGTTCGGCGAACTGTTTGAGCGCGAGCCCGGTCGCGTCGAAGCTCCGCTTCACCGGGCCGTCGAGCACGCGGCGCACGAACGGCACCAGCAGCGCCGCGGAAGCGCTTCTCGTGGATCAGGCGCGAGCGCGCGGGATCGAGCGCCTCGACGACGAAGCGCTGCTCGCCGACGAAGAGCCCAGGCAGCCGCGCGAGCCACCGCAGCTCGCGCGGTGGACGGAAGGTCACGATTCTCGGCCGCAGCCGCAACGTGCGTGTGCCGTCGGGCTGGACGAGCACCTCGAGCTCGGCGCGCCCTGCCGGCTCCCCCGCAACGCGCGGCATGAACGGGTTCCACTCAGGATAGCGGCGAAAGTCGACGAGCACCTGCCAGACGCGCTCCGCCGGCGCGTCGATCTCGATCATCCCGAAGAGCTCGGCGAGCAACATCAGGCCGTCCCCTCGATCATGTGCGGCACGGTCCGCTGAACCGGCTGCGCGGCGGAGGCCGGGCGCTTCGGAGCAGTCGCGCGCGACGGCACGACGACGCGGAACCAGGCGGCGTAGAGCGCCGGCAGGAAGAGGAGCGTCAGCGCGGTGGCGACGACGAGGCCGCCCATGATCGCGACCGCCATCGGCCCGAAGAACGCGCTCCGCGTGAGGGGGATCATCGCGAGCACCGCCGCGGCCGCCGTGAGCACGATCGGCCGGAACCGGCGCACGGTGGCCTCGACGACCGCCACCCACGGCGCGTGGCCGGCGCGGATGTCCTGATCGATCTGGTCGACGAGAATCACCGAGTTGCGCATGATCATTCCGGAGAGCGCGATGGTACCCAACATCGCCACGAATCCGAACGGCTGGTTGAAGAGAAGCATGAACGCCGTCACGCCGATCAGCCCGAGCGGCGCGGTCAGCACCACCATCGCCACGCGCGAGAAGCTCTGGAGCTGGATCATCAGCACCGTCAGGACGACCAGGAGGAAGAGCGGAAACCCGGCGGCGACCGACTTCTGGCCCTTCGCGGCGTCCTCCACGGCGCCGCCGGTCTCGAGGCGGTAGCCGGGCGGCAGACTCGCCCGGATCGCCGCGAGCGTCGGCTCGATCTGCGCGGTGACCACGGGCGCCTGGATGTCGCCGTACACGTTGGCGCGCACGGTGATCGTCGGCAGGCGGTTGCGGCGCCAGACGATGCCGTCCTCGAAGCCGTACGAGATGGTGGCGATCTGGGACAGGGGCACGGACTTGCCCGAGCGCGTCGGCACCGCGAGATCCTGGAGATAGGAGAGCTTCGCGCGCTCGTCGATCGCGCCGCGCATCAGCACCTCGATCAGCTTGTCGCGCTCGCGGTAGTAGGTGACCGTCAACCCGTTGAGCGAGGTGTTGAGGAACGTCGACAGATCCTGCGAGGAGAGCCCGAGCAGGCGCACTTTCTCCTGGTCGATGTCGACCTTGATCACCTTCGCCTTCTCGTCCCAGTCGAACTGGACGTTCGAGACGTTCCGGTTCTCGCGCATCTTCTCGGCGACCCGCTCGGCGTAGCGCCGCACCGTCGGGATATCCTCGCCAGAAACGCGGAATTGCACCGGGAAACCGACCGGCGGGCCGTTCTCGAGCCGCGTGATGTTCGCCCGGACCCCCTGGAAGTCGCGGTCGAAGAGCGCGATCAGCCGGGCGCGGAGCCGCTCGCGTTCCTTGATCCCCCTGGTCAGGATCACGAACTGCGCGAAGTCCGCGTTCGCGAGCTGCTGGTCGAGCGGCAGGTAGAAGCGCGGGGTGCCCTGGCCGACGTAGCTCGTGTAGTTCTCGATGCCCGGCTCGCGCTCGAGCGTCGCCTCGAACCGCTTGACCACGCGTCTCGGTCGCGGCGAACGACGCGCCGTGCGGGAGGCGCAGCTCGACGAGGAGCTCGGGCCGGCTGGACGCCGGGAAGAACTGCTGCGGCACGAAGCGGAAGGCGAGGAGCGAGACCGCGAAGAGCGCGACGGTCGCGACCAGCACGGTCTTCCGGTGCGCGACGCACCAGTGGATCGCGCGGCGCAGCCGGTTGTAGAACGGGGTCCGGTAGATGGCGCCTTCGCCGTGCTCCCGCGGAGCAACGGTCGCCGCGGCAGGACGACGGAGCAGCCGCCGGAAGACCCGCTGGAGCCACGACTGCTTTGCCTGCCGATGCGCCAGGTCCGGGAGGAGCTTGTAGCCGAGGTAGGGGACGAACACGACCGCCGCCACCCAGGAGACGGCAAGCGCGATCGCCGTCACCTGGAAGATCGAGCGCGTGTACTCGCCGGTGGACGACGCCGCGGTGGCGATCGGGAGGAACCCGGCGACGGTGACCAGCGTCCCGGAGAGCATCGGCATCGCGGTGCTGGTGTAGGTGAAGCTCGCCGCGCGCAGGCGGTCCCAGCCCTGCTCCATCTTGGTCGCCATCATCTCGACCGCGATGATCGCGTCGTCGACCAGCAGGCCGAGCGAGAGGATCAGCGCGCCGAGCGAGATCTTGTGCAGCCCGATGTCGCCGAGCCGCATGAAGAGGAACGTCGCGGCGAGGACGAGCGGGATCGTGAGCGCGACCACGATGCCGGTGCGCAAGCCGAGCGAGAGCAGGCTCACCGCGAGCACGATGATCACCGCCTCGGCGAGCGAGCGCACGAACTCGTTGACCGACCGCTGCACCGCCTGCGGCTGGCTCGTCACCTGCGCGAGCTCGAGGCCGACCGGGAGCTCCTTGCGCAGGCGCGCGACCTCGCGGTCGAGGTTTGCCCCGAGCTCGATGATGTCGCCGCCGGCGACCATCGCGACGCCGATGCCGAACGCTTCCCGGCCCTGGAAGCGCATCTTCGGCTGCGGCGGGTCGGCGTAGCCGCGCTGCACCCGCGCGATGTCGCCGATGCGGAAGAGCCGCCCGTTCGCGCGGATCGTCGTCTCGCGGATCGCCTCGGCCGAGTCGAAGTCGCCGGTCGTGCGCAGGAAGATCTTGTCGCTCGGCGTCTCGAACGCGCCCGCCGGGGCGATCGCGTTCTGGGTCGCGAGCGCGTTCACGATCGTGGGGACGTCCACGCCGAGCGTCGCGAGCTTGGTGTTCGACAGCTCGATGAAGACCTTCTCCTCCTGCTCGCCGAAGAACTCGACCTTCGCGACGTCGGGCACCCGCAGGAGCTCGGCGCGGATCCGGTCGGCGTACTTCTTGAGGTCGGCGTAGGAGAAGCCCTCGCCGCTCAGCGCGTAGATGTTGCCGAAGACGTCGCCGAACTCGTCGTTGAAGGACGGCCCGGTGATGCCCCCGGGCAGGGTGCTGCGGATGTCGCCGATCTTCTTGCGCACCTGGTACCAGGTCTCGGGCACGGCGGAGGTCGGTGCCGAATCCTTCATCCTGAAGAAGACGAGCGACTCGCCGGGCTTCGAGTAGCTCTGGATCACGTCGACGTTGGGCGCCTCCTGCAGCTTCTTCTCGATCTTGTCGGTGATCTGCTCCTCGACCTGGCGCGCGGTCGCGCCCGGCCAGCCGGTGCGGATGACCATCACCTTGAAGGTGAACGGCGGATCCTCCGACTGCCCGAGCTTGGTGTACGAGGCGATGCCGAAGAGGGCGAGCACGATCATCGCGTAAAGGACGAGGCTGCGGTGCGCGAGTGCCCATTCGGAAAGATTGAAGCGTGACATGGCGGTCTCTTCGGTTTCTCCTCGCCCGCGCGGGGGAGGTCTGGGAGGGAACTCGGGAATCAGCTGCCCGGACGCAGCGCGGCGTCGAGCGCCTGCTGCGAGCGCGGGCTCGCGAGCGTCTCGCTCATCACGCGCACGGTCTCGCCGGGAAGGAGCTTGTGCACCCCGGCGGTCACCACGACCTCGCCCGGGCGCAGGCCGTCGCGGACGGTGACGCCGTCCTCGCGGTAGGCGCCGATCGCGACCGGTCGCAGGTTGACCTTGTTCGTCTGCGGGTCGACGACCCAGACCGCCGCCTTGCCGTCGACCTGCGTGAGTGCGGTGAGCGGGAGCGTGATCACCTCAGTCCCGGCGCGCTCGCCGAGCAGGACGTTGGCCGTCATGCCGAGCTTCACGGCGCTGTCGGGGTCGACGATCGTGATCTTGGCCATGAACGTGCGGGTCGCGGGGTCGGCGTTCGGCGCGATCTCGCGCACGCGGCCCACGTAGGGCTTGTCGGGCGCCGCCCACAGGGCGACCGCGACCTGGTTGGCGTCGCGGAGCTCGCCGAGCCGGGTCTCCGGCACGTTGATCGCGACCTCCTTCTCCTCCGGGCGCGCGAATCGCAGCACCGGCTGTCCGGAGGAGACTACCTGGCCGGCCTCCACGTTGACGGCGGTGATCACGCCGTCGGCTTCGGCGACGAGGGTCGTGTAGGACGACTGGTTGCGGGCGACCTGGGCCTGCGCCCGGGCCTGCTCCAGGCGCGCCTTGGTGGTGTTGAACGTGTTCTCGCGCGCATCGAGTACCGCCTTGCTCACGTACTGTTTCGCGTAGAGGTCGCGATAGCGCGCGAGCTCCGCTTTCGCGAGCGCGTGGTCCGCTTCGGCGGCGGCGAGCTGCGAGCGCGCCGACTCGACGCCGAGCTGGGCGTCCTGCGGATCGAGCCGCGCGAGCTCGGTGCCCTTCTTCACCGTCGCGCCGACGTCGACGTAGCGCGCGACGACCTTGCCGCCGACGCGGAATGCGAGGTCGTTCTCGTGGCGCGCGCGCACCTCCCCCGAGTAGACGTTCGCGCCCTCGGTCGGCTTCGCGCCGACGACCTGCGCGATCACCGCGCGCGGCGCGGGCGCCGGAGGTTCGTGCTTGGAGCAGGCGGTGACCGCGGCGACCGCTGCCGCGAGGAGAATCATCCGGATCATGGACATCGTGGTTTCCCCTTCGGTACGTGTTGTAGTTGTAGGTCTCAATTTCCGATCCCGCGCGCCATCAGCACCGCGGCGAGCGGGATCAGTGCGAGGAGATGCAGCTCGACGAGAACGAGGCGCCGGGCGCCGCGCGCCTCGGCCGCCGGCACCGCGTAGGCCGCGGCGTTGCGCGTCGCGCGGCGCCAGCGGATGAAATCGATCGTCGGCTTGATCGACACGAGACCGACGGCGAGGAAGAGGGCGACCTTCACCCAGAACACCGGGTTGCCGGCGTAGAACGCGGCGCCCTTGGCGCCAAAGAAGGTCCTGGCGACGCCGGTCGCGAGCGCGAGACCTGCGACGTTGAAATAGCCGACGTCCACTCGCGACAGCACCCCGACATTCCGTGGGCCGAGGTCGCCGCGGAGCAGTGCGGCCTCCGCAACCAGCAACCCGGCGACGCCGAGGATCGCGGCGAAGTGCAGGTAGGCAAGGGTGGCGTCGAGGATCATGGGTCCTGGCGTACGCGCACGCCGTCGAGCACGATGTCGATGCACGTCGCGAGATATCGCTCCGGATCCAGGTCCTTCGGCGCACAGCCGCAGGTCGCGAACGAGTGCCGCCAGAGCACCTTGAGCACGAGCGGGCCGAGCAGCACCTGCACGGCGTACTCGACGTCGATCGGCCGGAATTCGCCGGACGCGATGCCGCGCTCGAGCGCGCGGGTGAAGAGCCGTTTGCCGCGCACGATCACGTTGTCGTGGTAGTACCGCGCGATCTCGGGGAAGTTGCCCGCCTCGGAGATCATAAGCTTCGGAATGCCGCTCAGCGCCGTGCTCCCGAAGAGCCGCCACCACCCGTTCACCAGCTGGCGCAGGAGATCGGACGCGGTGCCGCTGAAGCTCTCGAAGATCTGCTCCCCTTCGGCGAGCACCGGGAGCACCGCGCTCTGGATGACGGCCTTGAACAGCTCCTCCTTGCTGTCGAAGTAGAGGTAGAGCGTTCCCTTCGACACGCCGGCCCGGGCGGCCACGTCCTCGAGCCGCGTCGCGGCGAAACCCTTCTCGACGAAGAGCTCAAGGGCGGCCGCGGTGAGCTCGCTCGGCCGGGCGTCCTTGCGGCGCTCGAAGCGCGGTTCGGTTCTTTGTGTTTGGGCGTCCATGGTCTCGGTTCTTAACTGACTGGCCGGTAATCTACAAATTACTGACTGGTCGGTCAACAAAGTTTTCTTGATGGGACCATTAGGAGTTCGGGCAGCGATCGGAATGTGAGCACATGCTCTCGTCAAGATCACGAACCAGTCGAACACGCCACCAGAGTGGAGCCCGCCGCCATCGCTACACTCCAACCAGCGCGGCGCCGATGACGCCCGCCGAATCACCGAGCCGGTGCTTCACGATCGGCGTCTGGAGCGAGTCGCTGAAGACGCGCTTCCGGACCTCGTCGACCCCGCGCGCGTAGAGTTCGTCGATGTTCGACAGCCCGCCGCCGAGGACGATGACGTCCGGATCGAGCACCGCGATCAGGTTGGCGACCGCCTGGCCGAAGTGGGCGAAGAAGCCATCCATCGTCGCCGTCGCCACGGGATCGCCGGCGCGCCAGGCGGCGACGATCCCGTCCACCGGGCGCCGGCAGCCGGCGCGTTCCGCGTACCGGTTCTCGAGGCCCGAACCGCTGATGAACGTCTCGACGCAGCCGCGGGCGCCGCAGTAGCAGGCCGGCCCCGCCGGATCGATGACTGTGTGTCCCCACTCACCGGCGATCGACTGAAGGCCGCGGTGCACCTTGCCGTCGAGCACGAGACCGCCGCCGCAACCGGTACCCAGGATCACCCCGAACACGACCCGGTGCCCTCGGCCGGCACCCGCGAGGGCCTCGGCGAGCGCGAAACAGTTGGCGTCGTTTTCGAGCGCCAGCTCCCGGCCGATGCGCGCGCGAAGGTCGGCCGCGACCGGCATGCCGTTCAGGCAGGTGGTGTTCGAGTTCTTGAGGAGGCCGGTACGGCGGGAGACAGCGCCGGGCGTCCCGATTCCGAGCGTGTGCGGTGCGTCATGGACCGCGCCGAGCATCCGGCGGTACAGCCGTTCGACGCCGCTAAGCACCGAGTCGTAGCCCGAAGCCTCGGTGGGTGTGCGCTCACGCCAGACCGTCCGCCCCTCGCCGTCCAGGATCACCCCCTCGGTCTTGGTCCCGCCGAGGTCGATGCCGAATCGCAATGTGGTGTGTTCCAAAAACTTCGCCTAGAGTGAATTTGCGCAGGCGGAAGGGCTGGAACGGCGATCATCACGCTTGACCTCGATCTGGTCACGCTGCGGGTCCAGGACACGTTCATCAACTTGCTCGGGCCAACGACGGCGTCCCATATCCATTGCTGTACGGCGGTTGCCGGGGCCGGTACCGCCGGCGTCGCGACGCAGACGCCGAGCTTCGCCGGGTTCCCGCTGGGGGTTCAACTCGGGCAATACGACCACGTGTTCGACATGACGCTGGCTTCGAGCTACAACCCCGCGTTCATCACCGCCTCGGGCGGGACTGTCAGTGGTGCTTTCAACACGCTCGTGGCCGGAATCGAGAGCGGGAACGCATACCTGAACATTCACACGAGCTCATTTTTCGGGCGGGGAGATCCGGGGCTTTCTCGCGGCCCCGGTTCCCGAGCCCGGCACGTACGCCATGATGCTCGCGGGCCTCGCCGTCCTCGGCTGGATTGGCGCGCGCCGCCGCAAGCTTTAGAACCTTCGCCCCGGCCTCGAAAGCCCGCCTCGCGCAGGCTTTCCGCTTTCTCGGCCGGCGGTCAGCGGCCGGCCCGGGTCCCGAGCACCGTCGCCCGGAACCGGTCCCGAAGCGCCGGACCGTCGCGCGGTGCAAGCTCGATCGACGTCGGATCCGACGACACTTTGATCGCTGCGAAGAACGGACCGGGCGCCTCGTACGCCGTGCGCGCGAGCCGGTCGAGCTCGACCTGCGTGCCGATGGTTTCCGCTTGGGCGAACCCGCACGAACGCGCGACGCCCGCCAGGTCCACGCCGCTCGCAGTGTGCGTCCGCTGCATCCCGGTTTCCGCGTACAGCCCGTTGTCGATCACGACGACGGCGAGATTCGCGGGCCGCTGCACGCCGATCGTCGCGAGCGACCCGAGGCCCATCAGCATCTCGCCGTCGCCGGTGACCACGACCACGCGCCGCTTCGGCTGGGCGAGGGCGAGACCGAGGCCGACCATCGCCGCCCCGCCCATCGCACCCCACAGGTAAAAAGTACACGGCGAATCGCCCGCCGCGAAGGTGTCGTAGGTCGTCGAGCCCAGTCCGGTAACGACGAGCGCGTCGCCGCGATCCCTGAGCAGTCGAGCGGTCGCGGCGCGCCGTTCGAGCATCGGGCCGCTCATTTCCGGAACACCTTCGCGCCGATCGCGCGCTGGCCGATCAGGACCGCGACCATCCGCCCCGAATCGAACGCGAGCACCGACCCGGCGCGCACCGTCTCGACGATCCGCTCGGCGTCGTCCGCGCGCAGGACAATCGTCCCCATCGCCTCCAGCACCGCCGGCGTCGCCTGGCCCATCGTCACCTGCCACGGATTGAACTCGCCCCACTCGCCGCGCATCGTCACGAGCATGAGGAGCGGCACGCGGCACTCGGCCGCGAGCGAGAGCATGTTGATGCAGTTGCCGACGCCGCTCGACTGGAGGAGGAGCACGCCCCGGTCGCCGCCGAGGTAGGCGCCCACGAGGAGGGCGACACCCTCTTCCTCGGTCGTCAGCACGGTCGTCTTCAGGTCGGGATTCGCGAGCGCGAGCTCGATCAGTCGCTTGTGGCCGGCGTCGGGCACATAGGCGACCTGCTTGACCCCGGCGTCCAGCAGTGTGTCGTAGAGCGCGTCGGCCCAGGTGCTCATCGGACTGCCCTCGCACTTGGCGCTCGGGATTCACCCTTGGGACGGCCCGGCGGGCTCATGCTGCAGCGACCTTGGTCGGACGCCGGATGTATCTGCCGCGCGCCGGCCCCGCGCAGTTCCCGCGGTCGTAGACGAGCTCGCCGCGCAGGAACGTGGTCTTGACGCGGCCGGTCAGCTCCATTCCTTCGAACGGCGTGTAGCCCTGCTTCGACTCCGACTCGGCCGCGCGGACGACGAACGATTCGTGCGGATCCACGAGCACGAGGTCGGCGTCGTAGCCGGGCGCGATGTCGCCTTTTTGCAGGACGCCGTAGCGCTGCGCGGGGTTCCACGAGAGGAGCTCCGCCATATGGTTGTAGGACATGCCGCGTTTCGATCCTTCGCTGAGTACGCCGGAGAGGAGATATTCGGTCCCGCCGAAGCCCGACTTGGCGAGCCAGATGTTCTTCGGGAATTTCGCGCTGTACTTCTGCTCGGTCGAGCAGCACGCGTGGTCGCTCACGATCCAGTCGACGTCGCGCTCGAGCACCGCCTGCCAGAGCGCCTCGACGTCCGCACGCGGGCGGATCGGCGGATTCACCTTGGCGTGCACGCCGCAGGCGCAGTCGGTGTCGAGCAGGAGGTGGCCGACGGTCACCTCGCGCTTGAAGCTGATGTGCGGGAAGACGTCCTGCATCATCAGCGCGGCGTCCATCGCCTTTTTCGACGAGAGGTGCAACAGGTTGATGTTGAGGCAGTCGGTCTCGTACGCGAGGTACGCGGCGATCCAGATCGCGAGTGCCTCGGAGTGCGGCGGCCGCGCGGCGCTATACGCGGCGAGCCCTTCCAGCTTGCCGTTACGCTCGACGAGCTTCGTGTAGGCATTGAGGATGTCGGCGAACTCGCAATGGAGGCTCACGCTGATGTAGTCGGCGAGGTCCGGGCGCTCGACCATCAACCGGCGCGCCGAACGCATGATGAACTCGAAGTGCGCGACGTCGTAGCGATCCTCCGGCCCGATCATCAGGAACTCGTTCTGCGCGTCGGACTTGCCGTGCAGGCCGTAGCCGCCATAGAACATGAAGATCTTGTACGACGGCACCCCCCAGTCGTCGAGCAGCAACCCCATCTCGTCGACGTGCCGGCCCTCGATCGGCGCCATGTGATACGCGTAGTCGACCCAGAAGTTCCCCTCCGACCGCCGCATCACTTCCGGCATGAACTCGCGGTAGGACCCGGTCCGGTTCAGGTAGTACTGGCCGGTCCGCATGTAGTTGAGGCTCGTCGTCACCCCGCCCATCGCCGCCGCCTTGCTCTCGCTCGGCGCGTCCTGTTCGAGACTCTGGTAGATCCCGACGTGCATGTGCGCATCGACGAGCCCGGGGAAGGCGAGGAGGCCTTTGCCATCGAAAACCTGCTTCGCCTCGCCGGGCCGGATGTCGGGCGCGAGGCGCGCGAACTTCCCGTCCCGGATCCCGACGTCGAGAAGGTCGACCGAGCGGCGGTTCGGACGAACCACGCGGACATTTTTGACGACGAGATCGAGCGGGGGTGTCATCGCGGTCCCGTGGTCAGCCGGCGAGGCGCGCAGCGAGCGACGGCGCGGCGCGGGCGAGGTCGTAGCCCGGCCGGCCGCCCATGCGATCGAGGAGGCGCCAGGCGCTGCAGAGGTTGGAGGAGAGCACGGGCACGCTGAACTCCCCGTCGCAGGCGACGATCGCGTCGAGCGTCCGTGTCCCGGTTCCGGCGATCACCACGGCGTCCGCGTCGGGCGAGTCGACCTTCCGCAGCGTGGCCAGGACGTCCGCCGTCGGCACGTCGTAGCCCGGGAACTCGCCGCCGATCGCGACGAGCTGCACGACGCGGATCCCGGTACCCTGCCAGTAGGCGGCCGCCCGCCTGCTGAGCCACTCGGGATAAGGCGAGACGAGCGCGATCGCCCGTACCTCGAGCACGCGCAGCGTGTCCAGAACGGCGAGCGTCGGGAGCTCGATGAGCGCGCCCGCAGTCTCGGCGAGCGAGTCGGCGAGTGCCCGGTCCCGGGCTTCGCCGAGTGAGTAGCTCGGCCCGGTCACGCCGATGTAAAGCGCATCGAGCTTGAGCGTGTCGAAGCTCCGGACCGCTGCCGGGTAGTACCGGGCGTACGCGTCAGCGCGTGCCCGCAGGTCGCCGGTCAGGACCGGCAGCCGGGTCGTGAACAGCCCGAACTCGGGCGGCAGGAGGCGGCGCATTTCCGGCTCGACCGTCGGGTTGGCTGGCGGGACCACGACGCCGATGCGTTTCGGGGGATCGCTTGGTTTGAGCATGCGCGCGCCGGGGCCGGCGGAACCGCGATGATACTTTCCCGGCTACGGCGTCAACAGCCCGCCGTTGATGTGCAGCACCTGCCCGGTCATGTAGCGCGCCGCGGGGCCGAGGAGGAAGAGGATCGGCCCCACGACGTCGTCCGGCGTTGCCACCCGTCCAAGCGGGACGGTCTTCACGTAGGTTTCGAGGTCGACGAGCGAAGGCGCGCGTTCGTCGCTCCGCCCGGTCCCGCCGTGCAGGAACGCGGTCTCCACCGCAGTCGGTGCGATCGCATTCACGCGCACGCGCGGCGCGCACTCGATCGCGAGCGAGCGGGTGAGCCCGAGGATGCCCGCCTTCGCGGCGGAGTACGGACCGAACCCCGGAAACGAACGGACGGCGAGGCCCGACGCGGCGTTCACGATCGCGGGCGCGTTGCCGTTCGCGAGCAGCGGGAGCGCGGCCCGGCTCGCGAGCCAGGTCGAGCGCAGGTTGCCGGCGATGACCTCGTCCCAGTGTTCGGTCCGGATGTCGGCGAGCGGAACCCGCTCGCGGGCGAAGCCGGCGAGGTTCACCAGAGCGTCGAGCGCCTGCCACCGGCGCGCGACCTCGGCGAACGCGGCCGCGACCGCCTGTTCGTCGGTGGCGTCGACCGCAACCGCGAGCACCGCGCGCGGCGGCGGGTGCCGCTCGATCGACGCCGGCAGATCCAGTACCGCGACGTCGAGGCCGTCGGCGAGCGCCGCGACGACGAGCGCGCGACCGATGCCGCCGCAACCGCCGGTCACCACGAGCCGCGCGCCGGCCGGCGGGCCGAGGCGGCTGGGGGGCGCGGTGGCTGAAGCGCTGGGCATGGGCGGCGCGGATACCGGGCGATTATCGTCGAAACGCCGCGTCAGCCGGCGCTCGAATCGTCGTAGCGCCGTCCGAGGGCGAGCAGGTCGGTGGTGCCGAGCAGGCGCTGGAGCTCGTCGAAGTCGATCACGATCTCGGCCATCACGCTGCCCGAGACTACGATCGCCGCGAGCTTGACGCGAAACGCGTTCACGCCGAGCGCGGAGGCCGAGTCCTCGTTGTCGCGAACCGCTCAACTTCGCCCACGGCGCGGCGCTCATGGTCGCGCTCTACGGCGCGGCCGCGTTGGTCGTCGTTCACCCAGATTCGCGGCGTATCGCCACCCGAGCGGGTGAGATGCATGTGGTACTCATAACGGTCCGGACGGTAGAGCCCGCGCAGGGACTGCACCGGCCGCTCGGCCGCTCCGTACACCACGCGCGAGACTGCGAGCAGCGGCGCCCCGACCTCCAGGTCGAGCAGCGGCGCGACAGTGTGATCGGCGAGCTTGGCGGTGATCGTCTGGTCTGCGCCGTACACCTTGATGCCGGACTCCTCGAGCAGCTGGAGCATCGGCTTCGCCGCGAGCTCCTTTCGTCCGAAGGCGTGCGCCACCGCGTCCGGCACGAAGGTCGTGATGTGCGCGAACGGTCCCCCCTTGTCGCTGCGGACCCGGATCGCCTTTTGGACCGGTTCGCCCGTGGCGATCGCGAGCAGCTCCGCCACTTCGGCTGGGGCGGGGATCGTCGCGAGCTCGACCAGCTCGACCTTCGTCCGCAGCCCCATCGAGAGGAGGTTCTCAAGCAGTCCCGAGAGATTCGCACGCACGGGCGGCGGCGTGCCGGCCCGCGGGCACGCGAAGGTGCCGCGCCCGCGCTGGCGCACGATGAGCCCTTCTTCGGCGAGCCGGTCGAGGGCACTCCGCATCGTCACCCGGGAGACGCCGAACGCCTGCGCGAGTCCGAGCTCGCCCGGCAACGGCTTGGCGGCGTCGAAGCGGCCCTCGGCGAGCCGCTCGCGCAGCACTAGGTAGATTTGGTGATAGCGCGGCAGCGGCAGCATGGCGTCCGCTTCCGGCGAGGATCGGCGGGCAGCGCGGTACATCGGCCGACGAATCGTAGGGGCGGGAGAAATGTATTGTCAATCAGACATTTTCGATTCGGGCGCGATGGCGTGCGGTGCAACATGCACCGGGAGCGGCCTCGGCACTGCGAGCGCGCCGCGCGGGATCGCGCCCCGACGACGTTCACCGCGCACCACCTCAGATGAAATGTCCTATTGACTTGTCTTGCGACGCGTCGCTATAGACCGAGTGGGCGGCCGAGTCCGGTTGCGCGGGACACAGGGGGAGTAAGACGATGAATCGCACACTTCGCGCCGCAGCCGCGGCAATCATGCTTGCGCTCATGGTGTCCCTGCCGGGACCCACTGTGCGCGCGACGGGCGGCCAGCCCCCCTCGGCCGAAACCTGCGCGGGGCTCGCAGGCGCGCAGCTTGCCATCACCGACGAGTCCGCCCGCGGAGACGTCGAGCAAGGCGGCGTGCTCGCGAAGCGCATCCGCCCGTCGATCACCTCCGCACGGCTGGTGCCGGTAGCTGGCGCGGTGCCGGAATACTGCCGCGTCGAAGGCACCATCCCCACCGGAGATCCGCAAGAAGGCACCAACCAGGTGAGGTTCGCGGTGAACCTGCCGACGCAGTGGAACGGGCGGTTCGTCATGATCGGCGACGGTGGGTTCGATGGGGCCGTGTCGGGATCGACCGCCCGGCTGCCGGAGGGGTACGCCACCGCGAACAGCGACATGGGGCATGACGGCCGCGCGTTCGGCGGCGGCAGCTTCGGGTTCAACAACCGTCCGCGCGAGATCGACTACGGATGGCGCGCGACGCACGTCACGACCGTCGTCGCCAAGGGGATCATCGACGCGTACTACGATCGCCGCCCGCGCTACTCGTACTGGGAGGGTTGCTCGACCGGCGGGCGGCAGGCGGCGGTCGAAGCGCAGCGCTTCCCCGACGACTTCGACGGCATCGTTTCCGGCGATCCGTTCATGAACGCGATCGAGATCGCGATGGAGCAGGTCTGGAGCAGCGCGATCTTCTTCCGCGACGTCAACAAGGACGGCGTCGGCTTCGACAACAACATCTCGCAGGCCGACATCGACGCGCTGCGCGACGCCGTCCTAGCGAAGTGCGACGTGCTTGGAAACGACCGCGTTCGCGATCGCGTCGTCGGCAATCCGCTCGCCTGTGCCAAGGTCTTCACCGAAGAAGACATCGACGATCTGGGCCACGCGCGGGGACTCTCGCCCGGTCAGATCCAGGCGATCAAGGACGTGTACCGCGGCCCCCACGATTCGAGCGGCCAGCGGCGCTGGTACAAGGGCAAGCCGCTCGGGAGCGAGTTCAGCTGGGGAAGCCTTGTCGTGCCGACCCCGGCGAACGGTTTCTTTCCCGGTCAGGGCGGCTTCTCGATGGAGTTCGTCAATTACCTCTGGTTCGAGCACGACCCGGGCGTTCCGACCCCGCGCCGGAACGATCCGACGCTGCTGCCGGCACCGGGGGAGTACCGTTGGCTGGATTTTGACTTTGACCGTAACACGCCGCACGGCCGCACCGTAAACGGCAGCAAGGGACCCTGGACGCCCAGAGATGGTGGGGCGTTCATGCGCGCAATCCTGAACGGGTCGGAGACCGATCTGCACCCGCTCCTCGTCAAGCGTAAAGCGAAGTACCTGCTCTATCACGGTTTTGCCGACGGGCTGATCGGCCCCGAGCCGACGATCGACTACTACGAGGACATCGTCAAACGGACGTTCAAGGGCAATTCGAGGGCAGCGAAGGAGCAGGTCCGGCTGTTCATGGTTCCCGGGATGGGTCACTGCGTTGG
Organism: uncultured beta proteobacterium; assembly: GCA_963789885.1. Classification (GTDB taxonomy): domain Bacteria; phylum Pseudomonadota; class Gammaproteobacteria; order Burkholderiales; family SG8-39; genus DATEDA01. The sequence goes on along the minus strand of CAWBNB010000025.1, from coordinate 8,598 downwards.
GGGTATCCGGGGCGCCGCGGTGGGCTGGGACAAGCTGCCGCCGCTCGTGGAGTGGGTCGAGAAAGGCAAGTCGCCCGAATCAATCGTCGTGACCCAGGACGCCGGGACGAGCGCACCGGGTGGGAATCAGCGGATCATCTGCCCGTGGCCCAAGGAACCGACCTACGTCGGCCCGCGGGGCAGCAACGCCGAGAACGATCCTGCGAACTGGGTGGCCACGAACTTCGAGTGCGTGCGTCCCCCGCATCACCCCGATCGGTACCACGACGACGATCACGAACACCACGGCGACGATCACCAGGATCGCTAGTCGCTAGCCGCGGGCCGGCGCGAACGCGGCCGGCGCGTTGAAAGGACCCCGGCGTTGGAGTACCTTAGGGGCATCGACGTGGGGGTCCTAGGCCGTTCGCGCCCGGGTGAGAGAGTCCCTTCGAACCTGATGCGGGTAATTCCGCCGTAGGTAAGCGTCGGCAGTCCCCCCGCCTGCCACCGCTTCTCCGCATCGCCAGAGGAGCGCGCAATGGTCGCGAACCCCAAATTCAACGCCGCGCTCGCGCACGTCGACGAGGCGGCGATTCAGCCGTTGCCGCATTCGCGCAAGAGCTACGTGCGCGGATCGCGCGCCGACATCCGCGTCCCGATGCGCGAGATCGCGCAGGCCGACACGCCGGCGAGCTTCGGCGCGGAGAAGAACCCGCCGATCTTCGTCTATGACACCTCGGGTCCGTACACCGACCCCGGGGTGCGGATCGACATCCGGCAGGGCCTCGCCCCCTTGCGCGGGAAGTGGATCGCCGAACGCGGCGACACCGACGAGCTGGGTGGACCCACCTCGCGCTACGGCCGCGAGCGGCTCGAGGATCCGAAACTCGCCGAGATGCGCTTCGATCTGAAGCGGCGCCCTCGTAAGGCGAAGGCGGGTGCGGCGGTGACGCAGATGCACTACGCGCGCCGCGGCATCGTCACCCCCGAGATGGAGTACATCGCGATCCGCGAGAACGTCCGACGGAAGGAGTATCTCGAGTCGTTGCGCGCGAGCGGCCCCACCGGCGCGAAGATGGCCGAGCTGATCGGTCGCCAGCACCGCGGCCAGTCGTTCGGCGCCGCCATCCCCGACGAGATCACGCCGGAGTTCGTGCGCGACGAAGTCGCCCGCGGCCGCGCGATCATCCCGGCGAACGTGAACCATCCGGAGAGCGAGCCGATGATCATCGGCCGCAACTTCCTCACCAAGATCAACGCCAACATCGGCAACTCCGCGGTGACTTCCGGCATCGCGGAGGAAGTGGACAAGATGACCTGGGCGATCCGCTGGGGCGCCGACACGGTCATGGACCTCTCGACCGGCAAGCACATCCACGAGACGCGCGAATGGATCATCCGCAACGCGCCGGTGCCGATCGGCACGGTGCCGATCTACCAGGCGCTCGAGAAGGTGAACGGGCGGGCGGAGGCGCTGACCTGGGAGATCTACCGCGATACGCTGATCGAGCAGGCGGAGCAGGGCGTCGACTACTTCACCATCCACGCCGGCGTGCGCCTGCCCTACATCCCGCTCACCGCGAAGCGGATGACCGGCATCGTCTCGCGCGGCGGCTCGATCATGGCGAAATGGTGCCTCGCGCACCACGAGGAGAGCTTCCTCTACACCCGCTTCGCCGAGATCTGCGAAATCATGCGCGCGTACGACGTGTCGTTCTCGCTCGGCGACGGCCTGCGGCCGGGCTCGATCTACGACGCGAACGACGAGGCGCAGCTCGCCGAGCTCCGCACCCTCGGCGAGCTGACGAAGGTCGCCTGGGAGCACGACTGTCAGGTGATGATCGAAGGCCCCGGCCACGTGCCGATGCAGCTCATCAAGGAGAACATGGAGCTCGAGCTCCGCGATTGCCACGAGGCGCCGTTCTACACGCTCGGGCCGCTGACGACCGACATCGCGCCCGGTTACGACCACATCACGAGCGCGATCGGCGCGGCGATGATCGGCTGGTACGGCACCGCGATGCTCTGCTACGTCACGCCGAAGGAGCACCTCGGCCTGCCGGACAAGAAGGACGTGAAGGACGGCATCATCGCGTACAAGATCGCCGCCCACGCCGCCGATCTCGCGAAGGGCCATCCCGGCGCCCAGATCCGCGACAACGCGCTGTCGAAGGCGCGCTTCGAGTTCCGCTGGGAGGATCAGTTCAACCTCGGCCTCGATCCGGACACGGCGAAGGAGTTCCACGACGAGACGCTGCCGCAGGAGGGCGCGAAGCTCGCGCATTTCTGCTCGATGTGCGGGCCGCACTTCTGCTCGATGAAGATCACCCAGGACGTGCGCGATTACGCCGCGCAGATCGGCGTCAGCGAGTCGGACGCGCTCACGCAGGGGATGGCCGACAAGGCGAAGGAGTTCGTCGAGCAGGGCGCGGAGATCTACCGCAAGGCCTGACGCCGGGGCCGGGATGAGCGCGCTGCCGCAGCTGTCGGAGCTGGAGACGCGCGTCCTCGGCGTTCTCGTCGAGAAGGAGCGCACGGTCCCGGACACCTACCCGCTGTCGCTCAACGCGCTCACGCTCGGCTGCAACCAGAAGAACAACCGCGACCCGGTCATGCAGGCGGCCGAGCGCGAGGTGCAGGCGGCGATCGACGCGCTGCGGCCGCTGTCGCTGCTCATCGAGTCGAGCGGCTCGCGCGTGATGCGGTACGCGCACAACCTCGGGCGCGTGCTGCACGTCGACGACGCGGCGGTCGCGCTGCTGGCGGCGCTGATGCTGCGCGGGCCGCAGACGCCGGGCGAGCTGCGGACCGGCACCGACCGCCTGCATCGATTTCCCGATCCCGGCGCGGTCGAGGCGGCCTTGCAGGTGCTCGCTGCGCGGCCCGCGTCCGCCGGCGGCCCGCTCGCGGTCCAGCTGCCGCGGCTGCCCGGCTCGCGCGAGCAGCCGCTGGGCGCACCTCCTGTCCGGACCGGTCGAGGCGGCCGCGGCGCCGCCCGCCCGGAGTGCGGCGCCCCAGGCAGTGACGGCGGGTATCACCGCTGCCGAATTCGCTACCCTAAAGGCGGAAGTCGCCGAGCTGCGCGCGATCGTCGAGCGGCTGGTCCGTAATCTCGGCAGCGAAAAGTGAGGCGTATCATGGCCGCGAGGCCGTAGCGGCTACGCGCCCGGTTCACTCTGGAGGTCACATGGGTCTTCTCGACGAAATCCTCGGCGGCATGGTGCAGGGCGGGCTCGGCGCGGGCGTGGGGCAACAGCAGCCGCAGCAGCGCGGCGGCGGCACGGGTGGAAGCATGGGCGGGGGGACGAGCAGCATCCTCATGGCGCTCCTGCCGGTCGTGCTGGCGATGATGTCCGGCCGTCAGGGTGGTGGTGGCGGGCAAGGCGCCGGAACGGGCGGAATGGGGGACCTCGGCGGGTTGCTCGGCAGCATCCTCGGCGGCGGAGGGGGCGGCGCCGCGAGGGGCGCAGGTGGGATGGGCGCGGGTGGGATGGGCGGCATGGGCGGCCTCGGCGCCCTGCTCGAGCAGTTCCAGCGAATGGGCTATGGCGACCACGCGAACTCCTGGGTCGGGACCGGCCAGAACATGCCGATCTCGCCCGACGTGATCGCCCAGGTCTTCGGCCGTGACGGCCTGTCGAAGATCGCGGCGCAGGCCGGCCTGAGCGAAGCCGATGCGTCGGCCGGACTCTCCGAGCTGCTGCCCGGCGTCGTGGACAAGCTGACCCCGCAGGGCCAGATGCCCGATCTCGACGTGCTGTCGCAGAGCGTGGCAGACCTGCAGCGGCGGCTCGGCTGAGCGCGGCGCTCGAGGCTCGGTCCTCGCGAACGGCCGCCCGCGGGCGGCCGTTTCGCTTTCGGATGCCGCGTAGGCCGTTCGGACGACGTGCCGGCGCGCCCCGGAATCAAGACAATGTCATCCGATCGACGGCGCGCGGCGTTGTGCGTAATGCCAGCGCGTTGTCACAATCCTTCACACTCACCGCCTCATTCGGCGCCTATAGTGGTACGGAACGAAAGGATCGCGCGCGCGGTCCGACCAACAGGACGAGACGGCAGGCGCACGAAGATGATCGACGACATCAACCTCCACGAGTGGGCCGAGTACAACGTGCCGGCCGAGTTGCGGGAGCGCGTCGTCGTCCTGTCACCCTTCGCGCGCCGGGTACTCGCTCCGACCGACCGATCCCTCGCCGCTGCGGCCGAAGGCGACCCCAAGCGCCGTCTGCCGACGCTCGGCACGCTGCTCCTGCCCGGGCTCGGCTTCGGTCCGATTCCCAAGCCGTAACCGTCGACCGCTCGACTCCGGCCGTCGCCGGAGCGTTCCCGAACCCGATTCCCGCCGCGGCCGCTGCCGCCGATGTCGCTTTCCCGGCATCCGGCCGTTCTCCGCGCCGGCCGGCGCGTCATGCGGCGTGCGCCGGGGGCCGGACCGCCGTCGCGGTCAGGTAGGCGACGAGGGCGATCAGGCAATGCCAGACGAAGTGCGTCCCGAGCGGCCAGGCTTCGCACGCCGTCTGGTCGACGCTGCGGAAGGCGATCGCGACGACGAACACGCCGGCCGCCACCGCCAGCCGCGCAGCGCCCGGGCGGTCGCGCCACCAGGTGTAGGCGGCGAGGAGCGCCAGCGCGACGAGCGCGGGGAGATACGCGTACGAGCCGTTGAAGCTTCCCGGTGGAAACGGCGCGGTCAGCACGCGGCTCGCCACGGCGAACACGCCCAGCCCGCCGAGCGCGCCCCACCAGGGAAGTCCCGCGACCCGCGCAAGGAAGAGCCACAGGAAGACGTAGATGTACAGCGCGATCGCGCCCTGGTCGAGCCACGCCGCCCAGACCGTGGCGAGCGTGTGGAACAGGAAGCTTCCCGCGCCGATCAGCCCGATCAACGCCGCGAGCACGCGGGCATCGCGGACTCGCGCCGGCGGCGCGCCGGCAGCGTGCCGCCAGACGATCGCCGCGGCGATCAGGAACGCAGCGTTCGTGAGGGCGTTGGCCGGCTCCGCCCAGAAGCCCGGGTCGGTCCGTTCGCAATAAAGGTCGATCCTCGCCCAAGGGTCCACCGCCCGATTGTCGCAGCCCCGGCCGGTAGAATGCGGGCCCAATGGATCTCGCGCTCCTTTTCAAGGCCCTCGTGCTCGGCGTCGTCGAGGGCCTCACGGAGTTCCTCCCGGTCTCGAGCACGGGCCACCTGATCCTCGCCGCCGATCTCCTCGACTTCAACGGCGAGAAGGCCAAGACGTTCAACCTCGCGATCCAGACCGGGGCGATGCTCGCCGTGGTCTGGGAGTACCGCGTGAAGTTCCTCGGCGTGCTCGCAGGGCTTGCCTCCGACCGCGCCGCGCAGCGGTTCGTGGCGAACCTGGTGGTCGCCTTCATCCCCGCGGCGGTGCTCGGGTTGCTCTTCGGCAGCCTGATCAAGGCCCATCTCTTCAAACCGGTGCCGGTGGCGCTGGCGTTCATCGTCGGTGCGCTCGTGATCCTGTGGGTCGAGCGTCGCGACCGGCGGGTGCGCATCGGGAGCGTCGACGACATGACCTGGCTCGACGCGCTGAAGGTCGGATTCGCGCAGTGCTTCGCGTTGATCCCGGGGACGTCGCGCTCGGGCGCGACGATCATCGGCGCGATGCTGTTCGGCCTGTCGCGGAAGGCGGCGACCGAGTTCTCGTTCTTCCTCGCGGTCCCGACGCTCGTCGCGGCCGGCGCGTACGACCTGTACAAGCAGCGCGCGGCGTTCTCGAGCGCCGACCTCGAGATGCTCGCCGTCGGGCTGGTCGCGGCGTTCGCGTCGGCGTTCGTGTGCGTGCGGTGGCTGATCCGCTACGTCGCCACCCACGACTTCAAGCCGTTCGCCTGGTACCGGATCGCGTTCGGCCTCGTCGTCCTCGCGACGGCGTGGACGGGGCTGGTGAACTGGAGCTCGGGCTAGTCCTCAGGACGGGTGGATGACGCCTTTCCCCGCGGTCTGGGCGTCGAAGAGCTTGTAGGCCTCCTCCGCCTGGTCGAGGCGCCAGTGATGGGTGAAAAGGCGGTCGACGTCGATGCCGCGATCGGCGATGAAGCGCGCGCACTCGGCCTGCCCGACGGTCGAGAACGTCCATGAGCCGATGAGCGTCACCTGGCGGCGCAACAGATCCGGGCTCACGTCGAGCGTGACGCTGTCGCCCTCGCCGACGTAGCAGACCTTGCCCCAGGTCCGCACTGCGCGCACGGCCTGCGCGCGCGCCTGCGGCGAGGAGGACGCCTCGAGGCAGAGATGCGCCCCGCGGCCGTGGGTCAGCTCCTTGATCGCCGGCACGACCTCCGGCGTCGTTCTTCGGGTTGATGAGCACGTCCGCGCCGAGTTCCTTCGCGCGCGCGAGGCGTTCGTCGCTGACGTCGAGCGCGATCACGCGTGCGCCCATCGCGGCCGCGAGCTGCGTCGCGGACAGGCCGACCGGCCCCTGGCCGAAGATCGCGATCGTGTGATCGCCCTGCAGGCCGAGCCGGTGCAGCGCACCCCAGGCGGTGCCGGTGCCGCACGAGATCGCCGCGCCCGCCTCGAACGAGAGCTCGTCGGGCAGCGGCACGAGCGTCCGCGCCGGACACTTCATGTACTTCGCGTGCGCGCCGTGCCCGGTCGCGCCGTAGACCTCGGCGACGCCCTCGACGCAGAGCTGCATCCAGCCGGTCGAGCAGTGCTCGCACACGCCGCAGCCCCGGTAGTGGTGCTGCATCACGCGCGCGCCGAGCTTCGCCTGTCGATCCGAGACACCGGGTCCGATCGCGGCGACGACGCCGCAGGGCTCGTGGCCGGCGATGATCGGCCCGCTCGTCTTGCCCAGGCCGAGCGCCGCGGGACCGCCGACGGCGCGGTAGAACTTGAGGTCGCTGCCGCACATCCCCGACGCCTTGATCTCCAGCACGACCTCGCCCGGGCCGGGCGTGGGATCCGGAAACTCGCGGATCTCGAGCTTGCGCTCGCCGGGGAACACGACGCCTTTCATTCTCGATCCTCCTCAGTAGGCTGCGACCGACCCATCCGAGCGCGGGTCCGCACCGCCCTCGAACGAGCCGTCCGGATGACGGATCACGCACCCGGCGTGACCCACGATCTCGTCGTACGGTTGCACGAGCTCCACGTCGTGGCCGCGGCGCCGGAGCTCGGCCACGACCTCCGGCGCGAATCGCGATTCGAGCTTGAGCGTGTCGCTCGTCTGGCCCCAGGTGCGGCCGAGCAGCCAGCGCGGCGCCTCGATCGCCGCCTGCGGGCTCAGGCCCTGCACCAGGGTGCGGCTGAACACCGCGCTCTGCGTCTGCGGCTGGCCGTCGCCGCCCATGTTGCCGTAGACCATCGTGCGGCCGTCCCGTGCGAGCGCCAGCGCCGGGTTGAGCGTGTGGAACGGCTTGCGGCCCGGCCTGAGCGAGTTGAGCGCGCCTTCGCTCAGGCTGAACGAGCAGCCGCGGTTCTGCCAGCAGATGCCGCTCGCGTCCAGCACGATCCCGGCGCCGAACTCGTGATACACGCTCTGGATGAAGCTGGCCGCACGCCCGTCCCCGTCGATCACGCCCATCCAGATCGTGTCGGAGGGTGGCTTGCCCTGACCCCACGGCGCGGCGCGATCGCGTGCGATCCCGCCCGCGAGCTCGTCGAGCTTCGCGGGCGCGAGGAGCGACTGCGCGTCGACCTTCATGTACGCGGGATCGGTAATGTGCTTGTCGCGGATCTCGCGGAAGGCGCGCTTCGTCGCCTCGACGGCGAGATGCACGAAGTCCGCGCCGACCGGGTCGAGCCCCGCGGTCCCGAGCCGGTCGAGCTGACCGAGGATCGCGAGCGAGATCGCGCCCTGCGTTGGCGGGGGCATGTTGAAGACCCGCCCGAGCGAATGCTCCAGCACGAGCGGCGTGCGGCGCTGCGCGACGTGTGCCTCGAGGTCGGCGAGCGTGACGGGCGAGCCGGTCGCGGCGAGGTCGGTAGCGATCGCGCGCGCGAGCTCGCCGCGGTAGAAGTCGCCGAGCCCCGCGCGCGCGAGCTGCTCGAGCGTCGCGGCGAGTCTCGGCTGGAGGAAGCGCGCCCCGATCGCGGGCACGTCGCCGCCCGGGAGGAAGGCCTTGGCGAATCCCGGCTGCGACTCGAGCTCTGGCCGCTTGGCCGCGGTGTTCAGGTGCTGGCTGCGGGTGGCCGGGATCCCGGTCTTCCCGTAGTAAATCGCGTCGGCCAGGAGGCGAGAGAGCGGGAGCCTGCCGCCGAGCTCCCGGCTCAGCTCGTACGCGAGCGCCCAGCCGGAGATCGTGCCCGCCACCGTGTTCGCCGCGATGCCGCCGCGAAACGGGATCGACCCCGTGACGCCACGCTCGGCGTACCACGCGATCGAAGCGGCCCGCGCGGCGGCCCCGCACGCGTCGATCCCCTGCGGTTCGCGCCCCGGCACGTGGACGAGCCAGAACGAATCGCCCCCGATCGAGTTCATGTGCGGGTACACGACCGCGATCGTGGCCGCGGCGGCGATCATCGCCTCCACCGCGTTGCCGCCTTCGCGCAGGACCGCGAGCGCGGACTGGGCGGCGAGCGCGTGTGGCGCGACGGCCATGCCGCGCGTGCCTCGCGTGGGGTTCAGCATCTCGGGCTCGAAGGGAGAA
>CAWBNB010000024.1:0-25225 GCA_963789885.1 uncultured beta proteobacterium | reverse complement strand
CGGGTCCTCGGACTGCAGCAGAAGGACACCGATTGTATCGGTGGTGGCGGCCGGATTCGGAACGTTCTGCGCTAACATTCCCGCGAGAGAAGGGGAGGGCGCTATCGTTGGAGTGACGACGGCCGGGCCGCTGCAATCGAGCGCCGGGAGCGTGTTCGCGGGGGCCTACTGGTACATCGCCTGCCGGTCGTCCCGCGTCCGGCCGGGCCGGGCGGTGGCCGCCACGATCGCGGGCACGCCGCTCGCGCTGTTCCGGGGTACCGACGGTGCCGTCCGCGTGCTCGAGGATCGCTGCCTCCACCGCAACGCGCCGCTGTCGCAGGGCCGCGTCGCCGGCGACGGCGTCGCATGCCGGTACCACGGCTGGGAGTACGGCTTCGACGGCGCCCTGCGGCGCATCCCCGCGCTCGCGGGCGCGTGTCCGTCCCCGCCGGCCCCGGTGCGCACCTATCCGTGCCTCGAGCAGGACGGCTACGTCTGGGTGTGCGTGCACGACCGGCCGCCCGCCGCGGCGCCGCTCCGCTTCCCGTTCCTCGGCGAGCCCGGATGGACGAGCTTCCGCATGCGGACGGAGTTCGAAGCCGGCGTCGAGGCGTGCCTCGAGAACTTCCTCGACTGCCCGCACGCGGTCTTCGTGCACGACCGCTGGTTCCGCGCGCGCCGCGACCGGCCGGTCCGCGTGGTCGTGCGGACGCTCGACGACGGCGCCGAAGCCGAGTTCTACGGCGAGCCGCGGAGCGGGAGCGTCGTCTGGCGCGTGCTGTTCCTCGAGCGCGGCGAGATGCGCCACGTCGACCGGTTCATCGCGCCGGCCACCAGCCGCGTCGACTACGAGCTCCCGTCCGGCCTGCACTACGTCATCACCTCGAGCTGCACGCCGGTCGCCGCCGACCGCACCGTCGTCCACACGGTGATCTCGTTCCGCATGCGGTTTCTCGGCGCGCTGGTGAAGCTCTACTTCCGGCCGCTCGCGCGCCTCATCATCGAGCAGGATCGCCGCATGCTGCGGGCGGTGCAGCGGAACATCGACCGGTTCGGCGGGCCGCGGTTCTTCTCGAGCGACGCCGACCTCCTCGGCAAGTGGATCGCGCGCTGGCGCGCCGCGCTGCGGGACGGCACCGCCGCGCCGTCTCCCGGCCAGACCGAAGAGCTGGTGGTGCACCTGTGAGTGCTTTTCGACGCGAAGCTGCTCCGATGAGCCGATGACCCGCACCTTCGCCTCCGCGGTCGTGCTCACGCTGCTCGGCGCCGCGGCGTTCCATCTCGCGCAGAACCGGCTCGCCTGGTTCGGCGGCAGCATCGCGCCGCAGAAGACCGCGTGGCTCTTCACCGCGCTCTTCGCGTGGCTCGTGCTGCCCGCGATCCTCGCTTGCGACCGGCGCTTGCCGTGGCGCGTCCGCCGCGGCTATGTCGTGTTCCTGGCGCTCATGCTCGCCCGCGGCGCGGTCGAGCTGCCGCTGATGTACGGCACGCGCGGCTGGTCGCCGCTCTACGGCATCGCCCACGACGCGGTGTGCATGCTCCTGCTCGTGGCGCTCTACGTGACCGAGCGGCCCGCGGCGAAGGGCGGCGACGCCCGGCACCGGATCGCGGTCGCGAACTATCTCGCGCTCGCCGCGCTGTTCGTCCCGGAGATCGCGTTCGCCGCGTACATGCGCCGCAACTTCGACACCGCCGGCGACGCGGCCGTGTTCTTCGTCCCCGACGAGCCGGCGCACCGCCTCGTCCTCGACCTCTCGGCGGCGAGCGCGCTCGCGTTCGCCACGTACCTCGCCTGGTTCGCGCCGCGATGGCTGCGCAACCGCTGAGCTGGCGGATCGAATCGACCGCGTCGCTCGCGCCGGGCGCGGTGCGAGAGATGTTCGCCCTCTACGAGCGCTACTACGACGCGCACCTCCCCGGGCACCTTCTTCGAAGACCTCGCGGCGAAGGACCACGTGATCCTGCTCTGCGCGGCGGGCCGGCTCGCCGGGTTCTCGACGCTCGCGGTCCGCGAGCTCGACTCGCGGGTCGCGGGCCGCACGCTCGCGGTGATGTTCTCGGGCGACACGGTGATCGACCACGAGCACTGGGGGAGCCAGAAGCTGCCGTTCGCGTTCGGCTATCTCGCCGGGACGCTTGCCGCCCGCACCCCGCACCCGCTGTACTGGCTCCTGGTCTCGAAGGGACACCGGACGTATCGCTACCTCCCGCTCTACGTGCGCGAGTACTGGCCGCGCCACGACCGGCCGACACCGCGCGACGCGCAGCGCCTGGTCGACGAGGTGGCCGACGCGCAGTTCGGCGAGCACTACCGCGCGGCCGAGGGCGTCGTGCGATTCGCGGCCTCGCGCGGCCATCTGAAGCCTTGCTGGGGCCGGATTCGCCCGCCCCTCGCGGTGCGGCCGGAAGTGAGCTTCTTCCTGGCGCGCAACCCGCGCTACCTCGCCGGGGAGGAGCTCGTGTGCCTCGCGCCCTTCCGCGCCGACAACCTGCGGCGCGCCGTGCGCGACGGGTTCGAGGCTGGCGCGGCTCGCGGCCTCGAGACGGTGAGCGTGCCGGCATGACCGACGCCTGGGCCGACGCGGCGGCGGCGGCGAGCGGCGCCGCGGCGCGTTTCCGCGACGGACTCGCACGCGGCGCCGAGATCCAGCGGCGCGAACTCGCGGCGATCCTCGCGGCGAACCGGACGTGCGAGTACGGCGAGCGGTATGGCTTCCGCGACATCCGCGATGCCGACGACTATCGCGCGCGTGTCCCGATCGTGGACTACGAGGACCTGCGCGCCGGGATCGACCGGACGGCGGCCACCGGCGCGTGCCCGCTGGCGGCCGACCCGGTCGTCGCGTTCGAGCTGACCGGCGGGAGCGCCGGCGGGCGAAAGCTCGTTCCGTACACGCAGCGGGCGCTAGAGCGCTTCGAGCGCGCCCTCGTGCCCTGGATCGATGATCTCGTGGCCGCTTACCCGGGGATCACCCGCGGCCGGGCGTACTGGGCGATCAGCCCGGTTGGACGCGCGCCCGCGGCGCTGCCGAGCGGCATCCCGCTCGGCCTCGACTCCGACGCGAGCTATCTCGGCCCGCGCCTCGGCCCGCCGCTCGCGCGCACGCTCGCGGTCCCGTGGGCGGTGTCGCGCCTCGCCGATCTCGACGCGTGGCGGTTCGCGACCCTCGTCTGGCTCCTCGCCGCCCGCGATCTCGCGTTCTTCTCGGTCTGGAGCCCGAGCTTCCTCGCCGAGCTGCTCGCCCCGCTCGACGATCCTGCGGCCGCCGGCGAGCTGTGCGCGGCGGTCGCGGCGGGATGCTTCGGCCCGTGGTCCGACGTGGCGGCCGCGGCCGGCGTATCGGCTCCACCGGCCGACCCGGCGCGCGCGCGTGAGGTCGAGGCCGCATTGCGCCGTTCGTCGTGGACCCTGCGCGATCTCTGGCCCGGGGCCGCGCTCATCAGCTGCTGGACGGACGGCTCGTCGCGCCTCTTCCTCGAGCGGCTCGCGCGCCGGTCGGGCGCGTTGCCGATCCAGGGCAAGGGGCTCATCGCCACCGAGGCCGTCGCGTCGGTGCCGCTCTCCGGATACGGCCATCCGGTCCTCGCGATCGAGAGTGCGTTCTTCGAGTTCCTCGATACGGCCGGCACCGCACGGCTCGCACACGAAGTCGTCGCCGGCGAGCATTACTCGCTCGTGCTCACCACCTGGGGCGGGCTGTACCGCTACCGCATCGGCGACCGCGTGCGGGTGCACGGCTTCGCCGGCGAGGCGCCGCTCCTCGAGTTCCTCGGACGTGAAGGCGCGGCGACCGACCTGGTGGGCGAGAAGCTCACCGAAAGCTTCGTGCTCTCGGCGCTCGGCGCCCGTGTCGGCGGGGACTGGATGCTGCTGCCGACCACCGCGCCGCGTTCCGGCTACGTCCTCCTCTGCGGGCGCGCGCCGGATCCCGGGTGCCGGGCGGGCGACGCCGACGCCGCGCTCTGCGCCAACCCGCAGTACGCCTACGCGCGCGCGCTCGGGCAGCTCGCGCCGCTCCGCATCGAACCGCGGCCGCGGCTCGTCGCGGAGCTCGCCCGCCTCAGGCACGCGCGCTGCGGCCGCATCGGCGACCTCAAGCCGCCCGCGCTCGGCAGCCTCGAGCTCGCGCGCGAGCTGGGAGTCGCGCCGTGAGGACGGTCCGATGACCGCGCGCTACGAGTTCGCGCTCGCCGGCGCGGCGGACGACGCGGCGCTCCGCCGGCGCATGGCCGAGGACGTGATCGACGGCGACGTCGCCGTCAGCTTCCGGCGCGAACCGTCGTACTTCGCCGGCTGCGCGATCCTCGGCGAGGCCACCGAGGTCGTGAAGTGCGTCGACCGCGAGACCGGCGAGATCGTCGGCATGGGGGCGCGGCATTTCACCGACGCGTACGTGAACGGCGCGCCGCTGCGGGTCGCGTATCTCTCGGATCTCCGCGGCGCGCCCCGCGTCCGGCGCGGCACGCTGCTCGCGCGCGGGTTCCGGTTCTTCGACCGGCTCCAGCGCGAGCGGCCGACGCCCGTCGGCTACACGGTGATCTTCGACGGCAACCGCGCCGCGCTCGGCGCGCTCACCGGGGCGCGGGCCGGGCTGCCGGTCTACGCCGATCTCGGCCGGCTGCTCTCGCCGGCGATCTTCCTCGACGTGCCGCGGCGCGCGCTCGCGGTTCCCGGCGTCGAGCTTGCGCGCGGCACCGCCGCCGACCTCGACGCGCTGGTCGAGTTCCTCGACCGCGAGCACGCACGCAAGCAGTTCGCCCCGGTCTGGCGGTGCGGCGATCTGGGCGAGCGCTTCGGCGGTACGCTGCGCCCGGAGGATTTCCTCCTCGCGCGGCGCCGCGACCGGCTCGTCGGGGCGCTGGCCGCGTGGGATCAGAGCGCGCTCCGGCAGACCCACGTCGAACGCTACTCCGCGCCGCTCGCCGCACTGCGCCCCTTCTACAATGCGCTGTGCGCGATCGCGCCCCTGAAGCCGCTCGTGGCGCCGGGCTCGCCCCTGCCGTTCTTCTACGTGTCGGCGATCGCGATCGAGGGCGACGATCCCGCCGTGTTCGCGGCGCTCCTCCGCCGCGCCTACCGCGACCGGCGGCGCGGGCCGTGGCGCTTCATGGTCCCCACGCTGCACGAGCGCGACCCGCTCGCCGGGGTGCTCGGCGGCTACCGCGCGATCGCGGCCGCCGGCCGCCTGTTCGCCGTGCACTTCGGCGACGCGGCCCGGTTCGCGCTCGACGGCCGCGTGCCGTACGTCGACATGGCGCGGTCCTAGGCCGGACGGGCGACGGTCATGGAGCTCCGCCTCCGCGCCGGCTCGATCCCGAACGGGCTCGCCCGCTGGCTGCGTTACCCGGCGCGCGGCGATCCGCGGCTCCCGTTCGCGGCGCTGCTCGCGCTCTATCTCGTGCTCGGCACCACGCTCCTCGGGTTCAACCGGTCGCCGGCGCAGATCCTCGTCACCGTCGCCGCCGCGGCCGGCTTCGACATGCTGCTGCACCGCCTCCTCCGCGGCGCGCTGCCGCCGCTCTTCCCGCTGAGCGCGGCGATCACCGGCATGGGCCTCTCGATCCTCCTCAACTACGCCCACGGGACCTGGCTCGGGATCGTCGTGGCGTTCGTCGCCGTGGCGTCGAAGTACCTCGTCACGTTCGACGGCCGCCACGTCATCAACCCCGCGCTCGCCGGCGTGGTCGCGGCGCTCGCGCTCGGCCAGGACTGGGTGAGCCCGGCGCCCGCCTACCAGTGGGGCGGGGAGACCGCGCTCGCGGCGTTCATCGTCACCGGCGCGCTCGCGCTCTTCGTGTTCCGCGTCGAGCGCGCGTGGCTGGTCGGCGCGTTCCTCGTCTTCTACGCGCTGCAGCTCGCGCTCCGCGCCTACGCGACGCGCTGGCACGTGCCGCCCGAGACGATCTTCTTCGGCGCGCTGACCGCGCCGGCGTTCTATCTCTTCGCGTTCTTCATGATCACCGACCCGGCGACCTCGCCGCCGCGGCCGCGCGACCAGGTGCTCGTCGCCGCGGCGATCGTGCTCGTCGACCTGGCGCTGCACTTCCACGAGTCGCTCAACACGCTGTTCGTCGCCGCGTTCGCCGTCGGCGCCGCGCGGTGGCTGTGGCTGCACGGGCGCCGCGCGCTCGCCGGCGGCTACGGGCTGCGCGCGCGCCTCGCCGCCTGGTGGCGGCGCGTCGCGGTGGTCGGGGCGCTCGGCGTCCCCGTCGCGGCGCTCGGCCTGCCCGCCGGGCTCGGTCACCGGCTCGTCGCGGGGAGCGACGGCGCGCCGGGCTTCGCGTTCGAGCGCCTCGACGAGTCGCACACCGGGATCCGCGCGCGCCCGGGGACCGCGCTCGACGAGGTCGACCCGGCGATCGCGCACGTCGCGAAGTGGCTCCTGTCGGTCGGCGACGCGGTCGCGGCGGCGGACGTGGACGGCGACGGCCGGCAGGACCTCTTCTTCACGCATCCGCTGAAGGACGCCGTGCGACCGGGCGGTGCTTTATCTCAACCGCGGCGACTTCCGGTTCGAGCGCTTCCCGATCCCCGCGCTCGACGCCCGCACGCGCGATGCGCGCGCCCACGGCCTGCCGTCGGGCGCGCTCTTCTTCGACTGGGACAACGACGGCGACCAGGACCTCGTCGTCCTCACCGGCTTCGGCGAGCTCGTGTTCCTCGAGAACCGGCTCGTCCCCGACGGTCGGCTCGCCTTCACCGACGCCACCGCACGCGTCGGGCTCGACCGCTACGCGATCAGCGTGGCGGCGACGGTGCTCGACTACGACCGCGACGGCCGGCTCGACCTCGTCGTCGGGCATGCGTTCTCGCGCACCCTGCCGGGCTACGCGACGCCGACGCGCTTCAACCCGTTCGCGCTGCCGCCGCCGGCGCATCCGGGCGACCGCCGCCGGTTCGACTTCATGCACCGCACCTGGCACGACGCGAACAACGGCGGCGGGATCGAGCTCTTCCGCAACTCGGGCGGCGCGTTCGTCCTCCAGCCGCCCGCCGCGCTCGGGGCGGACGAGCGCCGCTGGACGATGGCGATCGGCGCCGCCGACCTCGACGGCGACGGCTGGCCCGACCTGTACGTCGCGAACGATTTCGGCCCGGACCGCCTGCTCATCAACCGGCGCGACGGCGCGTTCGCGGCCGCGGCCGGGGCCGTCCCCGGCGCGATCGGCCGCGACACCTACAAAGGCATGAACGTGTCGATCGGCGACGTCGACAACAACGGCCTGCCCGACATCTACGTTTCCAACGTGCACCACAGCCTGCAGGCCGAGGGCAGCATGCTGTGGATGAACCACGGCATGCGCTCGAGCGCGGACGCTGCGGCCTGGCGCGACGAGGCCGCGGCGCGGAACGCGCTCAACGAGCGGCGCTTCGGCTGGGGCGCGGCGCTCGGCGACCTCGACCGCGACGGCCGGCTCGACATCGTGCAGGCGAACGGCATGGTCGACGACGCGCTCGACCGGCGCCACGCGGTCTGCCCCGACTACTGGTACTGGAACGAGAAGATCGCGCTCGCCCCGCCCGACGTGCACGGCTACGCCGACCGGTGGGCGGATCTCCGCGGCCGCTGCATCTGGCCGGCCGAGCGGAATCGCGTCTACCTCGCGCGCGGCCGCTACTTCGTCGACGTCGCCGCGCAGGTCGGGCTGGCCGAGCCCGGGACCGCGCGCGGGGCGGCGCTCGTGGACCTCGACGACGACGGCGCGCTCGACCTCGTCGTCACCCGGCAGTCGGCGCCGCCGCAGGTGTTCCGCAACCGCGCGGCGTCCGGCGGGATGGATCGGGTTCGCCCTCACCGGCGACGGCGTGCGCTGCAACCGCGACGCGATCGGCTCGCGCGTGCGTATCGCCTACGGCGCCGCGGGCGAGACGCAGTGGCGCGAGGTGCAGGGCAACTCCGGGCTCTCGGCGCAGGGCGACCGCCGGGTGCTCTTCGGGCTCGGGCCGTACACCGGCCGGGTGCGGGTCGCCGTCGCCTGGTGCGGCGGCGTACGCGAAACCGTTGCGGAGCTCGAGAGCGGGCGCTATCACGCCCTGCGGCTCGAGGCGGCGGAGCGGTGATGCCGCGCGAGCGCGCGGACTGGCGCAGCCTCGCGGCGGTCGCGGCCGCGCTCGCGGTGCTCGCCGCGCCGCTCGTCGTCGCGCTCGACGGCCCGGCGTTCGCGCTGCGGACGGCCGCCGCGATCTGGCTGTGCTTCACCGCGAGCGTGATCAACCACAACCACCAGCACGTGCACGTTTTCGCGGCGCGCGCGTCGAACGTCGCGTTCAACGTGCTGCTCGCGCTCGCGCGCGGGCATTCGGCGACCGGGATCGTCGTGCCGCACAACCTCAACCATCACGTGCACGAAGGCGACGCGGACGACTGGATCCGGCCGGCGCTCGCGGGCGCCGGCCCGGGATGGATCCGCGTCGGCCGGTTCGTCGCCAGGGCGAGCGTCAACATGGCGCGGCGGCGCTGGGAGCCGTGCAGCGCCGCGCCTGCCGCGCGAGTGGCGCGCGAGCGCAGCGCTCGAAAAGGCGGCGCTCTGGGTGGCGGTCCTTGGGGTCGCCTGGGGCTGGGGCCTCGTCGCCCTCGCGACGGTCCTCCTCGTGCCGTGGGCGGGCGGCCTGGCGCTGCTTGTGGCGGTGAACCTCTTCCAGCACGACGGTCTCGAGGCACCGCGCGCGCGGGACTTCAAGCACCCGGTGCTGAACTGGCTGCTCTTCAACAACGGCTACCACGCCGTGCATCACGCCGCGCCCGCGCTGCACTGGAGCCGCCTGCCCGCGGAGCATGCGCGCCGCGTCGGCGAGGGCACGCTCGCCGAGGTCGCCGAGCCCTTCCTCGGCTACGTCTGGCGCACGCTGCGCGCACATCCATGAAGCTGCCGAAGCGGATGCTCTACGTCTCGCGACCGGTCGATGAGGTGGCGTTGCGCGATGCGGTCCGCCCGCTCGTCGCCGGCTACGCGGGCTGCATTCCCGACGACCGCGCACTTCCGGGCGCTCGCCCGGGAGCAGGGACTGGATCTCGCCACGATGGCGTTGTGCGAGGCGATCCGCGCCGCGCCGGAGAACCGCCGGTTCCTCGCCGAGCTCGAGACGCTGCCGGTCGCCCCGGTGGAGGGCCGGTGCGACGCGGTGGTCGCGGTCGTCCCGGCGCTCTTCCACGAGACCCATCCCGAAGTCGGGGCGGACGGGGAGATTGCGCTCGAGATCGCGCGCAAGCTCGGGTTCGAGGCGGTCCGCGCGCCGACCGCGACCCTGACGAGCCTGAGCGGCAACGCGGCGCTGCTCCACGAGTGGCTGCCGCGGCTCGGCGAGCGCCCGCTCTGCATCGTCTCGCTGTCGAAGGGCAGCGCCGAGGTGCGCCTCCTCCTCGAGCGCGCGCGCGGCGAGCCGTGGTTGCGACGGCTGAAGGGGTGGATTAACGTGTGCGGCCTCGTGCGCGGCACACCGATCCACGACGAGAAGACGAAGGGCCTGTGGTCGATCATCCGGTATCGGCTGGTGGCGGCCGCGGTCGGCATCCCGTTCCGCGACCTCGCCGAGTACGCGACCGACCACGCGCACTGGCAGCGCCCGCTCGCGATCGAGCCCGGCACGACGGTCGTCAGCCTGGTGTCGATCCCGCTGCCGTGCCACATCCAGACGCACCTGATCGGCCGCTACCGCATGCTCTCGCACCTCGGCCCGAACGACGGCATGGTGGCGTGCCGCGACGCGCTGCTGCCCGGCTTCGCCGTGCCGGTCTGGGGTGCCGACCATTTCTTCCGCAGCACCGAAGTGGCGCCGCTGCTCTACCGGCTGTTCCGCTGGATGCGCATGCGGCTCGATGACGCGCAGGGGTGAACCTCAGGGAGGGATGATGCAAACGAAGACGATGCTGGTGAAGGTGCTGTCCGCCGCCGCGCTCGTGGCGCTCGCCGCGAGCGCGCTCGCGCAGGCCGATCCGTACGCGGAGGATCGCAAGCAGCTGCGCGCGCTGCTGCTCGAGGTCGAGTCGGCGATCAGCAAGCTCGATATCGACAAGTTCCTCAAGCATGCGCATGCCGACGCGACGATCACCTGGCAGAACGCCGAGGTCTCGCGCGGGCACGACCAGATCCGCGCGTACTACGAGCGCATGGTCGGGAAGGCCAACCCGGTCGTGAAGAGCTTCCGGACCAAGGCGGAGCTCGGAGCGCCCGCGGTCTTCTACGGTCCCGACGTCGCGATCGCCTACGGCACCAACCTCGACCACTACGAGCTCGTGGCCGGACTCACCTTCGACCTGCCGGCGCGCTGGACCACGACCGCCGTGAAGCGCGACGGCGAGTGGAAGATCGCCGCGCTGCACTTCTCCAGCAACCTCTTCGACAACCCGCTGCTCAACCGTGCCGAGCAGAACGCGTGGTGGTTCGCGGCCGGCGGGTTTGTCGTGGGCGTCGTGCTGGCCCTGCTGGCGGGGCGGCTCCTGCGGCGGAAGCGGGCGTAGATGACCACGGGCGCGGTCGCGATCCCGGCGCGGGCGAACCTCGCGCTCATCGCGCTCGTGTACGTCGCGGTGCTTGCGCTGCTGTGGGCGGGGGCGCGGGCGCCGCTGTGGGCGGCGGTCGCGCTCGGCGTCGCGATGTCGTTCGTGCTGCTCACCAACTACGCGTTGATGCACGAGGCGATGCACGACGTGCTGAACCCGGATCCGCGCTGGAACTGGGCGCTCGGCGCGCTGTGCGGCGTGCTCTTCCCGGCCGCGTTCACGATGTTCCGGGTCGGGCACCGGGTGCACCACTGCTGCAACCGCACCGACCACGAGATGTTCGACCTGTACTATCCGGGCGACAGCCGGGTCCTCAAGTACGGGCAGTGGTACGGCCTGCTCACCGGCCTGTACTACCCGCTGGTGCCGCTCGGCTCGGTGCTGCTCGCGATCTCGCCCCGCATCCTGCAGACCGCGCCGTTCCGCAAGGCCCGCACCTCCTCGCTCATCTTCCGCGCGTACGACCGGCGCGCGGTGACGCGGATCCGGGTCGAGGTCGTCGCAGCGATCGCGTTCTGGTGGGGTGCGCTGACCCTGCTCGCGCTCGAGCCGCTGCACTTGGCGGTGATGTACGCGTGCTTCGGCTTCAACTGGGCGACGCGTCAGTACGTGACGCACGCGTTCACGCCGCGCGACGTGGTCAACGGCGCCCTCAACCTGCGCGTGAGCCGGCCGATGCGCTGGTGCCTGCTCAACGGCAACTGGGACCTCGTGCATCACCAGCAGCCGTGGCTGCCGTGGACGGCGCTGCCGGCGGCGGGGCGCCGGAGCGCGCCACCGGAGAGCTTCTGGCGCCAGTATCTCCGGCTCTGGCGCGGTCCGCACCCGACGCTCGCGCCCGGACCGGCGCCGCTCGCGGACGAGCCGCGCCCGAGCTAGGCGCCGCGCGACCATGCTGCGCACCGCGGCGACGACGCTGGCCTGGCTGCGGAATCCATACGCCGTCCTCGACGAGCGGATCGCGCGCGGCGAGTTCACTTTCTTCATGCCGCTCGCCGGGCTCGGACGGGTCCTCGTCACCGGCGAGCCCGCGCTGATCGAGGCGGCGACGCGGCATCCCGGTCTCGTCGGCGGGCGCGGCACCCGCGTCCTGCGGCCGGTCGTCGGCGAGAACGCGATGATCGTGCTCGAGGGCGCGCGCCACCGGCGCCATCGCGAGTTCGCGACGCCGTTCTTCGCGCGTCACGCCGCCACCGGACGCGAGCGGCTCGTCGACGAGGCGGTCGCGCGCCGGCTCGAGCGGATCGCCCGCGGTGCGCGGGTGTCGGCGCTCGAGGTGTTCCACGACATCAACCTCGCCGTCGTCGTGCGGATGATCGCGGGCGGCGGGGAAGCCGCGGCGCGCCTCGCACCGCTCGTCGACGCCTACTCGCACGTGTTCGACCGCTCGTGGGGGCTGTTCCTGCGCCGGGTGCCGTTCGTCGGCGCCGCGGCGTGGGGGCGCTTCCGGCGGCTCCGCGCCGCGCTGCGGGGTGCGCTCGGGGAGCTGCTCGCCGCGCCACCGCCGGAGACGATCGCCGCGGCCGCGGCCGGGCGCGTCGCGTCGGGCGAGTTCGCGGCCGACGAAGCGATCGACGAACTGGTCGAGATCCTGCTCTTCGGCCACGACACCGCGGCGGCGGCGCTCGCGTGGTGGGCGGCGTATCTCTTCCGCGACCGCGCGCGGCTCGGCCGGGCGCGGGAGGAGGCGAGCGCGGCCGGCGACGCCGCGTTCGTGGATGCGACCATCGAGGAGGCGATGCGGCTCGCGCCGCCGGTCGTGCACCTGACGCGCGTCGCGGCCGAAGACACGCGCCTCGACGGGTTCGAGCTGAAGCGCGGGAGCCACGTGTTTCCGTGCATGTACCTCGCGGGCCGCCACCCGGCGCACTTCGAGCGCGCCGGCGAGTACCGGCCGGAGCGCTTCCTCGAGGCGACGCCGCCGGAATCGGCGCACCTTCCGTTCGGCGCCGGCAACCGGCTGTGCGTCGGCAGGCCGTTCGCGAAGGTGCAGATGGCGCGCGTCGCGCGCGGCCTGCTCGCCGGGGGGGCCTTCGCGTTCGGCGGCGGTTCCCGGCTCCGCGCGCGGCGCAAGACCGTGATCATGGTGCCGGCGGACGGCGTGCCGCTGGTGCGCGAGGCGTGAAGATGCGCGCGTTGATCGTCACCGGCGGCCTGATCAGCGAGAAGGACCGCTCCCCGGTCGGGGTGGTGCGGAAGCAGTTCGCCCAATGGCGGCACGCCGAGCAGGCGTGGCTCGACCTCAAGGTGAAGCTGACGGCGGCGGAGCCGATCGCGCTCGCCGCGCGTGCGCGCCGGCGTGCAGCCGCGCATCCGTGGGGCGCGGCGGTCGAGCGGTTCTTCGCCGCCGCCCACAACCTCGACACGCCCGAGCTGACCGAGGCGGTGCTCGCGACCGCGCTTGCGCAGAGCGGCGTCCGGTTCGACGCGGCGACGTATGCGGAGGCGTTCGCGGCGCCCCGGCAGTTCGCGCGGAAGCTGGCAGGTGCCGGGCTCGTGCTCGCCTCGACGACGCTGCTCCGCGACCTGAGCGAGGTCGAGGCCGTCGTGCCGCACCTGAAAACGCCGCACAACCGCGTCGTGCTCGGCGGCGCGCTGACCGCGACACTCGCGCGCGACTGGCAGGGCGTGCCCGGCGTCGACGGCATCGCGGTCGGCTACGGCGAGTACCTCGTGCCCGCGCTCGCCGAGTACCTGCGCTCCGGCTTCGCGCACCTCGCCGCGCCGCCCGGCGGGCGCCTCGCGCGACACCCGCACGGTTGGGTGATGCACTCCGGTCTGCCGCCCGGGAAGGTGCTCGACGACCTGCCGGTTCCGGACTGGGGGCTCGTCGGGCGCTACCACGGCCGCCGGCACGCGATGATCTACTACGAGAGCGTGCGCGGCTGCCCGTACCGCTGCAATTTCTGCAACTACCCGTACCTCTTCGACGACGCGGTGTTCCGCTACAAGAGCGCCCGGCGGATCGCCGACGACTGGCAGCGCTACCGCGACGAGCTCGGGGTCGAGTACGTCACCTGCCTCGACTCGCTCTTCACGATGCCGCGGCCGCGGCTCGCCGAGCTGTGCGAGACGCTGGTGCGGCGGAACACCGGCATCAAGTGGATCTGCTATGCGCGGGCCGACGATCTCGCGCAGCCCGGCACCGCGGCGATGATGCGCGAGGCGGGCTGCGTCCAGGCGCAGATCGGGATCGAGTCGGGGGTCCAGCGGCTGCTCGACAACATGAACAAGCGCTGCACGGTGGAAGCGAACGCCGCAGCGCTCGACGCCTGCCGGCGCGCCGGCCTCACGAGCGTCGTGTCGCTGATCGTCGGCTTTCCCGGCGAGACCCCGGAGACGCTCGCGGCGACCTACCGCTTCCTGCGCGATGCGCCGCCGGATTTCTTCTTCCTCGCGACCTTCAGCACCCGGATCGAGAGCGTGCCGGTCCTCGACGCCGCGCATCGGGCGCGGTTCGCGCTGCGCACGTCCGGCTGCCGGCGGACGGTGGCGCCGTACTGGGCGCACGCGACGATGAGCTGCGCCGAGGTCGGCAACCACGTCCGCGACCTCGGGCGGCGGCTGATGGCCGAGCGCGTGTCCCTGAACGCCGCGGTGTTCTATCCCGGGCTGCTCGGCTACGACCCGGCCGACCGCGCGGCGCTGCTCGACTTCCAGCGCGCGGCGGTCGGCGCCAGCGGGCCCGCTGGCGTGGCTGTTCGACCGCGCCCACCGGTGGGTCGACCGCCGCCTGCGGGCGGACGTGGCGCGTGCGCTCGGTCCGGAACCGGCGCCGGCGGCGCCGGTGGCGATCGACGGCGCGGCCGCAGCGGAGTGACCGGTCCCGCCGCCGCCCCGCGGGCCGCGCTCGTCTGGCCGACGGCCGATACGGCGGCGGCCTATTTCGCGACGCTCGCGCGGCTGTCGGTGCTGTTCGCTCTGGTCTACGCTGGCGCGGGGCTGCTGACCGCGCGCTACGGCGGGCCGCGCATCCATTTCGACTGGGAGCTCGGCCTCCCGCTGGTGCCGGCGGCCGTCTACGTCTACCTGTCGATCGCGGCGCTTTTCTCGCTGCCGCTGTTCACGCTCGACCCGGCAGCGATCCGCGCGCTCGAGAAGCCGTTCGCCGCGGTCACGCTGATTGCGGGCGGGGCGTTTCTGCTGGTGAATGCGCAGCCGGGATTCGAGCGCGCCGTCCCCGCGGACTCGCCGCTCCTGCTGCGGCTCCTCCACGCGGTGGATCCTCCGGGCAATCTGCTGCCCTCGCTCCACGTCGCCCTCGCCGTGCTCGTCGCGCGCGCGGTGAGCCTGGGTGCGCGGTCGCGGGCGCTCACCCTGGTCCTCTGCCTGTGGGTCGTCGCGCTCGGCGCGTCGACGCTGCTGACGCACCAGCATCACGTGGCGGACGTGGTGACCGGCGCGTTGCTGGGCGCCGTCGCGTCCCGCCGGCTCCGGCCGGCCTAGGCGCGTTCCGGAGAGGCGTCCCGCGTCGGCCTGGTCAGCTCTGCACCCAGGGCAAACCCGCGACCTTCCACCCGCCGACGGTCGCGCGGTGCCCGGCCGAGTCCTTGCCGCCCTCGAAGCCTTCGAGCACGTTGATCGCGTTCCCGTAGCCGAGCTGCGCGGCCGCGATCGCGGCGTGATGCGAGCGCCCGCCGCTGCGGCAGATGAAGAGCACCGGGTGGGTCTTGTCGGGGACTTTCGCGAGCAGCTCGCGCTCGAAGTCCGCGTTGCGCGCGCCGCCGGGCCAGCCGTTCCACTCGATCAGGACGGCGCCCGGGACGCGGCCGACCCATTCCCACTCCGCGCGGGTCCGGACATCCACGAGCTTCGCGCCGGGCTCTGCTTGCAGGAGTGCGGCGGCTTCCTGCGGAGTCAGCGCACCGGCATAGGGCAGTCCAATCTCGACTGCGCGACCACGCGCCAACTCGATAATTTTCTTCGGCGTTTCCATGGGTTGCGTTGCTCTCGCACTGATCCGCCCGAGTGTAACGCCCGGTTCGGGCACTCGCGACCGGTTTGCGACTAGGGACTTGGCAGCGAATCTGCACTGTCTTAGTGCACAATAGCGATAGACGCACCAATGGCGTGCGAATTCGCCCCCGATGACGCGTCGGGGCCCTTGCGGCACAGGGACCTACGACGGTTGTGACCTATGGCACGTTTCTCGCACTACGCCTTTCGAACATAGCCAAAGCTTTGTCTCGCTCAGGGATCGCTCTCGCAAACTTCCGATAGGAGAAGAACATGGCACTGACTGCCACCGACGTCCTCAAACTCGCCAAGGAAAAGGAGGTGAAGTTCGTCGATTTCCGCTTCACCGATACCCGCGGCAAGGAACAGCATGTCACCGTGCCCGCGAAGTACTTCACCATGGACAAGTTCGAGAAGGGGCACGCGTTCGACGGCTCGTCGATCGCCGGCTGGAAGGGGATCGAGGCGTCCGACATGCTGCTGATGCCCGATCCGGTGAGCGCGCGCCTGGACCCGTTCACCGACGAGCCGGTCCTCAACCTCAGCTGCGACGTCTTCGAGCCCTCCGACATGAAGCCCTACGACCGCGACCCGCGGTCGATCGCGAAGAAGGCCGAGGCCTACCTCAAGTCGACGGGCATCGGCGACACCGCCTACTTCGGCCCGGAACCCGAGTTCTTCATCTTCGACTCGGTGACGTGGAACGTGGACATGTCGGGTTGCAGCGTGAAGATCAAGTCGGAAGAGGCGCCGTGGTCGACGGGCGAGGACTACGAAGGCGGCAACATGGCGCACCGCGCGCCGATCAAGGGCGGCTACTTCCCGGTGCCCCCGGTCGACACGCTGCTCGACATCCGCAACGCGATGTGCCTCGCGCTCGAGCAGCAGGGCGTCGAGGTCGAGGTGCATCACCACGAGGTGGCCGCCGCCGGCCAGAACGAGATCGGCACCCGCTTCGCGCCGCTCGTCCAGCGGGCCGACTGGATGCAGATCCTGAAGTACACGGTCTGGATGACCGCGGCCTCCTACGGCAAGACCGCGACCTTCATGCCGAAGCCGATCGTCGGCGACAACGGCTCGGGGATGCACGTCCACCAGTCGGTATGGAAGGAAGGCAAGAACCTCTTCGCCGGCAACGGCTACGCGGGGCTGTCGGATTTCGCGCTGTTCTACATCGGCGGCATCATCAAGCACGCCAAGGCGCTGAACGCGATCACGAACCCCGGCACGAACTCGTACAAGCGGCTCGTGCCCGGCTTCGAGGCGCCGATCAACCTCGCCTACTCGGCGCGCAACCGCTCGGCCGCCTGCCGCATCCCGTACGTCGACAGCGACAAGGCCCGCCGCGTCGAAGTGCGGTTCCCGGATCCGACCACCAACCCGTACCTCGCGTTTGCGGCGATGCTGATGGCGGGCCTGGACGGCGTGCAGAACAAGATCCACCCCGGCGATCCGCTCGACAAGGACCTGTACCACCTGCCGCCGGAAGAGGCGAAGAAGGTTCCGAACGTGTGCTCGTCGCTCGACATGGCGCTCGAGCACCTCGACAAGGACCGCGAGTTCCTCACCCGCGGCGGGGTGTTCTCGAACGACATGCTCGACGCGTACATGGCGCTCAAGATGGACGAGGTGACCCGGTTCCGGATGACCACGCATCCGCTCGAGTTCGACATGTACTACAGCTCGTAGGCGGGGAGCTGCCTGGGGGCGCGACGGGGGCATTCGGGCCCCCGTCGTTTTTTGCCCCGCCCGGCCGACGGGCCCCGCAGCGCGTGAAATAGGCCCCTGGAGGCCTGAAAAGTGTTTTTCAATCAGAGTGCTCTTGGCCTAGACTTGAAGGCCTTCCTCGCTTCAGGCGGTCCCCATGGCACTCGCGACTCGTTTGCTTGCCTGCGCTGCGCTCACCGTGGCATCGAGCGCGCACGCGCAGCAGGGCACGGGCACCGTCTGGCGATGCCTCGAGCAGGACGGCAAGGCCCATTACACCAACATCAAGAAGGAGACCGAGGGCAAGCAGCAGTGCACCGTCGTGACGAGGGAGGTCTCGGTCGTGTCCGGGGCGCCGCCCCAGCAGCGAGCGGCCGCCACGCCTACGCCCCCGAACTTCCCCAAGGTCGACCGGGACACCCAGAAGTCGCGCGACGACGGCCGCCGCAGGATCCTCGAGGACGAGCTGTCCACCGAGGAGAAGGGCCTCTCCGATGCGAAGGTGAAGCTCGCCGAGCAGGAATCGATCCGCAACGGCGACGAGAAGAACTACCAGCGCGTCCTCGACCGGCTCAAGCCCTATCAGGATGCGGTCGAGCGGCACGAGCGCAACGTGTCCGCGCTGAAGCGGGAGCTCGCCGCGCTGCGGTAAGTCCCGGCCGCCGTCGGGCGGCGGCGCCTGGCTGGAGCGGGCGGTGAACGCTCCGGCCTTCCCCGGTCTCGATCTCCTCGGCACGGCCGTGGTCGTGCTCGACTCGGAGCTGCGCGTCCTCTACGTCAATCCGCCGGCCGAGCACCTGCTCGAGTCCGGCGCCCGGCAGCTCGCCGGCCAGCGGTTTCCCGACCTCTTCGCGCAGGCGCGGCAGTTCGACGCGAAGCTCCGGCACGCGATCGCGAAAAACTGGGGCTTCTGGGACCAGGCCATCGACCTCGAGCGCTCCGGGCTGCCCCCCCTGCACCTCAACTGCCTCGCCACGCCGGCCGAGCACGCCCGCGCGCGGCTCGTGCTGGAGCTCCGCTCGATCGACCAGCGGCTGCGGATCGAGCGCGAGGAGCGCAGCCTCACCCAGGCGGTCGCCAACCGCGAGCTGATCCGCAACCTCGCCCACGAGATCAAGAACCCGCTCGGGGGGCTGCGCGGCTCGGCCCAGCTGCTCGAGCGCGAGCTCGACCGGCCGGACCTGCGGGAATACACGCAGGTCATCATCAAGGAGGCCGACCGGCTGCAGCTCCTGATGGACCGCCTCCTCACACCGCACCGGCCGCCGCACATCGGCCCGGTGAACGTCCACGAGGTCTGCGAGCGGGTGCGGAGCCTGATCCTCGCGGAGTTCCCGGCCGGCGTGCGCATCGTGCGCGACTACGACACGAGCCTGCCCGAGATCGAGGGCGACCGGGAGCAGCTCATCCAGGCGGTGCTCAACATCGTCCGCAACGCCGCGCAGGCCTGTGCCGGCGCCCGCGCGCGCGCGCCGGAGCGCATCGGCGAGATCGTCCTGCGGACGCGGATCGCCCGCTCGGTGACGATCGCGCGCCGCCGCCACCGCCTGGCACTGGAATTGCAAGTGATCGACAACGGCCCCGGGATCCCGCCCGAGCTGCGCGAGCGGGTGTTTCATCCGCTCGTGTCGGGCCGCGAGGGCGGCACCGGGCTGGGACTCACCCTGGCGCAGACCTTCGTGCAGCACCACCACGGCTCGATCGAGTGCGACAGCCAGCCGGGGCGGACGGTGTTCGGGATCGTGCTGCCGCTCACGCGCAAGCCGCAAACGGAAGCTTGAAAACAGCCACAGGTGGTGTCCGATGAAGCCGGTATGGGTGATTGACGACGACCGCTCGATCCGCTGGGTGTTCGAGAAGGCGCTGACGCGCGAGGGCATCCCGTTCAAGACCTTCGGGCTCGCGCAGGACGCGCTGACCGCGCTCGAGAGCGATACGCCGCAGGTGCTGGTCTCCGACATCCGGATGCCCGGCACGTCGGGGCTCGAGGTGCTGCAGAACGTGAAGCAGAAGCATCCCGAGCTGCCGGTGATCATCATGACCGCCTACTCGGATCTCGAGTCGGCGGTCGCCGCATTCCAGGGCGGGGCGTTCGAGTATTTGCCGAAACCGTTCGACGTCGACCAGGCGGTCGAGCTGATCCGGCGGGCGCTCGACGAGAGCCTGCACGAGGCCGCGGCCGAGGAGTCGGAGGCGTCCTCGCCGGAGATCCTCGGCCAGGCACCGGCGATGCAGGAGGTGTTCCGCGCGATCGGGCGGCTTTCGACCTCGACCGCCACCGTGCTGATCATCGGCGAGTCGGGCACCGGCAAGGAGCTGGTCGCCCGCGCGCTGCACCGCCACAGCCCGCGCGCGGCGATGCCGTTCATCGCGATCAACACCGCCGCGATGCCGAAGGATCTCCTCGAGAGCGAGCTCTTCGGCCACGAGCGCGGCGCGTTCACCGGCGCGCAGGCGATGCGCCGCGGCCGGTTCGAGCAGGCCGAGGGCGGCACGCTCTTCCTCGACGAGATCGGCGACATGGCCCCGGATCTGCAGACGCGGCTCCTGCGCGTGCTGTCCGACGGCAGCTTCTACCGCGTCGGCGGGCACCAGCCGCTCCGGGCGAACGTGCGCGTGATCGCCGCCACCCACCAGGACCTCGAGTCGCGGGTGCGCGAGGGGACCTTCCGCGAGGACCTCTACCACCGACTGAACGTGATCCGCCTCCGGCTGCCGAGCCTGCGGGAGCGGCGCGAGGATGTGCCGCTGCTCGCCCGCCACTTCCTGGCGAAGAGCGCGCGCGACCTCGGCGTCGAGCCGAAGCGGCTCTCCGAGGGCGCGATGAACTATCTCGTCGCGCAGGACTGGCAGGGGAACGTGCGCCAGCTCGAGAACGTCTGCCACTGGCTCACGGTGATGGCGCCGGGCCAGACGGTCGACGTCGGCGATCTGCCGCCGGAGCTCCGCGAAGACGCGGCCGCGGGCGCCGAGGCCGACTGGACCGCGGCGCTCCAGCGCCACGTCGAGAAGTCGCTGATGCGCGGCGAGTCGAACATCATGGATGTCCTCTCGCGCGAGTTCGAGAAGGTGCTGATCGCCCGCGCGCTCGTCCACACCGGCGGGCGCCGCATCGAGGCGGCGAACCTGCTCGGCATCGGCCGCAACACGATCACCCGCAAGATCGCCGAGCTCCGGCTCGAGGACCGGGACGTTCCCGCCGACCCGCCGGTCGAGTAGCGGCTCCGCACGCCGGTTGGCCGGCGGCGCGTATAACAGCAGGCGAGTCGGCGGGCGGCGCGCGCTCAGGCCGGCGCCGACAAGGCGGGCGCGGCCAAAGCGGCGAAGTAACGGCGTCGGCAGCGCCCGAGCCGTGGGGTAGTCCCGGTGTGTTTCCGATTTTCACAATCCGGGAAGGGATTTGCGTTGCGGTGCTCATGTTGCACCGCATAAAATAACGCCCTCCGCACCGTTTCCCGAGGACGCCCAATGAACGCACCCGCACCGGCAGCGACGCTGCCCGCCGGCGTCGAGATCACCGCCCCGATCACGCCGGACTACGCCACCGTCCTCACGCCCGGAAGCGCTCGCGTTCGTCGCGAAGCTGCACCGCCAGTTCGAAGGCCGCCGGCAGGAGCTGCTCGCCCGGCGCCAGGCGCGGCAGAAGGAGTTCGACGCGGGACGGCTGCCCGACTTCCTCCCCGAAACGAAGTCGATCCGCGAGTCGAAGTGGAAGATCGCGGACCAGCCGCAGGACCTGCTCGACCGCCGTGTCGAGATCACCGGCCCGACCGACCGCAAGATGGTGATCAACGCGCTCAACTGCGGCGCATCCACCTTCATGGCGGACTTCGAGGACGCGAACTGCCCGACCTGGGCCAACATGATCGAGGGCCAGATCAACCTGCGCGACGCGATCCGCCGCACGATCACGCTCGAGCAGGGCGGCAAGCAGTACAAGCTGAACGACAAGACCGCAGTGCTGATCCCGCGCCCGCGCGGCTGGCACCTCGACGAGAAGCACGTGAAGATCGACGGCGAGCCGGTCTCCGGCTCGATCTTCGACTTCGCGCTGCTCTTCTTCCACAACGCGAAGGAGCTGGTGAAGCGCGGCTCCGGACCGTACTTCTACCTGCCGAAGATGGAGTCGCACCTCGAGGCGCGGCTCTGGAACGACATCTTCAAGGCGGCGCAGAGCGCGCTCGGCGTACCGCAGGGGACGATCCGCGCGACCGCGCTCATCGAGACGGTGCTCGCGGCGTTCGAGATGGACGAGATCCTGTGGGAGCTGAAGGACCACTCGTCCGGCCTCAACATCGGGCGCTGGGACTACATCTTCTCGTGCATCAAGAAGTTCCGGTCGAACCCGGACTTCTGCCTCGCCGACCGGGCGCAGGTGACGATGACCGCGCCGTTCATGCGCGCCTATGCGCTCGCCCTGGTGAAGACCTGCCACGCCCGCAACGCCCCGGCGATGGGCGGGATGGCGGCGCAGATCCCGATCAAGAACGACCCGGCCGCGAACGAGGCCGCGCTCGAGAAGGTGCGCCAGGACAAGCTGCGCGAGGTGACCGACGGCTGCGACGGGACCTGGGTCGCGCACCCGGGCCTCGTGCCGATCGCCAAGGCGGTCTTCGACGAGCACATGCCGACGCCGAACCAGTACGGCAAGCAGCGCCCGGACGTGAACTACACGGCGAAGGATCTGCTCGAGTTCCGTCCGGAGAAGCCGATCACGGAGGCCGGGCTGCGCGCCAACATCAGCGTCGGCATCCAGTACCTCGGGGCCTGGCTCGCCGGCAACGGCTGCGTGCCGGTGTTCAACCTGATGGAGGACGCCGCCACCGCCGAGATCTCGCGCTCGCAGATCTGGCAGCAGATCCGCTCGCCGAAGGGCGTGCTCGACGACGGCCGCAAGGTCACCACCGAGCTCTTCCGGAAGCTGCTCGCCGAAGAGTTGCCGAAGGTGAAGACCTATCTCGGCGACGAGGGCTGGAAGGCCGGGAAGTACGAGGCGGCCGCGAAGCTCTTCGACGAGATCACCACCGGCGAGTACGTCGACTTCCTCACGCTGCCGGCGTACAAGCGGATCGACTGACGCCGCGCGCGGACGCGACCGCGCGGGAGTCGCCGTCCGACACCGTTAGCGCTCTCCGGGCATACTGCCCGGCCGGACACCACCAGGCATCCGCCCCGGGGAGGGGGATGATCGAGCTCCAGTCGGAGGGCGTGCTGTTCGTACGCCCGTTCCTCGCGGTCACCGCGGGCATCGTGGTGCTCTTCGTAGGGAAGGCGCTCAACCGGCGCTTGGCCATCCTTCGCGAGTACAACATCCCCGAGCCGGTGACCGGCGGGCTGTTGTTCGCGATTGCGTTCTGGGCCGTCCACCTCGCCTCGGGCTACCAGATCACCTTCGAGCTGACCGCGCGCGACGTGCTGCTCGTCTACTTCTTCACGACCATCGGGATCAATGCGCGCGTGAGCGACCTCCGGGCCGGCGGGCGGCCTCTCGTCATCCTGCTCGCCGCGGTCGCCGTGTTCATGCTGCTGCAGAACGGCCTCGGGGTCGCCGTCGCGGCCCTGTTCGGGCGCCCGCTGGCGATGGGCGTACTCGCCGGCAGCGTCTCCCTGCTCGGGGGCCATGGCACCGCGATCGCGTGGGCGCCGACATTCGTCGCCCAGCGCGGCATCGACAATGCGCTCGAGATCGGAGTGCTTTCCGCCACGATGGGGCTCGTGCTCGCGAGCCTTGCCGGTGGCCCGGTGGCGCGCTTCCTCGTCGAGCGCCACCGGCTCGAGGGTCCCGCCGGCGACGCGCCCGAGGTCGGCGTGCACTACGGCGACGCCCAGCCCGGCATCGACTACTTCTCGTTCCTGCACGCGATCCTCGCGATCCACGTCTGCGGTGTCGTCGGGATCCTGCTCCATCAGTGGCTGGGAAGCGTCGGGTTCAGGCTGCCACTCTTCGTTCCGTGCCTGCTCGCCGGGATCCTCTTCACCAATCTGCTGCCCCGCGTCGCGCCGCGCGTCCCCTGGCCGAGCCGCACGCCCGCGCTCGCCCTGATCGCGGAAGTGTCGCTCGGCGTCTTCCTCGCGATGTCGCTCATGAGCATGCAGCTCTGGGCGCTCGCCGATCTCGCCGGCCCGTTGGTTGCGCTGCTCGGCCTGGAGCTGCTGCTCGCGGTCCTCTTCACGGTGTTCGTGCTCTTCCCGGTACTCGGGGGCAATTACGATGCCGCGGTGATCGGCGCCGGCTTCATCGGCTTCGGCCTCGGCGCGACGCCGACCGCGATGGCGAACATGACCGCGGTCACCCAGCGCCACGGCGCCTCGCACGTCGCGTTCCTGGTCGTTCCGCTCGTCGGCGCGTTTTTCATCGATCTCCTGAACACCGTCGTGATCCGCCTGTTCCTCGCCTGGCTGTAGCGCGTTCGCGCTTCATCGCACACGGGTAACATCGGGAATGCCCCCGCCGCAGCCATGACCGCCGACGTCCGACACGACCTCACCCGCACCGTCCTCGCGGTGCTGTTCCTCGGCGGGCTGATCCTCGCGTCGGTGTGGATCCTGCGGCCGTTCCTCGCCCCGGTCATCTGGGCCACCATGATCGTCGTCTCGACGTGGCCGCTGATGCTCGCGGTCCAACGGCGGCTCTGGGCGAAGCGCTCGCTCGCGGTCACCGTGATGACGATCGCGCTGCTCCTCGTCTTCGTCGCGCCGTTCTCCGCGGCGATCGGCACCATCGTCTCGCACGCCGACGAGCTTGCGAGCTGGGCGAAGAACCTGCGCGGGCTCAAGGTGCCTGCTGCGCCGGATTGGGTGGCGAAGGCGCCGGTCGTGGGCGAGCAGGCGACGGCGTTCTGGAACGAGTACGCGGCGAAGGGCGTGGAAGATCTCGACGAGGTGGTCGCGCCGTACACCGGCCGTGTCGTGCGCTGGTTCGTCGCCGAGGTCGGCGGCATCGGCCTCGTCAGCGTGCAGTTCCTGCTGACCGTCGTGATCGCCGCGATCATGTACTCGCTGGGCGAATCGTGGGCCGCCTGGGTGCGGCGCTTCGGCCGGCGGCTCATGGGCGAGCGCGGCGACACCGTCGTGCGGCTCGCGGGACAGGCGATTCGCGGCGTCGCGCTCGGCGTCGTCGTCACCGCGTTCGTGCAGGCGGTGCTCGGCGGGCTCGGCCTCCTGGTCGCCGGCGTGCCGTTCGCAGCGGTGCTCACCGCGGTCATGTTCATGCTGGCCGTGGCGCAAATCGGCGCCGTGCCGGTCCTCTTGGGCGCGCTCGTGTGGCTCTGGTTCCAGGGCTCGACCGGGTGGTTCGTCGCGCTCCTCGTCTGGACGGTGATCGTCGGCAGCCTCGACAACGTGCTGCGGCCGATCCTGATCAAGAAAGGCGCCGATCTGCCGCTCCTCCTCATCTTCGCCGGTGTGATCGGCGGCCTCGTGTCGTTCGGGCTCCTCGGTCTCTTCGTCGGTCCGGTGGTGCTGGCGGTCGCCTATACGCTGCTCGACGCCTGGGTGGCCGAAGTGCCGGACGACCCGCCACCGCAGACCCGGCCCGGAGGCCCCGCCTGATGGCGCAGATCCCGGGCGCCGAGGCGTTCGTCCGGATGCTGCAGCTGCACGGCGTGAAGCACGTCTTCGGTCTCTGCGGCGACACGAGCCTGCCGCTCTACGATGCGCTGTACCGGCTCGATCACGGGATTCGCCACATCCTCACCCGCGACGAGCGCTCGGCCGCCTACATGGCGGACGGCTACGCGCGCGTGTCGGGCCGCGTGGGCGTGTGCGAGGGTCCGAGCGGCGGCGGCGCGACCTACATCCTCCCCGGGGTGGTCGAGGCGAACGAGTCGTCGGTCCCGGTGTTGTGCTTCACCTCCGACATCTCGGTCGCGGCGCGCGGGCGGTTCGCGCTGACCGAGCTCGACCAGGCGGCGCTCTTCCGTCCGCTCACGAAATGGAACGCGGTGCTCGATGCGGCGCCGGACATCCCGCGCACGCTGCGGCGCGCGTTTTCCGAGCTCGCCACCGGGCGGCCGGGGGCGGTGCATATCGGGTTGCCTTACGACGTCCAGCGGCAACCCGTCGACGACGCGGAGCTC
>CAWBNB010000023.1:0-34177 GCA_963789885.1 uncultured beta proteobacterium | reverse complement strand
TGGGCCGATGCCTCGCTCGGCGAGTATCCCGCGCGGCGATCGGTGGCCGATGCGGTGGCGGTCGCCGCCGCGGCGCGGCTGCTCGCGGCCGCCGAGCGGCCGCTGTTCGTCGTCGGCGGGGGCGTGGTGATCTCGGGCGCGGAGGCAGAGCTCGCGGGGTGTGCGGACGCGCTCGGCGCGCCAGTTGCGACGACGATCAGCGGTAAAGGATCCATCAGCGAGGATCACGCGCTCGCGATCGGCGTTGTCGGCTCGAACGGCGGGACCCTGCCGACGCGCGCCGTCGTTGCCGCGGCCGACCTCGTCGTGTTCGTCGGCTGCCGCGCGGGTTCGGTCACGACCGAACGCTGGCGCTTCCCGACGCCGGGCAAGGTGACCGTGATCCACCTTGACGTCGACCCGCGGGTGATCGGCGCCAATTATCCGACCGCGGTTGCGCTGATCGGCGACGCCAAGCTCACGCTGGCGGCGTTGCGCGACGCGCTCGCGCCGAAGAGCGGCGGCTGGGGACGCGACGCCGCGGCGAAGGCGAAAGCGGAGAAGCTCGGCGCGTTCGAGCCGCTCGCGCGCTCGGACGAGCGGCCGATCCGGCCCGAGCGGGTCGTGGCGACCTTGAACTCGGTGCTGCCCGAGGACGCGATCGTCGTCGCCGATCCCGGAACCCCATGCCCGTACCTTTCGGCGTACTACCGGATCGCGCGCACCGGCCGCCACTACTTCTCGAACCGCGCGCACGGCGCGCTCGGGTACTCGATGGCCGCGGCGGTCGGCGCGCACTTCGGTCGGCCGGGCGCGAAGGTCGTCGCCGTCATGGGCGACGGCAGCTTCGGCATGACCGCCGGCGAGCTCGAGACGATCGTCCGCCACCGCGTCCCGCTCGCGATGGTCGTGATCTCGAACGCGACCTACGGCTGGATCAAGGCCGGGCAGAAGTCGGGGTTCGGCGAGCGCTATTTCTCGGTCGACTTCGGCGCGACCGATCACGCCGCAGTGGCGTCGGCGTTCGGGGTGAAGAGCTGGCGCGTCGACGACCCGGCGAAGCTGCGCGATGCGCTCGCGGCCGCGACCGCGCTCGGCGAGCCGGCGCTCGTCGATGTCGTCTGTCAGCCGCTGCAGGAGGCGCGTGCGCCGGTCAGCGAGTGGATAGCCTGAGCTCGACGAAGCGCTGAAACCGGCTCCGGATCGTGAGGAACACGAGCGTGTCGAGCACGCAATAAAACGCTGCCACGGAGAACGGCGGGTTGGTGGTCGTGAGCCCAAGCACCGGCGCGCGTGGCGCCCAGGCCCAGGTCCCGAGGGTGGTCCCGACGAGCTCGAGCGCGAGCGTGACGAGGAACATCGTCGCCAGCAGCGGGCGCACATCGGGTTTGAGCCGGTAGACGAGCAGGTAGACGGCGAAGAGAAACACGCTGAACTCGTCGCCGAGGAACACGGCGGCACATGCGGTCAGCACTGCGTACGCCGCGGTCAGCCGGTCCGCTGCGACCGGCGTGACCGCCCGCGCGAGTTGCAACCCGATCATGAACACGAGGACGTGGCCCGGCGGCACGAAGTGCGGGATGTTGCCGAGGCGGTAGGTGTAGAGCCCCCACAAGAGGGAGCAGAACAGCTCGCCCGCGCTCGCCCAGGCGAGGACCGCGAAGAGCATCCGGCGCCGCAGCCCCGATGCGCGCGCGAGGACCGTCAGTCCGAACGCCCACAGGCCGACGCCGGCGGCGATCTGCCCCCACATCGGCGACAGGCGGTCGAGTGCGAACGCGATCGCGAGCACGAGCAGACCCGCGGTCACCTCGCGGCGATCGCCGGTCAGGGCATCGTCCAGTCGTGTCCGCATTTTCTGCACCGCACGCGCAGCCAGGGGTCCGGTTCGGTGTCGGGCGTCGCCGGGGCGCCGCCCGACGCGACGATGTCGAATTTCGCGTAGGCGCGGCACTGCTCGCACACCGAGCGGTCGCCAAAGCGCTCGGCCGTGACCATGATCGTCCGATAACGGAGCCAGGAGACCAGGCCGAGGAGCCCGCCGCCCGCGATGACGGCGAGCATGAGAAAGGGCTTCAGCCCGGGCGCACGGAAGCTTACCTCCTCCAGGAGCGCGGCCACGAGGATCATGCAGAGGAAGCAGGTGACGAGGTAAGCGTGGCTCTCGATGAGCTGGCGCTCGTACCACTTCTTGAAGCCGCGCTTGCGGATGTCGTCGGCGAGTTCCACGTCGGGACGGCCCGAGGAGGAGGACGAGGAGTGTACGCCGGGAATCCGCCGTCGGATGCGGCGTTCCGCGCTCAGGTCGTGAGTTCCGCCACCACCGGCGCGTGATCGGACGGCCGCTCGAGCCGCCGCGGGGCGGGGTCGATCGCGCAGCGCACGCACTTCGCGGCGAGGGCGGGGCCCACCAGGATGTGGTCGATGCGCAGGCCCAGGTTGCGCTTGAAGGCGTTGAGCCGGTAGTCCCACCAGGTGTACGACTTCTCCGGCTGCTCGAAGAGGCGAAAGCTGTCCTTGAGCCCCAGGTCGAGCAGCGCGCGGAAGGCGGCGCGCTCGGGCTCGCTGCAGAGCACCTGGCCTGCCCAGAGCTTAGGGTCGTGCACGTCGCGGTCTTCGGGCGCGACGTTGTAGTCGCCGAGCACGACGAGGTTCGGGTGCGCGGCGAGTTCCGCGCGCAGCCAGTCGGCGAACGCGCGCAACCACTTGAGCTTGTACTCGTACTTCTCGGTGCCGACCGCCTGGCCGTTCGGGACGTACGCGCAGACGACGCGCACGTCGCCGACGCTTGCGCTCAGCACGCGCTTCTGGTCGTCCTCGAAGCCGGGGATTCCCGTCTGAACGGCGGCGAGCGGCGAGCGCGCGAGGATCGCGACGCCGTTATAGGTCTTCTGCCCCGAGAACGCGCACCGGTAGCCAGCCGCCTCGATCTCGGCCGCGGGGAAGTTGTGATCCTCGACCTTGAGCTCCTGGAGGCAGACGACGTCGGGCGAATTCGCCGCGAGCCAGTCGAGGAGATGGGGGAGGCGGACCTTCAGCGAGTTGACGTTCCACGTCGCGAGCTTCATTCGAAGCTCGCGACGCGCTGCTGCAGGGGGTGCAAGGGGGGCATCGCCCTCCTTGATCGTTCAATGCTCACGTTCCACGCCGCGACCTTCATCGCGCGAGTGTACGTCAGGGCCGGCGCGCGGCCGGCGTGCGCGAGGCTACTTCGGCGCGTACGGCCCGAGCGGTTTCGCGGGCTCCGCCGGCGCGGGCTGCGCCTTCGGCGCGTCGGCCTCGGCGGCCGGCGCCATCGCCGCCTTCTGCGCCGCCGCCGAGAGCGGCGGTGCGCCGCGCGGATAGTTCGCGGCATCGAGCGCGCTGTGCCACATCTCGGTCTCGAACCCGCGCGTCGCGCTCCGCCCGACCATCATGACCGGCACCGTATCTCCGCCGGTCGCTTTCTTGAGATCCTCGGCGGTGAAGCCGTCGCCGATCGCGACCTCGCGGTACGGCACGCCGCGTGCTGCGAGCAGCGCCTTGCCGTCGGCGCACGGCTGGCCGCAGTTGGGCGCGGTGTAGACGACGACCGGGAAGTTCTTCGCGGCTTGCTGGACCGCGTAGGGCGCTGCGGGGCCCGCATCAGTGGGCGCTGCCGCCATCCCTCGCTTCTGGACGCCCTTGGCCGCCGCCGGCGGCGGGGTATCGGTGTAGTAGACCTTGCCGTCCTTGTCGACCCAGCGGTACATCTGCGCGCTGGCGGTCGCGGCCGCGAGCATCGCGGCCGCGGCGATCGCGAGCTGCTTCATGACGAACCCCCTCGTTCCTGCAGCGGACATGACGCGGTCATGATAGCACCGGCCTCCGCGAGGGCTTCCCGCCGCGGCGCGCGATGCGTCAAAGTGCACGCCTATGCGGGGGCTGCGGGCGCGTCCGTCATCCCGTTGTGCCGCAGGAGCGCCTCGACCGTCGGCTCGCGGCCGCGGAACGCGCGGAACGACTCGATCGCCGGCCGGCTGCCGCCGACGGCGAGGATCTCGTCGCGGAACCGCGCGCCGGTCGCCGAGTCGAGCACGCCCTTCTCCTCGAACAGGCTGTACGCGTCGGCCGAGAGCACCTCGGCCCATTTGTAGCTGTAGTAGCCCGCGCTGTAGCCCCCGGCGAAGATGTGCGAGAACGTGTTGGGGAAGCGGTTGTAGGCCGGCGGGATCGAGACCGCCACCTTGCGGCGCACCTCGTCGAGCAGCGCGAGCGGACTCGTTCCGCCCGCCGGGTCGAAATCCGAATGCAGATGCATGTCGAAGAGCGCGTACTCGAGCTGCCGCAGCGTCTGCAGGCCCGACTGGAAGTTCTTCGCCGCGAGCATCTTGTCGAAGAGCGCGCGCGGCAACGAGGCGCCGGTGTCGACGTGCGCCGACATGTGGCGCACCACGTCCCACTCCCAGCAGAAGTTCTCCATGAACTGGCTCGGCAGCTCGACCGCGTCCCATTCGACGCCGCGGATCCCCGACACGCCGAGCGACTCGACCTTGGTGAGCAGGTGGTGCAGCCCGTGCCCGAACTCGTGGAAGAGGGTGAGCACGTCGTCGTGGGTGAGGAGCGCCGGCTTCTCGCCCACCGGGGCCGAGAAGTTGCAGATGAGGTAGGCGACCGGCCGCTGCAGCCCGTGCTGGGTCAGGCGCCGGGTCATCGCCTCGTCCATCCACGCGCCGCCGCGCTTCGTCGCGCGCGCGTAGGGGTCGAGGTAGAACTGGCCGACGAGCTCGCCGGCACCGTCGGTGATGCGGAAGAAGCGCACGCTCGGATCCCACGTCTCCGCCTGATCCTCCTCGATGCGGATGCCGTACAGCGTCTCCACCAGCCGGAACATGCCGGCGAGGACCTTGGGCTCCGGGAAGTACTGCTTCACTTCCTGGTCGGAGAACGCATAGCGCGCCTGGCGCAGCCGCTCGGAGGCGAACGCGATGTCCCACGCCTC
Source organism: uncultured beta proteobacterium (assembly GCA_963789885.1). GTDB lineage: Bacteria > Pseudomonadota > Gammaproteobacteria > Burkholderiales > SG8-39 > DATEDA01. Next base: position 29,238 of record CAWBNB010000023.1, on the reverse strand, counting down.
GACCCGGTCGAGCCCGAGCTCGGCGGCGGCGAATTCGCCGAGCTCCGCCCAGTCGCGCTCGCCGTAGGGCCGGGCCCGCGCCGCCAGGTCCTCGAGGAAGTCGAGCACCTGCTGCGGGTGCTCGGCCATCTTCGGCACCAGCGACACTTCGGCAAATGTCGCGTAGCCGAGCAGCTGCGCCGCCTCCCGCCGCAGGGCGAGGATGCGCGCGATCAGCGGCGTGTTGTCCCAACCGGCGATCGCTCCGGACGCGGGCGCGTCGGCGGGGGCCTTGCCGTTGGTCCGCTGCTCGAACTCGGCCTTCGCATGGAACGCCGCCGCGAACGCCTCGGACGCGCGCGTGACCGAGCCGCGGTACATGATCTCGCGCAGGCTCCGGTTCTCCGCGTACTGCATGACCGGCAGGTAGGACGGGATGTGCAGGACGAACTTCCATCCGGACCGGCCGTCCTTCTCCGCCGCGGCGCGCGCGGCCTCGAGCACGTCGTCCGGGATCCCTGCAAGCGCCGCACGCTCCTCGATGTGCACCGCGAAGGCGTTGGTCGAATCGAGCGCGTTCTCGGCGAACTTGGTCGCGAGCTTCGCCGACTCTTCCTGGATTTCGGCGTAGCGCTGCTTCTTCTCGGGCGGAAGCTCCGCTCCGGACAGCCGGAAGTCGCGGATCTCGTTCTCGACGATCTTCTTCTGCGCGCGCGTCAGCCGTTCGAACTCGGGCCCGGCGCGCAACGCCTTGTACTTCTCGAAGAGGGCGAGGTTCTGCCCGAGCGCGGTCCAGTACTGCACGACCTTCGGCTGGTTCTCCTTGTACGCCTCGCGCAGCTCCGGCGAGTCGAGCACCGCGTGCAGGTGGCCGACGACGCCCCAGGCGCGCCCGAGCCGCTCGTTCGCGTCCTCGAGCGGCTGCGCGAACCCGGCCCAGGTCGCCGGCGTCTCGGTCAGCGTGAGCCGGTCGATCAGCGCGCGGTTGTCGGCGAGCAGCTGGTCGATCGCGGGCGCGATGTGCTCGGGCCGGACCGCGGCGAACCGCGGCAGGCCCGAGAAATCGAGAAGCGGATTCGCGTCCATCTGCATCGGAATCTCCCTGGGTCCTGCGTTCATGCTCCGGCGAGCGCGTCGACGCACGCGTCGGCCTGGGCGATCTTTGCGTACGGCACCGCGAGCGCGGCCATGAACGCGGCGTGCACGTCGCGGGCGGGCAGCGTCCGTCCGGCGAACTCGAGGGCGCGCGTGGCGCAGGCGTCCTCGGCCACGGTGCACTTGAAGCCCTGGTCGAAGGCGGCGCGCGCGGTCGCGTCGATGCACATGTGGCTCATCGCGCCCGCGATGACGAGGTGGTCCGCGCCCGCGGCGCGCAGGCGCGGCTCCAGATCGGTCGCGCGGAATGCGTTCGGGAAGTTCTTCTCCACCACCGGTTCGCCCGCCCGCGGCGCGACCGACGCGTGGATGTCGGCACCCGGTGTGCCGGGCACGAAGAATGTCGCGCCCGGCCGGACCGAGAGGTGGCGCACGTGGACGATCGGCAATCCACGCTCCCGGAACGCGGCGAGCAGCCGCGCGGCGCGGGCCGCGGCGCGGTCCATCCCGTCGAGCGGCATCGCGCCGCCGGCGAAGTAATCGTTCTGCACGTCTACGAGCAGGAGCGCGGTCGTCATTGAGCGTGGACCTCGGCGGCGTGGACGGTGTTGGCGAGCAGCATCGTGATCGTCATCGGGCCGACCCCGCCCGGAACGGGGGTGACGACCGACGCCACGCCGAGCAGGCTCTGGAAGTCGCAATCGCCGGCGAGCTTGCCGTCGGGAAGCCGGCTGATGCCGACGTCGATCACGGCCGCGCCCGGTTTGACCATCGTCCCGTTCACCAGTTTCGGTCGGCCGACGGCGGTCACGAGGATCTCGGCGTGCGCGGTATGGGTCGCGAGATCGGGCGTCTTGGAGTTGCAGATGGTGACGGTGGCGCCCCTCTGCAAGAGGAGCAGGGCGAGCGGCTTGCCGACGACGTTGCTTGCCCCTACCACCACCGCGTGTTTGGCCCAGGGATTCAGCCCCTCCGTTTCGAGCATCGTCAGGACGCCCGCCGGCGTGCACGGCACGAAACGCGGGTTTCCGGCGACCAGCCGCCCGACGTTCTCCGGGTGGAAGCAGTCCACGTCCTTGGCGGGGGCGACCGCTTCGAGAATGCGCGCCGCCGCGATGTGGCCTGGAAGCGGGAGCTGCACGAGGATGCCGTGGATCGCCGGTGAGGCGTTGAGTTCGGCGATGCGCTCCAGGAGCGCGCCCTCGGTGATCGACGCCGGCAGTGCCACGTGCTCCGAGTGAAGGCCTGCCTCCGCGCAGGCCTTGATCTTGTTCCGCACGTAGATCCGGGAGCCGGGGTGGTCGCCGACCTCGACCGCCGCGAGTCCTGGGCGAATACCGGACGCGACGAGCCGCGCGACTCTCGCCGCCAGCTCCCCGCGAAGGCGGGCCGCCAGTGCGGTGCCATCGATCACGCGTGTATTGATGACCCGGGGTTCCACGGGGGAAACGCTGTGGCAGCGGGGGTACGGAAGGGGGCCGGCCAGTTTAGCAGGGGCTGCTCGGCCTCCCGCCGGTTGAGCCTAGCAGCCTTCATTATTGTACGATTCGGGATCACATTCCGTGATACGCAATAGAGGAACGGACGGCGGGATCCGCGAAATTGCCTGCCCCACGCAGGCGGATTAAGCTTTCCGTCCAAACAGAAGAACACCCTGCACACGCGTCGCGCGCAGTCCCGCGTCAAGCCCTAAAGGAGGTTCCGGCCATGGCCGCCGTTCCCGATTTCAACGCCGCGAACGACCCCGACACCCTCGAGACCCAGGAGTGGCTGGAGGCGCTCGAGACCGTGCTCGAGCGCGAGGGGCCGGAGCGCGCCCACTTCCTGCTCGAGAAGCTGATCGACAAGGCGCGACGCTCGGGCGCGCACATCCCGTACAACCCGAACACCGCGTACATCAACACCATCCCGCCGCAGATGGAGGCGCGCTCGCCCGGCGACGCCGCGCTCGAAGAGCGCATCCGCTCCTACTGCCGCTGGAACGCGATGGTGATGGTCGCGAAGGCGAACAAGGCCGAAGGCGACCTCGGCGGCCACATCGCGAGCTTCGCCTCGCTCGGCACGCTGATCGGCATCGGGCAGCACCACTTCTGGCACGCGCCGAGCGCCGAGCACGGCGGCGACCTCATCTTCTTCCAGGGCCACTCCGCGCCCGGCGTCTATGCGCGCACGTTCCTCGAGGGACGCCTCAGCGAGGAGCAGCTGCTCAACTTCCGGCGCGAGGTCGACGGCAAGGGCATCTCGTCGTATCCGCACCCGTGGCTGATGCCCGACTACTGGCAGTTCCCGACGGTGTCGATGGGGCTCGGGCCGATCCAGGCGATCTACCAGGCGCGCTACCTCAAGTACCTTCATGCGCGCGGGCTCGCCAACACCGAGAACCGCAAGGTCTGGGCGTTCCTCGGCGACGGCGAGACCGGCGAGCCGGAGTCGCTCGGCGCGATCAGCATGGCCTCGCGCGAGAAGCTCGACAACCTGATCTTCGTCATCAACTGCAACCTGCAGCGGCTCGACGGCCCGGTGCACGGCAACGGCAAGATCATCCAGGAGCTCGAGGGCGAGTTCCGCGGCGCGGGCTGGAACGTGATCAAGCTCGTGTGGGGCTCGTACTGGGATCCGCTCCTCGCGCGCGACAAGGAGAACATCCTCCTGCAGGTGATGGAGGAGACGGTCGACGGCGAGTACCAGAACTTCAAGGCGAACGACGGCGCGTTCGTGCGCAAGCACTTCTTCGGCAAGCACCCGAAGCTGCTCGAGATGGTGTCGCGGATGACCGACGAGGACATCTGGCGCCTGAACCGCGGCGGCCACGACCCGCACAAGATCTACGCCGCCTACCACCGCGCGGTCAATCACAAGGATCAGCCGACGGTGATCCTCGCCAAGACCATCAAGGGCTACGGCATGGGCCGGATCGCGGAAGGACGCATGACCGCGCACCAGCAGAAGAAGATGGACATGGATTCCATCCGCGAATTCCGCAACCGCTTCAACATCCCGGTCCCCGACGACAAGATCGAGTCGCTGCCGTTCTACGTCCCGGCGGCCGACTCGCCGGAGATGAAGTACCTGCACGAGCGGCGCAAGGCGCTCGGCGGCTACCTGCCGCAGCGCCGCCGCAAGGTCGACGTCGTGCCGCAGGTGCCGCCGCTCGAGGCGTTCGAGCAGGTGCTGAAGGGCCAGGAGCGCGAGATCTCGACGACGATGGCGTTCGTGCGCGTGCTGACGGCGCTCGTGCGCGACAAGAACCTCGGCAAGTACGTGGTGCCGATCGTGCCCGACGAGGCGCGCACCTTCGGCATGGAGGGCATGTTCCGGCAGCTCGGCATCTACTCGTCCGAGGGCCAGAAGTACACGCCGCAGGACAAGGACCAGGTGATGTACTACCGGGAGGACAAGGCCGGGCAGATCCTCGAGGAGGGCATCAACGAAGCCGGCGCCTTCAGCTCCTGGATCGCCGCGGCGACGAGCTACAGCGTGTCGAACGTCATCACCGTGCCGTTCTACATCTTCTACTCGATGTTCGGCCTGCAGCGCGTCGGCGATCTCGCCTGGGCCGCGGGCGACCAGCGCGCGCGCGGCTTCCTCCTCGGCGGCACCGCGGGCCGCACGACGCTGAACGGCGAGGGGCTGCAGCACGAGGACGGCCACAGCCACATCATGTCGGCGGTGATCCCGAACTGCGTCTCCTACGATCCGACGTTCGCCTACGAGGTCGGCGTGATCATCCACGACGGCCTGCGGCGGATGGTGACGAACCAGCAGGACGTCTTCTACTACATCACGGTGATGAACGAGAACTACGTCCACCCGGCGATGGCCGACGCGGCGGACAAGGACGTGCAGGCGAGCATCCTGAAGGGGATGTACCTCCTGAAGGAGGGCGGCAAGTCCAAGCAGCGCGTGCAGCTCCTGGGCTCGGGCACGATCCTGCGCGAGGTGATCGCCGGCGCCGAGCTGCTCGAGAAGGACTGGGGCGTCACCGCCGACATCTGGAGCTGCCCGAGCTTCACCGAGCTGCGCCGCGACGGCCTCGACGCCGACCGGTGGAACATGCTGCATCCCGCCGAGAAACCGCGGAAATCGTACGTCGAGAGTCGCCTCGAAGGACGCGATGGTCCGGTGATCGCCTCCACCGACTACATGAAAGCGTTCGCCGACCAGATCCGGCCGTTCGTGCCGAAGGGCAGGAGCTACCGCGTGCTCGGCACCGACGGCTTCGGGCGGTCCGACACGCGCGAGAAGCTGCGCCACTTCTTCGAGGTCAACCGCTACTGGGTGGCGGTAGCCGCGCTGAAGGCGCTCGCCGACGACGGCGCGGTGAAGCCGGCGGTGGTGGCGGACGCGATCAAGAAGTACGGCATCGATCCCAACAAGCCGAATCCGGTAACCGTCTAAGAGGGGGAAGGGGGAACGGCGCGGGACCGCTCGCGCACCTCCCCCGCGAGCGAATCATGGGCGCCAGGCAGGAAGTGTTCGTCCCCGACATCGGGGATTTCAAGAGCGTCGACGTCATCGAGATCCTGGTGAAGCCGGGCGACACGGTGTCGGTGGAGCAGTCGCTGGTCACGCTCGAGTCCGACAAGGCCACGATGGAGATCCCGTCGCCGTCGGCGGGCGTAGTCAAGGAAGTGCGGGTCAAGATCGGCGACAAGGTCTCCGAGGGGAGCGCGATCCTCGTGCTCGAAGCGAGCGAGGGGACCAAGACCGTCGCGGCATCTGCCGCAGCGGCCGCGCCCGCGGCCGCACCAGCGAAAGCGCCGGCCGCGTCGGCGCCCGCCGCAAGCGCACCGCCCCCGGCACCCGCTGCGGCAGGTAGTGGCACGCAGCAGGTCGACGTTCCGGACATCGGCGATTTCAAGAGCGTCGACGTGATCGAGATCCTGGTGAAGCCGGGCGACACGGTCGCCGTCGAGCAGTCGCTCGTCACGCTCGAGAGCGACAAGGCGACGATGGAAGTGCCGTCGCCGGCGGCGGGGAAGGTGAAGGAGATCCTGCTCAAGGTCGGCGACAAGGTCGCGCAAGGCTCGCCGATCCTCGTGCTCGAGGGGGCGGGTGGAGCGGCAGCGCGGCCCGCTGCGCCCGCGCCGGCGGCGTCCGCTCCCGCGCCGAAGGCGGAAGCGCCGGCACCGGCGCCCGCTCCGTCGCGCGCGCCCCCGGTCGCGATGGAAGCTGCGGCCGAACCCTCCGCTGCTAAGCCGCACGCGAGCCCCTCGGTGCGCAAGTTCGCGCGCGAGCTCGGCGTCGATCTCTCGAAGGTCCGTGGCAGCGGACCGAAGAACCGCATCCTGCCGTCCGACGTGCAGGCGTTCGTGAAGGGCGTGATGGCGCGCGGCCCGGCGCCGGCGGCCGCACCCGCGGCGGGCGCGGGCCTCGGCCTGGTGCCGTGGCCGGAAGTCGACTTCGCGAAGTTCGGCCCGGTCGAGACCGTGCAGCTCCCGCGGATCAAGAAGATCTCCGGCCCGGCCCTGCACCGCAACTGGGTGATGATCCCGCACGTCACCAACCACGAGGACGCCGACATCACCGAGCTGGAAGCGTTCCGCGTGCAGCTCAACAAGGAGAACGAGAAGTCCGGCGTCAAGGTGACGATGCTCGCCTTCCTGATCAAGGCGTGCGTCGCGGCGCTGAAGAAGTTTCCCGACTTCAACAGCTCGCTCGCCCCGGACGGCGCGTCGATCGTCGTCAAGAAGTACTGGCACATCGGTTTCGCCGCCGACACGCCCGGCGGACTCGTCGTGCCGGTGGTGAAGGACGCGGACAAGAAGGGCATCTTCGACATCGCGAAGGAGACCTCCGACCTCGCCAGGCTCGCGCGCGACGGCAAGCTGAAGCCCGGCGACATGCAGGGCGGCACGTTCTCGATCTCCAGCCTCGGCGGCATCGGCGGGACGTACTTCACGCCGATCATCAACGCTCCCGAGGTGGCGATTCTCGGCGTGTGCCGGTCCGCGACGCGGCCGGTGTGGGACGGCAAGCAGTTCGCCCCGCGCCTCATCCTGCCGCTGTCGCTCTCGTAGGATCACCGCGTGGTCGACGGCGCCTCGGCGGCGCGGTTCAACATCCATCTCGCGCAGCTCCTCGCCGACTTCCGGCGGGTGATGCTGTAAGGAGTCCCGCATGGTCGAGATCAAGGTTCCCGACATCGGCGACTTCAAGAGCGTCGACGTCATCGAGATCCTGGTGAAGCCGGGCGACACCGTCGCGCCGGAGCAGTCGCTGGTGACGCTGGAGTCCGACAAGGCGACGATGGAGATCCCGTCGCCGTCGGCCGGGACGGTGAAGAGCCTGATCGTCAAGATCGGCGACAAGGTGTCCGAGGGCTCGCCGATCCTGATGCTCGACGCAGAGGCGAAGGCGCCCGCGGCCCCCGCCGCGAAAGCGCCTCCCGCCCCCGCGGCCAGGGCACCGGCATCACCCGCGGCGCCGGCTGTCGCAGCACCTTCCGGCGCAGCGGGAACCGCCGCCGGCGGCGCCGACATCACCTGCGAGGTCGTGGTGCTCGGTTCCGGGCCCGGCGGCTACACCGCCGCGTTCCGCTCGGCGGATCTCGGCAAGAACATGGTGCTCGTCGAGCGCTACGCGTCGCTCGGCGGCGTCTGCCTGAACGTCGGCTGCATCCCGTCGAAGGCGCTCCTGCACGCGGCCAAAGTGATCACCGAGGTCGAGGAGATGAGCCATCACGGCATCGCGTTCGGCCCGCCGAAGTTCGACGTCGACAAGCTGCGCGGCTGGAAGGAGTCGGTCGTCGGCAAGCTCACCAAGGGCCTCGCGAGCCTCGCCAAGCAGCGCAAGGTGACGGTCGTGCAGGGTGTCGGGAAGTTCGAGTCCCCGAACACGATGCTGGTGCAGACCGCCGACGGGCAGAAGCGCATCGCGTTCCAGCACTGCATCATCGCCGCCGGTTCGGCGGTCGCCCGCATTCCGGGCTTCCCGTACGACGACCCGCGGCTCGTGGACTCCACCGGCGCGCTCGAGCTCGGCGGCATCCCGAAGCGGATGCTGGTGATCGGCGGCGGGATCATCGGGCTCGAGATGGCGTGCGTCTACGACGCCATCGGCGCGAAGGTCTCGGTCGTCGAGCTGCTCGACGGCCTGATCCCGGGCGCCGACCGCGACATCGTCCGGCCGCTCGAGAACCGGATCAAGAAGCGCTACGAGGCGATCTACCTCAAGACCAAGGTCGCGAAGCTCGAAGCGAAGGCGGAAGGCCTCCTGGCGACGTTTGAAGGCGCGGCTGCGCCGGCGCCGCAGCTCTACGACCGCGTGCTCCTCGCCGTCGGTCGCCGCCCCAACGGCCGCGAGATCGCCGCGGAGAAGGCGGGCGTCACCGTCAACGAGCGCGGCTACATCCCGGTCGACAAGCAGCAGCGCACCAACGTCCCGCACATCTTCGCCATCGGCGACGTCTGCGGCGAGCCGATGCTCGCGCACAAGGCGACGCACGAGGCGAAGGTCGCCGCCGAGGTGATCGCCGGCCACAAGGTCGCGTTCGACGCGATGACCGTGCCGTCGGTCGCCTACACCGATCCGGAGGTGGCGTGGATGGGCCTCACCGAGACCGACGCGAAGGCCCGGGGCGTCGCCTACGAGAAGGCGAGCTTCCCGTGGGCGGCGAGCGGACGGGCGCTGTCGATCGGCCGCGAGGACGGCCTGACCAAGCTCCTCTACGAGCCGGAGACGAAGCGGATCCTCGGCGCCGGGATCGTCGGCACCAACGCCGGCGAGCTGCTCGCCGAGACGGTGCTCGCGCTCGAGATGGGCGCGGACATGGAGGACATCGGGCTCACGATCCACCCGCACCCGACGCTGTCGGAAACGCCGTACTTCGCGGCCGAGATGGCGGTCGGCTCGATCACCGACCTGTACGTCCCGAAGAAAAAGAAGTAACGGCGGGCGCCGGTCGGGCCGGCCGCGGAACCTCTCGGGAAGCCGGCTACCAGCGGTAGCCGAAGGTGGTGCCGAAGGTGGTCGTGTTGCGATCGAGGCCTTGCAGGCCCTCGACGTCCCCGTACGCGCGGTCGAACCCCAGCGTCGTCGCGAAGTAGGCGGTGCTGCGATCGAAGCGGTAGAGCCAGGAGAGACGCAGGCCGGCGCCGGGTTCGCCGGCGCGGTAGCCCGAGCGCCAGAAAGCGTCCGTTCCGTACATCGCGTAGTAGGGCACGGCGGGGGCCGATGCGCCGAGCGTGAGTCCGCCCGAGAGGCTGATGAGGTGCCGCGGGGTGACGTTGAACCCGTAGCTCGCGCCGAGATCGAGCCGGGTGCCGCCCGCCCCGGCCCCCACTCCCTGCCTCACCCCCGAGGACACCGCCCAGCTGTCCCGCCGGTAGCCGACGTACGCACCGGCCTGGTTGGCGCTCGACCGGTCGACCGGGAGTCCGACATACGGCGGCAGAGGGGCCTGGCCGAGAGAGTTTGCTGCGCCGGGGGTTGGTGCCGGGATACTGGCCGCAGGCAGGCGAAAGCCCAGGTCGGGCATTCGGGCCCGGTCCGGGTTGAAGCCCTGGCCGCCGACGAAAACGCGGGTCGTCCAGCCCGACTCCCCCGCCCGTAGACCGACGGGGTTCGCGACCGGGGGCGTGGCGCCAACCTGTCCTGCGGCGGGCAAGGTCATCCCGGCGCAGAGCGCAGCGACGAAACAGATAGTTACGCGCGACATCGCAAGCCAAGTGCCGAAATAACAACGTCATTTTACGCCTGCCTGCACTCCGTACAAGGCCCATTTGACACCCGCGCCGGGCAGTTAGAATCGATCCGTTGCGGGGACGAGACAGCGCATGACCCAGGATGAGCTGAAGGCGGCGGTGGGGCGCGCAGCGATCGCTCACCTCGTCGAGGGCACGATCGTCGGCGTCGGTTCGGGGACGACGGCCGACCACTTCATCGACGAGCTCGGCCGGGTCAAGGGGCGCTTCCGCGGCGCGGTCGCGAGCTCGGAGCGTTCCGCCGCGCGCCTGCGCTCGCACGGCGTCCCGCTCTTCGACCTCAACGACGTGGACGAGCTCCCGGTGTACGTCGACGGCGCCGACGAGGTCAGCGAACGCCTCGCGATGATCAAGGGCGGCGGCGGCGCGCTCACGCGCGAGAAGATCGTCGCCGCGGTGGCCCGGACGTTCGTGTGCATCGCCGACGAGTCGAAGCTCGTCGCCACGCTCGGGCGCTTTCCGCTCCCGGTGGAGGTGATCCCGATGGCGCAGGCCTACGTCGCGCGCGAGATCGCGAAGCTCGGCGGCGAGCCGCGGCTGCGCGCGGGCTTCACCACCGACAACGGCAACGTGATCCTCGACGTCGCGGGGCTCGCGATCTCCGACCCCGCCGGGCTCGAGACGGCGCTGAACAACGTCGTCGGCGTGGTGACCAACGGGCTCTTCGCGCGGCGCGGGGCGGACGTCCTGCTGCTCGGGACGCCGTCCGGCGTGCGCACGCTGACGCGACCGCCGCTCGCCTGAAACCGGGCTGTCACGGGGTTGTCACAGTGATACCCTAGCCTGCACTGTCCTCGTGCCGGGTTCTGGAGCCGGTGAACATGTCCGAACACACTTCGAAGCAGTTCGACGTCGAGCTGGAGGCGGTCCGCACCCGCGTCCTGCAGATGGGCGGGCTCGTCGAGGAGCAGATCCGCCGCGCCATCGACTCGCTCCACGACGGCAACATGGAGGAGATCGAGCGCATCAAGGAGAACGACCACCGGGTGAACGCCATGGAGGTCGAGCTCGACGAGGCCTGCAGCCACATCATCGCCCGCCGCCAGCCGGCCGCGGGCGATCTGCGGCTGGTCATCGCGGTGATCAAGACGATCACCGACCTCGAGCGCATCGGCGACGAGGCCGAGAAGATCGCCCGCATGGCGAAGCTGATCCACGAAGCCGACCGGATGCACATGCCCCGCATCGAGGTCCGCCACGTGTCGGGCCTCGCCCTCGCGATGCTGCGCAAGGCGCTCGACGCGTTCGCCCGCCTCGACGTCCAGGCGGCGCAGGAAGTGGTCCGGCAGGACGACATCGTCGACACCGAGTTCCGCTCGATCCTGCGGCAGCTGATCACGTTCATGATGGAAGACCCGCGCACGATCAGCCGCTGCCTCGAGATCCTGTTCGTCGCCAAGGCGCTCGAGCGGATCGGCGACCACTCGAAGAACATGGCCGAGTACGTGGTCTACATGGTCGAGGGCCGCGACGTCCGGCACCTCCGCAGCGAGGACATCGCCAGGGCCGCGAACGAGTAGCTGGACCGGCGGCGGGTGGACCGGCCGGGCGCTCCGCACCCTCGCCCGGCCTGACTGACTGCTCTTTCGCAAGCTCCCCGTCGGGTGCCCGAGCGTGGGCCGAGGAGGGGAACGTTACGCCCGGAGCCGGGTCACTCCTTCACCGGCACGTAGCCCGACGCCTCGTCGGCGCCGCCGCCGAAGAAGTACTTCTCGGTCTGCTCCAGCAGGTACTTCCGCGCGCGCGGATCGGCGAGCTGCAGCCGGTTCTCGTTGATGAGCCGGGTCTGCTGCGTCTGCCACTCGCGCCACGCTTCCTTCGACACGCTCTCGTAGATCCGCCTGCCGAGCTCGCCCGGGAGCGGCGGGCGATCCAGACCCTCGGCCTCCCGGCCGAGCTTCACGCAGTTCACCATCCGTGTCATTCGGAGCCTCCTGTCGGCTTAGAGCGGCCTGACCAGCACCTTCGAGCGCCGCTGCCAGTTGTAGAGGAGCTTGCGCTCGGCCGGCAGCCGTTCGACGTCCGCCTCGCTGTAGCCGCGCTCGACGAACCAGTGCGTCGCCCGGGTGGTCAGCACGAAGAGCCGCTTCATCCCCGCCGCGCGCGCGCGCGCGGCAATCGCGTCCATGATCTTCTCGCCGTGGCCGGCACCGCGGTAGTCGGGGTGCACCGCCAGGCATGCGAGCTCGCCCGCGCGCGCCTTCGGAAAGGGGTAGAGCGCGGCGCAACCGAGGATCAGCCGGTCGTGCTCGAGCACCGTGAAGCGCGAGATTTCCTGCTCGAGCAGCTCCCGGCCGCGGCGCACCAGCGTGCCGTCCGCCTCCAGCGGCTCGATCAGCCGCAGGATGCCGCCGACGTCGTCGATCGTCGCCTCGCGCAGCCGCTCGAGCTTGTCGGCGGTGAGCATGCTGCCCGAGCCGGCGTGGGTGAAGAGCTCGATCAGCAGCGCCCCGTCGACGGCGCGCGGCACCACGTGCGCGCGTTCGACCCCCGCCCGCACTGCCGCGACCGCGCGCGCGAGCGCGGCGCGCGTCTCGCGCGAGAGATGGCGGCCTTCGGCGAGCAGCTTCTCCGCCTCCTGCGCGGTGAGCTCCGGCCGGAGCGCACCGCCACGCTCGGTGACCGCGGCATCGGAGAGGAACACGAGCTTCGCCGCGCGCAAGCCGGAGGCCGTCGCAAGCGCGACGTCCTCCATGGCGAGGTTGAACACCTCGCCGGTCGGCGAGTAGCCGATCGGCGACACGACGACGATGTTCCCCGCGTCGAGGCAGCCCGCGATCGCCTGCGCGTCGACCTTGCGCACGCTGCCCGTGTGCTGGTAATCGACGCCGTCGTGGACGCCCATCGGCTGCGCGCTGATGAAGTTGCCGGAGACCGTGTTGATTGCGGCGCCGGCCATCGGCGTCGACGGCAGCCCGAGCGAGAGCAGCGCGTCGATCTCGACGCGCAGCAATCCGACCGCTTCCTTCACGCACTCGAGCGCGATCGGGTCGGTGACGCGGAGCCCCTTGTGGTAGCTCGAGCGGTGCTTGCGCGTCTTCAGCTGCGCCTCGATCTGCGGACGCGAGCCGTGGACGAGGACGCAGCCGGATCCCGGCGCTGTGCAGGAGGTTGAGGTCGTGCGCGAGCGACACGAACCGGCCCTCGGCGACGAGCTCGCCGCCGAAGGCGATCACGAACGTCCGCCCGCGGAACGCATGGAAATAGGGCGCGACCGAGCGGAACCAGGTGACGAAGTTGGCGTCGGATCGCGCGGGCATCGGTCGCTGTGGGGGCCGGAGGCGCCCGGATTCTATTCGATCGGCCCGGAGGTCAACGCCGGCGTAGACTTGCGCGTTAGCGGAGTTCCGGAGAAGGAGGGCGCCATGTCCCTGAAGCACGTTCTTGCCGCGCTCGTCGCGGTCGCCGGCATCGGCACCGCCAATGCGCAAGGCACCACGGCGGCGTCGGCCGACTGGGCCACGTTCGGCCGGTTCCTGTCGCTGGTGCAGGTGTTCATGCAGGCGGCCTGCCCGCCGGGCGCAGCGCAGCCCTGCGATCCGAACGCCGCCCAGAAGGCGATCGACGACATCGCGAACGGGCGCAATCCCGACGCGAACGCGCTGATGCTCGACATCTTCGCCGACGTGCCGGCGCCCGAGCGGGAGAAGATGCTCGCGATCGGCCGCACCATGGCGGCGATGAACCGCAAGCAGATGGCTGCGGGGGCGGCGGTCCAGGGCGAGGTTTCCGCCATGCAGGCGCGCAAGGACCTCACCGCGATCGGGCTCTCGTACCACGACCGCGACCAGTTCCTGGACGCGGTCAAGCGCAAGGACGCGATTGCCGTCCGGCTCTTCCTCATCGGCCGCGGCGTCGACCCGAACGCGAAGGATGCGTGGGGGAATTCGGCGCTCGAGCTCGCGCGCCGTGGCGGCGACCCCGAGATCATCGGGCTCCTTGCCGCGGCCAGGTAGGTCGGCTCTTCAGCAGTCGCCGTAGAGCGCCTGCAGCGCGGCGAGCGCGGCGAGCGGGGCGGTTTCCGTCCGCAAGATCCTCGGGCCGAACCGCACGGGGGTGAACCCACGTGCCGCGGCGAGCTCGCGCTCCTCGGGGGCGAGTCCCCCCTCCGGACCGATCAGGAGCGTTACCGGCGCCAGCGGCGCGAGCGCGCGGAGCGTCGCCTCGCCGTCGGGGGCGAGCAGGAAGCGCGTGCCGCCGCGGGCGGGCAGCGCCACGAACTCCGGCAGCCCGGTGCTCGGCGCCACCGGCGGGATGAGATTGCGGCCGCACTGCTCGCACGCGGCGATCACCACGTTCTGCCAGTGCGTCTCGCGGCGCTCCCGGCGCTCGCGCGCGAGGCGCACGATCGAACGCGCCGTCGTGACCGGCTGGATCGACGCGACGCCGAGCTCGGTCGCCTTCTGCAGGACGAGGTCCATCCGGTCGCCGGCGCAGATCCCCTGCGCGAGATGGATTTCGAACGGCGACTCGCGGTCGATCGCGCGCCGCTCGCGCACGGCGGCGACCACGCCGCGCCTGCCGAGCGCCACGAGCGTCGCGTTCGATTCCGATCCGTCGCCGTTGAAGAGCACGACCTCGTCGCCGCGCTGCAGCCGCAGCGCGGCGACGTGACGCGCCGCGCGCTCCGGCAGCTCGACGCTCGCGCCGGGCGAGAGCACGGCCTCGCAATGGAGCCGCGGCGGGCGGGCGGGTGTGCGCTGCATGCTAAGATCGCGTCGCGTCTCTCCTGAGAAATTCTCCCATGGCAACGCCGACCCAGGTGTGCGATTTCGGCCGCAAGGCCGTCGATTTCGACCTGCCGGGCACCGACGGCAAGCGGCATACGCTCGCCTCCGCGCGCGGGCCCAAGGGCCTCGTCGTGATGTTCATCTGCAACCACTGTCCGTACGTGAAGGCGATCCGCGAGCGGCTCGTCCGCGACTGCAGGGAGCTCGCCGCGCACGGCATCGGCTCGATCGCCATCATGGCGAACGACGCGGCCGACTATCCCGAAGACTCGTTCGAGAACATGCAGCGGGTGGCGCGCGAGTTCGGCTTCCCGTTTCCGTACGTGCTCGACGAGAGCCAGAGCGTGGCGCGGGCGTACGACGCGGTATGCACGCCGGAGTTCTTCGGCTACAACGCCGATCTCGAGCTGCAGTACCACGGGCGGCTCGACGCGTCGAAGACCGCGCCGATCGCGAACGCGCGCCGCGAGCTCTTCGACGCGATGGTCGGCGTTGCGCAGACCGGCAAGGGTCCGGTGGATCAGACGACGGCGATCGGCTGCTCGATCAAGTGGAAGCGGCGCTGACGCCGTAACCGGCCGCGTCGGTCCGGTCTAGCGCGAGGGCTGCGACGACCTCCGCTTCGCGGATCGGTCGCTCGGCGAGGAGCGACGCGAGCAGGGGCGTCGCCTCCGGGTCGACAGCAAGCGGGTCGCGCGCCGCCATCCGGTGGGACAGCACCATCTGCGCGAGCACGAGTCGGCGCGCGTCGCCGGTGCGCTTCGCCTCCCACGCCATCGCCGCCGCGCTCGTTCCATGGTAGAGCCCCGACGCGGCCTGGCGAGCGAACGTGTCGTCCGGCGCCGCGGCCGCCTCGCGCGCGAACTCTGCGGCACCGTGCAGCAGCACGTCGAACCGGGCGCGGAGCGCGGGAGTGAGCGCCGCCTCGTCGAGCTGCCGCTGCCATTGCGCGGCGAGGGCGGCAAGGGCGTCGCCCTTCCGGATCGAGCGCAGCACGTCGAGCGCGACGATGTTGCTCGTGCCTTCCCAGATCGAGCCGAGATGGGCGTCGCGCAGCACGCGCGGCTCGGCCCACTCTTCGATGTAGCCGCAGCCGCCGCGCACCTCCATCGCGTCGCCCGCGACCTTGCGCGCGTCGCGGCAGGCGCGGAACTTGATGAGCGGCGTCAGGATGCGAACGAGCTCCCGCGCCGAGGCGTCCCCCTTGTCCGCCGCGCCCAGCGCCGCGGCGGTCTGGAACATCATCGTGCGGGCCTGCTCGGTCCACACCATCATCTTCGCCAGCTGGCGCTGCATCAGCGGCAGCTCGATCAGGCGCCGGCCGAAGGCGCTGCGCTCGTTGGCGACGAACAGCGCCTCGTTCAGCGCGCGCCGCATCAGCCCGGCGGCGCGGACGCCGTTCGAGAGGCGCGAGTTGTTGATCATGTCGGTCATCTGCACGAAGCCGCGGCCGAGGTCGCCGACGAGATGGGCGGTGGCGCCCTCCAGGCGGACCTCGCCGCTCGCCATGGAGCGGGTGCCGAGCTTTTCCTTGAGGCGCAGGATGCGATAGCCGTTCGGGGAGCCATCCGGAAGCTCTCTCGGCAGGAGGAAGAGCGCCAGCCCCTTCGTCCCGCTCACCGACCCCTCGGGGCGCGCCAGCACCATCGCCAGCCCGGCGTCGGGGTTGGAGCAGAACCACTTGTCGCCGTAGAGCCGCCAGCTGCCGTCGGCGGCCTCGCGGGCCACCGTCGCGGTCGCACCGACATCGGACCCGGCGCCGTGCTCGGTCATGAACATGGCGCCCTGCGCGAGCGTGTCCATGTCCTGGCTCGTCAGGGCCGGCAGATAGCGCGCGACGAGCTCGGGCGAGCCGAACTTGCGCAGCGTCCGCGTCAGCGAGTCGGTCATGCTCACCGGACAGCACAGACCGAACTCCGCCTGCACGAACAGGAAGGTCAGGGCGTACTTCGCGGCGGGCGGCATCGGGTCGGGCCAGCCGAGGACCCCGCCGCGATGCGAGAGCGCCGCCAGGCCGTACTCCGAGTAGGCGAACCGCTCGAGCTCCTGGTAGGCCGGATGCCTGACGAGCGACTGGCGGTCCGCGCCGTTGCGCGTCCGATGGCGCAGCGCGGGCGGATTCCGGTCCGCGGTCCCGGCGAGCTCATCGAGCGTGCTTCCGGCGAGCCCGCCCAGCCGAACGAGGTGCGGCCGGAGGTGACCGAAGAGATCGCCCGGCAGGTAGAGCCTCAGCAGGGCGTCGAACTGCGGATCGACCTCGTACAGGTTCCGGCCGTAGCTGTCCGGAACGTAGCTCGACGGTGCGCTGACCGGTTCGGCCTTCATGAGTCCTTTCCCGGGCTGCCCGCGGCGACTACTGCAGCTTCAGGTTCGCCTTCTTGACCACCCCGGCCCATTTTGCCGACTCCGCCTTGATCCACTCGGCGAACTGGGCCGGCGTGTTGAGCATCGGCTCGGCGCCGAGCGCTTCGAGCTTCTCCTTCACGTCGGGCAGCGCGCAGATGCGCACGAACTCCGCATGCAGCCGCCCGACGACCGGGGCAGGCGTTCCGGCGGGCGCGAGCACGCCTTGGTACGTTCCGGTCTTGAAGTCGCGCATCCCGGTCGCTTCGGCGACGGTCGGCGTGTCGCCGAGGCCGGCGACGCGCTTGTCGCTCGACACCGCGAGCAGCTTGAGCTTCCCGCTCTTCACGTGCGGCAGCGTCGCGACCATGCCGTTGAACAGCAGGTCGGCCTGCCCCGACATGACGTGCAGGATCGAATCCGCGCCGCCCTTCGCCGGGACGTCGACCCAGACGAGCCCTTGGCCCTGGGCGAAGAGCACGCCGGCAAGGTGCGGCGCGCTGCCGAGGCCGGTCGAACCGTAGTTGAGCTTGCCCGGATGGGCCTTCGTGTACTTCACCAGGTCGGCCACCGAGTTGACCGGAAGCGACGGATTCACCGCGAGGAGATGCGGCGAGTACATGATGATCGTGACCGGGGCGAAGTCCTTGACGATGTCGAACGGAACGTTCGGCAGGACGCTCGGGCTGATGACGAAGTTGCCCACGTCCATCAGCGCAATGGTGAGCCCGTCCGGCGGCGACTTCGCGACGAAGTCGGCGCCGATGTTGCCGGAGGCGCCGGGCTTGTTCTCGACGATCACCGGCTGGCCGAAGCCTTCCTGCAGCTTGGGCGCGAAGAGCCGCGCCAGCACGTCGGACGTGCCGCCGGGCGCGAACGGGACGATGATGCGGATCGGCTTGCCCGAGGGCAATTGCGCGATTGCGGCGCTCGCGACGAGCGCAAGCGCTGCGGCTGCCACCGTGCGGATCGCTGTTCTCATTTCTTCCTCCTCCTTGGGGGGGCGGCCGCCGGAGCGGACACGTCACGCATTCTAGCTTGCGCCCGCGGCGGCTAGAATCGCGCGAGACGCCCGAGGAGTCCTGGAATGCCCCACGCGACGGTCAACGGCACGCAGCTCTACTACGAACGCACCGGTGCCGGCGCGCCGCCGCTCGTCTTCGTCCACGGGTTCGCCTGCGCGCACGAGGACTGGCAGCCGCAGGTCGAGGCGTTCAGCCCGCGACACATGGTCATCACCTGCGATCTGCGCGGCCACGGGGCGTCGCCCGGAGCGCCCGAGACGTGCGACATCGAGACCTACGGTGCCGACGTGGCGGCACTCCTGCGGGCACTCAACTTGAGCGGCGCGGTGCTCATCGGCCACAGCATGGGCACGCGCGTGGTGCTGCAGGCCTGCCTCGACGCGCCCGACCGCGTCGCCGGGCTCGTGCTCGTCGACGGGAGCTTCCAGGCGGCCGCGGGCGAGCGTGCGGAGGAGGACGTGCGCCGGACGATCGGCGCTATGGGTTATGGGGCGTGGGCCGGCGGGCTGTTCGAGCAGATGTTCTTCGCGCCGAGCGCGACCGCCGACCGGATCCGCGCGCGCGCGGCACGGCTCCCGGAGACGGTCGGCACGGCGCTATTTCCGAGGATGGTGCGCTGGGACCACCGGAACATGGCCGCCGCGTTCGGCCGCGTCGGCGTGCCGATGCTGGCGATCCAGAGCACGATGATCACGCCCGAGCGTAAGCGCGTCCCGCTTGCACCCGGTGCGAATACGCCGTTCCTCGAACTGGTGCGGAGCCGCGCGCCCCACGCGCAGATCGAGGTGGTGCCCGGCGTCGGGCACTTCACGATGCTCGAGGCGCCGGACGCCGTGAACCGGCTGCTCGCCGACTTCGTGGCGCGAGTCGCGTCCGGACGCTAGGGCGGCCCTATTTGCCGCTGCCGCCCCGCGGCGGCTTGCCCGCCGGGTCGCGCTGGTCCCGGCGCTGGTCCCGAGTGTGGCGCGCGTAGGTAAAGTGCTTGCGGCGCCCGAGCGCGAGCAGGAGCGCGTTGGCGAGCCACATCGCGTCGTCCCGGCGGAGCGTGACGCCGCCGCCGTGCAGCTTCGGATCGCCGCCGAAGCTCGGATCGTTGATCGTGATGTCGATCGTGCCGAGCTCCGGGTCGCGCGACACCCTGATCGTTGCCTGACCGAGCGGGTAGCCGCCGAATACGCGCTCGTTGACTTTTGCCCAGACGAACACTGCCAGCTCCGTGTGTTGTTGGATGGTCGGGCGATTGTAACCGCCGGCCGGCGCGTGCCGGACGCGCGGCGAGCGCCGCCAACGGTACCGCTGCAGAAACCGGCGTGTGGCGCTGGAGGAAAGTGGATAGCGGGACCGGCGCGGCGCGAAGAGTGCTTGCGCGCGGGCCGGTCCCCGGGTATAAAAATGCGACCCCGCTAAATCGGGCTGCCTTGCTTGGCGGCGAGACAGCAGCCCGCCGGCTTGCGGGGTCGCGGCGGAAAGCTTTGGCTAGGCGGCCGCCGGTACCGAGTCGGGCCCCATCATCGCGTGCACGACGCGATCCATGAGCGCCTCCGAGACCTCGATGACCCGCGCCTTCTGCTGACGCAGCAGCTCGGCGAAGGCCTTCGGTGCGAGTTTGCGCGCGCCCCCGGCGCTCGAGGTGAAGAGCAGGATCGTCTGCTTCGGACTCACCCACGAGAGCTTCGCGCGCACCGCCGTCGTGCCGTCCATGAACTCGACCACCGCGCCGCGCTCGACCGCCATCGCGGTGTGGACGTAGTAGTCGTCGACCGCGGGCTGCGTGTCCACCGGCTCCTCGGGTACGCCGGGCTCCTCGACCGGCGCCTCCTCGACGCGCGCGACGTCGGCGGCGGTGGGCACCGCCGGGCCCTTCGCCTGCGCCTTGGCGGCGTTGATCGTCGCCGTGTGGGTCTGCATCAGCTGGTTGAAGAAGCCGTGCCGCACGTCGGCCGGCATCTCGATCGCGTTCATGCCGCGCAGGAGGCTGCGCATCAGCGTCGGGAGCATCGAGGCGAGCTGCTGGATCTCGCCGGTCTTGAGCGGCGAGACGCTCCACACCAGCGCATCGACGGCGCCGAGCCGGTGAGTCCACGAGTCGTCGCCGTCGCGCTCTTTCATGTACGCATCGACCAGGGTCTTGGTCCACCACTGGTAGAGGAATTCGCGGACGAAGGCCGGGGTCTTCCGCGTCACGCGCCGCTTGATCTCGGCGAGCGCGGTCGCGTGCGCGATCTCGGCCTCTTCCTTGCGCTCGAGCTCGCTCGTGGTCGGCGCGAGCTCCTGCTGCCGCGTCTCGCGGTTCTCCGCGACCATCTGCTCGAGCGTGTCGAGCGCGGCGGTGAAGATCGCGAGGTCGTCGGCGAACTTGTGGACGATGTAGTCCACCATCGCGCGCAGCTCGAGGATGAACCGCGAGCCTTCCTCGGTCGCGATGTCCGGATCGCCCGCCACCTCGGCGACGCGGTCGAGGAGCTGTCGCATCGGGTGCTGGCGCCGCGCGAAGAACGTGCGGTCGAGGATCGCCGCCTTGACCGCTACGATCTGCAGCCGCGAGATCTCGCCCTTCACCGTCTCCGGGACGTTCTTGTCGTCCAGGATGTAGTCGAACACCATCGTCACCAGCTCGATCGTGAGCTGGTCGAGCGGGTGGCTCTGGGCGCGCACCTGGTCGCCGAGCGCCGACATGAAGTCGAACGCGCCGCCCCCGGCCGGTATCGCCGCCGACTGCAGCGCCGACAGCGAGGTCATCAGCGCGGGGCTCGCGGGCGTCTCCCTGAGCGCCGCTTCCATCGCGTAGCGCGACGGGTCGGCGAGCATGCGCGTCACCTGCGCGCGCGCCGCGCCGCCGTTCATCACGCCGGCGAGGAGCACCGACAGGTCGAGCGTCCCGCTCACCGCGAGCGGGTTCTGGCCGGAGGCGCCGGGCAGCAGCTGGCCGAGGTTCATCAGCTGGCTCTGCGTGAGCGCCGCGGCCGCGGCGCCGGCCGCGCCCTGCGAGCCGCCCATCAGCTGCGCGAGGTTCATCGCCTGGCTCGCGGCCAGCGCCGGGTTGACGCCGGAGGCGCCCGCGACGCCGATGTCGGCGGCGCGCTTCACCTGGTGCCGGATGCGCGGCAGGACGTGGTGCGAGATCAGATTCTGGTTGACGTCGGCGTAGACGGTCGTGATGCCGGCGGCGACGTAGGGCTGGAACGCGTTCAGGAGCGAGCGCTTGACCGCGAAATCGCCGGGGATCTTGCCGCAGGCCATCTTCAGCGCCTCGAAGACCGCCTCGGGACAGAGCGGGTTCGCGGTGTCGTCCTCCACCTGCTCGCTCGACAGCAGGTGGCCGAACCGGGCGCGGATGCCGAGCAGCTGCTCCGGATCGATGCGGTTGCGGGTCTTGCGCGCGAGGTCGTTGACGACGAGATCCTCTTCCATGGCGGCGTCGTCCACGAGCGAGAGCTCGCCGAGGCTCGGCGCCGCGCTCGGCAGCGCAAGGCCGCGGGTGGCGGTGCGGCGGTCGTAGATCTCGATGAAGTAGCGGTCGAACGAGGCGGCGATCTCGGCGCGATGCGTCTTCACCTGCGACATCGCCTCGAACAGCACCTGCTGCTCGGCGCGCGAGGTCGAGGCCTCGGCGGCGGCGAAGAGGTCGTTCTCGACCTTGTTGAGCGCTTCGGAAACGATTCGGCTCAGCTTCGAGCGCGCGAGGTCTCGGCACTGGCTGAGCAGCGCCTTGCTCTCGGTCGCCGGACGAGAGCCGGTGTTGCCGGCCGGAGCAGCCGGCCGCGCGGGCGTTCCCATGACCACACCCCTGCCAGAGCTGCGCGACCAGCGCCCGCGATCGGTGAGTGAGACCCGCGGCCCGCGCAGGGCGCGCGCGGCCGACCGATGACGGCGTGGTTGCAGCTCTTCCAAACGAGCGTCTTCACCCGGAGGGTGCCAGCGGGAGACGCGAGACCGCCGGCCCGGTGCTGCCTGTGTTGTTATTCTTCGACGAACCGACTATGCCATACCCCTATGCCGTCGTCATGGCCGTTCGTGACCTAGTTCACGACCGTCCATCG
Source organism: uncultured beta proteobacterium (assembly GCA_963789885.1). Taxonomy (GTDB): domain Bacteria; phylum Pseudomonadota; class Gammaproteobacteria; order Burkholderiales; family SG8-39; genus DATEDA01. Next base: position 7,321 of record CAWBNB010000023.1, on the reverse strand, counting down.
GCACGATTGCTCATCGGCGCGCAGGTTTCGACGCCGGTGTCGGAGGCACGACGCCGGGCGGGGGGCGGGAGGTGGCGAAGGATCGCCAGGCTACATCGTGGCGCCAAGGGTCCACGGCGCGAACTCGTCGTCCCCGTAGCCCCACAGCTCGCTCTTCGACTTCTCTCCCGACGCCGTCCTCAGGATCAGCTCGAAGAAGCGTGCGCCGACCGCCTCGATCGACTCCTTGCCGTCGACGATCGTGCCGCAGTTGATGTCCATGTCGTCTTCCTGCTTCACGAAGAGCGGCGTGTTGGTGGCGAGCTTGAGCGAGGGCGACGGCTTGCAGCCGTAGGCCGAGCCGCGGCCGGTCGTGAAGCAGATCATGTTCGCGCCGCCGGCGACCTGGCCGGTTGCCGACACCGGGTCGTAGCCCGGCGTATCCATGAACACGAACCCCTTCGCGGTGACCGGTTGCGCGTACTCGTAGACGTCGACGAGGTTCGTCGTGCCGCCCTTGGCGACCGCGCCGAGCGACTTCTCGAGGATCGTCGTGAGCCCGCCCGCCTTGTTGCCCGGGGACGGGTTGTTGTTCATCTCGTTGCCCATCCGGGCGGTGTGCTCCTCCCACCAGCGGATGCGGCGGATGAGCTTCTCGCCGACCTCGCGCGAGACGGCGCGGCGGGTGAGCAGGTGCTCCGCGCCGTAGATCTCGGGCGTCTCGGACAGGATCGCGGTCCCGCCGTGGCGCACGAGCAGGTCGACGGCCGCGCCGAGCGCGGGATTCGCGCTGATTCCGGAATAGCCGTCCGACCCGCCACACTGGAGCCCGAGCGTGAGATGGCTTGCGGGCACGGTCTCGCGGGCAACCTTGTTCGCGTCCGGCAGCAGCGCCTTGATCCGTGCGACCCCTTCCTCGACCGCCTTCCTCGTGCCGCCCTTGTCCTGGATCGTGTAGGCATGGAGGTGCTCGGTGCGCTTGAGGCCCTGCGCGGCGAGCAGGTGGTTGATCTGGTTCGACTCGCAGCCGAGGCCGACGAGCAGGACGGAGTGGAAGTTCGCGTGCCGGATGTAGCCGGCGGTCGTCCGGCGCAGGATGTCGATCGCCTCGCCCTCGGAGGCCATTCCGCATCCGGTCTTGTGCGTGAGCGCGACCACGCCGTCGACGTTCGGGAAGTCGTCGAGCCGGTTCTCGAACTGGCGGGCGATCAGCCTAGCGACGGTCGCCGAGCAGTTCACGCTCGTGATCACGCCGATGTAATTGCGCGTGGCGACCCGGCCCGCATTGAATCCATCCCGCCGGACGATGCCCTGAAAGCTCGCCGCCGGGCTCACGGACTGCGTCGGCTTCGCATCGGCGCAGTACGCGTAGTCGCGCTCGAAGTCGCCCATTGCAATGTTGTGGACGTGCACGTGGTCGCCGGCCTTGATGTCGCGCGTCGCGAAGCCGATGATCTGGTTGTAGCGACGCACGGGCGCGCCGGAGGCGACGTCCTTGACCGCGATCTTGTGCCCGGGCGGCACCCGTACTGCCGTCCGCACGTTCTCACGCAGCAGCAGCGTGCCCTCGGGGATGTCGACCCGGGCGATGACCACGTCGTCCGCGGGGTTGAGGCGGATGACGATGTCGGCGGCTTGGAGCATGGCGTGCCCTCCTCGAGCCGCCGATTCTAGCCCTTACGCCCCTCGTTCTCCCGCAGCGTCGCGAGCCCCTTGGCGAGCGCGGTCTGCATGAGCAGCACGTCGATGCTGTAGGCGATCGCGCGAAACCCCTTCGCGCGGTAGTCCTTCGCCCAGGCGTCGTCCGCGGCCATGAACCCGGGCGCCTTGCCGTGCCGCTTGCAAGCCGCGAGCAGGTCGTTCACCGCTTTCAGGTAGCGCGGATGCTCGAACTGCGCGGGGATGCCGAGGAAGTTGGTGAGGTCGAAGTGGCCGAGCCAGACGACGTCGACGCCGGGCACCGCCGCGATCGCGTCGACGTTCTCGATTCCGGCCGCGGTCTCGACCAGGCAGATCACCAGGGTCCGCTCGTTCGCCGCGGCGATCTTGTCGGTCACGCTGCCCGGCAGGTAGTCGTCGTGCGGGGCGACGCCGAACGCCGCGCCGCGCCGGCCGAGCGGCGGATAACGCGTGCACGACACGATGAGCTCGGCCTGCTCGCGCGTCTCGACCATCGGCACCATGATCCCCAGCGCCCCGGCGTCGAGCATGCGGGCGATGAAGTGGTACTGGGTCGCGGGCACCCGCACGAACGCCGGCAGGCCGATGCCGCGGCAGCACGCGAACTGCGCCTTCATCGTCTCCACGCTCACGCCGCTGTGCTCCATGTCGTAGAGGATGAAATCCGCGCCCGCCGCCTTCACGATCTGCGCGAGGCTCGGGGTGAAGAACTCGAACGCCATGGTGCCGAAGGCGGGATGGCCGGCGGCAAGCCTCGTTTTCACCGGGTTGGGTTGCACCGTCGGCTCCCTCAGGTTGATTCGTGCGGCGCGAGCTCCGCCGCCTGCCGCAGCGCCTCGAGCATGCTCCGCTCGTCGGCCTTGCCCGTGCCCGCGATGTCGAACGCGGTGCCATGGTCGACCGAGGTGCGCAGCACCGGCAGGCCGGCCGTGACGTTCACGCCGGTGTCGAAGGCGACCGCCTTCACCGGCCCGTGGCCCTGGTCGTGGTACATCGCGACGATCAGGTCGAAGTCGCCTTTGCGCGCGCGGTAGAAGAGCGTATCGGCGGGCAGCGGGCCCTCCACCCGCCACCCACGGTCCCGGCACGCGCGGATTGCCGGCACGATCTTCGTCTCCTCCTCGCCGCGCCCGAAGAGCCCGCCCTCGCCCGCGTGCGGATTGATGCCGCAGACCGCGATGCGCGGCTCGGCCGTCCCCGCGCGTTGCAGGAGATCGCGACCGCGCGCGATCGTGCGTTCGACGAGCCCCGCGTCGATCCGCTCGATCGCATCCAGCAGCCCGATATGCGTCGTGACGTGGATCACCCGCAGCCCGGGCGCCATCAGCATCAGCGAGACCTCCGCCGTGCCGGTCAGCTCCGCGAGCAGCTCCGTGTGCCCCGGGTAGTAGTGACCGGCGGCGTTCAGGGCTTCCTTGTTGATCGGCGCGGTGCAGATCGCGTCGACGTCGCCGGCGCGCGCGAGCGCGGTCGCGCGCTCGATGAAGCGGTAGGCCGCGTCGCCGCACGCCATCGACAGCTTGCCGAACGGGGTGGCCTCCGGGATCGCGGCGAGATCGATGCAGTCGACGGTGCCGGGTTCGTAGCGCGCCTCGCCCGGCGTCGCGATCGCCCGTACCGCGAGCCGCGTGCCGACGATCCCGCCCGCGCGTTCGAGCCGCCGGGCATCGCCGACGACGAGCGGGCGGCACTGCGCGTAGACCTCGGGATGCGCGAGCGCCTTCATGATCACCTCGGGGCCGACGCCGGCGGCGTCCCCCATCGTGATCGCGATTCGCGGCCGGCTCACGTCGCTCAGTCCTCGAGCGGCGCGCCCGCACGCGCGAGCAGCCGCGCGAGCAGGTCCGGGCCGCCGAACCCGCCCGACTTGGAGACGAGCTCGACGCCGTCCCAGCGCCCGCCGCGGACGCGCGCCGCAGGCAGCCCGGGCGCGATCTCGCCGGTGACCTCGAACGCGTCCGCGCCGACCGCATCCGCGAGACCGCGCAGCGTCTCGCCGCCCGAGACGAACAGGCCCTCCGGCCGGTCGAGCCGCGGCGCGAGCTCGGCGAGGATCGCGGCGAGCCGCCGCGACGCCTCCGCCTCGAACATGTAGTCGGGGAGCAGGAACGTCACCAGCGCCGCGCCGCGCGCAGCGACGCAGCCGCGGACCTCCTCGACCTCGGCTCCGCCCTCGCGCACCGCGATCCACAGCTCGGGATGCGTGTCCTCGACCCGGTCGAGCTGCGCGCGCGTGACCGGATGGCCGGAGCCGACGATCGCGAGGAACGGCTCGCCGGGCACTGCCTCCACCGGCGGCGCGCCGCCCGCGAGCGCGCGGGCGAGCCCGGCCGAGCCGCACCAGAGGACCGGCGGGGCGAGCTCCTTCCCCGCCGCGACGATTGCGGCGAGGTCCGCGTCGGTCTCGGCGTCGCACAGGAAGAGGCCGGCCCCGCGGACTGCGGCGGGCCGGGCAGCAGGCTTCACCTCGACGCCGAGCTCCGCGAGCTCGCGCGAAAACTCCGCGCGCACCGGGTGCCACGTCCCGTCGAGCGCGCGCACCTGCTGGACGCCGCCGCGCGTGATGCGCCCTTGGGCAGGGAACGCCGGGGCGATCACGCAGCTCGCGAACCCGCCGAGCGTGAATGCGCGCTCGAGCTCGAGCGCGGGATGGCCGCGGAGCTGACTGTCGAGCTTGCGGAACGCGATCGACGATTCGGCGAAGAAGCGCGCGAGCCGCCACATCTCGCCCGAGACGCGCGACTCGTCAGCCTCGCGGGTCTCGGTGTCGAATGCGAGGCAGGAGACCGGTGCGTGCCAGTCGCCGTCGCGGAAGCGCACCGTGACCGGTCCGCAGGCGCTCGTGAACTGCGCCGCGGTGTCGAGCGCACCGGTGAGGTCGTCGGCGAGGAGGCGGAGGCGACTCATTGCGGGCGGCCGGGCAGTGTGCCGTGTCTTGGGCGGTGCGGGCTGCTTCAGTCGACGGCCGCCGTCTGCGCCTCGGCGAGCGACCGCACCTGGAACTTGCCGTCGTCGCGGAAGAGCCACGTCTCGACGAACTCGAGGCGACCGCCGCGCAGGAGCTCGCGCGGCGGGGCCGGCAGCCGTCCCGCCGCGCGGACGCTCTTCGTCGCCGCCGCTGCGTGCTCGGCGCTCCGGGAGCGCAACGTCCTGACGTCGGTCAGCGCGCCTTTGCCGTCGACGGTGAGCTGGAGCACGATCACCGCGCGCAGCAGGTGCGGCGGGACGCCTTCGAAGGCCCGCGGCGCGTTGGTCTGGAGGATCTGCTGGGCGACTGCGCGCTTGTAGCGATCGAGGGGAGTACGCGCCGGCTCGCGCTTGGGCGTCGCCGCCTGAGGGGGTGCCGGGGGCTCGGCCGGCTGCTGCTGCGCGGGCACGGCGGGCGGCGGCGTCGGCGCGCCGCATGCGGCGAGCACGAGTGCGGCGAGCGCCCCTGCGCGGCGCGTCAGGCCTTTTCGGGGAGCGGATGCCCGGGCATCAGCTCGTAGGGGTGAACCCAGCCCGGCTGCTGCTTGATCCGTTCCAGCCATGCGCGGATGTTCGCATATTCGTCCCAGCTCACGCCGAACTCGTCGGGCCAGTAGAGATACCCGCACATGGAGAGGTCGGCGATCGTCAGCTTGTCGCCGACGGCGTACTTCTGCCGGGCAAGGTGCAGGTTGAGGATGCCGAGCGAGCTCTTGACCCGCCCGCGCAGGAACTCGGTGACCGGCGTCTCGCCGGTCTTCGCGAACTGGAGCATGTAGCGCAGGGTCGCGATGTAGCTCGTGAGCTTGTGGTTGTCCCACAGGATCCAGCGCATGACCTCGCGCCGCTCGTCGCCGTTCGTCCAGCCGAAGTTCCCGGACGCGGCGGCGAGGAAGTCGAGGATCACGCCGGATTGCGAGAGCCGCTTCCCGCCGAACTCGAGCACCGGGACTTCGCCCATCTCGTTGATGTGCGCCCGGTATTCGCCGGTGCGCGTCTCGCCGTTGAAGAAGTCGACGAAGCGCGGTGCCCAGTCGGCGTTGCACAGGTTGAGCATCAGCGCCGCCTTGTAGGCGTTGCCGGACTGGGCGAAGCAGTAGAGGGTGTATTCGGCCATCGGCGCCTCCCTCAGTGATTGTCTTTCGGCACGGCGGCGCCGCTCCTGCCGACCAGGAAATCGAGATCGGCGCCCCGGTTCGCCTGCAGCACGTGGTCGACGTAGAGCCGGTAGTAGCCGCGCGCAAGGTGCTGCGGCGGACCCTTCCACTCGGCCTTGCGGCGGGCGAGCTCCGTGTCCGAGATCTCGACGTGCAGCCGGCGCTGTCTCGACGTCGAGCTCGATCATGTCGCCGTTCCGGATGAAGGCGAGCGGGCCGCCCGCCGCCGCCTCCGGCGCGCTGTGCAGGACGACGGTGCCGTAGGCGGTGCCGCTCATGCGCGCGTCGGAGATGCGGACCATGTCGGTGATCCCCTTGCGCAGCACCTTCGGCGGCAGCGGCATGTTGCCGGCCTCCGCCATGCCGGGATAGCCCTTCGGCCCGCAGTTCTTGAGCACCATGATGCAGTTCTCGTCGATGTCGAGGCTCTCGTCGTCGATGCGCTTGTGGAAGTCCGTGATGTCCTCGAACACGACCGCGCGACCCCGGTGCTTGAGCAGCGCCGGCGTCGCGGCCGACGGCTTGATCACCGCGCCGTCGGGGGCGAGGTTGCCCTTCAGCACCGCGATGCCGGCCGCCGGCTTGAACGGCTTCTCGTACGGGTGAGATCACCTCGCGGTTGTAGCAGGGCGCGTCCTTGTTGTTCTCCCAGATCGTCTTCCCGTTGGCGGTGATCGCGTTCTTGTGCAGCACGCCCGCGTCGCCGAGCTCGCGCAGGACCGCCGGCAGCCCGCCCGCGTAGCAGAAGTCCTCCATCAGGTAGTGGCCGGAGGGCTGCAGGTTGACGAGACAGGGGAGCCGGCTGCCGATGCGGTCGAAGTCCTCGAGCTCGAGCCTGACGCCGATGCGGCCGGCGATCGCGGTGAGGTGGATCACCGCGTTGGTCGAGCCGCCGATCGCGGCGAGGGTCATGATCGCGTTCTCGAACGCCTCGCGCGTGAGGATCTTCGACATCCGCAGATCCTCCTTCGACCATCTCGACGATCCGCCGACCGGCCATGCGCGCGATGACGTTGCGCCGGCCGTCGACCGCCGGGTACGCGGCGTTGCCCGGCAGGCCCATGCCGAGCGACTCGACCATCGACGCCATCGTCGAGGCCGTGCCCATCGTCATGCAGTGGCCGTGCGAGCGGTGCATGCACGACTCGGCCTCGAAGAAATCGTCGAGCGACATCTTGCCGGCGCGGACGTCCTCCGACATCTGCCAGACGCCGGTGCCCGAGCCGGTGTCCTGGCCCCGGAACTTGCCCGACAGCATCGGCCCGCCGGACACGCCGATCGCCGGCACGTCGGCGCTCGCCGCGCCCATCAGCAGCGCCGGTGTCGTCTTGTCGCAGCCGAACAGCAGCACGACGCCGTCGATCGGATTGGCGCGAATCGACTCCTCGACGTCCATCGACGCGAGGTTGCGGAACAGCATCGCCGTCGGACGCAGCATCGTCTCGCCGAGCGACATCACCGGGAACTCGAGCGGGAAGCCGCCGACGTCGAGCACGCCCTGCTTCACGTACTCCGTGATGGTGCGGAAGTGCGAGTTG
>CAWBNB010000022.1:0-88321 GCA_963789885.1 uncultured beta proteobacterium | reverse complement strand
ACGGTCCGAGCAGGACCGAGGAACTCCCGGTCGGCGATCTCGAGCGAGAGGCTTCTCCAGCGCGACGAAGCCGTTGCGGATACTGTTCTGCCCGACCGACTCGAAGCGGATCGTCGCCATGCGCTAGCCCTTCGACCGCACCCGCCGCTAGGCCGGAGACGAGGTAGCGTCGAAGATGATCGCCATCACCACCGGCGGGATCACCGCGAGCACGCCGGCGGCGTTGATGAACGCGAAGCTGATGGTGAAATCCGAGGCGAAGGACGCGACGACGATCGGCATGGTCTGCGACTTCGGCGTCTGCGTGAACATGAGCGCGAGCAGGAACTCGTTCCAGCTCGTGAGGAACGTGAAGAGCACCACCGCCACCAGCGCCGGCAGGGCGAGGGGCAGGTAGACGCGCATCAGCGTCTGCAGCCGCGAGCAGCCGTCCACGCGCGCGGCCTTGTCGAGCTCGTCGGGCAGCGACTCGAAGTAGCTCACGAGGATGAAGATGCTGAAGGGCACGGTGATGGCGAGATAGGTGATGACGAGCGACCCGAGGTGGTCGAGCAGGCCGAAGGTGCGGATGAAGAGGAAGAACGGCACCACCAGCGCGATGTCCGGGATCACCCGTGTGGTGAGCATGAAGTAGATCGAGGTGGAGCGGCCGATGAAGCGGATCTTCGCCATGGCGTAGGCGGCCGGCACGGCGACGAGCAGGTTCAGCGCCACCACCGAGACCGCGACGATCAGGCTGTTCCACATCGACGGGATCAGGTCGCGCGCGGTCGACGGGATGTAGCCGCCGGTCGCGGGGTCGCCGGCGCGGCGCGTCTCGTAGGTGACCTTCACGTCGCGCGCCTGGAAGATCGCCGCGAAATTCTCCGGCGTCGGCTCGAGTGGGATCCAGTGCGGCGGGCGCGAGGTGATCTCCGCGTCCCGCTGCAGCGACGAGGAGACGAGCCAGGCCACCGGCGCGAGCACGTAGACGAGGAACACCGCGGACGCGGCGAAGAGGAAGAGGCTCCGTCCGAGTCCGCGCGCCCGGCTCACAGCTTGCGCCCCAGCGTGCGAATGAGCCAGAAGGCCAGCAGAAACGTCACGAGCGCCATGATGTAGGCGAGCGCGGAGCCGGTGCCGAAGGAGAGCTTGCGGAACGTCTCGACGTACACGTGCCAGGCGAGCACATGAGAGGCTTCCGCCGGCCCGCCCTCGGTGAGGATGAAGAAGAGATCGAAGTGGCGGATCGCCATCATCGTCTCGTAGATCATCACCAGCATGAACGAGGGCCGCAGCGCCGGCAGCGTGATGTGCACGAAGCGGCGCCACATGTTCGCGCCGTCGACGCGCGCCGCCGAATAGAGATCGGCGGGGATCGACTTGAGGCCGACGAGCAGCAGGATGGTGGCGAGCGGCACCTCCTTCCAGACGAAGGCGTTGGCGATGAGCGCGAGCGTCTTCCGCGAGTCGCCCAGCCACACCATGTACTTGTCGATGAAGTCGAGCTGGAAGAGGATGCCGTTCAGCGCGCCGTAGCCGGAGTCGTAGATCCACTTCCACATCAGGCCGTTGGCGACGTACGGGATCGCCCAGGGCACGAGCAGCATCGCCGAGAGGAAGCGCCGACCGCGGAACTCCTCGTTCAGGAGCAGCGCCATGGCGAGCGCGATCGCCATGATCGCCGACACCGACATCAGGGTGAAGGAGGTCGTGCGCCAGACCGAGGACCAGAAGAGCTCGTCCTGGAAGATTTCCGCGTAGTTCTCGAACCAGACGAACGGCACGCGGTGCGGCCGGGTCAGCTTCAGGTCGAAGAGGCTGATCCAGAACGAGTAGAGGACCGGGAAGACCGCGACGACCAGCAGGACGGCCAGCATCGGCGCGAGCAGCCACAGGGCGCTCGCCTGGTCGTAGCGGCTCACCGGGGCCCCGAACACGCCCCGCAGGGCGCCGGCCCGCGCACTCATGACCGCCGCAGCTCTAGGCGCGCTTGCGCAGCTTGTTCCAGGTGTCGGCGGAGCGCTTCAGCGCGTCGTCCACCGAGCTTCTTGCCGACGACCGCCGCCTGCCACGCCGTGCCGTTCACCTCATCCCACTCGCCGAACCAGGGGCTGATCACGTCTTTCTTCTGCGCCAGCGCCTGCTGCCTCTCGTACATCTTGATGTCCGAGTACTGCGCGTACGTCTTGATGATCTCCGGGTCCTGGAAGAGCGGCTTCACCGCGAAACCCGCGCCCACGTCCATGAACATGAGCTTCTGGAACGTGTACTTGCCGTCCGCCTTGCCGCCGAACCACTCGATGAATTTCACCGCATCGGCCGCCTTCGCCTTGTCCTTGGCCGCGGTGGAGGTGAGGCCGTAGAAGCGGTTCCAGCCGACCGTGGCGTTCTTGCCGTTCGGGCCGGCCGGCATCAGGCCCTGCTTCACGCGGCCGGCGATCGACGACTGCTTCGGGTCGTTCAGGGTGCGGACGCGATAGCGTCCGAGCATGGCGAACGCGTGCTGGCCCGAGGTGAAAGCCTTCAGGCCGTTGAGCTCGCCGATCTCGACGCAGGCCGGCGAGACGATCTTGTGCTTGCCGACGGCGTTGACGATCCAGGTGAGCGCCTCGTGCGCGCCCTTCTTCCTGTCCTGCATCACCGCCGCGCCGGCATCGTCGACGAAGCGGCCGCCGTGCGAAAACACGAGCGCCGAGAGGAACTCGATGAGCCAGGTCTCGCGCGCCATCGACAGCATCAGCGGATACTCGGAGAGCTTCGCCTGCTTGATCTTCAGCGACTGCTGCACCACCTCGTCCCAGGTGTTGGGCGGCGCCGAAATGCCGGCCTTCTTCAGCATCTCCTCGTCGTAGAAGAAGGCCATGTAGTCGGTGTAGTAGGTGAGGCCGTACTGCTTGCCCTTCCACATCATCGACTTGGTGCTGAAGTCGTCGACGTCGGCGTTGTACTTGAGGAGCTGCGGGTAGCCGTCGATCGGCGCGAGCCACCCCGCCTCCGCCCATTCGGGCAGCCAGCTGTCGGACACCCACAGCACGTCGAGCGGCGCCTTGCCGACGAACTTCGTGACCAGCGTATCGCGGTACTGCGCCCACGGCGCGTTGCCGTAGGCGACCTTGAGGCCGGTCTTCGCCTCGAAGGCGCTGACGTGGCTCTTGACCTGGTCGACGCCGGCCGACCACGCGAAGAACTGGATCGGATCGGCGGCGAGCGCGCGGCTCAGGGCGCCGAAGGTGCCGCTGCCGGCGAGCGCAGCCGCCGCGGATGATTTGAGAAAGTCGCGTCTGTCGAACTGCTTCATGGACCCCCCTCGCTAGAATCGGACCGGCCGTGGACGGCGGCGGATGGTCACCATAGCAAAGCGGGTTTTCGTCGTCAAAGTCGTCGCTTGACGGCTTACGGGCCGGCACCCCCCGACGGGATGAACCTCCAACTGCGGCCGAGCACCTGCGCCGGGCGCGCGCGGGTGGCCTTCCCGTCGCGTCATACGACCGCGAGAACGAAAACGCCGCGGAGCCGCAGCCTAACTCATTGAGTCGATTGGTCGGGGCGCAGTGATTCGAACACTCGCCCCCCTGCACCCCATCGAGACGCGCTTATCTAGCCAGTAGTGCCGACGGAAAGACTCCGACGCCACCTCGAATCCCTGCAGCCGGACTCGGCGACCGTCGATACGTCCGGCAGCGACGGCATGCGTCGAGCGCTCGAGGGCCGGGAGTTTTCCGCTCCTGCCGAGTTACAGCGACTTCAGGTACTCGGCGAGATCGCTTTTCTCCTCTTCTATCAGCCCCAATCCGAGAAACCCGTTGTAGTGGTTCACAACGTCGCGCAGCGTCGCGAACCGGCCGTCGTGATAGAAGCCGCCCTTCTGGTGTGTCCATAGTCCCTTCAGCGGTGAGGTCCGATAGTGCCTGTCGGGTGAGCGGTTCGCCTGGAAGTCGTCGATCCCGATCTCCGCGGGCGCATGCATGTTCCAGCCCGGCTCGGTGTAGAGCGGTGGCACGTGGCAGGTCGCACAGCGTGCGTTCCCTTCGAAGAGGGCTTTCCCTCTCGCCACGGCCGCTCTATCGAACGAGTCCTTCGGCGCCGGCGGCGCCGGTATGGCGAGCTGATAGAACTGGAGCGCCCCGAGTTTCGCGCTGATCAGATCGGGGGTATTCCGCACGTTTCCGAACCCTGCGAGGGCGGCGATGGGGAACTGCGACCGGTCGTTCAGCCGGGGGTCGAAGAACGTTCCCTTGCCGTGCATCTCGAGGTTGGCGACGAACGCATTCCAGTGCGTGACCGATCCCCAGCCGGTCCAGGTGTGCAGGTTGACGCCCGCTAATCCGAACGCGGGCGGGATCAAGGTCGGGGCCGATTTCCCGTCGAGGAGCAACGCCGCGTCGAACTTCCCTGGCCCCCAGCTCCTCAACACCCGTTTCACGGCCGCCACGTCCACGGTGGTTCCACCGAGGCTCAGCAGGTCCGCGACCGGTTGAAGATTGGGTGCCAGCGACGCGATCAGCCCGATGTTGAGATCGCGATTGGCCCAACCGTCGAGGCGACGACCGATGCCGGGAGCAAACGAGTTGTCGACCGTCGAGTGACACAGCGCGCACTGGATGCCGATCGATTTCAAGTTACCGCTCGTGTTGAAGAAGCCCGTCAGTCCCACGACGGCGTTCAACCTGAGAAGCGCGAGCGTGGTCGCTGGATCGTCGAGGTTGACCTGCCCTCTTCTTAAGGCGTGAACCAGATCCCGCGGAAGCGCCTCCACATCGACTTTTAGCCCGACCCCCAGGGCCGTTTTCGGGCTTACGCCGTCGATCTTGAGATCCGGAGTCGCGACGCCCCCGAGCGCGGTGCCCTGGATGGCTTTGTGCAGACCTAGCAGGTCACCCCAGAAGGCCTCGTCGCCGAAGGTATCGAAGCGAAAGATCTGCCGGCCCTCCCGGACCATCTGCCGCGAGTTGCCTGCGATCGCACGGTCGAATCCGGTGAGGGGGGCTCCGTCTTTCGCCTCGCCGGCTGAACCACTCGCTGCGTCATTGACCTGCAGACCGACGAGAACGACTACGAGCAGGACACCAGTGGTCAGGACTTTCCGCCAGGTTTTCATCGCGGGGTTCCTCTATTGAGCACAACGTCCCTCGGCTTCCGCCCCGATACCCTTGTATCTACCGCTCCGGCGGAGAGGAAGGCGCGCCGATCCGATCCAGCACCCCTGCGACCAAGCGGTCGCAGCGCACTCCGTCAAACGGGAACGCCTCGTCGAGCGCGACGTCGATCTCGTGCGCGAGCGACTCGCGTAGCATGCTGCGCGCGCGAAAGTAGCGGGTGCGCACCGTCGCCTGCGGAATGTGGAGCAAGGTGGCGGTTTCCTCGACGGAGAATTCCTCGAGCGCGCGCAGGACGAAGACGCCGCGGAAGGCCTCGGGGAGCATGTCGATACGGCGCTCGATCAGCGCGCCTAGCTCGTGACGCATCGCTTCGGACTCCGGTCCGGATCCGTCGGCTACCGTCCCGGCGCGCGCGTACGCACGCGGTTCGGCGTCCGCCAGGCTCTCGAGCGGGATCACCACCCCGCGACGTGCCGCCTGACGCAGGCGCGCAAGCGCCTCGTTGATCACGATCCGCGCGAGCCAGGTGGAAAGCTTCGCATCGCCCACGAACTTGCCGATCGACCGGTAGGCGAGGAGGTACGCGGACTGGAGGCAATCCTCCGCTTCGGCGTCGTCGCGCAGGATCCCGCGCGCAGCGCGATACAGCATGCGGTTGTGCCGGCGCATGATCTGTTGGAAGGCCTTGAGGTCGCCCGACACGACGCGGCGCGCGAGCGCGAGATCGCTTTCGTCGGGCGCACTCACCCGTCCCACTGGCGTGGTCATGCCGCTAGTCCGCACTGGTCCCGGCGCATTAGATGACAGCCGGGCGCCCCGCGTTCCCGGGCGCGTTTTGTCAGGCTCCCGACTTGCAGCCGCGACCGGCGGCCAACCGCTGCCGGCGCGTGGCCACGGGCCTTGCCCTCATCCGCGGCCCGACGCCGGTCCACATCATTCGCAATCTCCATGCCGCGAGCGCGGACTAGAGAGATCGCGCCTCTGCCCGATGCATGAGGTTCAGTAGCCCAACCTGCCAGTAGTGCCTCCGCGTACGGACATGGGTTTCGGGCGTCCAAACTGGTACCCGTGCCCGCCCTGGGCGCATCGTGAAAGAAGAAATCCTGTAACCGGGTCGATGATCAAGCATCGTTCGGTTCGCGGTCTGACTGCGGCACGTCGGCCCCTTCGAGGCCTTCCAGCGCGGGCCCGTTGAGCACGTGCCCGTCGTGCGCCGCAAAGCGCGAGCCATGGCACGGACAGTCCCAACTCTTCTCGATCGCGTTCCACCGCACCGAGCAGCTGAGGTGCGGGCAGCGGGCCGAAAAGGCGCGGATCTCGTCGTCGACCGAGCGATACAGGGCGAACCGGTGCAGGCCGTGCCTGACCACCGCGCCTTCTCCCACGCGGATGCGGGCGGCCGACTCGACGTTGCCGGACGACAACCAGTCGCGGTACTGGAGACCGACGTTCGCGTTTTCCTCGAGCCATGCTCCGTTGAGCCGCCTGCGGCCGGGGTCGTACAGTCGGCGCCAGGGATGATCCCCGTCGTGCATCAATGCAGCGAGGAGCGGGCCGGCTAGCGTGCCGTGGGTCAACCCGTTGCCCGAGTCGCCGGTGACGACGAAGACCCGCTTGGCGCCGGGGTCGGCACCGATGAACGCCAGTCCGTCCACCGGCTCGAGGACCTGCCCCGACCAGGCGAATTCGACGTCGCTGAACGCGGGCGCGAACGTCCGCGCCCACGCCGTCAGCGCCTCGAACGGGCGGTGCGCCTCCTCCGCCTGACCCGTCCTGCAATCCTCGCCGCCGACAATCAAATAGTGCCAGTCGGCGTTCGCGCCGCCGTCCAGGCAACGAGCGTAGTGGTAGGGATCGCCCGTATCCCAGTAGAGCGCATCCGCGATTTCGCCGCGGGGGATCCGGCCGGCGACGACGAAGGTGCGATAAGCCGCCTGCTTGGTATGGAACGCGACGCGGCGATGGAACGGCGCGTTCGTCGCCACCACGACCGCTCCGGCGCGCACCTCAACTCCCTCCCGGGTGCGCACGCCCGCGAAGGTGTCGCCGTCGTATACGGCGACGACGTCGGCTCCGCCGAAAACCCGGCCGCCCGCCCTCCGGACGGCCGCGGCGAGCCCGAACAGGTAGTGGCGCACGTGGATTCGCGCTTGATCGGGGAATCGAAGCGCCGGCCCGAGATGCTCCGCGCCCGGCGCCCCGTCCGTGCACAGCTCGGCGTCCAGGCCGGCGCGACGCGCTGCGGCGCACTCTTCGTCGAGAATGCGTTCATCCGATTCCGGGGCGCGGAAGAGATAACCGTCCACGCGCCGGAAGTCGCACTCGATGCCGTGCTTCGCGACCCAATCCTCGATACGGTCGATTGCGGCCCGGTGACTTTCGGCTGCCATCCTCGCGCCGCCCTCGCCGTGGAGCCGTTCCAGCTCCACGTAGCGGTCGTCGAGCGCGCTCGAAAGGTGCGCGCTCGTGCGGAGGGTTTCGCCTTCGCCGACGTCGTAGCGATCGAGGACGATCACCGACCGTCCATGCTCCAGGAGGCACAGCGCGACGGAAAGGCCCGCGATGCCGGCGCCGACGACGCAGACGTCCGCTTGGACGTTCCAGGTGAGCCTCGCGGCTTGCGCTTGGGGGACCGAAGTGGCGGTCCAGATGGGCTTGGTGAGGGCGGTGGACATGTCCGACCCGAGGGTCACAGCGGAGGAAGCAAATCTCCTGCCGACCGGCGTCCTGGGGTGCCGCGGGCGCCCGGAATCCGTGCGGGCCGGCCATAGGTCCCCGGATTGCATGGGACCCCGTCTCGACCAAGCCCGCCCGCCGACTATAGATCTGCCGCGTAGCGCGCGAGCATCTCCTCCTGGGATTCGGCCGGCGCTTCGATCCCCATCTGGCTGTTCAGCATCTCGCCCATCGTGGGCAAAACCGACCGATCCACCCGCGACGCAGGTGCCCACAGCGCCGAGCGCATCAGCGCCTTCGCGCAATGCAAATAGACCTCTGCCACCGAGACTTCGATCACCACTCTGGGGCGGCGTTTCTCGCCGGCGCAGCGCTGGAGGTGCTCGTCGTGGCAACTTAGGCGCGCGGTGCCGTTAGCGCGCAGCGTCTCGTCGACGCCGGGAATCATGAACAACAGCCCGACCTTCGCCGTGCCGATGATGTTTTCCAGGGTATCGAGCCGGTTGTTCCCCGGGGCGTCGGGAATGAGCAGGGTTCGCTCGTCGAGGACTTTGACGAAGCCGGGCGCCCCGCCCCTTGGCGAGGCATCCAAGGATCGAGCAGCGCTGCTGCTTGCCACGACGACAAATGGCGAGAGCTCGATAAACCGCCGGCAGTGTCGATCCAGTGACGCGAGCTGCTTGCGCACCGCTCGCGCCTTCGGCAAGGCGTACAAGGTGCGAAGCTGCTCCATCGAATCGATGTTCATGGCGTCGATTGGAACCTTAAATGAATCTAGACCGTTGAATGCGGCCGCACATCGTCCGCAAGCTCATGGGCGCGTGCGTCGCGCTCGAACTCGCAGGCCCAATAACCATGCTGGACGACGGCATCGAGATAACGCGTCAGGAAGCATGCGAGCGATCCGGCCCGCTCGAACTGCATGACGTGGCGGCACTCGTGCGTGAGCAATCGCCGCGACATGTGCCCGTGGCATATCAGTATCGAATAGCCAAGGGTGAGGCCGGTCGTTGGCCCGAGCAGGCCGGTCTTCCTTGCCGCGACCAGCAATTCTTTGTCGGCCGGGACCGGCAGGCTCTCGACCACACATACCCGGATCTTCTCGGGGTGGTGCACGCCGACGAAGCGGGCATCGGTCAGTTCTCGCGCGCCCAGGCGCCTCCCGCACGCAGCGGCATCGCCCGCAACCTCTTCCGCCCAGGCGATTGCGCGGGGCAAAAGACGCGGGAGAAGTATTCGCAAGCTTTCTCGGTGCTCGAGACGACCCATGTTCACGTCACTGCCGAGCTTGGACAGTCTGGCTTCGCGGGTGCGCGCAACGTGCATTGTCCACGCGACTCACTTAGACGCCAAGTGCCGTGCGGCTCGGCCGCGGGGACAGCCATGCACCAATCTTGGGCTCGCTCTGGCGCCCCCACCCGCTCGGCGCTCGGAGCGATATGGGCCCTCGCTGAATCAACGGGCTCGATGATGGTGGGTCTTCGGCGGGGGCTGATGATGATGATGGTGGGTGCGCTCCCTTCCAGATAGTTCGTGGCATGCGAGTACCCCGACCGGTTACCGACGTCCGCGCCCATGCTTGACGCCGAGCCGCCGCGGGGCGGCGGCGACCCTCATGTCCTTCCTGCTCCGGGCGTTGCGGCGCGTCAGAACCAAAACGCCCGAACGGACGGGGCCATCAAGAGGCCGGCTTCGCCGAGGCGAGCGGACGGCTCCAGCGGAGGGGACCGTCGCGAACCGAGCGGGGAGGCGCGAGGAAGAGCTTTGAGCTGATTGACACATCCGAGTGGGAGATGTGCCCGAGCCGAATCTCATCGCACATCGGATCGTCGCGAGCAGCCGAATCCTGTGTGCCTCGCCGACGTATCTGGAGAAACACGGCGAGCCGCGTATGCTGGGCGACCTCGCGCAGCACGCGTGCCTGGTCATCCATGAACGGGACCAGAGCTTTGGTGTATGGCGCCTTTATGGACCCGGTGGACTCGAGACGGTGAAGGCAGGCAGCCCCATGTCGAGTAATCACGGCGACGTCGTCCGCACCTGGGCAATCGAGGGGCACGGCATCATGCTGCGAGCGGTCTGGGACGTGGCAGAGAGCCTCGAGTCCGGACAGTTGGTCCGCGTCCTGCCTTCTTATCGGCAACCCGCGGAAGTCTGGGCCGTTTCGCCGGTCCGCCTTTCGAGCTCCGCGAAAGTGCGGGTCTGCGTGCGTTTCTTGCAGGAGCAACTGCAGCGCGGCGCGTTCGCGCTACCCGGGACGCAAAGCGACTGACGGCGTGCCAAGGCTCATGACCACGCTCGCGCTCACGCGGCTGGAGGGGCACGAGTGACACTACTGCGAAGAATCAACGAGCTAGGTGAGCGCGATTGATCGGCCGGCGAGCACGGTGGGCATGATCAAGAGCGGACGGATCAAGGCGTACGCGGTGGCAAACCCGCACCGGCTGAAGGCGGATGCGCAGTAGCATCTCGTCGCGGCGTGGACGACGCGGCGGTAACGTCTAGCGGCAGAAGCCGGCCGGCACCCCCTGCCGCGTCTTGACCGGGGCGGGAATCCTACCCGTGGCGTCGTGCGCCCGGTAAGGCCTCCACGAACTCCCTTGCAGAGAGGACCCTCGATCCCGGCGGGGGCGTGCGTGCGAGGGCAAGATCGCCCGTGACTAGGGCGCTGCCGGGCACGCCGAGGACGAGCGTCCACAGGTGGTTGTCCCTAGGGTCCGGCGCGCCGGCAGCCGCCTCGGGCTCGCGCACGATGGCGTGCGTAGCGAGCTCGGTGAGCAGGAGATCGATCTCGCGTTCGCTCAGGCCGTGGACCTTCCGGATCTTCGGCCGCAGCAGGACCTCGCGGTACTCGGCGAGCAAGGCTGTCGAGAGGAGGAACGGGAACGCGCCCCGGCGCATACCGTCGAGGATCCGCGCCGTCGGCGAGTCCGCCTCGGCGGTGAGCAGGCCCGCGACAACGACGTTGGTGTCGACGACGGCGGTCGGTGGTTTCACCGGCGCCGGGCGGCGCGCGTTTCGGCCACTGCGAGGCGGAGCGCCTGCTTCTCGGTAAGGCCGGACCGCGCGCGCGCCCTTGCAACGAGCGCCTCGGCACTCCGTGCGCTCTTGATGCCGTAGAAGTCGAGGCTTTCCTCGATCAGCTGCCCGATCGTCTTCCCACGCTGGACAGCCGCCTCGCGCAGGGCTCGATGCCGTTCTGCGGTGAGCGTGATGGTCAGGCGGGCCATACGTCGATGCCTTGGTGAGTTATCACCAACGCAGTCTAGCACACCGCCCACCGGTGCGTCCTGCCAGGCTTATGCGAATCGCGCCCGGCGAGCACTGCTCGGACTTGAGTCGCGCAACTGCCAGCTTTGCAGGTGCTCTACCGCAAGGAATCAAAGAGCTACGTGATCGCGATTTGGGACACTCAGGCGCGATTCGGGACAGCGACTTTTCCGCCCGCGCCAGTGCCGGCGTGGCCCCAGTTCAATGCGCCGGGTTTCGCCTTTGCCGTCCTGACCAGATCCATCAGCGTCTTGTACGGCGTTCCCGCCTCAATGATGAGCACGTTGGGTTGCATGGCGAGAGGTGCGATGTCGACGAAATCCTTCAGCGTGTCGTACGGGAGCTTGGCGTAGATCGCGGGATTCACACTGTGCGAGTTGGAGCTGATCAGAAGCGTGCGTCCGTCGGGCGGAGACTTGGTGACCGCCGCCGACGCGATCGATCCACCCGCGCCGACCCGATTTTCGACGACAACCGGCTGCCCCCAGAACCCCGAGAGCTTTTGCGCGACGATGCGCCCGACGAGGTCTGTCGAGCTGCCGGGCGTCAGCGTGATGATCGCGTGTACGGGCTTGCTTGGGTATTCCTGTGCAAATGCCTGCACGGCACCCGTCGCAGCGATGGCAGCGAGGATGCTCGCCATGCTCTTCACCATTTCAAGAAGTCTCCCGATGCTAGATAACGTAGGCCAGGCCGGAAACCAACAGAACGACGAGGAGAACGCGCCGGAAAGGACCATCGTTCGTCTTCCTGAACAGCGCCAGGCCGACGAGGGTGCCCGCGGCAAGCGGCGCCAGGGAAAAGAGGACATTGCCAATCAACGCCTCGGGCAGCCCGTGCTGGGCCGCCAGAATCGCGAGGGCGGCGACTTGCATCGCGGCGATATACGGCTGGACCAAACCTCTCTGACGCTCCTTTGCGAGCCCACGCAAGTCGTTCCAGATCGTCGGTACCGCGCCCGGCATCGCCGTTACGCCGCCCACCAATCCGCCCGCTAGACCGACTGCTGCGTCGTACCCCGGTCCACCCACATCCTTCAAAAAGTGGAGCGCGGGGCGAAGGAGCATGAAGCCGGCGTAGGCGGCCAGGAAGAGACCGAAGCCGATCCGGAACAAAGTCGGGTCTGCATGCAGGAGGACATACAGCGCGGGCGGCAGCCCGAAAAGCCCGCCCGCGACGAGCATCACGCTGCTGCGCCACTCAATGTGGCGCCTCAGGGAAAGCAGACAAGCGCTCTGCACGAGCACGCTGCATATCATCATGAGCGGCACTGCCTCGCTCGGCGGCAGCGCGTGGAGCAATATCGCTCCGGCCACCGCTGAGAAGGCAAATCCCGTGAAACCGGATACGACGGCGCCCGCGAAGACGCCGATCGCTATCAGCAACTGGAACTGCGAGACAACGTTGCTCACGTGCTACTTCCTATGATGTGCGCTGCCATCTCGACGCGCGGTACTCGATCAATCCATTCCGAACCCGCCGGCCGGCAAGGTCTCGGTCTCCGCGGTCGCGTCTTCGGCCACCGGATCGGTCGCCGCCACCTCCTGCCACACGACGAGCAGGCCGAGGGCCAGCGCGCCGGGGATCGCCGCGATGGACTTGCCGATCTGGTTCTGCGGATTGCGCGTTTGCATCTGCCTTTGCCGCCTCCTGTAGCCGATTGACGGAGCGCAGTGTGGAAGCCGAGCACTGACCGCCGACTGACGGATCGGACAACTGGCGCGCGCGCAATGTAACCGCCGTGTATCGCCGGGAGATCCAGCATTCACGCGGGTCTGGGGGGATAGTCCGACCGTACTAGGCGGTGCGGATGATGAGCACTGCGACGGCGCCGCGAGACAAGCCGCTCGGTCGAACCTCCACCTGGGGACCCTTATCTTCGGCGTCGGAGGTATGGTGGTGGTCGCTGCGCCGGCGGGGGTCGGGCTCGGCTACGTCCTGGAAGACCGAGTGCTTGACGACTCGAAGTCGGGCGCGCTCGTGCGCGTCCTCGCGGACTGGTGCCCGCCCTTTCCCGGCTTCTATCTCTATCTCTACTACCCGGGCAGGCGTCAGGTATCCCCGGCGCTCGCCGCGTTCATCGACGCGCTCCGCGTGACAAGTCGCGCGAAGAAGCGCCGCTGACTAATCGACAAGCAGTCAGCTGCCGCAACCAATGAGATCAATGTGGACCGATCTCATCCTGACTGCGCCGCGGACTCTTCGCTGTGGCGGGCGCCGCGGGGCTAAGGCTCTGCAAGCCGCCGTTTCCGATCTGGGTGACCAGCTCGTGCCACTCCAGCTGCACACGACGCGGTTACGTTGAGCCGCGCGTAGCGCAACTGCCAGCTTTGCAGATGCGCTACCGCAAAAAATCAACGAGCTACCTGATCGCGATTCTAGATAAGCCCAGGCGAATTCGGACGGTGACTTTCGCGCTCGCAACGCAAGTGTTTGATTTTGGTCGGGGCGAAGTGATTCGAACACTCGACCCCCTGCACCCCATGCAGGGCCGAACGCGAATCACATCGATACGTTAACTAAACACAGCGTCTTAAATAATGCCGCATAGTCTGCGCAGCACTGGGTTGGGCTTGCGCCATCGATCGAAGCAGACCTCGACCGCGGCGATCAACTCGTCGAGGGTGGGGAAGTACCGGTTGTGCGTGGCTAAGCGACGAGCGAGCTTCCAGACCCGCTCGATCGGGGCGAGCTGTGGGCTGTACGGGGGCAAGAACAGCAGCTCCAGTAGGCGCCGGTACTTGTGCAACAGCGGCCGCAGGGCGGCCGCATGGTGATAGGTGGCGTTGTCCAGGACCACGATCATTCGCCGGTCGCGAATGCGATGACGCAGGAGTCTCTTCAGGAAAGCCTCGAAGCTTGCGGTATTGAACTTTGGCGCCTGCATGCGCACGAACTTGCCGCTCAATAAGCTGACCGCCCCGAAGCAGGCCATCGACTTGCGCGTGGGGGCGTGCAGCAGTACCGGGTCGCGGATCTCGGGGGGCACCCACATCCGGGAGCGGGTGCCGTGCTGCTGGAAATGGCATTCGTCCAGGTTCCACAGCTCAACGTCGCGGCGTCTTGCGAGGCGGCGCAGTTTTTTTTACCGCCGAGACTCTCAGCGGATCAGCCTGGGCCACTTGGGGACGGGGCTTGCGCAGCCGAAAGCCGAGTTTCCTGAACAGCCGCTGGCACTGGCGCACCCCGAGGCTCACCCCGTGGCGCTTCTTCAGGTGCTCGGCCAAGAGCTTGCCGTCCCAGAGATTGTTCGCGTGCCCGAACTCGCGCGGCGAGCGGCGAAGCTCCCCGGCCACGCGCTGCCATTGGCGCGGCTCGAGCGTGCGTGGCCGCCCCGGCCGCTCGCCCTCGCGCAAGCCCTCAAACCCGTGCGCCTCAAAGCGCTGCACCCAGCGCTGCACGGTGCGTGCGTCCTCGTCGAAGAGCTCGGCTACCGCTCGGGCGCTCTCGCCCTTGGCCACCAGCAGCAGCCCGTGCAGTCGGTGGTCGTAGCGCGATTCCTCCGAGCGGGCGATCTCCTGGCGAATCGCAACCTGCATTACCTCGGCATTCCCGATCTCGAGCTTGCGCATCGTCGCCTCCCACAAGGGATAAGCCGAGATCATACCCGAGTCATGCGGCATTATTTATGTCAATTCTGTCCCGAATACTTCCGGCTTTCGCCTGCTGTTCTGCCAAGTAGTCGCGCGCTTCCGGCAACTGATATGGGACACCACCAACAATAGGAAATCTTTAGCGTCTTCATCATGCGAGCTACGTCGCGGGGACCCGCCTGCGGTGCTCCTCCTCCCGCTGCGCGAGCCACGGTGGGTTGTAGCCGGCGCGGAAGTCGGGCGGCAGCTCGCAGGGCCGCGGGTCGAAGCTCGCGCGCCGCGCCGGGCGCCCGCGCACGATGTCGCCCATATGCGGGCTGACGATGGGGCTCGGCGTATAGGCGAAGCTGTCGGCCGAGCTGTAGACCGGGAGCAGCAGCGGCCGCGCCCGGTCCGATCGATTCTCGAGCGAGCCGTGCACGGTGCAGCAGTGGAGGAGGACC
Source organism: uncultured beta proteobacterium (assembly GCA_963789885.1). Classification (GTDB taxonomy): domain Bacteria; phylum Pseudomonadota; class Gammaproteobacteria; order Burkholderiales; family SG8-39; genus DATEDA01. The sequence continues at coordinate 73,258 of CAWBNB010000022.1, read as the reverse complement.
GTGGTGCCCGGGCCGCCGACCGCGTGCTCGATCAGATCGGCCTTCAGCCAGGTCAGGTCCTCGTCTCGGATGCGCACGACGAAATTGCCGTCCCGGTCGTATTGGCTGAAGAGCGGCCCTTCATGGCTGCCGCGCGCGAAGCTCAGGGGGCCCTGCTCCGCCGTGCAACCTTCGATGTAGACGCCGATCGAGACCGGGCTGTAGTCGGTGTGCGGCCAGGCCGGAATGTCCTGGTGCCACTTGAAGCCGCGCGTGCCGCGCTCCGACTTCACGTTGAGCTTGGCGTGATGGAACTTGACGTCGGGTCCGACTACGTCGGCCGCGAGATCCGTCATCACGGGGTCGCAAAAGAATTCCCAGAACACCGCGTGCTGATCCTGCGGGCTCGTGACGCGATGCAGCCGTGGCGTCGTCGCAGAATGACCTTCCTCGAGGACCCAAATGTCGTCCGCGCGCGCGATCTTGCGGCTCCGTTCCATCAGCTCATCGAGAGCGCCCTTCAGACGCCGGAGCCACGGCGCCGGCACGTAATCGGGAAGGACGAGGAACCCGTCGGCGAAAAATCGAGCGCGCTGGGTCTCGGTCAGTACGCGGACGGGATGCTTGAGGACCTCCTGGCGCACCATGCGGACCTCCCTGGAGAACGTTTTCGATTATACGTTCGTCGCTGAAGCAGCATCCGGAGCATTAGAAGCGCCGCGCCGCGCACTCGACCAGAGCCCAAGAGAAGGTGTCGGCGCTGGTAGCCCAGCGCCGCCAGTGGTGCGAGTCACTCTCCTTCTGGGTCCGCCGGTGAGGCGTGGCGCAGCGCCATGATGGACGTCACGCAACAGTTCTCCGCGATCAACCGCGCCGGTCTCGACGCTGCGGCGCGCCATTAGCGCGCCGTCACTCCTCGATCGCCGAACCACCCTTGGTTAGCGCATCGATATCGGACGGCACTTCGCCCCGGGCGAGCATGCGCTGGAACATCGCATACACGTCGGTCTTCGCCCCTGCCTTGCGCAATGTGGCCTCGTCGTTGAGCCAGGCGTAGACGATCACCTTCACCGGACTGCTGCTGAAACGATAGAAGAGCCGACAACGCGAAGGAAGGCCGCGCTTGATGCGCCGCCAGTGCGCGTATTGCGGCCCCAGCGTATGCCCCACCCGAAACTGAGGGTGGTCGGGGTCTGCGGGAAAAGTTTGCGTGACCGCCTTGTAGACCCCGGCAAGCAGGATGGTGGTCGGGTGGCTTCGGTAGCCGTCGGGGTCCTTCGCTCTCAGCCGCTCGACCTCCGCCTTGAGCGCGGCGAGCCGCTCGGGGAACGGCTCGAACGCATAGAGCCGCCAGCCGTTGTAGAGCTTCACTCGACGTCGACGCCCTGGACGAGCTTGCCGATCTCGCCGAGCAACTTGTCATCGAGCGGTCGAATGCGCTCCGGGTGTACACGCATCTGCCGTTCGAGAAAGCCGAGGAACGACGCCACGACCGGGTCGGGCGCTTCGGCCCTCTTGCCGCGCGTCCGGCGCTTGGCCTTGGCCGATAGCAGGACTTGACCCTCCGAGAGGACGGTCGCCTGGACTTCGCCACCGAACTCGGGGTGCGCCTTGAAGAAGGCGGCATCGAGTCGGATGCCCTTGGAGTTGCCGACCTGTGTAACCTTGCCTGTGTAGCGCTGTGGCGGTGTTGCCATCCCGAACCTCGATGTACTTACGTCTGTAAGTACATGATACCGCGATGCGGTGGTGCCCGGAATGACCCGATCTTCGAGTAGCCCCCTGCCAACTTTGCAGGTGCTCTACTTCAAGAAATCAGGGAGAAAACAACGAGCTACAAAATCGGGAACTCAGTGATTCGGGCGAATTCGGGACAGTTGCTTTTCCGCCCGCGCGCAAGTGATTGATTTTGATCGGGGCGAAGCGATTCGAACACTCGCCCCCCCTGCACCCATGGAGAGTTGAAGGGAAGTCGTATCAGTGACTTAGGGCGGAACTGTCCGGAATACTTCCCGGTTTCACCACCCTTTCGATCAGTTAGTTACACCTTTCCGACAATTAGTTCGGGACAGTGCCTCGATCACCCGGCAGCCGATCGAAAAGCGATCACATGCGGTTACGCTATGAGGCATGCTTGGTCGCATTCCCTGCGGAAAACCGGTGCCCATCCGCGGTCAGATCGAGGACAAGCTTTCCCGGAAAATGCTCCGGGCCAACGCTCAGGAAGGAGGACCAAATGTCATTTTATCGTGGCATGACTTGCGAGAACGTCGCGCTCACCGGCGATAAGGGAACGCCGATCACTGCCTACGTGGCGAGGCCGGCCGGCGCGGGCCCGTTTCCCGGGGTGGTGCTGATCCACCATCTGCCGGGCTGGAGCGAGTTCTACATCGAGACGACGCGCCGATTCGCGCACCACGGCTACCTGGCGATCTGCGCCAACCTCTATGAGCGGTCGGGCGCGGGCAACCCAGACGACGTCGCCGCCAAGGTGCGGGCCGAGGGCGGCATTCCCGACGCCCAGATGGTCGGCGACACGGCGGCCGCGGTGACATGGATGCGGGCGCAGTCCGGGCACAACGGCAAGGTCGGCCTGTTCGGCTCGTGCTCGGGCGGCCGGCACGCCTTCATCTATGCGTGCCAGAAGAAGGACGTCGACGCCTGCGCGGAACTGTGGGGTGGCCGCGTGGTGATGGGCAAGGAGGAGCTCAACGACAAGACGCCGGTCGCGCCGTTTGACCTGACCAGAGATCTCGCCTGCCCGCTCATCGGCATCTTCGGCAACGACGACCGCGCGCCGAGCCCCGAGCAGGTGAACCAGCACGAGGCGGAACTGAAGAAGCACGGCAAGGCGTACGAGTTCCACCGCTACGACGGCGCCGGCCACGGCATCTGGTACTGGCACCGGCCGCTGTACCGGCCCGAGGCCGCCATGGACGGCTGGAGCAAGGTGCTCGCCTTCTTCGGCAAGCATCTGGGAAAGTAGGAGGACGGAACATGTGCACATCCATTATCGAGATCGCGCCGGCGGACGGCATGGCCAAGCGCGGCGACGCCTGGTTTCCGCTCTCACACAGCGTGGTCGCCTACGACCACGCGCGTCACGCGCCGCTCGGCGACGTCATCACGCTCGACTTCATCAACACCGGCCTCGACGCGGGAGCGCGCGCCGGGATCGAGCTGACCTTGGACGCCGCCAAGGGGCTGCGCGCCGCGCTCGACCGAGCGATCGCCGCCGCGGAGTACGAGGAGGCGGAAGTCAGGGGCCAAGGCGCCGCGCTCAGTCTCCTCCGGGCGGCGTGACAGCCGTGGTCCGCAAATACTCGATCGGCGCTGTACTGATCGTTGGCCGCCTCAATCGCCGCAAGACTCGACAGGATTTCGACGAGAAACCACGAGTTGCGCACCCGCCAGCTTTGCAGGCGCGCTTTTGCAAGGGATCAAGGATCTAGCGGATTGGTGTCCCGAATATTCCGGCGCAATTCGAGGCAGTCGATTTTCTGCCCGCGCCCAAGTGATTGATTTTGGTCGGGGCGAAGTGATTCGAACACTTGACCCCCTGCACCCCATGCAGAACCGAAAGCGAATCAAATCAATACGTTAATGCGATTCTGTCCCGAATACTTCCGGCTTTCGCCTTGCTTTCCGCCAAGTAGTTGCGCGTTTCGGGCAACTGATTCGGGACGCAGGCTTCAACAGATTTCGAGTTCGGGCAGTGTGCGAGTCACCTTGCTGTCGCTGAGATCGGCGATTCCGTCGGTCGCTTAGAGAAAGCTGCAGTTGCGGTAGTTCTGGCTGGATTCCCAGCGAGTCAGCTGCTGTCGTTGAGATCGCGACCGCGTCGGTCGGCTTCGAGAAGGCTGCAGTTCCGGAAGGTTTACTGAGGACGCTTTGCCGTGGTCAGCCATTGACCCCGTTACTGCCCTTCGTTCGTCAGAAAAGCGGACGTTCGCGAACTTCGCTCATCTGGCCACAACCAGCCACATAACCCCGTTTCCTAAGTTGCTCCGAAGCGGACGTTCGTTGCGGGTGCGATTACCAGAGTAAACGACGGAGTCCCCAGTCCCAAGTCTCCAATTAACTCGAAACCCAAATCCGGTTAAATTGAAAATGTGTTCTGATAAGACACGTTGAACTAAACCGCTTCGCGGTGGAAGGTCGCTGCTTCAGCGTTCGCTGAAGTTCTGCGAAGTCGAGGGCGTTTCGAACGCTGCAGCGTGGGCTGCGTGCGTGTGTCAGCGTGATTTCTGCGGGGATGTTCCCGCGATCACTGAGGAGACACGCGATGAGCCCGTTGCGCAAGCAGCTCGAAGACGATCTCGCGATTCGCGGCATGTCCGAGCGGACACGCGAGACCTACGTCGGCGCGGTGGCGGCGCTGGCCAAGCACTACGGCCGTTCACCCGACCGGATCGGCCAGGAGGAGATTCAGCGCTACCTCCTGCACCTGCTCACCGAGCGCAAGCTCGCCCCGAGCAGCTGCAACGTCGCAGCGAGCGCGTTTCAGTTCTTCTACCGGGTCACCCTCAAACGAACGGCGGCCGAGTTCGCGCTGCCACGGCCCAAGCAACCCCAGAAGCTGCCGCAGATCCTCGCGCGTGAGGAAGTCGCGCGGCTGCTCGCGGCAAGCGAGAACCCCAAGCACCGGGCGATGCTCATGACCGCCTATGGGGCGGGGGTGCGCGTCTCGGAGCTGTGCCACCTCAAGGTGAGCGACATCGACTCCTCGCGCATGACGATCCGCGTCGAACAGGGCAAGGGCGCCAAGGACCGCTACACGCTGCTCTCCGAGCGGTTGCTCGCCGAGCTACGCCGCTACTGGCTCGGCTACCGGCCCGAGCACTGGCTGTTCGTCGGCGAGCGTTACGCGGCGCGGAGCGGCCGATCGCGGTCATCACCGCGCAGCGCATCTACCGCTCGGCCAAGGCCCGTGCCGGCATCACCAAGCACGGCGGCATCCACGCCCTGCGCCACGCCTTCGCCACCCACCTATTGGAAGCCGGCGTCGACGTGCACACCATCCAGCGGCTCATGGGCCACGGCCACATCGGCTCGACGCTGCGCTACTTCCATCTCGCCGACCGCCATCTGGCGGCCACCCCTTCGCCCCTGGAGTTGCTCGAGCCCACCGACCGCACCCGGCTGTAGGCCGTGCCCGCACCCGCGCACCGCGCGCGGGGGACGGCCCGAGTCGAGCTCGCCGACATCGTGCGTGCGCACGCCCCGGCGTTGCTCGCGAGCGCTCGGCTCGCCCGCGTGCAGCGACCGCGCATTGCGCGCGATCGAGCGCTGCCGCACCCCCGCCCTCGGCGGCCAGATCTCGCAGTGCGATCACTGCGGGGCGGCCCGCTACGTCTACCACTCCTGCCGCAACCGTCACTGCCCGAAGTGCCAGACGCTGGCGAAGGAACGCTGGCTCGCCGCCCGGCGCGCCGAGCTCCTCCCGGTGCCCTACTTCCACCTGGTGTTCACCCTGCCCCACGAGCTCAATGCCCTCGCCCAGGGCAACCCGCGCGCGATCTACACGATGCTCTTCGCCGCCGCCTCCCAGACCCTGCTCCAGTTCGGTGCCAACCCGCGCTGGCTCGGCGGCCAGATCGCCGCCTGCCTCGTGCTGCACACCTGGGGCCAGACCCTCACCCAGCACCTGCACGTGCACGCGCTCGTGGCCGGCGGCGCACTCGCTCCCGACGGGAGATGGATCTCCCCGCGGCGAGGGTTCCTCTTCCCCGTCAAAGCGCTCTCCAAGGTCTTCCGCGCCAAATTCCTCGCCTGCCTGTCCGGTGCGCTCGCCACCGGCGAACTGCGCTTGGCCGGCTCCACTGCCGCCCTCGCCGAACCGGCCGCACGAGGCAGCTTCCTCGCCGCGCTTCGCGCCAAGCCCTGGGTCGTCTACGCCAAGCACACCCTCGCCGGCCCCGAGCAGGTCCTCGACTACCTCGGCCGCTACGTACAGCGCGTGGCCATCACCAACGAGCGCCTGCTCGCCTTCGAGCACGGCAGCGTTCGCTTCGCCTGGCGCGACCGCGCCCACGCCAATCAACGCAAGACGATGTCCCTGCCAGCCTCCCAGTTCCTCGATCGCTTCCTCCTGCACGTGCTGCCCTCGGGCTTCATGCGCATCCGCCACTACGGCCTGCTCGCCAACCGACACAAGCGCGAACGCCTCGCCCAGGCCCATGCCGCCCTCAACCGCCCTGCGCCAGCCCCCGCCCCCGTCGAGACCGTCCAGGCGTTCTGCCTGCGCGTACTCGGCATCGATATCGAGCGCTGCCCCATCTGCCGGATCGGCACGCTGCGGCTCATCGCCACCCTCGCTCCTCAGCTCGGCCCTCACCACCGTCCACCGTGAACACCTCAGCGGCTGTGACCTCCTGCACATCGAGCGCATCGCCAAGGCGAGGCCCGTTCGCGATCGGCCGCCTTGCGTTGACCCGAATCAGCCCCTCTGCCATAGTGGCCAGCACTCAATCGCCAGCCCTTCCTACCTATGCCGCGCGCGCCGGACCCCAATTCCGTGCACCTGACGCACCCTCGCGCGATATCCCTCCAACAGCGGCGTCTTGCAATCCCCAAACCGCCGGGGCTTGAACACAGCGGTTCCGTTCAACCGATCTTGTGCGCCATGCTGCCGCACAGCGCACAAGATCCTGTTCGTTAGGCCGCTAGACCATAAGCCAACGGTAACTAAGAAATCAAGGAAGGCGACCGATGGACATTCCGATGATTGAGCAGGTCAAGATACAAGCTCAGATCCTGGTTCCGCTTGTCAAAGTCCTCCAGGCAGAACTGGGCGAGGAACGGGCCAACGCCATTGTCCGAAAGGCGCTCGAACCCCTGTATCGCAAGTATGGCGAGAAGTGGTCGCGGTCCCAAGGAGCACGTAACCTAGGGGAGATGGTGGCTTCAACCTTCGAGATGTTGTACGCGGCCGGAGATGCCTTGGAATACGAGGTGGTCAAGAAAACACCGGAAGCGTGCGAAGTAAACGTCACTGAATGTCGCTACGCCGAGTTCTATAAAAAGATCGGCGCACCGGAACTGGGGTTCTTGCTGACATGTAGTGCGGATTTTTCCCATGCAGAAGGCTTTGGTGCCAAAGTGCAGCTCACCCGGACGCAAACAATCATGCAGGGCGCCAGTCACTGTGATTTTCGATATGCGCTGAAGAAGAACGCAAGAGACGCTATCCCGTGACGCGCGGCGGCCTAACATGGCGATGCAAGAGGGACGCGCCCAACAGCGTCATTCAGCTTTGCCGACTGCGCACTGCGCGCCCTTGATCTGAACGTTAAACGTCTGCTTCTTACGTTTCGAGCGTCCGCTCTCTACTGTCCTGACCTTCCGCTTCGGGTCGATAGCGCCGTCGAATGCCCGCTTTCGGCGACGAGGACCTACGCCCGCTAGTGGATCGTTAGCGATCCGCCGCACACTTCCACGCAAGAAAGCCCGCGCGCGGCGGGCTTCGTGGGGTCCGTGCTAGTCAGTGCAGCTTCCGGCGGCGAGATCCGCGGATCATTTCGCCAGGCTCGAGCCCGATCCGAGGATGAGTGAAGAACTCGTACAGCGCGTCGCCTACGAGTTTGATCTGCGCTGCCGCGATTCGGCGCCGCTCGGCTATCCTGAGCCCTATTCTCAGTTGAAGTGAAGACCGCCGTTGACCCCAACCGTCTGTCCGGTCATGTAGGGGTTCTGCGCGACGGTGACGACGACGGCGGCGACTTCTTCGCCGGTTCCAAGGCGCCCGACCGGGATGTTGGATTCGTTTTCCTTGCGGTGTGGGGCGATCATTTCGGTGGCGATGAGTGACGGGGCGACCGCGTTTACTAGTACGTTGTCCTTCGCGAGTCTTGCCGCATAGCCGCGGGTGAGGCCTTCCATGCCGGCTTTGGAGGCGTTGTAGTGTGCGCCGACCGCGCCTGCGCCGCGCGCCGCGCCGGAGGAAATGTTGATGATGCGGCCCCATCGGCGTTGTTGCATCCCCTGGTAGACGGCGTGCGAACAGAGGAAGGCGGATTTCAGGTTCGTGGCGATCGTGTAGTCGAAGTCCTCCTCGGTCAGTTCGTCGAGGGTTCTGCGTGATGCGTGGCCGGCGTTGTTTATGAGAATGTCGACCGAGCCGAGGGCAGCTTCGACTTGTTTTATGAGGTTGGCGACCTCTTCTGATTTAGAGACGTCGGCCTGGACGGCGACGGATTTGCGGCCGAGTCTTTTGATGACTGCGACGGTTTCGTCGGCTTCCTTCTTGCGTTCCCGATAGTTGACCGCGACGTTGGCGCCGGCTTCGGCGAGCGCAATGGCGATCGCTTTGCCGATGCCGCGCGAGGCGCCGGTGACGAGAGCGGTTTTGTTGGCGAGAGAGTCGGTCATCGTGGGGTCTTCCTTCGAGCTTCGATTATGCGGCGAACAGGCGCTAGGTGAACGCCACCCGGCCGGCCGATCGCGTAACGGCAGGTGTGACAGTCACGCTCTGGTGCGTCTCGCCATGGGTGCGAGGAGTTGGCGGCGAAGGGCTACGAAGGATTCACGCTGGCCTAGCTCGGCTTCTGGCCGGCGACGTGCAACGCTGCCGTGCGCCCGAACACCGTGCCGCGCAGCACCGAGGTCGCGCCGGTGTAGACCTGGTGGTACAGACCAACGGTCTCGCCTGCCGCGTACAGCCCCGCCATCACTTTGCCGTCGTTGTCGAGCACCTGTGCATTCGTGTTCACCTTGAGCCCGCCGAAGGTGAAGCAGTTGGCCGAAATGATCGGATAGGCACGAAACGGCGGCCGCTCGATCGGCCGGCACCAGTGCGACTTCTCGGGCGAAACGCCCCTCGTCGCGCGGCCGTCGAGCTCGAAGGGCTTGAACTCCCCCGACTCGGGCGGGCAGGCGCGGTTGAACGCATCGAGCGTTTCCAGAGCCGCCTTCGGCAGGCCGAGCTGCGCGACCAGCGCTTCCAGCGTCGCCGCCTCGTGCGGCGGCACTTCCGAGCGGATGCTGGTCTTCCAGCGCGGGATCTCCTCCACTTTCGCGTCGAAGATCACCCAGCAGATGCCCTCGGGTTGGTCGGCGATCGTGCGCGTGATGGGGTCGTACCAGGCGTCCACCATGCCCGGCCCCTCGTTCACGAAGCGCAGCCCGAGGTTGTTGACGAGGACCCCGTATGGGTAGATGTGCACCACCGCCTCGGGCTGGCGCGAGCGCGGATCGACCGGCTCGGCGTGATACGAGCCGAAGTCACCTGCCGGCGCAGCGCCCGCGGCGAGCGCCATGCGGATGCCCTCGCCCTTGTTGTAGTAGCCGCCGCGCGCCACTGGCCGGATGTACGTGGCCCGCGTGCCCAGGTAATGCGTCATCATCTCCGGGTTACCCTCGTAGCCTCCGCTCGCGAGGAGCGTGGCGTGCGCGCTGATTTCCGAGCGCTTTCCGTCCGGGCCGACGACCTTGACGCCCCCGATGCGCCCGTCGGCGTCGCGCACGAGGTCCACGGCGGTGGTGCGGAAGCGCACATCGGCGCCCAGCGCGCGCGCCTCCTTCATCAGGCGCTCGATGAGCGCGAGCCCGCCGCCCTGCGCCGCGATTCGCGTCGTGCTCTGCGTGAGCAGGTAGATCGGCTGCGGGCCGAAGCGCAGGCCGAAGCTCTTCAGCCAGGCGATGGCCGGCGGCACGCCTTGCGCGAAATGCGCGATCAGCTCGGGATCCGGCAGCGGGTGCGCCTTCACGATCGCGGGCCAGTGCGCGTACTCGCCGGCCACCGCGTCGAGCACGTTGGGATCGAGGTTCGCGCCCGCGTTCTGCGCGAAGCGCTCCTCGAAGTCGTCAGACACCTCCGCGTCGTTCTTCATGCGCAGGTAGGCCTCGGTCCAGCGCGAGTTGCCGCCAAACTCCTCCTCGGGCGCGCGCTCGAGCATGACGACCTTCAGGCCGCCCTGCAGCGCGGTCACCGCGGCCGAGCTGCCGGCGATGCCGCAGCCGACGATGAGCAGATCGCAGTCGGGTTTCATGGGACAGCGCGAGTATCGGGCCCGGCGCGGCGGAAAATCAATGGCGATCGTGCGATCATCGGAACCGGACAGGAGGGGACATGCCCAAGACTGTACTCATCACCGGCGCCGGGAGCGGCTTCGGCCGCGGCGCGGCCATCCAGCTCGCCCAGCGCGGCCACAAAGTGATCGCCACCGTGCTAAACGACGCCCAGGCCGCCGACCTGGCGAAGGCCGAGCCGAAGCTGACCGTCGTGAAGCTCGACGTCACGAGGCCCGAGGACGTCGCCAGGGTGGACCAGTTCGATCCCGATGTCTTCATCGCCAACGCCGCCATTGGCCAGACTGGGCCGCTCTCGCTCATCCCCCTCGAGCGCCTGCGCGGCGTGTTCGAGGTGAACGTGTTCGCCACCGTCGCCGTCACGCAGCGCGTCGCGCAGAAGATGCGCAGGAAGCGCGCGGGCCGGATCCTGATCGTCTCCTCGATCGGCGGCGTGCGCGCCGGCGTGGGCTCCGGGCCCTACACCATGACCAAGCACGCGATCCAGGCCTTCGGCACGGCGCTGCGCGCCGAGTTGAAGATGTTCGGCGTGGACGTCGCGCTCATCAACCCGGGGCCGTACGCGACCGGCTTCAACGACCGGATGGCGAACGACCCGGGGCCCTGGTTCGACCGCAAGACCGCTGCGCCGGAAGACGTGGCGGTCATGGATTCGCTCGTGCAGCGGATCACCGTCGGCCAGATGGACCCGGCCGAGGTCGTGAAGCGCTACGTCGAGCTGGTCGAGACGGATACGACCGAGCTGGTCAACTTCATCCCGCCGGACATCGTCGAGCGGATGAGCAAGTCGATGCCGGCGCGCTGACAGGCCCGGGCCGGCGCGGCCGCGCCCGCGCCGGTCAGAGCACCTCGAACACGTCGTAGTACACCGCGCTCGGCTCGCGCCGGCCCACGCCGACGCCAACAATGCGGTTCATCCAGTCGGTACTACTTCGACGCTGTCTCGAACACGAGGCTGGTGCGCAGGTAGTACTCGTTCGGCGGCACGCGCTCGCCCTTCGCGATGCACTGCATGACTTCGGCTGGCGCATGCCGGACGCCTCGGTAGATGATCCGCGAACGTCCGCAAACCGGCAACGCCACCGGCAGGAGTCGGTCGATAGCAACCGTCGAACGACGGCTTTCAACGCCTTGACTGTAGGATCGTTCTTTGCCGTACGCGGACGGTAGGCCTGGCCGAGGAGCTACTCAATCACCACCGTTCGCCTGAACCGCTGCGAGTTATCGTCAAGTTGAAACGATCGCACTGGCTCTCTTACAACCGCACGCCCGCTTGGGATGCGCGATCGACCTCTGAACCCCAGAGAGCCCCGCAAACAACCCACCTCTCTGGGGGTCACGCGAGACGCGGCACGCGCATGCTCTCGTCCACGTGCGCATTCGACTTGGATGGGGACGCTACCGGACGAAAACTTAGACGCCGTCGAGCAAGCGCTTAGACACTTCTAAGCTTCACCCCGACTAAGTCGTCGAATTTGGTCGGGGCGAAGTGATTCGAACACTCGACCCCCTGCACCCCATGCAGATCCGAAAGCAAAACTGATCAAGGGCTTGGGTTGAAGCTGTCCCGAATACTTTCCGGTTTCGCCCCTATTTCGATCAGTTGGTTGCACCTTTCAGACGCCTAGTTCGGGACAGCTCCTCGATCACCCGAAAGCCGATCGAAAAACGTTCGCGTAACACGCGGCCTGATGTTTTTCGCCGTTAGGGAAGGACTCGAGTCGTTCCCCGTCCAGCTCGCCGAGGAACGCGCACATTGCTTCGTGGGCGACTCGAAACCTCGCAGGCGAGCAACATCTAGCACAGCGCATGACGGGGATCACCGGCCCTCGTATGGACGACAGTCCCTCGCTGAGTGCAAACTCGCGCGGGCGCTATCCAGGGAGCTGCTAGCAATGCCTGCACCCAATACGGACCTGCTTCCGCCGCTGTTCGAGCAGGTGCTTGCCTTTTTTGACCAACAAGAGGTTGGTGCCCATGTCCGACAGGACATCATTCTCGCGCTGGAGACCGGTATTGCTCATGCCGCTGTGGCTGGCGAGCGCGAGGCTGCGCAGCGCACAACGGGTACCCGCACGACGAGCGAAGAGGGTCCAGTTGTCTTGAAGACGTCGGATCGACTTTCGGGCGCCGACTTGTCGCGCGCTGCGCTTGTCGAGCAGCTTCAGTTGCAGACCGATCTCGATGCAACGATCCTGGAGGTCGCACTGTTGCTCGTGGAGGCGCAGATCGATTTGCGACTAAAGGGCGCCGGCAAGTTCAAGATTGCGGACATCGAGTTCTCATCCGGATTAAGGGAGGCCGAAAGCACTGACGTGGCTTGGTGCAAGTCGGTCCTGGAGGCGACGCTCAAGGGCGCGACGGAAGACCGACCGTCGGTCTGGTCGGCGTTCGGTAAGCGAAAGCCCGCGGGCGTCAGGGTATTCATTGACACGATTCAACTGAGTGCAGCATTGCGCGATGCGCATCCCTACGTAATCAAGGTCGACCGTCATCGCGTGGAATCACTGCTCGCGGAGCCGCGCACGGACGAGCGGATCCGACTGTTGCACATCTCTGACCTCCACCTGATCGACGAACTCCGAGAGGAAGGCAAACGGGTGAAGAAGCCTTTCGGCGCCCCGTCGCACAGCTTCAGCACGGCTAGGGCCGTTTCGACGGCAGTCGATTCATTGCGACCGCGATACGACCTGCTCGTCGCGACAGGCGACCTGACAACCGACGGGTCTCGCGAATCGTTCGAAACCGTCTTGCAGTACGTCCAACGCGGCTCGATCAGCGGCGAGAACCCGATGCGGATCGCTGCCTACGGTCTCGGAGCGGCGAGATCTCAGCGCATTCTCGTTCCGGGAAATCATGATCGCTATGCCGCCAAGCTCATTGTCGGCCAGCAACTTGACGACACGTTCGAGCAGATCCTCGAAACGCCGAAACCGTATCCATACATCGTCGGCTACCGACCTCACGGCAAGTCCAAGAAGTCGCTCACACTGCTCTTCTTCGTATTCGACTCGACGTTGCCTGAGGGGCGCACAGGCTGGAGCTTCGAAGACTGGGCGGCAGCGGCAGCCGTTGGCCGGATCGAGGAGGAGGAGTTGCGTAAAGCCGGAGAATTGACAGAAAAAGTCGTGAAACAAAAGAAGGTTGATCAGCTGGCTGGCGAGCCGCTCGAGTTTGAGCCCAGCCACACCATTCGCATCGCTCTGCTCCATCATCATCCCGTCGTCACTCAGCCGCGCACGAAGTACATCCCAACTACCGGTTTCAAGAGTTGGTTCGGACCTGCGATGCAGAAGATCGAGACCTGGCGGGACGCCCGGGAGGCCGCGCTCGTCAAGATGGAAGGAGCGGACGAGTTCCTGGCATGGTGTTTGAAGTCGGGGATCCAGCTGATTCTGTTCGGACATCAGCACTACCCCTATCAACGCGTTGTAGTTGCGCAGGGGTTACAGTCCATCCACACACCCTTTGGGCATCGGACCGCTGCTATAAGGACCTTCTGCTGTCCGACGACCTTGCAGTACGACGCAAAAGGCAATGGCTTTTACTTGTTTGACTTCCTGTCCAAATGCGACGCCGACTCTCACGACTCGCAGAAGACGGCTGACGATCCGCAGGGTAAGGCTGGCGAGCCGCAGGCCAACTCTCCAAAATGGCAGATCGAGTGGACATCAATCGGCTCGTTGCGAACGGATGGCGCGGACGCCAGGCCCATGAAACAGTTCGACCGAAAAATAGTCGATCTGGACGCTGAACCGACAGCCGACGAGAAGGTCGACGCCTACGAGGTGGATCTGGGCAAGAAACCGACGCCCAGCTGAAAGTGGATCGCACCGTGAGCGGGCACGTCGTTTGCCAAGAGCGCTTTGATCGTGCGGCAGGAATCGTCGCGTCATCGGCGCATTTGCGAGCATACCGACCGGATGCTTAGCGAGCTTCGGACGGGACATCAGCTTCGACAGATTTCGAGCTCGCTCAAGAATCAGCACATTGCCGCCACCAAGTTCTCCTGCGGCTGCGCGATTTTCTCGCGCGCTCCTTCGTGATGCTGTTCACGCACATCAAGCTCACAGCACACAACCGCAACTCGTTACCTGAGTTCTCGAAGGCGATTCAGGAATTCCCTGAGGTGATGGAATGTCACGTGCTGCTGGGCGCCGTGGATTGCATCCTGCGCATCGTGACGCCCGACGTCGAAGCTTATGAACGCTTCTTTTCCGAGCGACTTTCTCGCCTGCCGATGGTGCAGGAGGTCAACTCGATGATCGCGCTTTCGCAGATCAAGTACTCGACTGCCTCGCCAATCGAGCGGCCGTAGCTGCCGGGACCGGGTGTGATCGCGCCGGTCCCGGCGCCGGACCTCTTAGGGAGTTGGGTCCGGGAACGGCTCGTAGTGCGGGCTGCCCATGTAGCTATCCAGCTTGCGAGGCGACAGCTTGCCTTTCGGAACGAACTTCTGCAGACGCCGCCCGTCGACCGTTTCGCTCGAGTAGAGGTTCCCCCTCGAGTCCACCGCGATCATGTGCAGCAGGGTGAAGTTCCCCGCATTGTGGCCTTGGCTGCCAAACCCGCCGAGGATGGCCGGAACCTCACCTCGGCCCACCCAGCGATCCAGGAACCAGAGCACTTCATTGCCGGTGTCGACGTTCAGAATATAGCGCTGGGCGTTGTCGGCCGAGAACGCAACATCCAGCGCCGAGCCCGGCGAGTTGCGTGGCGGGCTGCCGTCGGGGCCAGGCACCCTTCCCGTTCCAGGCTTGATCGGGATGATCTCCTGCAGTTTGCCCTTCTTGTCGAACACCTGGATGCGATCATTGCCACGATCGCAGGTGTAGAGCAGCCCTTCTTTACTGAACACGACGCAATGCGGGTGGCCGCCGCCGAGCGGAGAGAACTGGCCCGGATCTGTGCCTGACGAGCCCCATTGGCGCAGGAACTTGCCATTCTTGTCGAAGACCACGACGCGGTGATTGCCGTAACCGTCCGCGATGTAGACGTCTCCGTTCGAAGGATCCACTGCAATGTCGGCGGGCTGATTCAAGACCGTCGTGCTGCTGTTCAGGCTGGTCGTCTCGCCGCAGGGTCCGTCGCAGGTCATGCGTTGGCCGATCTGCAGCAGGAGCTTGCCGTCACGCGTCCATTTCTGGACCATGCCGCCGCCGCTGCCGCCGATCCATAGATTGCGCTCATGGTCGATAAAGCAGCCATGGATGCCGATAGGCATTACGGTCGGATCGCCCCAGGCCCTCACCATGTTGCCGTCCCGGTCGTACTCGATCACCGGTGGGGCTGCGACCTTTCCGACGATAAGCTCGAGCGACGTGATGTCCGAACGGTTGATGCCGAAGATACCGATCCTCCTTTGGGTTTCTTTCAAGGACACGCAGTTAGCGACTTCGGTTTGCTGCACCCACTTCCCTAGCGCCAGCCGTGATTGCCGTGACCGTGATGATGGCCGTGACCGTCATCGTCGTCGTCACGGCCCCGACCCTGACCAGCGCAGATGTAGCTCGAAGCAACGTTGATGTCGCCGCCAACATACTTTGCTTCCTTGGGGTAGGCGCAGATGGGCCGCGACTTGGCGATCGGGAAAGCGGTCGTCACGGCGGAGGAGATGTCGATTCGCTGCGGGGCGATGCCTTTCTCGACCCAGGCGGTGAGCGCGTCGTAAAGCTGCGAGGTACCGTCCGCTACACTGTCCGCGCCGGCGGCGCCGGGAAGCGGCGGGTTGGCATTCGGATTGGTCGTTCCATTGCCGAAGCCGTGCGCCATGCCTGGCACGAGGAAGAAGCGATAGAACTTCTGCACCTCGCGCAGCCCATCGATCTCGCGGATGACGCGTTCGTAGTAGTTGACCGAGCCCTGCGGCATGATCAGGACGTCGGCGAGCCCGTGGTACATGATCATCTTCCCGCCCGACTTGCGGAACGGCCGCAGATTCGCGTCGTCGGTGTTGATGTGCGCGAAGCTCGACTGCAGGATCAGCCCCTGGTCGTACGCATTGGCCAGTTGGGCGTAGGACAGGTTCATCCAGCCGTTCGCGCCATTGCCGGTCGCGTTGATGAAGGACGGCGTCGCAAGCGTTGGGTTCTGCATTTCGAGCGCGACCAGTCGGTCGCGATCGTGAACGGCGACGGGGACCCCGCCAATGCTGCCGCCCAAGCCACCGAAGCTGCTTCCGCGCGCAAGCCCGTACCACAGGTGGTTGCCGCGGCCGATGTGCAGCGACCAGCTGTTGTCCGCGGACGGCGGAGGCGCGGTCCCGTCGCGCGTCTGGCCGTACCACAGCTTGTTCATGGCCTGCGCCTGAAGCGGCGTCACGCAATTGGCGGTGCTGTTGGTGCCGCCGTTCTTCGTGCAGATCACGCTCGCGTCCAGCGTCGGGTCATAGCGGCACTCGGACGGATCGGGGATGTAGCCCATGTGCTGGCCGTTCACCACGTCGCAAGCATTGATGGCAGCGTTGCCCATCAGGTTCAGCTGGCCGCTCGTCAGCGGAACGCCGCCCAGATCCCGCTGGTACACGATCTGCGGATACAGCTCGGCGGTGATGAAGCGCGTCCAGTTGAACGCCGGCGCGCCGGCGAGGATGCCGTCGAAGTCGTCCGGATGCAGCTGCGCGAGCTTGTGGCCTTGCCGGCCACCCGTGGAGAAGCCGTCCCAGTACGAGTACTTCGCGGCCTTGCCGTAGTAGGCCTTGGTAATCTGCTTCGTCTTCACGGCCATTTCGTGAATGCCGCGTTGCGCGAAGTCGTTCCACAGGACCGTGTTGATGCTGCCATCCGGGTTCATCGCGAACGATCCGCCGCCGGGCCCGCTGTGTCCGGTGTCTGTGTTCGCCGAAACGGCGCCTTCCACCGTCGCAATAAACGAAGGGCTCGGCGTGGTCCCGCCCGCGCCGCCCGCTCCCGCGAGCAATGTCAACGACGTCTGATTACCGCCGGCCCACCCACCGCCGCCGGCAACGTGAATCCGGCGGTTCCAGTTTGCGCGCGCCGGCAGCCACACTTCGATGCCGATGCCCGGCGAGGTTGATGGCGCATCGGCCGGCCCGGGATTTCCCGGTCCGACGAGCAGCTTGACCACACAAACGTCATTGGCTGCGATAGGTGTTGTGGGGGTCGGCGTGGAAAGCGTGAGCGCATCGCCCTTGTTGAACGCCTTGACAAGCAGGACTGTGGTGAGCGAGTCCGGGCGGAACTCCTCCTTCATCGTGTCGTCGCACGTCAGGAGCTTATGCTTGCCCTGGTGCCGGTCTCCGTCGTCGTCCCGATCCTTCGCGTTGCCGGGAAGCGAAGCGCCGAACAGCGTCATCGCCGCGATGGCGGCGATGACCGTCTTAATCCTGCTGTTCTTCCGATGAGGAAGATCCAACTGCTCTATCCTGGGGTTCACATGCGCCTCCTTTTCGTCGTGTCGCCGTGGCGGATTTCACGGATTACTCTGTACGGCCAAGAGCGGCTGTACGGCCCTGTCCTGAAAGCAGCGTTCGACGGCTTTATGGACCCAAGTCAGGCCCACTGAGAACTGTTAGGGGGACGACTGGAGACACTACTCTGACGCCAGCGCGACATTCGGCCGTGCGGCGAAATAATGTCGATTTATAAGAAGTTCGGCGGTTTTCCAATATCAGAGGTAGGGCTACGTGTTCTTGCTACGGAGCCCGCCGAGACTGGTTTGGGCCATTAGTGGGCGCTCTGACTTAACGTCCTGATGGTCGGTCTTAGCGGCAAAACAAAGTCCGCGCTTCTCTAACTACGACAGCAACGAGTCGAAAGCCCCGTTGACGGTCCGATTTGCGGCACGCTTCGCAACTTCCGGTTATGGCCGACTCGAGCCGGCCAGTCGCCTCGGTCAAATCGACGAAATCCGAACGAGCAGTCTGGGCACGGCTGAGCGTCGCGCACCAGACGCTCGCTGCGCTTGCTGGATCCTGAACGTGCCTTGCTGGCGCGCAAGGCTCTCCGGGATCCTGCGCCGCCGCTAGTACCCCCGGGCGCACGAGTCTCGGGCGTCTACATCAAGCGGTAGAACTTCCCGGCGTTCTCGCAGGTGATCTTGTGCACAACGTCGGCCGGCAGGTGTGCGAACTGCTCCTCGATATACTTCGACGACTCCGGCCACACGCCGTCAGCGTGCGGATAGTCGGAGCCCCACATGAGCGACTCCACGCCCATCTCGTCGATCAGCTTGCCGCCGATGCGATCGAACTGGAAGGTGCCCTTGCACTGACGCCGCCAGTAGTCGCTCGGCTTCATCTTCAGGCCCAGGTCGCGGAAACGGTCCTCCCACTCGAAGTCCATGCGCTCGAGCGCATAGGGAATCCAGCCGATGCCGCTCTCGCCGAACGAGATACGCACGTTGGGATAGCGCTCGAGGACGCCGGCGCCGATGACGGCGGCGAGGATATTGACGAGGTTCATCTGGAAGCCGGAGACCACGGTGAAGAACGCCGCGCGACGGGTTGGCCCGAACGCCTTGTCAAGAACGCCGGGCGGCACCGCCGGGAACGTGTGGAAGTGCAGCGGCAAGTCGACCTCGTGGATGGCTCTCCATAGCGGCTCCCACACGGGATGCCACATGGGCTCCATGTCCCACGAGCAGGACAACTCCACGCCACGGAGCCCCAGCTTCGCGACTCGATGGATCTCCTTCACCGCTGCGTCGATGTCACCGTAGGGCAGGCAGGCCAGCCCGATGAAGCGCGCCGGATCGTGCTTGCAGAAGTCCACGAGCCAGTCGTTGTAGATCCGGAACATCTCGTTCGCCGCCACGGGATCGTTCAGCCGCGTCGCCGCGCCGAGGATGCCGAAGATCACCTCGGCCTGCACGCCGTCTCGGTCCATGTCCTTGGCGCGCAGGACCGGATCGGTCGGGTGACGGTAGCCCTTCTTGCCGTCTTCGTAGAACCCAGTCGCGGCCATGACGTCCACGCGGTGGTTCTGCCCGGGGACCAGCTTCTGTCCGGACGGCCCCACACCGTTCAGCAGCCCGAAGGAGCCCCCGTTTTTGCAGGTCCAGTACGGACCGTCGGGGCCATCGGTGACGTAGGGCATTCTCTCCTTGAGGGCCGCCGAGGCGTTGGACGTGAACATGTCGGGCGCGAGCATAGGCAGGTCGATGTGGCAGTCGGCGGAGATCCTGGCGTAGTTCATCGCTTCTCCTGGGATCGGAGACCCTCTAACGGCGCCGTGTAAGGTTAACGCGGAACCGGGATGGGAGCGGCCTCCTGTCCCCCCCGAAGCGCGCGAAGACGACCAGGTCATCCGGGATGCGCTGGATCCGGCACGGGGGTCTTCGCGAGTCGGTGACCAAGCGGTCAGGCCCACACGCCGGCGCGCTTCAGCACCTCGACGATGTTCTCCGGGGCCTGCCTGCGCCGGCCGGCTTCCACGTCCTTCACCATCTCCACGGTCGCGACGGAGACGGGAGTCGGCACGCCGGCGATCTTGCCCTGGGCCACGACGTGGCCGTTCATGTAATCGATCTCGGTCGGGCGGCCCTTCGCGACGTCCTGGGCCATCGAGGCGCGCCAGTTGCGGCCGATCGCGGACTTGGGCGTGAGCATCGTGTCGAGCGAGTCCCACGTCTCGCGCCGCGCGGAGTCGGCCCAGCGCTCGACGCTCTCGCCGTTGAACTTCGGCACGCGGTAGCCGAGCGCGATCCCGACGCGCGCGGACTCGCCGGCGAGATGGATTGTGATGGCGCGGCCGGCTTCGCTCGCGGCGATCTCGAAGGAGCCAAGGCCTGACATACCCGTCACCGGGTTGCCCATCGCATTGGCGCAGAGCTTCGACCAGCGTTCGCCCCAGAGGTTGTCGGTCACCTGCGAGCCGTCGATCACCGAAAGGATCTCGGCCAGCTCCTTGGCGCGCGGCGTGATGCGGCCGTCGTGCTCGCCGACGCGGAAGACATCGTGACCGTGGGCCTGACCCTTTTCCGCGCCACGCTCGACCTCGCCAGGCCGCCACAGCGCCACGCCGATCTTAGACATGACGAGCCCGACGGTGCGCTGCGCGCCGGTGACGGCGGCCACGATCGGGTCGGGCCAGCAGTTCTGGGAGGACACGATGAGGCCGTCGGGGGCGGCGTGGCGCAGGGCGAGCTGCGCAGCCCAAGCCGTGTCGTAGGCCTTCATGGCGATGAAGACGATCTGGAAGTCGCGCGGCAGCCGCTGGGCCTCGTGCAGGTGCATGGCCTTGGGGCGTGCGGTGAACGGATCGTGCGGACCGGTCACCGCGATGCCCTGCCGGCGGATCGTCTCCACTTGCTCGGCCCACGCGTCGACCAGCGTCACGTCGTGCCCGGCGCGCGACAGGAACGCGCCGATGTAGCTGCCGATCGCCCCGGCTCCGACGAACAAGATCATCTTACTCACAGGCCCCACCTGGGTGCAGCAGTCGGCGGCCATTATCGCGCCGTCTGCTTCCGCCTCGTTAGGCGGCCACCACCGGTGCTCTGACGTGTGGGTGCAGGGATTCGGGGCGAGCCAGCCAATCTACGACGAATCCAACGGCGGCTTTCCAGCAAAGAATCTGTGTTGATCAACGACCGAAAATGGCCCGAACGCGGACGGTAAGGCCTGGCCGAGGAGCTACTCAATCACCACCGTTCGCCTGAACCACTGCGAGTTGTCGTCAAGTTGAAACGATCGCAGGCTCTCTTACAACCGCACGCCCGTTTGGGATCCGCGATCGCCCTCTGAACCCCAGAGAGCCCCGCAAAACAAGCCACCTCTCTGGAGGTCACGCGAGACCCGGCACGCGCATGCTCTCGTCCACGCGCGCATTCGACTTGGATGGGGACTCTACCGGACGAAAACTTAGGCGCCTTCGAGCAAACGCTTAGACAATTCTAAGCTTCACCCCGGCTAAGTCGTTGATTTTGGTCGGGGCGAAGTGATTCGAACACTCGACCCCCTGCACCCACATGCAGATCCGGAAACGAGCGTTATCAGAAACCTAAATCGAAACTGTCCCGAACACTTCCGCGGATCAGGCCTTTAGACCCAAGTAGTTGCCTGTTTCGGGCAGTTGGTTCGGGACAAACTGGTTCGACCAACTTTGGGGTCAGACGCGCGATGATCGTTTCCGGGTGTAGATCTCACCGGCTGTAGACGACCCGCTCCTGTCTGTCGTGCCCTAGGGAAGCGGACCTTCGCGGATTTCGCGGAGCGCCGAATAGCGGTCACTTAGCCGATCGAAGACTCAGGGTTCATCGGGCGCATCCTTGACCACTCGAAGCGTCGATGCTTGAGTGCATAGAGCGAAGTCCGCCGCTGGGCGGATTGATTTCAGATAAATTCGGCACCTCCCGTTCCAGCTCGGCAATATTCCCCTCCCGTCGCGGCCGCGAAGGTGCACACTCGCTTCGTCGCGCTAGGCTGGAGACGGCATGAATCTGATCCTCCGATCGCGGCGTATGGCGCACCGATTGTCCATCATGAATGAGCAAGAACATGCTCCCGCACCCTTCCCGCGACCTTGCCGGCCTCGCTGTCGTTCTAGTCTGTTTTCTAGCCCTGCTGTCTGAGCGTCTCTGGGCGACACCCGACGGTCAGAGCATTCGGCAGCCCTGCGCCGCATCATCGATCGGAAAGCCTTTCAACAGGACGGAGCTCTTGCTGGGCCTATCGAAACGTAACGGGTCCACCGTCACCGACGCGGAGTTCCAACACTTCATCGATACGGAGGTCACGCCGCGCTTCCCGCATGGGTTCACCGTCGTGCCGGGCAGCGGCCAGTTCAAAGACTCCCGGGGACTCATCGTTCGGGAAAGCGCTCGCGTGCTCGTTGTACTTTATCCGTCGTCGGACCGTCGAAGCAGTCAGGACATCGACGAGATTCGCACTTCTTACAAAGATAAGCATCAGCAGGAGTCGGTAGTGCGTGTCGACGGCGAATCCTGCGCTTCGTTTTGAGCCGTTTGTCGCAGACATCCTCTCAGGTTAGCCAACAGGCTTTTGAAGCGCGTTCGCGAAAACCGAAAGCCGCAGACCGCGAGTAGTCGTCCGAGTTTCGGGGGGCGCTTCGCTGACCTCGCGATCGCGACGCAACCGGAGCTGAGCGTGACGTCCGTGCAAACGCACCTGCGGAAGTCCTAGCCTCTCTGGTCTATAGCAATGGCACCACGCCATGCGTTAGGGTCTTCCGCATGCCAGCTTCGTGTTAAGCAGCAGATCGACCGAGAACATGCAGCAGAAGGTTGCAGCGACGCACTACGACGCGCGTATTTCGAAGCTTCGTTTGCCCGAGCAGGACTCGCTCAAGAACGAGGCGGAGCGCTGCTCGGCCGACCCGGCTGCGCTGGCCGCGATCGGTCGCGCGGTCGGCCAGCAGATCCGGATCACGCGAACGGACGACGCCCGCTTCGTCGCCATCTACACGGTCAGCGAGGCGAATCCGGACCAACCCCCCCGGGCAAACGTCGTTCGCACCGGCCAGGCCGGCCGCGAGCGCCTTGGAACCGACACCGAGCTCGAAGCGACGATCGCGGCCCGGGTGCTTGACGCGCCGCCGTTGCCCAACGAGCCCCCGGGAGTCCGCTTCTTCGAGCTCGCCGAGGACGGCGCCGACGACACCTACTTCGTCGCGATTGCGCCCCACGGCGGCCTGATCGAGCCACACACCGACGAGCAGGCCGCAGCGACCGCCGCAGACGTGCGGGCCTCCGGCTTCACCGCGTCGCTGTGGTCATGCAAAGGGTTCGGGGACTCGATCAAAGGCGCTTCCGACCGCTTCCACATCACTTCCGACGACCTTCACCCGGCATCGTTCCCGCTGCTCGGGTCGCTCCTGTCGCGACGATTCTCCTACGGCGTCGCTTTCCACGGTTTCGCGCAGCAGGCAGGCGACGCGGATATCTACATCGGCGGGGCCGCATCATGGCGGCTGAAGCGGGCTGTGCAGCGTGCCCTGAACCGCTTACGGCTCCCGCTGCAGGTGAAGATCAGCACCGGCGACGACAGGCCCAAGTTCCAGGGATTCAGCGCGGAGAACGTCATCAATCGCCTGGCCGCGAGCGGCATTCAGCTCGAGCAGTCGGCCAAAGCGCGAGCTCACCAGCAGGCAATCGCTCGAGCGGTTGCCACGGTGTTCGCGTCGCCTTGGCAATGGCTGATGCATTTGCTGACGAGCTTCTTCCGCTGATCTCCCGGCTGCCGCCCCGGGCAGCCGCTACCAGCTCTCCTTCCCTCTCTGCCTCGATCGGCGCCGTGCCGCCGCGCGAACTCGCCGCACTGTGGTGGCTAGATCGCCTCGTGTTGTCCTGAACTCCCATGGCGGCACGGGCTTCGCATCCTTCCATAGTCCTCGCCACCGGCTCCGCTAGAATGACCCATAGGCGACTAACGGTGCGCCCCGTCGATCAATAAGGGGGATCAATGAAACGCATCATCCTAGCCCAGAGAGCCCCGCAAACAACCCACCTCTCTGGGGGTCACGCGAGACCCGGCACGCGCATGCTCTCGTCCACGCGCGCATTCGAGTTGGATGGGGACTCTACCGGACGAAAACTTAGACGCCGTCGAGCAAACGCTTAGACCCTTCTAAGCTTCACCCCAGCTAAGTCGTTGAATTTGGTCGGGGCGAAGTGATTCGAACACTCGACCCCCTGCACCCCATGGAGAGTTGAAGGGAAGTCGTATCAGTGACTTAGGGCGGAACTGTCCCGAATACTTCCCGGTTTCACCCCCGTTTCGATCAGTTAGTTACTCCTTTCCGACAATTAGTTCGGGACAAGCCGATTCGACCAACTCTGGGGTCAGACGCGCGATCACCGTTTCCGGGTGTAGATCTCAGCGGCTGTAGACGGACCCAAAGCGGTCCATCGAGCGGTTGACTCTCCCTCCCGATAGCAGACCTTGAACGTTCGACATCGGCGCGGCCGGAGACTGCTAGAGGGGCCAGACCGCGCCAGGAGCCGACCCCTACATCCTGTTGAGATCCTCGATCGCGTCGAGGACCATGCCGGTGCCGACTGCGATCAACAGGATGTCGTTCGCCACGCGCACGTAGCGGTGCCCCGCCGGGGGCAGTCCAATCTCTACGACCAGCTTCGGTGGCAAGTCGTAGAACACGACGTCCCGGGGCAGGGGCGAGCCGCGCCGCCATTTCTTGGCCTGGCCGGGCGGCATACAGCCGTTCTTCTTCTTCGCTAGGCCCGGCGGGCAGTGCCCGACTTTAAACTCCTTTCCGTAGTACTCGCGAACGACCGTCTGCTGACGCGTGTCGAATTGAATGCTAACGCGCACGTCGCCGCCGCGGCTGGCGCCATCACCGCGGTCGTAGCGCTGTTCGCTCTGCTCGCGGTCCTTATCCTTGCCCTTGCCGGCCAGCGAGGGTTTCTCGGCGAGTGCCATGTCCGTGACGAGCATTACGGCAATGGCGAGCGCCAGCGCATTGGCGGAGACTCGGAAAACCCTTTGCATCTGCCCCTCGGAATCGATATGAGCGGTCGGCAACCCGACCGCAAACAGGCCATGAGATTACGCCCGGCGGCAGGCGGACTCTTGCAGCGCCGGCTCCTGGCTGTGAAATAGTCTTCACAACCGTCTGCTATGAGGCATCTCAACCCCCGGGTCGTCTCACATCCCCACGTGCGGCCCGCTATGGGACGGCTGCAGATCCACTTCGATTTGGTTACGGCGCGGTGTATCAAGTCTGGCACTAGTACCTTTGCCGGATGGTGCGGTCGCCGCAAATGTGATTCCCTTTGCACGGAATTCAGGCCCGCGTCTGCACCGGGGCCACTAGCCTTCAGAACCGTCCGCATCCAGGAGGCACAGCCGTGGCTGCACAGTCGCCCAATCTCGCCAAAGATCTGCCGCTCGTCGCGTGGATGGAGCTCAATCATCTCCGAACACTGCGGCTGCTGCCCGAGTCTCTCGAGCGCAAGCCGATTGCCCTCGATCGCCGTACACCTGTCTACGACCTGAACGGTCAGCTCCTGTTCTGGCGTATCCCGCTCGGCGAGGCCCGTGGGAAGGGGGGATACGTCGACATCGCGGCGCACCCGGCCGTTGGCGAGCCATACATCGCCAGCGGCAGCGGCGCCGCCTGGGACGCCGACGCGCTGCTCAAGACCGGCACGAGGGCGGCGCGTGCCCTTGGCGTGAAGGAGGGCATCGAGGCGCGTTTCGTGGCGTACAGCTTCCCGAAACTAGGACTGCAGTTCCTGGCGCAGGGCAAGGAGCTGGCCCTCCTCGAGCTCTTCACCTGGGTACCTGTCCCGCCGTCGACCCGCAGCGATCGCTACGAGACCCCGTCGAACTTCGAGCGATGGTCGTTTCTCGACGAGATGCCTGACGATCAACGGGCAGAGCGTGAAGAGCGATACATGAGCCGCATCAACCGCTGGCGGCGCGGGCCCAAGATCAATGTGCGGGACCTGGCAACCATCGATAGCGCGCTCTTTCAGGAGCGTCTGAAAATCACTGATCGCATCAAGCTGGTGGAGACGCGCGAGCTGCACTACAGCTCGCGCGGCACCGACCACGTGCCCTGTTACGAGCTGCGGGGCCAGGAGACCAACGTCTGGTGCGTAGCCGCGAGCGTCCAGATGGTGTTGGACTTCTACCGATACGAGTACACCCAGGTCCGTGTCGCACAGGAGCTCTGCCTCGGTACGCTGGCGAACCCGATTGGGCTTCCCTACTCGCGGGACGGAGACGTCGTGGTGGCGCTCGAAAGCCTGAGCCGCAATGCGCTCGTGGCCAACATGAATACCAGCCCCACCTTCACGGAGTTCGTCAGCGAGGTCAACCAGAACCGCCCGCTCATCAGCTTCATCCCAGGGCATTCGCGCACGGTCGCGGGTTACAGTCGAAGCTTTCTATCTCTAATTGGTCAGCCCCCGTTCCAGGGGCTGCTCGTCTACGATCCGTGGCCGCCCAATGCCGGCGTGATCACGCGCTGGGAGAACTTCAACACATCTAGCTATCGGCGGACCTTCACAGCCGCTGTGCAGCGGGCCTAATCGCATGGGCGAGCGCTCGATTTCGCAGGAAGAGGCTCGAGCGATCGCGGCTGATGTCTTGCTGTCTCGCGTCGCCGACGACGACTTGGCGCGGAGGGGCGGACGGATCCTTGACCCGATCGCGCTCGTCGCGCCCGACGGATCTATGGCTGGATGGGTGGTGCCGGTCGCGCTCGCCGCTCGCCTGCTCGGCTTCATCCAGCTGGAACGGGACGGGACGTTCCACCGGTACGCCGCCTGGGACCACCGTGGTGAGCATCCGCATCTAGTGCAGGACTGGCTGGATGAGTCGCAGATCATTGCCCGTGCGTCGCGCATTGCGCTTTCATCCGAACAGCTCTCACGTCCCCGACTCTCCTATCATCGTCACCCCGACCGGCTGGCCTGGGAGGTCATTGGTACCGCAGCCGACGGCACACGGCGCCGCATCCTGGTCGCCGGTGAAGCCGTTTGGGCCGAGCCTATCGTCCAGTAGGCTGCGGCAGGGTCACGCGAGCACGAGGCGGCCTGTCCTTCCCAACCAGCAAGCGAGAGGAGGCCTCGCGGGCGCTAGTAATCCCACCGATCGCGCATTTCTGACGCCTGCACCTTACGACCGCACCGACCGTTCCGCGCCAGGCCAACCGCCGGGAGACACGCCATGGTAATCACCCGCGAAACCGACCTCGTCACCGTCGCCGGCATTCGCAAAGGCAAGGACAAGTCGTACCAGTACCTCTTCAACGAACGGCAGCGGATTTTCTCGCTCCCCGAGGGCGCCGACGAATCGCGACGCCTGCTCAAGGAGGCGCTCGAAAAACGCATCCCGGTCAAAGTCAGGCTCGATGCCAAGCGCCCGCTTATTCAACGGGTCAGCGCACCGAGCAAGCGGGAGCTCGACGAGTTTGCGCGGACGCGGATCCCGCTCGACAAGGCGGAAACCGACCGGATCGTGCCGATCGACGTCGCAAAGATCGACCCGACCAAGTTCAATATCGTCGACGCTTATCTCAAGTGGCGCGTCTTTCGCCGCTGCACGAAGATCATCCCGAGCTATGCTAAGGCGAAGGAGATCTTCGATTTCTGCGCGCAGCTCTCGTGCCACCTGCCGGGCCCGTACTCGGTAACACCCTGCATTCCCTTCCAATACGTCCGAGACGGGTGCTATGCGCGCGCGCATCAGATGCGCCGGATCATCACGACGCGGTACCGCTACTGCTGTGAGAAAGTGTTCAGCTTCGCGCCGTACGACGACGACACGCTGGCCGTGCAGGCGAACAAGTGGGGAGGCTGCTGCGTCTTCTGGTGGTACCACGTCGCACCGCTGGTCCGTGTTCGGCTCAAGTTGCGGCTGCCCGGCTTCCCGAGGAGCTTCTCGATCGTGCTCGCGATGGTGATTGACCCCGGCATGTTCGACAAACCCGTGCTTTTGAGCACTTGGCTGTCGGCGCAAGAGAACAAGAATTGCAGCCCGCTCGCAAAAGTGTCCGCCTATTCGATCCAGCCGGGCTCGGCCTATACGCCGGGATGGAACAGCCCCTTCGGCACTGACCCGAGCTACACGCTTACCGAAGCCACGCTGATTAACTACCAGAACCTGACGACCTGCTGACAGCGGCGGCGCGGAGGACATGCCGAAGTTCAAGGGTAGTGCTGCCGACGTCGGCCAGCGCGAGCGCCGTCTGACGGTGGCGCGCGTGAACGAGAAGCCCGACCACGCGACGGTGAAGTTCCTCGAATCGGCAAGGATCTATCGGATGCCCCGCACGAATCCGGACTACGCTCGGGCGCTGCATGATCTGCGCGCGGCGGCGGCGAGCGGGACCACCGTGCGCGTGCGCCTCGTCGAGCCCAACGGCGAGGTCATCGAGTCGGTTATGACAAACTCCTGATTCGGCGGACGCCGCATCGGCTAGAGACAGGCGCGTGTCCGGGGGCCGCTGTGTACCGTGAACGACATGAATGCGCTGAGGTAGGGACGGCACCCCGATTGCAACCGATGGCCGGATGCTGAGGGTCCGCCCATGATCCGACCGATGGAGTACGTCGCCGCAACCGGAGCGACTTGTAAACGCGTGGGCGCAAGCGGGAGAGGCTGGTCCACAGCATCGCAATGACCGCTATGGGCGCATGTCCGCGTGCTGCTCGAACTACCGCTTCTGGCCGGTCGGCGTCATTCGCGAACGACGACAGTCGACCCGTTGCTGCCTGTCGTGCGCTAGAGAAGCGGACGTTCGCAGACATCTGAACGGCCATTGCCGATCCTTCGAACGCACCTCGAAAAACGTCGAAACCGGACATTCAAGCCTCCTACGCAGCC
Source organism: uncultured beta proteobacterium (assembly GCA_963789885.1). Taxonomy (GTDB): domain Bacteria; phylum Pseudomonadota; class Gammaproteobacteria; order Burkholderiales; family SG8-39; genus DATEDA01. The sequence continues at coordinate 44,976 of CAWBNB010000022.1, read as the reverse complement.
AATTCCGGGACAAGGAAAGCGCGCTTTTGTTCAAAAATCGACTTTAATTTCTGCGCGCGAAGATCGTTGGCGGTTCCAGTGTGAGAATTAATCAGTGCCCATGCCAACCATGTCCGACACCTTGGGCACGTCGCTAAGAGCCTTTTAAATGCAGCGCCCGCGATAACAAGGAGGATCAAGATGTCGCAATCAGACAGATTTCCCGGATCGCGTGAAGAGGACGCTTGGTTGAGTGACGAACAGCTTGATCACTGCGCTCCAGCCGAAACCGAGCCCTTTCACGGGCCGGTGCCGACGCGCATGGTCTCCAACGGCGAGTACATGCCGCATCCGCAGACGGCCAAACAGAAGCGGGTCGAGGCCCGTGTGAAGGAGCTGGCGGCAAAGGCCGCCAAGCGACTCAACATAAGCCGGCGCAGGTTCCTCGAGGGCGCCGGCGGCCTGGCGGCTTCGTTCATCGCCATGAACGAAGTGTATGGCCAAAAAATGTTCAACGTCAGCGAAGCGGAGATGCACGAGTCGGATCATCACGCCTCGCAGAGGCCACCGAAGGGTCTGTTCGTGTTCGACGATCAGACCCACATCGTGCGCACTTCCAATACGGGCGGGAATGCGCTTCGCGCCCTGGCGCAGGGCCCGGGTGCGGCCTCCACTGCCGCCGGATTTACGAAAAACCCGTTCAACGGCGTTGGCGGCAATGCCGCAGGCGTCGACGAACTGGGCGGTCTCTGGACGCCCTGGAATCCCACCCAGCTCCATCCGGACGCGCCGCCCAACGCCGGTCCCGGAACCACGGTGCAGGGCGAGTTCCACCTTGGCCAGTACATCAATCGCCTGTACCTGCAGGCGCAGACCAGCGTGGCGATCGTCAGCAACGCCAACTTCGCGTTGTTCACCCCGCCGGGCAGCACGGTACCGCGCGCGGCCAAGGAAATCTCCGAGAGCCTGCAAAACGAGATCCTGACCGGATGGCAGACTGCACAGTGCCGCGACTACATCAATCAGCTGGCCGGCTCGACGCGGGCGCTGGCGCACGGCCAGATCTACCCGGGCCGCGGCAACATTGCGGATCCCCAGTTCGGCGATTACACCCAGTGGCAGATTGAGAACATGGCGCCGGATTCGTGGAAGGGCTACAACGTCGCTCCCGCAGCTAGTGCCGGGCCAGGAATGCTGTTTACGCAATGGCGCTTGGACGACGAAACCATCGCCTACCCCACGTACGAGATCATTGCGCGCAACCGGCATCAGCTGAAAAAGCACCCAGGCTTCTTCAACATCTGCATCCACAAGGGGCTGTCGCCTTCGCCAGATGGCAATGTCGCTACCAACAATCAGCCGGAGTTCGGCAATCCGGACGACTTGGTCAAGGTCTGCAAAGACTGGCCGATGTTCAACTTCATCATCTACCACTCCTGCCTCCGGCCGAGCTTCTGGGACCTGCAGTCATTGCTGGACATCGAGAACCGGCAAGGCGCGCAGGCCCCGACCGTGCTGCGGGACCGCGACGGGCGCACCTTCCCGAACATCCGCTGGACCACGCAGTTCGCCCAGATCGCTGCCGGCAAGTACGTGGCCGGCGCGGAACCGTCGTCGACGTCGCCGGCTAGCCGGCACCCGCTACCCAATCTTTACGCGGAGCTGGGCACGACGATGGCGTCGATGATTGTGACCTTCCCGACCGTCTTTGCCCATTTGATCGGGCAGCTTCTCCACTACATGGGCGAGGACCACATCGTCTACGGGTCCGACTCGATCTGGTACGGCGGACCGCAGTGGCAGATCGAGGCGTTCTGGCGCTTCCAGATCCCGGAATCGATCCGCCAGAAGTGGGGTTACCCGCAACTGACCGAGAGAGCCAAGCGGAAAATCCTGGGACTCAATTCGGCTGCCCTGTATGGCCTGCCTACCGGCCAGGGGCATTACCGCCAGGGCGGGCTGCCGAACTTTGCGACGGCGCCAGAGCTGCAGCCGGGTGGACGGCTCGACGTCGCGCTGACAGGCGTGGGCTATCCCACGCCGGTGGTGCCCGCCAACATGCTGGCCAACGACCGGTTCTCGAAAATCAAGAGCTGGGCCGATGAGATGAAGCTGGGGCGCAGCGACAGCCGCAACGGCTGGATCCGCACCTGAGTCGACCCACCGGCGGCTCCGTAATAGAAGACCGGCGACCCTGCCTCAGGTGGGGTCGCCGGGCCGGACGTACGTTCAAGGCGCCGCCGCTGTTTCCACACGGGCTCGACCCACCCTTTCCCTTTCTCTGTCGGTCTAAGGCCAGTCAAAGGCCGTGATCGCGGTGGTGCGCGTTCGAATGTCCGCTCACGGGGAGTGGGGCAGTATGCAACGAGCGTCGGTTCGTGGCCGAACTGGAACGTTCGCGAACGGCAACCCTCGACCCGTTGCTGCCGGTGATGCTCCATAGAAGCGGACGCCGTGGATTTCGCTGGACGGCCAACATCAACCCGTACCGCAAACCCGACAGCGGTCGTTCGGCGGTACTAGCGAACCACCCGAGTTACCTCCCTTCGAGCACCTCACCGTTTCAAATCCCATTCTTTGAGTTTCTTCGCAGCGGTTCCGAACTGGCCTAGCTGGTACACGGCTGCGCCCGCCGGCGAGAATGTGAACGGCTCAAACGGTTCAGCGAGCATCTTGTCAAGGTATTCCCGAGAGGCGACGCCTGTGGTGACGTGCGGATTGAAATGCTCGCCGGAAGCCTTCGGCACAAACGCCGCGACGTACTGGATCAACAACGGATTGATGACGGGATCATCAGGCGTGGTGACGAAGGCGGCCGACGTTCCGGTTGCCTCCGTGAACGGGGCAACGGCGGCAATCACATCCTGTTGCAGCTTGAGCAATTCAGGAGTTGGCTTCACGACAATGCCAGAGAGGCCAATGTCCTTATCCGGAATGTAGTAATACTTGAAGGCCTCCAACTTCAAGCCGGTCACATTTGCGCCGGCGAAAACCTTCCCGGCGGCGGCATACACCTTGTCGAGATCTGCCGTGCGGACGAAACGCTGCACCATCGTGATGTGCGGACGGTGCGTCGCATCCAGACTGAAACCTTTCGGGAAGACGTTAAGCAGGCGGGCGTTCGCGGCTCCCGCGTGCTTGAGCATCGTGGCGTCCGGTTCCAGCAAGATGTCGATGGCCGTGCCTGGGGTCTGCATGGATTGGCTCCTTGGTGCGAAACAATGGTGGGGCGCTTCGGGTAGTGCCCCGCCGGAAAGCATTAGCTTTACGCTAACGAAGTCCGAATGGGTCCGACACGAACCCCGGTCCTGACTAGAGTCGAAACCATGGCAGTGTGAGGTGAACGCACGCGATCATCGCGAGCGCCGGAACCACCCACAACCATCCCGGCCAGACTCGCTGCGCCCATCGCTCGGGCAAGAACGCGGCAACGAGGCCGAACACGAGCGCTCCGAGCGCGGCCGTGGCGATCCAGCCGTACCAGTACATCGCGGGAGCAAGGAACGCCATCGAGGGACCGGCGACATCTCGCGAATGGTGTGTGCCCAGAAGGACCACGCCAAGCGAGGGATAGACGGTGAACAGCGCAAGATCCAGTTTGAGCGCGACCACGTAGAGAACCGCGAACGCTGTCCCGTATGCAAAGGCGAAGCTGCGGAACGCGTGCGAGGATGTCATGACCCGAAGCCTCTGATGTTGTTCGCGACGTGACCGATCAGAAAGCTCCACCAGACAATGAAGGCAAGGATCGCGGTCAGGGCGGCCCGCGTTCGGGCGGGTTCGTCGGTACGCGGCCGCCGCCAGCAAACCCAGTAGGCGGGCAGGAGAGCCACCCCGATAGAGATGAAATGCTCCTTGAGGTCGAAGAGGCCGAGCGCCGGCCAGTGGCCGGCACGCTCCAGGTCGGGCCGGATGTCGACGCGGAAGTCCAAATACAGGATCCCGCCCAGCAGCGCGGAGACCGCATACAGAACGACGATCGCGTTGGCGTAGGAGGCGGACGGCACGGCACGAAAGCGGCCGAAGAATGAATCCGGCCGGTTGCGCGCCGGCGCCCATGCCGCCAGTGTCTGGTGGGTGATCGCGCCGAGCAGCGCGACCGCCACCAGGCCATGAATGATCAGAAGCGCGGTCGCCAGGACGCTCTCCCGTCATTCAATTCAGCCCGTTCACTTGAAAAGCTCCACGGTTCCGAACGGCTCGGCCGACCACGGCCGGAAGCGATTGAGGGTGAACTTGGTCTTCTGGCCGGGCTCGACATCCACCAGGACGTAGTTGTACTCCTCCTTGGGCGGCTGCCCCTTCCAGTAGAGGTCCGGCGGATAGTCAGCAGGCAGCTTGATGCTCGTGCGGCCGGGGAGGATCGGATCCTGTTCTGCGCCGCCACCGCCCAGCATCAGGTATTTCACGCCGTCGACTTCGTACATCTCGGTGGTGTGGACGTGCCCGTTGAATACGACCACCTCCAGGTCCTTCGCATAGGCCGCAATCAGCTTGTGCGGATTGTCGGGAGCGGGGATGGGACCCAGGCCCGACCGGGCGAACACCGGGTAGTGGAAGGTGATGAAAGCCTTGCGTGATGCCCTTGGCCTTGGCCTCGTCCAGCCACTGCTGCAGCTGCTTCATCTGCTCGGCGTACTTCGGCCGGTCGGCATCCCACAGCGAGGGCGACCGGTAGTCGTACTTGCCGCTCCACAGATAGATGAAGCGAGCGCCCTTGAAGTCGAATTTGTAGATGAGCTTCTCCGGCGTGACGCCGAGCTTCTTCAGATACGGCACGGCGTTCAGCACGCCCTCGATCTTGGGATCGCCCCACACCTCGTGATTGCCCACGCTCATGAACCAGCGGCCCTCCAGTCCGGCCGCCCGCATCTCGCTGTCCGCGGGTGGCAGTTGCTTCAGCATGGTGTCGTTCACGCGCTTCCAGTAGGGGCTGTCGTTGACCGTGCGGCCTTGATTTCCCCACCAGACGACGTCGCCGCTGTTGACCACGAATCGGGCGCGCCCGGACTGCACGTCCTTCACGATCTCGCGCGACACCCAATCGCCGCCCTGGAGCCGGAACATCGTCCGGTGCACGCCGGGAAGCAGTTTCACGTCCTCGACGGAGGCCTCGGTGACCCAACCCTTGTCCACCGTCAGCGTCATCACTTCGGTCTTGCTCTCGAACGGCATGATGACTTTGATGAGCTCCTTGGTGACCGGATCGAAGATCATCTTCACATCCTTCTTCACCACCTCTTCCGCGACCTTTTCCGGCATGACCAGCCCGAACATTTCGACGAACAGCTTGCTGACGTCCGGTTGGCCTTCCTTGAGCGGGAGGTACATCATCGGACGCGAGTCGCCGTAGGCCGCAAACGAAAACGCGGAGTCGGCGGCCGGTTTTGTTTGCTGGGCAGTCGCAGCCAGCGGCTGAAGCCCAACGAATGTGAGCAAGAGAGAAATCGTGACCGCATGGTTGACGCTATAGCGGTTCATGTGAGGTCTCCTTTCTTTGCTCGACCGAGATGACCTATGTCCATCTCCCTTCACCCTACCGCGCTGCGTACCCACATGCGATCGTTCTTCATCCAGGCGCGCTCTGCGCGGGTCACCCGCTCCGCCTGTTCCATGACTCAGCGCGCCGGCGCGGGAAATACGGTCTTCCAGTCGCGTGCCATCCCGACGACCGTGATGCCGTACTCCGCCGCGCGGTCGAGCGCCTCGGCGAGCGGGCTCAGGTTGAAATCTCGGTCGTAGGCGAACTCGCGCTCGGCATCGTCGTGGTGCAGGAGCAGCGCGAGGCGAGGGCCGTCGCCGGACTTGACGTAGCGCAGCATCGCGAGGTCGCCGTCGGAGTTGCCGAACGCAAGAATCGGTCGCCGGCCGATGTGAAGCTGGATGTTCTGCGGCTTGACCTCCCTGTCGTCGAAGGTCCCGAGCTCCGCGAGCTTGACGAGCACGCCGCGGTCACCGCGGACCTCGAAGCGCGTCTTCACGCTCGAGCCGATCACCTGCTCGGGCGGAATCCCGTAGACCTCTTCGGCGAAGGCGCGCATCAGGTCGATTCCGCCGCCCGAGACGATGAACGTCTTGAAGCCGTTGGCGCGAAGGTAGTCGAGCAGCTCGAGCTGCGGCTGGTAAACGCATTGCGTGAAGGGCCGCCCAAGCTTGGGGTGCCGCGCGGACGCCAGCCACGCCCGCGCCGCCCGGTCGAACTCGTCCTCCGTCCCCCCGGCGTGGGTCGCGAACGCCACCTCGAACACGGCTTTCTTCCCAAGCTCGTGAATGGTCTTCAGGTCATGCTCGAGAAAGGCCTTGTAGGGCTGGCGGTCCTTCATCGTCGGGTCTTTCGCCGCGAGGTCCTTGAGCCGATCCAGGGCGAAGAAGACTTGCACCTGCAGCGGCTGCTCGCACCACAGGGTACCGTCGTTGTCGAAGGTCGCAATGCGCTCGGCGGGCGGAACGTAGTCCCGCCCGCCCTTCTGCGTGACCCGCGCAACGAAATCGAGAATGGCGGCCCGGCCCGGGCCGTCGCTCCACGTAGGAAGCGAATCGGTCGCCATACAAAGGTCCTCCCTCGGCAATGCGAACGGGGCAGCGGGCGAGAGCCGAAGAACGACTTAGCGCCCGACCGCGCAAAGCGTCGAACCGCGTTCTGAGGCGGTCAGTCGCGATCATGCTCGCGCCCCATGCGCCCGCCAATACGTGCTCGCACGTAGGCCACGTAAGCGCTTTCCGTGAAGGTTTCATGACCGCGCCTTGCGGTCGCGGCGCACCGCCCGCCGCAGGTGGTTAGGCGGGTCGATCGAAGGTGAAGCGCGTCAGCCCCGTGACCAGCTGACGCCGAGCTTCTTGAGCCCAGTCGCAAGCTCGGTTGTCCGGTTCAGGCGGATCTCCGTGCCGTGCCCGAAGGACCGGAAATGGCCGTATCCCGTCGGTTGATGCACCCGCGCATCGCCGGCGCAGCGCGTCATTGCCACGGGCTCTCCGGGGGTGAGCCCGGGGTCAAACGGCGCTACGATCACGGCGTTCCTTGAGTGCACGGGATCAAGCCCACCGGGCGGTGATTCGTGCGAGGCCCCTCGCGGGTTCCTGGGTTGAGATACCCAGGCGCGGCGCTCGATAAGCGCATTGGAGATGAACGCCCCGGCAAGTCCGGGAGCGAAGAGAAGTAGGAGAAGTAACACCCTGAGTCCGGGCCGCGTCATCGCTTGACGACGCGCGGCCTGTCATCGGCGATCGGACAGTCCCTGGAGGACCTCGATCGCGCCGTAGTAGCGGGCGCCAAGCAGTTCCCACGGCGCCACTCGGACGTCGGCTCGACCGACATCCTGAGAGACGACTGGCGGAGCCTCCGAGCCCCGCACCGGTCGTCGTCCCCATGCGTGAACCGCTGCGCGACAGCCACGACGTGTGATGCGCGCGTGATCCGGCCGAGCTCACCGCTCGCCTGACCACGCCTCGCACATCAGCGTCGCCGGCGAGCGTCGTCACTGGTCTGCCAGTGACGACGCGTCTAAGGCCTTGGCGTTTCAGGCCTTCGCGCACCCGATTCAGCGTGGGGAGAGAAGTGACGGGGCCCTCCGGCCCCATCACATCGCCCAAGGAGGGAGGCGCAAAGCCTCCACGCCGTCCACTCGGACGGCAACCCTCCGCGCCCTAACAGGCGCTCCTCGGACCCTGGGTCAATGGTCCCCGATGCGGGCAGCTCTCGTTCCGCGAGACGCGCATCGGCAGCCAATGCCGACGTGCAGCGGCGGCAGCTCGAAGCACCGAGCACCTGCACTTAACGGGAGTGGTGTCCCGTGTCCCTCGATGTCTCTCGCCTGGCCACGGCCGGCGGGACGGACAGAAACACTTACCGAAGCGATCACACCGACGACCGACGACGCAACGAAACAGGAAGAGCCGGACAGGAACGAGCGAGGAGGCGCTATGCGGGATCTCAACTATCAACTGAAGCAGCTCTGCCGCCGCAACCGCGACGGCAGCTTCGCCACCCAGGCCGACCGGGAGCGGATGCTTTCGCTCTTCGCGAACCAGCTCCACGAGATGGGGTTCCGGCATATGCGGGCGGACAGCCTCAAGCCGAAGCACGTCGAGGCGCTGGTCGAACGCTGGAAGGCGGAAGGAATCTCGACGGGCACCTTCAAGAACCGGCTCGCGACCTTGCGCTGGTGGGCCGAGAAGATCGGCAAGCCGAACGTGGTCGCCCGGGACAACGACGCCTACGGGATCGCGCGGCGCCAGTACGTCACCAACCGGGACAAGGGGAAGGACCTCGACCAGGCCCAGGTCGACAGGATCCGCTCGCCCTACGTCGCCATGTCGCTCCGGCCGCAGGAGGCCTTCGGCCTTCGGCGGAGGAGGCGATCAAGATTCGCCCGGGCTGGGCCGACCAGGGGAACGCCCTTCGCCTGAAGGCCTCCTGGACCAAGGGCGGGCGGGATCGGGAACTTCCGATCCGGACCGAGGCCCAGCGCGCCGTTCTTGACGAGGCGAAGAAGCTCGCTGCCGGTCGGAGCCTGATCCCCCAGGACTCGACCTACAAGGGGCAGCTCAACGCCTACAAGGCGGAGTGCCAGCGCGTCGGGCTGAACGGCAATCACGGCCTGCGCCACCGCTACGCCCAGACGCGCTACTTCGAGAAGACCGGCTGGCAGTGCCCGGCGCGCGGCGGCCCGACGAAGAAGCAGCTCACGCCGGAGCAGCGCTCGATCGACCAGCGCGTGCGCCTCGAGATCTCGCTCGAGCTCGGACACGGTCGCGGTCAGGTCACCGCCAACTACTTAGGGCGATGAGGACGACGGCTATGAAGATCCTTCCCCGCTTCATCCGTCACCGCGACGCGCCGACTTACCTTGGCATGGACCGCAACCGGTTCGACGCCGAAGTCCGGCCGTTCCTCACCGAAATCCCGATCGGCGACCGCGGCATCGCCTTCGATCGCCTTGACCTCGACGCCTGGGCCGACCACCATAAGGACGCGCACGGGCGCTCCAGAGTCGAGAAAGGAGTTGAAACATGGAGCGCACGAAGACAGGCAGCATCTACGTCGATGCCGCCGGTAACCGAACCGTCGACAAGCGGTTCAAAGGAGAGCGGATCTTCGCCCGCCTTGGCCAGGTCTCGCAGCGAACGGCCGGTCACGACGCACTACTCCCGGGCCCGGATCGACGAGCTCCAGGAGGCCGTGGAGAAGGTGCTCTCGGTCGGTGAATCGACGAGCGTGATTCGCGTGATCGGCGGCGCGGCCGCCGAAACTCACGCAAAACTCACGCAGGAAAATGAAAAGGCCGCGAGTGAGCGGCCTAAGTCGTTGAATTTGGTCGGGGCGAAGTGATTCGAACACTCGACCCCCTGCACCCCATGCAGATCCGAAAGCAAAACTGATCAAGGGGTTGAGTCGAAACTGTCCCGAATACTTTCCGGTTTCGCCCCTATTTCGATCAGTTGGTTGCACCTTTCCGACGACTGGTCCGGGACAGTTCCTCGATCACCCGGAAGTCGATGTAGGTCGAGAGCTTGCTCATGACCGTTCGGGCAAAGGCGGCGTGGTCCCGGGAGGAAGCGGGATCTCGTGCGCGTTCAGCGTCATTGCCACCATGGAGTAGTAGCCGGTGAGCGCGGTGAGCTCGACCACCCCGACGACGTCAAAGAGGTTGAGGGCGCGGCGATAGGTCGGCTCGCTTACAGCGTGCTCCCGCTGGAGCTCGGTGACGTAGTCGTAGATCGCGGCTTCGTCGGGATTCGCGAACGTCGGCCGCTTGCCGGATCGAATCGCTTCGATCACCTCGGCCGCCAGGCCTGCGCGCGCGGCGTGCGGCTCGTGCGCATACCACTCGAACTGGCTGTCCCAGGCCCTGGCGGTGATCAGAATCGCGAGCTCGCTCAAGCGCGGGGGAAGGGTCGTACCGTAACGTAGCGCGGCCCCGAACTGCTGCCACTTGTCCGCCAGCTCGGGTCGATGCAACGCGGCGCGCAACGGTCCCTCGACCTTGCCACGCGGCCCGCTGACGACCGCGTCGTACACCCGGCGCTGCTCGGCAGTCATGTCGTCCTTGGGGAACAGCGGGATGCGTGGCACGCCGACTTTCCTCTCGCGTCCGATCACCCCGGAAGCCCGAGGACCTGCTTGGCGAGGATGCCTCGTTGGATCTCGCTCGTCCCGCTGAAGATCGTCCCGGCAAGCGCATTCATGAGCGGCGCGAGGACATGGATCTCCGCGCCGTCGAAACGCGCAGCGCCCTCGCCACCGCCGTATTCAGCCGCTGCCTGGGCGAGCAGCAGCGAGATCCGCTCGTGCGTTTCGGTCGCCCAGATCTTGAGGAAGGAGACGCTCGCCGGAAGCGCCTCGCCGCGCTTCACGATCTCCGCGAAGTGCGCATACATCAGCGCTGAGATCGGCGGCGTCCAGCTGCAGCTCGGCGTAGCGGGCGACGAAGGCCGGGTCGGCGAAGAGGCCACGCGCCGTGGCAAGCGTCGTGAGCTGCTTGCAGCGTGTACTGCGAATGCTTGGGGCTGCCGGCGAAAATGCGCTCGAAGCCGAGCAGCGCCTTCGCGATGTCCCAGCCCTGATTCAGCTCCCCGACGAGATTCGCCCGCGGCACGCGGACGTTGTCGAAGAACACCTCGCAGAACTCCTCGTCGCCGGCGATGTTCCGGATCGGCCGCACCGTGATGCCCGGCGTGGCGAGATCCACGAGCAGAAAGCTGATCCCCGCCTGCTTCTTGACGGTCTTGTCGGTGCGCACCAGCATGAACATGTGGTTCGCGTCCTGACCGAGCGTGGTCCAGGTCTTCTGCCCGTTGACGACGAACTCGTCGCCGTCCAGGACGGCCTCGCATGCGAAGCGCGGCGAGATCGGATCCCGCGTTCGGCTCCGAGTAGCCCTGAGCCCATACGTGCTCGCCGGAGAGGATCTTCGGCAGGTAACGCTCGCTGCTGCTCCTTGGTGCCGAACCGGATCAGCACGGGGCCCGAGCATGATGATGCCCTGGTCGGGCGGTCGCGCGGCGCCGAATCGCTCGTGCTCCTCGATGAAGGCGATCAGCTTGTCCGGCGGAAGCTGCATGCCGCCGAACGCCTTCGGCCACGCCGGCGCGATCCAGCCCTGCCGGGACAGCGTGAAGTACCACTCCTTGATCTCGTCCCAGTGCAGCCGGTACGGCATGTGGCGGAGATGGCTCGGGTAGTGCTTGGCGAGAAAGGCGCGCACCATCTGGCGGAACTCGGCCTCGGGCATCGTCTCCCAGTCGGCATCGCGCGGGAACTCGGCGTAGGCCGTGTCCTGCGATCTCCTGCTCCACCTCCTTCGGCTGTAGCTCGAAGAACCGCCGCCGGTGCGCCGCCACCCCGCCGAGCCAGCTCGCCAGGTTGAGCGCGCGCTTGAAGTACAGGCCGATGTCGTGCTCGTCGGTGTACCCGATCGCGCCGTGAAGCTGGATCGACAGGCGCGTGATCGATACGGCCGCGTCGGCGCAGCGCGCCTTGATCCGGCTCGCCGCCGCGCCGATCGGCACGTGTCCGCGCTCGAGCGCCTCGAGCGCATCGGCGATGCACGCGGACGCGAGCTCGGTCTGCATGCTGGCATCCACCGCCCGGTGCTGCAGCGCCTGGAAGCTCCCGATCGGTTTGCCGAACTGGACGCGCGTCTTCAGGTACTCGAGGGTGATCTCGAGCGCGCGCCGGGCCACGCCCAGCAATTCGGCGCCTTGCGCAATCCGCGCCGCATCGTTGGCGTAGTCGACCGCAGCGCGCGCAGCGTCGCCCGCAGCGAGTCGATTCGCGAGCGGGATCGCGACCTTCACGAAGCTGAGAGTGCTCAGACGCCGTCCCGTCGATGCGCCGCTCTTCCGTCAACTCGATGCCCGGCAGCCCGGCCGGCACCCAGAAGAGACCCGGGTTCCCGGCTTCCCGCGCATACACGATCCACCCGTCCGCGCCGCGCCCGGGCACGACGAACTGCTTCTTCCCGTCGATCAGGATCTGCTCGCCTTGCACCGTCGCCTTTGCAGCGATCTGCGCCGGCTCGAGCTGACCGAGCTGCTCCTGCCACGCCAATCCTGCGATCGTGCGCCCGGACGCGACGTCCTCGACCAAGGTATTGCGCAACTCGCTCTCGGGCACCCTGCAGAGTGCGGCAACGCTCTGCACCCCGGCGCCGACGAAGGGCTCGGGCATCAGGCAGCGGCCCACCTCCTCGGCGATCGCCGCAACTTCGCGCAGGCCCAATCCGAGGCCGCCCTGCTCCTCGGGAACGAGGATGGAGAGCCAGCCGGCCTCGGCGATCTCCTGCCAGACGGCCCGCTCGAATCCCGGACTCGCGGCGCGCAGCTTGCGCAGCCGCTTGAGCTGATCGGCGCGGCCGAGGAAGTCCCGCGCGCTGTCGCGAAACGCCTGGATCGACTCGGCGGCGCTCATGTCAGATCGCTCCTTCTCGAGCTAGCGCGTCGATCTCGGCCTCGTCCAGACGGAGCACCTCGCGCAGGACCTCCCGGGTGTGCTCGCCCAGCAGCGGCGGCGGCCGGCGGTACTCGATGGGCGTGTCGGAGAACTTGATCGGATTGGCGACCATCGGCACGACTCCCGCCAGCGGGTGGGTCATCTCGGTCAGCAGCTCGCGGTGCCGGATCTGCGGATCCTCGAACACCTGCCGGAAGTCGTAGGTCGGCCCGCTCGGGACGCCGGCCGCTTCGAACGCCTCGTACCACTCCCGTGCGGAGCGCGTCGAGGAAGGCCTCTTCGAGCATCGGCACGAGCGTCTTGCGGTTCTTCGCGCGCATCGGGTTCGTGCTGAAGCGCGGATCGCTCGCGAGCGCCGGCTTGCCGAGAACCTCGCAGAACCGCACGAACTGCGGGTCGTTGCCGACGGCGATCGTGATGTCGCCCTCGGCGCACTTGAACGTCTGCCACGGGCAGGTGATCGGCGAAGCGGTGCCCATTCGCTCCTGGAGCCGGCCCGACACCAGATAGTTCATCGCGACGTGCGACATGGCCGCGACCTGGGCGTCGAGGAGCGCGAGATCGATGTACTGACCCTTCCCGGACACGGTGTCGCGATAGTTCAGCGCCGCGAGGATCGCGATCGAGGCATAGAGACCCGCGGTGATGTCGGCGATCGAGTAGCCGACCTTCTGCGGCCCGCCCCCCGGCTCGTCGTCCGGGTTGCCGGTGACGCTCATCAGCCCGCTCATCGACTGGAAGATGGGGTCGTAGCCCGGCAGATGGCTGTACGGCCCGGACTGCCCGAAGCCGGTGATCGAGCAGTAGACCAGCCGCGGATTCGCCCGGCTCAGCGTCTCGTAGTCGAGTCCGTAGCGCCGCAGGTCGCCGGCCTTGAAGTTCTCGATGAGGATGTCGGATTCCCGCGCCAGGCGGCGGATCAGGTCCTGACCCACCGTGCTCGCGAGATCGATGGTGACGGAACGCTTGCCGCGATTCATTGCGAGGAAGGAAGACGTCTCGCTCGTCTCCCGGCCCTCCCGGTCTTTCACGCGATAGCCCTGCTGACGCACGTCGTCGCCGCGCCGAGGCCGCTCGACCTTGATCACGTCCGCACCGAAATCGGCGAGCATCTGCGCCGCCCACGGGCCGGCGAAGATGCGGCTCAGATCGAGGACCCGCGCGCGGGAAAGGCAGCCGGTCATTGCTTCGTTCTCCTCAGGCCGAAAAGTCTAAGCCCCGCCCCGATCCCCCACTACACTGCACGCGGATCTCCTCAGCTGTCCCGCGCTGATCGGGAACGGGAAAGCTCGTCGAGGATCCGGCGCCGATGCTCGTCCAGCGCCGGAGGGAAAGCGACCGGGTCGGCCGGGCGCGATCCGATCTTGATCGGGTTGCCAGCCACTTTCAGGACCGGACCGGTCGCATCGCGCAGTTCGACGAACATCTCCCTCGCGGCGAGTTGCGGGTCCCCGAGCAGGTCTTTGACGTTGTTGAGCGGACCGCATGGGACGCCCTTGCCCTCCAGAATCTCCAGCCACTCACGCACCGGTTTCGCCTGCAGGCGCGCCTCGATCCGGCGCTTGAGCTCCGCCTGACGATCCACTCGCACCTGCCGATCCGCGTAGTCGCTGGCCAGCCCGGGATCGCCCAGCGCTTCGCAGAGGGCGCGGAACATGGGATCGGGAGAAGCGGTGATCGCAATCCAGCCGTCGCCGGCACGAAACACGTCGAACGGCGCCGCGGTCGGATGACGCGCGCCGATCGGGCTCGGCAGCTCGCCGGTCGCCTGGTAGCGGGCGAGCGCGTTCTCGAGCAGCGCCACCTGGCAGTCGAGCATGCTGACGTCGATGCGCGTCCCCGCCCCGGTCCGGTTGCGCTCGATCACTGCAGCCTGGATCCCGATCGCCGCGAACATCCCGGAGGCGAGGTCGCCGATGGAGATTCCGACCCGCGTCGGCGGGCTGTCCGGGTGCCCGGTCAGCGACATGATGCCGCCCATCGCCTGCACCACCATGTCGAACGCCGGCCGTCGGCGATAGGGGCCCGTCTGGCCGAAGCCCGAGATCGAAGCGAAGATCAGTCGGGGATAACTCGCATGCAGCGCCTCCCAGGCAAGACCGAGCTTTTCCGCCGTGCCTGGCCGGAAGTTCTCCACCAAAATGTCGGCGCGCGCCAGCAGCTCGTGCAGGATCGCGCGGTCGGCCTCGGCGGTCAGGTTGAGCGCGATGGACTCCTTGTTCCGGTTGACCGACATGAAGTAGACGGACTGGTCCTTGAGGAAAGGGCCGATCTTGCGGGCACTGTCGCCCTCGGGCGGCTCCACCTTGATGACGCGCGCCCCGAGATCGGCGAGCAGCATCGTGCAGAAGGGGCCGGCCAGGACATGCGTCATGTCGACGACGAGCAGGCCGCTCAGCGGGCCTGAATTCCTGGTTGGCTCCATGCGTGCTCCTCCTCCGGTCGCCGCGCGCTCCTGCTTGAGATGGACAGTCTAGGCTCTGCCCCGATCGTTCACTAGACGACCTCCCGCAAACCAGACATACGTGCGGTGGTATGCGTGGGAGAGGTATACCTGGTCTGCCGTTGCCGACGTAGCATTCACACCTTGTGTCAACTATAGTTGGCCCGGTGGTGTGATCGCTGCGACGGGAGTCTGCGCGCGCCATCGCGTCAACCAAGAGGAGACACATGCTCCGATCCCTGCTGACCGTGGCAGTCCTTGCGGTCGCGTCCTCCGCGTCGCTGGCGCAAAGCTGGCCCGCGAAGCCGATCAAGTACATCGTGCCGTTCCCGCCCGCGGGCGCAACGGATCTGATCAGCCGACCCCTCGCCGAGAAGCTGCGCGAGCGGCTCGGGCAACCGTTGGTGATCGAGAACATCGGCGGCGCCGGCGGATCGATCGGCGTCAGTCGCCTCGCGCAGGCGCCCGCGGATGGCTACGTGATCGGCCTCGGCAACTCGGCCACGCATACGATCACCCCCAACCTCCTCGCGAAGCTTCCGTACGACCCGACGAACGACTTCACGCCGATCTCGATGCTGACCGAGTACATCAACGTCCTGGTGGTGACATCGCGCCTCCCGGCGCAGGACATCAAGCAGTTTCTGCAGATCGCGAGAACCAAGCCCGGTGGGCTCTCCTACGGTTCGGCCGGCCCCGGCTCGAGCAACCACCTGACCAGCGAACTGCTTGCGACCCAGGCTGGAGTCACGTTCACGCACGTCCCATACAAGGGCAACGGGGCGGCGCTGTCGGACCTGGCGGCGGGTCACGTCGACTGGATGTTCGCGACGATCTCCGAGGTGCGCCCGCTCGTCCAGGCCGGCAAGATCCGCGCACTGGGCGTGTCGGGTCGGGAACGCGACCCCCTGTTGCCGAACGTCGCGCCGGTGCGCGAGACCCTGCCGAACTTCGAGGTCGTCGGTTTCATGGGCCTCTTCGCGCCGGCCAGGCTGCCCCCGCCGATCGTGGCGCGCCTCAACACAGAGGTAAGGGCAATCCTCGCTTCTCCCGAGGTGGTCGAACGCTTCACGGCGCAGGGCATGAAGGCCCGCTCGAGCACGCCGGAGGAGCTGGCCGCACGCGTAGCACGCGATCTCGCGCTGTGGAAGTCCGTGATCGCGGCCGCGGGGATCAAGCCGGAGTAGGCGACGCTTCGACCCGATTCATTCGACCGGAAAGGCCACCATGACAAACGCCCAAGCGGCGCCACGCCGCAAGCTGATCAAGCGCATCTCGCTTCTGACCCGCAAGCCTGGGATGTCGAAGGAGGAGTTCCTGAAGCACTGGAACGACCATCTCCCGATCTCGCACGACGTGCCGGGGCTCCGGCGCTACGTCCTCTGCCACATCGTGAGCGAGCCGGTCAGGACCGACGTGCCGCTGGTGTGGGACGTCGGCGAAGTCGATGGCATCGCGGAGACGTGGTTCGACGACCAGGCGGCCACTGACCGGGCGTTTGCCTCGCCGGAGGGCAAGCGCTGGCTCGCTCACGGTGCCTCGTTCATCGGCCGTCAGAAGACCTTCGTCGTGGAGGAAGAGGTCGTTATCGAGCTCGGACCGGATCACTCGTCCTGAAGCAGCACGATGAACTCGGCGACGAACGCGGGGCGTTCGCTCCCCTCGAGCTCCATGACGCAGTGGGTCGTCATCCGGGTGGCCTTGCCGACGCGCTCGGCGGCGCTCAGCGTCTGATGAAGCCGCACGCGCGAGCCGACCGGCACCGGCGCGGTATAGCGCACGCGGTCTGACCCGTAGTTCAAACCCTTGCCGCGCTTCTCGATGCGGAAGATCCCGCGTTGCAGCGCAGGCACCAGCGACAGCACGAACAGTCCGTGCGCAATCGTTTTGCCGCCGGGCATCTCCCGCTGCGCGCGCTCGCGATCGACGTGAATCCAGAAGTCGTCGCCGGTCACGCGGGCGAAATCGTCGATATGACGCTGCTCGATCGTGAACCAGTCGCTTTCGCCGAGCTTCTGGCCGATAAGCGCCAGGAGATCCGCAGGGGTCTGAACGATCACCATCGAGAGCTCCTCCGACCCTTCCAACAGGCGGTCATCAAGAGCGTCATTCGACGCTAGGTTGCGTCGCTTTGATCGACGCCCGCTGCGAGAGCTTCTCGAACCACGCGGCGCTCCGGGAGTGTCCGTCACGCCAGCCGAGATCGGCGAAGCGGAAGTCGAGATAACCGAGCGCGCAGGCGATTCCGATCTGGCCGATGCCGAACGGCGCGCGCTCGAGCTCGGTCGTCTCGCGCTCGATGACGTCGAGCGAGTTCGCTATCTTGAGCGCAAAGGTCGACAGCCAGTCCGGGTTCTGCTGCGCCGGCGGCTGGTCGCGCTCGTTTCGCCACAGGATCAGCGTGTCGAGCATCCCGTCGCCGAGCGCGTGCCAGCGCAACGCCTCCCAGCGCGCCGCGGCCGGACGCCGGGAAGAGCTTCGCACCGGCGTGCAGCGTATCGAGGTACTCGCAGATGACGATCGAGTCGAAGAGGATCGCGTCCGTCGTCGGTGACGAGCGTCGGGATCTTGCCGAGCGGGTTGTCGCGCATCACATCCAGGTTCGGCTTCGACATCGCCACCACGCTGCGCACGCGTTCGAGCCGGTCCGCGAGGCCGGTCTCGTGCGCCACGATCATGACCTTGCGGACGTACGGCGAACGCGGCGACCAGTGCAGCTTCATGTGCTCATTCCCCCCATTTGATGCCGGCAGTCTTGGCGACCGCTCCCCACTTCGCGCGCTCGGCGCGCAGGAACGCGTTGAACTCCTCCGGGGTACTTGCGACGACGATCGCGCCCTGCTTCGCGAGCGTTTCGCGCACGTCGTCCGACTTGAGCGCGGTGATGGCAGCCTGCGTAAGCTTCGCGGCGATCTCCTTCGGCGTGCCGCCGGTCACGAACAGGCCGTACCAGTTGTTCGCAATTACCCGCGGCAGGCCGGCTTCGCCCGTCGTGGGCAGGTTGGGGAGCGACGGCGCGCGTTTCTCGCTGCCGAGCGCGAGCGCGACGAGCTTGCCCGAATTGATGTGCGGCAGCAGGATCGGAATGTCGGCGAACATCACGTCGACCTGGCCGCCGAGCAGATCGTTCACGGCGGGGGCGGCGCCGCGGTACGGGACGTGCGTCATATCGATGCCTGCCTCGCGCTTGAGGAGCTCGCCAGCCAGGTGCGGCATGCCCGCGTTTCCCGAAGACGCAAAGCTGACCTTGCCGGGGTTCGCCTTCGCGTATGCGACCAGCTCCGGCAGCGTCTTGATCCCGAGCTTCGGAACCGCGACCACCACCTCCGGCACCGACACGACCTGGGTGAGCGGCACGAGATTCTTCTCGACGTCATAGGGCAGCTTCGTGATCGACGGTGCGACGGCGGTCGCGCCCGCAGATCCGAGCACCAGCGAGTAGCCGTCCGGCGGCGACTTGGCCACGTTCTCGACGCCGATCACGCCGCCCGCCCCGCCCTTGTTGTCCACGATCACCTGCTGGCCGAGGATGGAACTCATCTTGTTCGCCAGCGTGCGGGCGATGATGTCCGCCGGCCCGCCCGGCGGGAAAGTCACCACGAGGCGGATCGGCTTGGATGGGTAGGCCTGCGCCTGGACGGCGCCGGTGACGGTAGCGAGCGCGAGCGCTGCCAGCAGTCGCGGGAATGATCTCATTCAGTGCTCCTCCTATAGTGAGCAGTCAGTCTAGGCCGCGCTCAGCCTGCGAGGTAGACGCATGGCTGGTACAGCAGGTATGACGCCGACGGTATGCCCGTCTCACTAGCGCCCTTTGAAAACCGGCGCCCGCTTCTCCGCGAACGCAAGCTGCGCTTCCTTGGCGTCCTCCGTTTTCGAGATCGCTTGGGTCATGTCCTGTTCGTAGCGGTAACCGTCGCGCAGGCTCATGTCCTCAATGGTGTTGAGCGTGTGCTTGCCCATGCGCGTGGACACCGGGCTCTTCGACGCAATGACCTTCGCCATCTCGAGCGCGGCCGGCATCAGCTCTTCCGGCGTTGTGCATGCCTCAGCGACGCCGAGCCGGTACAGCTCGGCGCCCGGGACACGATAGCCGGTCAGCATCATTCGCCGGGTTCGGGAGTGACCGAAGAGTCGCATCGCGTGCCGGCAACCGCCGAGCAGGCCGACATCGACCTCCGGCAGCCCGAGCGCAGCCTTCTCCGAAGCGATCAAAACGTCCGCCGAGGCAACCATCGCAAGCCCCGAGCCCAGCGCCGGGCCGTTTATGGCCGCGATGACAGGCTTCGCGCACTCGCGGATCGCATGAAAGCACTCGCGAGTACGACGCGAATGGGCCGAGAAGTCGCCGGCGGCGCGGATATTCTGGGCGCGTCCCTTGAGATCGGCGCCGGCGCAAAAGACCTTGCCCGCGCCGGTCAGCACGACGACGCGAATGTCGTCGATCTCCGAGATTCGATCGAGCGCCAGGGTCAGCTCGTCGTTCAGGACGCGCGAAAGCGCATTGACCGGCGGGTTGTCCATCGTCAGTAAGGCAACGTGGTCGTCGACATCCACCTTCAGCTGGGTCAGGTCGTCCATCATGTGCAAGCCCTCGTGTGTCTAGACGCTGGGTTACCGGAGCCACGCGACGGCGGCCTGTTTGGCAGCTAGCTTGATCGGTCTCAGATAGCCGCTCGCCCGCTAGCGCATTCGATCAAGCACCGCCGCGACGTTGCCCTTCCGAAAGCCATGACCCGAAGCTTCGACGAGCCTGTCCAGATCTGCTAGCAGCCCGCGACGATCCTCCCGCGAGGCCCAAAAGAGCGGGCCACCCTCGAAGTTCGGAAACCCGTAGCCGTTGACCATCACCAAATCGACATCCGACGGCCGCGCGGCGATGCCTTCCTCCAGCAGCAGCGCGGCTTCGTTGACCATCATGACGAGCGCGCGACGACAGATCCCCTCGGCCGTAAACGGACGCCGGGCGATGCCCTTGGCCGATGATGCTGCGTCGATCAATCTGCGCACCTCGGGATCGGGCTCGCCTTTACGATTGCCCGGCGAATAGCGGTACCAGCCGGCACCTGTCTTCTGCCCGAAGCGTCCCTGTTCGCACAGCTGGTCGGCGATCTCGACATAGCGGCTGCGCGGATCACGTGTGGCCGCGAGTCGCTGGCGCATCTTCCAGGCGATGTCGAGGCCCGACATGTCCGACACGGCGAACGGGCCCATGGCGAAGCCGAACTGCGTCAGCGCCCCGTCGATGTCCTCGGGATATGCGCCTTCTTCCAGCATGAACTCGCACTGCCGCCGATACGCCGCGTAGATGCGGTTGCCGATGAAGCCTTCCCCGACGCGCGCGACGACTGCCAGCTTGCGAAGCTTCTTCGCAACCGCAAGTGCGGTGGCCAACGTATCCGGACTGGTCTGCGCTCCGCGAACGATCTCCAGCAGCCTCATGATGTGCGCCGGGCTGAAAAAATGCAGGCCAACGACGTCGCCAGGTCGCTTGGTCGCGGCGGCGATCTGATCGAGGTCTAGATAGGACGTGTTGGACGCGAGGATGGCGTCGCTGCGGAGGATCGGCTCCAGGCGCCGGAAAAGGTCGATCTTGACCTGCATATCCTCGAAGACCGCCTCGACGACGAGGTCGGCATCGGCCAGCTGCTGCGCATTCGCCGTGGGCGTCACCCGCGCGAGACGATGCTGCGCTTCGTCTGCGGAGATCCGCCCGGCAGCGACTGCACGGTGCTGTATCTCCCGCATCCGCTCGAGGCCGCGTTGCGCCCCGGCGTCATCCTGCTCGAGAAGCGTGACGGCGTAGCCTGCATCCACAAAGCAGGTCGCGATGCCGACGCCCATCGTACCGGCGCCGATAACGGCAATGCTCTTGATGCTGCGCGGGGCGACGTCGGCGAGGTCCGGCACCTTCGACGCTTCGCGCTCGGCGAAGAACAAATGACGCAGCGCCGCGGCTTCGTTGCCGGAGCGCAGCCGCTGAAACACCTCGCGCTCCCGCGCGAGCGCATCGACGAAGGGCAGGCGGGCGGCGGATTTCACCGCTTCAATGGCTTCCGCCACGTGCGGACGACCGCGGCCTGCCTTCAATGCCGCAGTGGCCGCCTTTTCCACGTGGTCATGTGTGTCGGCAGGGACCGACGCCTCGCTCAAGCGTCGCTTGCGTCCCTCGCGAGCTCGCGCGTACAGGACCGCACCACTGCGCAGATCCCCCTCGATCAACTTGTCGATCATGCCGAGACGTACTGCTTCTTCCGCGGGAACGCGGCGACCGGAGCAAACGATCTCGATCGCAGCGGCGATTCCGACAAGACGCGGCAGGCGTTGGGTGCCGCCGGCGCCGGGGATCATGCCCAGCGTCACTTCGGGAAGACCGACCACGGCGCCCGGCGCGCAAACGCGCGCGTCGCAGCCCAAGGCCAACTCGAAGCCGCCGCCGAGCGATGCACCGTGGATCGCCGCGACAACGGGCTTCGGGCACGCCTCGATCGCGGCGATGACGGTCGGCAGCTGCGGCTCTTCGAGCGGCTTGCCGAACTCGCGGATATCCGAGCCGGCGACGAACGTGCTGCCGGCGCCGATGATCACGGCAGCGTCGATCGCGTTGTCCGCTGCGACCGTGCGGATAGCCTCCAGCAGGCCGAGGCGCACATCGTACGAACCGGCATTCACTGGCGGATTGTCGATCACGATCACGGCTACGGAGCCGTCGCGGTCGACCCGCACCGGGCTGTGCGCTGCGTCATTGACCTGGGTTGCCATTCGATCTCCGAGTATTGATGTTCGACTCGACTGCGCTTTCGGTCGTCGTCAGGTCGTAGCACTCTAGGCACGGCGCACCGCGCGGGCAAGATATTGGAGGCGCAAACCAGCTATGCGCCGGAAGCCACGTCCGGTATTGCTCCAGCGCAACGATCCACACTTGGGGCCACGCTATTCAGGTCTGCGCATAGCTGGCATAGCGCCGCGACCGTTATTGAGCCGGCCGCATCGCGCTACGCTTGGGATTGCCCACCCTGACATTGAGCACTGAGGAGGCATCGATGCCCCAAAATTCCCTGCCGGCCCGGCAGACCATGAGCAACGCGATCGAGCTCAATGTCTCCGGCTGGGACTGCCACGCGCACGTTTTCGGCCCGTACGACCGCTTTCCGCTCGCGCCCGAGCGGAGCTACACGCCGCCCGAAGCACCGTTGGAGCAGTACCTCGCCATGCTGGAGCGGTTGGAGCTCTCGCGTGGGGTGCTCGTTCACCCGAGCGCGTACGGCGAAGACTATTCGCTCCTGCTCACCGTGTTGGCGGCACAGCCGCAATTGCGGGGAGTGATCGTGACCCGGAACAGTTCTGTCGCGGCGCTAAAGGACCTGCGCGCGCGCGGCGTGCGTGGCGCCCGCTTCAGCCATCGCGCCGGCACCGGAGCGAATTTCTCGGGCAGCGCGACGTTCGACGATCTGCTGCGCATGAAGGGCATGCTCGCCGATGCCGGCGTACATGCCGAGCTATGGACCGATTGCAAGGTGCTGCCCGCCATTGCGGCCGAGCTGCGCCGGTTGCCGTTCCCGGTCGTCGTCGATCACATGGGTGGCTTCGATCCTGCCGCCGGCGTCGACGAAGAAGGCTTCCGTACGCTGCTGTCGCTGCTCGAAGGCGGTCATGTCTGGGTGAAGCTGTGCGTCTACCGCAACACGCTCAAGGCGCCGAGCGTCGATGCCGGCCAGCCGTTCCATCAGAGGATGATCGAGGTCAATCCGTCGCAGCTGGTCTGGGGTAGCGATTGGCCGCATCTCAACGTCAAGCCGCAGCCGGACCCCGCCGTTCTACTGCAAGCGTTCAAGGACTGGACGCCCGACGAAACGCTCGTCAGGCGCATCCTCGTCGAGAACCCGGCCCGCCTCTACGACTGACCGCGCGGCGAGCCGCATGGCCGATGCAGCAGCTATCGCGCCGACGGTATGCCCTCTCCTACTCGCGTGGCTGCTGCCAGGGTCCCGAGCCCACCATCGTGCTCACGATCTCGCGAACCAGTTTCACCACCTCGCGGCCCCCGGCCGTCAGCGGCCGCTGCGTCGTGGTGCCGAGCGCGATCGTGCGGGAGATCGCCGGGCTCACGATCCGCGACGCCTGCACGCGCCCGGCCTGCAGCGCCTGGGCCACCGCATGAACCGGCAGGATGGTGTAACAGCGGTCCTCCGCCACGGCCTCCGTCTGTAGCGGCAGCGAGTCGGCCTCCATCACGACCGAGAGCGTGATACGGAGCCGCTTGGCCGTCTGGTCCAGCAGGACGCGCAGGGCTTGGGGCGGCCCCGCCAGTACCAGCGGCAGCTGGTCGAGGCGTGCGAACCGCACCGTCGGCGCGCGGGTGACCGGGTCTCCGGCGGCGCCGATGAGATGCGTATCGACGACCGCGAGTCGAAGCTCACCACGCGGCAGGCCCCGGCCGTAGCGATAGCGGATTGCGATGTCGATCCGATCGTTCGCGAGCCACTCCTCGATCTGGCCGGTGGAGCCCTCATAGACGTGCAGGCGCACATTCGGGAAGCTCGTCCGCGTGCGCCGGAAGAGCAGGTTGATCAGGGGTTGCGAGAGCGACGGGAGGACGCCCACGCGCACATCCCCGGATGGAACGCCGGCGGTGCCCTTGATGTCCTCGGAAAGCTGGCTCGCTTGGGCGAGGAGCGCCTTCGCCCGCGGCAGGATCCGCTCGCCGAGCTCCGTCAGCGCGACGCCGCGGCCGGTGCGGTGGAACAGACGCCCGCCCCACTCGCGCTCGAGCTGACCGATCTGGCGGCTGATCGCGGGCTGCGCCGTGTCCAGCATCACCGCCGCCTTCGTGAGGCTGCCGACCTCGGCGACCTGCACGAAGAGTCTCAGTCGTGCGAGATCGAGGAGCGCCGCGGTGGGAGATGCCATGGCGCATCGAGCATAGCTGCTTTATGCGTCATGCGTCTGGCGTCGGAGCAGTGGCGGGCCCTACACTGCCGCTCACGATGCGAGGGTCACAGGAGCCGAGTCGATGAACCGTTCGAGCCGCGCGCTGCGGGCACTGTCCTTGGGCGGGCTGCTGATTGCCGCCGCGAGCGCCTCGGCCGCGTATCCGGAAAAGCCGATCCGACTGGTCGTGCCCTTCCCCGCCGGGGGCGGCGCCGACTTCATGGCGCGGACCCTGAGCCAGAAGCTCTCGGAGCGGCTCGGTCAGCCGGTCGTGCTCGACCATCGAGGCGGTGCCGGCGGCACGATCGCGGCGGAAGCGGTCGCGGGCGCAGCGCCCGACGGCTACACCCTGCTCTTCGGCACGATGGGGACACAGGCCATCAACCCCCATCTCTATCCCAAGCTGCGCTATGACCCGCTCAAGGACTTCGCGCCGATCAGCCTCACCCACTCGACGCCGCGGGTGCTAGTGGTGAACCCGTCGGTTCCGGCGAAGAGCGTGAAGGAGCTCGTCGCGCTCGCCAGAGCGCAACCCGGCACTCTGACGTTCGGGTCGGCGGGTAACGGCAGCTCGAGCCATCTCGCGGGCGAGCTCTTCAAGTCGATGGCCGGCGTGGACATGACGCACGTACCCTACAAGGGCAGCGGCCCGGCCGCGGCCGACCTGCTCGGCGGGCGCATCTCGATGGTGTTCGACTCGATCGCGCTGTACAGCGATTACATCAAGACCGGGAAGGTGCGCGCGCTCGGCGTGACGAGCCCGAAGCGTACCGCCGCGCTGCCGGGCGTCCCCGCCATCGCGGACGCCGGTCTCGCGGGGTACGACGTGTCGAACTGGCTGGGCGTGCTCGCGCCGGCGAAAACGCCGCGGGAAATCATCGTGCGCCTGAATAGCGAGATCCGGACAGCCATGGCCGACCCCGAGCTCCGGAAGCAGCTCGCCGCAGTGGGCATCGAGGCGATGTCTTCGACGCCCGAGGCGTTCGGGGACACGATCCGGATCGAAATCGCGAAATGGGGCAAGGTCGTGAAGGCTTCCGGCGCGACCATCGACTGAGAAAGGAAACGGGAATGAAGCGCACCTGCCGCATTGCAAGCACTCTGGTGGCCGCTGCGGCGATCGTGGCCGGCCAGCCCGCCTTGGCGGAATACCCGGAAAAGCCGGTGCACCTTGTCGTGCCGTTCCCGGCCGGAGGCGCGACCGATCTCATGGCGCGCAGCCTGGGCCAGAAGCTCGCTGAGCGGCTCGGTAGACCGGTCGTCATCGACAACCGCGGCGGCGCCGGCGGCACGATCGCGGCCGAGGCGGTCGCGAGTGCCCCTCCCGACGGCTACACGCTGTTCTTTGCGACGATGGGCACGCTCGTGATCAACCCGAGCCTCTACTCGAAGCTGCGCTACGACCCGGTCAAGGACTTCGCGCCGATCAGTCTCACGCACTCGACCGCGAACATGCTGGTCGTGCACCCCTCGGTGGGGGTGACGAACGTCAAGGAGCTGATCGCGCTCGCCAAGGCGAAGCCCGGGACGCTGACGTTCGCCTCCGCGGGCAACGGCAGCTCGAGCCACCTCTCCGGCGAGATGTTCAAGTCGATCGCCGGCATCGACATCACCCACGTTCCCTACAAGGGAACCGGACCCGCGATGGCCGACCTCCTGACCGGTCGCGTCTCGATGATGATCGACACGATCTCGGCGCACATCGAGAACGTCAACGCCGGCAAGGTGCGCGCGCTCGGCGTGACGAGTCCGAAACGCTCGCCTGCCGCGCCGAGTGTCCCAACGCTCGCGGAGTCGGGTCTGCCCGGCTTCGACGTATCGATCTGGCTCGGTGTGCTCGCACCCGCGGCGACGCCGAAAGACATCGTGGCGCGCCTCAACGCCGAGATCGCCAAGGTGATGGCCGATCCCGGCATGAAGAAGCAGCTGGCGGGCCAGGGCATCGAGCCGATGTCCAGCACGCCCGAAACGTTCGCGGCAACGATCAAGACGGACATGGCGAAATGGGGCAAGGTCGTGAAGACCTCGGGCGCCACCATTGATTGAAAGGAGCAGCAACATGCCCGGTCCCCTCTCGCACGTCAAAGTCCTCGACCTCAGCCGGATCCTCGCCGGCCCGTGGGCCGGGCAGGTCCTTGCCGACCTCGGCGCGGACGTGATCAAGGTCGAGCGCCCCGGCGCGGGCGACGACACGCGCTCCTGGGGACCACCGTTCCTGAAAGATCGCGATGGCGCCGAAACGAAGGAAGCCGGCTACTACCTGTCGGTCAACCGCGGCAAGCGCTCGGTCACGCTCAGCATCGACAAGCCGGAAGGTCAGCGGATCGTGCGCGCGCTCGCGGCGCGCGCCGACATCGTCCTCGAGAACTACAAGGTCGGGACGCTGGCGCGGTTCGGGCTGGGCTACGAGGACCTCAAGGCGGTCAACCCGAAGCTCATCTACTGCTCGGTGACCGGCTTCGGCCAGACCGGGCCGCGGCGCGACCAGGCGGCGTACGACTTCATGATCCAGGCGATGGGCGGGATGATGAGCGTCACCGGCGAGCGCGACGACAAGCCCGGCGGCGGGCCGCAGAAGGTCGGCATCCCGATCGTAGACCTGATGACGGGCATGTACGCGGCGGTGGCGGTGCTCGCCGCGCTCGCGCGGCGCGAGGTGTCGGGCACGGGCGAGTACATCGACATCGGCATGCTCGACGTCCAGGTCGCGACGCTCGCCAACCAGGCGATGAACTTCCTCGTGTCGGGCAAGGCGCCGCGGCGCACCGGCAACGCGCACCCCAACATCCAGCCGCAAGACGTGTTCGCCTGCCGCGACGGCCAGATCGCGCTCGCCGTCGGCAACGACGGCCAGTTCGCGAAGCTGTGCGAAGTGCTGGGACAGCCGGCGCTAGCGCAGGACGAACGGTTCGCGAAAAACGCGTCGCGCGTCCGCAACCTCGCCGTGCTGCACCCGCTGATCGCAGCGCTTCTGCAGGAGCGCGACCGCAGCCACTGGGTCGCGGCGCTTGACGCCGCCGGCGTTCCGGCCGGCCCGATCAACGCGATCCCGGAGGTGTTCGAGGATCAGCAGGTGAAGCATCGGCGCATGCTGGTCGAGGTCCCACATCCGCTGTCGGGAACAGTGCCGCAGGTCGCGAGCCCGATGCGGTTCACCGCCGCGCCGCTCGTACACGACCGCGCTCCGCCTCTCCTGGGCGAGCACAGCGTCGAGATCCTGCGCGATATCGGTATCGGCGACGCGGAGATCGAGCAGCTGAGGAAGAGCGGCGTCGTTTAGATCCGACACCGGTAGCGCACCTGCCAGCTTTGCAGGTGCGCTATCGCGAAGAATCAACGAACTACGAGATCGGAATTCGGGACACTCAGGCGCGATTCGGGACAGTCGCTTTCCTGCCCTCGCCCAAGTGATTGATTTTGGTCGGGGCGAAGTGATTCGAACACTCGACCCCCTGCACCCCATGGAGGCTTGGGGTCGTTTCCGATCAAGGAGTTAAGCGAGATTTGTCCCGAAAACTTCCGCGAATCACTGCTCTCTCGGTCAAGAACTTGCGTGTTTTCGCCGATTAGTTCGGGACATCCCGCTGCCGTCGGTCGAAACGCTTCGGCGATGGCTTGGTGCGTCCGGAAGCAGGCGATCAGGAT
The DNA here is from genome assembly GCA_963789885.1 of uncultured beta proteobacterium. GTDB lineage: Bacteria > Pseudomonadota > Gammaproteobacteria > Burkholderiales > SG8-39 > DATEDA01. The sequence goes on along the minus strand of CAWBNB010000022.1, from coordinate 17,530 downwards.
GCAGGCCATGTTCAACCCGTGTCCAGCACGAGACGCATCGCGCGGCCCTTCCTCGTCCTATACGCGGCGAACCCGCGTCGATCGAGTGTCAGGACGTCGCGCGCGTCCAGTGCCTCGACCAGCAGGACGAGCGTAGCGTCGGCGAAGTCCATCGGCGTGTCGGCGTACTTCTCCATGAGTGCCACCGCCTCGTGCAGCTCCGGAGGCGCGCTGAGGTCGAACACGTCCATTTCGCTCGCCGCAACGAGCTCGGCGAGGGTTCGCGGGCCTTCCCGGCTCGCGCTGACGAAGTGCATGGCCTCTGTGATCACGGCACTCGTCGTGGCCAGCCTGCCCGAGAACCCGTCCCAGCATGCGGTGACATCGGCGTGTGCCGGATCGTCCGCATCCACGTAGGCGACCAGTGGGCCGGTGTCGACGACCCAGGTCGTCACGACCGCCAGTTCCGATCGGCCAGCGCCTTGCGCCACGCGTCGGTCTGCGTCCGGCGCAGCCGCACCCGGCCCTTCAGATGAGAGGTCTTCAGCCCGAGCGGCCGCTCCTGGACGGCGGCCTCGAGGATTTCCCGCGCGACTGCCGAGAGCGTCTTGCCCTGCGCCCGCGCCCGCTGCTCCAGCGCCAGCCGGAGCCTTTCGTCGGCCCGAATAGTCAGTGTCGTATCCATAAATACAGTGTAAGACATCCTGACCAACGGAGCAACGCTCTGGTGGCCTCCCAGCACGAAACGACCAGGGCACGGCTAAGGCACCGTGCATCGATGAGATCGGTGACCGCAAGCGCCGCTGCAGCCCGTTCAGCGCCTGCTCGAGGAAGAGGACGTCGGTCGACAAAAAAGGGCGCGACCCCGCCGCGCCCTTCTCCGTCTACGCGCTCCGGCGCGTCACCACTTCATCCCGCATTCCTTGTAGTACGAGTCCTTGTGGTTCTCGAACACCGTCTTCTCGATCGCCATGTCCGGAACGTCGGCCGGCCCCTTCACCACCTTCAGCAGGTAGAAGTTCTCGATCGGGAAGTGGTTCACGTTGTAGGCGAACTTGCCGCGCACCGAGTCGAAGTTCGCCTTGCGCATCGCCGCGATCATGCCCTTCTGGTCCTTCAGGTTGCCCTTGACCGCGCGCACCGCCGAGTCGATCAGCATGATGCCGTCGTAGCTCTGCGCACCGTAGAACGACGGCGTCTTGCCGTACTTCTTGCGGTAGTAGGCGACGAACTTCTCGCTCGCCGGCACCTTCAGGTCGGGGCTCCAGAAGCGGGTCTCCCACTGGCCGAGCGCGGCGTCCTTGACCGCGGGGAGCGAGAGCTCGTCGGCGGTGTACACCGAGTAGAGCGGGATCTGCTGCCGCAGGCCCGCCTGCGCGTACTGGCGCATGAACTGGATGCCCATGCCGCCCGGGTAGAACACGAACACCGCCTTCGGGTTCTTGGCGCGCAGCTGGCTGATCTCCGCCTGGTAGTCGGCCTGACCGAGCTTGGTGTAGACCTCGTCCGAGATCTTGCCCTTGAAGTAGCGCTTGAAGCCGGTGAGCATGTCCTTGCCGGCGGCGTAGTTGGGCGCCATCAGGTACACGTCGTTGATGCCCTGGTCGCTCATGTACTTGCCCATCGCCTCGGGCGTCTGGTCGTTCTGCCAGGAGGTCGAGAAGAAGCGCTCGTTGCACTCCTTGCCGGCGAGCTGGTGCGGGCCGGCATTGGTGCTGATCATGATCTTGCCGGCGTCGGTCACCGTCGGCGACACCGCGAGCAGCACGTTCGACCAGATCACCCCGGCGACGAAGTCGACCTGGTGCTTCTTCAGCATCTCGTCGGCGAGCTGCTTGCCGACGTCGGGCTTCACCTGGTCGTCGCCGTAGATCACCTCGGTGTCGAGGCCCCCGACCTTGCGGCCGAGGTTGTCGAGCGCGAGCTCGACCGAGTTCTTCATGTCCTCGCCGATCACGCCCTGCGGACCGGAGAGCGTGGTGATGAAGCCGATCTTGAGTTTCTGCTGGGCGGCCGCGGGAGCAGCGGCGAAGAGCGCGGCGAAAATCCCGACGAACCACGCGCGATACGCAATCTTCACGCCTTCCTTCCCCCGCTGCTGAATCACCACGGCAACGTGAGTGTCTTTCGACCCGCGGCACTCACGCCCTCGCCTCTCGGTCAGCGCGAGGTTGGATTGCTTATTCGTCGCCAAGGTAGGGCCCTAACGTCAGTCGTCGTGATTGCCGTGACCGTGATGATGGCCGTGACCGTCATCGTCGTCGTCACGGCCCCGACCCTGACCAGCGCAGATGTAGCTCGAAGCAACGTTGATGTCGCCGCCAACATACTTTGCTTCCTTGGGGTAGGCGCAGATGGGCCGCGACTTGGCGATCGGGAAAGCGGGCGTCACGGCGGAGGAGATGTCGATTCGCTGCGGGGCGATGCCTTTCTCGACCCAGGCGGTGAGCGCGTCGTAAAGCTGCGAGGTACCGTCCGCTACACTGTCCGCGCCGGCGGCGCCGGGAAGCGGCGGGTTGGCATTCGGGTTGGTCGTTCCATTGCCGAAGCCGTGCGTCATGCCTGGCACGAGGAAGAAGCGATAGAACTTCTGCACCTCGCGCAGCCCATCCATCTCGCGGATGACGCGTTCGTAGTAGTTGACCGAGCCCTGCGGCATGATCAGGACGTCGGCGAGCCCGTGGTACATGATCATCTTCCCGCCCGACTTGCGGAACGGCCGCAGATTCGCGTCGTCGGTGTTGATGTGCGCGAAGCTCGACTGCAGGATCAGCCCCTGGTCGTACGCATTGGCCAGTTGGGCGTAGGACAGGTTCATCCAGCCGTTCGCGCCATTGCCGGTCGCGTTGATGAAGGACGGCGTCGCAAGCGTTGAGTTCTGCATTTCGAGCGCGACCATGTCGGTCGCGATCGAGAACGGGAATGGGGCCCCGCCAATGCTGCCGCCCAAGCCACCGAAGCTGCTTCCGCGCGCAAGCCCGTACCACAGGTGGTTGCCGCGGCCGATGTGCAGCGACCAGCTGTTGTCCGCGGACGGCGGAGGCGCGGTCCCGTCGCGCGTCTGGCCGTACCACAGCTTGTTCATGGCCTGCGCCTGAAGCGGCGTCACGCAATTGGCGGTGCTGTTGGTGCCGCCGTTCTTGGTGCAGATCACGCTCGGGTCCAGCGCCGGGTCATAGCGGCACTCGGACGGATCGGGGATGTAGCCCATGTGCTGGCCGTTCACCACGTCGCAAGCATTGATGGCAGCGTTGCCCATCAGGTTCAGCTGGCCGCTCGTGAGCGGAACGCCGCCCAGATCCCGCTGGTACACGATCTGCGGATACAGCTCGGCGGTGATGAAGCGCGTCCAGTTGAACGCCGGCGCGCCGGCGAGGATGCCGTCGAAGTCGCCCGGATGCAGCTGCGCGAGCTTGTGGCCTTGCCGGCCACCCGTGGAGAAGCCGTCCCAGTACGAGTACTTCGCGGCCTTGCCGTAGTAGGCCTTGGTAATCTGCTTCGTCTTCACGGCCATTTCGTGAATGCCGCGTTGCGCGAAGTCGTTCCACAGGACCGTGTTGATGCTGCCATCCGGGTTCATCGCGAACGATCCGCCGCCGGGCCCGCTGTGTCCGGTGTCTGTGTTCGCCGAAACGGCGCCTTCCACCGTCGCAATAAACGAAGGGCTCGGCGTGGTCCCGCCCGCGCCGCCCGCTCCCGCGAGCAATGTCAACGACGTCTGATTACCGCCGGCCCACCCACCGCCGCCGGCAACGTGAATCCGGCGGTTCCAGTTTGCGCGCGCCGGCAGCCACACTTCGATGCCGATGCCCGGCGAGGTTGATGGCGCATCGGCCGGCCCGGGATTTCCCGGTCCGACGAGCAGCTTGACCACACAAACGTCATTGGCTGCGATAGGTGTTGTGGGGGTCGGCGTGGAAAGCGTGAGCGCATCGCCCTTGTTGAACGCCTTGACAAGCAGGACTGTGGTGAGCGAGTCCGGGCGGAACTCCTCCTTCATCGTGTCGTCGCACGTCAGGAGCTTATGCTTGCCCTGGTGCCGGTCTCCGTCGTCGTCCCGATCCTTCGCGTTGCCGGGAAGCGAAGCGCCGAACAGCGTCATCGCCGCGATGGCGGCGATGACCATCTTAATCCGGCTGTTCTTCCGATGAGGGAGATCCGACTGCTCTGTCCTGGGGTTCACATGCGCCTCCTTTTCGTTGTGTCGCCGTGGTTCAACGTGCTGCCTGGCTGGTTTTGCGATCGCGAGCGCCGCCGTAACGGGAACCGGCGCTTCCTTTTTGTCGCCTCACCCTTTCTTTCAGAGCGAGAGAGCCGCTTCCCTCGCTACTTCAGCGCGCAGGCACCAAGCGTAGAATAAGCAAGAACCGCGAAGGTAGATGGCGTCGCCGCAAAGATTGGCGATAAACGAAATCCACGCATGTCGATTTCGGTTAAGAGCAACGCAAGGGAGGTCGCGGATGGTAGGTCGCCAGCCCACGGAACCGTCGGCTTTCAGTCATTTTCTCGCGACAAACTATCCGACGGAGCCGGATTACGTCGTGCACGGCCCGGGTGGCGACGTGATCGCCGCCAAGTGGCATCGCCCGGCCTCGCGTAGCGCAACGCACGTTGTGCTAGCGCAGCACACGTTGATGTATCACGTCGGAGGGTCGACCTCGGTCGCAAAGCTCGTGGAAGGTCGTTGCGTCGGTACACGCTCGCAACACGGCTCGCTTACCTTCAGCCCGTCAGACGAGCCCAGTGCATGGGTCCGAGGCGGCATCTGCGAGGTCATGCATGTCTACATCGCGCCGTCGCTCATACAACGATACGCCGACGAGAATCTCCTCTGCTCGGTTGCGCCCGAGATCGACCCCATATTCGCCATCCATGATCCTTGGCTGCAGAGCTATTTCATGATGCTGCAGAGCGAGTTCGAGACATTTGGTGGAGGCAGCAAGCACCCCGACGCGTTACTCCTCACGCAGTCGATGGAGCTATTGATACGACATCTGGTCTGCTGGCATTCGAACGTGCCGCAGAAGAGCCGAAGACGAGCGGTGGCGCCTGCGGCCCCACATCCCCTGGCGCCGCGACTCCTGACGCGAGTCCTCGCCTACATCGACGCCAATATCGACCGCGACATCGCACTGGGCGATCTCGCGCAGCTTGTCGGTGTTTCCAAGGATCATTTCGTTCGCAGCTTTCGCGCCGCTACTCAGCGAACGCCTTATGCTTGCCTGGTCGAGCGCCGCCTCGCGCGCGCCGTCGGCGCGCTGAGGCATAGCACGATGTCAGTCGAGCGGATCGCGCGCGATGTTGGCTTCAAGAGCGCGCCCGGATTTTCCAACGCATTCAAGAAGCACTACGGGATGTCGCCAAACAAGTTCAGAGCCCGGTCACTTCCGGATGCGGCGGGGGCTCAAGAGGACGGTGGTCAGTCCGAGCAGCCCGCTGGTAAGGCAAACGGCCGAATGGGCTGGCGGCGCGCTTAGTCTCAAGAGCACGCGTTCAGCCTGAATTCCCGGTCGTGTCAGTCGAGCAACGGCGCCGGGGACAACTGGGCGGACGGGACGAGTAGCGCACCCTGCACACTTTGCAGGCGCGCTATCGCGCAGAATCAAGCGACTAAGAGATCGTGTCCAGGCGCAATTCGGGACAGTCGATTTTGAGCCCACGCCTAAGTAATTGATTTTGGTCGGGGCGAAGTGATTCGAACACTCGACCCCCTGCACCCCATGCAGACCCGAAAGTAAGTCGCGTCAGAGACTTACCTTTTAACTGTCCCGAATACTTCCTCGTTTCACCCCGATTTCGATCAGTCAGTTGCACCTTTCCGACAACTGGTCCGGGACAGTTGCTCGGTCCCGTCTCAACTCTGTTGGATCGCCTTAATCATCTCGGCGCCGCCGGGTACGGACTTCCCGAACTCGGCCCACACCGGGCGCACGGCGTCGACCCACTTCTCCCGGTCGGACAGGGTGAGGAAGGTCATGCCATTCTTTTTCGCCTCGGCCTCGCCCGACACCAGCCGATCCTCGAACACCTTGCGCTCGAAGACCGCGGCCTCGCGCGCCGTCTCGACGAGGAGACGCTGCACCTCGGGCGGCTGGCCGTCGAAGAAGGCCTTCGACATGATCACCGGTCGCGGCTCGACGACGTAGCTCGAAAGGGTCAAGAACTTCGCCACCTCGTAGAGCTTCAGCGTGGTGACCGAGAGCAGGTCGTTCGCGGTACCGTCCACCGTGCCCTGCTGCAGCGCCGTATAGATCTGCGGATACGGGATCGGCGCCGGGACTGCTCCCATCGCACGGAAGGCATCGATCAGCGCCTTGTTCTCGATCACCCGCATCTTGAGGCCCTTGAAGTCCTCGATGCTGCGGACCGGCTTGGTGCGCGTCTGGAAATGCTGGTCGCCCGCGCTGAAGTACGCGAGCACCTTGAACCCGTTGGCCTCGGCATCGCGCGCGATCCGCGCGCCCGGCTCGCCGTCCGCCACCGCGTACATGTGCTTGAGGTCGCGGATCAGGAACGGCAGCGAGACCACGTTGTAGGTCGGGACGAACCCGGCCCAGGCGCCCGCGCCCACCCCGGCGTTGATGGATCCGGCGAGCACGCCCTCGTTGATCGTTCGCTCGCTGCCGAGCGACGCCGAGTGGAAGACCTGAATCTCGATCGTGCCGCCGCTGCGACTCTCGACCAGCTCCTTCCAGCGCCGCGCGCCATCGACGTAGGGGAAGCTTTCGGCGGCGATGGTCGCGAACTTGAGCTGCAGCCTCGCCGGCAGGCGGACCGTCGCGGGGGCCTTGCCGGCCTGCCCCTGCGCGGGGCGGGCGACGGCGCCCGCGGCGGCGAACGCGGCCGAAGCGTGCAGGAAGCGGCGGCGGTCGAACGTCTTCGGAGCATCGGACATGACGTCTTCTCCCTCTCGGTGCGGGCCTAGCGGCCCAGGTAAAGTTTCGGAACGACCAGCGTGAGCCACGGGAAAGCGATCAGGACGAGAATGCCCGCGAAGAGCACGAGAACGTAGGGGAGCATGGCGCGGATCGTCTGGTCGACGCGCAATCCCGCAAACGAGCTTGCAATGTAGAGGCCGACTCCGACCGGGGGCAGGAACAGGCCGAGGCCGATCGCCGCGACCACCACGATCGAGTAGTGCATCGGGTCGATCCCGATGCGCTGCACGATCGGCAGGAAGATCGGCAGGCAGATGATCACCGCGGGCAGGCCTTCGAGGAGCGCCCCGAGCACGATGAAGACTACGGTGCTTGCGACGAAGAACACCCAGCGCTCGGCCGAGAGGGCGAGCATCGCATCGGCGAGCTGCGCCGGCACCTGCTGCACCGCCAGCAGCCACGAGAAGCTCGACGCGGTGCCGACCATGAAGATCACGATGCCGCTCGTCACCGCGCTGTCGACGAGGATCTTCGGCAGCTGCCCCCAGGTCACCTCCTTGTACACGAAGACGCCCACGATGAAAGCGTAGATCACGGCCAGCACCGCGGCCTCGGTGGGGTCGGCGATGCCGCCGAGGATCGCCCCGAAGATGATTACCGGCATCATCATGGGGATGATCGCCGCGCGTAGGGCGCGGAAGAGCTCACGCAGCGTGGCGCGATCGGTGCCGCCGATGCCGTCACGACGCGCCTGGACGTAAATGAGCACCGCGATCGCAGCGGCGAGGACCGCCGCGGGAACGAAGCCGGCGAGGAACAGCGCGCCGACCGAGAGTCCGGCAATCTGCGCGATCACGACCATCAGCAGGCACGGTGGGATCAGTATCCCCATCGCCGAGGCCGCCGACACGATCGCGACCGCCCGGTCGGGCTTGAACCCGGCGCGGCACAGGGCCGGGATCATCAGCGAGCCGATCGCCGACACGTCAGCCACCGTCGAACCCGAGATTCCGGAGAAGAGGCTCTCGCTCACCACGACCACCATGCCGAGACCGCCGCGCAGGTGGCCGACCAGCGCCTTCGCGAGGTTCACCAGGCGTGCCGAGATGCCCCCGGTCTCCATCAGCGCGCCGGCCAGGATGAACAGCGGGATCGCAAGCAGGACGAACGAATCGGCCCCTTCGAAGATGCGTTGCGGCACGACGAACAGCGGCGCGCTGTTGGAGGCGAGCAGGCCGATCGCGGCCGCGACCCCGAGGGCGAAGGCGACCGGTGCGGTGAGCAGCACCATCACCACGAAGCTCAGGAGGACGAGGAGGACGATCATGCGGGATGCGCGGTCTCAGTGCGGGACGGTAGCCGCCGCGCCGTGCGCGCCGCCGGCGGGCTTGTCGGGCTCCCCGCGCAGCACGCGCACGAGGTGTCGCAGGGCGAACCACTCCATCAGCACCCCGCTCACCGGGGCCATGAGGTAGAGGTACCCGATCGGCCAGCCGAGTACGGGCGAAGTCTGCTTCCAGGTGACGCGCGTGATGTAGATGCCGTGGTTGATCATGATCGCGGCCAGCGTCATTACCACCACGATCGCGAAGACGCGCGTGAAGCGCCGCAGCGCCGCGGGGATCACCTGGTCGACGATCGTGAGCTGGAAGTGCGCCCAGCGCTTGACCGCGACGGTGGCCCCCACGAAGGTCATCCAGATCTGCAGATAGCGCGCGAGCTCCTCGGTCCAGCCGAGGCCGATGTGCAGGAAGTAGCGGAAAAAGACGCCGCAGAACACGATCGCACAGATCGCGACCAGCATCGCCGCGGCGGCGAACTCGAGGAGGTTCGCTGCGAGCCACGCCGCCGATGCGGCTGAACGACGTGGTACGGGTGCGGAAGACATCGGCTCGGCGCGCGCGTCTAGGCCTGTGGCGCGGCCTCTAGCACCGTCGCATCGCGCCCCCGGCGGTGCGCGACGGCCTCGATCTGGATGCATGCGCGGGGGTCGGCGAGCGCTGCATGCACCGTCGCCCGCGGCGGGTACGGCCGCGTCACGAAGCGGCCGTAGCCGGCATTGAATCCGGCGTAAAGCCGCCAGTCGGTCAGGATATTGTTGGTGCGCACCACGTCCTCGAGCCCCATGCCTGCGGCTTCGAGCGTCGCGGCGAGGCACTCCCAGGCGCGCTGCGTCTGGCCCTCGGCGCTCTCCCCCTCGCTGCCGGTTCGCGCGCTCGCGAAGAGCCAGTCTCCCGCGCACATGGCCGGCGAGGCGAACGCCGGCGGCGCGACGCTGTTCGGCTCCACCGGCACGGGGCCGCTCGCGGCGATCGATTCCAGCGCGACAAGCTCGCCCGGTCGGGCGAGCGGAGCCCCGACGACGCAGCGAGCGGGGTACGGGGGCCGGAAGAACTTCGCGTACGTTTCGTCGAACGCGGCAAGGGCACGAATGTCGGCGAGCGACACGTTCAGCATCGCCACGTCCTGGAGCCGGAGATTCGCCCGATCGAGCGACGCGCCGAGGCTGCGCAGGGCGCGCTCTGCCTGGACCCGCGCGCCGCCCGGCACCGTAGCCGTTCCAGGACCGTCCAGTCCCCCGGCTGTGCAGTAGTGGAGCCCATCCGCGCGACGCTCGCGCGCATCCTGGCACGCCACGAGTTCCGTCTCGAGCAGGATCTGCGGCAGCGGGAACCCCCAGGTGCCGACTGTCGAGGCGGCCGGGGAGACCGTGCCGAGCTGCCGGGCGAGCACCGCGTCGTACGCCGGCAGGTCGCGCCAGTCGACGATGTAGGTTTTGACCTTCACGACGTCCTGCCAGGCGCCGCCGAGGGCTTCGAGGGCGATGCGCAGGTTCGCGAACAGCCGCTCGGTCTGGGCCGTCATGTCGCCCACCCCGACGCTCGTGCCTGCGAGCCGGCGCGATCGGTCCACGCCGGCCGCCGCACCGAGGTGGACGACGGGGCCGACTCGCACGCCGTGGGAAAAGTGAGCGATCGGCTGCATGAGCCGGTCGCTAGCGACGACGCGCTTGGCCATGCGGCGCTCCTAGGCTCGGGCTGCCTCGAGGTTCACCGGTAGACGATCCGCATCGATGGGCGCGGTGCGCCGGCGAACGCTAGATGCGTGTCAATCGCCGCGCCACATCCGGGACACATGAGGATCCGCAGACCGAACCGCCCGCGCGGGTAGTCCTCGCCCCGGACCGGTCCAGCGGCGGTTAACGGGAGCACGGTCTCCTTCAGCCGCGGCAGCAGGTTTTCGCCGGGCGTGCCGAGCGGCTCGCCGCAGTGTGTGCACGCGATGCGCCGGTCGTCGAGCGCGAGCACGAGCGTCTCGCCGAAGCGATGCGTGCCGCTCCCCTCGAACGCAAGCACGGCGTCCTCGGGCGTCGGAGACCGGGCGTCGGCGAGGCGCGCCGAGCGCATTGCCGAACGCTCCCGCGCCGTCGCGTCGGGGTCAGCGCTGCCGTCGGCGTGCAACGCGACACCATAGATCGAGCGCGCCGCGACGGCGGAAACCGCACCGCGGGCGACGTCCATCGCGACGCGCGCCGGCTCGCGCTCGAGCGGATCGCCGTAGCCGGCGCCCGCCTGCCAGCTGTGATACCAGACCTCTCCGGCGAGGATCGGCGAGCGCTCGTGCTTGCATTCGAGGATCTCCCGCCTGCCCGGAACGTCCTCGAGCCGGGCCGGCAGCGCCTCCCCGCGCGCACCGCGCGCAGCGAGGTCGGTCTCCACGACGCGCGCGACGCGGATCGCGGCGCCCGGAAAGCCGCCCGCAATGCCGATGGCGTTCGGCATTTCGGCGCCGGTGCCGGCGAAGAGGCCTTCCAGTTTTCCGTCGGGGGCATCATGCACGGTGTACGCGAGCTCGCCAGAGCGTCCGCCGCGGAACGCACCGGGCCCGCCGGAATCCGGCAGATGCCGGCGGAAGAGGTAGAGGACGGGGTACTCGGCCTCCTGGTCCTCGATGTTCGGCATGTTGGGCGTGGTGTTGAACACGATGCCCGCGGTGTCGACGCCGTCCGCATCCACGCGCGCCCCGCCGCCTCCGCCGAAGTGGCTCATCTCGGTCGCGGCAAACCGGAAGCCGTGCTGGCTCGTACCGGCGAAGATCGGCGCCATCGACGTCCCCGACCAGTTCGCCATCGCCTGCCCGCGGTAATCATCGGACCCGAGAAGCAGGTGCGCGAGGCACCGCCAGGTCACGTCGATCGTCACGATCACCGCGGAAATCGTCGCCATCGCGCACGGCGCGGGATAGGCGGCGTTGTTGACCGTGCCCGGCTCGGCGCGGATCTCGAGGCAGTCCCGCACGCCGCGATTCCACGGGATGTCCCAGCAGAGATTGATGTAGACGGACGACAGCACCGCAGCCTGTAGCCCGGACCAGGTGGAGTTGATCAGCCCGCGCGCGTTCGGGCTCGTCCCTGCGAAGTCGAACGCGAGTCGGGACCCCTCCTTCCGCATGGTGCACACGATGCGATAGATCTCGGGCGCGTGGCCGTCGTGATCGATGTACTGCACGTCGCGCCACTCGCCGTCGGGCAGCTCAGCCAGGCGCGCCGCGAGCTTGTCGCGCGCGTGCTCGATCGAGCGCCGCATCACCGCTTTGACGTTGTCGACTCCCCACGCCTCGATCAGCTCGGCGATCCGCGCGCGACCGGAGTTAAGCGCGGCGATCTGGCCGCGCACGTCGAGCCCCACCAGCGGATCACGCACCTGGTTGATAATCCAGCGGTAGACGTCCTCGCGCACGCGGCCGGCCTCGACCAGCTTGACCGGCGGCATGCGCAGGCCTTCCTGGTGCACGTCGACGGCCTTGACCGAAAAGCCGCCGGGATCCATCCCGCCGGTGTCGAGCTGGTGTCCCGAAGCGCCGATCCACGCGACCAGCTCGCCCGCGTGGAAAATCGGCGCCACGGTCGCGAAGTCGGGCGCGTGAATCGCACCGAGGTAAGGGTCGTTGCAGATGAAGATGTCGCCGTCGTTGTAGCCGACGTCGGCCGCAAGCCGCATCGTGCTCTCGACGATCAGCGGCAGAACGTTGCCCTGGGTCACGATGTACGGCCCGACCGAGACCAGCGCGCCGTCGGGCAGCATGATCGCGGTCGCGGCGTCGTTGCCGGTGATGAGCACGTTCGATCCCGAGCAGCGCATGTACTGGATGCCCATCTCCTCGACGATATTGAGGAGACGGTGGTTCAGGACCTCGAAGGTCGCCGGATCGATGGGTGCCGTCGCGCGCTGGAGCATTTCGCCGGGTCCTACCGCGTGAAGAGGTGCGTGTGGCGCCACTCGTCGATCCGGACGCGTTGTCCGGCGAGGGCGACGATGGTGGTGCCCGGATGCTCGATCACCGCCGGACCCGGGATCTCGACGCCCGGCGCGAGCGACGGACCGTCGTAGATCGGCGTCGGCACCATCTCGCTGCGGCGCGCACACCACGCCTTGCGCTCGGTGCGCGGGGTCGCCCTCGCCCCCGCGGCGGCGCGAGCGAATGTGGGCTTGTCGGTCGCACCGATCGCATCGACGCCGTAGTTGACGAGCTCGATCCCGGCGTCGGTCAGCGCGGAGCCGGGCCCGAACAGGCGTTCGTACTCGCGCTCGAACGCGGGCGCGAGCGCGGCGAGCGAGCGCTCGTCGAAACGCGCCGGTGCCTCGATCCGGACGTGGTGAACCTGCCGGCGGAACCGCGCCTCGACCCAGCGGCGGTAGGCGCGCCGCTCGGGCGGGACCTCCGCGGCGGCGAGCTCGCGCGCCCCCGCGAGCTCCATTGCGGCGTAGATTGCCTCGAGCCGCGCGGGGTCGACCGGCAGGACGATGGGCTCCGAATGGCGCAGGCTGAATCGCGTGTCCGACAGCGCGGCACCGACGGCCGAGTGCACGGTGGCGAAGAACGGAATGATGATCTCAGTCGCGCCGGCGTCCGCGCCGTACGAGCCCGCATGCGCCGGCCCGCAGCCGCCGTAGGCCATCATCGCGAAGTCGCGCGGGTCGTAGCCCCGTTCGAGCGTGACCTTCCGGATGAGGTCCGCCATCTGGCTGTCGATGACCTGCCGGATGCCGGCCGCGGCGGCGAGCACGTCGCCGTCGAAGAGCGGTACCGCGATTCGCCCGGCGATCGCCTCCCGCGCGCGCTCGGGATGCAGCGCCATCCGGCCGCCGAGGAAGCGGTCCGGCGAAAGATAGCCGAGGACGAGATCGGCGTCCGTCACCGTCGGTTCGGTACCGCCGAGCCCGTAGCAGGCGGGGCCGGGTTCGGCCGCGGCGCTGCGCGGGCCGACACGCAGCCGCCGGCCGTCGACCCAGGCGATCGAGCCGCCGCCCGCGCCGATTGAGGCGACGTCGATCATCGGCAGGCGCAACTGATACTGGTTCAGGACCGTCTCGCGGCTGTAGCCCCACTCGCCGCCGCGGATCAGCGCGACCTTGAATGTCGTGCCGCCGACGTCGGTAGCGATCACGTCGGGCCTGCCGAGGGTCTGCGCGAGGTGTGCCGCCCCCACCACCCCGGCAGCTGGGCCCGACTCCACCGTGAAGATCGGCACGACTTGCGCCGTCGTGGTCACGCCGCCGTTCGCCTGGACGATCAGGAGTTTCTGCCTGAGGCCGGCGCCCGCCAGCGTCCGCTCGAGACGGGCGAGATAGCCCGCGACGACGGGTCCGACATAGGCGTTGAAGAGCGCAGTCGCCGAGCGCTCGTACTCGCCGATCACCGGCGCGACGTGGGAGGAGATCGAGACGTAGAGCTCCGGCGCCTCCGCGCGGAGGAGCTCGGCAGTGCGGCGTTCGTGCGCCGCGTTCTGGTGCGAGAAGAGGTACGCGACCGCCACCGCCTGATATCCGCGCCGGTGGATCTCGCGCGCCGCAGTGAGGACCGCGGCTTCGTCGAGCGGCACTACGACGCGACCAGCATGATCCACCCGCTCGGAGATTTCGAAGATGTCGCGCTCGTCGGCGAGGAGGCGCGGCTTGTCGGTCGCACGGTAGTGGTGCCGCTCGAATACCGAGAGGCCGGCGACGCGGCCGGTCGCGCGCATGATGAGGAGCGTGTCGCCGAAGCCGCGTGTCGCGAGCACCGCGGTCTTCGCACCGGAGAACGCGAACACCGCGTTCGACGACTGCGTCGTCGCATGCACCATCCGGCTCGTGCCGGTGAGCAGCGCACCGAGCTCGAGTCCGAGCCCGCCGGCCGCGTCGGCGAGGCCGTCGAGCACGCCGCGCTGCAGGTCGGCAGGCGTCGTCAGCGCCTTGCCCATCGCCAGGCGGCCGCTCGCGGCGTCGATGGCGACGACGTCGGTGAACGTTCCGCCGATGTCGACGGCGACGGTGTACATCGCGCTACTCGATCACCCGCATGGTGCAATCTTCGCCGCCCTGGCGCCAGATCCGCAGGCCCACCTCCTCGATCAGCGCCCAGTACTGCGGCTGGATGCGGCCGATGTGATTCACCGCGTGCGGCCCGCGCCAGTCGCGCACGACCTCGGCGGCGTAGAACCAGCCGATCGCCTCGAAGCCGGTGTAGTCCCGGTCTTCCCATTCGCGGCCGTACAGCACGTCGCCGATGCCCATCTGCGAGGTCTGGTTCTCGCGCGGCGGCTTGGTCGGAAGCGACAGCGGGGTATGCGTCTCGCGCCCGGACCAGCGCGCGTTGTAGCCCTTGATCGTCTGGGGGAGGAACGCGGTCAGCAGCTTCCACGTCTGCGGTACTTTCTCGACGAAGATGTCGGCGACGAACACGCCGCCCCGGGACATCTTGAACTCGAGCTTGGCCATGGTCCGGTTCTCTCCCGTGCTTGAGGGTCAGGACATGAACAGGCCGCCGTTTATCGCCAGCGTCTGTCCGGTGACATAGCTTGACTCGTCGGCCGCGAAATACACCGCGGCGCCAACGACCTCGTCGACCGCGCCGAACCTGCCGAGCGGCGTTATCCCGATGAGCCGCGCGCGGATCTCCGCCGGGAATCCCGCGGTCATGTCGGTCTCGATATCGGCCGGCGAGATGGCGTTGACACGGATGCGGAGCGGCGCAAAGCGCCGCGCGAGCGATTTGGTGAGGCCGAGCACACCCGCCTTCGCCGCCGAATAGGCAGGACTGCCGGCGATGCCGCCGATCTGGCCCGCGACCGAAGCGACGTTCACGATGCTCCCGCCGCCGCGGCCCTTCATCACCCGGGCGGCGTCGCGCGAGAGGAAGAACACGGCGCGGAGATTCACGCTCATCACGTGCTCCCAGTCCTCGGGCGTCGTCTCCCATTCGTCGCGGCGGCTGAGCGTGCCGGCGTTGTTCACCAGCACGTCGACGCCGCCGAAGCAGGCGGACGCACGCTCAAGAACGAACGCGCCGCTCGCGGGATCGCGGAGATCCGCGACTACGCCCTCGCACTCGGCATCCGGCGGCAACGCGGCGCGCGCGCGCGCGAGGCTTGCCTCGGAGGTACCCGAGTAGACGACGCGGGCGCCTTCGCGCAGGTAGGCCTGCACGACAGCGAGGCCGATCCCGCGCGTGCCGCCGGTGACGATCGCGACCTTGCCGTCCAGGCGGCTCATTGTGTGAAGAGCGGCGGGTGAGCGGTGTCGGCCGCGTCGCGCATCGCCGCACGCGCACGCGCCGTCTCCGCTTCGTCGATCGCCAGCGTCGCGGCATCGAGCACGACGCCATACTCGCGCCGGGCTGCTGCCACGCTCACCTTGCCGTCGCGCACGTCTTCGACCACTGCGGCAACGTCGCGCTCGAACGGCCAGCCGTAACCTCCCCCGCCGGCGAGCACGTGCCGGACGACCTCGCCACGGACGAGCGGGCGGCCCTTCACCTTGGCGGCAAGCTCGACGTTCTTGCCGTACGGGTCGAGGCGGTTTCCGCTCCGCCCGCCGGGCCGTCCGCCGAACAGGCCGTACGGCGCGAACCGCACCCGGTCCGCACGCATCTGCAGCGTGCCGCGATCGGCGAGATAGCGGTACTCGCGCACAAGCGACAGCCCGCCACGGTAGCGGCCTGCCCCGCCCGAGTCCGGCACGAACCCGTACTGGACCATGGCGACCGGGTATTCGGTCTCGAGCACCTCGACCGGCGTGTTCGACTGCAACCCCGTCACATTCGATGCGCAATCGATCCCATCGGCATCCGCGCGCGCGCCCCACGCGCCGGAGATGGTCTCCATGTACAGGAAGCGCTCGCTGTCCGCATCGCGGCCTTCCATCACGACGATGGAGGTACCGCCCTCGTCCGCAGCGATCGCCCGCTCGGGCATGGCGCGCGCCAGCGCTCCGAACAGGACGTTGTTGATCCGGTAGATCGTGAGGCCGCGCATGAAGGTCGCACCGGGAAACGCGACGTTGAGAACGGTGCCTTCGGGTGCGATCACCTCGATCGGACGGAAGAACCCGGAGTTCGGCGGGAACGGCTGCCGGCAGAAGCACTTTATCGCCGTGAACGTCGACGCCTTGGTCACCGACAGCGAACAATTGATCGAGCCGCGCACCTGTGGCGCCGATCGGGAAAAGTCCGCGATCACCCGATCGCCGCGGATCTCGAGTGAGAGCCGGATCGGGATCGGATCGGGGTCCATCCCGTCCTCGTCCACGTAGTCGGTGAACTCGTAGACGCCGTCCGGCATCGCGCGGATCTCCTCCCGGACGATGCGCTCGGAGTAGTCGAGCAGCGCCGCCATGCCGTTGACCACCGTGTCGACGCCGTAGCGCCCGATCAGGCGGTGCAGTTCGCGCTCGCCGATCAGACAGGCCGAGCGCTGCGCCTCGAGGTCGCCTTCGAGCATCGACGGGAACCGCACGTTGCGGAGGATCAGCTCATAGAGTGCGGCGTTCGGCTTGCCGCCCTCGTAGAGCTTCACGATCGGGATGCGCAGCCCCTCCTGGAAGATCTCGGTCGCGTCGCTCGAGCCGCTCCCCGGGACCATGCCGCC
This sequence comes from uncultured beta proteobacterium, assembly GCA_963789885.1. Taxonomy (GTDB): domain Bacteria; phylum Pseudomonadota; class Gammaproteobacteria; order Burkholderiales; family SG8-39; genus DATEDA01. Next base: position 766 of record CAWBNB010000022.1, on the reverse strand, counting down.
GACGTCGGCGTGATGGGCGCAGGTGGACGAGAACGCCACCAGTCGGCCGTCCCAGAAGATCGGGACGAACATAAAGATGTCCGGAAGGTGCGAGCCGCCTTCGTAGGGGTCCGACAGGATGATGCAGTCGCCGGGCGCGAGCGTGGGCCCGAGCTTGCGGATCGTCGGCAGGAGCGCATCCGGCGTCGAACACATCATGACCGGGATGTTCACCGCCTGCGCGATCAGGTCGCCGTGCGCGGTGCAGAGCGACGCTGAGTAGTCCATGCAGTCCTTGATCATCGTCGAGCGCGCGCTGCGCACGATGGTGTAGGCCATCTCGTCAGCGATGGTGTCGAGGCCCATCCGCAGCACTTCGAACGTGACCGGGTCGATCCCCGGCACGACTGTCGCGTCGCGCTTCATGCCTGCTTCTCCAGGTGGACGAAGCCGTGCGCCCCCATGCGGGCGGTCCAGCCCGGGGGCACGACGGTCGCGGAGTCGTACTCCTCGATGACCAGCGGGCCAGCGAGCGCCCGAGCGTCGAGCGCGGCGCGCCCGAGCACCCGCGTCGCGAGCGCCCCGTGCTCGAGACCGAAGTGCGCGATCCGCTCGCCAGCAACGGCGTTGCCGCGGCCCATGCGGTCCCAGGCCGGCGGGGTGGACGCGCGCACGCCGCGCGCACGGAGCTTGAGCGAGACGATCTCGATCCGTTCGTCGCGCATCGCGTAACCGTAAGTCGCCTCGTGTTCGCGATGAAACGCCTCGGCCAGCCGTTCGCGGTCGC
>CAWBNB010000021.1:0-316863 GCA_963789885.1 uncultured beta proteobacterium | reverse complement strand
TGCGATCGGCTTCGCTTCCCCTGCCCCGCTGCGCAGCGCGACCAGCGCCTCGCCCAGATCGCGCGGGCGCAAGTAGTCGAACGCGGCGGGCTTCACGCGGCCTCCCGCTTCGGAGCGGCCCTTGCGCGCTCGATGGCGCCCAGGAGCTTCTCCGGCGTAAGCGGCGTGTCGCGCACTTCCACGCCCAAGGGGTCGAGGGCGTTGTTGACCGCGTTAAAGATCACCGCGGGCGGCGCGATCGCGCCGCCCTCGCCCATGCCCTTGATGCCCAACTCGGTGTACGGCGAGGGCGATTCGAGGTGGAAGATGCGGATGTTCGGCACTTCCGTCGGCCCGGGAATCACGTAGTCGGCGAGCGTGGAAGCGTGCGGCTGGCCGTTCGCGTCGTACTGCTGCTCCTCGTACATCGCAGTGCCGATGCCCTGCGCGATACCGCCGATCGCCTGGTGCTCGACGATCGCGGGGTTGACGAGCGTGCCGCAGTCCTCCACCACCACGTAGTCGAGGATCTCGACCTGGCCGGTGTCCGGATCGACCGCGACTGCGACCGCGTGCGAGGCGTAGCTAAAGGCGCCGGTGTCGCGCTTGGGTTTAAAGGCGAGCGACGCCTCCAATCCCTGCCTGTCAACGTTGTCGGGCAGCCGCTCCGGGCGCATGTACCAGGCCTCGGCGATGTCGCTCAAGCTTACGGAGCCGGCAGGACCGACAACCCTGCCGGGCTCGAAGCGGCACTCGGACTCGGGAGACTTCAGAAGATGCGCGCCGATGCGCACGAAGCGCGGGACGAGCTCCTTGCACGCATTCACCACCGCGCCGCCCGACATGACCATCGAGCGCGAAGCGTACGTGCCGGTCGAGAACGGCGTGGTGCCGGTATCGCCGTGCACCACCTGCACGCGCGCGATGTCGATGCCGAGCACCTGGTGCACGAGCTGCGCCATCGTGGTTTCCATGCCCTGGCCGTGCGACTGCACGCCGATCCTCACCTCGAGGCCGCCGCCCACGGTGAGCCGCACCGCCGCCTGGTCGTAGCCCGGCGTCATCGGCAATCCCCACGCGGCGAAGACGCTGGTGCCGTGCGCCGACTGCTCGCAGTAGCTCGCGAAGCCGATGCCGATGATGCGCCCGTCGGGTTCGCCGCGTTTCTGGCGCTCGCGCCACTTGTCGACGTCGAGTTTCTCGCGCGCCATGCGCAGCGCGCGCGGATAGTCCCCGCTGTCGTAGTGCTTGCGCGCGACGTTGTCGTAGGGCATCTGCTCCGGGCGCACGAGGTTCATGAGGCGCACCTCGTACGGGTCGCGGCCCACCGCGCGCGCGATGGCGTCGATCATGAGCTCCATCGCGAAGCACACGCCGGTGCGCGCGACGCCGCGGTAGGGCAGGAACCCCGGCTTGTTGGTCGCCACGCAGTAGGTCTTCACGCGGTAGCCGCGGAAATCGTAAGGACCCGGCAGGTTGCCAGTCGCCTGCCCGGGCTCGAGGCCGATGGTGAACGGCCAGTTGGAGTACGCGCCGCCGTCGATCGTCACTTCGGCGTCGAGCGCGAGCAGCCGTCCTTCCTTGCTCGCGTAGGCGGTGAGGTTGTAGTGGTGCTGGCGCGAGTTGGCGCCGGCCACGAGGTGCTCGCGCCGGTCCTCGATGTAGCGGAAGGGCTTGCGGTATCGCAGCGCTAGCCAGGCGACGCAAAGGTCCTCGGGAAAGACGATGCACTTGTAGCCGAAGCCGCCGCCCACGTCCGGCGCGATCACGCGCACCTTCTCCTCGGGCAGGCCGAGGAAGCGCGCGATACCCACGCGCAGGAGGTGGGGCGTCTGCGAGGAGCTGTAGAGCACGAGCTGGTTTGCCCGGTCGTCCCAGACCGCGAGCGTGCCCTTGCCTTCCAGGGGATTCATCGACTGGCGTGAAAGCTCGAGCTCGCGCTTCACCACCACGTCGGCCTTCTTCGACTCGGTGTCGAAGCCGTTTTCGAGCTGCAGCGTGAGATAGAGGTTGTCGTCCCACTCTTCATGAATTCGAATGGAAGGATCCCGACGGGCGTTGTGGGCATCCACCAATACCGGCAGCTCCTCGAAATCCACCTCGACCTGCTCGGCAAGGTCCTCGGCCTCGGCGCGCGTACGGCCGACGCAGCAGGCGATCGGTTCGCCGACGAAACGCACCTTGCCCCAGGCGAGGTGGTGCTGCTCCGAGAGCTTGAAGGTCGGCAAGGTCGAAGGCGCGACGATCGCCTTCACCTCGGGCATGTCCTCGCGCACGAAGATGCGCCCCTCCGGCCCCGCGGGCTTTCTCACCGCAGTGATGCGCGCGTGCGCTACCGGGGAGCGGAAGAACGCCACCTCACGCTGACCCGGCAGGATCAGGTCGGGCACGAACGTGCCGCGGCCGTGGAGGTGGCGCGAGTCCTCCTTGCGCGGCACGCGCGCGCCGACCCCCTGGCCGCTCTTTTCTTCGCCACTCATTTCACGCCGTAGCGGTAGCTGTCGAGGCTGTACTCGGCGACGCGGAACCAGAGGTTCTGGTCGTCGCGGAAGCGCTGCCAGGGCTCGTAGATATTCTTGAACTCGGGACTCTTCGCCGCGAACTCGCCGAGCACCTCCTGCGTCGCCTTGTAGCAGGCGTCGAGCACCGGGCGCGGAAAAGTGCGCAGCTGCGCGCCGCCGCCCACCAGGCGCTTGAGCGCCGCCGGATTGCCCGCGTCGTACTTCGCCATCATCATCAGGTACTGCTCCGCCGCGGCTGATTCCACCGTGTCCTTGTAGGCTTTCGGCAGCGAATCCCAGGCCTTCTGGTTGACGAGCAGCGTCACCTGCGCGCTGCCTTCCCACCAGCCCGGCGTGTAATAGAACTTCGCCACCTTGTGGAAGCCCAGCTTCTCGTCGTCGTACGGCCCGATCCATTCCGCGCCGTCGATCAGGCCTTTCTCGAGCGACGTGTAGATCTCGCCCGGCGGGATCTGCTGCGGCACGGCGCCGAGCTTAGCGAGGATCGCGCCGCCGATTCCGCCGATGCGGAACTTGAGGCCCTGGAGGTCTTGGACGCTGTTGATCTCCTTCCGGTACCAGCCGCCCATCTGCACGCCGACGTTGCCCACCGGGAACTGCACGATGTTGAACTTGCCAAACACCTCGCGCAGCGCCTGCAGGCCGCCGCCGTAGTACATCCACGCCGCCTGCTGGCGTGCGTTGAGGCCGAAGGGCATGCCGGCGTCGAAGCCGAACGCAGGGTTCTTGCCGAAGAAGAACGAGGAGAGCACGTGGCCGCATTCGATCGTGCCGTTCTGCACGGCGTCGAACACCTGGGGCGGCGGCACGATCTCGCCCGCCGCGGTGGCCTGGATGCTGAAGTGGCCCTCGGTGAGCTCGCCCACGCGCCGGGCGAAGAGTTCGGCCGAGCCGTGCATCGCGTCCAGGCTCTTCGGCCACATCGTCGACATGCGCCAGCGCACCTGCGGCGCCTGGCCGATCGCGGGCGCCGCGGTTGCCGCGAGCGCCGCGCCGGCGCCCGCCCTGGTCAAGAAATCGCGTCTTTTCATGGTTCCCTCCTCCGGTTGAAATTCATTGCGGCTGCAACGCCCGCTCGATCTGCCTTCTCACATCCTCGCCCGCCTTGTCCATGTCCACGACCGGACCGGCGTCGAAAAACATCGTCACGAGCTGCGGCACCGCGATCACCAGCATGACCACGATGAGCTGCAGCCCCACCCACGGCAGCGCACCGAGGTAGATCTCGCCGCTGCGGATGTGAGACGGCGTGATGGCGCGCAGGTAGAAAAGCGCGAAGCCGAACGGCGGATGCATGAACGACGTCTGCAGCAGCACGCACAGCAGCACGCCGAACCACACGAGGTCGATGCCGAGCTTGTGCGCCACGGGCGCGAGCAGCGGCACGACGATGAAGGCGATCTCGAAGAAGTCGAGAAAGAAGGCGAGCACGAAGACGAACAGGCTCACCACGATGAGGAAGCCGACCCGGCCCCCGGGCAAGGCGCCGAGCAGCCCCTCGACCCAGTGGGGCCCGTTCACCCCCTGGAACACGAGCGAGAACACCGTGGCGCCGATCAGGATGAAGATGACCATCGAGCTCAGGCGCATGGTGCTGTCCATCCCCTGCCAGATGAGCGTCCGTGTGAGCCGGCTGCGCAGCGCGGCGAGCACGAGGGCGCCGACCGCGCCCATCGCGCCCGCCTCCGTCGGCGTCGCGAGGCCGAGAAAGATCGTGCCGAGCACGAGGAAGATGAGACTCATCGCCGGTACCACGCCCCAGAGCACGCGCTTCAGGAGCACCCAGCCCCGCAGCGTGCGCGCCTCGACCGGCAGCGGCGGCACCCAGCGCGGGCGCAGCACCGACAGCACGAGGATGTAGAGCATGAAGATGAGCGTCTGCGCGATCGACGGGCCGATCGCCCCCGCGTACATGTCGCCCACCGGCTTGCCGAGCTGGTCTGCCAGCACGAGCAGCGTGAGCGACGGCGGCACGACCTGCGTGATCGTGCCCGTGGCGGCGATGACCCCTGTGGCCGTCTTCACGTGGTAGCCATAGCGCAGCATCGTGGGCAGCGCGATCATGCCGAGCGCGATCACCGAGGCCGCGATGGTCCCGGAGATCGCGCCGAAGATCGCACCCACCAAGATCACCGCGTAGGCGACCCCGCCGGGCGCGCCGCCGAAGAGCTGTCCGGCGCTCTCGAGCAGGTCCTCGGCGAGACCGGTGCGCTCGAGGATGGTGCCCATGAAGGTGAAGAACGGGATCGCGAGCAGGAGGTCGTTCGACACGATGCCGAACACGCGCAGCGGCAGGTTGGACAGGAAGTCCAGCGAAAACAACCCGACCTCGATGCCGATAAAACCGAAGAACAAGCCGAGCGCCATGAGCGAGAACGCCACCGGAAAACCGATCAGCAGGAACACGATCAGACCGGCGAACATGATGGGGGCCATGTTGGCGACCATCGCGGCTCCTAGGTCGCCGGCCGCTCGTACTGCGTGGAAAGGGGCAGCGCGCCGGTGAGCATCGCCGCGCGGCGCACCATCTCGGCCACGCCCTGCAGCGCGAGCAGCGCGAAGCCGATCGGAAGGACGAGCTTGACCGGCCAGCGCACGAGCCCCCCGGCGTTGGACGACACTTCGCCGATGCGCCACGACTCGGCGAAGAGCGTCCACGACATGCCGGTGAGCAGCAGCGCCGCCGGCAGCAGGAAAATGCCCAGGCACACGAGGTCGAGCCAGACCCGCCCGCGCGGCGTGAGCGCCCCGTAGACGAGGTCGACCCGCACGTGGCCGTTCAGGCGCAACGTCTTGGCGGCGCCGAAGAGTACGATCACCGCGAAGAAATACCACTGCATCTCGAGCCAGGCGTTCGAGCCGACCGAGAAGAGATACCTCGTGACCGCGTTGCCGGCGCTCACGGCGCAGGCGAACAGCACGCACCAGGTGGCGAACCAGGCCGCAGCGGAGCTCAGCGCATCGACGCCGCGCAGGAAGAGCTTCACGCGGCCTCCGGTGGCACGCGCTTGGCCCACGGGCGGGCCTCTTCCAGCGCCCCGGCCGCCGCAAACAAGTCCGCCTCCGCGTGCCAGCGCGCGACGAGCTGCAGGCCGACCGGCAGCCCCTCGCGCGTGAAGCCCGCGGGAACGCTGAGCGCCGGGTGGCCGGTGAGATTGAACACGTTGAGATAAGGCGCCCACGCAACTCGCATGTCGCCGGCGGGCGTGCCGTTCACTACGATCGGCTCGTCCACGCCGTGCGTCGCGGAAAGCGGCGGGCGGCTCATGGTGGGCGTCGCCACGAGATCGCAGCGCTCGAACCAGCCCTGCACCTTGCGGAACAGCTCCGTGCGCTTCACGGTCGCCGCGAGGAGCTGCTGCCCGGTGTACGCGCCGCCGGCGCGGATGCCGGCGGCGAAACCGGGCTCGATCTTCGCCTCCACTTCGCCAATTCTTGCAAAGTAGCGCGCCGCCCAGTTTGACTGCTGCAGCACACGCCACGGCGCCTCGGCGTTCTCGAACGGCTCGTCGACGGTGCGAACTTCGGCTCCCAGGTCGCGCAGCGCGGCCTCGCATTCGCTGCGCACTTCGTCGTCGAGCAGCGTGTTGCCGAGCAAGGGACGCCATTCGACGCGCAGGGTTTGCGATTTCCGGCTTTCGGAGACCAGCGAGTAGGGGTCGCCGGGATGCGGTCCGGCGATCACCTCCAGCATGAGTTCGCAGTCCTCCACCGTACGCGCCATCAGACCGAGATGAATGAAGTTGTTGAAGGCGTCCGGCACCTGGCTGTGCGGCACGCGGCCGAGCGTCGGCTTGAGTCCGAGGATGCCGCAGCACGCCGCCGGCAGGCGCGTCGAGGCGCCCGCGTCGGTGGCGAGCGACAGCGGTCCCATGCCCGCCGCCACCGCCACGGCCGAGCCGCCGGAGGACCCGCCGGGCGTCAATTCGGCATTCCACGGATTGCGCGTGATGCCGGAGATCGGCGAATCGGTAAGGAGCTTGTAGGCGAACTCGGGCGTGGTGGTCTTGCCGAGGAGCACCGCGCCCGCGTCCTTCAGCCGCTTCACCGCGACCGCGTCCTCCGCGGGCACATTGCTTTCCATGAGGCGCGAGCCCCAGGCAGTGCGCACACCCTTCGTATTCAGGATGTCCTTCACCGACACCGGCACGCCGGCGAGCGGGCCGAGTTTCCCGCCGGCAGCACGCGCGCGGTCGACCGCGGCGGCCTGCGCGCGCGCCTCGTCCGCGCACACCGTGACGAAGGCGTTCAGCCTGGGTTGCAGGTTCTGAATTCGGATGAGGCACTGTTCGAGCACCGTGACCGCCGAGATTTCGCCGCTCCGAATCCGCCGCGCGGTATCGGCCGCAGTCGGAAACGCCGATGCGCTAGACTCGCGCGCCATGAAATCCCCCGTCCCCGTGCGCGAGCCGAGGCTGCCGCTCTGGTCGCGGCCCGGCTACCTGATCCGGCGCCTGCATCAGATCCACTGCGCGCTGTTTCTCGAAGAGTGCAAGGATTCGGGCCTCACCCCGGTGCAGTACGGGCTGCTCACGGCGCTCAGCTTTCGCGGCGAGCTCGACCAGGGCTCGCTCGCCGAGGAGCTCGGCCTCGACCGCACCAGCACGGCGGAGGTGCTCTCGCGCCTGGAAAGGCGCGGGCTGGTGACCCGCAAGCCCAATCCGCGCGACCGGCGCGCGCGGCTCGCGAGGATCACGCGTCGCGGCCGGGCGCTGACCGCGGCGATGTTTTCCGGCATGCAGCGCGCGCAGGACCGCATGTGCGCGCCGCTCAGCCAGAAGGAGCGCGACGTCTTCATGGCCACGCTCGCGCGCCTCATCGAGGCGAACAACGAATACGGTCGCGGCGCCCTGCGCATCGACTAGACGGGCAACACCAGGTCGTTGGCGATGAGCACGGTGTCGTACACGCACTGGCGCTCCTTGAGAAGGAGTCTGCCGCCCATGCGCACGAAGGTGTCGTAGTAGCGCCCCGACTGGTGGATGGTGGTGGGCCCGTCGACCAGCGTCTGCAGGAGCAGATAGTTCGACTGCGCCTTGATCGTCGCCCCCTTTGCCTCGAGCACGCGCACGTTGCTGACGAAGTGCTGCAGCGTGCGCGGCGCGTACATCTGCGTGTGCTTGATGGCGAACGCGCGGTCGCGGATCATCGCCTTGGAGTCGGCGTACACCAGGCCGACCGGTAGCCCGGAATCGGCGTTCTCCCGCGCGGTGATGCGATAGACGGCATCGTCGGCAAAGTAGTCTGGCCAGCGCTCGACGTCCCCGCAGTCGAGCGTCCAGCAATAGTCGGTGTGGAACTCCTCGATTTCCATGCGCAGCTCGCGCGTCTCGCGCGGGTCCGCGCTCGCCATGTCGTAGCCGGGATACATCAAAGCCCCATCTGCCTGCGGTAGTAGGCGTACATGCCGCGGATGGCGGCCTCGTCGATGACCGAGTTGGTCGACCCCTGCGTGGTCCCGCCGAGCTTGACGATGCCCTCGTCTGAAGACGAGCGGCGGACGCCTTCCTGCACGAACTTGATCGCCTCGTTGTCCTCCAGGCCGAGGAAGCCCGAAGGGCCCATGAGGTTGCCCTGGCGCAGGCGGTGGCGCACCATCTCCTCGTCGTCGGTGTCGTAGCCGAACATGGTCCACAGCATGATCATGCTGTGCGGGCCGTTCGGCACGATGTGGCGGATGCCGAGGGTGTTCAGCTCGCGCTGCACGATGAGGTTCGGCCAGATCGTCTGCATGGTGACCGACCACGGCGAGTCGAACTCGCGCACGTACTGCAGGAAGCGCCCGTCGGCGAGCTTGAAGTCCTCGCGGTAGGAGCGCATCTCGGCTTTTACCTCGCCGACCGCGGCCGCGACATTGTCCGGCTTGGCAGACGCGAGGGTGCCGTGGCGGCCGGTCGCGTCCGCGATCATGCCGTTCTTGCTGCCGGCGACCATGAGGCCGAAGGTGACGAGAAACGAGTGCAGTAGCGTGGCGTGGTAGGGATCCTTCAGGTTCTCGTGGTAGAGCTTCCAGTTGCCCGGCAACTCATTGCGGTAGTAGCCGAGGATCCTGAGCTTCCTTCCCTTGAACACCACCTCGAAGTCCTTGAGGATCTCGGCGCCGAGATACGCCTCGATCGGCTCCACCTCCCTCGAGAACGAGGCGAACACCACGCCGTGCAGGGTAGTGACATTGAGCTTTAGGAGGCCGTGGTCCTCGTTCCTGAAGTCCTTGGGCATGCCGCCGCCCTCGCCCTTTATCCCGCGCTTGAACGGCACGCCTTGCAGGTTGCCCTTCAGGTCGTAGGACCACTGGTGATAGGGGCAGACGAACTCCTTAGTGTTGCCGCGCTGCGCACGGCAGAACTCCGCGCCGCGGTGCGCGCAGCGGTTTTCGAAGACGTGGACCGAGCCGTCGGTGTCGCGCGCCACGACGACGGGCGTCGGCCCGACGTAGGAGCGCGTGAAGTCGCCCGGCTTCGGAATCTCCGCTTCGAGCGCGACGAAGTTCCACGTCGCGCCGTGGAAGATGCGCTCAATCTCGCGCTGGTAGATCGCCGGGCTGGTGTAGAGCCAGTCCGGGAGGTACTGCAGCCCGCCTTCGGGCCACTTGTAGTCAAAGGACTCGTCGAGCTGTTCCTTCGCGAAGCTGCCCGGGTGATGGACTACGGTATTGACGCTGAACATGTCGCCTCCGTGAGAAGGTCCTTGAGCCTGACCGCGCCGTCGGCCAGACGTTTGGCTGAAAGCGGCGCGCGCGCCTCGATCGGGCGCCGTGCCGAGCGGATCTCGCCGCCCATGTTAAACCCGACGGCGAGGCGTAGGCGGTCCGCGACGAGCCCGAACGCCAGGCGCTCGCCCCGCCAGCAGCTTGGAATACTCCAGGCGCTGCCCGTCGGCGGTGATGACCGCCTGGCTCTTCGGCGCGATCGCCTCGACGCGCGAGCGCGCGCGCAGCGCAATGGCGTGCGCGGCGTACCACGCGCGCGGATGTATGCAGGCGGCCGCCCCGGGTTTCCTCCCCAGCAGCACGCTCTTGGAAAGCCGCGGCCGCTCATACGGCTCATGGCGCTCATCGCCGAGGAGAACGATCTCGCCCGGGCGGCCGGACGCGCGCAGCGCCTCGGCGGCACGACCGCCGGCCTGTCCGGCGCCCACGATCACGACACGCTCACTCGTCGATGTCAACGTACGCGTACTGATGGGTGCAGACGTTATGCGGCGCCTAGAATCTGCCGCCACTGCGGGATAGTGCGATCGGTCGCTCGCCCAACACCACCGCCATCGCCGCGTCCTCGCCCCAGCGAATCGGCGCCCGCGACCCCCGACCCCTCGTGCCGGCCCATTTGATCAGTGTACTTCGCATTTTTTTCTAGGGTCAAGGACGAGCTGGGGAAGAGTCTCCCCAGGCACCAAACTAGAGGCGGCGGCTACGCGGCTCGCGCTAGGCGCGCGAGCTGGGCCACGATCTCATCGCGCCCGAGCAGGTCGGCATACTTCTGCCCCATGTCAAAGAGGCTCGCGTCGTGCGGGCCGAGCGCACGGTCACCGACACAGTCGCGCGCGAGGATCGGCCGGAAGTTATGGCTGATCGCATCGATCACGCTGGCTCGCACGCATCCGGAAGTGGTGCATCCGGCTACGACCACGGTGTCGCAGCCCTGCTGCACGAGCCACGGCGCGAGCCCCGTGCCGAAAAACGCCGAGGCTTGGGTCTTGCGCACCATCAGCTCGCCCGCACGCGGCGCAAGCTCGGGCACGATCTGGCCGGCGGGGTGATTCTCCGTAAGCGTGCGCAAGCTCGGCACCTTCATGCAAAACACGCCCGCGTCCGAGCCGTCCTCGGCGTACACCACGCGAGTGAACGCGACCGGCAGTCCCGCTTGACGAAAGAAGTCGAGCAGACCGACGGTTTGCTTCACCGCCGCATCGATGTTGCCGCCGCCGAAAAGGGCCGGGTCGTTGAAGCCGACCGTGAAGTCGACGACGACGAGCGCCGCCTTGCAACCGAAGCCGATGCGATTGCCGAAGTTCTGCTTGAGGTAGATATCCGCTTCGTGCATGGGATCGGACAACCTTCGGGACCGCGCGGGACGACTGATCCCGGGTTGGTCGCTGCGTGGAGGCTAAACGATGAGGAATCTCACTTGCCGCGGTAGCTGATCCGGTAGATCGCGCCGGCCTGGTCGTCCGACACGAGGAGCGAGCCGTCGGGCATCACTTCGACGTCGACCGGCCGGCCCCACACCCGGCCGTTATCGAGCCAGCCCTCAGCGAAGATCTCCTGCTTCACCGCCTTGCCGCCCTCGACCACGACCCGTGCGACGCGGTAGCCGATCCGCTTCGAGCGGTTCCACGAACCGTGCTCGGCGACGAAGATCGAGTTCCGGTACTCGGGCGGGAACTGGTTGCCGGTGTAGAAGCGCATCCCGAGCGCCGCCACGTGCGGCCCGAGATTCGCCACCGGCGGAACCGACTCGCTGCACCGCCGCCGGTTGCCGAACTCCGGGTCCGGCGTGTCGCCCTGGTGGCAGTACGGAAAGCCGAAATGTTCGCCCGCCTTCGCCGCACGGTTGAGCTCGTCGTTCGGCAGATCGTCGCCGAGCATGTCGCGACCGTTGTCGGTAAACCACAGCTCCTTCGTCTCCGGGTGCCAGTCGAAGCCGACCGAGTTCCGGACGCCGCGCGCAAACGGCTCGTAGCCCGAGCCGTCGGGCCGGATACGGGAGATGAGCGCGTACCGATCCGGATCCGGCTCGCAGACGTTGCACGGCGCCCCGACCGGGACGTAGAGCCAGCCGTCGGGACCGAACCGGATGAACTTCCAGCCGTGGTGCCGATCAGTGGGGAATCGATCGCTGACGACCGCGGGGCGGGGCGGGTTGTCGAGCTGCGATTCGATGTCGTCGAACCGCAGGATCCGGTTCACCTCAGCGACGTACAGCGCGCCGTCGCGCACCGCCACGCCGTTCGGCATTGCCAGGCCCGACGCGATGGTGAGGACCTGGGTCGCACGACCGCCGCCGTACCGCACCGCGTACACGGCCCCACCGCGCGTCCCGACGAATACGACCGGCCCCTTGCCGTGCGCGAGCGAGCGCGCGCTCGGGACGTCCGCCGCGAACACGCTGATCTCGAATCCCGGCGGCACGCGAATGCGATCCACGGGGAGCCGCTGCGCCGCCGCCTCAGATGCGACGATGGCGGCAACCAGCCCGAAGGCGACACGCGCCGCGAGGACGCCCCAGGAGCCCGCAGTGGCGGTCGGGAAGGTCAGTTGCAGAGCCCCAGGATCCGCTCTTCCGCCGAGCAGACCTTCCCCGGCCTTGTTGCCCGCGCTTTCGGTTTTCCGGCGACGCAGTTGCGGATCTCGCGCGTGGTGGCCGGGTAATAGGTCCAGCCGGTGCTGAGCTCCGGCAGGGTCAGGCTGACTTCCTTCCACTTGGGATGGCCTTCGGCCTGCAGCTTCGAGAAGTTCTCGCACAGCGACCGGCCGAAGCGGCTGAGCGAGTCGACCGTGTATTTCATGTTGTAGTCGTAGGTCACCAGAAACGCCCCCACCGCGATCGTCGTGAAGTCCTCGGTGAGCAGGTTCGGATAACTCTTCGCGTGGACGGTCGAGTAGGTATAGGTCGCGAGCGCGGGCTTGCTCAGCGGGTTATTCGGGTCGAACTTCAGCAGCTTGATGAACTTCTGCGCCTCGGGTTTCATGTTGGCGATCAGGGGCGCCGGCTGCCCCGCGGCCACGACCACCACGTCCACCGACTTGTCGCCGATCAGCTTGACGAGCGCCTCCTCGTTCGAGAGGAAGCTCGCGTTCGCCTCGGGGATCGGGCCGTTGAACATCATGCGGTAGAGCGTATGCGTGATGAGCGCCGCGCCGCTGCCGAGAAGGCCGCCGTTGATCTTGGCATTCCTGATGTCGTGCAGGTAGTTGAGCTCCGAGTCCGCCCTGACGATGTAATGGATCTCGGTGTTGTAGAGCGGGAGGATGACGCGCAACGGCCGGATGATCGTGCCCGCTTCCGCGTTGCCGGTGCCCGCCCGGTCGATGAAGGCCTGGTAGACGTCGGCCTGGACGATCGCGAACTTGACGCCCGGCTCGTAGCGCAGCAGCCGGATGTTCTCGGCCGATCCCGCCGTCGGCAGGACCTCGAGGTCGATGTCCGCCGCGGGGGCGACGAACTTGGCGAGATCGTTTCCGATCGCGTAGTAGGTACCCCGCTCCGATGCGGTGACGATCTTGTACGCCACCGATGCCGCGTGCGCGGCTCCGCCGCCAAGGCACAGCGCCGCAGCGAGCGCCCCGATGCTCTTCCACCCCATGCTATTCCCTCCGCTGAGTCGATTCCCGCGTGCAAAGCCCGAGCGCCGCGACCGCGTCCGTGCACGGCCCGATCCGGGGCGGCGCAGGCCGCTCGATCCCGGTGCCGGTCTCGGGCGCGCGCGGCCGCGCGCTCGCCGCTGCGGCAGGTACGGCTGATGTGGCCCCGCTCCCCTGGCCTTCACGCTGCACGATCGATCCGGTGCGGGTCGCGTTCACCTGCTGCGCAGGCGCGGCTCTCGCAGCCGGCGGGGGCGGGACGGTGCCGGGCGTGACGCTCGCAGCCGGCGGGGACGGCACGGTGCCCGGCGCGACGTTCGCAGCCGGCGGGGGCGGGACGGTGCCCGGCGCGACGCTCGCAGCCGGCGGGGGCGGCACGGTGCCCGGCGCGACGCTCGCAGCCGCTGGCGGCTGCGGGCGCGGCGCGACACCGGGCGTCACGATCGGGACAGCGGTCGGGGCAGAGGAAGCCGGTGCCGCTTCGGGCGCCGTGGCGAGGTTCGCGCGAGAGCCCGCCTCGGCAGCCTCTCCGCTCCCCCTGACTTCGCCCGCCGCGGCGGGCGTCTGCGGGACATCTGCCGTCTGACGCTGGCCGGAAGCGAGATAGGCGAAGGCGGCAGCGAGGAGCACCACTGCGGTGACGATCACCGCGCGACGCGGCAGCACGACCCGCCGCGCCAAAGGCTGAGGTTCGGATGCCAGGCTCACCGCCGGGGCTGGGTAGGACGTCACGCCGTCCAGCCGCGGGGTGATAGCTTTGGCGGCATCACCCGCCGACGCGGGCGAGGTGCCTGGATTGGCCCAGTCGGAAACCCGCCCTCCGGCCGCAGACTCGGTTTGAGCGAGAAGCTGGCGCAGCTCCTGCAGCGTGGCAAAAACCTTGGCGTCGCGATCGAGCGCTTCAGCTTCCGGCAGCGAGTTCGGACCGGCGGCGGCGCCGGTACGGGTCGGTTGGCTGCCGGGCGACGACGGCGAGGACGCGCTCTTCCCGGCCCCGGGGAGCGGCGCTGCACACTGATGGCACGTTGTCGCGGTAGCGTCGTTTACCGCCCCGCACTGCGGGCACGGCATCAGGTGCAGGGGGGCGCCGCAGGCGTTGCAGAACTTTGCGTCCGACGGGTTAACGCGCTCGCAGAACGGGCACTGGTGAGGCATGGACAGCTTCGAAACCGGTTCTCTACCACTGTGACATTTTCCATAGTAAGCCAAAATCAAATGACCGCTCGCGTGACGGAGTGGACATAACGGCCTTCGGTCACACATCGGCATCGACATCCGCCTGCCCGCCGCCGGCAGTGTCGAGCCGATTTACAACCGTTGGCCCAGGTTGTGCCTCGAGGCGTGCTCCGTGCCCATCGTGGAGGCGGGCGCCACCTTCCACCGGCGATGCACCCACCACCATTGCTCCGGATGGCGCAGGATCAGGCGTTCGAGCGCCGCGTTGTACGCGCGCGTGTTGCGCCGGATCGCCTCGTTCACGTCGTCCGATTCGATCACCGCGAGCGGCTCCTCGAAGCGCAGCACGTGCCGGCCGTCGGGCTCGCGCCAGCTCGCGGCCGGCACCACCGGTGCGCCGGTGTTGAGCGCGAGGATCGCGAGGCTGCGGAAGGTTCCGGCCGGATGGCCGAAGAACTCGACCACGACGCCGTCCTTCCTCCCGGCGTGCTGGTCGAACGGGAACACGATCAGGTCGCCGGCTGCCAGCCGGTCGAGGATGGCCTCGAGGCCGCCGCGCTTCGGCAGGACGCCGAACCCCGCCCGCACGAACCGGCGCGTGACCAGGTTGTCCAGCCAGTGCGGCTTGAACGGCCGTCGAACGAAGTAGAACCGGCCGTACGCCTGCGGGTAGCTCGCCAGCCCGGCCGCGGTCGCCACTTCGAAGTTCCCGAAGTGGCCCGTGAGCACGAGGACGCCCTTGCCCTGAGCGTGCGCGGCGAGCAGCGCCTCGACGTTCTCCACGCGCGCCATCGCCGCGCGCCGCGCCGCCGGCACGAACGGGAACCGGAGAAACTCGATCGCGAGCCGGCCGAGGTGCGCGTAGTGGGCCTGCGCGAGCCGGGTGATTTCCTCCTCCGGCACGGTATCGCCGTAGACGCGCCGCAGATTGTCGAGGATGACGCCGCGCCGGAACGGCAGCAGGTGATAGAGCAGCCTGCCCGAGGACGGAACGGCGGCATGCGCCGGTTCGGCGAGGGCGACCGCGGAGGCGCTCGTGCGGTCGTGCGTGAGCGACAGCGCGATTGCGCGCACGCGATTGCGGCCGAGAACGTCGGCCGCGGCCGGACTGCAGACGACGCGAGGTGCCCCGTAGCCGTCGCGTACCACGGCGAAATCCGCCTGTCCGATCCTGCCGAGCGCAGTCTCCCGCGGAAAGAGCTTGAGGCAGGCTTCCTTCGCGGCAAAGCGCGCCGCGAGGGTCGCCGCCCGGCCGGGCCCGTCGCCCGCTTCGCGCAGCTCGTCCAGCGAGAAGAGCTGCGCGAGATCGGCCGCCGGCGTTTCGCGCAGCAGTCGCTCCACGCGCGCGATCTCCACCGTGTCGATGCCGCAGCGGCTCGCAGCGCCGGCGGCGTCCGTCATCGCCGTCAGGCGGCGCGGACGGCCAGCGCGGCGTTGGTCCCGCCGAAGCCGCGGGAGAGCACCAGCGCGACATCGCTCCGCGGCGATTGCGCCGACGGCGACACCGGCAGCCCCGCGCACGCCGGGTCGAGCCGCCGCAGCGCGGCGATGCCCGGAACCGTCCGTTCGCGCAATGCGGCGAGCGCCAGCACCGTCTCGATGATTCCGGACGCCGCGAGGAGGTGCCCGAACGCCCACTTGAAGGCGGTGACGGGCGGCGGCGCCGCACCGAAGACCTCGCGCAGCGCGCGGGCTTCCGACGCATCGCCGGACCGCGTGCCGTTGCCGTGCGCGACGATCATCCCGACGTCGGCGGCGCGCAGCCCCGAGTCGTCGAGCGCGAGTGCGATGGCCCGCGCGAGCCCGTCGCCGTCGTCGCGGATCGGCAGCAGCCCCTCGCCTTCGCTCGCGCAGCCGCTGCCGAGGATCTCGCCGAGCACCGCGGCGCCGCGCGCCGCCGCCGCGCTCTCGGTCTCGAGGACGAGCGCCGCGGCGCCCTCGCCCATCGCGCTGCCGCTGCGATCGGCGTCGAACGGCCGCAACGCGTCCTCGGTCAGCAGGCCGACGCCGTGGTAGTAGAGCACCGTCTGCGGTTCGATCTGACGCGTCGTGGCCCGCCGCGACGGCGCGCTCGCACTCGCCGGTGCGGAGCGCCTGCGCCGCTTCGATGATCGCGAGCGCGCCGCTGATGCTGTGATTGGTGATGCAGGCGTTCGGGCCCTTCAGCCCGTGCCGGATGCCGACGTGGCAGAGCACGTTGTTCGGGAGCGACCGCAGCAGCCACATCGGGTTCACCGTCGCGCCCAGCTCGCGCCCGAAGGCCGGCAGGCTCCCGGCCGCGGCGGCGAGCAGCGGAAAGAAGTCGTACTGGTTCTGATAGGCCCCGCCGCCGGAACCGACGTAGATGCCGGTTCGCGTCGTTGAAGCGCGCGGCCGATTCGGGATCGAGCCCGTCCCGGTACGACGTCAGCCCGGCCGCATCGATCGCCTGCCCTGCCGCGTAGATTCCGAACGCGTCGGTGCGCCGGATGAGCTTGAAGAGCTTCCGGTCGTTCAGCAGCGCATTGGGATTGAAGTCGGCGACCTCGGCCGCCGACCGCACCGGCCAGCTCGACGCATCCCACTGCCCGATCGGGGCGATCGCCGACCGGCCGGCGCGCACCGCTTCGAGGATCTCGGCCGGCGTCTTGCCGGCGCCGCAGATCGCGCCGGTTCCGGTGACGACGATGCGCGCCATGCCGCCCGGTCTCCGTCAGCCGGCGGAGGCCGACCGGCCGTCGACCTCCTCCGGGTTGCGCAGCACGATGCAGCTGTTCGAGCCGCCGAAGCCGAGCGAGTTCGACATCGCGATCCGCACGCGCCGCCGGCGCGCCTCGCCGCGCACGATGTCGACGTCGCAGTCCGGGTCGAGCTCGCGCACGTTCGCGTTGACCGGCAGCATGCCGTGCCGGATCGCGAGCGCGCAGACCGCCGCCTCGACCGCGCCTGCGGCCGCGATCAGGTGGCCCATGACACTCTTCGTCGAGCTGACCGCGACCTGCTTCGCGCCGGCGCCGAACACCGCGTTCACCGCCGCGCACTCGCTGCGGTCGTTCATCGGCGTCGAGGTGCCGTGCGCGTTCAGGTAGTCGACCTCGTCGAGGCGCGCGCCGGCGTCGCCGAGCGCCTGGCGCATCGCCTGGATCGGCCCGTCGCCCGACGGATGCGAGTCGGTGATGCGGTAGCTCGAAAGCGAATTGCCGTCGCCGGCGAGCTCGGCATAGATGTTCGCCCCGCGCCGCCGCGCCGATTCCCACTCCTCGAGCACCAGGAAGCCGGCGCCCTCGCCGAGCACGAAGCCGTTGCGCGTCGCGTCGAACGGGCGGCTCGCGCGCGCGGGCGTCTCGTTGTCGGGCGACACCGCGTTCAGCAGGCAGAACCCGCCGAGCCCGACCGGGTTGATCATCGAGTCGAACCCGCCCGTGAGCACCCGGTCCGCGGCGCCGCGCCGGATCAGCTTCATCGCCGTCCCGACCGCCTGACCGCCCGAGGCGCACGCGGTGTGCACCGAGGTCGCGTAGCCGCGGATGCCGTAGCGCCGCAGCAGCAGCGCTACGCCCGCGGTCGACTGGCTGCGGCAGAACACCATCGGGTCGGCCGCAGAACCCGCGGTCGGGGACGAGGCGACCGGTATCGAGCTCGCCGCCGGGCGCCGCGCGCCGCTGCACGTCCGCGAGATCCTCGAAGTTGACGCCCATCATCCCGGTGCCGACGACGCAGCCCCAGCGCGCTCGCGTCGGCGTCGGTCGGGCGGATCCCGGCGTCGCGCACCGCCTGCTCGGCGGCGGCGAGCGCGAAGCGGTGCGAGCGGTTCGCGAACTTGAGCAGCTTGCGGTCGTCGATCGCGCGGTCGAGGTCGAAGCCCTTGACCTCCGCCGCGATCCGCACCGGGAAGCCGCTCGCGTCGAACAGCGTGATCGGCGCGATGCCGCTCCGCCCCGCGAGCAGGGCGCTCCACGTCGCCGCGACGTCGAGACCGACCGGGGTGACGAGACCGAGCCCGGTGATCGCGACGCGACGGCGCGCCTGCGTCACGATCCTGCTCCGGCTGCGATCTCGACGCGCCCGGTCGCGACCGTCTTGCCGTCGACGCGTGCGGCGAGCCTTGCGTTGAAGCGGCTCTCGCCCTGAGGTTGCAGCTCGATCCGGATTCCGACCACCTGCCCGGGCGCAATGAACGAACGCATCTTCACGTCGGTCACGCGCGACGGCGCAAGCGCAGCGCCCGGGCGGCGCCTCACGCGCGAGGTCGAGCGCGAGCTCGATCTGCCAGTCGAGGAGCAGCGTCCCGGGGAACACCGGGCGCCGCGGAAAATGATCGCCGAAGAACGGCGCGGCCGCCGGTACCTGCAGGCTCGCCGCGATCGTCTTGCCGGGTACGCGCTCGTTCAGCGTCACTTCGGGCTGCGGCAGGGACCGGATCCGTCCGGCCGGCGCCCCCGGGCCGCAGAGCACCTCGAAGTCCCCGCTGACCGCTTCCGGCGCGTCGAACTCCTCCATCGGCAGCATCGGTCCGACGCAGTGCCGCAGCTCGAGTACCGGTTCGCCGCCGATGTGGGCGGTGCCGCCGTAGGCGACCGCGTCCTCGTCGCAGGTCTCGATCTCGCCGCGAGGTCGAGCACGTGTCCCGGCGCAGCGCCGCGGAAGAACAGCGTCTCCCCGGCGAGTCCGGCGACCGGGCGGCGACGAAAGCCCAGTTTCGACATCGCGACCCACGCGGCGAGCTGGCCGATGGCCTCGGCGACGAGGCACGCGGGGAAGCGCGGCAGATGTCCCGGAATGGTGTAACGCCCGGCAGCGCGCACGCCCGGCTCCAGTTGCGTGATCCGGTCGACGAACGAGAAGGCGCTGAACCGCTCGGCCATCCGCTCGCTGCCTGAAGGCCTTTCAGCCCGCCGCGCCCTGCGCTGCGCGCTGCGCGCGGACGACGACCTTGCAGAACGTCTCGGGGGTGAAGAGCCGCGGGATGTCCGCGCTCTTGAGGGGCGTGCGGAACCGGTCGGCGGGAACCTCGCTCAGGAACTCGCGGAGCCGCTTGAGCCCCGCTTCGGAGACGATCCCCTTCTGCTCGAAGTCCGACTCGGGCAGGTCGCCGCGCGCGTCCTCGACGATCTTGCCGCGCGGGATCTTGACCCCGAACGCCCGCTCGAGCCGGAAGACGAGGTCGAGGAAGTCGATCGACTCCGCGTCGAGCCCCTCGATCAGCGGCACGTCGAGCTTGACCTCGCCGGCGTCGACGCCGAGCGCGTCGGCGATGATCTGGGCGACCTTCGGGTAGACCGCGACGATCTCTTCCTTGCTGATCTCTTTTTGCGCCATCCCTGTCACTCCATCTTGAAACCGCCGTCGACGTGCAGCACCTGGCCGGTGATGTAGTCGGCGTGTTTCGAGGCGAGGAACCACACGGCGTTCGCCACGTCGCGCGGGCTGCCGAACCGCCGCAGCAGGATGCGCGCCTTCACCTCGTCGCCGGCGCGGTCGCGGATGTCCTGCGACATCTCGGTCTCGATCACGCCCGGCGCCACGCAGTTCACGTTGATCCGGCGCGGCGCGAGCTCCACCGCCAGCGCCCGGGTCAGCGCGTTGACCGCGCCCTTGCTCGCGGCGTAATTGGTCTGGCCGCGCCCGCCCTTCTCGCCGGACACCGAGCTCACGTTGACGATCTTCCCGGCACGCCGGGCGATCATGTGGGGCACGACCGCGCGCGTCACGTTGAACACGCCGCCGACGTTGGTGTCGAGCACCGCCTTCACGTCCTCGACCTCGAGCAGGGCGAGGAGGTTATCACGGATCACCCCCGCGTTGTTCACCAGCACGTCGATCGTGCCGCAGCGCTCGACCGTGCGTTCGACCGCCGCCGCACACGCCAGCGCGTCGGTGACGTCGACCTGCTCGGCGGCGATCTTCCGGCCGGCGGCACGTCCGGCTTCGACCACCTCGGCCGCAGCGGCGGCATTGCTGCGATAGAAGAACACGACCTCCGCGCCGTCCTCGGCGAGGCGTTCGACGATCGCGCGCCCGATCCCGCGGCTGCCGCCGGTCACGATCGCCACCTTGCCCGAGAGTCCCGACTCGCCGCTCAACTGTCACCTCATCCGGAGATGGCGAACCCGCCGTCGACGAACAGCGTATGGCCGTTGATCATCGCGGCTTCCGGCAGGCAGAGCAGGTACACCGCGCCGGCCACGTCCGCGGGCGTCAGCGTCGGTCCGGCGGGCGTACGGTGCGCGAACGACGCGAGCAGCTCCTCGCGATTGGGAAAGTACTGCAGGGCGTCGGTGTCGACCACCCCCGCGCTCACCGCGTTCACCCGGATCCCGCGCGGTCCGAGCTCCTGCGCGAGCGTACGCACCAGCGATTCGAGCGCCGCTTTCGACGCGCCGATGAAGCCGTAGCCCGGCATCGCGCGCTGCGCGCCGAGGCTCGACATCGCGATGATCCGCCCGCCCTGCGGCATGAGCGGCAGTGCGCGCTGCGCGAGCAGGTTGAGCGCGAGCGCATTGGTCTCCATGCACCAGCGCCAGTGCTTGAGCGCCATCTCGGTCGCCGGACGCAGCACGCCGCTCGCGGCGTTGCTGACGATGATGTCGAGACGGTCGAAGTGCCGCCGCAGTTCGCCGAAGAGCTCGTCGACGCTGTCGGGAATGCCGACGCTCGCCTTGATGGGAACGGCCCGGCGCCCGAGCGCGCGGATCTCCGTGCAGAGCGCCTCGGCCTCGTCATGGCTGTTGTAGTAGTTGGCCGCGACGTCGCAGCCGCCGGCGGCGAGCTTGAGTGCGGTCGCGCGCCCGATGCCGCGCGCGGCGCCGGTGACGAGAGCGACCTTCCCGGCGAGCGGTGCGGACATCGTCTCCCCGCCGCTAGTGCCTGCCGGCCAGCGCGCGCTGCGCGCGGATCACCTTCTGGGCTTCGATCGCCCAGTGGTGCTTGATGTTGAACCAGACGTCCGCCGCCCACAGCGCATTGTCGGTCGGACCTTCCGCGACCGGCACGCCGTTCACCTGGCCCGGGCGGTAGTCGTTGAGCCATTCGCGCATCGCCGGACTGCGGGCGAGATCAGAGGTCGCAGCGACGGTGACGTGGGAGTAGTCCGCGGGCAGCCGGACGTTGCGCACGCTCGCCTTCCCGTTCGCCCTGAAGTCCGACGCGGAGCTCGAGAAATCCCAGGCGATCATGTCGAGGCCGAGCGAGTAGCCGGTGAACTCCTCGACCGTGTCCGGAATCACGCGCAGCCGGCCTGCCATCGACCATTGGTTGGGGAGAAGCAGCGCGGCGCCGCCGGCACCCACGACCGACACGTAACCCACGCGCAGGCCGAGGACCGGGCGGGGCCGCGCGGTGAACGGATCGATGATCGTGACCCGGTCCTCCGGCGAATCGGTCACCGGGTTCCAGACCTGGACGCGGTCGTCGAACGCGCCGTCGAGCTCGTACAGCACCTTCACCGCCTGGATCCCGCCCTGGCTGTGGCCGATTATCATCGGCATCATCGCCTCGTGCTCGTAGTACCACGCGAGCGTGCCGGCGATCCGCGCGCTCGATTCGTACGGGCTGTGCGACAGCCGGCCGTCGCCCGGATGGCGGATCTTCGCTTCCGGATAGCCCATGCCGACGAGGAAGCGCGCGAACGACTCCATCACGAGATGGACGGGATAGATGCCGCCGTGCACGCTGATGATCCGTGGCGTCGGGCCGGCGGCGAGCGACCGTGCGCACGTCCGCGTCGGTGACCCGGTCCGGATCGAGCGCGAGAATCCGCTGCGCGATCGCCGGATCCACCGCGGTCGACCGCAGGGCGGCGTACTGCTCGAGCTCGCGCTGCGAGATCGCGGCCGGGCCGCCGGCCGGCGGCGTCGCGCAGCCGGCCAGCGCCGAACAGCGAGCAGGATCGCCGAGAACGGTGCTCAGGAAGCGCAAGCGTCGGCTTCCTTCAGGCTGTCGATGCAGCGGCGGAACGCCGCCGTCACATCGTCCACCGTCGTCCGCGAGAAGGCGGCCGTCCGGTACGACACCCCGACGTGCATCGTGTCCCGCGCGGTGGTCACCGCGAACACGAGCGGACAGAGCGGCCCCGTGGGAACCGCCCGGAAGTACTCCCAGGATTGCACGCCGTTCCGTCCGCTCTTGCCCCACAGGGCGTCCACGTTGAGGGGCGTCACGCCGCCCCACACCGGATAATACTTGGCGTACAAGCCCTCGCGCCGCGGACCGGACAGGAACGGCCACATCAGGCCGGACAGGCCGAGCGCCATGATCGTCTGCAGATAGAGCTTGTCGCGCTTGATCCGCGCCGTCCAGGCGTGCACATCCAGCGCCAGCTCCCGCAGGCCGATGCCCTCCGGCACCGGATGGGCGACGCTGAACGAAGCGAGGAACTGGCCGAACACCCGCCTCGGCTCGGTGCCGAAGTCCTCGCGCGCGTTGACGATCGACGCCACCGCGAGCTCCCGCCGGCGCCGGCCCGAACGCCGATCGGCGGCGAGCGGCGACAGCGCCTGCAGCAGACCAGCGAGGACGAGGTCGGTGATCGTCACACCCCACGCCTTGCCGGCGCGGCGGAGCGCGGCGAACTGCTCGGGATCGAGGCGGAAGTAGGCGAACCCGTTGTGAGCGCCGTCTTCCAGCCGGTACCGCGGACGGAACGAGCGGCGCGACGTCGCAACGAGCTCCGGGAGGCTGAGCAGGCCTTTGGCGGACGCCAGCGGGTGACGCAGGAAGAGCCCGCGGTAGGTGCCCGGATACAGCTCAGGCGCGGCCCCCGACGAACCGGCCCCGGCGCAAGTCGCCCCGGCGCACGCCTCGGCGATCGCATCGAGCAGCAGCGCGATCGATTCGCCGCCGGCGATGAAGTGATCGTAGGCGAGGCCGAGATGGAACGCGTCGGCGCCCGTCACCGCGAAGAACCGGAACGGATTCTCGCGCGGCTCGTCCGGGAACGGCAGGTTGAGATGCCGCTCGATCTCGCGGCAGACGACACCGAGGGGATCCGCACCGCCCGGCAGGACCTCGAGCGCCACTTCGGCCGGACCGCCCGCGTAATCGAACCGGTGGTGCCGGCGGTCGACCACGAGACCGGTGAGCCCGCGCGCCTCGAGCGTGCGGCCGATCCGCTCCGCGAGCGGCACCTCTTCGAGCGGCCGGGGGATCCGCACGACGTGCACGGCGCTGTACGGATGCATGTCGCGCCACCGCAGCATCATCCGCTGAAAGAGATTCAGCCGGCCCCGCACGCCATGGCCCGTCGCCGTCAACGGCTCGACACCATCGGTATCCGTTTCGCCCGGATGAGGCGCTGTGCCTCCAGGCACCAGTGCTTCTTGACGCTGTACCAGATGTCAGCCGCGTGGAGGATGTTGCGCGTGTCGAGATCCTCGCCGGCTGGAAGGGCGGCCCGCTCGCCGCGCGGCGAATAGCCGCTGACCCAGGCCCGGGTCGCCGGATTCGCCGCAAGGTGCGCCGCGAGCGGGAGCGAGATGTGCCCGTAGTCGGCCGGGAGCGTCACGTTGCGTACCGCGGCAGTCCCGGTCGGACGGTAAGGGTTGCTCTCGGCCTCGCCCGCGAAGGTGCCCGCGATCGGATCCCATTCGATGAAGAAGCCGGTGAACTCCTCGACCGTGTCCGGCACGCTGCGCAGCCGCGACACCATGCCCCACTGGCCGAGGAGCACGCGCATCACGCTCCCGGTCGCGAGCGCGCTGGCGTAGGGCACCCGGAGCCCGACCACCGGACGCTCGGCGCCGGTCAGCGGATCGACGATCGTGAAGCGGGGCTCGGGCTCGTCCGCGAGCGGGTTCCACACCGCGATGCGGTCGCCGGAGGCGCCGGAAAGGTCCTGCAAGACCTTGATCGCCAGCATCCCGCCCTGGCTGTGGCCGATCAGCATCGGCACCATGCCCTCCCGCTCGTAGTACCACGCGAGCTGGCCGGCGAGTGCCCGGCTATCGATGTAGCTCGAATAGGTCAGGCTGCCGTCGTGCGGGTTGCGCAGGCGCTCCGCCGGATAGCCCATGCCGATGAGGAACTCGGCAAACGGACGCATCGTCACGAGCGGGACGCTGCCCTGAAGATTGATGATGCGCGGCGCCGGCGCGAGTGCGAGCGTCTCGCGGACTGCGCGATCCGAGATGCGCTCCGGGTCGAGCGCCAGCACACGTTCCGCCACGGCCGGATCGAGCGCGAGCGCGCGCAGCGGCGCGCCCGCGGTCACGGGGGTGGAAAGTGCCGGATCGCGATCCGCCGCCACCGCCGGCGGCCCGCAGCTCCAGGCGAACGCGGCCGCGAGCACCGCACCCCCCATCTGCATCGACCGCCCTGGGTCGCGCATCATCCCTCCCGCCCGGCGTTCGCCGCGCGGCGGGCGAAGCGCGGGAAGAACCGGCCGGTGCGCGCGCAGTAGCGCGCGTAGACCTCGCCGTGAACGCCGTGCAGGAATGCCTCCTCGTTCCGTGCCTTCATCAACATCAGGCAGACGTGTATCGCCGCGACTGCGAGCATCGGCGGCGTCGCAACGATGACGGCGGAGCACGCCATCAGGCTCATGCTGAGCGCGTAGATCGGGTGCCGCACCCGGGCGTACAGGCCGCCGGTCACGAGCTCGGTTCGCTCGCCCGGGACGACCGCCATCCGCCAGCGCGATCCCATGCGCACCCAGCACTCGATCGACAGGGCGAGGCAGACGACGGCGATTACAACGGCCACCCATCTGAGCGCAGTCCAGGACGGTTCGCGTGCGAAATCAGGGACCGTCCAGGGTGCGGCGCCGCGGGTCGCGGCAAGGTACGGCAGGGCGAGCCATGCGGCGACGAGCGGCACCCAGACGAGCCACATGAGTTGCTCGAGCCCCTGCCGCGGAACTACGCCCGGCTGCTTTCGCGTCTGGCGCCGGACGCGAACGATCATGACCCCGACGCACAGCCAGTACGCCCAGATCGTCGCCGTCAGCACCGCCGCGGGAAGGTCCTTCATCGAACTTCGTCGCCCTCGTGCGGGCGGCCGATACCCGTGCACCGCCGCCGCGGCGCGAAGTCTACCCCTCCCCGGGCCGACTACGCAGCCGCCCTCTGCGGCGCAGCGAACTCGCGCTCCATCTCGCGCCGCACCCGAACGGCGTCGGCGCCGGCGTCGATCTGCACGTCGCTCCAGCGGACCGGCGCGCCGGCCGCCACGGCGTTCACGAGTTTGACGTCGTGCGCGAGGCCGAGCGGCAGGCCCCCGAGCCGCAGCGACTCCTCTGCCGGGACGAGTTTGCCGAAGACCGTATAGCCGCCCTCCCCGTCCAGCCGCTCGCCGGGTTTCAGGTCCCGCTTCGCGGTGGCGACGACGTCGGCGCGAAAACCGGTCGCGCAGCCGGTCGGCTCCCGCCGCAAACCGACGGACGCGACCGAGATCCCGACCTCCAGGCCGATCAGGTGCCAGCGCTTGTAGAGGCAGGCGTAGCGTCCGGTCGGGTCGGTTTTCACGCCGTACTCCATGAAGCACCGGCGGATGTAGTCGGTGTCGCCTTCGAACACGACCCAGACGCCGAAGCGAATGTCGTAGGGAATCACGCGGCCGTCGGGCTCGAGCGAGGACACCACCTCCACCTGGCCCTTGTGATGGAGGCGGCCGCCTTCCTCGCGCGGCCGCATCACCGCCGGCAGGTCATCGATGCTCGACGGCGGAAACTCGAGCCCCCAGGGGGCCGGCGTCAGCCCGGTCGCATTGCAAACCGCGGTGCTCTCGATGGCCGGTTTCGAGCCGTCGAGGAACGAATTGAACATCTTCGGATTCAGGCCGCCGACGCGCGCCTGCTCGGGCGTGAGCCCGTAGTACCCCCAGACCGTCTCGGGTGTCGACTGCGCATAGTGCGCGAGCCACTTGTGGCCGCGTCCCGCGGCGACGACACTGAAGCCGGCGGCACGCGCCCAGTCCACGAGATCGCAGATGAGCGCCGGCTGGTCGCCGTACGCGAGGCTGTAGACGACGCCCGCTTGCTGCGCCTTCCGGGCGAGCAGCGGCCCGCAGAACGCATCTGCCTCGACCGTGACCATCACGACGTGCTTGCCGTGCTTGAACGCCGCCAGGGCGTGCGTCACCGCCGCGATCGGGTTCCCCGTGGCCTCCACGACGATATCGATCGACGGGTGCGCGACGAGCGCCTCCCAGTCGTCGCCCACGTACGTGAGACCGCGTGCCAACGCGGCGTCGAGCGAAGGCGCGGCGTGCCGCTCGGGCTTCCAGCCCACGCGCTCGAGGTTCGTCCGCGCGCTCGCCGGCGAGAGGTCGGCGATGCCGGCGAGATGCACACCCGGGGTCTTCGGGATTTGCGCAAGGTACATCGCGCCGAACTTGCCTGCGCCGATCAGTCCTACGCGGAGCGGCCGCCCCTCCGCGGCACGCTCGGTGAGCTTCGCATACAGGTTCATCGCGTTATCTCCGGGTCGGGCGTCGGGGCGCTACGCTGCGAGCGGCATCGGCTTCAGCGCTTCCTCGGGCGTGCCGTCTTTCCACGGCAACTCGACATCATAGTCGCGCAGCAGACAGTCGTCGGGGAGACAGGTGATCGGCGTGAAGTCGCGATGCGCGATGTAGGCCGGCCGCTTGAAGCGCCGAATGTGGTTGGAAACGGCGCACAGGCTCAGGTACACGTTCCAGCGGTCCCAGGGCGAGAGGTTCGCCGTGGAGCCGTGCACCAGGCAGCCGTGGAACATGATCATCGATCCGGCCGGCCCCTTCGGCGCGACCAGGCCGCCGCTTTCGACCAGCTTCCGGATGGTGTCGTGGTTGACCGTCCACAGCGGATAGCTCGTCGTGCTCGTGTCGTGCTCGGCTTCGACGACGCCCAGCTTGTGGCTGCCCGGAATGAACATCAGCGGGCCGTTGAACTCGTTGACCTCGTTCAGGAAGATCGCGATGTTCATCGCGCGCGCCGCGGGCATCTGGTCGTCCGCCTGCCAGGTCCCGTAGTCCTGGTGCCATTGCCACAGGTCGCCGTCGAACGCGACCTTGCCGTTGATCTTGAACTGGTGCATGTACACGTCCTCGCCGAAGACCTGCTTCACCGGCTCGACCATCCGCGGGTGGCGGCCGAGGCGGGCGTACACGCGGTTGTACATGTGCGCGGCGAAGTTCGTGCGCACGGCGTCGCTGTCCTTCTCGCGGACGTTTTCGGGGCGACGCTGCGCGAAGAGCGCCGGCACCTCGTCGGTCAGGGCCTTGACTTCGCGCTCGGAGAAGAGGCTCGGGAAGAAGAGATAGCCGTCGCGGTCGAACTGCTGGAGCTGCTCCTGGGTGAGTTTCACGGTTGGATCCCTCCTCGGTTGGTTGCAGTCGTCACACAGCGGCGCGGCCGCTGTCCTTCAATCGGGTGGCGAGCACCCGCCCGCCGGCCTCGCAATGCTCGCGCGCGCGCCGCTCGGCCGCCGGCGCATCGCCGGTGTTGATCGCGTCGATGATCGCCTGGTGTTCGTCCCACACCCAGTCGCGAGGCCCCTCGGCCTGCAGCACGCCACCCATCGCCCGGCGGATGTGGTGCCAGTGACGGCTCGCGCTCTCGGTGATCAGCGGATTGCCGGATGCGGCGTAGATCGCGTTGTGGAACGCCATGTCGGCGTCGATCAGCGCGGGAAAGTGGCCGCGCGCGAGCGCCGTCCTGCCGCGCTCGACCAGGCCCGGATCGATCCTCGCCCCGGCCAGCGTTGCGAGCCGTGCAGCGAGGCCTTCGAGGGCACCGCGCACCTCGTACAGGTCCTCGATCAGCGCGGGGTCGATCGGCGCAACGATGAGCCCACGCCGGCCGGTCTCGATCGCCAGCCCGTCCCGCTTCAGCATGCGCAAACCCTGCAGGACGGGCTGGCGCGAAACGCTGAGGGACTCGGCCAGCTCCTCCTGGGTCAGTCGCGTACCGGGTGCGAGCTCGCCGCTGCACACGGCATCGAGCAGCCGTTTGTAGACCTGCTCGGTCAGGTCGGGCGCGGCCTCGATCCCTTGAAGAAGCGTCATAGATAGTGTGTGGATGCGAGTTCTGTATACGGAATTCGGTATTCCATGTCAAGCGGCGACGCAGCATCCCCAGGCCTGTAGCTTTTCAATTGAGAATCAGAGGCCTGCCTCGATCGAGGCAGCGGAGGCTAGCGCCGCGGGGGCACCCCGGGCCGATCGACGATCTGGAAGAACACTTCATCCTGCCGGACCATGCCGAGTTCGAAGCGCGCGCGCTCTTCCACCGCCTCAAGCCCCTGCTTCAGATCCCGCACTTCGGCGTCGAGCGCTGCGTTGCGCGCCTGGAGCGCCTCGTTCTTCGCCCGCTGCGCGCCGAGCTGCCGGTCGGACTCCCACACTCGCGCCCAGCCGCCCTTGCCGAGCCAGAGCGGATACTGGATCGCGAGCAGGAGAGCGGCGAGAGCGAAGGTGACCGCGCGCATCTAGCGAAGCTGGTAGAAGGCGTCCCGCCCGGGGTAGCTGACCGCGTCGCCGAGGTCCTCCTCGATGCGCAGCAGCTGGTTGTACTTCGCTACGCGGTCTGAGCGCGAGAGCGACCCGGTCTTGATCTGCAGCGCATTGGTGCCCACCGCGATGTCGGCGATCGTCGTGTCCTCGGTCTCGCCCGAACGGTGCGAGATCACCGCCGTGTAGCCCGACCGCTTCGCGAGCTCGATCGCCGCGAACGTTTCGGTGAGGGTGCCGATCTGGTTGACCTTGATCAGAATCGAATTCGCCACGCCGAGCTTGATGCCTTCTTTCAACAGCCGGGTGTTGGTGACGAAGAGATCGTCGCCGACGAGCTGCACCCGCTTCCCGAGCGACTGCGTGAGCACCTGCCAGCCGTCCCAGTCGGCCTCCGCCATCCCGTCTTCGATGCTCACGATCGGGAAGCGGTCGGCGAGCGTCTGCAGATAGTCGCAGAACTCTGTCGACGACAGCTCCAGCTTCTCCGAGGCGAGCCGGTACTTGCCGCGCTCGTAGAACCCCGAGCTCGCGCAGTCGAGCCCCAGCGCGACGTCGCCACCCGGCATGTACCCCGCCGACTGGATCGCTTCCGTGATGAGCTCGAGCGCGGCGGCGTTCGAAGGCAGGTTCGGGGCGAACCCGCCCTCGTCGCCGACCGTGGTGGACAGCCCCTTGGCGTCGAGAAGCTTCTTGAGCGAGTGGAAGACCTCGGCCCCGCACCGCAGGGCCTCGCGGAAGCTCTGGGCGCTGATCGGGATGATCAGGAACTCCTGCACGTCGAGGCTGTTGTTCGCGTGCGCCCCGCCGTTGACGACGTTCATCATCGGCACCGGCATCTGCATCGCGCCCGAGCCGCCGAAGTAGCGATAGAGGGGCAGCCCGGACTCCTCGGCCGCCGCCTTGGCCACGGCCATCGACACGGCGAGCAGTGCGTTCGCACCGAGCCGGGCCTTGTTCTCGGTCCCGTCGAGGTCGATCAGGGTCCGGTCGATGAAGCTCTGCTCCGAGGCGTCGAGCCCCATGATCGACTCGGAGATCTCGGTGTTTATGTGCTCGACCGCCTTCAGCACGCCTTTGCCGCCGTAGCGGGTCTTGTCGCCGTCGCGCAGCTCGAGCGCTTCGCGCGAGCCGGTCGAAGCTCCGGAGGGCACGGCCGCACGTCCGATCACGCCCGACTCGAGCAGCACGTCGGCCTCCACCGTCGGGTTGCCCCGCGAATCGAGGATCTCCCGCGCGACGACATCGACGATGGAGCTCATCCGGCCTGCACCCTGTTCTCGCCCATCACGTCTCCCCCTCCGCGCTCGTGCGCGCGCGCCTCACAGCGACTGCTCCGCGAATCCGCGCCGCTTCACGAGCGAATCGATCTCCTTGAGCGTCGCAAGCAGCGGCTTCATCAGCTTCAACGGCCACGCGTTGGGACCGTCCGACATGGCCTTGGCCGGGTCCGGATGCGTCTCCATGAACAGCCCGGCGATCCCGGTCGCGACCGCCGCCCGCGCGAGCACCGGGACGAACTCCCGCTGTCCGCCGCTCGAGGTGCCCTGCCCGCCCGGCAGCTGGACCGAATGCGTCGCGTCGAACACGACCGGGCAACCGGTCTCCCGCATGATCGAAAGCGAGCGCATGTCGGAGACGAGATTGTTGTAGCCGAACGAAACGCCGCGCTCGCAGACGAGGATGTTGTCGGCCGCGGCGGGGTCACCGGGATGGGCGGCACGCGCCGCCTCCTTGGCCTTGTCGACCACGTTCTTCATGTCGCCCGGCGCGAGGAACTGCCCCTTCTTTATGTTCACCGGCCGGCCCGCGCTGGCAACCGCGTGGATGAAATCGGTCTGGCGGCAGAGGAACGCCGGGGTCTGCAGGACGTCGACCGTCGCCGCGACCTGCGGCACTTCCTCGATCTCGTGGACGTCGGTGAGCACCGGGACGCCGAGCGCCTTCTTCACCTCGGCCAGGATCTCGAGCCCCTGGTCCATCCCGAGGCCGCGAAAGGACTTTCCCGAGCTCCGGTTCGCCTTGTCGTAGGACGACTTGTAGATGAACGGGACGCCGAGCTCGCGGCAGAGGTCTCGCAGCTCGCCGGCGGTGTCGAGCGCGAGCTGGCGGGACTCGACGACGCAGGGTCCGGCGATGAGGAAAAGGGGTCGCTCTAGGCCGACTTCAAACCCGCAGAGCTTCATGCGGCGGCCACGGCCGGCGTCGCCTGCTCGGCCCGGTGCGCGATCGCCGCCTCGACGAAGCTCTTGAACAGTGGATGCCCGGCGCGCGGAGTGGACGTGAACTCCGGATGGAACTGGCAGCCGACGAACCAGGGGTGATCGGGCAGCTCGATCAGCTCGACCAGCGACTCGGACTTGGTCCGCGCCGCGACCTTCAGCCCCACTGCCTCGAGCCGCGGCAGGTAATGGTTGTTGACCTCGTAGCGGTGGCGATGCCGTTCATTGACGACCTCGCTCTTGTAGATCCGGTGCACCAGCGTGCCCGGGACCACGTCGGCGGGTTGCGCCCCGAGGCGCATCGTCCCGCCGAGGTCGGAGCGCTCGTCCCGCCGCTCGACGCGTCCGTCGGCGTTCATCCACTCGGTGATCAGCGCGATCACGGGATGCGGCGTGGCGGGGTCGAACTCGGTGCTGTTCGCGCCCTCCAGGGCCGCCTTGTGGCGCGCGAACTCGATGACGGCGAGCTGCATGCCGAGGCAGATGCCGAGATACGGGATCCGCTGCTCGCGGGCATACTGGATCGCACGGATCTTGCCCTCGACGCCGCGCTTGCCGAATCCGCCGGGGACGAGGATCGCGTCGGCGCCCTTCAACGCGCCGACACCGTCGCGCTCGATCGACTCCGAGTCGATGTAACGGATGTCGATCTTGCTCCGGGTATGGATGCCGGCGTGGATGAGCGCCTCGCTCAGCGACTTGTAGGACTCGGTGAGGTCGACGTACTTGCCGACGAGCGCGATCGTGACCTGATGCTGCGGGTGCTCGAGCGCGTAGACCAGCTTGTCCCAGGGCGAGAGGTCCGCCGGCCGCGCCAGGATGTCGAGCTTGTGGCAGACGATCTCGTCGAGCATCTGCTGGTGCAGCATGCTCGGGATCTTGTAGATCGAGTCGGCATCCCAGACCGAGATCACCGCCTCGACCGCGACGTTCGTGAAGAGGGCGATCTTGCGCCGCTCCTCGTCCGGGACCGGCTTCTCGCAGCGGCAGAGCAGCGCGTCGGCCTGGATCCCGATCTCGCGGAGCTCCTTCACCGAGTGCTGCGTCGGCTTGGTCTTGATCTCGCCGGCCGACTTGATGTAGGGCACGAGCGTGAGGTGGATGTAGCAGGTGTTCCGCTGACCGAGCTCCAGGCGCATCTGGCGCACCGCCTCGAGGAACGGCAGCGACTCGATGTCGCCGACCGTGCCGCCGATCTCGACGATCGCGACATCGGCGCCCTGCGCCCCGCGCGCGATGAAGCTCTTGATTTCGTCGGTGATGTGCGGGATGACCTGGACCGTGCGGCCGAGGTAGTCGCCCCGACGCTCCTTCTTGATGACGCTCTCGTAGATCTGGCCGGTGGTGAAGTTGTTCCACCGTTTCATCCGGGCGCTCTGGAAGCGCTCGTAGTGCCCGAGATCCAGGTCGGTCTCGGCGCCGTCCTCGGTGACGAACACCTCCCCGTGCTGGAAGGGGCTCATCGTGCCCGGGTCGACGTTGATGTAGGGATCTAGCTTGAGGAGGGTGACCTTGATGCCGCGGGATTCGAGAATCGCGGCGAGGGAGGCGGCGGCTATGCCCTTCCCGAGGGAGGAAACCACCCCGCCCGAAACGAACACATACTTGGTCATCGAGGAACCGGGAATCGGGTTGACGGATCATAGCCCAATTCCCCCTGCCCCTCAACGCGGCAGGCCGGCGAAACCGTGTCGTAGCCTGAAGAAGCCGCGTCGCGGTGCCAGGAACGCGCGTCGCAGCGCCAACAAACCGCGCCGCGCCCTCAGCCGAGCTTCGGAGTCCCGTCCGTGACGGCGGCGAGTGGCCCCAGCGTCTGCGCCTCGGTACCGAACCCGCTGGCCCCGAGCACCGATTGCGCCGCCGGCAGGGCGACCCCCGCCAGGGTTCCCGCCTTGCCGTACTGATACGCCAGGTCACCGCCCAGGGCGGCGCTGTCGGACCCACCCAGGTGCGCGTCGAGCAATCCGCTCATCATCGCTCCAGCGCGACAGGTTCCGGTTGGCCTGGCGCGCTTCGTCGAATTCCGCGACCAGCGCGCCGAAGTCGAACCATTCGACCTTGTCGTCGAGGAGCGGATCGGCGGACGACTGGCCGTAGCCCTGCATCGCTTCCGCGATCACCTGCATCGTCTGCACCATCTGGTGCTGCGGGTCGGAGTACCACTCGCCGAGCGTGATCCGCTCGCCGTCGCCGACCTCGACCACCAGATCGGCGCCGGAGCGGCGCAGCGCCAGGTCCTCGTAACGGATGCCGCCGCCGAGCGACAGCACCGCGTCGCCGGTGCCGCGGACCACGTCCCGGCCGTCGCCGCGGTTGAACGCGACGATGTCGTGCCCCCCGCCGAGCGTCACCCGGTCGCTGCCCGTGCCGCCGATCATGAGCGAATTGCCCGCGCCGTCGAAGAGATCGTCGTTGCCGCCGCGCCCGTTCAGCAGGTTTGCGCCGAACGCGTCGTAGAGCCTGTCGTTGCCGGCCTCGCCCTCGACGACGTCGTTGCCAAGCCAGCCGTTCAGCTCGTCATTGCCGCCGTCGCCCGACACGAGATCGTCCCCGGCGCCGGCGTTGATGATGTCGTTGCCGGCGCCGCCCCGCAGTACGTCATTGCCGGCCGACGACCAGACGATGTCGTTGCCGTCGCCGCCTTCGATGAGCACGTCCCCGTAGGCGAACGCTCGGCTGGTGAGGTCGACCAGGTCGTTGCCGCCGCCCGCCAGGATCGTCTCGATGCTCGCTATGCGCGGGCTCGTGCCGGCGGGCCGGCTGAGCAGGTCATCGAGCAGGATCGCGTCGTTGCCCCCGGTGCCGAGCAGGGTGTCGGCACCGGTGCCGCCGTCGAAGAGATCGAAACTGCGGTTGCGGCCGTTGAGCAGCTCCGAAGCGCCGGAGCCCGGTGCGCCCGGACTGCCGACGTTCACGCGGCGGGTTCCTCCACCCCAGACGTCGTCGCGAGCGTAGATGAACGTGTCGTCGCCCGCGCCACCGACCAGCACGTCGGCGCCCCGGCGGCCGCTCAGCGTGTCGTCACCGGCGCCGCCGAGCAGCGTGTCGTCGCCGGAAGTGCCGTTGAGGATCTGTCCGGGCACGGCGGCAACCGTGATCAGGAAATCGTCGAAGACCGAGACGCCGGCCGCGTCGGTCGCAGTGACGCGCACGAGATACGCGCCGATGTCGACGCGCTCCGCCGTGCCGCTGAACGTGCCGGTGGCCGCGTTGAAGTCGAGCCACGCGGGGAGCGCCTCGCCGGTCGCGAGCATCGCGTGGAGATCGAGGTCGTCGCCGGGATCGACGTCGGCGAACGTCCCTGCCGGAACGTCGAACAGCAGCGGTTGACCTTCGTTGACGGCCAGATCGGCCAGGGGTGCGGCTAGGGTCGGCGCATCGTTCGTGTTCTCGACCGCGAGCTCGAAGACGTCTTCGGCCGTGGCACCGGCGCCGTCGATCGCGAGGAGGTGGATGCGGTAAGTCCCGACGTCGCCGTTCGTCGGCATGCCGGTGAACCGGCCGGTGGCGCCATCGAAGCGCAGCCAGGCGGGAAGCGCAGCACCCTTGTCGAGGGTCGCGAGGAATTTGATCTTGTCGCCGGCATCGACGTCGCGGAACGTTCCAGCCGGGACGGTGAAGTCGAACGGGGCATCCTCGTCGACCATCAGCTTGCCGACCGACGTCGTCAGCACGGGCGCGTCGTTCGTGTTCGCGACGACGATGTCGAACGTGTCGCTCGCCGTCGCGCCGCTCGCGTCGATGGCCGTCACCATCACGTTCAGAGTACCGACGTCCTCGTTGACCGGCATGCCCGAGAAGGTTCGCGTCGCGGCGTCGAACTTGAGCCATCCCGGGAGCCGGGAGCCGTCGGCAAGCGCCGCCGAATAGGTCAGCGCATCGGCCGCGTTCGCATCCTCGAACGTGCCATCGGGGACCTGGAAATCGAATCGCGCATCCTCGCGCACCAGCTGGTCGCTGATCGGGCGTTTGAGGCCCGGCGGGGTGTTCGAGGGCTGGAACATCTGCTTAAGCGTGTCCACGTCCCAGCGCGTGCCGTCGTCGAACGCCACCTCTTCGACCATCACGCCGGCGTCGGGGATCCACTGGATGTCCAGGCTGTCGTCGGTTCCGCGCAGCTTCAGCGTGAGGCGGTCCACCGACGCCTGGACCGAGACGTCCGCCGCGGTGATGCCGGCCTTCATGACGACGCGGTCGAAGTTCCCGGGCGTGGAGTCCTGGTCCACGATCAGGTCCTGGCCGCTGCCCTTGCCGAACGCATAGACATCGTTGCCCCTGCCGCCGAGCAGACGATCGCTCCCGCCACCCCCGTCGAACCGGTCGACCGCATTCGTGCCCGAGATCACATCCGCGCCAGCGCCGCCCACGAGGTCGAAGCCCCGATCGATGAGCTGCGCGTAGGTGAGCTCGCCGTCGGCAAACAGGACACGCTCGATCGCGCCGGAGCCGTAGGCGTCGAGCGGGTTGAAGCTGCTGACCTGAACGCCATCCCCGCCGCCGAGGTCCAGGAAGAGCGCGCTGCCGGCGAGCGAGAGCCGCGCCGCGCTTTCGGTCACGCCGAGCGCCAGCGCATCCACGCCAGCCGCCCCGTCGTCATCGACGATGTCGATGCCGCCGCCGGCCGCGATCGAGTACCGGTCGCCCCCGTCGCCACCGCGCATCACGTCGTTGCCGGCGCCGCCGACGAGCTCATCCGCCAGCCCGCCGCCGATCAGGATGTCGCGCCCGCCGCCGCTCACGATCCGGTTCATGAAGCCTTCGGCGCCGAACAGGATCTCGCTGATCCTCGCCGCCGATGTACTCGACGCGCAGCCCGGCGAAGTCGATGGTCTCGACGGTGACGGTGGCGCCGGCGTAGCGCTTGACCTCGATCTGTTCGATCAGCCCGCGCGGATCCGGCCCCAGCCGGAGCTTGTCGCCGAGGCTCCCGTAGGCGAGATACAACTCGCTGTTGTCGGCCAGGAGCCGGATGCTGTCACGCGACACGGCGAGCTCGGGCGAGGCGCCCTCGATCGACTGGATCTCCACCACGTCGTACCCGCTGGCGTCGTAGATCTCGTCGATGCCGCCTCCAGGCCCGACCAGGTACCGATCGTTCCCGGCACCCCCATCGAGCAAGTCATCGCCCTCGTCGCCCATCAGGACGTCGTCGCCGGCATCCCCGAACAGCGCGTCCCTGCCCTGGTCGCCGCGCAGGGAATCCGCGCCGTCGCCGCCGTGCAGCACCACCGCCGCCGTCCCGAACGCGGTGATCTGGTCGTCGCCGTCTCCGCCGTAGGCGACGTCGGCGCCCTGCGCCGAGATCCGGTCGTTGCCCGCGCCGCCGTCGATCAGGTCGGCGCCGGGCCCCGCCATGATCACGTCGTCTCCGTCGCCTCCGAAGAGGAACGTGTTTCCGGCGCTTCCGTACAGCGTGTCATTCCCCGCGCCACCGTCCAGATAGTCGTCGCCGCCGTCCGCCAGGTCCACCTGCTTGCGGCCGCCGGCGGCCAGCAAGTCGCTGCCTTCCCCGCCCACCACGGTGTCCGCACCCAGATTCCCGAAGAGCTGGTCTTTCCCGGCCTCGCCATAGATGAAGTCGTCGCCAAGGCCGCCCCATACCCAGTCGTCGCCGGCACCGCCGTAGATCACGTCGGCCGCGCTCGAGGCCGGGTCGTTCACCGCCGCGTTCGAGGCCGAGTAGATCGACGGGGAACCGTCCGCGCGCACCGTGAACAGCCAGGCGTCGTTCATCGGAACGTAGTCGGCGTCACCCATCAGAAAATCGTTGCCGGCGCCGCCCACCAGAACGTCCCGGCCGCCGCCCCCGGTCAGGACATCCGAGGACGCACTCCCGACGAGAACATCATCGCCCTCGCCCGCCGCGAGCCAGTCCCCTTTCGATGGATCGGCAGTGGAGGTCGGGTCGTGGATCGCGTCGGCCAGGCTCACGAGGCGATCCCCGTAGAGCCGGTCGCTGCCGCCCTCCCCGAGCAGAACGTCCGACCCGGCGCCTCCGATCACCACGTCATTGCCGTCCAAGCCGTTGCCGTCTCCCCACAGCCAGTCGTCGCCGTCGCCACCGTCGATCAGGTCGTCGCCGCCGTAACCGTATGCGTAGTCCCCACCGCCCTTGGCGTCGATGCGGTCGTTCTCGCTCCAGCCTTCGAGCGGGTTCGCTTCGTCGTCGCCGGTCACCGAATACTTGATCACCGGGTCCCGCTTCTCCGCCAGGAGACCGACCTCGAAGTCGCCCTCGGCGAACTCCTCGAGCGTCACGGAAGAACCGTTCGCGAAGGCGATCGACGTGCTCGCGCCACGGGTGAGCGACGCCGAACCATCCACGCTCTTCCAGCCGCCTTGCCCGTCGTCGACGAAGAACGGCGCGAGCGGCGTACCGTCGACCACGATCCGATTGGCGCCCTGCTTGTCGCGAAGAGTGTCGTTACCTCCGCCGGCGGCGACCTGGTAGACATCCGCGCCCTCGCCGCCGAGGAGGTAGTCATCGCCCGCACCTCCGGCCAGGATATCGTTCGCGTTCCCGCCGAACAGCACATCCTTGCCGGCTCCGCCGACCAGCGTATCGGCGCCGGTCGCACCGACCAGCAGATCGTCCGAGTCGCCGTAGTCGCTCGCATCCTGCCGCTCCCCGAAATCGGAGCCGTCGACCAGCATGCGGTCGAACGTGCGCGACTGGATCAGGTCGGCGCGGTCGGTCTGCATCAGCTTGTTGAGCTGCTCGACCATCACCTCGGTCTGGTCCATGTCGGTCGCCGACCCGTCGGCGATCGCCTGACCCGCCCCGTCGACCAGCTCGACCCCGCCGAACTCGTGCTCGAGTGCCGTCAGCAACCGCTGGGCGCGCTGGCGGTCCTCGTCCTCCATGGCGAGCCAGTCGTACACCGACTCGAGGACATTGCCACCAAGACTGTCAGTCCCAAACGCGCCTCTGCAGCTGACCAAAAAACGACAACGCTGACGTCTGCACGTCAACGACCTTGCCGATCTGGGCCGTCCGGCGCGGCAGCGTATACAGGTCCTCCGCGGTATCGACGTAGTTGACGATCCGGCTTGCATAGTCCTGGTCAATGCCCCGAACCGTTCCTCGAGCGCCGAGAGCAGACCGCCGATGCGCAGTCCGTTGAACGTCGTCGCCTGAAGGCCTGTCGCTACCGAAAGCAGCGATGCAAAACCGCCACCGACGCCATGGCCGGTGAGCGTCACGTCGTCGTCGTTCAGTACCAGCCCGGTTGCCGCCTCGGCCTGGGCGCGGGCCTGAGTCACGAAGTCGAGCGCGGCGTTGAAAACGGTACCGCCGGTCGCGGTCACGGACGAAAGGCTGGTGAAGACCGAGCGCAGCTCGGTCGCCCCCTGGTACGCGATCACGAGCTCGCCCGTCGCTTGGTTCAGGTACGCGACCGCGTGGAGCCCGTCCTTCGACATCTCGCTGAGACGGGTGAACCCCGGCGGCAGGCGCCGCAGGAAATCGTCCGCCGCGTCGTAGACATCGACGCTGAAGGCCGCAAGCTGGGCTGCATTGAGCTCGGACATGGTCGCGATTCCGGTTGTAGGCGCCTGCCCGGGCGAGGAACGCGGTTCCGCCCTGCGGCGTTCTGCAATGCCGCACGGCGTCCGGTCCCACGGCCCCGAACGGCCCCTTCGATACCGGGAGAGAGTCAGCAAGCGCGATGCCAGCACCGGGCCGAAAACCCGCGCCGACCGTGAAATTGTTCCGTGCAATCCGGGCGGTGCGCGGGCCGCGCGACCGCGAGTTTTCCGCGAGTCCGGGCGGCGCGTCCCGGTCAGACACCCATCTCGGCGGTCTTGATGGATTCCGCCCGGATCTCCTCGGTCAGCTGCGCCTTGTAGCCCGAGAACTCGGGGGTGGTCTTCACCGTGTAGTGGCGCGGGTGCGGCAGGTCGATCCGCACGTCGCGCTTGATCCGGCCCGGCCGCGCAGTCATCACGGCGACGCGGTTCGCCATGAAGATCGCCTCGTCGATGTCGTGCGTGACGAAGAGCACGGTCTTCCGGTCCGCCTCCCAGATGCCGAGGAGCAGTTCCTGCATCAGCGCGCGGGTCTGGTTGTCGAGCGCGCCGAACGGCTCGTCGAGCAGCAGGATCTTCGGGTCGTTGGCAAGAGCGCGCGCAAGGGCGGTCCGCTGCTGCATCCCGCCGGACAGCATCTTCGGGTAGTGATCCTCGAAGCCGCGCAATCCGACGCGCGCGACGTACTCGGCGGCGACCCGGTCCTGCTCGGCCTGCGAGCTGCCCTTCTCGCGCAGCCCGAAGCAGATGTTCTGCCGGACGGTCAGCCACGGGAACAGCGTGTAGGACTGGAACACCATCCCGCGGTCCGGCCCGGGGCTCGCGACCGGCTGACCGTCGAGCAGCACTCGCCCGGTCGTAGGCTGGTCGAGGCCGGCGACGATCCGCAGCAGGGTCGACTTGCCGCAGCCCGAGGGGCCGAGGATGGCGATGAAGTCGTTGTCCGCCACCGCGAGGTCGGTGCGTTCGAGCGCGTGCGTAGGCGGACCGCGGCGCACGCCCGGGAAAATCCGCGAAACCCGCTCGACGACGAGCTTCAGCACGCCGCGGGCGCCTCTAGAACGCCCATGGGAAGGCACGGCGGTTCGCCCACTTGAAGGCGAGATCCGAGGCGAGCCCGATGACCCCGATCATCACCATGCCGAAGATCATCTGGCCGGTGTCGAGGAGCCGCTGGCTGTCCATGATCGCGTGCCCGATGCCGCTCTCCGCTCCCACCAGCTCCGCGACGATGACGTAGGTCCACGCCCAGCCGAGGACCAGGCGCAGCGACTCCGCGATCTGCGGTGCCGCGCCGGGCAGCATGACCCGCTTCACGATGCCTCCGGCGTCCGCCCCGAGCGTCGCCGCGGCCTCGATCAGGTCGCGCCGTGTCGCTCCGACGGTGACCGCCACCATCAGCGTGATCTGGAACACCGAGCCGATGAAGATCACCGCCAGCTTCATCGTCTCGCCGACGCCCGCCCAGAGGATGAGGAGCGGGATGAACGCCGAGGCCGGGATGTACCGGCAGAACGAGATGAACGGCTCGAAGAACGCCTCGATCGGCTTGAACGCGCCCATCGCGATGCCGAGCGGCACGGCGACGATCGCCGCGAGCACGAACCCGCCGACCACCCGGAACACCGTGATCCCGACGTCGCGGCTGAACCCGAACTCCGCGAACAGGTTGTACCCGGTGGCGAGCGTCGCGGCCGGGCTCTTCAGGAACATCGCGCCTACGAAACCGCTGGACGTGACCCCCGCCCAGACCGCGACGAACAGGACGAAGAAGGCGACGCCGAGCGCGACTCGCGCGCGATTGGAGACCGGCTTGAGAGGTTGCATGGCTCGTGCGCGCACCCGCCCGGAGCGCCGGTCCGCCGGGCGCGAGAATCGCGCGCCTACTGGAACCGCAGGTCGACCATCTCCTTCGCCGACGGTTCCTTCTCGATCACACGGTTCGATTTCAGGACTTTCACCGCGAACTCGATGAACGGCGCGGAGTCCTTCGCGTAGTAGACCTTGTTCGCCGCCCGGTCGGCCCAGGCGATGAACGCCGCCGACCCGCCGAACTGCTCGCCGGTCTGCTTCACTACCGCGCCCATCGTTTCGAACGACTTCTGCGGCTCGCGCTTGATCAGGTCGAGCGCCTCGAAGAAGCTGTCGGCCACCGCCTTCACCACTTTCGGGTTCTTCTCGACGAAATCCTTGCGGAAGACAAGGGTGTCGACCACGACCGGGTATTCCTTGGTGGTCACCAGGATCTTCCCGGCGTCGGGCTTCGCCCGCACGGTCGAGAGATAGGGCTCGTAGGTGACCGCGGCGTCGTTCTGCCCGGTCACGAACGATTGCGCGGCGGGCTGGGCGCCCATCGTCTGGCGAATCACGTCGCGGATCGAGAGCCCGTTCTTCTCCAGGATGTAGGACAGCATGAAGTGCTGGACCGTCCCGGGCCCGTCGACCGCCACGGTCTTCCCCTTCAACTCCTTGATGGACGCGATGTTCGCGCGCACCGCGATGCCGTCGCCGCCGTTCGACTTGTCGATCAGCAGCACCTGCACCGTCGGGATCCCGGCGGAGGTCCAGACGATGTGCTGGTCCACCGTGGTCGCCGCCGCATTGAGTGCACCCGCGGCGAGCGCCGCCGAGCGCTGCACGGGCGGGATGAAACGGATCTCCACGTCGACGCCGTTCTTCTTGAAGATGCCCGCCTTGTCGGCGAGCGAGAGCGGGGCGAACCCGGTCCAGCCGCTCATCCCGAGCACGACTTTCTCCTGCGCCGCCGCCGTGCCGGCAAGCACGAGCGACGCGCCGAGCGCGACGACGAACGTTCTCATGACGGGCTCCCCTTTGCTGACCGTTCGATTCTAGCGGCTGATGGCATGATTGCAACGGTGACGAAGCGACGTCCGGAGGCTGCATGACGGTGCACGCGCCCGCGATCCTTGCCCGCTCCCGGGTCGACCACGTGGGAAGCCTCCTGCGGCCCGAGCCGCTCAAGGCCGCCTTCCGCAATCACGCCGAGGGCCGGACTGCGCCCGGCGACCTCCGCGCCGCGCAGGATGCCGCGATCCGCGCGGTGATCGCGGCGCAGGAGGCGCGGGGGCTGCCGGCAGTCACCGACGGCGAGTTCCGGCGCCTCAACTGGCAGGTCAGCTTCTCCGAAGTCGAAGGCTGGGATCTCTGGGGCGGTTCGTGGCGGAACTTCCTCCAGTATCCCGGCAATCGCGCACCCGGCGAGCGTCCGCTGCGAAAGGGCGAGGACGCGGTCGTCTCGTTCCGCGCTCCGGCGACCGCGCGCCTAAGGCTGGTGCAGAGCTTTCCGCTCGACGAATTCCGCTTCACCCGATCGGTCGCATCGGGTCCGGTCAAGATCACGCTCATGGGCCCCGACCGTGTGCGCCAGATGTGCGACCTCGAGCGCTCGCGCGCGGTCTACCCCGACGCCGAGGCATTCCTCGCTGACGTCGTGGCGATCCAGAAGCAGATGGTGAGCGAGCTCGTCGCGGCCGGGTGCGGGTACGTGCAGATCGACGAGCCGAGCTACACCGGATACGTCGACCCGCCGACCCTCGAGCGCATGCGCGCAGCCGGCGAGGACCCGTTGCGCAGCCTCGAGCGCGCGGTCGCCGCGGACAATGCCGTCATCGCCGGGGTTGAAGGGACGCGCCGTCTTCGGGCTGCACGTCTGCCGGGGAAACCGCGCCAGCATGTGGCATCGCGAGGGCGAATACGACGGCATCGCCGAAACGCTGTTCGGCGGCCTGGAGTACGACCGGCTGCTGCTCGAGTACGACACGGAGCGCGCCGGCAGCTTCGCGCCGCTGCGCTTCGTCAGGAAGGACGCGATCGCGGTGCTCGGGCTGATCACCACCAAGACCGGTCGCGTCGAAACGGTGGACGAGCTCAGCCGCCGGATCGACGAAGCGAGCCGCCATCTCCCGCTCGAGAACCTCGCGCTCAGCCCGCAGTGCGGCTTCGCCTCCGGGATCGCCGGGAATCTCCTCACCGAGGAGGAGCAATGGCGTAAGCTCGACGTGATGCTCGAGACTGCGCGACGCGTCTGGGGAACGGGATGACGATCGCCGGAAATGCGATGGTCCAGATCGGCGCTCGCACCGCTCACGCTCGGCAGCCTTGCGCGCGATCGCGCGGGATCGGGCGCCGATCGCCGTCGCTCCGGCCGCGCGCGCCGCGATCGCGGAGTCCGCGCGCGCCGTCGAGCGCATCGTCGCGAGCGGCCGGCCGGCGTACGGCATCAACACCGGCTTCGGGCGGCTGTCGCAAACCCGGATCGCTGCCGGTGACCTCGAGCAGCTGCAGACCAACATCGTCCTCTCGCACGCGGCGGGGACCGGACCGCCCCTCGACGACGCGGTCGTGCGCCTCGTGCTCGCACTCAAGATCGCGAGCCTCGCCCGTGGCGCCTCCGGCGTGCGTCCCGAGCTCGTCGAGCTGCTCGTCGCGCTCTACGAGCGGGCCATCTACCCGCTCATCCCCGCGAAGGGTTCGGTCGGCGCATCCGGCGATCTCGCACCGCTCGCGCATCTCGCGCTCGCGGTCCTTGGCATCGGCGACGTACGCGTCGGCGAGCGGATCGTCCCGGCGCGCGACGCGCTCGCGCGTGCCGGACTCGCCCCGCTGAAGCTCGCTCCGAAAGAGGGCCTTGCGCTGCTGAACGGAACGCAGGTGTCGACTGCGCTCGGACTGACCGGCCTCTTCGCGGCCGAAGACGCCTTCGCTGCGGCGGTCGTCGCCGGCAGCCTGTCGGTGGATGCCGCCGCCGGCAGCGACACCCCGTTCGACCCGCGCATCCACGCGCTCCGCGGGCACGCCGGGCCAGCGCGATGTCGCCGCACGCTATCTCGCGTTGCTCGCCGACAGCGAGATCCGGCGCTCGCACCTCGAGAACGATCCGCGCGTGCAGGATCCGTACAGCCTGCGCTGCCAGCCGCAGGTGATGGGAGCCTGCCTCGACCACATCCGTTTCGCCGCCCGCACATTCGAGACCGAGGCGAACAGCGTCACCGACAACCCGCTCGTCTTCGCCGATTCCGGCGAAGTGCTGTCGGGCGGGAACTTCCACGCCGAGCCGGTCGCGCTCGCGGCCGACGCGCTGGCCGTCGCGATCGCCGAGATCGGCGCGCTGTCGGAGCGCCGCATCGCGCTCCTGATCGATACCACCCTGTCCGGCCTGCC
This sequence comes from uncultured beta proteobacterium, assembly GCA_963789885.1. Taxonomy (GTDB): domain Bacteria; phylum Pseudomonadota; class Gammaproteobacteria; order Burkholderiales; family SG8-39; genus DATEDA01. The sequence continues at coordinate 273,550 of CAWBNB010000021.1, read as the reverse complement.
GCCCTTTCTCGTCGAGCACGGCGGCGTCAACTCGGGCTTCATGGTCGCGCAGGTGACCGCGGCCGCGCTCGCGAGCGAGAACAAGACGCTCGCCCATCCGGCGAGCGTCGACAGCCTGCCCACCTCGGCGAACCAGGAGGATCACGTCAGCATGGCGACCTTCGCCGCGCGCCGGCTCGGCGAGATGGCGACCAACACCGCCGGCATCGTCGCGATCGAGCTGCTCGCCGCCGCGCAGGGCATAGACTTCCGCGCGCCGCTCGCGACCGCGCCCCGGTTGCGGGACGCGCATGCGCTCATCCGCCGGGAAGTGGCCTTCTACGACCACGACCGCTATTTCGCGCCCGACATCGATGCGATCCGGCGGCTCGTCGAGGCCGGCGCGTTCCACCGGTTCGTCCCCGGGCTGCTGCCCTCGATGCGGGACTCGGGCTGATGGACCTCTTCCGCTTCCGGCGCGGCGCGAGCCCCCTGCTCGTGTCGGTGCCGCACGCCGGCACCTACCTCCCGCCGGAGCTGCGCGCACGATTGACCGGCAAAGCGCTCGAGCTTCCCGACACCGACTGGCACGTCGACCGGCTCTACGATTTCCTCGACGACCTCGGCGCGTCGGTGCTCGTCGCCACGCACTCGCGCTACGTGATCGACCTCAACCGGCCGCCGGACAACGCCAACCTCTACCCCGGCCAGGACACGACCGGCCTCGTCCCGATCGACACGGTCGCGCGGGCGGACGTGTACCTGCCCGGCGAAGTGCCGGGTGAGCGCGAGGTCGAACGCGCGGCGTGCGCAGTACTGGCAGCCGTATCACGACCGCGCTCGGACGCGAGCTCGAGCGCATCCGGGCGGAGCACGGCTACGCCCTGCTCTGGGACGCGCACTCGATCCCGTCGGAGGTGCCGCGATTCTTTCCGGGCCGGCTGCCGGATCTGAACGTCGGCACGAACGGCGGTGCGTCCTGCGGAGCGGCCATGGAAGTCGGTGGTCTTCGCGGCGGCGGAACGAGCGTCCGGTTCACACGGCGGTGCTCAATGGCCGCTTCAAGGGCGGGTACATCACGCGCCACTACGGCCGGCCGGCCGAGCGGATACACGCGATCCAGCTCGAGCTCTCGCAGCGGACCTACATGAACGAGCCACTGCCGTTCGAGTTCCGCGAGGACCTGGCGGCGAAGGTCAGGCCGGTCGCTGCGGACGATGCTCGAGACCTATCTGCGAGCCGCGCCGGGTCCGCGTAAGGCCCCGGCCGCAACCCGGCATCGCGACGCGTCCGTCCCGCACCGCCGCCTACAGCGCGACGCGGAAATCGCAGGCGGTCTTGGCCTTGACGTCCTCGAGCGTCACGCCGGGGTGGAGCTCCCTCAGCACGAGCCCGACCCACGGCTCGACCTCGAACACGCAGAGGTCGGTGATGATCAGGTTCACGACGCCCTTGCCGGTGACCGGCAGGGTGCAGGACTTCAGGACCTTCGACGCGCCGTCCTTCGACGTGTGCTCCATCAGCACGATCACGCGCTTCACGCCCGAAACGAGATCCATGGCGCCGCCCGGGCCCTTCACCATCTTGCCCGGCACCATCCAGTTGGCGAGATCGCCGTTCTCCGCGACCTCCAGCCCGCCGAGAATGGAGAGGTCGATGTGCCCGCCGCGGATCATCGCGAACGAGTCGGCGCTGGAGAAGAAGCTCGATCCCGGTATCGTCGTGATGGTCTGCTTGCCGGCATTGATGAGGTCCGGGTCGACCTTGTCCTCGGCGGGGAACGGCCCGATGCCGAGGAGCCCGTTTTCCGACTGCAGCGTGACCTTGACGCCGGCGGGAATGTAGTTGGCGACGAGCGTCGGGATGCCGATTCCGAGGTTCACGTAATAGCCGTCGCGAAGCTCCTTCGCGGCCCGCTTCGCCATCAGCTCCCGGATCGGGGTCTCCTTCTTCGACGCAGACGCGCCGGCGACCGTGCGGAACTCGATGCGCTTCTCGTAGCGCGGTCCCTGAATGATGCGATCGACGTAGATGCCGGCAAGATGAATCTGGTCGGGGTCGAGCTCGCCGACCTCCACGAGCTGTTCCACTTCGGCAACGGTCGTTTTGCCGCAGGTCGCGATCATCGGGTTGAAATTGCGCGCCGTCTTGTGGAACACCAGGTTGCCGGACTTGTCGCCCTTCCACGCCTTGACGATCGACAGATCGGCGTGGATCGCCTTTTCCAGCACGTACTCCTTGCCGTCGAACGATCTCGTCTCCTTGCCCTCGGCGAGCTTGGTCCCGAACCCCGTGCGGGTATAGAAGCCGGGAATGCCGGCGCCGCCGGCCCGGAGCTTCTCCGCGAGCGTGCCCTGCGGCGTCAACTCGAGCTCGAGCTCCCCCGCCAGCACCTGGCGTTCGAACTCCTTGTTCTCGCCCACGTAGGAGGCGATCACCTTCGCGACCTGGCGGGTCTTCAGCAGGAGACCCATCCCGAAGTCGTCGACGCCGGCGTTGTTGCCGACGATCGTCAGGCCCTTGACGCCGCTGTCGACCAGCGCCTGGATGAGGTTCTCTGGAATGCCGCACAGGCCGAAGCCCCCGGCGGCGATGGTGATGTTGTCCCGGACCAGCCCTTCGAGGGCGGACGCGGCGGTTGGATGCACCTTCTGCACTTGAATGCTCCTTCGACGGAAACAGATCGTCGCGACGGGATCGCCGGCGCCGGGATCGGCGGCGGGCGCTCATTATAATTGCCTCGCCTCCTTCACCCGACACACCGCCAGGAGAACGCGCACCGTGGAACGCGAGTCGATGCAGTACGACGTGGTGATCGTCGGCGGCGGGCCCTCCGGGCTCGCGTGCGCGATTCGGCTGAAGCAGCTCGCGCAGGCCGGCGGCCGGGAGATCTCGGTTTGCGTGCTCGAGAAGGGCTCGGAGATCGGCGCCCATATCCTCTCGGGCGCGGTGCTGGAGCCGCGCGCGCTCGCCGAGCTGTTCCCGGACTGGAAGGAGCTCGGCGCACCGCTCAACACGCCCGCCGCGGAAGACCGGTTCCTCTTCCTGACCGAGTCGAAAGCCTGGAAGCTGCCGACGCCGCCGCAGATGGCGAACCACGGCAACTACATCATCAGCCTCGGGAACCTCTGCCGCTGGCTGGCGGGCCGGGCCGAAGGGCTCGGCGTCGAGATCTACCCGGGCTTCGCGGCAGCCGAGGTGCTGTACGACGAAAAGGGCCGCGTCCGCGGTGTCGCCACGGGCGACATGGGAATCGGCAAGGACGGCTCGAAGACCGAGGCGTTCCAGCCCGGGCATCGAGCTGCACGCGCGTCAGACGGTGTTCGCGGAGGGCTGTCGCGGCTCGCTCACCAAGACGCTGTTCGAGCGCTTCCCGCTGCGCGACGGCGTCGATCCGCAGACCTACGGGCTCGGGATCAAGGAGCTGTGGGAGGTCGAGCCGGCGAAGCACCGGCCCGGCCTCGTCATCCATACCACCGGCTGGCCGCTCGACAGCGAGGACCTACGGCGGGTCGTTCCTCTATCACCTCGAGGGCAACCAGGTCGCGGTCGGTTTCGTCGTCGGGCTCGACTACGAAAATCCGTACCTCTCGCCGTACGAGGAGTTCCAGCGCTTCAAGACGCATCCCGAGATCCGCGGATTCTTCGACGGCGGGCGGCGGATCGCTTACGGCGCGCGTGCGATCAACGAAGGCGGGTTCCAGTCGCTGCCGAAGCTGACCTTCCCCGGCGGCCTCCTGATCGGCGACACGGCGGGCTTCCTCAACGTGCCGAAGATCAAGGGCACGCACACCGCGATGAAGTCCGGGATGACCGCCGCCGAGGCCCTGTTCGACGCGCTCGCCGACGAAGCTCGTGGTCGAGGTGAAGAGCTACCCCGAGCGACTCAAGCAGACCTGGGTCTGGGACGAGCTCTACCGCGTGCGCAACATCCGGCCGTCGTTCCGGTGGGGCTTGTGGGGCGGGATCGCCTACTCGGCGATCGATACCTACGTCTTCCAGGGGAAGGCGCCCTGGACGCTTCGCAACCACGCTGACCACACGGCCCTGAAGCCGGCGAGCCAGTTCCGGGCGATCACCTACCCCAAGCCCGACGGCAAGCTCACCTTCGACCGGCTCTCCTCGGTGTTCATCTCCAACACCAACCACGAGGAGAACCAGCCCTCCCACCTGCAGCTCAGGGACCCGTCGGTCCCGATCAAGGTGAATCTGGCGACCTACGACGCGCCGGAACAGCGCTACTGCCCGGCGGGGGTCTACGAGATCGTCAGGGATTCCGACGGCGCGTCCCCCCGACTGCAGATCAATGCGCAGAACTGCGTCCACTGCAAGACCTGCGACATCAAGGATCCGCTGCAGAACATCAACTGGGTGGTGCCGCAAGGGGGTGGCGGTCCAAACTACCCGAACATGTAACGCATATATCTAATGTTTGAACATTAAAATGATGCTAATAATCATTTGATTTTTATAATTTTAATTTCATATGTTTCTTCAAAATTGAATTGCATCGAACGTTCGGGCTCGGCCGCCTGCTGCTCGACCGAGTGATCGACGCTGCCCGCCGGAACGACGTGCGGCGCCTGGGCGGGGTTCTGCGGCGCGTCGTCAAGGATCTGGACGACGAACTCGGCGCCTTCGTCGGAACGCCGGCATCGTTTCCGGCGACCGAAGCCTGACGTCCCGGGCCGCGCCCGGCGGCAGCTGGGGCTAGAACTGCGCCTCGGCCAGCGCGAGCACGCCCGGCGCGCCCTCGACGATCGCATCGCGCAGGCCGCGCGACTGCGAGAGGAAGTGATCGGCGAAGAAGCGCGCGGTGGCGATCTTGGCGTTCGGGAATGCCTCATCGCCCACGCCGCGTCTGAGCTGCGCGCGTGCAGCGACCGCTGCGCGCGCCATCTGCCAGCCGCCGCACACGATCCCCATCAGCTTCAGGAACGGCACCGCGCCGGCGTGCACCGCCTTCGCGTCGGTGCCGTAGGTCGCCACGATCCAGTCGACGGACTCGGCGGCCGCCTTCGCTCCAGCCGCAAGGCGTGAACGGATCGCGGCGAAGTCGCTGCCCGGAATCTCCGCGAGGACGCCGTCGAACGCCCCGATCGCCCCCAGGACGGCCTTCGCGGTCGCGCCCGATTCGCGCGCGATCTTGCGGCCGATCAGGTCGTTCGCCTGGATGCCGGTGGTGCCCTCGTAGATGGTGGTGATCCGCGCATCGCGCAGGAACTGCGCCGCGCCGGTCTCCTCGATGAACCCCATCCCGCCGTGCACCTGGATGCCGAGCGAGGCGACGTCGATCGACGTCTCGGTCGACCAGCCCTTCACGATCGGAATCATGAGGTCGGCGAAGGCCTGCGACCGAGCGCGCTCGTCCTTGTCGGGATGGTGGTGCGCCTTGTCCAGCGCCCCGGCCACGACGTACGCGAGCGCACGCGTCGCCTCGGCCTGCGCCTTCATCGACATAAGCATCCGCCGTACGTCGGGGTGCCGGATGATCGGTACGGCCTTGGAGCCGGAACCGCCGAGCTCGCGGCTCTGGACGCGCTCTTTCGCGTAGGCGAGCGCCTTCTGGTACGCGGCTTCGGCGACCGCGACCCCCTCCATCCCGACGGCGAACCGGGCCGCGTTCATCATGATGAACATGTACTCGAGGCCGCGATTCTCCTCGCCGATCAGGTACCCGATCGCACCCTCCTTGTCGCCGTAGGCGAGGACGGCCGTCGGGCTCGCATGAATCCCCAGCTTGTGCTCGATCGAGACGCAGCGCACGTCGTTGCGCTTGCCCAGGCTGCCGTCCTTGTTCACCAGGAACTTGGGCACGAGGAACAGCGAAATCCCCCGCACGCCCTCGGGCGCATCGGGAGTGCGCGCGAGCACGAGGTGGATGATGTTCTCGGCCAGGTCGTGCTCGCCGTAGGTGATGAAGATCTTCTGGCCGTAGATCCGGTAGTGATCGCCCTCGGGGACGGCCTTGCTCTTGACGAGCGCGAGATCCGAACCCGCCTGCGGTTCGGTGAGGTTCATCGTCCCGGTCCAGGCCCCTTCCACCATCTTGGGCAGGAAGGTCGCCTTCTGCGCGTCCGAGCCGCGCAGCAGGAGCGCTTCGATCGCCCCGCCGGTGAGCAGCGGGCAGAGCGAGAAGGACAGGTTCGCCGATTTCCACATCTCCATCACCGGCGCGGCGACGAGCTTCGGCAACCCCTGGCCGCCGAACTCCGCCGGGAACTGCAGTGCGTTCCAGCCGCCTTCGACGAACTGCCGGTACGCGTCCTTGAATCCCTTCGGGGTGGTGACCTCCCCGTCCTTCCAGACCGAGCCCTCCTCGTCGCCCGGCCGGTTGAGCGGCGCGAGCACGCCGGCGGCGAACTTCGCGTTCTCCTCGAGAATCTGCTCGACCAGCTCGGCCGACAGCTCCTCGTTCCCCGGCAGCTTCGCGATCTCGTCGAAGCCCGCGAGCTCGTGCAGCACGAACTGCATGTCGCGGAGCGGGGCGGCGTAGCTCATCCGAGTTCTCCACGATACGAGGGGGCGAGGCCCCCTCGCGCTCCCCGAAACCGGGAAAGCGCCGCCTGCGGCGTCGGTTTCATCCGAGTTCCTTGACGAGCTCGGGCACGAGCTTGAAGAGATCACCGACGATCCCGTAGTCGGCGACCTGGAAGATCGGCGCCTCCTCGTCCTTGTTGATCGCGACGATCACCCGGCTGTCCTTCATCCCGGCGAGGTGCTGGATCGCGCCCGAGATGCCGACCGCGATGTACAGATCCGGCGCGACGATCTTGCCGGTCTGCCCGACCTGCCAGTCGTTCGGCACGAAACCGGCATCCACCGCCGCACGGCTCGCCCCCATCGCGGCGTTCAGCTTGTCGGCGACCGGCTCCAGGATCTTGAAGTTCTCGCCCGACCCCATCCCGCGCCCGCCCGAAATGATCACCCGCGCCGCGGTCAGCTCCGGTCGCTCGCTCTTGGTGATCTCGCGTCCGACCAGGCTCGACAGCCCGGTTTCGGCAGCAGCCGGGACCGCTTCGATCGTCGCCGAACCGCCCGTCCCCGGGACCGCATCGAAGCCGGTCGAGCGAACGGTGACGACCTTGATCGGGTCCTTCGACTGCACCGTCGCGAGGGCGTTGCCGGCGTAGATCGGCCGCACGAAGGTGTCGGGGCTCTTGACCGCACTGATGTCGGACACCTGCGCCACGTCGAGCAGCGCCGCGACCCGCGGCATGAAGTTCTTGCCGAAGGTCGTCGCCGGTGCCAGCACGTGGCTGTAGTCCTTCGCGAGCCCGGTCACCAGCGCAGCGAGGTTCTCGGCGAGCTGGTCCTTGTACTGCGCCGAATCGGCGACCAGCACCTTGGCGACGCCCTGCGACTGGCTCGCGGCTTGCGCGACCGCCTGGGCGCCCTGGCCGGCGACGAGGACGTGCACGTCGCCGCCGATCTGCTTTGCAGCACCGAGCGTGTGCAGCGTCGAGGGCTTGAGGGCGGCGTTGTCGTGTTCGGCAATGACGAGAATGGTCATGATGGGAGTTCGTCCGGATTCGGGGAGCTACGAGGGGGTGTGCCCCCTCGTGCCATGGGCTCAGATCACCTTGGCCTCGTTCTTGAGCTTCTCCACGAGCGCTTTCGCGTCGGCCACCTTGATCCCGCTCTTGCGCTTCGCCGGCTCCTCGACCTTGAGCACCGTGACCCGCGGGGCGACGTCGACACCGAGCGCATCGGGCTTGAGCATCTCGAGCGGCTTCTTCTTCGCCTTCATGATGTTCGGCAGCGTGACGTAGCGCGGCTCGTTCAGCCGCAGGTCGGTCGTGACGACCGCCGGCAGCTTGATCGCCACCGTCTCGAGGCCGCCGTCGACTTCGCGCGTCACCTGCGCTCCCCCGCCCTCCAGCTTCACCTTGGACGCGAAGGTCGCCTGCGGCCAGCCGAGCAGCGCCGCGAGCATCTGCCCGGTCTGGTTGTTGTCGTCGTCGATCGCCTGCTTGCCCATGATCACGAGCTGCGGGCTCTCCTTCGCGATGATCGCCTGGAGAAGCTTCGCCACCGCGAGCGGCTGCAGATCCGCCGCGCCGGTCTCAACGAGGATCGCACGGTCGGCGCCGAGCGCGAGCGCGGTGCGCAAAGTCTCCTGGCAGGCCTGGACGCCGCAGGAGACCGCGACGATCTCGGTCGCCGCGCCCGCCTCCTTCAGCCGGACCGATTCTTCGACGGCGATCTCGTCGAACGGATTCATCGCCATCTTCACGTTGGCGAGCTCGACGCCGGTGCCGTCGGCCTTGACCCGCACCTTGACGTTGGCGTCGACCACGCGCTTGATCGGAACGAGGACTTTCATTGCCGGGCTTTCCGAGGAGGGAGTGAAGATTCTAGCCGAAAGAGCGGGCCCGCTTGCGTCCCCGGAGCGCCGTCCTTACCCTTGCCGTCCACAAGGAGCCCCAATGGACCGTCCCCTCTCGCACGTCCGCGTCCTCGATCTCACCCGCGTGCTCGCCGGCCCCTGGGCGGCGCAGAACCTCGCCGACCTCGGCGCCGAGGTGATCAAGATCGAGCGCCCGAAGAGCGGCGACGACACGCGCAGCTGGGGCCCGCCATGGCTCAAGGGCGCGGACGGTGCCGACACGCGCGAGGCGGCGTACTTCCTCTCGGTCAATCGCGGCAAGAAGTCGGTCACCATCGACCTCTCGAAGCCCGAGGGCCAGCGGCTCGTGCGCGAGCTGGCGGCCCGGAGCGACGTGCTGATCGAGAACTACAAGGTCGGCGACCTCGCCCGCTACGGCCTCGCCTACGACGACGTGCGGAACGTGAACCCGCGGATCATCTACTGCTCGGTCACCGGGTTCGGCCAGGACGGGCCCTACGCGCAGCGCCCCGGCTACGACTTCGTCTTCCAGGGGATGTGCGGACTGATGAGCATCACCGGCGAGCGCGACGAGCTGCCCGGCGGCGGACCGCAGAAGGTCGGGATCGCAGTGACCGACGTGGTCACCGGCATGTACGCGAGCCTCGCGATCACCGCCGCGATCGCGCACCGGCAGCTGACCGGGGTCGGCCAGTACATCGACATGGCGCTGCTCGATACGCTGGTCGCGTTCAACGCCAACCAGATCCTCAACTTCTGGTGCTCGGGCGAGATTCCGAAGCGGTACGGGAACGCGCACGCGAACATCGTGCCCTACGAGGTATTCCCGTCGGCCGACGGCCACATCATCCTCGCGGTCGGCAACGATTCGCAGTTCGCGAGCTTCTGCCGCGTCGCCGGCCGCCCGGAGCTCGCCGCGGACCCGCGCTTCCGGACCAACCCGGAGCGGGTGAAGCATCGGCCGGTGCTGGTGCCGATCGTGCAGGAGATCGTGAGAGAGCGCACGAGCCACGACTGGATCGACCGCCTCGAAGCGGCGAGCGTGCCCTGCGGCCCGATCAACAACATGCGGGAGGTCTTCGAGAACCCCCAGGTCCGTCACCGCGGCATGCGGGTCGAGATCCCGCACCCGTCGGGCGTGCCCTGCCCCACGGTCGCCAGCCCCATGCGGTTCTCCGCCACGCCAGTGGACCACTCGGTCCCGCCGCCCCTCCTCGGCCAGCACACCCGCGAGGTGCTCGGCGGCGTGCTCGGGTTGAGCGCCGCCGAGATCGATGCGCTTTCCGGAGGCGGAATCATCTAGGACTGGCGGCGCAAGCCGTTCTCCCGCATCATTCGCGCCGGCCGCGGCGACGGCGCAGCGGCACCCGCAACGCTCGAGGACGATGAATTCCCCTGCCTTCCAGTTCGATCCCGAATCGGCGCGTTTCGGCGCCTCCCGCTCGCAAAAGCGCATCGAAGACGCGCGCCTCGTCGCCGGACGGGGCCTCTTCAGCGACGACCGCACGCTGCCCGGCGAGCTCTGGCTCGTCGTCGTTCGCTCGCCGCACGCGCATGCGCGCATCGGTTCCATCGACGCATCGGCGGCCAAGGCTGCGCCCGGCGTCGTCGCGGTCTGGTCGAATGCCGACCTGAAGGCCGACGGCGTCGGCGCGATTCCCCATCCGCCGCTGTTCAAGCGCGCGGACGGCTCGCCGATGGCGATCGCGCCACGCTATCCGCTCGCCGACGACGCCGCGCGATACGTCGGCCAACCGGTGGCCGCGGTCGTGGCGGCGACGCGGCGCCAGGCGCAGGACGCGGCCGAGCAGGTGGCGGTCGAGTACGAGGAACTGCCATGCGTGACGGACGCGCGCCGTGCGATCGAGCCGGGTGCGCCGCAGATCTGGCCCGACGCGCCGGGGAACGTCTGCGCCGAGTCGCGCTTCGGCGATCCGGCGGCAGTCGACGCCGCGATCGCGGGCGCAGCGCACGTGGTGAAGGTCTCGCTCCACAACCAGCGGCTCGCTGCCTTCCCCCTCGAGCCGCGCGCCGCGATCGCGACGCATGCCGACGGCCGCACGACCCTGTACACCCAGACACAGCAGCCGACGGGCACGCGCGATCTGCTCGGTGCGACGTTCGGGGCGAAGCCGGACACCTTCCGCATCGTGAACGGCGACATCGGCGGCGGCTTCGGCATGAAGACCGGCCTCATGCCGGAGGACGCGCTGATCTGCTACGCCGCGCGCAAGCTCGGGCGCCCGGTGCGATGGCGCGCCGACCGCAGCGAGGATTTCCTGGCGGCGCACATGGGCCGCGACCAGCACTTCGACGCGACGCTCGCGCTCGACGCGGAAGGCCGCATCCTCGCCCTGCGCACGCGGGTCCTCGGCAACTTCGGCGGTCACGCGGTGGGGTCGACAGCCATGATCCCGCTGATGGTAGGGCCGAAGGTCGTGCCCTCGGTGTACCGCGTGCCGGCGATCGACCTCCACATCCGCGGCGTCACCACCAACACGATGTCGACCGGCGCCTACCGCGGCGCCGGCCGGCCGGAGTCGATCTTCCTGATGGAGCGACTGCTCGGCAAAGCGGCGCACGCGACCGGGCTCGGCCCGGTCGAGATCCGGCGGCGAAACTTCATCCCGCCCGACGCCATGCCGCACCGGACCACGGTCGGCGAGGTGTACGACTCGGGCGAGTTCGCGAAGGTCATGGACCAGGCGCTGGCGCGCGCCGACTGGGACGGCTTCGCTGCGCGCAAGGCGGAGTCCGCGCGCCGGGGCAAGCTGCGCGGACGCGGGCTCTCGACCTATCTCGAGTGGACCGGCGCGCTGCTGACCGAGACCGCGGACGTGCGCATCGGCGCCGATGGCACGGTCACCGTCTTCTCCGGCACGCAGGCGATGGGCCAGGGGCTCGAGACGACCTACGTGCAGCTCGTCGCCGAAGTGCTCGAGATCGACACCGCGCGCATCCGGATCGTCCAGGGCGACACCGACCAGGCGAACGGCGTCGGCAGCGTGGGCTCCCGCTCGGCCTTCATCGGCGGCTCCGCGATCGTGATGGCCGGGCACAAGGTGGTCGACGACGGCAGGAACCTCGCCGCGCAGGCGCTCGAGGCGGCGGCCGCCGACGTCGAGTACAAGGCGGGAAAGTTCCGGATCGCCGGCACCGACCGCGCCATCGATCTCTTCGAGCTCGCCGGCCGGCAGCCGGGCAAGCACATCCGCTGCTCCGCCACCGCCAATCCGTCCGGCCCGTCGTGGCCGAACGGCGCCCAGGTGTGCGAGGTGGAGATCGACCCGGAGACCGGCGTGGTCGAGGTGGTCCGCCACACCACCGTCGACGACGTCGGCCGCATCATCAACCGCACGATCGTCACCGGGCAGATCCACGGCGGGATCGCGCAGGGCGTCGGCCAGGCCCTCTACGAAGCCGTGCGATACGACCCCGAGAGCGGCCAGCTCGTCACCGGCTCGCTCATGGACTACGGCATCCCGCGCGCCGATCAGCTGCCGACGCCCGACTCGGATTTCGACGAGACGGTGCCGTGCCGGACGAACCTGCTCGGGGTGAAAGGCTGCGGCGAGCTCGGCACGATCGGCGCGGTGCCGGCGACGGTGCACGCCGTGCTCGACGCGCTCGGCGTCGAGGACCTGGAGATGCCGCTCACCGCGGAGAAGGTCTGGCGCGCGCTGGCTGCGCGCGGTAGAACGCCGCCAGGCTAGCGGTTCTTCCAGTCCGGCGGGCGCTTGGCGAGGAACGCGTCGATGCCTCCGGCCGCGTCCTCCAGCATCATGTTGCACGCCATGCCCTCCGAGGCGAGCGCGTACGCTTCGGCGATCCCCTTCTCCACCTGCTCGTAGAAGAACGCCTTGCCGAGCTTCACGACCGCCGGGCTGTGCGACGCGACCTTGCGCGCCAGGGCCGCGACGGCCCGGTCCAGCTCGGCGAGCGGGACGACGCGATTGACCAGTCCCCAGCGCTCGGCCGTGGCCGCGTCGATCTGGTCGCCCGTGAAGAGCATCTCGAGCGCGTGCTTGCGCGCGAGGTTCCGCGCGACCCCCACGCCGGGCGTGGTGCAGAAGATCCCGCTCGCGATTCCCGGCAGGGCGAACCGCGCGACGTCGGCGGCGACGGCGAGGTCGCACATCGACACCAGCTGGCACCCCGCCGCGACCGCCACGCCCTGCACGCGCGCGATCACCGGCTGCGGCAGCCGGATGAGCGTCAGCATCACCCGGCTGCACTGCGCGAACAGGTCCGATTGCCAGCCTTTGTCCGGGCTTTCTCCCGCGCGTGCCCGCATCTCGCGGAGGTCGTGGCCGGCGCAGAAATGGTTGCCGGCGCCGGCGATGATCACCGCGCGGATCGAGGAGTCGGCGGCCAGGCGATCGAGCTCGCTCTGGAGCGCCGCGAGCATGGCGGTCGACAGCGGGTTCAGCCGGTCGCCGCGATTCAGGGTCAGCGTGGCGATGCCGTCGGCGTCGCTCCGCAGGACGTAAGGGGCCTCGACTTCAGCCTTCGATGGCGCGTTCATTCCGCGAGCTCCTTCACTCGATCGCCGCGGCGGACTTCGCCTGCTGCCGCAGGGCGAATTTCTGGATCTTGCCGGTCGACGTCTTCGGCAAGGTCCCGAAGACCACCGCCCGCGGCGCCTTGAACCGCGCCAGGTTCGCGCGGCAGTGCTCGATGATCTCCTCGGCGGTCGCGGTCGCGCCCGGCTTGAGCTCGACGAACGCGCACGGCGTCTCGCCCCACTTCGGGTCGGGCTTCGCCACCACCGCCGCCGCCAGCACCGCCGGGTGCCGGTAGAGCACGTCCTCGACCTCGATCGAGGAGATGTTCTCGCCGCCCGAAATGATGATGTCCTTCGCCCGGTCCTTGATCTTGATGTAGCCGTCGGGTTGCAGCACCGCCAGGTCGCCCGAGTGGAACCATCCGCCGCCGAACGCCTCCTGCGTCGCCTTCGGGTTCTTGAGGTAGCCCTTCATGGTGATGTTGCCGCGGAACATGATCTCGCCCATCGTCTCGCCGTCCGCCGGGACCTGCCGCATCGTCTGCGGGTCCAACACCGTGCAGCCCTCCTCGAGGACATACCGCACGCCCTGCCGGCCGTTGCGCTCGGCCCGGTCGCGCACGTCGAGCGCGTTCCACTCGTCGTGCTTCGCGCAAACCGTCGCCGGTCCGTACACTTCGGTGAGCCCGTAGACGTGCGTGAGGTCGAAGCCGATGCGTTCCATCCCCTCGATCATCGCCTGCGGCGGGGCCGCCCCGGCGACGAACGCCGACACCTTGTGGGTGATCCCCTCCCGCAGCTTGGGGTCGGCGTTGATCAGCGCGCTGTGGACGATCGGCGCGCCGCAGTAGTGCGTGACGCGGTGCTCCCGGATCAGCTGGAAGATCGGTCCCGGCTCCACCCGGCGCAGGCAGACGTTCGTCCCCGCGTTGGCCGCCATGCTCCACGGGAAGCACCAGCCGTTGCAGTGGAACATCGGGAGCGTCCACAGGTAGACCGCCTGCCGCGGCATGTTCCAGGTGAGCAGATTGCCGACGCCGTTCAGGTAGGCGCCGCGGTGCGAGTAGACGACGCCCTTCGGGTTGCCGGTGGTGCCCGACGTGTAGTTGAGCGAGATCGCCTGCCATTCGTCGGCGGGTGGCTGCCACGCGTAAGCCGGGTCACCTTCGGCCAGGAACGCCTCGTAGTCGATGCGCCCGAGCCGCTCGCCGGGACCGGCGTACTCGGGATCGTCCACGTCGATCACGATCGGCCTCTGCCTGGTCCGTTCGAGCGCGGCGGCGGTCGTGCCGGAGAACTCGCGGTCGGTGATAACCGCCTTCGCCTCGCCGTGGTCCAGCATGAACGCGATCGCCTCGGCATCGAGGCGGGTATTGAGCGTGTTCAGTACCGCCCCGGCCATCGGCACGCCGAAGTGGCACTCGTACATCTCGGGGATGTTGGGCAGCATCACGGCGACCGTGTCGCCGTGGCCGATGCCCCGCCGTGCGAGCGCGGACGCGAGACGCAGGCAGCGCGTGTACGTCTCTTTCCAGGCGTATCGCCGCCCGCCGTGGATTACGGCCGGCCGGTCCGGATACACCGAGGCGCTCCACGCAATGAACGTCAGCGGCGTGAGTGGCGCGTAGTTGGCGGGGTTCCGATCGAGGTCGACCTCGTATGGATTGGGCCGTGGCATGGCGCACCTCCTCCGTGCCCCTTGCGCGCAGTCCGCCGCGGCGTAGCGGCGGACGGTCCGTGCTCGGGGAGCGCGAGGGGGTGTGCCCCCTCGCATCGTTGATCCAAGTATATGTCAGGCGGATGCGAGTTCGAGCTCCCAGACGAGCTTGCCCTTAGTCTCCCTCGCGATCGACTCGAGCAGGCGGGCGTGCTCGGCGAGCTCCTCCGGGCTCGCTCGCCAGATCATGAGCCGCGGGCGCTCGCCTGACGGCGTGGCGGGCGCGTCCAGCGCCGGCGCCGGCATCTCCAGCCCGATCGCGAGGCTCTCCTGCCCGCGTGTCATGGCGAGATAGACCTCGGCGAGCAGCGTCGCATCCAGCAGCGCGCCGTGCAGCGTGCGATGCGAGTTGTCGATCTGGTAGCGCTCGCAGAGCGCGTCGAGCGAGTTCTTCTTTCCCGGGTGCAGCTCGCGCGCGGCCGCGAGGGTGTCGACGACGCCGGCGACGTGGATCGCGACCGGCTCGAGCCCGAGTTTCTCGAGCTCCAAGTTCAGGAACTCCACGTCGAACGCGGCGTTGTGGATCACGATCTCCGCGCCGCGCAGGTACTCGAGCAGTTCGCCGGCGATCTCGGCGAAGCGCGGCTTGTCCTGCAGGAACTCGTTGGTGATGCCGTGGACGCGCAGCGCGCCCTCCTCCACCGCCCGCTCGGGGTTCACGTAGCGGTGGAAGTGGTTGCCGGTAAAGCGCCGGGCCACCAGTTCGACGCAACCGATCTCGATGATCCGGTCGCCGAGCCGCGCATTGAGCCCGGTCGTCTCGGTGTCGAGGATGATCTGCCGCACCCGGACTAGCCCCCGGCCTCGCTCGGCCGCGCGGCGGAGGCCGCCGCGTCCTCGAGCGGCCGGTGGCGGCGGGCGAGCAGGCTGTAGACCGTCGGCACCACGAACAGGGTCAGCACCGTCCCGAGCAGGATTCCGCCCACGATCACCCAGCCGATCGGCTGGCGGCTCTCGGCGCCGGCGCCGTGCGCGAGCGCGAGCGGAATCGCGCCGAGCGCCATCGCGCCGGTGGTCATCAGGATCGGCCGCAGCCGCAGCACCGCCGACTCGACGACCGCGTCGCGGACGGACCGGCCCTTCTCCTGGAGCTGGTTCGCGAACTCCACGATCAGGATCCCGTGCTTGGTGATCAAGCCGACGAGCGTCACCAGGCCGATCTGGCTGTACACGTTCAGCGTCCCGCCGGAGAGCTTCAACGCCAGCAGCGCGCCGGTCATCGACAGCGGCACCGTCAGCATGATGATGAACGGATCGCCGGAAGCTCTCGAACTGCGCGGACAGCACGAGGTAGATGAAGGCGAGCGCGAGCAGGAACGTGAAATAGAGGCCGCCGGTCGAGACCCGGAACTCGCGCGAGATGCCGTTGTAGTCGAGCGCGTATCCGGGCGGGAGCACGCGCCGTGCCGTCTCCTCGATCGACTTCAGCGCGTCGCCGATCGCGTAGCCGGGAGCGAGGTTTGCGGTGATCGTCGACGACCGGCGCTGCGCGAAGTGATTCAGCTCGCGCGGCGCCACGCCTTCCCGTACCGCCACGAGGCCCGCGAGCGGCACCATCGCGTCGCCCCGGCCGCGCACGAAGATGTCCGAGATGTCGTTCGGCCGCGTGCGGTCGGACGGCGCCATCTGCACGATCACGTCGTACTGCTCGCCGTTCTGCTTGAAGCGCGTCACCTGCCGCCCGCCGAGCATCGTCTCCATCGCGCGCCCGACGCCCTCCACTTCCACTCCGGCATCCACCGCGCGGTTGCGATCGACCTGGACCTTCAGCTCCGGCTTGTTGAGCTTGAGGTCGGTCTCGACGTTGATCAGCCCGCGGTTCTGCACCAGCTCGGCCATGAGCGCATTGGTCACCCGGTCGAGGTCCTCGTAGCTCGACGAACTCACGATCACCACCTCGACCGGCTTCGCGCGCGGGGGCTGGCCGAGGGACTGCGGCAGGCTCGGGAACGCCAGCACGCCCGGCAACGCACCGAGCTTCGGGCCGAGTTCCGCCGCGACGGCCTGGGCCTTGCGGTCGCGCTCGTCCCAGTCCTTCAGGCCCGCGAACGAGACGCCTTGCGAGACGAGCGGGAACCCGGCGACGACAAAATAGCGGCTGACGTCCGCAACGTTCTCGAGGATCTTCTCGAGCCGCACCGCATAGCTGTCCGTGTACTGGATCGTCCCGCCCTCCGGGCCGACGAAGATCGACAGCACCACGCCGCGATCCTCGGTCGGCGCAAGCTCCTGCTTGAGCGAGCCGAAGAGGAGCGCGATCGCGCTGCTCGGGATGACGAAGGCGATCGCGAGCACGAGCGCGCGATGGCGCAGCGCCCACCCGAGTGCCCGGCGATAGCCTCCGGTCAGACCGACGATGCCCGCCTCGATCCAGTTGTAGAGCCGTCCGTGACGCTCGGCGCGGCGGAGCAGCTTCGAGCACATCATCGGCGACAGGGTCAGCGCGACGAAGCCCGACACCAGCACCGCGCCGGCCAGCGTCAGCGCGAACTCGATGAAGAGCTTCCCGGTGCGCCCGGTCATGAACGCGACCGGTGCGTAGACCGACGCGAGCGTCAGCGTCATCGCCACGACCGCGAAGCCGATCTCCTTCGACCCGAGCAGCGCGGCCCTGAACGGCGGCATGCCCTCCTCGATGTGCCGCCAGATGTTCTCCAGCATCACGATCGCGTCGTCGACGACGAGGCCGATCGCCAGCACCAGCGCGAGGAGCGTCAGCGTGTTGATGCTGAAGTTGAGGATGTACATCAGCGCGAACGCGCCGATGAGCGACACCGGGATGGTCACCAGCGGCACGATCGTCGCCCGCACCGAGCGCAGGAACACGAAGATCACCAGCCCGACGAGCAGGATCGCCTCGAAGATCGTGCGCGCGACCGCCTTGATCGAGCGATCGATGAACACCGACGAGTCGTAGGCGACGTTCACCGCGACCCCCTCGGGCAGGTCCGCGGTGATTCGCGGCAGCTCCTCGCGGATCGCGTTGGAGAGCTCGAGCGGATTGGCGGTCGCCTGCTTGATCACCCCCAGCGCGACCGCCGGCCGGCCGTTGAAGCGGACCACCGAGCGTTCGTCGAGGGCCGCGATCTCGACGCGCCCGAGCTCCCGGATCCGGACCGGATAGCCGTTGACGTACCGGACAATCACGTTCTCGAACTGGACCGGTTTCGCGAGATCGGTCTCGGCGACGACCGAGAATTCGCGCGCGCGGCTTTCGATCCGCCCCGCGGGCACCTCGACGTTCTGCCGGCGGAGCGCATCCTCGACGTCCAGCGGCGTCAGCCGGTAGGCGGCAAGCCGGTTGCGGTCGAGCCAGATCCGCATCGAGTAGCGGCGCTCGCCGAACACGCGCACGTCGGCCGCGCCGGGCAGGGTCTGCAGGCGCGGCTTGACCAGCCGGCTCGCGATGTCGGTCACCTCGAGCGGCGACAGCCGGTCGCTCGAGAACGCGAGCCAGATGATCGGATTGGCGTCGGCCTCCACCTTGGAGATCACCGGCTCCTCGATGTCGACCGGAAGCTTGCCGCGGGTGCGCGCGACGCGGTCGCGAACGTCGCTCGCCGCCGCGTCGGGGTTGCGCTCGAGGCGGAACTTGACGGTGATCTGGCTGTTCTCGGCCCGGCTGATCGACGTCAGCACGTCGACCCCTTCGATGCCGGCGAGCGCATCCT
This sequence comes from uncultured beta proteobacterium, assembly GCA_963789885.1. Classification (GTDB taxonomy): domain Bacteria; phylum Pseudomonadota; class Gammaproteobacteria; order Burkholderiales; family SG8-39; genus DATEDA01. Next base: position 255,329 of record CAWBNB010000021.1, on the reverse strand, counting down.
CGAGCGGTTTCGTGACCCGCGACTCGATCACCTCCGCGCTGGCACCCCGGTACTTCGTCTCCACGGTCACGACCGGCTCGTCGATCTTCGGATACTCCCGCACCGGCAACCGCTGATAGCTCACGATGCCGACGAGAATGATCACCAGGCTGACGACGGTCGCGAGGACCGGCCGGCGGACGGAGATGTCCGAGAGGATCATGTCCGGTCAGGAACCCTGCTTGGCCGCCTTCTCGGCGCCGGCCGTCGCTGGCGCACCCGGCGGCGCGACCGCGCGCACCGCGGCGCCCTCGCGCAGCTTGATCTGCCCCGCAGTCACGACGAGGTCGCCAGCCTGCAAGCCTTCGGTGACCTCGACCTGCGAGCCCCGACGCAGGCCGGTCTTGACCTTCACGCGGGTCGCCTTGTCGTCGACGACCTTGTAGACGTACTGTTCGGCGCCGGACGGCATCAACGCCTCCTCGGGCACGGTGAGCGCGTTCGCCCGCTCCTCGAGGATCAGTCGCGTGCGCACGAACATCCCCGGCCGGAGCTGGCCCTCGGTGTTCTTGAGCCGTGCGCGGAGGATGACCGCGCGCCCGTTCTGGTCGACGAGCGGATCGATCGCGTCCAGCGTCGCCGTGAAGGTGCGGTTCGGCAGCGCGTCGCTCGCCACCTCGACCGCCTGGCCGCGCTTGAGGTCGGTGAGCATCACCTCCGGCAGGCGAAAATCGACCTTAAGCGAGGAGATGTCCTCGAGCGTCACCAGGTCCTGGCCCTCTTTCACGTAATCCCCGACGCTGACCTGGCGGATGCCAATGACCCCGGCGAAGGGCGCACGGATCTGCGTCTTGGCGAGCCGCGCCTCGGCGAGCGCGACGTTCGCCTGCGCGACGCGCAGCCCGTTCAGCGACTGGTCCTTGGCGGTCGCGCTGACGAACTTCTGGCGCTCGAGCTCGGTGGTTCGGTTGAAGGTGGTCTCGGCGAGAGCGAGGTTCGCCTTCGCCTGCTGCACCTCGGCCGCGTACACCGACGAGTCGAGCGCGACGAGCAGCTGGCCCTTCTGCACCGGGCTGCCTTCGGTGAAGCCGATCTCGGTGATGCGTCCCGAGATCTCCGGCCGCACGACGACCGACTCGTTGGAGCGCAGCGTGCCGATCGCGACGACGTCCTGCTGCAGCCGCGCCGTCGCGACCGGTGCAGTCTCGACCGTGACCGCGATCCCGCCGGTGCCCTTGCCCGCCCCCGTCAGCGCGGACGAGTCGCCCTTGGCCACCTCGCCCTGCACGGTCCCGGGCGCCCGGTTCGCGTAGTAGGCGTAGGCGCCCAAGGCGGCCGCGGCGGCGAGCGGCGCGACGACGAACAGCACTTTTCGCAGCGACATGGTCCCTGGACTCGGGGGGTGCGGTAAGGTTCCGTCAGGTCTCAAGGGACGCCACACCGCGGTTCGCAAGCGCGTCCGCGCGCTCGTTCTCCGCATGGCCGGCGTGGCCGCGCACCCAGTGCCACCGGACCTCGTGCCGGCGCACGAGCTCGTCGAGCTCCCGCCACAGATCCACGTTCTTCACCGGTTTGCGGTCGGCGGTCTTCCACCCGCGGCGCTTCCACGCGGCGAGCCATTCGGTGATGCCCTTCATCACGTATTCCGAATCGGTGTAGACCTCGACGTGGGATGCTCGCTTCAGCGTCGCGAGCGCGCGGATGACCGCAGTCAGCTCCATCCGGTTGTTGGTAGTGGCGGGGTCGCCGCCGAACAGCTCGCGCTCGTGGCCACCCGATCGGAGCAACGCCCCCCAGCCGCCCGGGCCGGGGTTGCCCTTGCACGCGCCGTCGGTGTAGATACGGACGACCTCACCCACCGGCGCGCTGCGTGTCCTTGTCGGCGCCGGCGACCAGCCGCAGCCGGGCCGGTTCGCGACGACGGCGCGGCTCCGCCGGTACCGTCGCCGGCTCGCGTCGCGCGACCGGCGCGAGCGCCCGCGCCGTCGTTCGGCCGTTCTTCCAGCTCGGCGTGACGAGGCGCATCCCGCGGACGCGTTTCACCGCGCGCACGACGTATACGCCGCCGCAGATCGGCCACCAGCGGTCGCCGGCCTTCTCCATGAAAGCGAAGCGCTGCAGCCACCGCGTCTGGCTCACCGGGGGCGCGTAACAGCCGAAGCGTCCGCCGTTCAGCTCGAACCCGAGGAGCTTCAGCCAGTCGCGCAGGCGGAGGAGTCCGATGAAGTCGCCGCACCAGGGATGCTCGGGCCGCTTCCGCCCGACCCAGCGCTTGAGGCCCCACAGGCTGAGCGGATTGAAGCCGGCGATCACGATCTGCCCCTCGGGCATCAGCACCCGCTCCGCTTCGCGCAGGATCTGGTGCGGATCGGCGCCGAACTCGAGCACGTGCGGCAGCACCACGAGGTCCATGCTCTGCGACGCGAGCGGCAGGTGGCGCGGGTCGGCGGTAACGCCGCAGCCCGGCTCGTTGCTGACGCAGAAGCGGTACGAGATGCGGCTGGCGCGGAGGAAATCGATCGACGACAGGCCGATCTGCGCGGCATTGAAGCCGAAGATATCCTCGACCGCGCTGTCGAACTGCCCGCGCTCCCATTCGAGGACGTAGGCGCCCTTCGGCGTCTCGTACCATGCGGCGAGCGTCGAGTCCTGGGGCGTCGGTAGCGGGGGTCGGTCCATAGTGCGCGTGCTGGGCCTCGCGTTTGCTGGGAAACGACTGAATCGGGGCGTATTATCGCCAAAAGGGCCGCCCCCCATCGGTGCGCGAGATGCGCGGGTGTCGGAGCAACGACGCGCCGCTTGCCTCCCGCCCTTCGCACTGCCGCATGCGCCACCTTGTTCCTGCAAACCGGCCGTTCTCCTTGACCCTCCGCGCGGGCGGCCCGTACTATCCGCGCCAGCCCACCGGGGGGTTAGTGAGGACGACCACGAGAACGCAGCTGCTAGCCGCAGCCTTGCTTGCCGTCGCCGGCCAGGCAGCGTTCGCTGTCGACCCCCTCCTCTACGACGACCCCGCCTTCGCCCTCCCGCCCCCGAACTCGCCCCTGCTGGGGATCGAGCCGGTGGGGAGCACCTCGGGCGTCGAGGTCCGCGACGTGAAGGATCTGGGCCCCAAGCCGCCGGCCGAGGCGCCGCCGGGAGATCTCTGGGTCCGCATTCGCGCCGGCTTCTCGATGCCGGATCTGGTGAGCCCGGTCGTCGTGCAGCGGCAGGCGTGGTACGCGCAGCGCCCCGAGCAGCTGCGAATCTTCGTCGAGCGCAGCCGCAAGTACCTCTTCCACATCGTCGAGGCGCTCGAGCGGCGCGGCATGCCGACGGAGCTCGCGCTGCTGCCGATGGTCGAGAGCGCCTACAATCCGCTCGCCTACTCGCGCGCCCACGCCTCGGGGCTCTGGCAGTTCATCCCCTCCACCGGGCGCAACTACAACCTCGACCAGAATTTCTGGTACGACGCCCGGCGCGACATCCTCGCTTCGACCAACGCCGCGCTCGATTACCTGCAGTCGCTGTACGACATGTTCGGCGACTGGCACCTCGCCCTCGCCGCGTACAACATGGGCGAGAACGGCGTGCAACGCGCGATCGACCGCAACCGGGCGAAGAAGCAGCCGATCGACTACCAGTCGCTCGCGATGCCGCGCGAGACGCGCGCCTACGTGCCGTCGCTCCAGGCGCTCAAGAACATCGTCGCGAACCCGGCCGCCGCCGGGATCGTGCTCGACCCGATTCCGAACGCACCGTACTTCGTCACCGTGATGTTGACGCGCGACATCGATCTGCAGGTCGCCGCGCAGCTGGCGGAGATGCCGGTCGAGGAGCTGGTCGAGCTCAATCCCGGAAACAACCGCCCGGTCGTCGCCGCCGAGCACGCGCCCCAGCTGATCCTGCCGGTCGATCGTGCCGAAGTCTTCATGCAGAACGTGGAGCAGCACGACAAGCCGCTCTCCTCCTGGCAGATCCACACGTTCAAGGCCGGCGAGAAGCTCGACCGGCTCGCCGTCGAGCACGGCCTGAGCCTCGAGCGCCTGAAGGCGATCAACGGTCTCGGGCCGAAGGGGACGGTGGTCGTCGGACAGCAGCTCGTCCTGCCGCAGAAGGGCTCGTCGGCCGGTGCGGAGCCGCTGCCGTTCACGCCGACCGCCGCCGCGCGCACCGCGAGCTACGTGGTCAAGCGCGGCGACACCTGGGCCGGCATCGCCGCCGCGTTCGGCGTCGCGATCGCCGATCTGAAGCGGGTGAACGAAGGCGCGCAGCTCGTCCCCGGCGAGCAGCTGGTGGTCGAGAAGCGGCCGAAGCAGATCGTCACGAAGCGCGCGAAGCATCCGGTCGCGAAGAAGGCTCACCCCGCCTCGGGGCGCCCGACGGCCAAGACCACGCCGGCCCGCCCGGCTGCACCCGCCCAGGTCGCGCGCCCCTCGTCCTCGTCCTGACGCGAGGCGTCAGGGCGAAGCGGCTGGCGGAGGGGGCGTAGTGTCCCCTTGTCGTAGCGTTCCCCCTTGTAGACCCGGAAGCTAGCTGCGCCCCGCCTCCTCGACGAGGAAGCAGCTGACCACCTGCGTCTGCGACAACGGCACGGGCGCCGGGTATTCGCGCCTGCAGCGCGCCATCGCGTGCGGGCATCGCGGGTGGAAGTGGCAGCCGGCAGGCGGCGCCGACGGCGACGGCAGCTCGCCCTTGACGAAGAGCCGCTCGCCGCCGCCGTCGATCGTCGGGACCGCAGCGAGCAGCGCCTGGGTGTACGGATGCCGCGGCGCGCCGAGGACCTCGCCGACCGTGCCGCGCTCCACGATCCGGCCGAGATACATCACCGCGATCTCGTCGGCGAGATACTCGACGACCGCCAGGTTGTGCGTGATGAAGAGGTAGGCAAGCCCGAGCTCGCGCTGCAGGCGCTTCAGCAGGTTCAGGATCTGTGCCTGGACCGAGACGTCGAGGGCGCTCGTAGGCTCGTCGCACACCACCAGCTTCGGATTCACGGTCAGCGCACGCGCGATCGCGATCCGCTGGCGCTGCCCGCCGGAGAACTCGTGCGGATACCGGAACGCCGCCTCCGCCGGCAGGCCGACCTGCCCGAGCAGCTCCGCGATCCGGCGCTCGCGCTCGGTCCGCGACCCGAGGATGCCGAGCGAGCTCATGCCCTCCATCAGGATGTCCTGCACCCGCATCCGGGGGTTGAGCGAGGCGTACGGATCCTGGAAGACGATCTGGAACTCGGCGCGCCGCCGCCGGAGTCGCTCGCCGCGCAGGGCGGTCAGCGCCGTCCCCTCGAAGTCCACCTCCCCTGCGCTCGGACGGATGAGCTGCAGGATGCCCTTGCCCGCGGTCGTCTTGCCGCAACCCGACTCGCCGACGAGCGCGAGCGTGCGCCCCGGCGGGATCGCAAGCGAAACGCCGTCCACCGCCCGCACGTAGCCGACCGTCCGCTTGAAGAGCCCGCGCCGGATCGGGAAGTGAACCTCGAGGTCGCGGACCTCGAGGAGCGGGCGGACCGGCCGGCCGCCGTCGACCGTCATCTCTCCCGGCGCCAGCGCCACCGCGATCGCCCCGGCGCGCTCCGTCTCCCGCAGATGGCAGCGGACCAGATGGCCGTCGGCGACGCGCGTCCAGCCGGGCGGCTCGGTCCGGCAGCGTTCGAACGCGCGCTCGCAGCGGTCGACGAACCGGCAGCCGGGAAACGCGCCCGAGAGCGCCGGTACTTGGCCGGGAATCACCTCGAGCTCCGCGCCGCGCTTGCCGGTGGCCGGCAGCGCGGCGAAAAGCTTCCGCGAGTACGGGTGCTGCGGCGCCTGGAAGAACCGGTCGCGCTCTGCGACCTCGACGATCTGGCCGGCGTACATGACCGCCACGCGCTGCGCCATCCCGGAGACGACGCCGAGATCGTGGGTGATGAGGAGGATCGACATCCCGCGCTGCGCCTGGAGCGAGCGCAGCAGGTCCAGCACCTGCGCCTGGATCGTGACGTCGAGCGCGGTCGTCGGCTCGTCGGCGACGAGGAGCTCGGGCTCGCCGGCGAGCGCGAGCGCGATCATCACCCGTTGCTTCATCCCCCCGGAGAGCTGGAACGGATAGTCGTCGACGCGGCGTGCGCCGTCGGCGATTCCGACCGCGTCGAGGAGCTCGATCGCCCGCGCGCGGGCCTCCGTCCCGCGGAGGCCGGCATGCCGGGCGAGCACTTCGCCGATCTGCCGCCCGACCGTGAGCACCGGGTTCAGGCTCGTCGCCGGCTCCTGGAAGATCATCGCCACGCGCCGCCCGCGGACATCGCGCATCCGCGCCTCGGGCAGGGCGAGCAGCTCGGTGCCGTCGAGACGGACGCTGCCGGAGGCGACCCGGCCCGTCTCGGGCAGGAGGCGCATCAGCGTCAGCGCGGTCATGCTCTTGCCGCAGCCCGACTCGCCCACGATCGCAAACGTCTCCCCCCGCGGCACGTCGAGGTCGACGCCGTCGAGCGCGCGCACGAGCCCGCCGCTCCCGTCGAGCTCGGTGCGGAGATCCCGCGCCTCCAGGAGGTTCGCGCTCATCCCGCGCTCCTCATGCGGCCGCGCCCGCTGCCCGCGCGCCCACCAGTACGCGCGGATCGAATCCGTCCCGCACCGCGTCCGCGAAGAGGTTCGCGGCGAGCACGAGCACGAACATGAATACGAACGCCGCCGCCAGCGTCCACCACACCATCGGCTCGCGCGCCATCTCGAGGCGGGCGGCGTTGATCATCGTCCCGAAACTGTTCGTCGACGGGTCGACGCCCACCCCCACGTAGGAGAGCACCGCCTCCGCGAGCACGAGGCCGGAGAAGTCCATCACCAGCGCGATCAGCACGATATGCATCACGTTCGGGAGCAGGTGCCGCGTGATCACGCGCGCGTGCCGCACGCCGAACGCGCGTGCCGCCTGGATGTACTCGAGCTCCGAGAGTTTCAGTGTCTCCCCGCGCAGCAGCCGCGCGAGGCCGGTCCAGGTCGTCAGCCCAAGGATCACGCAGAGGAGGAGCAGCCGGAAGTCGGCGCGCTGCGCACTGGTCGGGAAGATCTCCGGATTCTTGTCGATTTGGACCTGCATCATCAGCACTGCCGCAGCGATCAGCAGGACCCCGGGGATCGAGTTGATCGTGGTGTAGACGTACTGGATCACGTCGTCGATCCAGCCCCTGAAGTAGCCCGCCATGATCCCGAGGAGGATCGCAAGCGGCAGCATGACCAGCGTGGTCAGCGTGCCGATCACGAGACCGGTCCGGATGCTCTTGAGCGAGAGATACAGCACGTCCTGCCCGACCTTGTCGGTGCCGAGCACGTGATACGTTGTCGCCAGCACCGCGACCGGAACCGCGATCAGGGCGAGCACGAGCACGGTGAGGTAGACGGCGAGCCACGGCACCTCGGTCCGTCGGCGCTGCACGGCGCTCCACATCGCGCCGACGGACACGCCGTGTCCGCGGGCGAGAGCGGCCGTGGCAAGCCATACCGCGATCCACCAGCCGGCGAACCCGAGGGCGATGCCTTGTAACGCCCTCACTGCGACGTCCCAGCCGTGATCCGCTTCGTCGGCGAGATGCGCGCCGCCGTAGCGCAGCCGCGGGAACTCCCGCACGACGCCGCCGTTCGGAAGCTCCGTCGTCTCGCGCGCATAGGCCCGGGTCGCGAGCGGCGCGGAATAGGTACGCTCCGTCCGCGCCTTGAGCGGCATCACCAGGACGTCGAGCAGGCTGAGGACCTCGACCCCGTAGACCGGCCGCCCTTGCTGGTCACGGCCCTCGAGCGCCGGCCGGAAGTGCATCGAGTCGAGCAGGCCCACGCCGACGAACGCGACCAGCACGACCAGCGCCGACATGCCCGCGGGGCTCCGCGCGACCCGCCGCCATGGCGCCGCCAGGTGCGGCTGCCGGCGCACGTAGATTGCATAGCCGATCGCGGCTGCGACGAGCAGCCACACCGCGTAATCGGTCGGCAGTCCGACCGGCATCAGCTGAACCTTACCCGCGGGTCGACGAAGGTGTACGAGATGTCGGCGAGCAGGTACCCGAGGATCGTGAGCGCCGAGCCGAGGAACACCATCGAACGCACGACTGCGAAGTCCTGCGCCTGGATCGCGTCGATCGTATAGCTCCCCAGGCCCGGGATGCCGAAGAACGATTCCGCTAGGAGGCTGCCGAGGAAGAGCTTCGGGATCGCCGCCACCACGCCGGTGAGGATCGGAATCGACCCGTTCTTGAGCACGTGCCCGAACAGCACCGACCGCTCGGCGAGCCCCTTGGCGCGGGCGGTGCGGACGTAGTCCTTGCTCATCTCCTCGAGGAAGAAGGTGCGATACAGGCGCACGCCCTCGCCGAAGCCGCCGACCAGCGCGATCAGGACCGGCAGCAGCAGGAACTTCACCGCGTCCGGCCCGGGCTGGAAGCCGGAGATCGGCACCAGGCTCCAGAGCTTGCTGACCAGATACTGCCCGCCGATGATGTAGAACAGCGCCGAGATCGACATCATGGCGACGCACAGCACCACGCCCCAGAAGTCGAGGTAGGTCGCGCGGAAGAACGCGAACGCGAGCGCGAACGAAACGTATACCGCCAGCCCGACGAGAAATGCCGGGATCGCGAGCGCGAGGCTCGCCCACATCCGCGTGCGGATCTCGTGCCCGATGCTGCGCCCGTCGTCGGCGTTGCCGAAATCGAACGCGAACAGCCGCGCGGACTTCTCGAAGAAGATCGTGTCGGTGAACCGCGTCGCACCCGCCGCGGTGCCGTTCCACAGGAGCGGGCGGTCGTAGCCGCGCTCGGCCTTCCACTTCTCGATTGCGTCCGGCGTGACGCGCTTCGCCCCGAGCTGCATCCGCGCCATGTCGTCGGGCGTGTTGACGACGAAGAACAGGCCGAAAGTGATCAGGTTCACCCCGACCAGGATCGGAATGGCGTAGAGCACCCGCCGGACGATGTACGCGAGCATTGCCTCAGGCGGGCCGTGCCGCCGCGCGCTCGCGCCGGCGGTACGAGAGCACGGCCGGAACCGCGCTGAGCACGAGCACGATCAACCCGACCCAGATCGGCCACAGGTCGGGGCGATTCCACTCGGCGCGCTTCTCTTCGCGCATTGCGGTGTCGATGCGATAGAACTTGAGCCCGTTGCGCGCCATCTGGTTCGGCTTCACGTTCTTCACCCATGCGTGCGCGAGGCCGTAGTCCTTGGGGTGGTAACCCCATACCCACGGCGCGTCCTCGCGCGCGATCTTGAGCATGCGGTCGATGATCTCCTGGCGCTCCGGGCCATTCGGGATGTTCTTCATCCGCTCGAAGAGGCGGTCGTATTCCGGGTTCTGGTAGTTCGCGGTGTTCTCACCACCGGTCTTCGCGCGCGCCTGCGGGCCGTGCAGCAGGAACATGAAGTTCTCGGGGTCCGGGTAGTCCGCGTTCCAGCCGAGGAAGAAGAGCTGGGTGTTGCCGGCGCGGACCTTTTCCTGGAACCGGTTCCAGTCGCTCGTGCGCAGCTCGAGCTGGATGTCGAGCTTCTGGAACTGCCGCCGGTACCAGTCGAGCCGCGGCTTGTCGCCGGGACCGCGCTGAACGGTGTCGAGGTAGAGCACGAGCGGCTGCCCGGTCTTTGCATCCCGCCCGTCGGGGTAGCCGGCTTCCGCGAGCAGCTTCCTCGCGACCTCGATCGGCTTGCGCACCGGCCGGCCGTTCACCCAGTCGTATACCACCGGGTTGATTCCCGCCTCCCCCTCTCGGTACCCGAAGATCCCCGGCGGAATCGGGCCCATGCCCGGGATGCCGCGGCCGTTCTGGAAGATCGAGATGAACTCCTCCCAGTCGACCGCGATCGAGATCGCCTCGCGGAGCTTGCGTACCCGCTCGGAGAGCCCGCCGACCACCGGGTCGAGGAAATTGAACGCGAGGTAGAACGTGCTGGTGCCGACGGAGGTTCGCAAGGCGATGCCCCGCGCCTCCATCTCCGGCGTGAGATTCGCCTCGCCTTCGAGGTCGATCCGCACCGCCTGATCAAAGTTGTCGGAGCCGATCCCCGACTGGTCATAGTAGCCCTGCAGGAACTTGTTCCAGTAGGGGATGCCCTCCTTCTCGCGGGTGAAGACGATGCGGTCGACGAACGGCGCCGTCTTGCCGGCATCGTCGAGGAGCCCTGCTTCGCGGTCGCCCGGCTCGCCCGCCGACGGATACGGCTCGCCGCGGAAATTGGGGTTGCGCCCGAGCACCATCAGGGCGTTCGGGTTGTTCTCGGTCAGCATGTACGGCCCGGTGCCGACCGGCCACCAGTCGAGCGTGAGGTTGCGCCCGTCGTTCATGCCGCGCTGCGAATAGAACTGGTCCGCCTCCGCCGGCATCGGCGCGAAGAACGGCATCGCGAGCCAGTACACGAACTGCGGGTACTGGCCCTTGATCCGCACGCGGTAGGTGTGCCGATCGACGATCTCGACCCCGGCGAGCGGAAAGCGGCGGAGATCGATCCATGGCAGACCCTTGTCGCCCGGGCCGAACTTCGCCTCGTGCTCCTTCACCAGACGGGCGTTCTCGGCTTTCAGCGCCTCCGAGAGCTCCTTCAGCCCGACCACGTACTCGCTCATGTGGCCGAAGATCGGCGAGTTCACGCGCGGGTGCGCGAGCCGCTTGATCTGGTAGACGTAATCCTCGGCCGTGAGCTCGCGCGTCCCGGTCTGCGGGAAATCCGCGAGCGTGAACTTGCGCTTGATCTCCTCCTCGGGAAGGTCGAGATAGAGCGGTTTGCCGCCCGCGTCGATGGCGAACGCCGGGTGAGGTTGATAGCGGATTCCGGGCCGGATGCGGATCTCGTACTCGGTGAACGCCACGGCCGACGCCGGCGAATCGGCCGGAAGCTCCTGCCCCGAAGCGTCGAGCTGTCGGGCCCGCGGCATCTCGAGCGCGGACTGCGGCACGAGCTCGTAGGGCCGCTTGAGGTAGTGATACTGGAGCGGCGGCTCGTAGATCTGCTGGATGAAGCCCCATTCGTCGGAGGTGTAGGAGCGCGCCGGGTCGAGCGTTTTCGGCCGATCGATGAACGAGCTGTAGAGGAAGTTCTTTCCGCGATCGGCAGCCGGATAGGGATCGTTCCATTCGGTTCCGCAGCCCGCCACGGCGGCTGCGAACGCGACGGCGAAGAGCGCGGCCCGGGTTTGCATGGCGCCGGAGTGTAGCCGACCCGTCATGCAGCGTCACCGCTCGGATGTCATCGCCTATAATCGCGCACTCGACGGAGCGGCCATGGGCTTTCTCGACGGTAAGCGCATTCTCGTCACCGGCGTCTTAAGCAACCGGTCGATCGCCTACGGCATCGCGCGGGCCTGCCGCCGCGAAGGCGCGGCGCTCGCGTTCACTTACCAGAACGATCGCTTCAAGGACCGCGTCACCGAGATGGCCGCGGAGCTCGGAAGCGATCTCGTTTTTCCCTGCGACGTCGCCGCCGACGACGAGATCGAGCGGCTGTTCGCGTCCCTGCGCGGACGCTGGGACGGTCTCGACGGCCTGGTGCACGCGATCGCCTACGCACCGCGGGAGGCGATCGCCGGGGATTTCCTCGAGGGACTGTCGCGCGAAGCGTTCCGGATCGCGCACGACGTCTCGAGCTACAGCTTCCCGGCGCTCGCGCGCGGCGCGGGGACGATGATGGCAGGCCGGCGCGGCGCGCTGCTCACGCTGACCTATCTCGGCGCGGACCGCGTCGTTCCGAACTACAACACCATGGGCCTCGCCAAGGCGAGCCTGGAAGCGGCGGTGCGGTACCTCGCTGCGAGCCTCGGCCCGAAGGGCATTCGCGTGAACGGCATCTCGGCCGGACCGATCAAGACCCTCGCGGCGAGCGGCATCGCCGGGTTCGGGAAGATCCTGAAGTTCGTCGAGGCGCACGCGCCGCTGCGGCGGAACGTCACGCTCGACGACGTCGGCAACGTCGCCGCGTTCCTGCTGTCGGACCTCGCAGCCGGCGTGACCGGCGAGATCACTTACGTCGACTGCGGCTTCAACGTCGTCGCGGGTGGGATGACGGTCGACGCGGAATGAGCGGCAGGGCGCGGTACGCGCGCGCTCAGCGTTCGTTCTTCTTCAGGTTCGCCTCGTTGATCTCGACCTTCGCGCGCCCGCGCAGCCCGTCGACGAACGCCTGGTAGCTGTCGCGCGCCTCCTGGCGCGAGAGTCCGGCGTCGATCGCGCGGAGCTTCGCGTCGTCGGCGGCCTGCGCTTCGGTCACCTTCGAGATCCGGTATAGCCCGTAGCCGCTCGGCGGCAGGTCGACCCCGACGTAGGCCGGGAGTTTGACGGTATCGACGCGAAACACCGGCGGCACCGCGCGCGGGTCGAGGCCCGCGGGATTCTCGCGGCTCACCGTTCGCGCAAGACTCCAGCTCGTCGCGGTGCCTTCCCCGGCCTGGAGCTGCTTGAGTCGCTCGATCCCGGCGGCTTGCGCGAGCTTCAGCGCCTCTTCGGCGGTGAGCCGCTTGGCAATGCCATCCCGCACCTCGTCGAGCGGGCGCACGGACGCGGGCTTGTGCTCGAGGACCCGCGCCACGACGACGCGTCCGGGCGCGATCTCGACCGCCTCGGTGTTGCGCTTGTTGCGCAACGCGTCGTCGCCGAACAGCGCATTCACCAGCTTCGGATTGTTCAGCGGCTGCGGGGCGTTGCCGCGGCCGAACCAGTCGGTCGGCCGGATCTGCACCTTGAACCGCTCGGCGAGCGGAGCGAGCCCGTCGGGCTGCTCGTAGGCCATGTTGCTGAACTGCTCCGCGAGCTCGGGAAACCGCTTCTGCGCACGCTGTCGCCGGAGGTCGCGCTCGATCTCCGCGCGCGACGCCTCGAAGTCCTTCGCGTCGCCCGGCGCCGCAAGCAGGATGTGGCTCGCGCGCCGTTCCTCGCCTTTCCCGCCTTCCCCCTTCCGGATGCCGGTGACCTTGATCAGGTGGAACCCGAAGTCGGTCTCGACGATCGGGCTCACCTCGTTCTCGCGCAGCTTGAAGACGGCGTCCTCGAACGGCTTGACCATTGCGCCGCGGGCGAACCAGCCGAGGTCGCCGCCCTGGGCGGCGGAGCCGGGGTCCTGCGAGTTCGCCTTGGCGAGCTCGGCAAACCGCGCCGGGTCCTTGCGCACTTCCGCCGCCAGCGCCTCGATGCGCTTGCGGGCCTCTAGCCGCTCGCGCCGCTTGGGCGCGACGTTGGTCTCGTACCACGCCTTGATCTCGTCGGCGGGGATTGGCTCGCCGGCAACGACGGCGTCGAGCGTCAACTCCGCGTACTCCGCGCGGATCTGCTCGGGCACCTCGAACTCCTTGGGATGCGCCTTGTAATACGCCTCGACCGCGTCGGGCGCGAGCTTCACCTGCCCCGCGAACTGGCTCGCCGGCAGGATCGACTCGGACACCTCCCGGCTCTCGCCCCGGAGGGCGGCGATCCGCTGCGCGGTCGTCTTCGCGACGAACCCCGAGTCGACGAGCCCGGCGGAGAGCTGCCGCATGACGAGGTCGCTCCGGAGCTGCGCCTCGAACTGGGCCTCGCTCATGTTCTGGCCGCGGATCAGGGCTTCGTACCGGCCGCGCGAGAACTTGCCGTCCTCCTGGAACGCCGGCTCGGCCGCGATCAGCTCGCGCACCTGTTCGTCGGTCGCGCTCATCCGGTTGCGCGCGAGGTACAGTCCGATCACGCGCCGCGCGACGAGGTTGTCGAGCAGCTGCTTCCGGGCCTCCGGGGTGTCGAGCAGCGCCGGGTCGAAATTGCGGCCGAGCGCGGCGCGCAGCTGGTCGCGCTGCTGATCGAGGGCGCGGGAGAACTCGGCGGGCGAGATCGCGCTGCCGTCCACTTCCGCGATATCGCTGCCGCCCGCGAGCCGGCTGAACGACTGGATCCCGAAGAACGCGAACGGCGGAACGAGGATCAGCGCCAACAGGAGCTGCAGCAGACGCTTGTGCTTGCCGACAAAATTAAACATAGGTCTTGGCGAGCTAGATTAACTTCACCACGGTGCGCGTAGCGCACCAGATGGGGAGCCTACGAAAGAGCATTTAAGCAGGCCCGGCGAGGGTGCTGCCGGGCCGGTCCACAAAAAAAGCGAACCAGCAAGAGGGTTCGCCTTTCGGAAAATCTGGCGGAGTGGACGGGACTCGAACCCGCGACCCCCGGCGTGACAGGCCGGTATTCTAACCAACTGAACTACCACTCCGTGCCGCCGTTCCGCCCCCGCCGGTCAGGCGAGGGTGGTGGGTGCTGACGGGATCGAACCGCCGACATTCGCCTTGTAAGGGCGACGCTCTACCAGCTGAGCTAAGCACCCTTGCCCGAGGTTCACCTCCCGGGAAGGGGCGTCAGTTTATCGCATCCTTCAGCGCTTTTCCAGGTCGGAACTTCGGCACGCGCGCGGCCTGGATCTTGATCGGCGCCTGCGTCCGCGGGTCGCGACCGGTCCGCGCGCGGCGCTTGCCCACGTAGAACGTGCCGAACCCGACCAGCGTCACCATGCTGTCCTTCTTCAGCGCCATCTTGATGCTCGCGACCGTCGCGTCGAGCGCGCGCTGCGCGGCCGCCTTGGAGATGTCCGCGGACTTGGCGATGTGGTCGATCATCTCGGTCTTGTTCACCACGAACCCCTTCTCTCTCGCGCGCAGCGCTAGTGCGTGACGACCCCGGTCGCCGGCTTCTCCTCGGCGACCGGCTGCACCGCGGGCGCCGCCTCGGCCTGCGCCTGTGCGAGCGGCTCGGGCTTGCGCTCGAGCGCCACGTCGAGCACCTGGTCGATCCACTTCACCGGGATGATCTCCAGCCGGTTCTTGATGTTGTCCGGGATCTCCACCAGATCCTTCACGTTTTCCTCGGGGATCAGGACGGTCTTGAGCTGACCGCGATGCGCGGCGAGCAGCTTCTCCTTTAGCCCGCCGATCACCAGTACCTCGCCCCGCAGCGTGATCTCGCCGGTCATCGCGACGTCCGCCCGCACCGGAACGCCGCTCAGGGCCGAGACCATCGCAGTGCAGATCGCGGTGCCGGCGCTCGGGCCGTCCTTCGGCGTTGCGCCCTCGGGGAGGTGGATGTGGATGTCGTTCTTCTGGAACACGTCCTCGGCGATCCCGAGGCGCGGCGCGCGGCTGCGCACCACCGACAGCGCCGCCTGGATCGACTCCTGCATGACCTCGCCGAGCTTGCCCGTCGTGATCGTCTTCGCCTTGCCCGGCATGACCGCGACCTCGATCGTCAGCAACTCGCCGCCGACCTCGGTCCACGCGAGCCCGGTCACCTGGCCGACCTGGTTCTGCTTCTCCGCGATGCCGAAGGTGTAGCGGCGCACCCCGGCGAACTTGTCGAGGTTCCGCGCAGTGACGGTGACCTTCTTTTCGCTCCCCTTGGTGAGCAGGCTCTTGACCGTCTTGCGGCAGATCTTCGAGAGCTCGCGCTCGAGGTTCCGCACGCCCGCCTCGCGCGTGTAGTAGCGGATGATGTCGCGGATCGCGCTTTCGGTGACCGCGAGCTCCTCGGGCTTCACGCCGTTGTTCTTGCGCTGCTTCGGCAGCAGGTAGCGCGTGGCGATATTGACCTTCTCGTCCTCGGTGTAGCCCGAGAGCCGGATGACTTCCATCCGGTCGAGCAGCGCGGGCGGAATGTTCAGCGTGTTCGCGGTCGCGACGAACATCACCTCCGACAGGTCGTACTCCACCTCGACGTAGTGGTCGACGAAGGTGTGGTTCTGCTCCGGGTCGAGCACCTCCAGCAGCGCCGACGACGGGTCGCCGCGGAAGTCCATGCCCATCTTGTCGACCTCGTCGAGCAGGAACAGCGGGTTCTTCACGCCCACCTTCGCCATGTTCTGGAGGATCTTGCCCGGCATGGAGCCGATGTAGGTCCGGCGGTGGCCGCGGATCTCGGCCTCGTCGCGCACCCCGCCGAGCGACATGCGGATGAACTTGCGGTTGGTGGCGTGTGCGATCGACTTGCCGACCGAGGTCTTGCCCACGCCCGGCGCCCCGACCAGGCACAGGATCGGCGCCTTCATGCGGTCGACGCGGCTCTGGACGGCGAGGTACTCGAGGATGCGCTCCTTCACCTTCTCGAGCCCGTAGTGGTCGGCGTTGAGAACCTTCTCCGCCGCCGGGATGTCCTTCGAGATCTTGCTCTTCTTCTTCCACGGCAGGTTGACGAGCGTCTCGAGGTAGTTGCGCACGACGGTCGCCTCGGCCGACATCGGCGACATCAGGCGCAGCTTCTTCAGCTCGTTCTCCGCCTTCAGCCGCGCGTCCTTCGGCATGCGCGAGGCCTTGATCCGCTTCTCCATCTCCTCGAGGTCCGCGCCCTCCTCGCCCTCGCCGAGCTCCTTCTGGATCGCCTTCACCTGCTCGTTCAGGTAGTACTCGCGCTGGCTCTTCTCCATCTGGCGCTTGACGCGGCCGCGGATGCGCTTTTCGACCTGCAGGATGTCGATCTCGGCCTCGAGCTGCGCGAGCAGGCTTTCCAGCCGCTGCTTGACGTCGAACATCTCGAGCACCTTCTGCTTCTGCTCGAGCTTGAGCGGCAGGTGCGCCGCCACGGTATCGGCGAGCCGGCCCGGCTCCTCGATCCCGGCGAGGGAGGTGAGGATCTCCGGCGGGATCTTCTTGTTGAGCTTGACGTACTGGTCGAACTGCGCGATGAGCGCGCGGCGCATCGCCTCGACCTCGGTCGTCTCCACCGGATCGGGCGGCACCGGCGCCGCGAGCGCCGAATAGTGGGTGCGCTGGTCGGTGATGTCCTGGATGCGCGCCCGCTGGCTGCCCTCGACCAGCACCTTCACCGTGCCGTCGGGGAGCTTCAGCATCTGCAGGATGTTCGAGATGCAGCCGATGTCGTACATGTCCTCCGGCGCGGGCTCGTCCTTCGCCGCCGACTTCTGCGCGACGAGCAGGATGCTCTTGCCCGCTTCCATCGCGATCTCCATCGCCTTGATCGACTTCGGGCGGCCGACGAAGAGCGGGATCACCATGTGGGGAAAGACCACCACGTCCCTGAGGGGAAGGAGGGGGAACTGCACCGGGAGGTTGGAGAGCTCGTTGCCTGACATGACGTCACCCCTGGAGAGGGAGAAGCGGAAAAGTGGGGGCGGCGCCCCCGGGATTCAAGCGGGCCGCGCCGGATCCGCGACCGGTGCGCCGCCGACTACAGCAGTCAGTGGGACCCGGCAACCTTGGGTTGTTCCGAGTAGATGAGCAGCGGCTTGCCGTCGCCGAGGATCGTGGGCTCGTCGACGACGACCTTGCTCACGTTCTCCAGCGTCGGCAGCTCGAACATGATGTCGAGGAGCACGTATTCGAGGATCGAGCGCAGGCCGCGCGCGCCGGTCTTGCGCGCGAGCGCCTTGTGCGCGATCGCGGTGAGGCCCTGGGGCCGGATCTCGAGATCGACGCCCTCCATGCCGAACAGCCTGTGGTACTGCTTGATCAGCGCGTTTTTCGGTTCGGTGAGGATGCGGATGAGCGCGTTCTCGTCCAATTCCTCGAGCGTCGCCACCACCGGCAGGCGGCCGACGAACTCGGGAATGAGACCGTACTTGATCAGGTCCTCCGGCTCTACGCCCTTCAGGACCTCGCTGATGTCCTTGCTGTTCCGCAGGCTCCGCACCTCGGCGCCGAAGCCGATCCCGGTCCGCTCCGAGCGCTGGCGGATGATCTTCTCCAGCCCGTCGAACGCCCCGCCGCAGATGAAGAGAATGTTCGTCGTGTCGACCTGGACGAAATCCTGGTTCGGATGCTTGCGGCCGCCCTGCGGCGGCACCGAGGCGATCGTGCCCTCGATCAGCTTGAGGAGCGCCTGCTGCACGCCCTCGCCGGACACGTCGCGGGTGATCGACGGGTTGTCGCTCTTCCTGGAGATCTTGTCGATCTCGTCGATGTAGACGATGCCCCGCTTCGCCTTGTCGACGTCGTAGTCGCAGTTCTGCAGCAGCTTCTGGATGATGTTCTCGACGTCCTCGCCGACGTAGCCGGCCTCGGTGAGCGTCGTCGCGTCCGCGATCACGAACGGGACGTTCAAGAGGCGCGCGAGCGTCTGCGCGAGCAGCGTTTTGCCCGACCCGGTCGGGCCGACGAGCAGGATGTTCGATTTCGCGAGCTCGACCTCGTCGTTCTTCGACAGGTGCTTGAGCCGCTTGTAGTGGTTGTAGACCGCGACCGACAGGATCTTCTTCGCCTGCTCCTGGCCGATCACGTACTCGTCCAGGATCTGGCAGATCTCCTTCGGGGTCGGGAGATCGGAGCGCGCCGGGCGGCCACCCTTGTCGGTGGTGCTCTCCTCGCGGATGATGTCGTTGCAGAGCTCGATGCACTCGTCGCAGATGAACACCGACGGGCCCGCGATCAGCTTGCGGACCTCGTGCTGGCTCTTGCCGCAGAACGAGCAGTAGAGGAGCTTCTCGCTTCCGCTCTTGTCGGACATCCCCGCCATCTTGGCTTAGCCCACCGTGGCTTCGTTGCGCGAGGTCAGGATGCGATCCACAAGACCATACTGCATCGCCTCGTCGGCCGATAGGAAATTGTCCCGATCGGTGTCCCGGGCGATGCGGTCGATCGACTGTCCGGTGTGCTTGGCCATGATCTCGTTCAGCTTCGCCCGGAGGTAGAGGATCTCCTTGGCATGGATCTCGACGTCGGAGGCCTGCCCCTGGAACCCGCCCATCGGCTGGTGGATCATCACCCGCGAGTTCGGCAGGACGTAGCGCTTGCCTTTCGCACCCGCTGAGAGCAGCAGCGCGCCCATGCTCGCGGCCTGCCCGATGCACAGCGTCGACACGTCCGGCTTGATGAACTGCATCGTGTCGTAGATCGCGAGCCCCGCCGACACCGACCCACCCGGCGAGTTCACGTAGAACGAGATGTCCTTGTCGGGGTTCTCGGACTCGAGGAACAGGAGCTGCGCGACGATCAGGTTCGCGGACACCTCGTTGACCGGTCCGACGAGGAAAACGACCCGCTCCTTCAGCAGCCGCGAGTAGATATCGTAGGCGCGTTCGCCCCGCCCGCTCTGCTCGATCACCATTGGGATCAGCCCGAGCCCTTGCGGCTCCGGCATTCCCGCGCCTCGCGACATCATCCGCCCCACCGTCATGCTGCCCGTCCCATCAGTTCGTCAAACGCCACCGGCTTGTCCACGACCCGCGCCTGCTTGAGGACCCAGTCGATCACGTTCTCCTCGACCGCGAGACCTTCGAACTCGGCGAGCCGGTCCGGTTGAGTGTAGAACCATTTTACCACCTCGGTCGGCTGCTCATAGCTGTCAGCGTGCTCCTCGACGAGTTTTCGCACCTGTTCGGGCTTCGCCGCCAGGTCGAACCGCTTGACCACCTCGCCCACGATCAGCCCGAGCGCCACCCGGCGCTTCGCCTGGTCCTCGAAGAGCTGCGGATCGATCGGGACGTTCTCCATTTTCAGCCCGCGCGCCTGCAGGTCGGCGCGCGCGCCGGAGACCAGCCGCTCGACCTCCATGTCGACCAGCGACTTCGGGAGCTCCGTCTTGGTGGTCTCGAGGAGGGCCTGCATGACCTTCGCCTTAAGCTCGCTCCCGAGGCGCTTCTTCACCTCGCGCTCGACGTTCGCCCGCACCTCCGAGCGCATCTTCGCGAGATCGCCGTCGGCGACGCCGAGCGAGCGGGCGAAGTCGCCGTCGACCTCGGGTAGCTTCGGCGCCTCGACCTTCTTCAGGGTGATTGCGAAGCTCGCGGTCTTGCCCGCCAGCTCCTTCGCCTGGTAATCGGCGGGAAAGTGGACCGGCACCGTCTTCGACTCGCCGGCGGCGAGACCGTTCACTCCGGTCTCGAAGTCGGGAAGCATGCGGCCTTCCCCGAGGACGAACGCATGGTCCGCGCCCTTGCCCCCGGCGAATTCGGCGCCGTCCAGGGTGCCGACGAAGTCGACCGTCACGCGGTCCCCGCTTGCCGCCGCGCGATCGGCCGCCTCGTACCGGATCCGCTGCTTGCGGAGCACCTCGATCGTCTTCCCGACCTCGGCGTCGCCCACCGCAAGCGCCGGGCGCTCGATGGTCACGCCCGCGAGCTCTCCGGGGGCGATCTCCGGGTACACCTCGAAGGTCGCGCTGAACTGCAGCTCGCCCTCCGGCGCGGCGTCGTTCCGCTCGATGCGCGGGTACCCGGCGACGCGGAGGTTCTGGTCCCGGACGGCGTCCGAGAACGACTTCTGCACCGCATCGCCGATGACCTCCGAGCGGACCTGCGGCCCGTACGTCTGCTCCACCAGCTTCAGCGGCACTTTCCCCGGCCGGAAACCGGCCATGCGGATCGTGCGCGCCAGCCGCTTGAGGCGTTCGCCGACCTGGCGGTCGATGTCGGCGGCCGGCACCGCCATCACCAGGCGGCGTTCGAGTTGTCCGAGATTTTCGAGTGTGGTTGCCATGGCGTTGGTCGAGGGCGATGCGCGATCCGGTCTCTACGATGCGAGGGGGCATGCCCCCTCGCGCACCCCGATTCCGGGAAACTCGCCTGCGCTTCGCGCCGGCGGGTTTCATCTCCGCAGGCGGTGGTGCGAAGGCCGGGACTCGAACCCGGATGCCTTTCGGCGCTGGAACCTAAATCCAGTGCGTCTACCAATTCCGCCACCTTCGCGGCATCGCGGATGCTGTCGGACGGGAGTTTACCGGACCGGCCCTATACTGTCAGCCGAAAACGCGCGATGAAACTGCGCGATCCCCTTGAAAACCCGCGTAAATGTCAGTCGGCCACTACGAGAACTTCCCGGTCGCCTCGTGGCTCCTGCCGCGTGCCCTGCGACCGGCGGTCGCGGCGATTTACTGGTTCGCGCGCACCGCCGACGACTTCGCCGACGAAGGCGATGCGCCGGCAGCGGACCGGCTCGGGCGGCTCGACGCCTATCGTGCCGACCTCGATCGCATCGCTGCCGGCCGCGAACCCGACGCGCCGGTGCTCGCCGGGCTCGCGCCGGTGATTGCCGCTCATGCGTTACCGCTGCAGCCGTTTTACGACCTGCTCGACGCGTTCAGCCAGGACGTCGTGAAGCCGCGGTACGCCGCCTTCGACGAGGTGCTCGACTACTGCCGCCGGTCCGCGAACCCGGTGGGCCGCCTGATGCTTCATCTCTTCGGCGCGGCAACCGCGGAGAACGTTCGCCGTTCGGATGCGATCTGCACCGGGCTGCAGCTCGCCAACTTCTGGCAGGACGTGGCGGTCGACTGGGCGAAAGGCCGCGTCTACCTGCCGCAGGACGACCTCGCTCGGTTCGGCGTGAGCGAGGCGCAGATTGCCGCCGGGCGCGCCGACGATGCCTGGCGGCGCCTCATCGCGTTCCAGGTCGAGCGCACGCGCTCGAAGCTCCAGTCCGGCGCGCCGCTCGCCCGCGCGCTCCCCGGCCGCATCGGCTGGGAGCTCCGCCTCGTCGTGCAGGGGGGCTTGCGCATCCTCGAGCGGATCGACCGCGCGGGCGGCGACGTCTTCCGGCACCGCCCGGTGCTGCGGGCGCCCGACTGGTCGCTCATGTTCTGGCGCGCCGCGGTCACCTGATGTCGCCGGACGAGTATTGCCAGCAGAAGGCGGCGGCGAGCGGGTCGAGCTTCTACTACTCGTTCCTCTTCCTGCCACCGGAGCGGCGCCGCGCGATTACCGCCCTTTACGCGTTCTGCCGCGAGGTCGACGACGTCGTCGACGAGTGCACCGACGTTGGCGTCGCCGCGGCGAAGCTCGCCTGGTGGCGAAGCGAGGTCGCCGCGCTCTTCGCCGCGACGCCGCAGCATCCGGTCACGAAAGCGCTCGTGCCGGCGGTCGAGCGCTTCGGCGTGACGCAGGCGCGGCTGAACGAGATCCTCGACGGAATGGCGATGGATCTCCACCACGCCCGCTATGCCGATTTCGCCGGCCTCGAGCGCTACTGCTACCACGTCGCCGGAGTGGTCGGCCTGCTCGCCGCCAGCATCTTCGGCTACGCCAACCCCCAGACCCTCAAGTACGCGGAGACGCTCGGCACCGCGTTCCAGCTCACCAACATCATCCGCGACGTCGGCGAAGACGCGCACAAGAACCGCATCTACCTGCCGCAGGACGAGCTCGCCCGGTTCGGCGTCTCGGCCGCCGACATCCTCGATGCGCGGCAGACCGAGGGTTTCGGCCGTCTGATGGCGTTCCAGATCGACCGCGCGAAGGCTTACTACGAGCGCGCGCTCGCGCTGCTGCCGCCCGAGGACCGCAAGGCGCAGCGCCCCGGCCTCGTGATGGCCGCGATCTACCGCACCCTGCTCGACGAGATCCGGCGCGACGGCTCGCGGGTGCTGGCGCACCGCGTCGCGCTGACGCCGATCCGCAAGCTCTGGATCGCCTGGCGCACGTGGGTCGCCGCGTAGCGGTCGTTGGCGCCGGCTGGGGGGGCCTCGCCGCCGCCGTGACGCTGGCGGAGCGCGGGCACCCGGTCACGGTCTTCGAAGCCACGCGCAGCCTTGGCGGCCGCGCGCGGCGCGTGACGATCGATGGCGTCGACCTCGACAACGGCCAGCACATCCTGATCGGCGCCTACGCCGAGGCGCTGCGGCTGATGCGGCTCGTCGGCGCAGACCCCGAGCGCCTGCTCGCGCGGCTGCCGCTCGAGCTGCGCTACGTCTCGGGCTTCCGGTTGCGCGCGCCGCCGCTCCCTGCGCCACTCCACCTCCTCGCGGCGCTCGTCTCGGCTTCGGGTCTGACGATCGCCGAGCGAATCGCGGCGGCACGCTTCATCGCGGCCCTCCGCCGCGCCCGGTTCGCCCTGGCGGCGGACGAGAGCGTCGACCGGCTGCTCGCCCGGCACGGCCAGGGCGGCGCTCTGCGCGAACGCCTGTGGGTTCCCCTCTGCGTGTCGGCGCTCAACACGCCGCCGGAGCGCGCCTCGGCGCGGGTCTTTGCGAACGTGCTGCGCGATACGCTCGGCGGCGGCCGGGCGGCGAGCGATCTGCTCCTGCCGAAAGCCGACCTCGGCGCACTCTTCCCCGTGCCGGCCGCGGCGTTCGTCGCCGCGCGTGGGGGCGAGGTCCGCCTCGGCGCGGCCGTGCGGAGCGTCGGGCGGGACGGCGCCGGCTTCCGGCTCGACGCCGACGCGGGCGCGTTCACCCACGTCATCCTCGCCTGTTCCCCGCAGCACGTGCCCGCGCTGCTCGGCAACCTGCCGGAGCTCGGCGGTCTCGCTGCGACCCTTGCCGCGATCGAGCACGAGCCGATCTACACCTGCTACCTCCAGTATCCGGAGAGCGTGTCGCTCCCGTTCCCGATGCTCGGGTTCAGCGGCGGGTTGCTGCAATGGGCATTCGACCGCGGAACGCTCTCGGGGTACCCCGGCCTGATCGCATCGGTGCTGAGCGCCTCGGGCGACCATGAGGCGTTGACGCACGCCGAACTCGCCGCCGCCATCCATGCCGAGCTGGCGGCCGGACTCGGTGGCCTGCCGGAACCGCGCTGGCAGCGCGTGATCGCCGAACGACGCGCGACGTTCAGCTGCCGGCCCGGGCTCCTCCGCCCGGGAAACGCAACGGCGGTGCGCGGTGTCGTGCTAGCCGGCGACTACACGGCGAGCGACTATCCGGCGACGCTGGAGGCGGCGATCAGGAGCGGCGTCGCCGCCGCGAACCTGGTCCTAGCCTAGCTCGGCCAGCGCGTCGGCGAGGCGCTCGACGGCGACCACCTCGATCCCTTCGATCGCCTGCTTCGGCGCGTTCGCGCGCGGGATGAGCGCGCGGCGGAAACCGAGCTTCGCCGCCTCGCGCAACCGCTCCTGGCCGCGCGGCGCTGGCCGCACCTCGCCGGCGAGCCCGATCTCGCCGAAGACGACGAGCTTCTCGGGCAGCGGCCGGTTGCGAAAGCTCGAGATCACCGCTAGCAGAACCGCCAGGTCGGCCGCCGGCTCCTCGATCCGCACGCCCCCGACCGCGTTCACGAACACGTCCTGGTCGTGCACCGCGACGCCGGCGTGCCGGTGCAGCACCGCGAGCAGCATCGCGAGCCGGTTCTGGTCGAGTCCCTGCGCAAGGCGGCGCGGCGTCATGCCCTGCGCGCCGTCGACCAGCGCCTGCACTTCGACGAGCAGCGGCCGCGTGCCTTCGTTGGTCACGAGGATGCAGGAGCCGGCGACCGGCTCGCGATGGTGCGAAAGGAAGAGCGCCGACGGGTTCGCCACGCCGCGCAAGCCGCGCTCGGTCATGGCGAAGACACCGAGCTCGTTCACCGGGCCGAACCGGTTCTTGACCGCCCGGATGAGCCGGAAGCTCGAATGCGGGTCGCCTTCGAAGTAGAGCACCGTGTCGACGATGTGCTCGAGCACCCGCGGACCCGCGAGCGCACCCTCCTTGGTCACGTGGCCGACGAAGATCAGCGCGATGCCCTGGCTCTTGGCGAGGCGGGTGAGCTGCGCCGCGCACTCGCGCACCTGCGCTACCGACCCCGGCGCCGACTGCAGCGCCTCGGAGTAGAGCGTCTGGATCGAATCGACGACGGCGACTTCCGGTTTCTCCGCCTCCAGGGTCGCGGTGATCCGCTCGAGCTGGATCTCGGCGAGCAGCGCGACCGCGGCGGTGTCGATCTGCAGCCGCTGCGCGCGCAGCGCCACCTGCTCCGGCGATTCCTCCCCCGACACGTAGATCACCTTGCGCGCACCGCTCATCCACGCGAGCGCCTGCAGGAGCAGCGTCGACTTGCCGATGCCGGGATCGCCGCCGATCAGCACGACCTGCCCCGCGATCAGCCCGCCGCCGAGCGCCCGGTCGAACTCGGCCACGCCGGTCGGCATGCGCGACGTCTCCTTCGCCGGGATGCGGGCGAGCGGCACGAGCGCCGCCGCCTTGGCCCCGCCGGCGTAGCGATGCTGGCTGGCGCGCTCCGCGACCGCCTCCACCAGCGTGTTCCAGGCGCCGCAGTGCGGACACTGGCCCTGCCACTTGGTCGACTGCCCGCCGCACTCGTTGCAGGCGTAGATCGCTTTCGCGCGCGTCGCCATGTCTCAGCCGCGCTCGACTTGGGGCACGCGCGCGGTGATCTTGCAGAGGAGCTCGTAGCTCAGCGTCCCCGCGGCGGCTGCGACCTCGTCGCACGGCAGACCCTCGCCCCAGAGCGTGACCGTCGCTCCGACCGCCGCCCCGGGCACCGGGTCGAGGTCCACGGTGAGCATGTCCATCGACACGCGCCCGACGGTGCGCGTCCGGATCCCGTTCACGAGCACCGGCGTCCCGTCGGGCGCGTGGCGCGGATAGCCATCGGCGTAGCCGCAGGCGACGACGCCGAGCCGCATCGGCCGGTCGGCGACGAACGCGCCGCCGTAGCCGACGCGGTCGCCCGGCCGCAGGTCGCGCACGGCGATCAGCTCCGCAGTGAGCGTCATGACCGGCTTCAGCCCGATCGTCGCGGCGGTGGTATCCACGAACGGCGAGCAACCGTACAGCATGATCCCGGGCCGTACCCAGTCGCAGTGCGTCTCGGGGAAGCGCAGGACGGCCGCCGAGTTCGCAAGGCTGCGCGGCGCCTCGATCCGCGCCGTGGCGGCCTCGAAACGGCGCAACGGCTCGGCGACGCCCGAGAGGCCGTCGGCGTCGGCGAAATGCGTCATCAGCGTGATCCCGCTTACTACCGGCGAGCGGGCGAGCCGCTCGAAGACCTTCCGATAGTCCTCCGGGGCGAAGCCGAGCCGGTTCATCCCCGAGTTCAGCTTGAGGTACACGGGCACCCGCGTCGGCAGGCGCACGGCCTCCAGCAATGCGATCTGTTCGCGGTCGTGGACGACGGTCGACAGGCCGTGCTCGCCCACCGTCTGCAGATCGTCGGCCTCGAACACGCCCTCGAGGAGGAGGATCGGCTTCGTGACGCCTGCCTCGCGCAGGCCCACCGCGTCGTTCAGATCGAGCAGCGCGAATCCGTCGGCCGCCTCGAGCGCGCGCACCGCGCGCTCGAGGCCGTGACCGTACGCGTTCGCCTTGACCACCGCCCAGGTGCGGGCGTGCGGCGCCCGGGCGCGCGCGAGCGCGAGGTTCTCGCGGAACGCCGCGAGATCGAAGGTGGCGCGGATCGGACGGGGCAAACCCGGTCAGTTGCCCTTGCGGAGCTTGGACAGCCAGTGCTCCATCTGCTTCCCGGCCGCCTCGCGACCGCCGAGCCCGAAGGACAGTGCGACCGCGACCGCGATCGCGCCGAGCGTGAGGCCGAAGGCGAGGTTCACGATGTCGTCGGCGATCCCCATCGCGCGCAGGCCCATCGCGATCACCAGGCCGAGGATCGCGATCCGCGCGATGCGCGCGAGCCCCGTGGTCTGCTCGCCGCTCGCCTTGTCGATCGCCTCGTAGACGAGGTTCGCGAGCCAGAAGCCGATCACCAGGATCGCGCCGCCGAGCAGCACGTCGCCGCCGAACTTGATGAACATCGTGACCACGTCGCGCACCTGGTGGAACTCGAGGCGGTTCGCGGCCTCGACGGTGGCGAAGAGCATCGCGAAGAACAGCACGATCCCGCCGACCAGGGTCGATGGCCGCAGGTTGCCGGTGAACGCAGCCTTCATGCCGAGCTTCTGCGGCAGCGTGTCGGCGCCGAGGCCCGCGAGCAGCCGGGCGAGCAGCCCGGAGGCGAACTTCGCGACGTACCACGTGATCACCAGGATCAGCGTCGCGGCGACGATGTTCGGCACCGCGACCAGGAACTTCTGCAGCATCTCGGTCGCCGGCCGCGAGATCGCGTCGATCTGCAGCGCGTCGAGGGCGGCGATCAGCGACGGGACGAAGACGAAGATGAAGACGATCGTGCCCGCCACGCGCGAGAGCTTCACCGTGTCGGCGAGTCCGATCGTCCCGGCGAGCTTGTCCGTGCCGGCGGCGGCGAGGATGTTCGTGACCAAGCCGCGCAGCACCTTGGCGAGCAGCCAGCCGACGAAGCCGATGATGGCCGCGCCGACGATGTTCGGCACGATCGCGAGCAGCTTGGCGAGCATCAGCTGCACCGGCTCGAGCAGGCCGTGCAGCTCGAAGGCGGAGAGGATGGTCGGGATGAACAGCAGGATCACCAGCCAGAAGAGGACGTTCGCGACGGTCTTGCTCATCGGCTCCATCCCGGCCTCCTTCGACAGCTTGTCGTCGAGGGTCGTGGACGAGAGGATCTTGTTCACCACCGCGCGGATCACGGTCGCGAGCAGCCAGGCGACCAGCGCGAGGATCGTGCCGGCGACGAGCGACGGCAGATAGCCGATGATCTCGGCCGACCAGCTGGGCGAACGGGTTCGAGATCAGATCGAGGTGCAGCGAGTCGAACACCGCGACCAGGGTGATCAGGACGATCACCCAGAACACGCCGACGGCGATTCCCCACTCGACGCCGACCTTCTGGCCGGTGCTCTCCTCGATCCGCGCGTTGACCTTGAGCAGCGCGAGCAGTCGATGGACGCCCGCGCGGGCGGCGACCGCGACCAGCCAGCCGATGATGAGGATGCCGAGCGCCCCGAGGATCCCCGGCAGTTGTGCACCCAACGTGGCTCTGGAGCGAGCTAGCGAGCGTAGTCAGGTCCATCTTGCCTCCCCATGACAGTCGGACTGGGTCGCCCGGATGGCGCGGGCCGCCGGCCGGGCACCGGGCGTTATGTTACGCGCGTAGCCCGGTCCCCGGTTACGCGCATCGCGCCGACCCGCCCTCGTCCGTCCTACGCGGCCGCGTCCTTCAGCCGATCCTTCGTGAATTCGACGAAGGTATTCACCAGGCGCGAGCGGAACTTCTCCTTCGGATAGACGAGCGAGAGCGCGCGCATCAGCCGCGGCGTGAGCGGCATGGCGACGAGGTCGCCGAGTTTCTGCTCCTTCGCCACCGTCGCCTTCGACAGGATGGCGAAACCGAGGCCGGTGCCGACGACTCCCTTCAGCGCCTCGGGGCTGCCGAGCTCCATCACGACGTTGAGATCGGCCGGTGCGATGCCCGCCTTGCGGAAGTAGAGGTCGGTGAACTCCCGCGTGCCGGAACCCGCTTCGCGGCTCACGTACGGATAGGGCACGAGCTGCTTCGGCGCCACCGACCTCAGCTTGGCGAGCGGATGCGCCGGGGCGACGATGACCTGGAGCTCGTCCTCGCAGCACACCTCGGTCAGCAGCGCCGGCAGGTGCGACGGCGCCTCGATCAACCCGAGGTCGAGGGTGTGCTCCGCGACGCGGTTCTCGATCGTCTCGGAGTTCGCGACGGTGAGCTTCGGCTGGACCTCGGGATGCCGCGACTTGAACTCGCCGAGCACCTGCGGCAGCAGGAACTCGGCGATGGTGGTGCTGGCGCCGATCAGCAGCGGGCCGGAGAGCCGGCCGGTCATCTCGCGGAGGCGCGTCTCGAGCTCCGCCGACAGCGCGAGGATCCGTTCGGCGTACTCGAGCACCACCTCGCCGGCCGGGGTCAGCGCGATCTTGCCGTGCCCGCGTTCGAACAGGCGCGCGTTGAGGTGCTCCTCGAGCTGCTTGATCTGGAAGGTGACCGCCGGCTGGGTCATGAACAACGTCTCGGCGGCCTTCGTGAAGCTCATCTGCTTCGCGACGGCGTGGAAGACCTGGAGCCTGCGATCCGCCATGGCGGGCAAATTGCGTGTGTTATTCTCCGCCCCGCCATTCAACCATAAAATCGGCCATGGACCAAACTTATGGCGCGGCGGCCGGCGCCGCCCCGCAAGCCGCACGGTAGTCAACGGCGCACTGCAAGCCCCGCCGTCCCCCGCCCTCCAGTCCGCGGCGCCACCCGCCTCCGCCGAGCACCGATGAAGCGCGGTTTCTACATCATCATGGGCGCGCAGTTCTTCTCGTCGCTCGCCGACAACGCGCTGCTCATCGCCGCGATCCAGTTGCTGACCCAGCTGCAGGGGCCGGCGTGGATGGTGCCGCTGCTGAAGTTCTTCTTCACGATCTCGTACGTGGCGCTCGCGGCCTTCGTCGGCGCGTTCGCCGATTCGATGCCCAAGGGCCGGGTGATGTTCGTCACCAACGCGATCAAGGTCGCCGGCTGCGTGATGATGCTCTTCTACGCGGCCCTCACGCCACCGAACGCCCCGGAGTACCTCACGATCCTAATCGCGTACGCGGTCGTGGGACTCGGCGCAGCGGCCTACTCGCCGGCGAAGTACGGGATCCTGACCGAACTGCTCCCGGCGCAGCAGCTCGTCGCCGCAAACGGGTGGATCGAAGGGCTGACCGTCGGCTCGATCATCCTCGGAACGCTGGTCGGCGGCGCCCTGGTGAGCGACACCGTCTCGCGGGCGCTCCTCGGAATCGACATTCCCCGGATCGAGACCAGCATCGATACGCCCGGCGAAGCCGCGATCGCGATCATCCTGTTCGGCTACGTGATCGCCGCGGGCTTCAACCTCTACATCCCCGACACCGGGGTCGACCACCACCTGCCGAAGAAGAACCCGGTCTACCTGATCCACGACTTCTACCACTGCTGTCGCCTCCTCTGGCGGGACCGGCTGGGACAGATCTCGCTCGCGACGACCACTCTCTTCTGGGGCGCCGGGGCGACGCTGCAGTTCATCGTGCTCGAGTGGGCGCGCGCCGCGCTCGACTACCCGCTCTCCAAGGCGACCGCACTCCAGGGCATCACGGCGGTCGGGATCGCCGGCGGTGCCATCGCTGCCGCCAGATTCGTTTCGCTCAGGCGCGCGGTCGACGTGCTGCCGGTCGGGATGGCGATGGGACTGCTGGTGATGGTCATGATTTTCGTACGCGACCTGTGGGTCGCGATCCCGCTCATGATCGCGATCGGCGGGTTCGCCGGCTTCTTCGTCGTGCCGATGAACGCCCTGCTCCAGCACCGCGGCCACATCCTGATGGGCGCCGGGCACTCGATCGCGGTGCAGAATTTCAACGAGAACCTCTCGATCCTGATCATGCTCGGGCTGTACGCGGGGATGATCAAGGCCAACCTGTCGATCTACGCGATCATCGTCATGTTCGGTCTCTTCGTGAGCACGTCGATGGTGCTCGTGCACCGGCGGCATCTCGCGAACCAGCGCGAGGTCGACTCGCTGCACCTGATCGGCATCGACAAGCCGGGCTCGCCGCACGGCTAGGGCGGCGGTTGACTTCGGGGACGGCCGCCCCCACGTCCCTCCGAGCAGTTCCCCAGGAGACGATGTCAATGGGCGCGATCCCCCAATTCCTGCTCGACGAGGGCGGTCAGTCCGCCCCGGCCGGCCCGTCAGGCGACGGCGACGCCGGGCTGCTCGACGCCTATTCCCGGGCGGTCGTTGCTGCCGCCGAGCGCGTCGGGCCCGCCGTTGCCCACCTCGAGGTCGAGCAGGCGCGCCGCGGGCGCGAGCGCCGCGGCTCGGGCTCCGGATTCGTGTTCACACCGGACGGCCTGATCCTGACCAACAGCCACGTGGTCCATGGGGTCAAAGCGGTCCGCGCGAGCTTCGCGGACGGCGCGAGTTACGACGCGGACGTCATCGGCGACGACCCGGACACGGACGTCGCGGTGATCCGCGTCGGGGCGAGCGGCCTTCCCGCCGCGACGCTGGGGGCGTCGCGCGGCCTGCGCGTCGGCCAGCTCGCGATCGCGATCGGCAACCCGTACGGCTTCCAGCACACGGTCACCGCCGGCGTGGTGAGCGCGCTCGGCCGCAGCCTGCGTGCGTACAGCGGGCGGCTGATCGACGACGTCGTACAGACCGATGCCGCGCTCAACCCGGGCAACTCGGGCGGGCCGCTCGTCGATTCCCGCGGCGAGGTGATCGGCGTGAACACGGCGATCATCCCGATGGCGCAGGGGATCTGCTTCGCTACCGCGATCGACACCGTCCGCTGGGTGGTCACCCAGCTGCTGCGGGACGGCAAGGTCCGCCGCGGCTACCTCGGCTTCGCTGGCGCCAACGTGCCCGTGGCGCGAAAAGTGGTCCGCCATCACGAGCTCGAGACGGACCGGGCGGTGCGCGTCGAGTCGCTCGAGCGCGGCGGGCCCGCCGCCCGCGCCGGGCTGGAGGCGGGCGACCTGATCGTCGGCTACGACGGCAGCCCGATCGGCGGGATCGACGACCTGCATCGCCTGCTCACCGCCGAGCGGATCGGCCGGCCGGCGACACTGTCGGTCCTACGGCGGACGCGGAAGCTCGAGCTTGCGGTGACCGCGACCGAGCGACCGGTCGTCGACTAGCGCCGCGCCGCGAGCGGCTCCTTCAGTGCGTGCCGGGGCCCTCAGTCGAGCACGACCGGGCGGTTGGGGAGCTCGTCCGGGTTGTCAGCGCGCGGCGGAAAATGCAGCGCAAGTAGATCGCTGATGGCCTGGATGCCGGCGACGACGCCCGGCTCGAACCGCCCGGCGGCGAACTCGCGCTGCATCGCGCCGCAAATGGCCTCCCAGGCCGTGGCGCCAACCTTCGAATGGATGCCGCGGTCGGCGACGATCTCGACGCGCCGGTCGGCGAGCAGCAAGTAGACGAGCACGCCCGCGTTCTGCTCGGTGTCCCAGATCCGCAGCCGGCTGAAGAGCTCGATTGCCCGCTCGCGCGCCGAGATCCCGCGCACGAGATCGAAGAACGGCAGCGCCGCTTCCACCGCGAACCGCAGCTCGCCGTCGTGACGCCGCTCCTGCGCGGCGATCGCGTCCTCGATCGCTTTCAGCGCACGTGGCGGGAACGCGTAGCGCACCGACCAGTGGTCGGAGACGAGGTGGCGGCAGAAGCGACCGATGCCCACCTAGTTCCCCCAACTCCCCGACGCACCGCCGCCGCCGAATCCGCCGCCGCCGCCCGACCAGCCGCCTCCGCCCCCGCCGCCCCAGCTCCCGCCCGAGCCGCCGCCGATCCAGGGCCCGCCGCCCCAGCCGCCGCGCCGACCGCCGGCGAGCGCGCCGCCGACGCCGCCGAACATCAGCGTGAGGAGGAACGCGAGAATTCCCGCGGCCACGGCCGCGATCATCGTGCCGGCGACCGCGAGCGCGATGAACCCCGCAAGGCCCCCGGTCGCCGCCGATCCGAAGAACCGGCCCAGGATCTTCGTCAGGATCCCCCCGACGACGACGATCACGACGAGCAGGATCACGAACAGCGACTGGAGGTCGGCCCCCTCACCCGGCCGCTGTGCGCCCTGCTGGGGCGGGGGCGGCAGCTTTTCCCCGTCGACGAGTTTGATGAGCTGATCCGTCCCGGCCTTCAGTCCGCCGTAGAAGTCGCCCTCGACGAAGTGCGGCGCCATCGTTTCGCGGATGACGCGGCGCGCGACGATGTCGGGGATCGCGCCCTCCAGCCCGTAGCCGACCTCGATGCGCAGCTTGTGATCGTCCTTGGCGACGACGACGATCAGACCGTCGTCGACCTTCTTGCGCCCGACCTTCCACTGGTCGGCGACGCGGATCGAGTACTGCGCGATGTCCTCCGGCTTCGTGGTCGGCACGAGGAGCACCGCGATCTGGCTGCCCTTGCGCGCCTCGAACGCCGCGAGCGAGCGTTCGAGGTCGGCGACCTGGTCCGCAGTGAGCGTCCCGGTCAGGTCGGTGACCCGCCCCTTTAGCGGCGGTACCGGCACAAGGTCCTGCGCCCACGCGCCGCCGAGCAGGCCAAGCCAGAGGAGAACGCTGCCGACCAGCGCTACGAAACGCGACCTACCGGGGTTCATTGCGCGTCAGTCTGGAGGCAAACGCCGACCCGCGGTGCGCACCGCGCCCGCCGGCGTTCATCCGCAGGCGATCCTACTTCTTCTCCGCCGGCTTGCTGAAATCGACCTTCGGCGCGCTCGAGATCTCGCGCTCGTTCTCGACCGTGAAGTTCGGCTTCGTCTTGTAGCCGAACACCATCGCGGTGACGTTCACCGGGAACTCGCGCACGAGGACGTTGTAGTCCTGCACCGTCTTGATGTAGCGGTTGCGCGCGACTGCGATGCGGTTCTCGGTGCCTTCGAGCTGCGCCTGGAGGTCGCGAAAGTTCTGGTCCGACTTGAGCTCCGGGTACTTCTCGACGACCACCAGCAGCCGGGACAGCGCGCTCGTGAGGTCGCCCTGCGCCTGCTGGAAGCGCTGCAGCGCCGCCGGATCGTTGAGCGTCTCGGGAGTGACCTGGATCTGCCCCACCCGCGACCGCGCCTCGGTGACGCGGGTCAGCACCTCCTGCTCCTGCTGCGCGTAGCCTTTGACCGTCGCGACCAGGTTCGGGATCAGATCGGCACGTCGCTGGTACTGATTGGTCACCTCCGACCAGGCCGCCTTCACCCCTTCGTCCTTCTGCTGGATCTCGTTGTAGCCGCAGCCGGAGAGCGCCAGCGCGGCGAGGAGCACCCAAAGTTTTCTCATTTGTCCTGTCCTCCTGCGGGTTGGACCGTCGTCAAGATTGCGGCGCGGCGGCCGCCTTCAAGTCCCTCATGGTCGCACGGGCGAAGCAGAGGTCCTCCCAGGCCTTCGACTTGTCCGGGAGGTTCCTGAGCAGGTATGCGGGATGGTACGTGACGATCGTCGTCACGCCCTGATAGCGGAACAGCCTGCCGCGCAGGCTCGCGATGCTCGCGTCGGTGTTGAGCAGGAGCTGCGCCGCCGCACGACCCATCGCGAGAATCACCTTCGGCCGGATCAGCTCGATTTGCCGGACGAGGTGCGGGCTGCATTGCGCGACCTCGAACGGCTCGGGGTTCCGGTTGCCGGGCGGCCGGCATTTGAGCACGTTCGCGATGTAGACGTTCTCGCCCCGGCGCAGCGCTACCGCGGCGAGCATGCTGTCGAGCAGGCGCCCCGCCTGCCCGACGAACGGTTCGCCGCGCGCGTCCTCCTCGGCGCCCGGCGCCTCGCCGACGATCACCCATTCGGCGCGCTCGTCGCCGACGCCGAACACCGTGTTCGTGCGCGTCTTGCAAAGACCGCAGGCCTCGCACGTCGCGACCGCGCTCTTCAGCGCCGGCCATTCCATCCGCGCGATGCGGGCCGCGCGGTCGTCGAGCTCGAGCTCCGGGCCGTCGCTCGCGCGAGCCGCCCGCGCGACACTCACCGGGTCGGGAATCGGGACTGGCGGCGCCGCACGCCCCCCCCGGTTGCGCAACCGCCAGAGCGGTCGGACGCCGATTTCGGCGAGGATGCGGTCGCGGCGCGCGCTCATCGAGCTACCCTCGCGCGTCCCGCGGTCGGGTTTGACCTTTCCGGCCCCGAGGGCTCACAGCACGAGGCTGAGGAGGAGCGCGTCTTCGCGGCCGTGCCGCGCCGGGTAATAGCCCTTGCGCACGCCGACCTGCTCGAACCCGTACCGCAGGTAGAGGCGGCGCGCCGCCGGATTCGTCGGCCGCACCTCGAGAAAGATCACGTGCGCCTGGTAGCCGCGCGCGACGCCGAGGAGATGCTCCAGCAGCTTCCCGCCGTACCCCCGCCGCTGCACGGGCGCAGCGATGCTCAGATTCAGCAGGTGGGCCTCGTTCGCGCCGAGCATCATCACCGCGTAGCCGACGAGCCCGTCCGCCGAATGCATCCCCCAGCAGCTGTAGCCGGCCGCCAGCGAGTCGCGGAAGTTGCCGAACGTCCAGGGAAAATCGTAGATCGTGGCCTCGACCGCCACTACGGCATCGAGGTCGCACGCGGCGAGCGGCTCGATCCGGGGTTCCGGGCGCAGCACCGCGCTCATCGTTCGCTCGTCTTCAGCGCGACGCGGTCGCGAAGGTAGAACGGCAGCGCTGTCGCGGCGGCAGCGCCCTCGCCCGCGGCAAACCGCGGCGCCGCGAGCCGGGCCACTGCCGCAGCCGACGGGAAGATCGCGGGGTCGACAGCGGCGAGCCGGGAACCATGGCGCAGGGTGAGGGCGTCGCGGTACGCGGCAAATCCGGCGCCGCAGCCGCTCCAGCCTTCGCCCTCGGGTAGCGGCACCGCATCGGGACGGTGCAAGCCTGGAGGAATCACTTCGTGCAGACGGCCGTGCTGTTTTTCGTAAGCGGCATGATACACCTCGCCCATGCGCGCATCGAGGCACGCGACGACGCGCGACGCAGGCGCGGCTTCCGCGATCGCCGCAAGCGTTCCGACGCCGACCACCGGCAGTGCACGCGCCGCCGCGAGCCCCTGCGCGACACCGCAGCCGATCCGCAGACCGGTGAACGAGCCCGGCCCCGCGCCGTACGCGATGCCGTGAAGATCCCCGATGCGCAGCCCCGCGGCGGCGAGCAGCGCGTCGACCTCGCCGAGGACGAGCTCGGCGTGACGCTGGCCGGCGTCCAGCGTGCGCTCGTGGACGACGCCGGCGACGCTGACGGCGAGCGAGAGCCGATCAGTCGCCGTCTCGATCGCGAGGAGGTTCATGCGGGCGATTCTATCGGGCACGGACGCGCTACACTTTGCCGCCGAGGTCGGGAGGAGACCGGATGAACACTTCAGCCCAGGGTCTGCGCGTGCTGGTTACGGCCGGCGCGGCCGGCATCGGCCGCGCGATCGCGCAGACCTTCGTCGAGCACGGCGCACGGGTGCACATCTGCGACGTCGACGCCGCCGCGCTCGCCGCGGCGAAGGCGGCCCTGCCCTCCGTCACCCAGACGGTCGCCGACGTCGCGAGCGTCGCCGACGTCGACCGGCTCTTCGCCGACGTCGGCCGCGCGCTCGGCGGCCTGGACGTGCTCGTCAACAACGCCGGCATCGCCGGGCCGACCGGCAGGGTGGAAGACCTCAAGCCGGAGGACTGGGACCGCTGCATCGCGGTCGACCTGAACGGCATGTTCTACTGCACGCGGCGCGCGATGCCGCTGATCAAGCAGGCAGGCGGCGGCAGCATCATCAACCTGTCCTCGGTCGCCGGGCGCCTGGGGTTCCCGTTGCGCACACCCTACGCCGCAGCGAAGTGGGCGGTCGTCGGCTTCACCAAGAGCCTGGCGATCGAAGCAGGTCCCGACAGGGTGCGGGTCAACTGCATCCAGCCGGGGAACGTCGAGGGCGAGCGCATCGACCGCGTCATCGACGCCAAGGCGAAGGCGCTCGGGATCCGCGCCGAGGAGATGAAGAACCGCCTGCTCGACACGGTCAGCCTGCGGACGTTCGTGAGCCCGCAGGACATCGCCAACATGGCGCTCTTCCTCGCGACCGACGCCGGCCGGCACATCACCGGCCAGGCGCTCTCGGTCTGCGGCGACGTCCAGCGGACGGTCTGAGGCCGAGGGTCGAGAGCTGAAGGTTAGAGTCTGCGGGTCAAAAGGACGGAGGACAGCATGGCAGCGGCACAGAAGAAGGTCATCATCACCTGCGCGGTCACCGGTTCGATCCACACGCCGACGATGTCGGCGCACCTGCCGATCACCCCGCGCGAGATCGCCGACGAATCGATCGCCGCGGCGCAGGCCGGCGCGGCGATCATCCATCTCCACGCGCGCGATCCGAAGGACGGGCGTCCCACGCCCGATCCCAAGGTGTTCCTCGAGTTCCTGCCCGCGATCAAGCAGGCGACCGACGCCGTCATCAACATCACTACCGGCGGCGGCCACAACATGACCGTGCAGGAGCGGCTAGCGGCGCCGCTCGCCACCAAACCGGAGATGTGCTCGTGCAACATGGGCTCGATGAACTTCGGGCTCTTCCCGATGCTCGGCCGCTACAAGGAGTTCAAGTACGAGTGGGAGCCGAAGTACCTCGAGGCGAGCCGCGACTTCATCTTCCGCAATACCTTCAAGGACATCGAGTACATGTTCAAGCACCTCGGCGAAGGGTGCGGCACGCGCTTCGAGTTCGAGTGCTACGACGTCGGACATCTCTACAACCTCGCCCACTTCGTCGACCGCGGGTTGATGAAGCCGCCGCTCTTCGTGCAGACGATCTTCGGCATTCTGGGCGGCATCGGCGCGGACACGGAGAACCTCGTGCACATGAAGCGGATCGCCGACCGACTGTTCGGCGCCGACTATTACTGGTCGATCCTCGGGGCCGGGCGGCACCAGATGGGTCTGCTGACGGTCGGCGCGCAGATGGGCGGCAACGTGCGCGTCGGGCTCGAGGACAGCCTCTACCTCGGCCGGGGCAAGCTCGCCGAGTCGAACGCCGACCAAGTGCGCAAGATCCGCCGGATCCTGGAAGAGCTCTCGCTCGAGGTGGCGAGCCCCGAGGAAGCGCGGGCGATGCTTGCGCTGAAAGGCCGGAACAACGTCGGCTTCTGACGGGGCGACGGCGCGGCGTTGTCTCCCGAGTTCGTCGCCAATCCTTGGTTCTACGCCGCCGCTGCCGCGGCGGTGGTGCTCTCGGGGATCTCGAAGGGCGGGATCGGCGCCGCCGGCGGGCTCATGGTCCCGATCATGTCGCTCACGATCTCGCCGGTGCAGGCGGCGGCGATCGCGCTCCCGATCCTGCTCACGATGGACGTCGTCGGCGTCTACGCCTACCGCAACGACTGGGACCGGCGGCAGACCGCGATCCTCCTGCCCGCGGGGATTCTCGGGCTGGCGCTCGGCTGGGTCACCTTCCGGTATCTCAACGACAACTGGATCCGCGTGCTCGTCGGGTGCATCTCGTGCAGTTTCGTCGCGTACAGCGTGCTGCGCCGTCCGCCGGCGCCCGCGGCCCCGAATCTCCTGAAGGGGTACCTGTGCGGCGCCACGGCCGGCTTCACCACCTTCGTCGCCCACGCCGGCGGCCCGCCCTTCGCGATCTACCTGCTGCCGTTGCGGCTCGCCACCGCGGTCTACGTCGGTACTACCGTCGTGTACTTCACGGTGATGAATGCGCTGAAGGTGGTGCCCTACGCACAGCTCGGCCTCTTCGACGCGCGCACGCTGTGGACGGCCGCGGTGATGCTGCCGGTGGCGGTCGGCGGGATGCTGCTCGGTCTGTGGCTGCGGCGGCGCCTGAGCCCGAAGTGGTTCTACCGGGTCGCCTACACGCTGCTCTTCGCGACCGGCAGCAAGCTGCTCTTCGACGGCTTCCGCGGCCTCGCCGCGTAGTCGCTCACCGCCCGGCTCAGCCCTTCACGAGGTCGAGCGGCGAGAACCGGCCGCCGAGCGGACCGGCGGACGGAACGCCCCACCAGCGCTCGAGCACGGTCGCGTACAGGCTCCGGAAGTCCACGGCGTAAAGGAGGTTGCCGCCTTCGAGGCGATCCAGCCGCGGCGCCTCGCCGTAGAGCCCGCCCCTCACCCGGCCGCCGAGCGCGAAGTGCGCGTTCGCGGTGCCGTGGTCGGTGCCGTTCGACCCGTTCTCCTGCGCGCGGCGGCCGAACTCGGCATAGGTCAGGACGAGCGCGGAGTCCCAGCGTCCGAGCTCCTGGAGCGCCCCGCGCAGCGCGACCAGGCCCTCGGCGAGCTGGCGCAGCAGGTTCGCATGCTGTCCGGGCTGGTTCTGGTGCGTGTCGAAGCCGTTCAGGCTGATCCGCACTGCCGCGACACCGGCCGCCGAGGCCACGACCTGCGCGGCCGTCTTCACCGCGTTGCCAAACGGCCCTTGCGGGAACTGCGTGCGGAACTCGCGATTGCCGTTCAGCCCGGACGCCGCCTGGACGACGTCCGCCTCGACCTTGAGGAGGTGCGCGAGCGCGCGGTTCCCGCCGCCCCGCGTCGGGTGCGCGAGCTTCGCCTGCCGCAGGAACTGCTCGGTGTTGGCGAGCGCGACCGCGCGCGTGCCGCCACCGGCGAGCGGCCCGAGCTCGCTTGCGCCGACCACGACTCCATCGGCCGCGAAGCTCCTCGGCACCGGCACGGACGCGAACGCGCGCGCGAGCCAGCCGTCGGTGAGGTATTCCTCGGCGCGCGAGGCGGTGTCCCAGATCTCGATCGAGCGGAAGTGCGAGAGATTGGGGCTCGGATAGCCTACGCCCTGCACGACCGCGAGCTCCCGTGCCTGCCACACCGGCATGAGCGGCGCGAGCGACGGATGGAGCCCGCTGCGGCCGTCGAGCTGCAGCACGTCGTCGCGCTTGATCGCGATGCGCGGCCGGAGGGCGTAGTACGCCGGGTCGCCGTAGGGCACGACGGTGTTGAGCCCGTCGTTGCCGCCTTTGAGCTCGACCAGAACGAGCAGCTGCGAGTAGCCGGCGGCCGCGAACGCGAACCGCGGCGCGAGGACCGCAACCCCGGCGGCAGCCGAAGTGAAGAGAAAATCGCGACGTTTCATCTCGCCGCCTACTTCAGCTGGTACGACGGATCGAGCGCGATGCGCTTGATGACCTCGCGCGCGGACAGCTCCGTCGGGACCGGCGTGACGGGGTCGCGTGCGAGGAGCGCCCGCTCCATGTCGCCGTGGGACACCGCCCCGGGAAACTGGCCGAGCCAGCGCTGCGGATCGAACTGGATCTCGTAGAGCGCGCGGACGAAGCGCTCGCGCCCTTCCTCGCCCATCCGGCCGAACCCCTTGGTCCGCGCGAAGTCGGCGTCGTTAGCGCGTCGCCGCAGCTCGCCCATCGCCACGGTCGGCATCTCCTCCGCGCGGAAGATCCGCTCGACGAAGCCCTTCCGCGCGAGCAGGGTCGACGAGTTGATCCACGCCTCGCCCCCCGGCCAGCCCTTGACGTTCGGCGGCGAAAACAGGTTCTGTCCGAGCTGCGCGACGACGAGCGCGAGCGGCAGCGGGTCGCCGACGTGGAAATCGAGTGCGCGCATCGAGCCGACGACGAGGTCGACGGGGGACTTGATCAGCGCACCGCGGTTCTCGGGGGCCCAGAACGCCGGCGAGAGGAGCAGCTCCCGCAGCGCCACCTTGATCTCGTAGTTGGAGAGCTGGAACTTCTGCGCGATGCGACGGACCTCCGCCGGATCGGGCTCCGGCGAGACGAACTCGCGCCACAGCTTCGTCACCACGAACTCGGCCGTCGACGGCCGCGCCAGCAGGATGTCGAGTACCGCGTCGCCGTCGAAGTTGCCGGTGCGGCCGAGAACGGTCTTGGTACCCTCGTCGTGCAGGGCTGGCCGCCACTTGAAGTCGCCTGAATCCGGGTCGATCGACCAGCCGGTGAACGCGCGCGCCGCCTCGCGGACGTCGGCCTCGGTGTAGTGCCCCTCGCCGAGGGTGAAGAGTTCCATCACTTCGCGCGCGAAATTCTCGTTCGGCTTGCCCTTGCGGTTCGACGCCGAGTCGAGATAGATCACCATCGCCGGGTCCTTCGCGACCGCGTGCAGGAGCTCGCCGAACCGGCCGCCCGCGTACCGCCGCAGCAGGACGTTCTGCTCGTACATCAGCTGCGTGTAGCGGACCTTCTGCTGGCTCGAGACGAAGTGGTTGTGCCAGAAGAGCGTCATGCGCTCGGTGAGCGGCGAGCGGGTCTGGAGCATCTCCTCCAGCCACCACGTCCGCAGGTCGAACCCGCGCCGGATCTCCTGCGCCTGGAAGAGCTTCCGCTCCTCCGGCGAAGCCTGGCGGAGCTGGCGTGGCGGGACGATCGCTTCC
This sequence comes from uncultured beta proteobacterium, assembly GCA_963789885.1. Lineage (GTDB taxonomy): Bacteria > Pseudomonadota > Gammaproteobacteria > Burkholderiales > SG8-39 > DATEDA01. The sequence continues at coordinate 215,109 of CAWBNB010000021.1, read as the reverse complement.
CGCACCCAGTCGGGCGGCGGCGTGCGCGCAGTCCGCGTCATCCCGGCGAGCTGCCGCTCGACGGCTTCGCTGCGCGACAGCGCGCCGTATTCGGCGATCTCGCGCGGCTGCGCACCGAACCCGGTGCGGTTCAGGAGATGCCGCGCGTCGTCCGGCCCCATCGCCGTCGCCTGGGCTGCGAGAGGCAGGGCGAGCGCGAGGGCGACGGCCCACTTCATGGCGTGCCCGTCAGCGCGGCGGCGGCTGACGGTCGCGGTACACGTCGCGGCCGTGGTCGCTGATGTCGCGGCGGAGCTGGCGGCGTTCCTCGGGCGAGAGCTGCCCGCGATGCGGATCTTGCGCGCCGCGATCGTTGCGGGAGTCCCGCGGCGGCATCTGTTCGCGCTGCGGCGGCGGAGGCGCCTGCCGCATCGGCCGATCCATGCCGCGGCGGCCGCCGCCACCACTCTGCTGGGCGTAACCCGGCAGCGCCAACACCAGCAGCGTCGCCATGCTCGCCATGATCAGCAACCGCCTCATCGCCCGCCTAGGTGCGCATTTCCGCCGTCGGAAGGATACCGTGCCGTTCTCTCTGCCGGATCGAATGCATGACCTCTCCCCTGAAGCCGACCCCGCCTTCGACAGCTGCCGCATTGCCTCGCTTCCGGATGCAGCGCGCTGCCGTGGACCGCAATATGGACGGAGTGTGTAAGCAGACTGTGTGACCCGCCGGGGAGTTTGTAACAGCTTGTTTCGCGGCCCATTCCCCGGCAACCCCGCGTTACCAATTCCTCACCCCGGCCTGCGGCGCCCGCTAACATAGCGGGCATGGCTGATGCGAAAACCAAGATCCTCGTCGTCGACGACGACCTGCGGCTCCGCGACCTGCTCAACCGGTACCTGACCGAGCAGGGATTCGTGCGTGCGCACGGTGTCGGACGCGCACGCGATGGACAAGCTCCTCGCCCACGAGCGGTTCGACCTGCTGGTGCTCGACCTGATGCTGCCCGGTGAGGACGGACTCTCGATCTGCCGGCGGCTGCGCGGCACCCGCAACGAGATTCCGATCGTAATGCTCACCGCGAAGGGTGAGGACGTCGACCGGATCGTCGGGCTGGAGATGGGCGCCGACGACTATCTTCCCAAACCGTTCAATCCGCGCGAGCTGGTGGCGCGGATCAACGCCGTGCTCCGCCGCCGCGCCGCGCCCCTGCCGCCGGGCGCGCCCTCCGCCGACGCCGAATCGGTGAGCTTCGGCGGCATGACGGTCAATCTCGCCACGCGCACGCTGAGCAAGAACGGCGAAACGGTCGCGCTCACCACCGGCGAGTTTGCGCTGCTGAAGGTGCTCGTCACCCATCCGCGCGTGCCGCTCTCCCGCGACAAGCTCATGGAGCTCGCGCGCGGCCGGGAGTACGAGGTCTTCGACCGCGCGATCGACGTGCAGGTCTCGCGGCTGCGCAAGCTCGTCGAGCCCGATCCCGCCAGCCCGACCTTCATCCAGACCGTCTGGGGCTTCGGCTACGTCTTCGTGCCCGACGGCGCGAAGACCTGAGCAGGGGGATGCGCCTCTTTCCGCGCACCCTCCTCTGGCGCACGTTCCTGCTGATCGCGGCGCTGATCCTCGCCTCGGTCGCGGCGTACTTCGAGATCTTCCGCACCTACGAGCGCGAGCCGCGCGCGCAGCAGATCGCCCAGATGGTGGTCAGCGTCGTCAACCTCACGCGCGCGGCACTCGTATCCGCGCGGCCCGATCTGCGCCGCGAGCTGTTGATCGATCTCTCGGAGCGCGAGGGCATCCGCGTCTACCCCGCCGAAGCCGACGAGCGTCTCACCGGACCGCCCCCGGACCGGCCGGTGCTGGAGCTCGCGATCGCCGAAATCCGCCGCCAGCTCGGCCGCGACACCCGGGTCGCCTTCGCGCGCGACGGGATCCAGGCGTTCTGGGTGAGCTTCCGGATCGAGGACGACGAGTACTGGGTGATGCTCCCCCGCGAGCGGGTGGAGCGACGCCTCGCCCTGCAATGGCTCGGCTGGGCGGCGCTTACGGCGGCGCTCGCGTTGCTCGGCGCGTTTCTCGTGGTCTTCCGGGTGCGCCGGCCGCTCGCCGCGCTGACCCGGGCCGCCGCGGACATCGGGCGCGGCCGCATCCCGGCGCCGCTCGAGGAGTCGGGCCCGGCCGAGATCCAGACGGTCTCGCACGCGTTCAATCAGATGGCGCGGGATCTCGCGCGCCTCGAGGACGACCGCGCGCTGGTGCTCGCCGGCGTCTCGCACGATCTCCGCACGCCGCTCGCTCGCCTCCGCCTCGGCCTCGAGATGGCCGGCGCCGATCCGCAGCTCAAGAGCGGCATGACGGCCGACATCGAGGACATGGACCGGATCATCGGCCAGTTCCTCGATTTCGCGCGCGCCGCGCGCGGCGAGCCCCTCGCCGCGGTCGACCTCGCGGCGCTCGCGCGCGAGATCGCCGGGCGCTACCGCGAGACCGGCCACGCGCTCGCCGACGAGATCGCCGCAGTGCCCGAGCTCCCGTTGCGGTCGCTCGCCGTCCGCCGGCTGATCTCGAACCTGCTCGACAACGGGTTCCGCTACGGCGAGAGGGACGTCCTCCTGAGGGTCGCTCCGGAAGGTGGCGGCGCTGCGGTCGAAGTCCTCGACCGCGGCCCGGGCATCCCGGCCGCAGAGGTCGAGCGGCTCAAGCAGCCCTTCACCCGCATCGAGACCGAGACCGCGCGCAGCGGCACAGGCGGCTCGGGCCTCGGACTCGCGATCGTCGACCGCATTGCGCGGATGCACGGCGGTACGTTCGATCTGCTGCCGCGGGAAGGTGGCGGGTTGATCGCGCGCGTGACGTTCCCGCGCGGTCAGCCCCAGCGCGACTCGACGAGATAGTCGCTCCCCGCGGACCGCATCACCGATCGCACGAGGACGAAGCGCGTCGACCTGCCAGCGGATCGGGTCGAGCGCGGGCATCGCGAAGCCCGGTCGGGCCTTGCGAACGAGCGTCACGTGCGGCACGAAGGGCTTCGGATCGAACACGACCCCCGCGTCGGCGAGCGCCGTCCGGAGCTCGCTCACCAGCGCTGCCAGCGCCGCGGGCGTTTCCGTCGCGCCCGCCCACGCGATCCGGTTGTGATTCCAGAAGCCGAGCTCGTCCAGGACGAGCTCGAACGGTCGCACTCGAACACCCGCCGCGGCAGCCTTGAGCGCGTCGAGGCGGTCGGCGTCGCAGTCCCCGAGAAACGCGAGCGTCAGGTGAATCGATTCTGCACGGATCGCGCGCCCGCTCGCCACGCGGTGGATCGCGAGCGACGCACGCGCGAGCGATCCGCGCACCGCGTCGTCCGGCCAGAGCGCGAAGAAAAGGCGAAGCGGCTTCGCTGCCGCAGTCACGCCCGGTCGAGCAGCGCCACCGCTTCCGCGGCGATGCCCTCGCCGCGGCCGGTGAAACCGAGCCGCTCGGTCGTCTTCGCCTTCACGTTCACCTGCCCGGCGTCCACGCCCAGGTCAGCCGCGATGTTTGCGGCCATCGCCGGGATGTGCGGCGCCATGCGTGGCGCCTGCGCGATGATCGTCGCGTCGACGTTCACCACGGTATAGCCCGCCGCCCGGACGCGCGCGGCGGCCTCTCGCAGCAGCCTGCGGCTGTCCGCGTCGCGATACGCGGGGTCGGTGTCCGGGAAGTGCCGGCCGATGTCGCCGAGCGCGGCGGCGCCGAGCAGGGCGTCGGCAATCGCATGCAGCAGCACGTCCGCGTCCGAATGGCCGGCGAGCCCCTTCTCGAACGGGATCTCGACACCGCCGACGACGAGCTTTCGTCCGGCAACGAGCGCGTGGACGTCGAAGCCCTGGCCGATTCTCATGCGCTCTGCCTCAGCAGGTGTTCCGCGATCATCGCGTCGCCCGGAAACGTCACCTTGAGGTTCCGGAGGCTGCCCGGGACGAGCCGCGGGCGCAAGCCGAGCGCCTCCACCGCCGACGCCTCGTCGGTGACGTGGCCGGCGCCCCCGATCGCGCGGAGGAGCGTTCCGTGGCGGAACATCTGCGGCGTCTGCGCGAGCCAGAGCGCCTCGCGCGGCTCGGTCGCCACGATGCGCTCGGCGCCGTCGGCGCGCTTGAGCGTGTCGGCGAGCGGGATCGCCAGGATTCCGCCGACGTCGTCGCCGCGCACGGCATCGATCAGCCGCCCGAGGTCCTCGCGCGGGAGACACGGCCGCGCCGCGTCGTGGACCAGCACCCAGTCTTCCGGATCCACCACGTTCGCCATCGCGATCAGACCGTTGAGCACGCTGTCGCGACGGGTCGGGCCCCCGCACCAGAGCGGCGCGAGCCGGTCGCCGAAGACGCTCCAGTCGTGCGTCGCCCAGCGCTCGTCGCCGGGTGCGAGCACGACGAACGCGAGATCGATCGCCGGGTGTGCGAGCAGCGCAGCCGCGGCATGCGCCAGCATCGGTCGGCCGGCGAGCTCGAGATACTGCTTGGGCGTCTCGCCCCCAAGGCGCGCGCCCTGCCCGGCGGCGGGAATCAGTCCGACGCAGCGCGTGGTCATGAAAACACCGAAGCTGCCCTCATATCAGCCCGTATAATAGCGACCGGCCGCGTTGGAGCGGACGCTGCGAAGCGGGCTTGTTCCAACGCGGCTGGTTGTTTGATGCAGGGTGTTCTGCAGGGTTTGTTGCGCCCGTGGTTCTCACCGCCGCTCCGTCCGCCACCCGGACCCGCTTCGGCAAGCTGGCCGGCTCGTCCGACGCCCTCGCGCTCGCGCGCCTCGCCGCGACGCGCCGGCCGCTCGCGATCGTCTGCGCGTCGGCGCTCGAGGCGCAGCGTCTCCGGGACGAGATCGCGTGGTTCGATCCGAACCTCCGCGTTGCGCTGCTGCCCGACTGGGAGACGCTGCCTTACGACAGTTTCTCGCCGCACCACGATCTCGTGTCGGAGCGCCTCGCGACGCTCTACCGGATCACGACCGGCGACTGCGACGTCGCGCTCGTCCCGGCGACCACCGCCTTGCAGCGCATCGCACCGCCGTCGTACCTTGCCGGCTACACGCTTCTTCATCAAGCAGGGCACCCGCTTCGACGCGATGCGCCTGCGCGCCCAGCTCGCGACCGCCGGCTACAGCCACGTGACCCAGGTCGTCGCGCCCGGCGAGTACTGCATCCGCGGCGGGCTGGTCGATCTCTTCCCGATGGGGAGCGCGCTCCCGTACCGCATCGATCTCGTCGACGACGAGATCGAATCGATCCGCACCTTCGACGTCGACACGCAGCGCACGGTCTACAAGGTGAACGAGGTGCGCCTCCTCCCGGCGCGCGAGTTTCCGCTCGACGACGCGGCGCGCACGCGCTTCCGCGCCCGGTTCCGCGAGGCGTTCGAGGGCGATCCGTCGAAGTCGCCGGTCTACAAGGACGTCTCGAACGGCGTCGCGCCCGCCGGGATCGAGTACTACCTGCCGCTCTTCTTCGAGGGCACCGGCACGCTCTTCGACTACCTGCCGCAGGATGCAGCGCTCGTCACGCATCACGACGTGCACGCCGCGATCGAGGAGTTCTGGCGCGACGCGCAGGCGCGGTACCGCCTGCTGCAGGGCGACCGGACACGCCCGCTGCTCCCGCCCGGGGATCTGTTCCTCTCCGCCGAGCAGTTCTTCCTCGCCGCGCGGGCGTTCGAGCGGCTCGACCTGCACGCGCCGCAGCTCGCCCGCGACGATGCCGACCGGCTCGCCGCCGCGCCGCTTCCCGCCGTGGCGGTCGAGCGCCGCGCTGCCGATCCGCTGCAGGCGCTGAAGCACTTTCTCGAGTCGAGTCCGGTGCGGGTGCTGCTCGTGGCCGAGTCGCCAGGCCGGCGCGAGACGATGACCGACTACCTTGCCGAGTACGGCCTGCAGCCCAGGCCGAGCGCTTCGTTCGCCGAGTTTCTGGCCGCAGACGACCGGCTGATGCTCGGCGTGGCGCCGCTTGCCGAGGGGTTCTTGCTGCCGGTCTCCGAAGCATGGGATGCGCTCGCGCTTCCGGCGGGGTTCGCGATCGTCACCGAGAACGAGCTTTACGCCGGCACCGCGCGCGCACGCGGGAAGCGCGACCAGGCGAAGCGCTCCTCGATCGAAGGCATGCTCCGCGACCTGTCGGAGCTCGCGATCGGCGATCCGGTCGTGCACGAGACTCACGGGATCGGCCGCTATCGCGGCCTCCTCAGCCTCGACCTCGGCGAGGGGGCCACCGAGTTCCTCCAGCTCGAATACGCCGACGCCGACAAGCTCTACGTGCCGGTCGCGCAGCTCCACACGATCGGTCGGTACTCGGGCGGCCCGCCGGAGCAGGCGCCGCTGCACAAGCTCGGCGGCGCCGACTGGGACAAGGCGAAGCGCAAGGCCGCGCGCCAGGTGCGCGACACCGCGGCCGAGCTCCTCGCGCTCTACGCGCAGCGCGCGGCGCGCCAGGGCCGCAAGTTCCAGGTCAAGCCGCATGACCTCGACGCGTTCGCGGAGGGCTTCAGCTTCGAGGAAACGCCCGACCAGTCGGCGGCGATCGAGGCGGTGGTGTTCGACATGACCAACGGCAAGCCGATGGACCGCCTCGTCTGCGGCGACGTCGGGTTCGGCAAGACGGAAGTCGCGCTGCGCGCAGCCTTCGTGGCGGTCGCCGACGGCCAGCAGGTCGCGGTCCTCACGCCGACGACGCTCCTCGCCGAGCAGCACTTCGGTACGTTCACCGACCGCTTCGCCGGGTGGCCGATCCGGATCGCGGAGCTGTCGCGCTTTCGCACCGGGGGCGAGCAGAACGAAGCGCTCAAGGGACTCGCCGATGGTCGCATCGACATCGCGATCGGCACCCACAAGCTGCTCTCGCGGGATGTGAAGTTCAAGCGCCTCGGGCTAGTGATCGTCGACGAAGAGCATCGCTTCGGCGTGCGCCAGAAGGAGCGGCTGAAGCAGCTCCGCGCGGAGGTGGACGTCCTCACGCTCACCGCGACGCCGATCCCGCGCACCCTCGCGATGTCGCTCGAGGGGCTGCGCGACCTGTCGGTGATCGCGACCGCGCCCGAGCGGCGGCTCGCGATCAAGACGTTCGTCACCCAGCGCTCCGACGGCATCATCCGCGAGGCGGTCCTGCGCGAGCTGAAGCGCGGGGGGCAGATCTACTTCCTGCACAACGACGTCGAGTCGATCGACGCCGAAGCGGCGCGGCTGGAGAAGCTCGTGCCGGAGGCGCGGATCGTGGTCGCGCACGGACAGATGCGCGAGCGCGCGCTCGAGCGCGTGATGCGCGACTTCGTCCAGCAGCGCACTAACCTCCTCGTCTGCTCGACGATCATCGAGACCGGGATCGACATCCCGAGCGCCAACACCATCGTCATCGATCGCGCCGACCGGTTCGGGCTGGCGCAGCTCCACCAGCTGCGCGGCAGGGTCGGACGGTCGCACCACCAGGCCTACGCCTACCTGCTGACCCCGCCCGAGGAGGCGCTCTCCGCGAACGCGAAGAAACGCCTCGAGGCGATCCAGATGATGGAGGAGCTTGGCTCGGGGTTCTATCTCGCGATGCAAGACCTCGAGATCCGCGGCGCGGGCGAGGTGCTCGGCGAGTCGCAGAGCGGCCAAATGCAGGAGGTCGGCTTCAATCTCTACAACGACATGCTCGCCCACTCGGTACGCAGCCTGCAGGCGGGGCGCGAGCCGGATCTGACCCAGCCGCTCGGCGTCACGACCGAGATCAACCTGCACGTCCCCGCCCTATTGCCCGCCGGCTACTGCTCGGACGTGCACGAACGACTGGTGCTCTACAAGCGGCTGGCGAACTGCGACACCGAGGAGGCGCTGACCGCGATGCACGAGGAGCTCGTCGACCGCTTCGGCACGCTCCCGGAAGCGGCGCAAGCGCTCGTCGAGAGCCATCGCCTGCGCATCCTCGCGCACCCGCTCGGCGTCGTTCGCATCGATGCGCCCGCCGACCACGTCCAGATCCAGTTTGGCCCGAACCCCTCGATCGACGCGGTGCACGTGATCGGGCTCGTGCAGAAGAGCCGTGGCTGGAAGCTCGCCGGCCCGACGAAGCTGCGCGCGCCGATCGCCGGCGCGACGCTCAAGGAGCGAGTGCTCGCGGTAAGGAAAGTGCTGGAATCGCTCGCCGGCTAGCACAGCCGGCAAGCGCTAGGGCGTGCACTACTTGTCCGCGACCTTCCGCAACCGCGTCGGATCGAACCGCTCCACCACCGCCCGCTCGGCCTCGACGTCCCCGGACCGGAGCGCTTCGAGCTTCGCCGTCAGCTCGGCGAGGCGCCGCTCGAGCTCGGCGGTGTGATCGGTCAGGCCGCGGATCGCCTGCGCGACCGGGTCGTCGTCGCTGCTCGTCAATCCGTACGCCGAGAACCCGAGTCGTGCGGCGTGTGCCTCGCGCGCCTGCGCGTGCCGGTCCTCGATGATCTTGGCCGGGATGCCCACCGCGGTAGCGCCCGGCGGCACGTCCTTCACGACCACCGCGTTCGAGCCGATCTTGGCGCCGTCGCCCACGACCACCGGCCCGAGGATCTTCGCCCCGGCGCCGACGACGACGTTGCGGCCGAGCGTCGGATGGCGCTTGCCTTTGTTCCAGCTCGTGCCGCCCAGGGTCACGCCGTGGTAGAGCGTCGTGTCGTCGCCGATCTCGGCGGTCTCGCCGATCACCACCCCCATGCCGTGGTCGATGAACACGCGGCGGCCAATCGTCGCCCCCGGGTGGATCTCGATGCCGGTGATCCACCGCGAGAAGTGCGATACCAGACGCGCGAGCCACCGCAGGCCGGCGCCCCACAGCGTGTGGGCGATGCGATGGATCAGCAGCGCATGGAACCCGGGATAACAGGTGATCACCTCCCAGGCGGAGCGGGCCGCCGGGTCGCGGTCGAACACGCTGGCGATGTCTTCGCGGATGCGGGCGAACATTTGCGATCTACCCCCCGATGTAACCCCCAGAGCCCGCGGTTATTATCTGAAACCTGAGCGTTTCAGTCAACTATTAACCCTGCGCCGCGCAGGGTTCAGCGCCCGCCCTCGCCGTCCCAGGACGACAGGATGCCCCGCAGGATGTTGACCTCTTCCTGCTCGAGCCGACCGCGGCCGAAGAGCCGTCGCAACCGTTCCATGAGGCGCCGCGGACTCGCCGGGTCGAGGAAGCCGCTCCGGAGAAGATTGCGCTCGAGGTGCGCATAGAAACCCTCGATCGCCTCGAAGGTCGCCGCGTCGAAGCGGTCGTTGGCGAGGATCGCGGGCCCGAGCGCGGCGACCCGCGCCTCGTAGGCCATGACCTGCACCGCTGCGGCGAGGTTGAGCGAGGAGTAGCCGGGACTGGTCGCGATGTGCGCGACCCGCTGGCACTTCAGCACCTCGTCGTTTGCGAGTCCCGACATCTCGGTCCCGAACACGAACGCGACCTCGCCGCCCGCAGCGGCCTCGGCCACCGCCAGCTCGGCCGCCGCGCGCGCATCGAGCGCGTGCGGCGAAAGCTCGCGGCGACGCGCGGTGAGCGCGATCGCGAGCGTCGTTCCGGCCAGCCCTTCGTCGAGCGTTCCGCACACCTGCGCGCGCGCGAGGAGATCGTCCGCCCCGGTCGCCATCGCGTCGGCCTGCGGATCGGGAAAGTGGCGGGGTGCGACGAGCACGAGGCGCGCGAGCCCCATTGTCTTCATCGCGCGCGCCGCGCCGCCGATGTTGCCCGGATGCGTCGTGCGCACGAGCACCACGCGCACCCGCTCGAAACTCGCGGGTTCGCCGCCGCCAACCGCTAGAATCGCGCCTTCGCCGCTCACGCCCCGCCCTTCCCGCCGATGCCCGTTCTCCATCCGCTGCTACACACCGCCGTCAAGGCGGCACGGCGCGCCGGCTCGATCATCAACCGCGCGGCGCGCGACCTCGACGGGCTCGCCGTCACCGCGAAGCGCAAGAACGACTTCGTCACCGAGGTCGACCGCGCCGCCGAGCACGAGGTGATCGAGACGATCAAGAAAGCTTACCCCGACCATGCATTCCTCGCGGAAGAGTCGGGCGCGAGCGGACGGTCCGAGTTCACCTGGATCATCGATCCGCTGGACGGGACGACCAACTTCATCCACGGCTTCCCGCAGTACGCGGTCTCGATCGGGCTCCGCCACCGCGAGACGATCACGCAGGCGGTGGTCTACGACCCGACGAACAACGAACTCTTCACCGCGAGCCGCGGCCGCGGGGCGTACCTCGACGACCGGCGGCTGCGGGTCGCCAAGCGCGCGGGCATCGCCGAAGCGCTGATCGGCACCGGGTTTCCGTTCAAGGAGCTCGCGCACCTCGACGAGTTCCTGCGCACGTTCAAGGCGGTGACCGAGAACGCGGCCGGCGTGCGGCGTGCGGGCGCCGCCGCGCTCGACCTCGCGTACGTCGCGGCGGGCCGGCTCGACGGGTTCTGGGAAACCGGGCTCGCCCCCTGGGACACCGCCGCGGGGAGCCTCCTCATCCTGGAGGCGGGCGGGCTGATCAGCGACTACCAGGGTGAAAGCGGCTACCTCGACTCCGGCCAGGTCGTCTGCGGCTCGCCGAAGGTGTTTGCCCAGCTGCTCGCGCTCATCCAGGCGGCGCGGAAGACCGCGCCCGAGGCCGGGCCTAGTCGAGCTTAGCGCCCGACGACTTCACCACCTTCGCCCACTTGTCGATCTCGGTGCGGATGAACGCGTCGAACTGCTCGGGCGTCATGCCCGAGGGCTCCATGCCGACCTGCCCCATCCGCTCGATGAGGTCGGGCATCGCCAGCGCACGGTTGATGTCCGCGCTCGCCTTGCGAACGACCTCGCGCGGCGTGGCGCTCGGGACGACGATGCCCGAGATGCTCATCACGCTGAACCCGGGCAGCGTCTCGGCGACGGTGGGGACGTCCGGCACCGTCGGTGCGCGTTGCGGGCTGGTCACGGCGAGCAGCTTGACCTTGCCCGCCTTGACGTTCGGCATCGACGAGAACATCGGGTCGATCTGCAACGCCACGCGGCCCGAGATCACGTCCGGATAGGCGGGCGCACCGCCTTTGTACGGCACATGCACGATATCGATGCCGGCGAGCGACTTGAGAAGCTCGCCGGCAAGATGCATCGCGGTCCCGGTGCCGGGGGTCGCGTAGGTCAGCTTGCCGGGGTTCTTCTTGGCGAGCTCGATCAGCTCGGGCACCGTGTTCGCCTCGAGCCCGGGCGTCGCGACCAGCGCGATGTGCGAGACGGCCACCATCGAAACGCCCGCGAGATCTTTCGTCGTGTCGTATGGGAGGTCGGTGCGCAGGCCCGGGTTGATCACGTGCGCGGTGATCACCACGCCCATCGTGTAGCCGTCGGGCGGCGACTTCGCCACGAAGTCGGTCCCGACCACGGTTCCGCCGCCGGGCTTGTACTCGATCAGCACCGACTGGCTCCAGATCTCTTGGAGCTTCTGGCCGAGCAAACGCGCGATGATGTCGGTCGCGCCGCCCGGCGGGAACGGCACGACGAGCCGGACCGGTTTCGTCGGGAACGCCTGCGCGAGAACCGCGCCGGGGAGCACAGCGGCGAGAGCCAGCGCCAGCGCGCAGAGAAGCCTTCTCATCGGGTCCCGCTAACGGCGAAGCTCCGCTTCGCCGAGCCGGGCATCCGGCACCCCGCCGGTCGCGCGGGGGTCGTCGCTGTAGAGCTTCTTGAAGTCGAACGTGCAGGCGCGCCCCGGCTGCGGCGGGACACCGTTGACGCCGAAGAGATGCACTTCGCGCGGCACGTCGCGGAAGTCGTCGGCATCGAGCCACAGCCGAACGAGATGACGGCGCCGCTCGGGTTCCGCGTGCTCCACGAACTTCGTCCGGGCGTGCATCACGGTGTAGTTGTTGACGACCAGCATGTCGCCGCGCTCGAGAAAGAACGCGAGGCGGTGCTCGGGCGACTTGGCCACTTCGTCGAAAAGATCCATCGCTGCGAGCTCGGTCTCGGTCAGCGCGACGCCGAGCGCGCGGTGAGCGGCGGCGATGCCGGAGCGCTGGTACCGAACGCTGATCCGACCATTGTGGCGCGCGAAGACCGGGATCCGGTACGGCGTGACCGGCTCCTCGCCGGGCCCCTCTTCGCCGAGCCGGTGATGATGAAATCCGCGGTAGAGCGGCTCGAGGAGCTCGGGGGCGCGCCGCTCGATTTCGTCGTGGACGGCCTGCGCGCTGGCGAGGAAGCTCGCGCCCCCGCTCGCCGCCTGCTGCCAGCACGCGAGCGCAATCATCGCCGTCCAGTCGGTGTGCAGCCGCAGCTCGAGGTTGCTTCGATACATGCGCGGCGTCGCGTCCTCGGCCGTCGCGTCGAGCACGTGCCCGATGAGATCACCTTGAGCGTTCTGCGAAAGCGGCGATCCGAACCAGGTGCCAACACCCCACGCCGCGGCAATGAACTCCTCGACGGCGAGGCCGTCGATCGGCACGCCGCGGAGCAGCGCGAACCCGCGCCCCGACCGGACTTGCTCATATGCGCGGCGCAGCCGTTTACCGAAGGCGTCAAACGGAAAGTCCGCGCGGGTCAGCGCCTGCGCGGGTGTCACCCTGCCGCCGGTCCGCAGCGTGAGCAGCGCGGCGAGGATCTCTTCCCGGTCGGGACGTGTCAGGTCGACCGTGTAATCGCCGGCGCCCCCGAACGAGTCGCGCTTCCACGCTCCCGAGTCGGCTCCCCTGTCCACTGCGCCCATGGCTTTCCCCCTTCGATTCGACGACTATGTTGCCGCCGGGGCGTGCGGCTGTCCACCCGCGACGACTCACCGAATGTGATGACGCCCCGGCTCCGGCCTCGCCCGAAGCCGCTGCTGCCGCGCAGCGTGACACGCGAGCGAGCCCGGGGTAGCGTCGGCGCGCTTGGTCCGCACCTCGGGGAGGTTCTCATGCACAAGCCCATGCACTGGCTCGCCACCGCTGTCGGCGTGACCACCGTCAGTTTCTGCCTCTCGTCGCTCGGCCAGACCGGCTTCCCCCCGCCGCCGCCGAAAGTGAGCCCGGCCGCGGGCGCGATCGACATCCATGTCCACAGCGCTCCCGACGCGTTCAACCGCAGCCTCGACGACATCGAGATCGCGCGCCTCGCGGTCCGCAAGGGGATGCGCGGCATCGTACTCAAGAATCACGTCGTGCCGACCGCCGATCGCGCGGTCCTCGTCAGCCAGGTGGTGCCGGGCCTCGAGATTTACGGCGGCATCGCGCTCAACCGTTCAGTGGGCGGCGTCAATCCATTCGCAGTCGAGTGGTTTCATCGCATGGCGGGGGGGCGTGCGAAGGTGGTCTGGCTCCCGACCTTCGACTCCGCGAATCAGCATCGCATCCTGAAGGAGCCCGGCGAAGGCTTGCGCGTGGCGGTGGACGGGAAAGTGCTGCCCGAAACCGAGGAGGTGCTAAAGATCATCGCCCGCGAGAACCTCTCGCTTGCGACCGGTCACGTCGCGCCGGAGGAGTCGCTCGCGGTGATCAAGCGTGCGAAGGAACTCGGGGTCAAGAACATCGTCGTCACCCATGCGATGGCGGAGGTGCCCGGAATGACGCTCGATCAGGTGAAGCAGGCGGCGGCGATGGGAGCGTTCATCGAGTACTGCTTCCTGAACGACATCCATGGCCCCCAGTCCTACTGGCCGTTCCTTCGTTCCTGGAAGCGCGTGTCATTCAGTGACATAGCCAAGGTCATCAAGGAGGTGGGGCCGCAGAACTTCATCCTGAGCAGCGACCTTGGCCAGGCGGGTACGCCGGACCACCCCGACGGCATGGAAATGATGATCAACGGCATGCGCCGCGAGGGCCTCTCGCAGGCGGACGTCGACCTGATGGTCAAGCGCAACCCGGCACGCTTCCTCGGGCTCGAATAGCCGCGACGGGACGCCCGCGACCGAGCGCTCACAAACAAGCCAGCCAGCGCGAGCTTGCGGCTCTCGCGCGCCGATGCGCGCGTTCTCGCGTCGCTTTGTCAGTTCCGAAAGGGTTCGGGACACGGTAAAGCGCGCCGCTCAGGGTGGCTATGGGCGAGAAGAAGAAGCGATGGATAGGAAGCCGTGAAACGCGACGGCGCCTCATCGTCCCCCGAGGCTTTGGGGCACACGAAAATGATGCAGCAGTACCTGAGCCTGAAGGCCGGGCATCCGGACATGCTGCTCTTCTACCGGATGGGCGACTTCTACGAGCTCTTCTACGACGACGCCGAGAAAGCGTCGCGGCTCCTCGATCTCACGCTGACCACCCGCGGCGCGTCCGCCGGGGCGCCGATCCGGATGGCGGGCGTCCCGTGGCAGTCGATCGAGCAGTACCTCGCGAAGCTGGTGAAGCTCGGCGAGTCGGCGGCGATCTGCGAGCAGATCGGCGATCCGGCGACCGCGAAAGGGCCGGTCGAGCGCGCGGTGACGCGCATCGTCACGCCGGGCACGCTGACCGACAGCGCGCTCCTCGACGACAAGACCGACAACCTCCTCCTCGCCGTGCACGCGGAGCGCCAGCTCGCCGGACTGGCATGGCTCAACCTCGCGAGCGGCGAGTTCCGCGTGGCGGAGGTCCCGCTGCGCAAGCTCGCGGACGAGCTCCAGCGGATCCGGCCGGCCGAGGTCCTCGTCGCCGACGGCACCGGGATCGAGCTCGCCGAGGCCGGTGCGGTGACGCGACTTCCGGCGTGGCAGTTCGATTTCGACGGCGCGAGCCGCCTGCTCTCGGAACACTTCGGCGTTGCCGGGCTTGCAGGTTTCGGCTGCGAGGACCTGCGGCCGGCGATCACCGCGGCCGGCGCGCTGCTCGGCTACGCGCGGCGCACGCAGTCGCAGGCGCTCAGGCACGTCGTCGCGCTCGCGCCCGAGCGCGACGGGCTCTATCTCCGCATGGATGCGGCAACGCGCCGCAACCTCGAGCTCACCGAGACGCTGCGCGGCACGCCGGCACCGACGCTGATGAGCCGGGTCGACCGGTGCGCGACCGGCATGGGCAGCCGGCTGCTGCGGCAGTGGCTCCACCATCCGCTTCGCGACCGCGCGATCGTCACCGCCCGCCACGAAGCGGTCGAGCAGCTCCGCGGCGAGTCGGGCGACGGGCCTCACCGCGCGCTCCACGCAGGGCTGCGTCACGTGGCGGACATCGAGCGCATCGCCGGGCGCATCGCGCTGCGCACCGCGCGCCCGCGCGACCTCTCGGGCCTGCGCGAATCGCTCGCCCGCATGCCGGAGCTCCAGGGCATCCTCGCGGGCACCGATGCAGCGCGCCTCGCCGAGCTGGCCGCCGCGCTCATTGCACCGCCCGATTGCCTCGCGCTGCTCCAGCGCGCGATCGCGGCCGAGCCGGGCGCGATGGTCCGCGACGGCGACGTCATCGCCGCCGGGTACGACCAGGTGCTCGACGAGCTGCGGCTCCTCCAGTCGAACGCGGGCGAGTTCCTGGTCGCGCTCGAGGCGCGCGAGCGCGTGCGGACCGGAATCCCGAACCTCCGGGTCGAGTACAACCGCGTGCACGGCTTCTACATCGAGGTCACGAACGCGCACGCGGAGAAGGTGCCGGTCGACTATCGGCGGCGGCAGACGCTGAAGAATGCCGAGCGGTACATCACCCCGGAGCTCAAGGCGTTCGAGGACAAAGCGCTGTCCGCCCGGGAGCGCGCCCTGGCGCTCGAGAAGCGCCTCTACGACGAGCTCCTCGAGGCGCTCGCGCCGGACGCGCCGCGGCTCCAGTCGGTCGCGCGCGCGGCGGCGGAGCTCGACGTGCTCGCGGCGTTCGCCGCAGTCGCGCTCGAGCGCGACTGGGCCCGGCCCTCGTTCACCGACGAGCTCGCGATCGACGTCGAGGCCGGGCGACATCCGGTCGTGGAAGCCGAGGTCGAACCGTTCATCGCCAACGACACGCGCCTGTCGCCCACCCGCCGGCTGCTCCTGATCACCGGGCCCAACATGGGCGGCAAGTCGACCTACATGCGCCAGGTCGCCCTGATCGTGCTCCTCGCGCACGTCGGCAGCTTCGTCCCGGCCCGCGCCGCGCGCATCGGCCCGGTCGACCAGCTCTTCACCCGGATCGGCGCCGCCGACGATCTCGCCGGCGGCCGGTCGACGTTCATGGTGGAGATGACCGAGAGCGCGAGCATCCTGCACAACGCGACCGAGGCGAGCCTCGTGCTGATGGACGAGGTCGGCCGTGGCACCTCCACGTTCGACGGGCTCGCCCTTGCCTGGGCGATCGCCCGGCACCTCGTCGAACGGAGCCGCTGCTACACCCTGTTCGCGACCCACTACTTCGAGCTGACCAAGCTCGCGCAGGAGTACCGCGAGGTCGCGAACGTGCACCTCGACGCCGTCGAGCACAAGGACCGGATCGTGTTCCTGCACGCGCTCGAGGAGGGCCCGGCGAGCCAGAGCTACGGGCTTCAGGTCGCCGCGCTCGCCGGCGTGCCGCCCGCGGTGATCCGGGCGGCGCGGCGCCACCTGCAGGAGCTCGAGCATCGGACCCTCGACCGCGAAGGACAGCCGGATCTCTTCGTCGCACCACCCGCCCCCGAGCCGGCGCGGCATCCCGCGCTCGACCTCATCGAGTCGGTCGATCCGGACGCGCTCACGCCGCGCGAGGCGCTCGAGCTCGTCTACCGGCTGCGGAAGCTGTGAGAGCGTTCGCCGGCCTCGCGCTCCTCCTCGCCGCGTCCGTTGCCGACGCGCAGGTGCCGTTCGCATTCGGCGTCTTCGGCGACACCCCTTACCATCCGCTCGAAGTGCCGGCCGTCGCGCAGCTGCTGCGCGACATGGATCGCGCGGGGCTGGCGTTCGTGGTCAATCTCGGCGACATCAAGCGCGCGAGCGAGCCGTGCAGCGACGAGGTCCTGCGCGAACGGCACGCGCTCCTCGACGCCTCGCGGCGGCCGCTCGTCTTCACGCCCGGCGACAACGACTGGACCGACTGCCATACCCAGTCCGCCGGTGGCTACGACCCGCGCGAGCGGCTGGACGCCCTGCGCGCGCTGTTCTTCCCCGACGACGAAAGTCTCGGCCAGACGAGGCTGCGCGTCACCCGCCAGAGCGACGACCCGCGCTTCCGGCCGTATCGGGAGAACGCTCGCTGGATCGCCGGCGGCCTCGTGTTCGCGACCTTCAACGTGCCGGGCAGCAACAACAACCTCGGCCAGGGCACGGCGAAGGACGACGAGACGGCGCGACGGATGAGCGCGATGTTCGCGGAGCACGCCGCCCGCATGACTGCGAACTTCGCATGGCTCGCCGAGGCGGTGGCGGTCGCGCGCCAGCCGGCGATGCGGGGTCTCGCGGTGTTCGCGCACGCCGATCCGCTGTTCGGCAATCAGCCGGGCAGCAGCGACGGTTACGAGGCCTGGCGTCAGGCACTGCGCCTGCAGGCCGCGGCGCTCGGCAAACCGGTGCTCCTCGTCCACGGCGACGGGCACCGCTACCGCGTCGATCAGCCGCTCACGGACCCGGTGACTTTCGACCGGCTGACCAACTTCACGCGCGTCGAGGTGTTCGGCTCGCCGACGGTGAACTGGGTGCGGGTGGACGTGGCGCCGGAAAGCAACCGCGTGTTCACGATCACACCGGGACAGCCGACGCCTTAGCGCAGTCCGCGAGCCTCAGGCGTCCGCGTGCTGCACGATGTACGCCTTGACCGCGTCCACGTCGGCGTCGATCACCTCGAATCGCTGCGGGCGCGACTCGAGATCGGCATACCCGCCCGGCCGCGGCGCCGCGCGTCCGAGGGCCTCGCGGATCGTCGCATCGAACTTCACCGGAAGCGCCGTCTCCAGGCAGACGAGGGGGACACCGGCCTCGCGCCCGGCGAGCCCGGCCTTGATGCCGTCGGCGGTGTGCGGGTCGACGACGACGCCGTAGCGGCGGTCGACATCCCGGATCGTCGCCAGCCGGTCGGCGTGCGAGCTCCGCCAGGAAACGAAACCGAAGTCGCGGACGCGCGCGAAGTGCGCCGTACCCGCGAGGTCGAATTCCCCCGCTGCGTCCAGTTTCCGCCACAGCTCGGCGACGACGCGCGGATCGCGTCCGACGAGATCGAACACGAAGCGCTCGAAGTTCGACGCCTTGGAGATGTCCATCGACGGGCTCGAGGTCGCGACCACGTCGCGGCTCGCCCGCCCGCCGTAGCGCCCGGTGCGGAAGAATTCGTCGAGGACGTCGTTCTCGTTGGTCGCGACGACGAGGCGCCGGATCGGCAATCCCATCATCCGCGCGACGTGGCCGGCGCAGACGTTGCCGAAGTTGCCGCTCGGCACCGCGAACGACACCTCGGCGCCATCGCCGGTCGTCACCGCGAAGTACGCCTTGAAGTAGTACACGACCTGCGCGAGGAGCCGTGCCCAGTTGATCGAGTTCACCGTGCCGATGCGGTAGCGCGCCTTGAACGCCGCGTCGGCCGACACGCGCTTGACCACGTCCTGACAGTCGTCGAACACGCCGCGCACCGCGAGGTTGAACACGTTGGGGTCGGCGAGCGAGTACATCTGCGCCGTCTGGAAGGGGCTCATGCGGCCGTGCGGCGAGAGCATGAAGACGCGGATGCCGCGCCGGCCGCGCATCGCGTACTCGGCCGCCGAGCCGGTGTCGCCGGAGGTCGCGCCGAGAATGTTCAGCGTCTGGTTGCGCCGGGCGAGCACGTACTCGAACAGGCCGCCGAGGAGCTGCATCGCGACGTCCTTGAACGCCGCCGTCGGGCCGTTGGAGAGCCCGAGGAGGTGCAGCCCGGGCTCGAGCGTCCTGACCGGCGTGATCTCGTCGGAGCCGAAGACCTCCGCGGTGTACGTCCGGTCGATGATCCCTTTGAGGTCCGCGCGCGGGATGTCGTCGACGTACCGCCCGAGGATCTCGAGCGCGAGCTCGCGATAGCCGAGCGAACGCCACGCGGCGAGCAGCGCGCGCTCGACGCGCGGGTAGCTCTCGGGAACCGTCAGCCCGCCGTCGGGGGCGAGCCCCTCGAGCAGGATGTCGGTGAACGCTGACGGCTGCATGCCGCCGCGGGTGCTGACGTAGCGCATCGCGCGGGACGTGCCTTCAGTTCCGCCCGAGCTCCTCGAGCCGGATCCGTGTCACCTGCCCCGCCACGACCGGCAACGCCTCGATCGCCTTGATGGCGGCGTTCAGGTTCCGCTCCTGGGTCTCGTGGGTGAGCATGATGATGTCGACCTGCTCTTCGCCCTCGCCCGGTTCGCGCTGGATCATCGCGTCGATCGAGATCGTGCGGTCGGCGAGGATCCGAGTGATATCGGCGAGCACGCCCGGCCGGTCGGCGACGCGCATGCGGAGGTAGTACGAGGTGGTCACCTCTTCCATCGGCAGGATGCGGGTCGCGGCGAGCCGGTCCGGCTGGAACGCAAGGTGCGGCACGCGATGCTCCGGGTCGGCGGTGTGCAGGCGGGTCACGTCGACGAGGTCGGCCACGACCGCGCTCGCAGTCGGCTCCGCACCGGCGCCCGCGCCGTAGTACATCGTCTGCCCGACCGCGTCGCCCTTCACGAGGATCGCGTTCATCACGCCTTCGACGTTCGCGATCAAGCGGCGCGCCGGGATGAGCGTCGGATGCACGCGCAGCTCGATCCCCTGCGCCGTGAGCTTGGTGATGCCGAGCAGCTTGATCCGGTAGCCGAGGCTCTCGGCGTAGCGGATGTCCTCGCGCGTCAGCTTCGAGATGCCCTCGGTGTAGGCCCGGTCGAACTGCATCGGGATGCCGAACGCGATCGCCGACAGGATCGTCAGCTTGTGCGCGGCGTCGATGCCCTCGATGTCGAACGTCGGGTCGGCCTCGGCGTACCCGCGCGCCTGCGCCTCCTTGAGCACCTCGGCGAACGCGAGGCCCTTCTCGCGCATCTCGGAGAGGATGAAGTTCGAGGTGCCGTTGATGATCCCCGCGATCCACTCGATCCGGTTCGCGCTCAGGCCCTCGCGCAGCGCCTTGATGATCGGCACGCCGCCGGCCACCGCGGCCTCGAACGCGACGATTACGCCCTTCCCTTGCGCGGCGGCGAAGATCTCGTTGCCGTGGACCGCGAGCATCGCCTTGTTCGCGGTGACGACGTGCTTGCCGTTCGCGATCGCCTTCAGGACGAGCTCCTTGGCGACGGTGTAGCCGCCGATGAGCTCGACCACGATGTCGATGTCCGGATCGGTGACGACCGCATTCCCGTCGGCGACGACTCTCGCCTGCCCGGCGGTCAGGCGCTTCGCCTTCTCGACGTCCTTGTCGCCGACCATCGCGATCCGGATCTCGCGGCCGGCCCGGCGCTGGATCTCCTCGCGGTTGCGGGCGAGCACGCTCCAGGTGCCGCCGCCCACGGTGCCGATGCCGAGCAGCCCGACGTTCATCGGCTTCATGCGAGCGCCTTCTTGAAGTTGAAGGAGGTGATGACCATGCCTTCGCGAAAGTAGAACCGGTGCGCCCGGTGCCGGTGCGTGCCCGAGTCGAGCACGAGGTTTTCGCAGCCGGCCTCCCGCGCGGCCTGCTCCAGGTGCGCCATCAGGGCGTGGCCGACGCCGCGCGAGCGCTCCGCCTCGTCGGTGACGAGATCGTCCACGTAGAGAAAGCGCCCGGCGAAGGTGTTCTCGCTGACCCGGTACACCGCGAGCCCGACCACGCGGTCTTCCTCGGTCGCGACGCACATCCGCCCGCCGCCGGCGAAAACACGCGCGAGCTTCCCGGAATAGTCGGCGGGCAGCGCGGTCCGCAGGCTGCGGTGGACCCCTTCCGCGCGCGCGAGCCACTGCGGCTCGACGACCGCGCCCCGGTCGTCGGTGACGGCGATCACGCGAAAGGTCATACGTGCGCCGCGCCCCGCGACGGAATCGCAGAAAGAGCAGTGAGGCAGGCGGCGCGAGGGTGCGAACCGCGCCGCCGGTCCATCGTGTTCATGCAGCGCGAGTGGCGTGCAGCAGCCCGTCCTTGCGGAACATCTCCTTGATGCCGCGGATCGCCTGGCGGGTGCGGTTCTCGTTCTCGATCAGCGCGAACCGGACGTGCGTGTCGCCGTAGTCGCCGAAGCCGATCCCGGGCGATACCGCGACCTTGGCCTCGTTCAGGAGCTTCTTCGCGAACTCGAGCGAGCCCGCGGCCCGGTAGGCCTCCGGGATCTCGGCCCAGATGTACATCGTCGCCTTCGGCACGTCGACCATCCAGCCGGCTTCGTGCAGTCCCTTCACCATGACGTCGCGGCGCTTGCGGTACTTGAGGACGATTTCCTCGACGCACTCCTGAGGACCTTCGAGCGCGACGATCGAGGCGACCTGGATGGGCGTGAACGTGCCGTAGTCGTGGTAGCTCTTGATGCGCGCGAGCGCCTTGACGAGATCCGGGTTGCCGACCATGAAGCCGATCCGCCAGCCGGCCATGTTGTAGCTCTTCGACATCGTGAAGAACTCGACCGCGACGTCGCGCGCGCCCGGCACCTGCATGATCGACGGCGCCTTGTAGCCGTCGAACACGATGTCGGCGTAGGCGAGATCGTGCGCGACGTAGATGTCGTGCTGCCGCGCGAGATTGACGATGCGCTCGAAGAACGCGAGATCGACGCACTGCGTCGTCGGGTTCGACGGGAAGTTGATGATCAGCATCTTCGGCTTCGGGAACGACTCCTTGATCGCCCGCTCGAGCTCCTCGAAGAAGTCGACGCCGGGGGTCATCCGCACGTGGCGGATGTCCGCGCCCGCGATCACCGGGCCGTAGATGTGGATCGGATAGCTCGGGTTCGGCACCAGCACGATGTCGCCGCGCTCCAGCGTCGCGAGCGCGAGGTGCGCGATGCCCTCCTTGGAGCCGATCGTGACGATCGCCTCGCTGTCCGCGTCGAGCTCGACCCCGTAGCGGCGTTCGTACCAGGTGCAGATCGCGCGGCGGAGCCGCGGAATCCCGCGCGAGACCGAGTAGCCGTGCGTATCGGAGCGCTGCACGCTCTCGACCAGCTTCTCGACGATGTGCCGGGGCGTGGGGCCGTCCGGATTGCCCATGCTCATGTCGATGATGTCCTCGCCGCGCTTGCGCGCCGCCGCCTTCAGCTCGGCGGTGATGTTGAAGACGTAGGGCGGCAGGCGGCGGATGCGGGGAAAATCCTTCATGGTGCGGGCGCCATAGTAAGTTTGTGTCTCGCTTCACCGGCGTCGCGTCATCGCGGCCGACGAAGCTATAATGTTAACGGTCCTAACCCCTTACGGCAATTCGAGTTTTTCGTTGAAGCTGCATCCTGCCGCAACCTCCGCGCGGAACACGGTTACCGGCTACGGCGCCGGGTTCGTCGCCGTCAACGGCACGCGGTTCGAACGCAGCCTGGTGGTGCTGCCCCAGCGCGTCGTCACCGACTGGAATGCGACCACCTTCGAGGCGCTCGAGGCCGCACAGCTCGCCGCCCTGGTCGGCCTCGGCGCCGACATCATCCTGCTCGGCACCGGTGACTCGATCCGTTTCCCGCGGCCGGAGATCGTGCGCCCGCTCGTGGAGGCACGGATCGGCCTGGAGGTGATGGACGTCCAGGCGGCGTGCCGGACCTACAACATCCTCATGGCCGAGGAGCGGAAAGTCGCCGCGGCCCTGCTCCTCGGCTGAATGGTCGTGCAGAGCCGGAACCCATGAGACTCTCGCTGCGGATCGTGGCGGCGAGCGTTCGTGGGGTCCGCGATCATGCGCCGCAACTCGCCGCGGTGCTTACGCGGCGCGAGGCGGGTGCCACGTTCTACTACAACCTCGGGCCGCACCGGCTCGCGCGCTGGCTCCCGGGCCGGGAGGTCGGCGGACGCGCCGCCGATGCCATCAGGCGCGTACGCGACGCCGGCTTCGAGATCGGCGTATACGGCTGGGACACGGTGCGCTGGGCGGCGCGCGTGAACCCCGGGAACGGAGCCTGGATCGAACAGTCCATGCGCCGGGCCTGCGAGCGCTTCGAGACGCTCCTCGGCGAGCGCCCGCGGACGCATGCCGCGCCCGGCTGGCGCATGACGCGGCACGCCTTCCGGCTCACGCAGCGGCTCGGCTTCGCCTATTGCTCGGACACGCGCGGTCGGACGCCGTACATCCCGATGTGCGACGGTGAGCCGATCGCCTGCCCGCAGCTGCCGACGACGCTCGCGACCATCGAGGAGCTCCTCGAACGCGGCGGGCAGACCCTCGAGACGGTCCACCACGAGATCCTCAGGCTGAGCGCGGACGCGCCGCCCGCCGGACATGTCTTCAGCCTCGACGCCGAGCAAGGCGCCGCGCAGCTCGCGCCGGTGCTCGAGCGGCTGATCGACGGGTGGCGAATCCTCGGCTACGAGATCGGCGGCCTGCGCGCGCTCGCCGAAAGCCTCGAACCGAAGGGCCTCGGGCACTACGCCGTCGAGGAGCGGGTGGCGCCGGATCGCGCCGGCCGCGTGGCCGTCCAGGGCCTCGCGTTCCTGGCCGAGGACGGCGAGGTTGCGCAGGCGATCGATTCCCGCAACAATGCGGTCGCGACGGCCGCCGACTAAGAGACAGTGGCGAATCAGCCTGGTAAAGAGACGGTCAAGGATTTCTCGCTGCCCATGACGGGTGGCGGCACGTTCCGCCTCAAGGACGCCGACGCGAGGTTCGTCGTCCTGTATTTCTACCCGAAGGACAATACGCCCGGCTGCACGACCGAAGGCCTGCAGTTCCGCGAGCTTCACAAAGACTTCCGGAAGGCCGGTGCCGCGGTGTACGGCGTGTCCCGCGACAGCCTCAAGTCGCACGAGAGCTTCAAGGCCAAGATGGACTTCCCGTTCGAGCTGCTCTCGGACGAGGACGAGAAGGTCTGCCAGCAGTTCGGCGTCATCAAGATGAAGAACATGTACGGGCGGCAGGTCCGCGGCATCGAACGCTCGACCTTCGTGCTCGACGCGGCGCGCGCGATCCGCCGCGAATGGCGCGGGGTGAAGGTCCCGGGACACGCGCAGGAGGTACTCGATTTTGTCAAGACACTCTGAAGCCCATCTTCGCCCCGACACCCCCGCCCGCGCCGCGGCGCCCGCGAAGAAGACGCGGGAGAAGCCGCGCCCCTTCAAGACCAAGCTGTTCGTCCTCGACACCAACGTGCTGATGCACGATCCCACGAGCCTGTTCCGGTTCGAGGAGCACGACGTGTTCCTGCCGATGCAGACGCTCGAGGAGCTGGACGACCACAAGAAGGGCATCTCGGAGGTCGCGCGCAACGCGCGCCAGGCGAGCCGGTACCTCGACGAGATCGTGAGCAAGGCGAGCGGCCGGATCCAGGCCGGCATCGGGCTCGCGCGGCACGACGCGGACACCGCGACCGGCCGGCTCTTCCTCCAGACCGAGGCGATGAACGGGAGCCTGCCGGCGAGCCTCGCGACGCACAAGGCCGACAACAAGATCCTCGGCGTCGTCATCGCGCTCGTCGAGCGCCACCCCGAGCGCGAGGTGATCCTCGTCTCCAAGGACATCAACATGCGCATCAAGGCGCATGCCCTTGGGCTCGAGGCCGAGGACTATTTCAACGACAAGGTGCTCGAGGACACCGACGTCCTCTACACCGGGGCGCGCGAGCTCGGGGCCGATTTCTGGGACCTCCACGGCAAGGACATGGAGTCGTGGAAGAAGGACGGGCGCACCTACTACCGGATCCGCGGCCCGCTCTGCCAGGAGCTGATGCTGAACGAGTTCGTGCACCAGGAGGGCGACCGCCCGCTGCACGCGCTCGTCAAGGAGGTCTCGGGCCGGACGGCGGTGCTGGAGACGGTCCGCGACTACACGCACGCGAAGAACGCGGTGTGGGGGATCACGGCGCGCAACCGCGAGCAGAACTTCGCGCTCAACCTGCTGATGAACCCGGACATCGATTTCGTCAGCCTGCTCGGGCAGGCGGGGACCGGCAAGACCCTCCTCACGCTCGCCGCCGGGCTGATGCAGACGCTCGAGGTGAAGCACTACAGCGAGATCATCATGACCCGCGTGACCGTCCCCCTCGGCGAGGACATCGGCTTCCTGCCCGGGACCGAGGAGGAGAAGATGGGGCCGTGGATGGGTGCCCTCGAGGACAACCTCGACGTGCTCAACGAGACCGACGAGGAAGCCGGGGAGTGGGGCCGCGCCGCGACGCGGGACCTCATCCGCTCACGCATCAAGATCAAGTCGCTCAACTTCATGCGCGGCCGCACGTTCATCAACAAGTACCTGATCATCGACGAGGCGCAGAACCTCACCCCGAAGCAGATGAAGACGCTGATCACCCGCGCCGGCCCGGGCACGAAGGTGGTCTGCCTCGGCAACATCGCGCAGATCGATACGCCCTATCTGACCGAGGGCAGCTCCGGTCTCACCTACGTCGTGGACCGCTTCAAGGGCTGGTCGCACTCCGGTCACGTCACGCTCCAGCGCGGCGAGCGCTCCCGTCTCGCCGATCACGCGGCGGACATCCTTTAGTCCTTCATCCCGTAAGACCCTTCCCGCTCCGTCGAAGGGAGGGCGATCTTGTTGCGTCCACGCAACAAGATGTCGGCTTTATGGGAAATCTTTTGGCAGCATGGACTTGACGTTTACTTCGTAAGTTCCGTATAAAGACTTCGACATAACGGACTGAATTTATGACGATGGACATCGCCGCCGACAACGACATCAAGCCTGACGCTGCTGACTTTCACCCAGGGGTGAGCGCGCGCCGGTCGAAACGAACCTCCTCGCCGGAGCCGGCCTCGGCTACGACTTCTCGAACGGGCTGGGCGTTCTGGTCGAGTACGAGTACTACGGCAAGGTCGGCAGCTCGTTCAGCTACAGCCCGACCGACGGCATCCAGGGCACCGGCCAAGCCAATATGAACCTCTTCACCGTCAGCGGGATGATCCGATTCTGAATCGACCCCGGGATCCGGGGAATTTGTCTTTCAAACCCGGCGCAAGCCGGGTTTTTCTTTTCCGCGCGGCCCGGGCGCAACCCTCACGGCGGCCCCTTCGCGAGCGTCGTGAAGCAGAACCCGCGGGCTTGGAGGCCGACAAGCAGCGGATCGAGCATCGGCGCGAGCGGCTTCTTCCGTGACTGGATGCCGAGATGCATCATCATCACGTCGCCGTCGCGGAGGTCCGCCAGCGCCCGCTGCAGGAGGAATTCGTTTGGGTATTTGTCCGACGGCAGCTCGTCACCCAGCACCCCGGCCGTCCGTCCAGCGGACGTGCTCGAAGCCGCAGCGCTTGGCCGCCGCAAGCGTGTTCGGGGTCGTGTGCCCGCCGGGCGCGCTCCAGACCGGGTCGAGCGAACGGCCGGTCAGTTCGCGAAAACGCGTGTCGACGCGCTTCAGCTCGGCGCAGACGCCGTCCGCATCGAGGATGCTCGTCTTGCCGCCCCGTACGTAACGGACGCGCCCGCCCTCGAGGTCGCCGCGAAACGAGCCGTGGTCCCAGGTGTGCGAGCCGAAAGCGTGGCCTTCTGCCACCCGCGCCCGCCAGTAGTCGCCCCAGGCGGGGTCGAGCGTGTAATCGCCGCGCACCGTCTTCTCGTTGGCGAGAAAGAAGGTGGCCTTGACATCGCGCTGCGCGAGGATCCGGGCGATGTTTTCCGCCTGCGACATGTTGCTGGTGAAGAGCGCGAGGTAGAGCGTGCCCTTGCAGGCCGGTGCCGCGTGGACGGCCCCGGCGATGACGAGCGATGCGACGACCCCGGCCACGCGACGCGCCGCCGGTGGGGAAAACGCCATGGATGCTGCGACCGGACGGCTCAGAAGTTGCCGGGTGCCGCGTAGTTCTCGAACCGCGTGTACTGCCCGAGGAAGGTCAGCGGGAAGTCGCCGATCGGCCCGTTACGCTGCTTGCCGATGATGATCTCGGCCTTGCCCTTGTCGGCGGTGTCGCGGTTGTAGACCTCGTCGCGGTAGATGAACAGGATCAGGTCGGCGTCCTGCTCGAGCGCGCCGGACTCGCGCAGGTCCGACATGATCGGCTTCTTGTCGGGCCGCTGGTCGACGCTGCGGTTGAGCTGCGACAGCGCGACGACGGGCACGCTCAGTTCCTTCGCGAGCGCCTTGAGGCCGCGCGAGATCTCCGACAGCTCGGTCGCGCGGTTCTCCTCGCGCTTGCCGTCGGTCACCATCAGCTGCAGGTAGTCGACGACGACCATCCCCAGCTTGCCGTACTGGCGTGCGAGCCGCCGCGCCCGCGAGCGCAGCTCGAGCGGGTTGAGCGAGCCGGTCTCGTCGATGTGAATCGGCGCTTCGTGGAGCTTCCCGAGGCCGTCGGCGAGCCGGTTCCAGTCCTCGTCGGTGAGCCGGCCGGTCCGCAGCTTGTGCTGGTCGATGCGCGCGATCGATCCGAGCATCCGCGCCGCGATCTGCGTTCCCGACATCTCCATGCTGAACACCGCCACCGGGCGCTTCTCGGCCACGCCGACGTGCTCCGCGATGTTGAGCGCGAACGCGGTCTTGCCCATGCTCGGGCGCCCGGCGATGATGATGAGATCGCCCTCCTGGAACCCGGAGGTCATCTGGTCGAGCTGCTGGTAGCCGGTCGGGACGCCGGTGATGTCGCTCGGGTTCTCGCGGCTGTAGAGGAAATCGACGCGCTCCATCACCTGCGAGAGCAGCTGGTGGATGTCGTGGAAGCCGGCCCGGCCGCGGTTGCCCGCCTCGGCGATCTGGAACACCTTCGACTCGGCCTCGTCGAGGAGCTGCCCGACCTCCTTCCCCGAGGGGTTGAACGCGCTGTCGGCGATCTCCGCGCCCACGGCGACGAGCTTCCGCATCACCGCTCGCTCGCGGACGATCTCCGCGTAGCGTCGGATGTTGTGTGCCGACGGGGTGTTCTGCGCGAGCGTGCCGAGATACGTCAGGCCGCCGGTCTTGTCCTTGTCCTCGCTCCCCTCGATCGCCTCGGCGACGGTGACGACGTCCGCCGGCCGGCCCTGCTCGATCAGCCGCGCGATGTGGCGGTAGATGCGGCGATGGTCGTCGCGGTAGAAGTCGTCGAGCGCGAGGATGTCGCCGATCCTGTCCCACGCGCCGTTGTCGAGGAGCAACCCGCCGAGTACCGACTGCTCGGCCTCGATCGAATGCGGTGGGACCCGCAGCGTAACGAGCTGGGAATCGGCCGGGGCCTGCGTGAGTGTCTGCGCCATCCGCGCTGTGCCGCTTTCCTTGCGGCTTTCATTCCGCTTTCATTCCGAGTGTGAGCCGCGTGACGATTCTACACGCGCAGCGCGGCGCACAGCGGGTCGAACCACGCGCGATCGTCGATTTCGCCGCAGCCGGACACCGGGGCGGCCGCGCGGTGGAGGAAAGTCAGCCCGCCTGCTCGCCCAGGACGGTCACGGTGATGTGGACCACCACGTCCCCGTGCAGCGCCACGGCGATCTCGTAGTCGCCGATCGCCTTGAGCGGCCCCTGCGGCAGCCGGATCGCTGCCCGCTCGACCTCGTGGCCGAGCGCCTGCAACGCCTCGGCGATATCGTAGGTCGTCACCGACCCGAACAGCCGGCCGTCGACCCCCGCCTTGCGCGCCACCTGGACCTTCGCCCCGTCGATCCGCGTGCCGCGCTCCTGCGCAGCGCTCAGTGCATCGGCCTGCGCCTTTTCGAGCTCCGCACGGCGCGACTCGAACTCCTTCAGGTTCTCGGGGGTAGCCCGCTTCGCCTTCCCGTGCGGGATCAGGTAGTTGCGGGCAAAGCCTTCCTTGACCTTGACGACGTCGCCCAGGCCCCCGAGGTTCACGACCTTCTCCAACAGGATCACTTGCATCGCCGGCTCCGCTTGGTTCCTAGTGCAGGTCGGTGTACGGCAGGAGCGCGAGGTAGCGGGCCCGCTTGATCGCATCCGACAGTTGCCGCTGGTACCCGGCCTTGGTGCCGGTGATCCGCGCCGGAATGATCCGGCCGTTCTCGTTGATGAAGTCCTTCAGGACGTCGACGTCCTTGTAGTCGATCCACACGACCTTCTCGGCGGTGAACCGGCAGAACTTGCGCCGCTTGAACAGCTGGCGCGAGCCGCCGCGACCGTCCTTGCGGTCCTTGCGGCCGTCCTTGCCCTTGCGACCGCCGCTACGGCCTCTGCTGGGTGGGGGCATCACTCACTCCTTCCAAAAATTCGATCTCGTTCACGTGCAGCACCAGCTGGCGGCTGTGCTTGCCTTTCGGCGCGAGGAACCCGGCGAGCTTCAGTCCGATGCCGAGCGGTGCTGACGCTATCGCCTTCGCCTCCGCCTCGACTGCGACGCAGGCCATCTCGATCCCCACGTCGCGGTCCGCACCGGCCTCGGTCTGCCGGGACTGGTGCGCGACGCTGAAGCCGAGCATCGCGACCCCGGCGGGGGTGTAGCGCAACGCGTCTCTCGCGGCCAGCTGCCCGGACAGGGTCACCCGGTTGCTGCGATCCAAGTCCGACTCGCGTCCGGCCTCAGGCCGGCGCTTCCGCCGGTCTCGGGCTCTCCTTGGCGGGCTCCGGATGGAGGA
This sequence comes from uncultured beta proteobacterium, assembly GCA_963789885.1. Taxonomy (GTDB): domain Bacteria; phylum Pseudomonadota; class Gammaproteobacteria; order Burkholderiales; family SG8-39; genus DATEDA01. The sequence continues at coordinate 185,764 of CAWBNB010000021.1, read as the reverse complement.
CCGACTTCGCCTTCTCCTCCTTCATCATCGGCGAAGGCGTCGTGACCGCCGCCTTCATCTTGACGATCAGGTGGCGCAGCACCGCGTCGTTGAACTTGAACGAGTGCTCGAGCTCGCCGAGCGTCTCGCCGTCGCACTCGATGTTCATCAGGACGTAGTGCGCCTTGTGGACCTTCTCGATCGGATACGCGAGCTGGCGGCGGCCCCAATCCTCGAGACGGTGGATCTTGCCCTGGCGCGTGCCGATGGTGGTCCGGTAGCGCTCGATCATCGCCGGGACCTGCTCGCTCTGGTCCGGATGGACGATGAAGACGATTTCGTAATGCCGCATGCGGGTTGACTCCTTTCCTTATGGGTTAAGCCACCCGGTATGCGGGACCGGTGCGGCAAGGAAGCGCGCGAGTATAGCCGAGGGGGCCTGCCTCGCGCAACGAAATCAGCGACTTGGCGTACCGGCCGCCAGGCGCCGTCGGCGGGACTCGTAGAGACAGATGCCGGCGGCGACGGCGACATTGAGGCTGCCGACCTGGCCGAGCATCGGGATGCGAACCAGCCGGTCGCATCGCTCCCGGGTCAGGCGGCGCATCCCTTCGCCTTCGGCGCCCAGCACCCATGCGATCGATTCGGGGAGGTCGATCGCGAAGAGGTCGTCGGGCCCGTCGTCGGAAGCCCCGATGACCCATACGCCCCGCTCCTTCACGTCGTCCAAGGTCCGCGCGAGATTCGTCACCGCTACGAACGGCACCGATTCGGCCGCCCCGCTCGCCACCTTGGTCACCACCGGCGACAGTCCCGCACTGCGGTCCTTCGGCGCGATCACCGCGTGCGCACCGGCCGCGTCGGCGACGCGAAGGCACGCCCCCAGGTTGTGCGGATCGGTCACCCCGTCGAGCACCAGCAGAAGCGGCGGTTCTTGCAGGCGCGCGAGGATTCCGTCGAGGTCGGCCTGCTCGTCGCGCGGGCGGACGCGCGCGACGATCCCCTGATGCCGCCCGCCGCCATAGAAGCCATCGAGGCGCCGGGTGGGCACGCGGATCACGCGCACGCCGCGCGCCTCCGCCGCCGAGAGCGTATCGGCGATGCGTGCATCGTGTCGCGTCTCGTCCGCCAGGATCTCCAGCACCGAGTCCGGATCGGCGCGCAGGCGCGCGAGCACGGCGTGGAACCCGATCAGCACGCGCGCCTCTTTCATGCGAGCACGAAATCGATGCGCGAGAGCTCGAGATCGACGCGCGCGATCCGGACGCGCACCCGGTCACCGAGCCGGAACTGCCGGCGGGTGCGGTCGCCGCGCAGCAGGTGCCCCACCGGGTCGAACTGGAAGTAGTCGTTGCCGAGCTCGGAGATGTGCACCAGCCCCTCGACGTAGACGTCGTCGAGCGCGACGAAAATGCCGAAGCTCGTCACCGCGCTCACGCTGCCGGCAAACTCCTCGCCGACGCGGTCGCGCATGTAGTAGGACTTGAGCCACGCCTGCACGTCGCGCGTCGCCTCGTCCGCCCGGCGCTCGGTCATCGAGCAGTGCAACCCGAGCGCGACCCAGTCGCCCGGATCGTAGGTGCCGCCGGCGAGCGCCGCCTTGATCGCGCGGTGGATCACGAGATCCGGATAGCGTCGGATCGGCGAAGTGAAGTGCGTGTACGCCTCGTAGGCGAGCCCGAAATGGCCGACGTTCTCAGGGCTGTACATCGCCTGCTTCAGCGACCGCAGGAGCACCGTCTGGAGGAGCTGAATGTCGGGCCGCGATCTTCAGGCTCTCGAGCAGGCGGGCGTAGTCCTTGGCGTGCGGTGTTTCGCCGCCGCCGAGCGCGAGGCCGAAGCTCTTCAGGAACCCGCGCAGCGTGTCGAGCTTCTCGGGCGTCGGGCCCTCGTGGACGCGATAGAGCGCCTTGTGGCCGCGGCCGTGCAGGAAGTCGGACGCGCAGACGTTCGCCGCCAGCATGCACTCCTCGATCAGCCGGTGCGCGTCGTTGCGCGGCCGCGGCACGATGCGCGCGATCTTGCCGTGGGCGTCGAACTCGATCTCGGTCTCGATCGTCTCGAAGTCGATCGCGCCCCGCCGGCCGCGCGCGTGGAGCAGCGCGCGGAAGACGTCATCGAGCGCCTTGAGGCGATCGACAAGCGGCGCGACGACCGGCTCGACGCGTGCCGGCGTCTCGTAGAGGGCTTGCGCGACCTGGGTATAGGTCAGCCGCGCGTGCGAGCGAATCGCCGCCGGGTAGAACTCGTAGCGCCCGAGCTCGCCCCGCGCACCGACTGCGATATCGCACACCATCGCGAGCCGGTCCTCGTCCGGATTGAGGGAGCACAGCCCGTTCGAGAGCTTCTCCGGCAACATCGGGATGACCCGCCGCGGGAAATACACCGAGTTGCCCCGCTCGCGCGAATCGTCGTCGAGGCCGTCGCGCGGCGCGACATAGTGGCTCACGTCGGCGATCGCCACCACGAGGCGAAAGCCCTTCCCGTTCGGCTCGCAGTAGACCGCGTCGTCGAAGTCCCTGGCTGTCTCGCCGTCTATTGTCACCAGCGGCAGCGCCCGGAGATCCTTCCGGCCCTTGAGATCGGCACTGCGAACCGCACGCGGCAGTCGTGCGGCGAGCTCCTTCGCCGCCGGCGAGAACTCGAACGGCAGCTCGTGCTTGCGCAGCGCGATCTCGATCTCCATGCCCGGGTCGCCGAAGTCGCCGAGCACCTCGACGACGCGGCCGATCGGCTGGACGTTCAGCCCGGGCTGCACAACGAGTTCGGCGGTGACGATCTGTCCGGATTTCGCGCCCCCCGTGGCGCCCGGCTCGATCACGATGTCGTGCTGGATCCGACGGTCCGCAGCGGCCACGAAGGCGACGCCGCGCTCGGTGTGCAGCCGCCCGACGATGCGGGCGTGTGCCCGCTCGACGACCTCGACGATCCGGCCTTCGCGGCGGCCCCGGCGGTCGATCCCCGCCGGCCGCACGAGCACGGTGTCCCCGTGCATCACCTGGCGCATCTCGCCCGGGGCGAGATACAGGTCTGCGCCGCCGTCGTCGGGGACCACGAATCCGTACCCGTCCGGATGCGCCTCCACCCGCCCGCGGACTACGTCGACCTTGCCGGCGACGAGAATCGCGCCTTTGCGGTTGCGCAGGATCTGGCCCTCGCGCTCCATCGCCCCGAGGCGACGGGCGAATGCCTCCCCCTCCTTGCGACGCAAGCCGAGCAGCCGGGCGAGCCGCCGCTCGTCGACGGGAACCGCCTCCTCCTCGAGCGTCCGCAGGACGAGCTCGCGGCTCGGCAACGGCTCGGCATAGCGCTCGGCCTCGCGCACGCCCTGCGGATCCGCCGTCCCGCGGCGATCTCGCGGCTGCGCGGTTGCGAGGCTGTCTGCGCGCGGCGTCGCTTAATTGAAGTAGGGCCGCGATTCATCTAGAATCCGCGCCTCCTGCCGCCGTGGCGGAATTGGTAGACGCGCATGGTTCAGGTCCATGTGCCTGTAAGGGTGTGGGGGTTCGAGTCCCTCCGGCGGCACCAGCACTTTTCTCGATAGCCGCGGCCACGCCGCGTAATATTCCGACCGAGTCGATCTAGGTTGCGCGGCTACGCAGGTCGTCGGCCGCCATCAGGTCGTACGGCTCGAACGGCTGGTGAATCCATGGGCTCTCGGCAAGGTAGTCGACGAAGTAGTCGGGCTTCGACCGCGAGACGGCCTTGTACCACAGCACCGCGGTGCGGATCTCCTTCACGCCCGGATCCCCCTCGGCGAGGTGACGCTTGACCACGTCCAGCGTCACCCCGGAATCGACGAGGTCGTCGACCAGCAGCACTCGGTCCCCGAGCTCGGGCGTCATCATCGCCATGTGCCGGGAAACGCTGATCTCGCCGCGCCGCGTCCCGCCCTCGGCGAGGTACGAGCTGGTGAAGATGATCGCGAGCGGGAGCTTGAAGATCCGCGACACGATGTCGCCCACGCGCAGCCCGCCCCGCGCGATGCAGACAACCTGGTTGAAGCGCCAGCCGGACTCGTGCACCTTCGCCGCGAGGCGCTCGATCGCCTGGTGGTAATCGGACCAGCTCACGTAGAGATCGGCCATCGCTCCCCTTGGCTCGCGTATTCACTGAAACGGATGCCGGCGGACGATCGTCTCCTCGCGGTCCGCGCCGGTCGAGATCAGGTCTATCGTCACGCCGCAGATCGCCTCGATGCGGTCGAGGTACGCCCGCGCCGGCGGCGGCAGATCCTCGAAGCGCTTCACGCCGACGGTGCTCTCGCGCCAGCCCGGCAGATCCTCGTAGACCGGCTGGCAGCGGGCGGTGTCGTCCGCGCCGGCCGGTAGCAGGTCGCTGAACTCGCCGTCGATCGTGTAGCCGACGCAGACCTTCAGCTCGTCCATCCCGTCGAGCACGTCGAGCTTGGTCACGCACAGCCCGGAGACGCCGTTGATCTGGATCGAGCGCTTGAGCGCGGCGGCGTCGAACCAGCCGCAGCGCCGCGGCCGGCCGGTCGTCGCACCGAACTCGTTGCCACGGGCACGCAGCCGCTCACCGGTCCCGTCCTCGAGCTCGGTCGGGAACGGCCCGGAACCGACGCGCGTGTTGTACGCCTTGGTGATGCCGAGAACGTAATGCAGCATCTGCGGGCCCACTCCCGCGCCCGCCGCCGCCGCGCCCGCGACGCAGTTGCTCGATGTGACGTACGGGTAGGTGCCGTGGTCGATGTCGAGAAGCGCCCCTTGCGCGCCTTCGAACAGCAGGTTCTTGCCGGAACGGTTGGCCTCGTAGAGCGCGCGCGGGACATCCGTCACCATCGGCGCGAGCCGCGGCGCCATCGCGAGCGCCTCGTCGCGCGTCCGCGCGAGATCGACCGCCGGCGCGTTCAGGTACTTCGTCAGCACGAAGTTGTGATAGTCGAGCAGCTCCGCGAGCTTCGCGCCGAACCGGTCGGGGACGAGGAGATCCTGCAGCCGGATCGCACGCCGCGCGACCTTGTCTTCATAGGCCGGCCCGATGCCGCGGCCGGTGGTGCCGATCTTCCCCGCGCCCCGCGCCGCCTCGCGCGCGACGTCGAGCGCAGCGTGGTAGGGCAGGATCAGCGGACAGGCTTCCGAGATGCGCACCCGGCCATCGAGCTCCACCCCGGCGCGCCCGAGCTCGTCCATCTCCTCGAGCAGCGCGTGCGGCGAGAGCACCACGCCGTTGCCGATGTAGCAGGTCACGCCCGGGTGCAGGATTCCCGACGGAATCAGATGCAGGACCGTCTTCCGCCCGGCGATCACCAGCGTGTGCCCGGCGTTGTGCCCGCCCTGGAAACGCACCACCCCCTGGGCGTGCGGCGTGAGCCAGTCGACGACCTTTCCCTTCCCCTCGTCACCCCACTGGGTGCCGATGACGACGACGTTCTTCGCCATGGTCAGAGCGCGTCGACTTCCCACTTGCCGCCACGGTGCACGAGCCGCCGCTCGCACCCGAGCTCGTGCCGCGTCGATTCGTGGCCCGGCAGCTCCTGGATCACCGTTTCGCCGGCGCGGCGCAGCCCGTCGATCGCCGACCGCAGGGCCGGGTCGCCGCCGGGCGGCGCCAGGATCGCGCTCGGCCGCGGCACTCGCGGCGCGATGCGGACCACCTCGCGCAGATCCATCGAGAACCCGGTCGCCGGCCGGGCACGGCCGAACGCCTTGCCGACCTCGTCGTAGCGCCCGCCGAGCGCGACCGCACTCGCGAGCCCGCTGCCGTACGCCGCGAAGACCACCCCGCTATGGTAGTGGTACCCGCGCAGATCGGCGAGGTCAATGCTCATCGCAATGCCGTTCTCGCGCACCAGCGCTCCGAGATCACCTAGCGCAGCCCCGATCTCCGGATACGGCGGCAGCGCGGCCGCCGCGCGGGTCAGCACCTCGGCCCCGCCGTAGAGCTCGGGCAGCAGCCGCAGCGCCTCCCGGGTCGGCGCGGCGAGCGTCGCGGTGAGCGAATCGAGACCCGGGCGGTCCTTCGCAAGCAGCGCCTCGAGCACGTCCGATTCGAGCTCGGGCGTCACCCCGCCGCGACGGGCGATCGCCCGGAACACGCCGACGTGGCCAACATCGAGCCGCACGTTCGAGATGCCGCACGCGGCCAGCGCCCCGCGCAGGAGCTGCTGGATCTCGGCGTCGCTCTCGATGCCGGCGTGGCCGTAGATCTCGGCCCCGATCTGCAGCGGCTCGCGCGTCGCAGTGAGGCCGCGCGGGCGGGTGTTCAGTACCGTCCCGCAGTAGCACAGGCGGGCCACGCCGTCGCGATTCAGGAGATGCGCGTCGATGCGCGCGACCTGTGGCGTCATGTCCGCCCGCAACCCCATCGTTCGGCCCGACATCTGGTCGATCAGCTTGAACGTGCGCAGATCCAGGTCGTGGCCGGTTCCGGTGAGGAGCGACTCGAGGTACTCGAGCATCGGCGGCGCGACGAGGTCGTAGCCGTGGACGCGGAAGAGCTCGAGCAGCCGCGCCCGATAGGTCTCGATCGCGCGCGCCTCGTCGGGCAGCACGTCCTCGACGAACTCGGGCAGGAGCCAGGTGCGCATTCGGGACGCCCGTCGCGTCAGACGCGCGCGAGCGCGATCAGCGCGAGGCCGGCGAGCATCGACGCCAGCCCGAAGAACCGGATCTGGCCGTCGCTGAACTGCAGGATCCGCCGGAACACTTCGCGCCAGGAGCCGGGCGCGACGAGCGGCAGGACGCCCTCGATCACGAACATCAGACCGACCGCCATCAGGAACGTCGTCGTCACTTTCCGGCCGGTCGGGTCGCGCCGGGGTTCTTGAGGTACCTGAAGAAGTCGGAGTTCGGCTCGAGTATCAGCAGGTCCGAGCGGTTGCGGAAGCTCGCCCGATAGGCCTCGAGGCTGCGGTAGAACGAATAGAACTCGGCGTTCTCGCTGTACGCCCTGGCATAGATCGCCGAGGCCTTCGCGTCGCCCTCCCCCTTCACGCGCTGCGCATCGCGATAGGCTTCCGCGATGATGACCTCGCGGTCCTTGTCGGCCTCGGCGCGGATCTTCTCCGCCTCGGAGGCGCCCTGCGACCGGAGCTGGCTCGCGACCGCGCGCCGCTCGGCCTCCATCCGGCGGTAGACCGACTCGCTCACGTCCTGCGGCAGCTCGACGCGCTTCAGGCGCACGTCGACGATCTGGACGCCGAACGGTCTCGCGTCCTGCAGCACCTTGTCGCGCACCACCTGCATGATCTTGTCGCGCTCGCCGGAGACGACGTCCTGCACGTTGCGCTTGCCGATCTCCTCGCGCAGCACCGAGTTGACGATCTGGGTGAGCCGCGAGCGAGCGCGCGCCTCGTCGCCGTTCATGCTGATGTAGTACTGGCGCACGTCGTCGATCCGCCACTTCACGAACGAATCGACCAGCAGGTTCTTCTTCTCCGAGGTGACGAAACGCTCGGTGTCGGGCTCGTCGATAGTCAGGATCCGCTTGTCGAAATAGCGCACGTTCTGGATCAGCGGCCACTTCGAGCGCAGTCCCGGCTCGGTGATCACCTCCCTGATCTCGCCGAGCTGGAAGACGATCGCGTTCTCGCGCTGGTCGACCGTGAAGAGCGCGAGGCTCGCGAGCACCACCGCGACCAGCACGACGCCGATGAACGCGCCCAGGCCGGCTTTCATGGCCGCCCCTCCCGGTCACGCGAGCGCAGCGCCTCGCGCGAGCGCCCGGTCGTCTCGGCCGAGGGCGCCACATCAGTCGTCGGCGGCTTGCCGCCGCCCATCACCTCGGGCAGCCCGGCGCCCGACATCTGGATGATCTTGTCGAGCGGCAGGAAAAGCAGGTTCCCGCCCGCCTTGGCGTCGATCATGACCTTGCTGGTGCTCGTCATGATCTGCTGCACCGTCTCGAGATACATGCGCTCGCGCGTCACCGCCGGCGCCTTGTTGTACTCGACCAGGATCTGCCGGAAGCGCGAGGCGTCGCCCTCGGCCGTGGCGACGACCCGCTGACGGTAACCGTTCGACTCCTCGGTGAGACGCGCCGCCGTGCCCCGGGCCTTGGGGACGACGTCGTTGTAGTACGCTTGGCCTTCGTTTTTCGCCCGCTCCAGGTCCTGCTTCGCCTTGACCGCGTCGTCGAACGCGGCCTGGACCTGCTCCGGAGGCTGGGCGTTCTGCATCGTGACCTTGCTGATCAGAACCCCCGTCTTGTAGCTGTCGAGGATGTCCTGCATCAGTTTCTCGGCGCGGGCGGCGATCTCCTCGCGGCCCTCGTAGAGCACGAAGTCCATGCTCGACTTGCCGACGATCTCGCGGAAGGCCGACTCCGCGACCTGCAGCACCGTCTCGTCCGGGCGCCTGACGCTGAAGAGGTAATCCTCCGGATCCTTGATGGTGTACTGCACGGCGAACTGGATGTCGACGATGTTCTCGTCGTCCGTCAGCATCAGCGCCTCGCGCAGCACCTTCGACTTGACGTTGTTGCGGTAGCCGACCTCGATCGTGCGCACCTGGCTGATGTTGACGATCTCCTGCGACTGGATCGGATACGGCCAGCGCCAGCGCAAGCCCGGCTCGGTCGTCTGCGAGTACTTGCCGAAGGTGAGCACGACGCCACGCTGGCTGGCGTCGACGATGTAGAACCCGCTCGCGAGCCACACCACCAGCACCAGGAACACGAGCAGGCCGGCGCCCCCGCCGAGCTGCCGGAAGTTGGGCGGCTCGCCGCCCGGCGTGCCGCCGCCGCGCCGGCCGAAGATCGCCGCGAGGCGCTGGTTGAAGTTGCGCCAAAGCTCGTCGAGATCGGGCGGGCCCTGGTTGCCGCCGCCGCCGCCGCCGCCGCCGCGGCGACCCCACTGCGGATCGTTAAGTGACATGAACGTCGGTCGTGTCGGCTGGGGCTCTCGCCCGTCGGGATTCGGATTTCGCGGCTGCCGCCTCGGCGAGTGCCTGGCGTAGATCGTCGAGTCCGGCACCCGTTCGGGCGCTCAATCGGACGCGCGCGATGGTACCACACTCGTCGCGGTCGACCCCCGGCCCGACGCCGTTCAGGTCGATCTTGTTCCAGACCATGAGCTGCGGGATCGCGTCCGCTCCGATCTCCGCCAGGACCTTGTTGACCTCCTCGATCTGGAGGTCGCGGGTCGCGCTCGACGCGTCGACGACATGCAGCAGAAGGTCGGCGTGCACCGTCTCCTCGAGGGTCGCGCGGAACGCCGCGATCAACGTGTGGGGGAGCCCGCGGATGAACCCGACCGTGTCCGAGAGCGTGATCGTTCCGACCGGCGGCAGGAAGAGCCGCCGTGTCGTCGTGTCGAGGGTTGCGAACAGCTGGTCGGCAGCGTACGCGCCGGCACGGGTCAGCGCGTTGAACAGCGTCGACTTGCCGGCGTTCGTGTAGCCGACGATCGACACCGCGAGCATCTCGCCGCGCGTGCGGGAACGCCGCTGCACGACGCGCTGCCGGCCGAGCTTCTCCAGCCGCTCCTTCAGCACCTTGACCCGCCGCCCGATCAGCCGCCGGTCGGTCTCGAGCTGTGTCTCGCCGGGCCCGCGCAGCCCGATGCCGCCCTTCTGGCGCTCGAGGTGGGTCCAGCCCCGCACCAGACGCGTCGCGAGGTGCTGGAGCTGGGCAAGCTCGACCTGGACCTTGCCCTCGTGCGAGCTCGCGCGCTGGGCGAAGATGTCGAGGATGAGGGTCGTGCGGTCGACCACGCGGCGCTCGAGCCGCCGCTCGAGGTTGCGCTGCTGCGCCGGCGAGAGCTCGTGGTTGAAGATCACCAGGGTCGCGCCCGTCTCGGCGCACACGCGCGCCACCTCGTCGACCTTGCCCGAGCCCGCGAAGAGCGCCGGATCCGGACGGCTGCGCCTGCCCTCGACGACCGCGAGCACCCGCACCCCGGCGCTCGCGGCGAGCAGCCGCAGCTCCTCGCGGCTCTCGGCGTGACCGTCGCGGCCGAAGTCGAGCGCGACGAGCACTGCGCCGCCCGGCGCGGCGCCGTTCGCGCGACCGGTGCTCGGGCGAGGCGTGCTGCCCGCCACTACCCGCGGTACATCAGGAGTCGCCGCCGTGGTCCAGGCTGAGGTTGACCGGACGCGAGGGCACCACGGTGGAGATGGCGTGCTTGTACACCATCTGGGTCACGGTGTTCTTGAGCAACACGACGTACTGGTCGAAGGATTCGATCTGCCCCTGGAGCTTGATCCCGTTGACGAGGTAGATCGACACCGGGATGTGCTCCTTGCGCAGCGTGTTCAGGAAGGGGTCTTGTAAGAGTTGTCCCTTGTTGCTCATGGCCGCTCCGGCATTTGTTATGAGCGGTTACTTTAGCGCGTTTCGGAGGCTGCTGCCATCGCATCCCCCTCGGGCCTTGGGACTATTGCCGCACGTAAGGGTTCCGTCCGGTGCGGAACTCGATCCGCAACGGCGTCCCCGCGAGGTCGAACGCCTTGCGGAAGACGCCCTCGAGGTAGCGCCGGTAGCTCGCCGGGACGGCGGCAAGCGCGGTGCCATGCACCACGATGATCGGCGGGTTGCGCCCGCCCTGGTGCGCGAAGCGCAGCTTCGGACGCGACAGGCCGGCGCGCGGCGGGGCCTGGCGCGCCACCGCGTCGATGAGCGTGCGCGTGAGGCGCGGCGTCGGCAGCTTGACCATCGCGGCGCGGTACGCCTCGTCGACCGAGCTCATGAGCCCCCGCAGGCCCTCGCCCGCGAGCGCCGAGACGAAGTGGACGCGCGCGAATGCGAGGAAGCCGAGCTTGCGTTCGATCGCGCGCTTCGCCGCCTCGCGCGCGTATTCGTCGAGGCCGTCCCACTTGTTTGCGGCGACGACGAGCGCGCGGCCCCGCTCGAGGACATAGCCCGCGAGGTGCGCATCCTGATCGGCGATGCCGTCCGCCGTGTCGACCACCAGGATCACCACGTTCGCGCGGTCGATCGCCTGCATGGTCTTCACCACCGAGAACTTCTCGACCGACTCGAACACGCGCCCGCGCCGGCGCACGCCGGCGGTGTCGACGAGCACGTAGCGCCGGCCGTAGCGCTCGAAGGGCACCTCGATCGCGTCGCGCGTCGTGCCCGGTGCGTCGAAGACGATCATGCGGTCCTCGCCGAGCAGACGGTTCACCAGCGTCGACTTGCCCACGTTCGGGCGCCCGACCACCGCCACCCGCGGCCCGTCGTCCGTGACATCCGGTTCGGTTTCGGGCTCGGCGGGGAACTGTGCGAGGATCGCGTCCATCAGCGCCGCGACGCCCTCCCCGTGCGCAGCGGAGATCGCCTGCGGCGCGCCCAGCCCGAGTTCGTGGAACTCTGCGGTCGCGACCGGGGCGTCCAGCCCCTCGGCCTTGTTGGCGACGAGCCAGATGCGCGCGCGCGCCTTCCGCAGTTCCCCGGCGATCCGGCGATCCTGCGGCGTCACCCCCTCGCGCGCGTCGGCAAGGAAGATGACCGCGTCGGCCTCGGCGATCGCCGCCGCGGTCTGCTTCGCCATCTCGCCAAGCAATCCGTCTCTCGCCACCGGCTCGAGCCCGCCGGTATCGACGACGTAGTACGACCGGTCCCCGAGCCGGCCGTCGCCGTAGTGCCGGTCGCGCGTGAGGCCGGGGGCGTCCGCGACGAGCGCGTCCCGCGACCGCGTCAGGCGGTTGAAGAGGGTCGACTTGCCGACGTTCGGCCGGCCGACGATGACGACGGTGGGTTTCACTGCTGCGAGGTTGGTTTCACTGCCGTGGGGTGCGTCCTACTGCTGCAAGCGCGGGCCCGCCGCGACCGACGGTCAGCGCGTCGCGAGGGCGTAGAGCGTACCGCCCGACGTCTGCACGAGAAAGCCGTTCGCGAGCGGTACCGGCGCCGTGCGCAGCGCCGAGCCGTCGGTTGCGATCCGGCCGACGAACGCGCCGCTGTCCCGCGCGAGGAGATGCACGTAACCCTGCAGGTCGCCGACCGCGATCTCAGCGCCGAGCGGCAGCGGCGCCGAGAGGTTGCGGTTGGTGAGCCGGTCCTGGCGCCACAGGTTACGGCCGGTAGCTCGGTCCAGCGCGGACACCGCGCCGCGGTCCTCGCTCACGTAGACGTACCGGCTGTCTACGCCAAGGCCGCTCGACGACGACATGTCGCGCGCCCAGAGCTGGTTGCCGTTCCCGAGGTCGAAGCACGCCACCCGGCCCTGGAACGCGACCGCGCAGGCTTCGCGATCGCCGATCCACGGCAGGCCGATCACGTCGGTCACGCGCTCGAGCTCGGTCGTGCCCTTGGGCACCGACACCGTGCCTTCCCAGCGCAGCCCGCCATTCGTGAGCGCGAGCGCGACGAGCTTGCCGCCCGAGAACCCGGCGAACACGTACCCGCCGCTCACCACGAGCCCGGCCGGACTGCGCACCGCAAGCACCGGCGCCTGGCGCTGGTACAACCAGCGCCGCCGGCCGTCGCGGGCGTCGAGCGCGAAGATCCGGCTGTCTGCACTGCGCACGATAACCAGGTCGCCCGCGATCGCCGGCGGCGCGAGCACCTCGCTCGACACGCGCGCGCGCCACAGCGTTCCGCCGTCGGCATCGAGCGTGATGACCTCGCCTTCGGTCGAGCCCACCGCCACGAGCTTGCCGTCGCTCCCCACGCCGCCGGACAGGGTGCTGGGGAGCCGCACCTGCCAGATCTGTCTGCCGGTCGCAGCGTCCAGACGGGTCACCAACCCGTCGGCGCCGGCCGCGTACACGCTGTCGCCGACGACGGCCGGCGTGAACGCGGCGTCGCGCGCGCGCCCCACGGACGCCTGCCAGAGCACGCGGGTCGCGATCGGGCTGCGGATCTCGGCGAGCGGTGCCGGTGGCGGGGGCGCCGAGCGCAGGAACCAGTCGATCGGGTTCCAGCTCCAGCTCCCGCACCCGGCGAGCGCGAGCACTGCCAGCGGCGCCAGCCAGGCGCGGATGCGACGACGCCCGCCGGTCATCGGTCCCCGAGCCCGTCGAGCTTGAGCTGGATGAGTTCGCGGGCGGTGTCGTCCCCGGCCTTCAGCTTGGCAAGCGCCGCCGCGTACGCGGCTTTCGCCTCCGCGCGCTTGCCCTGTGCGGCCAGCACGTCGCCGCGCAGTTCATCGAACAGCGGCTCGAACGCCGCCTCGGGTTTGGCAGCGAGGACCTTCAACGCCTCGTCGTAGCCCTTCTCGTCGAGCAGGACGTTGGCGAGCCGCAGCCGCGCGAGCGCCTGAACGCCGGGGTCGCGCGCATTCTCGGCTGCCCACGAGAGCTGCGCGCGGGCGGTCTTCAAGTCGCCGGCGCCGAAGTGGACCTTCGCCGAGATGAACGCCCCGAGCGGTGCGTACGCCGAGCGCGGGTACTGCTCGATCAGGGTCCCCGACAGATCGCGCACCTTCTTGGCGTCGTTCGCCGAGGCGGCCTTCTGCAGCTCGCCGTAGACGACGCTCGCCTGCGCCGACTGCGAGGCCTGATACCACAGCCAGATCCGGTATCCGGCGAAGACGGCGAGCGCCGCCGCGATCGCCAGCACGATCAGGTTGCCGTACTGCTTCCAGAATGCCTTCAGCTCGGCGAGCTGTTCCTGTTCTTCGAGGTCGTAGGTGCTCATTCGCTTTCGTCTGCGTAGATCATCTCGGTCAGCACCGCCGGCAGCCGGTCGAGCGGCACGCGCACCTGCCCGCGGTCGTCGCGCAGCGGTTTCACGCTCGCCTCGCCGGCGGCGGCTTCGTCGTCGCCGACGATGACCGCGACGTCGGCACCGCTCGCGTCGGCACGCTTCATCTGCGACTTGAAGCTCCCGCCCCCGGCATGCTGGAGCACGGCGAAGCCGTGATCCCGGAGCCGTTCGGCGACGGTGAATGCGAACCGGTCGGCGGCCTCCCCCTGATGCACGAGGTAGGCGTCACAGCTCGCGCCCGCCCGCGTCTGCTCGGCCTCGCGCACGAGCGCGATCAGCCGTTCCACGCCCATCGCGAAGCCGGCGGCGGTGGAGGGCTTGCCGCCAACCTGCGCGAACAGGCCGTCATAGCGGCCGCCGCCGCAGACCGTGCCCTGGGCACCGAGGCGATCGGTGATCCACTCGAACACCGTGAGGTTGTAGTAGTCGAGCCCGCGCACGAGGCGGTGGTCGATGGTGTACGGAACCGCGGCGTCCCTCAGCACCGCCTGCACGCCATCGAAGTGCTTGAGCGACGCCTCGCCGAGGTAGTCGAGCAGCCGCGGGCTGCCGGCGACGATCGGTTGCAAGGCCGGGTTCTTCGTGTCGAGCACGCGCAGAGGGTTCGTGACGAGCCGCCGGCGCGAGTCTTCGTCGAGGTCGGCTTCGTGCCGCTTGAGGTACGCGACCAGCGCCTCGCGATGCGCGTGCCGCTCCTCGAGGCTGCCGAGCGAATTGAGGTGCAATCGGATGCCGTCCAGCCCGAGGTCGTCCCACAGCCGCGCGCACATCAGGATCAGCTCGGCGTCGACGTCCGGCCCGGGCACGCCCAGCGCCTCCGCCCCCACCTGATGGAACTGCCGGTAGCGCCCCTTCTGCGGGCGCTCGTGCCGGTACATCGGCCCCATGTACCAGAGTCGCTGCGGGCCGGCGTACAGGAGCGAATGCTCGATCGCCGCGCGCACCGTCGAGGCGGTCGCCTCGGGACGCAGCGTCAGGTGCTCGCCGTTCAGCTCGTCGACGAAGCTGTACATCTCCTTCTCGACGATGTCGGTCGCCTCGCCGATCGCCCGGCGGAAGAGCGCGGTGTGCTCGAGGAGCGGCGTGCGGATGTTGCGATAGCCGTAGCTCCGCGCCCAGGACCGGACGGTCTCCTCGAAGCGCTCCCACAGCTCGGCCTCGTCCGGGAGGATGTCGTTCATCCCCCGTACCGCCTGAATGGTCTGGGTCATGGATCGCGGGCCGTTCTACGCGACGGCCTTCGTGGTGTCGTCGTGGTCAGCGGTGTCGCGCCGTCGTCCCCTGCCGCCGGGGCCGTAGGTCGTGCGCACGTACTCCTCGACGATGCGCTGGAAGTCTTCGGCGATCCGATCGCCCTTCAGGGTCACCGTCTTCACGCCGTCGACGTACACCGGTGCGACCGGGCGCTCGCCCGAGCCGGGCAGGCTGATGCCGACGTTCGCGTGCTTGGACTCGCCCGGCCCGTTGACGACGCAGCCCATCACCGCCACGTGCATCTCCTCGACCCCGGGGTAGCGGCTGCGCCAGCCCGGCATCTGCGCGCGGAGGTAGCTCTGGATCTTCGCCGCGAGCTCCTGGAAGAACGTGCTGGTCGTCCGGCCGCAGCCCGGGCAGGCGATCACGAGCGGCGCGAACGAACGCAGGCCCATCGTCTGCAGCATCTCCTGCGCGACCACGACTTCCCGGGTGCGATCGCCCCCGGGCTCCGGCGTGAGCGAAACGCGGATCGTGTCGCCGATGCCCTCCTGCAGCAGCACGGCCATCGCCGCCGTCGAGGCGACGATCCCCTTCGAACCCATCCCCGCCTCGGTCAGGCCGAGGTGCAGCGGATAGTCGCAGCGCCGGGCGAGATCCCGATAGACGGCGATCAGATCCTGCACGCCACTCACCTTGCACGAGAGCACGATCCGGTCACCCGGCAGGCCGATCTCCTCCGCGCGCGCTGCGCTCTCGACCGCCGAAGCGATCAGCGCCTCGCGCATGACCGCATCGGCTTCCAGCGGCTGGGCCCGCGCGGCGTTCTCGTCCATCAGGCGCGCGAGCAGCTCCTGGTCGAGGCTGCCCCAGTTGACGCCGATCCGCACCGGTTTCGCATGCCGGCACGCGGTCTCGACCATGGTCGCGAACTGCTCGTCGCGCTTCGCGCCGCGCCCGACGTTGCCGGGGTTGATCCGGTACTTCGCGAGCGCGGTCGCACAGTCGGGAAACTCGGCGAGGAGCTTGTGGCCGTTGAAGTGGAAATCGCCGACGAGCGGCACGTTGCAGCCCCAGGCGTCGAGCTGCGCGCGGATCGCCGCAACCGCAGCCGCCGCTTCGGCGGTATTCACGGTGATCCGCACCACCTCCGAGCCGGCGCGCGCGAGCTCGAGCACCTGCTGCGCGGTCGCCGCCGCGTCGGCGGTGTCGGTGTTGGTCATCGACTGCACCATGATCGGCGCGTCGCCGCCGACCGGGACGTGCGCGATCCACACCTTGCGGGAGCCGCGGCGGTTCACTCGCTCACTCGAGGGTCAGGCGCGCGACGTCGGTGCGCGTGAACGGTGCGAGGTCGACGTCGCTATCGTTGTAGCGCAGCTTCACGCCGGTAGCGTTGCCGATGACGATCGAGAACGGCGCCTCGCCCACGACCTTCCGGCGGCTGCCGGGCGGATTGAGCTGGGAGAACACGATCCGGCCGTCGGCGTCCTTGATCTCGACCCACGACTCGCGGTCGAACACGAGCTCGATGCGCTTCGCATGCAGCACCGTCTCGTGCTGGACCACCGGCGCCGGGCGTCGCTCCACCGCCGGCGCGGGCGCCGGGGCCGACGTCGGGACGGGCGACCGCGTTGCGGCCGGGGCCCGGGTCGCGAGCGTTACCGTGGCCGGGGCCGGGCCGGGGTTGCCGCCGGGGCGGGCCCGGCGACCGGCGGCGGGACGGCCGCGGCATCGCGGCCCGGCACCGGCGCCGCGCCCCCTTGCGCGGGTGGCGCGAGCCGCGGCCCCGCCGAGACCGCCGGCGATGCGCCGGGACGCAGCACCCACTCGGCGATCACGCTCACGACCGCGATCACGACGACCGCCGACAGCATCACATAGACGAGCGAACCCTTCGGCGCCGCGCGCGGGAACGGCACCGCCATCGCCCGCGGCTGCATCGTCATCGGGCCGGCGTTGAGCCGCTGGTGGAGCGCGTCGAGCACCGGCCGGGGATCGAGGCCGATGAGCTTCGCGTAGGTGCGGATCATCCCGCGCACCATGGAGGAGTCCCGTAGAACGTCGTAGTGATCGGCTTCGAGCGCCTCGATCTGCCGCGGCGAGAATTTCAGACGCAGCGCGACCTCGGTAACCGTCATCCCGCGCGCCTGACGGGCCGCGGCGAGCAGCCGGCCCGGGCTCTGCGGTTCGTCCGGGTGCGTGGGTGTCGTGGAATCGGTCATGGCGAATCGAAATCGCCGCGTTGCAGCGACTGGTACTGGGGCGAGTTGCTGTAGCGCCGGCGGAGCTGCGTCGCGAGGTTCGTCTCCGCGGAGCGATCGCCGAGCTTGCGCTCGATCCGCAGCGCGAGCCACAGGGACTCCGGCGTTGGCTCGGGCAGCAGCTTGTTGTAGCGCGCCACGAGCTCCTTTGCCTGGCCCAGCTGGCCGCGGCGGTACAGGTACTCGGCGTAAGGCATCATCGCCTGCACCGTGTTCGGGTCGAGCCGCAGCGCGCGCTCCAGGTACTGCGCCGACTCGGCCGGACTGCTCTTCTGCAGGCACTGTCCCGCGGCGGCATACGACTTCGACGGCGTCGCGTAGAGCGGGTTCTTGATCGCGTTCATGAACCACTGGATCGACTGCTGCTCCCGCCCGGTCTGGCACAGGAACCAGCCGTAGTTGTGGTTGAGATCGGGGTCCTGGGGCGCGAGCTTGAGGCCGCGCTGGAAGCTCGCGTCGGCGGCGGGTCCATCCTTCAGGTCCATGTTCACCAGGCCCTGGACGTTATAGGCCGGCGGATAGTTCGGATCGGCGGCAAGCGCGATGCGCGCCTCCTCGAGCGCAACCCCGAGATTGCCGAGCTCGTAGTAGGCGGACGCGAGGTCGGTGTGCGCCTTGGCGCGCGTGCGCGCGTCCTTCGGATCCCCGATGATCGGCCCGTAGTTCGAATCCGTCGGCTGGGTCCGCTCCACCGACGACGGCTGCTGGTTCGCGCAGCCTGCAGCCAGGATCGCCGCGGTCGCCACGAGCAACGTTGCGCGGACGATCGGGCTCACTGGACCGCCCTCGCCGTGCGCGCACCCGCCCGGCGCGTCCGGTCCTGGACGCGGCCCGCGAGTTGGCCGCAGGCGGCGTCGATGTCGTCGCCGCGCGTCCGGCGCGTCGTGCAGACGATGCCGGCGGCGAGCAGCCGCTCGGCAAAGCGCCGGATCGCGTCGGGGCCCGAGCGGCGGAAGCCCGAATCCGGGAACGGGTTGAACGGAATCAGGTTGAACTTGCAGGGGACGTCGGCGACGAGCTCGACCAGCGCGCGCGCGTGCGCATCGCTGTCGTTGACGCCGGCGAGCATCACGTACTCGAACGTGATGAAGTCGCGCGGGCTGCGCTCGAGATAGCGACGGCAGGCTGCGAGCAGCTCGCGAAGCGGATACTTCTCGTTCACCGGGATCAGCCGGCTGCGCAGTGCGTCGTCGGGCGCGTGGAGGCTCACCGCGAGCGCGACCGGGCACTCGTCGCGCAGGCGGTCGATCAACGGCACGATGCCGACGGTCGAGAGCGTCACGCGGCGGCGCGACAGCCC
The DNA here is from genome assembly GCA_963789885.1 of uncultured beta proteobacterium. GTDB lineage: Bacteria > Pseudomonadota > Gammaproteobacteria > Burkholderiales > SG8-39 > DATEDA01. The sequence continues at coordinate 167,416 of CAWBNB010000021.1, read as the reverse complement.
GTAAGCGTGGTCGTCCAGCATCAGGCGCAGGGCGGGCAGCACGTTGTCGAAGTTGAGGAGCGGCTCCCCCATGCCCATCAGCACCACGTTGCTGATGACGCGGTCGCCGCCGCGGGTCGCGCCGAGCGCCTTGTTGGCCCACCAGAGCTGGCCGACGATCTCGGCCGTCGTGAGGTTGCGATTGAAGCCCTGCCGGCCGGTCGAGCAGAACCGGCAGGCCATCGTGCAACCGGCCTGGGTCGAGACGCAGAGCGTCCCGCGGCTCGCTTCGGGAATGAAAACCGCCTCGACTGCGTTGCCGTTGCCGACGTCGAGCAGCCATTTGCGCGTGCCGTCGGCGGCCACGCTGTCCGCGATCATCGGCGGCGGCTGGACTTCGGCCGTCCCCGCCAGCATCTCGCGCGCGCCCTTCGCGAGGTCGGTCATGCGGGTGAAGTCGGACTCGCCGAACTGGTGCACCCAGCGCAGCACCTGCCGGGCGCGGAACGGCTTCTCGCCGCGATCGGCGAAGAAGGCGCCGAGCGCAGCGGCGTCGAGTCCGAGCAGATTGACTTTCATCCCGTGGATCGGGGCCCTCGCCCCGCTCCTCTCCCTTGGTTCAGTGCGACCGGTTCCTGGTGCCTAGCGCGAGTGGATCTCGCCGCTCGGGAAGAAGAATGCGATCTCCGTGCGCGCCGTGTCCGGGCCGTCCGAGCCGTGGACCGCGTTCGCGTCGATCGACTCGGCGAAATCGGCGCGGATCGTGCCTTTCGCCGCTTTCTTCGGATCGGTCGCACCCATCAGCTCGCGGTTTTTCGCGATCGCATTCTCGCCCTCGAGCACCTGCACCATGACCGGTCCCGTCGTCATGAACTTGACGAGGTCGCGGAAGAACGGCCGCTCCCGGTGGACCGCGTAGAAGCCCTCCGCCTGGTGCTGCGAGAGCCACATCATTCGCGCGGCGACCACCTTCAGCCCGGCCGCCTCGAAGCGCGCGTAGATCTGGCCGACCACGTTCTTCGCAACCGCGTCAGGCTTGATGATTGAGAGCGTTCGTTCTACCGCCATTGGCACTCCCTGTCGATGCTGTTTTGGTGTTCTAGAAGACCCGAATAACTCGTTATTTTATCATCGGTTTCGTCGATTTCGGCAGTTTGAGGCGATCGGGCACCCACGATACCGTCCAGCCGCGCTCGCCGGCGGCGGCGGCGGCCTCCGCGGCGACGCCAATCCCCGGAACGGCAACGAGTTTTCCACCGGAATAGAGGAGCGGCAGCCGCTCGCGCTCCCACGGGGGAATGGCGCTCTCCTGGAGCAGTGCCTTAAGCGTCCGCCGGGGGCGGCGGCCGTCGGGCTGCAGCCGCTCCCCCCCGGACCGGAGCCGCACTTCCACCTGTCCCCGATCGAGCGCGCGGGCTGCCACGCCGCCCCCGTTCGTAGCTTTGAACGTCAACGTGCCTCCGAGTTCGGGCAAATGCCAGGCCGGCCGCCCCGTCCAGCGGGCTCGGAACGCGGGCGGCGGAGCCGCCCGCGCCGCCACGATCCACACGGCATCGCGATATCGTCTGACCTCCGCGCCGTCGAGCGCGATCCGGATCGTTGCGTCCGCGCGCGCGCCTACGACCTGCCGCAGGATCTCGTCGAGCCGGCCCGCGTCGGGCACGACGAGGCCGGTCTCGGTGATCGTCCACCGGAGCAGGTTTCTCGCCCGCGCCGCGGGCAGCCGGGCGAGCGCGGCGGCGCTCAGCCGGCCCTCGCGCATCGCCTCGCGCGCATCGAGCGCGGCGACCGCGCGCGCGAGCTCGTGCGCCTCGGCGAGGTGGGCCGCGCTCCGCGCGAGGTTGGCGGCCGCCGCGGCGTTCAACTCGACGAGGAGCGGCATCACCCTGCGGCGCACGAAGTTGCGCGCACGCCGCTCGTCGGCGTTCGATTCGTCTTCGACCCACTCTAGGCCGCGTTCGCGCGCGTACCGCTCGATCTCTGCGCGCGTAGCGCCGAGCAGCGGTCGCAGCAGGGTCGGGCCACCCGGCTTGCGCAGGGCCGGCATGCCCGCGAGGCCCGCAACGCCGGCGCCCCGCACGAGCTGGAGCAGCACCGTTTCGGCCTGGTCGTCGCGGTGTTGCGCGAGCACGACGAAATCGGCTCGCGCGCGCGCGAACGCCGCGTACCGTGCCGCCCGCGCCGCGCCCTCCAGGCCGAGCCGGCGGTGCGGCGCGAGGTCGACCGTTCGCACCGTGCACTTGAGTCCGTAGCGCCTGGCGCTCGCGCGTGCGAAGCGCGCCCAGGCAGCTGCATTCGGGCTGATCCGGTGGTTGACGTGGAGGCAGTCGAGCGCGAACGGATGGGAGCGCGCGAGCCGCGCGAGGATGTCGAGCGCCGCGATCGAGTCGATGCCGCCCGAGAGCGCGAGCGTCAGCGTCGCGCCGCGGGGAACGTGGCGGACGAGCTCCGCGGCGACCCGTTCGGCAAGCTCACTTCGCCGTCGCTTCCTTGAACTTGCCATAGCCCATCAGCCGCTCGAAGCGCGCTTCGACGAGCTCCGTCGGGCTCTTGTCGGCGAGGCCCCGCAACGCGTCCTGCAACGCCTTCTTCAGGCTCTGCGCTGCGGCCGCATGGTCGCGATGGGCACCACCGAGCGGCTCGTTCACGATCTTGTCGATCAGACCGAGCGTCTTCAGCCGGTTGGCGGTGATGCCGAGGGTCTCGGCCGCCTCGGGCGCCATCTCGGCGTTCTTCCAGAGGATCGACGCGCAGCCTTCGGGCGAGATCACCGAGTACGTCGAGTACTGCAGCATCATGACGGTGTCGCCGACGGCGATTGCGAGCGCCCCGCCCGATCCGCCCTCGCCGATGATGGTGCACACAACGGGTACCTTCAGCTCGGCGAGCACGTACAGGTTGCGGCCGATCGCCTCGGCCTGCCCGCGTTCCTCGGCGCCGATCCCGGGATACGCACCGGGCGTGTCGACGAAGGTGAGCACCGGCAGCCCGAACTTCTCGGCGAGTCGCATGAACCGCATCGCCTTGCGATAGCCCTCGGGACGCGGCATGCCGAAGTTGCGGGCGAGCTTCTCCTTGGTGTCGCGCCCCTTCTGGTGGCCGATCACCATCACCGGCTGGCCATTGAAGCGCGCGAGGCCGCCCACCATCGAGAGGTCGTCGGCGAACGCCCGATCGCCGTGCAGCTCCTCGAAGTCGGTGAAGAGCGCGCCGATGTAGTCGAGGGTGTACGGACGCTGCGGATGGCGCGCGACCTGCGCCACCTGCCAGGGCGAGAGCTTGGAGTAGATCTCCTTCGTCAGCGCCTGGCTCTTCTTCTGCAGCCGCGTGATCTCCTCGGAGATGTCGACCGCGGAGTCGTCCTGCACGAAGCGCAGCTCGTCGATCCGCGCCTCCAGCTCGGCGATGGGCTGCTCGAAATCGAGAAAAGTGGCTTTCATGTCGCGCGCGGATTCTAAACCACGGCTGAACGGCCGGCGCGGCTCAGTACTCGACCGGCACCGGCTCGAGGCTGCGCCAGAGATACCAGGTCGCCACGGATCGCCAGGGTTCCCAGCGCGCACCGAGCGCGCGCAGCTCGTCCGCGTCGATCTCCTCGCCGTCGAAGTAGTGGCGGCTCGCGGCGCGGCGCAGGCCGAGGTCGTCGACCGGCAGCACGTTCGGGCGCAGCAGGCTGAACATCAGCAGCATCTCGGCCGTCCACCGGCCGATGCCGCGCACCTCGACGAGCTCGGCGATCACGGCCTCGTCGTCCATTTGCGACCAGCGCTCGACCTCGACCCTGCCCGCGACGAAATGGCGGGCGAGATCGCGCAGATACTCGCTCTTGCGCGCCGAGAGCCCGCACGCGCGCAGACGGCGCAGGTGCAGGCTCGCCACCGCGTCCGGAGCGACCACCGGGACCGCCGCGGCAAGGCGGTTCCAAACGCTCTGCGCGGCCTTCACCGAGATCTGCTGGCCGACGATCGAGCGCGCGAGCGTATTGAAGGGATCGCCGCGGCTCCGCAGCGCGATCCGCGGACGCTCGCGCATGATCTGCGCGAGCACGGGGTCGCGGCGCGCAAGCGCGCGCTTGGCGCGTAGCCAGTACTCGGGCCGGGCGGTCACGACGGCGCGGCGAGCGGGAGGTTGAGGAGCAGGTTCTGCGGCTTCATGCGAACGACGTTTTCTTCGTCCATCGCGAGCGCAAGGTAGACCGGCTTGCCGGCGACGTCCGGCCGCAGCACGGCCGGGTCGGGAAAGTCCATGCGGAACAGCGCGAGCAGGCGCGCGAGCCGCCCCGCCTCGACGTCTTGCCCGCGCCACAGATCGTTCAGCACCGCCGTGGCCTGCGCGTCGAGCCCGATGTGCCACGCCCATTTCGCATCCTGGATCTGCCGGAGCGGCGTCACCGCCGGATCGACGCCGACGAAGTGGCGCACCCAGCGGGCGATGACCCGGCCGAGCGCGGTGATCCCGGCGCGCCCGTAGTTGAGGCCGATGACGAGGTCGTGCCGCTGGTCGCGGAGCCAGTAGAGGGCGCCGTTGTCCGCATCGAGCACGTCGAGGTTCACCGCCTTGACCGGGGTCTGGGCTTCGACGATCAGGCGCCCGAGGCTGCCGTAGGTGCCCCCGGAGGCGTGCATCTCGACCGTCTCCAGGTCGGCGAGCAGGATCCGCCCCTCGTCGATGCTCACCTTCTGCTCGCGGTAGAAGAGCTCGCCGGCGCGGACCTCGAGCGGATCGTCGACGCCGTCGAGCACGCTGCGAAGGATGATCTGCACGAGCTGGTCGATGAAGAGCGGCGGCGTGCGCACGTCGGCGTCGAACAGGCTCCGGTAGCACGCCTCGACCGAGTCGGCGGCGAGCAGGCGCTCGCGGAACTCGAGCCAGATCTTCAGGTTGGCGCGGGCGTCCGCGTCCTCGACGGCATCGAGCTCGCCCGCGGCGACCGGTTGGCGCGGCGCGTCCAGCAGCGACTCGTACAGGGTGATCTCAGCCGGCCCCGATTCCTCCACCGGGCGCAGCTCCGGCCGCAACAGATAGGCGCGGAGAAAATCGTCGGTGACGCGAAGGCGGCCCGCGCCGCCGCGCTCCAGCAGATGGAAGCCGGAGTTGCGCCAGAAATCCTGGGCCATGCCGCGCGCGGCGAGCCCGCCGCCCTAGCGGGTGGTGAGAGCCAGATCGAACACGCGGCTGTGCGACGACACGTGCTGGAGCAGGAGCTCCATCTGGTCGGATAGGATCTTGCGGTTCGTCAGGATCAGGTACTCGGCCTTGTTCGGCACGTAAGGCGCGTACATCAGCTGCACCCCTGCTTCCTCGGGGGTGTGATTGCGCTTGACGCCGTTGCAGTGGCGGCACGCCGTCACGACGTTCATCCAGGTGTCGCGGCCGCCGCGCGACATCGGCAGGATGTGGTCGCGAGTCAGCCGCAGGAACGAGAACTCGCCGCCGCAGTACGCGCAGACGTGGCGATCGCGCCGGAAGAGCTCGCGGTTGTTGAGCGGCGGGACCTGGTTGAAGCCCTTCATCGCCATCGCCTTGCCCTTGATCGCGATGATCGAGTGGCCGGTGATGCTCGAGCGCTCGCCGGTCAGCCGCGAGATCCCGCCGTGGGCGGTGAACGCGACCTCCCCGAGCGTCCAGGCGACGAGGTTCTTGGCGTAATAGAAGCAGGCCTGCTGCCACGGCACCCAGCGGTGCGGGACACCGTGCGAGTCCAGGGTCAGGATCAGCGGCGCTTCCATCGGCGGCAGACCGGCATGTGGTTGCAGCCGATTGTGCCTGAAGAATCAGGCGTGTGGCTAGCCCCGGCCGGGCCACCCTCCGCGGGTGCGGCCTTAAGGCTCAACTATAGAGCGCGCTGGCGAGCGCCCGGCGGTATTCGCTCACCAATTCGGGTTCCCCGGCGGCAAGGGCGAATACCTCGACGATCGCCTTGCGCGCCCGCTCGCGGCGCTCGCTGCGATCGCGTCGCACCACCTCCAGGAGTTCGTCGAGCGCGGCGCGATACGTCCCGTCGGCCACGAGCCGTTCCGCGTAAGCAAGGCGGGCCTCGAGGTCCGCGGGTTGCGCGTCGACGCGCGCCTTCAGGGTGGCCGCGTCCGGCAGATTTGCGCGCTTGCGCGCCAGTCCGATCCGCGTGAGGAGGTTCGCTGCGCGCTCGTCGCGCCGGTGCTCGGGAATCGGGGCGAGCGCGGCCTCGGCCCCCGCGAGGTCCTGGCGTGCGGCAAGGAGCGCGGCGAGATCGACCCGCGCGTCATTGGCCGTCGCGTCGAGCCCGATCGCCTGGCGCAGCCTGGTTTCGGCGGCATCGAAGTCGCCGCGCGCGACATCCTCCTGAGCGGCACGTCGTAGCGTCTCCGCCGGCGACGGCACGACCGTCTCCAGGAATCGCCGCACCGCGGACTCGGGCTGAGCGCCGGTGAACTCGTTCGCGACCTTGCCGTCGACGAATGCCTTCACGTTCGGGATGCCGCGCACGCCATAGCGCTCGGCGACCTCCGGGTTCTCGTCCGTGTTGACCTTCGCCAGCAGGAACTTGCCCCCGAACTCGGCCGCGAGCTTCTCGAGGACCGGCTTCAGCGCTCGGCAGGGGCCGCACCAGGGGGCCCAGAAGTCCACGACGACCGGCGTCAGCCTGGAGGCTTCCACGACGTCGCGGTCGAAATCGGCGACGGTCGAGTCGAAGGAGTGGGCGGTCATGACTCGTTTATGGGGTCGCCGGAGCCGCGATTCAACGAATCCGTGTAGCGGGCTCGACGACCCTGTCGAAACCGGCACAGCACGGCGCCTGGTCGCGGCGCCCGCTTAAGCGCCAAATCCTTCACGGGAAACGGGTTCCACTCGGTGGGAGCGTGAAAAAAGAAAGGCGGCCCGGAGGCCGCCGAAAAAACTTTCACCCCAAAGGAGGAGGAAAAAGGCGAAAGCTACCCTGTAGAGAGCAGAAGGCATGCCAGCGTTTGCGCCGCGCGCTCCGTGCGTGAACTGCGTCACGGCCCGGTCTACAAGCCCAGATAAGCCTGCCGCACGCGGTCGTCGGCGAGGAGCTCGGCACCGGTCCCCTGCATCACGACGCGGCCGTTCTCGAGCACGTACGCGCGCTGCGCGAGCTTGAGCGACAGGGCGACGTTCTGCTCCACCAGGAGAATCGTCAGGCCGCGCTCGTGCAGCGTGCGAACGGTGTGAAACACCTCCTGTACCACGGTCGGTGCGAGGCCGAGCGACGGCTCGTCGAACATCACGAACTCGGGTCGGCCCATCAGGCAGCGCCCGATCGCGAGCATCTGCTGCTCGCCGCCGGAGAGCGTTCCAGCGGCCTGGGCCTGGCGCTCGGCGAGCCGCGGGAAGAGCGCGTACACCTCGGCCAGCGTCTGGCCCAGCTTGGCCCGCGCGCGCGGGAGCATCGCTCCCATTTCCAGGTTCTCGACCACCGTGAGCGACGGAAACACCTGGCGCCCCTCGGCGACCTGCCCGATCCCGAGCTCGCAGGTCGCGTACGAGTCGAGCCCGCTCACCTCCCGGCCGCGGAATCGGATGCGTCCGGCCCGCGGCGTCTCGATGCCGGCGATCGCCCGAATCAGCGAGGTCTTGCCCGCGCCGTTCGCGCCGACGATCGCGACGACCTCGCCTGCGGGCACCGCCAGCGTCACGCCCGCGAGCGCCTGCGCATCGCCGTAGTAGAGATCGAGGCCCTCGATCGCGAGCAGCGGCTCGGCCGCGCTCAAACCTGGGCCTCCTCGCCGAGATAGCACTCGAGCACGGCCGGGTCCCGGACGACCTCGCCGGGCGCACCGCACGCGATCACCTCGCCGTGATGGAGCACGACGATCTCCTGCGCGAGCGCCATGACCGCGCGCATCACATGCTCGATCAGCAGCACCGTCAGCCCGTCGCGGCGGTTGATTTCCCGGAACACGGCGACCATCTGGTCGCACTCGGTCGGGCGCAGGCCGGCCATCACCTCGTCGAGGAGCAGCAGCCGCGGCCGCGTCGCGAGCGCGCGCGCGACCTCGAGCCGCTTGCGGTCGGGCAGCGTCAGCGCCGAGGCCGGCAGGTCGCGCTTCGCGGCGAGGCCGAGCTGCTCCAGGATCGCGGCCGCGGAGGCTCGCGCCTCCGCCACGCCGGCGGCGCGCTCGAGCGCTCCCACGATGACGTTGTCGAGCACGCTCAGGCCCGCGAACGGCCGCACGATCTGGAACGTCCGGCCGATCCCCGCGGCGCACACCTGGTCGGGACGCAGGCCGTCGATCCGCCGGCCGGCAAAACGGATCTCCCCGCTATCGGGCGCAAACGCGCCGGCGACCATGTTGAAAGTCGTCGTCTTGCCGGCGCCGTTCGGCCCGATCAGGCCGACGATCGCGCCCTCGCCCACGTCGAACGACACGCCGATGACCGCCCGCAACCCGCGGAACGCTTTCGAGACGTCGCGAACCTCGAGCAGCGCCATGGCTTCAGTCCCGCCGTCCGAGGCCGAGCTTCCTCGCCACCGTCGGCCAGATGCCGTGCGGCAGGAACATCACGACGACGAGCAGGACGAGCCCGTAGAACACCTGCTTCACCCCGGGGATCTCGACGCCCGCCGCGGCGAGGAGCTCGGTGATCGTGTCGGCAAGGATCGCGAGCACGGCCGCGCCGAGCACCGGCCCGAACAGCGTGCCGACGCCGCCGATCACCGGTCCGAGGATGATCTCGATCGAGCGGCTGATGTTGAAGATCTGCTCGGGGAAGAGATTGTTGTAGTAGAAGGCGAAGAACACGCCTGCGACCGCCGTCATCGCCGAGCTGATGACCACCGCGAGCATCTTCCAGCGGAACGTGTTGATGCCGAGCGCCTGCGCCGCCTGCTCGTCCTCGCGGATCGCCTGCCAGTAGTAACCGGCCCGGCTTCTGAGCAGCCACGCGCAGAGCGCGAGCGCCGCCGCGGTGAGCGCGAGCATCAGGTAGTAGAACATCGCCGGCGGGCCGCGCAGATTGGCGAGGTCGAGCTGCTCGCGCTGTGCCACCTTGATGAAGAGCCCGCCCGGCCCGCCGAGCCAGGCGATGTGGTCGAAGCCGATGCGCGTGAACTCGGCGAACGCGATCGTGAGCAGCGCGAAGTAGACGCCCGAGATCCCGAACCGGAACGCGAGGAAGCCGATCGCCGCACCGAGTGCCACGCAGAGCGCGACGGCGAGCCAGATCCCGGCCCAGGGGCCGATGCCGTAGTGGAAGAAGAGCCCCGCCGCGGTGTACGCGCCGACCCCCACGTAGAGCGAGTGTCCGAGCGAGAGCTGCCCGGCGAAACCCATCATCACGTTCCATGCCTGACCGGCATAGGCGAAGAAGAGGATCAGCGTCGCCACCGAGAGGACGTAGCTCGACGCGACCGCCGGCAGCGCAAGCAGCGCCACCGCGAGGACCGCGACCAGTGTCACCGCACGGCGATTCACATCCGCTTCCCGAGCAGCCCCTGCGGGCGGAAAAGCAGCACGAGGATGAGCAGCGCGAAGCTGAACATGCTCTTCGCCGACGGCTCGATGAACAGGCCGGCGAGCGCCTCGGACACGCCGATGAGCACCCCGCCGAGGAGCGCGCCGCCCATCGAGCCGAGCCCGCCCACGATGACGATCACGAACGCGAGCAGCGTGTACGCGGGCCCGAGGACCGGGGTCACGTCGACCAGCAGGCACATCATGCAGCCGGCGACGGCGACGCACGCTGCGCCCAGCCCGAACGTGAACGCGTAATAGCGCTTCACGTTGAGGCCCACCACCCGCGCGCCGAGATAGTTGTCCGCGCAGGCGCGGATCGCCGTCCCGGTGCGCGTGAACTTGAAGAACGCGAAGAGCAGACCCGCTGTCACGCAGGCGACGGCGGCGGCGTACAGCTTGCCGCGGTCCAACAGCAGCGGCCCGAGCTCGATCGACTCGAGCAGGTAGTCGAGCTGGACGTTGCGCGCGCTCGGGCCGAAGATCATCAGCAGCGCGTTGACCATGATGATCGCGACCGCGACGAGCAGCATGAACTGCGAGTGCTCGGGCCGGGTGATGAACGGGTTGATCAGCGTTGCCTGCAGCGCGTAGCCGAAGGCGAAGAACGCGGCCGCCACGGGCACGATGGCGAGGAACGGGTCTAGCCCCAGCGCGGCGAAGAGCACGACCGTCGCGTACATCGCGACCGTCATCATCTCGCCGTGCGCGAAATTCACGACCCGCACGACGCCGAAGATCACCGACAGCCCGAGCGCCATCAGGCCGTAAACGAGGCCGGTGAGGACGCCGGCGACGGCGAGGTTCGCGACGTTGACCGGGTCCATGACGGGCCGGCCCTCCCGCGCGGTGCGTCCTACGCCGGCTTGTAGTCGGGCGCCGGAAACACCGGCTTTGCCTCGGCGACCGCGACCGGCAGGACGACCGTCGGACTGAGCTTGAGGTTCTGGATGCACGCCGAGCCGATGCCCTCGACCTGCCCCTTCGCGCTGAACTTGATCGGGCCGCCGAGCATCATCCGCGACGTGATGTTGGTCTGCTTGATCGCATCGGTCAGCGCTTTCGCCGCGGTCGACTTCGACCGCCGGTAGGCGTCGGCGGCGATCATGATCGCCTCGAACGTGAAGCCCACGTTGAGCGCGTGGAACTTGAGCGAGTCGCTCGGAAACTGCTTCCGGAACGCCGCGTCCACGGTTTTCGTGAGTGGCGCCTTCGGGTCATACCAGGGCACGTTCGAGATGCAGTACTCGGAGAGCTTGCCGAGGGCCTTGTAGAACTGCTCCTCGTACATGCCGGGCGAGCCCGGGCTCACCAGGCCCATCGGGTTCCAGCGCTGCTTCACCATCTCGCGCCGGAGGATGATGGCGTCGTTCAGCCGCGAGACGAGCAGCACGAAATCCGCTTTCGTCGCTTTCGCCTTCGACACTTCGACGGTCAGGTCCTTGGTCGCCGGATCGTAGGAGATCGTGTCGACCACCTTGAACGGTAGCTGAGTGAGACGCGGCAGGATCGCCTGGATCGCCTTGGTGTTCGCCTGTCCGAAGGTGTCGTTGACGTGCATGTACACCGCAGTGCGCGGCACGGTGCTCGTCGCCCGGAAGAGATCGCCGATCAGCGCGAGGCCGTTGGTGACGAGATCGACCGCGGTCGGGAAGTTGCGGAACACGTAGCCGTAGCCCTGCTCGGTGATCTGCGGCGCGGCGGCAATGTTGATCACGAACGGCACGCCGCGCTGCTCGGCGACCTGCGCGATCGCGGCGGCGGCGCCGGAATCGAACGGGCCGACGAGCACGTGCGCGCCCTCCTGGATCAGCCGCTCGGCGCGGGTGCGCGCGGTGTCGACGTTGGTCTCGGTGTCGGCGTTCATCAGCTCCACGTTGACGCCGAGCAGTTCCTTGAGCACGCCCGGCGCGATGTCGGCGCCCTTCTGGCACGACTGGCCGATGAATCCCTGGAAACCCGAGCGTGGCAGCAGCACGCCGACCTTCAGCGCGGTGCCTTGTCCGCGGACGATCGCCGGGAACCCGAGGCTCGTCAGGGCTGCGGACGCCGCAGCCGCCTGCAGAACGCGGCGGCGCTTGGGGGGGGCGATAGGACGATGCGTGCTCATGGACCTGCCTCCTCGGGTAAGCGACGGGACGCGGGGCGCGGCGCTCGTTCTTGCTCTCCCCCCGCAAAGACCCGGGGCCGCCGGCTGACCGGCGCGGATTGTCCCATCGCGGGGCCGGGCGATGCAAACTGCGCCCTCCTGCTTCCTATAATGACGAATGGACTGGCTGCACAGCATCGCGCTCGGCGCGGGCCTCGCCTGGGCGAGCGGCATCCGGCTGTACGCGGTGCTGTTCCTCGCCGGCGCGATGGCCCACTTCGGCTACCTGGAGCTGCCTCCAGCGCTCCAGGTGCTTCAGCACCCGCTCGTGCTGGCCGCCTCGGGCGTAATGACCCTCGGCGAATTCCTCGCCGACAAGGTGCCGGCGTTCGACAGCGTCTGGGATGCGGTGCACACCTTCATCCGCGTCCCGGCGGGCGCGGTGCTGGCCGCCGCGGCGCTCGGTCAGGCGGATCCGGTGTGGGTGATGGTGGCCGCGATCCTCGGCGGGGCGATCGCCTCCGGCGCGCATCTCGCCAAGGCCGGCACGCGAGCGATCATCAACACTTCGCCCGAGCCGTTCTCCAACTGGGCCGCATCGTTCGGGGAGGACCTGCTGGTGCCGGCCGGCTTCCTGGCTGCGCTCAAGGCGCCGGCGGTATTCCTCGTCCTGCTCGTCCTCTTCCTCGCCGCGGCGGCCTGGCTCGTGCCGAAACTCTTCCGCGCGCTCAGGCGCCTGCTCGGGAAACTCGCGAACGGCGCGCGCGCGCCCGGCTAATGATCCTCGAGCCGCGGCGTCCAGCTCTCGCCGAGATCACCGGTGTCGGGGTCGACCCAGCCGGATACGCCGATGTCGGCTTCGGCCTCCTCCACCATCTCGTCGGCCTCGACCTCGTCCGTCTCGCCGCCGAACTGGATGTCGGCCAGCGCCTCGGCGCGGGTGGGGAACGGGCCGTATTCTTCGCCGGTCGCCTCCGACAGCCAGTAGAACCCGTCGGGGCGCTGGATGATGGTGGTCTTCTCGAAGTCGCGCGGCGGCTCGGGAATCGCTCGGCCCATGGCTGCTGCCTCCTTGAATCCGCGTCCGGCGGACCCATTTCCCCTATCCGGACGCGCTCGATGTCAGGTACGACCGCTCGCCGGGAATTCTGATCCCGGCGGGCGCCCTCCGCAACCGGAAAATCGCGCTCCACATCGCGCAATCGCCTTTCACCCCTCCCGATGGAACGACAAACGCAAATCAACGTCTGGTACTTCATCCTGGCCGCGCTCGCCGTGCTGTGGCTGCACGGCGTCTGGGTCGAGACGCGCTCGGTCGAGCCGATCACCTACAGCGAGTTCGTCGACTACCTCAAGCAGGGCAAGATCGAGGAGGTCGTGGTCCGCGAAAACACGGTCGAGGGCAAGTTCAAGGAACCCCTGTCCGACAAGCGCACCCGGTTCGCCGCGGTCCGCGTCGACGAACGGTTGGCGAAGGACCTCGAGCAGTACAACGTCAAGTACACCGGGGTGATCGAAAGCACCCTCCTGCGCGACCTCCTCGGTTTCGTGGTGCCCGCGCTCGTGTTCTTCGGCCTGTGGTGGTTCCTGATGCGTCGGTTCGCCGAGCGGGGCGGCATGGGCGGCGGGTTCCTGTCGATCGGCAAGAGCAAGGCCAAGGTCTACATGGAGAAGGACGTCAAGGTGACGTTCGAGGACGTGGCCGGCGTCGACGAGGCGAAGGACGAGCTGAAGGAGGTCGTCCAGTTCCTCAAGAACCCGAAGGACTACGGCCGGCTGGGCGGGCGGCTGCCCGAAGGGGGTCCTGCTCGTCGGTCCGCCCGGCACCGGCAAGACCCTCCTCGCCCGCGCGGTGGCCGGCGAGGCCGGCGTGCCGTTCCTGTCGATCAACGGCTCGGAGTTCGTCGAGATGTTCGTCGGCGTCGGGGCGGCGCGCGTCCGCGATCTCTTCGAGCAGGCGCGCAAGCTCGCGCCGGCCATCATCTTCATCGACGAGCTCGACGCGCTCGGCCGCGCCCGCGGCGCGTACGGCGTCGGCGGCCACGACGAGAAGGAGCAGACGCTCAACCAGCTGCTGGTCGAGCTCGACGGCTTCGACCCCTCGAGCGGCCTCATCCTGCTCGCCGCGACCAACCGGCCCGAGATCCTCGACCCGGCGCTGCTGCGCGCCGGGCGCTTCGACCGGCAGGTGCTCGTCGACCGGCCGGACAAGCGCGGCCGGATCGCGATCCTCGACGTGCACCTGAAGAAAGTGACGCTCGCGGCCGACGTCGATCCGGAGAAGATCGCCGCGCTCACGCCGGGCTTCTCGGGCGCCGACCTCGCGAACCTGGTGAACGAGGCCGCGCTCCTCGCGACGCGCCGCGGGGCGACCGCGGTCGCGCTGCAGGACTTCAACGACGGCATCGAGCGCATCGTCGCCGGGCTGGAGAAAAAGAACCGCGTCCTCAACGAGAAGGAACGCCGCACCGTCGCGTACCACGAGATGGGCCACGCCCTGGTGGCGATGACCCTGCCCGGCTCCGATCCGGTCCACAAGATCTCGATCATCCCGCGCGGCATCGGCGCGCTCGGCTACACGATCCAGCGCCCCCTCGAGGACCGGTTCCTGATGACGACGACCGAGCTGGAGAACAAGATGGCAGTGCTGCTCGGCGGACGCGCCGCCGAGCACGTCGTCTTCGACGAGATCTCCACCGGCGCGGCAGACGACCTCCAGAAGGTCGCCAACATCGCGCGCAGCATGGTCATGCGCTTCGGGATGGTCGAGAAGCTCGGGCAGGTCGCGTACGAGTCCGAGCCGAGCCCGTTCCTCGCCACCCCCGGCGGCGCGGTGAAGGCCCGGGAGTTCAGCGAGGAGACCGCGCGCGAGATCGACGCCGCGGTCAAGACACTCGTCGAGCGCGCGTTCGCCAAGGCGGTCGGAATACTCACCGCCAGGCGCGCCATCCTCGAGCGGGGCGCGCAGCTCCTGCTGCAGAAGGAAACGCTGAACGAGGACGATCTCAAGGTGCTGCAGGCCGCGGCAGCGGCGGCGTCCTCGCCGCTGGCGGCCTAGATCTGGATCGCGCCGATCCGGTTCTGGATCGCGCGCAGCACCGACAGCGCGGCGAGCGCCGAGGTCTTCGGGTTCTCCTCGAGCGGCTTGTTCTCGATCTCCACGCGGAGCCGTCCGAACCCACCCTCCGCTTCGATGATGTGCACGTTGCCCGGCGCCTGCGGGTCGGCGCTCAGCGACACTTCGGTCCGGTCGAACCCGAGCCCGGCGAGCGCGATCGTCGCGGCGACGTTCGCGTTCTGCGGGAAGAGCCGCGCGGCATCGCCCGCGTTGCCGGTATAGAACTCGGTCGACGTCGTGAGCGAGCCGAGGTCGCACATCTTCTCCGCCGGCGTGCCGAGCCACGCGAGCGGCAGCTTGCGCGACGTGTAGCGCACGCGCTCGAGCCCGCCGAGCCGCGCGGCCGCGAGCGCGTCGATCCCCGCGAGCGCCCCGGCCGGGATCAGCACCTTGCCGATGTGGGTGCGGCTCGCGCGCTCCAGCCGATGCAGCAGGGCGGCGTCGGTCAGCGCGCCGACCGAGGTCACCAGGAAGTCCGCTCCGCTCGTCAGGCAGGTTTCGCCGTACTCCGCCACCGCGGTGTGGCCCGCGCACTCGACCGCGAGCTCCGGAATGTCGGTGAGCCGCTCGAACTGGTCGACCACCTGGACGTCCCCCGGCGCCACCTCCTCCACCACGCGCCTTCACCTCGGCGACGTACTGCTTGCGCACCAGGATCGACAGTCGCACCCGGGTCGCGTCGCTTCTGCAGCGCCTGCGCGACGTGGCGGCCGATCCCGCCCATGCCGATGATCAAGATGTGCCGCATGGCCTCTCCTTCCGGGGGCGCTCACTGTAGCGGGCGCCGCGCTCGGCGAACAGCGCGGGCATCGCCACAGCCGGTTGCTCCGCCGACCCCGCCGAACCCCGTCGGACGAAATCGCTTGACAGGTTCGGGGACCGGAGGCATCATGTTTCATATCGAGGAACGTTGTTTCATTAGTAAAACACACAACACACTATATAGGAGGGCAATCCATGGCGGACTGGCACGACGTAGCAGCAGCGGCAGACCTCGCCGACGACCTCCCCCTCACCGTGAAGGTGGGCGAGCGCGAGATCGGGCTCTACTTGCTGAACGGACGCTACTACGCGCTCGAGGACGTCTGCCCCCATGCCTATGCGCTCCTCTCGCAGGGATTCGTCGACGGCGAAGAGATCGAGTGCCCGCTGCACGGCGCGAAGTTCCACATCCCGACCGGCAAGTGCACGAAGGAGCCGGGCGGCCGCGATCTCGCCTCTTACGCCGTCAAGCGTGAAGGCGACCGTCTCTACCTGAAGGTCGACTGAGCGCCGATGCTCCGCGACCGGCGCATCCTGATCACCGGCGGGGCCCGTGGCCTCGGCCGCAAGTTCGCCGAAGCGGCGCTCGCCGCCGGTGCACGTGTCGCGATCGCGGACATCCTCGAGGATGCGGGCCGTGCGAGCGCGAAGGAGATCGGCGCCGCGTTCGTCCCGCTCGACCTCGCTCTCCCCGCCTCCATCGACGCGTGCGCCGCCAAAGCCGCCGAGGCCATCGGGGGCCTGGACGGCCTGGTGAACAACGGCGCGATCACCAGCTCCGGGGGCAAGACGCTCGACGAGCTGGACGTCGAGGTCTGGGACCGGGTGATGACGGTCAACGTGCGCGGCACCTGGCTGATGACCCGGGCCGCCGCGCGCCACCTCCGCGCGAGCGGCAGCGGTCGCGTGATCAACATCGCCTCCGACACCGCGCTCTGGGGCGCACCGCGACTCCTCGCGTACGTCGCGAGCAAGGGCGCCGTCGTCGCGATGACGAAGTCGATGGCCCGCGAGCTCGGTCCCGACGGCATCACGGTGAACGCCGTGGCGCCCGGCCTGACCCTCGTCGAAGCGACCGAGTACGTGCCGGCGGAGCGCCATCGCCTCTACATGGAAGGCCGCGCGATCAATCGCGCACAGCTGCCCGAGGACGTCTCCGGCGCGGTGACCTACCTGCTTTCCGCTGGAGCCGGGTTCGTGACCGGCCAGCTGCTCGCCGTGAACGGCGGGTTCGTGATGCACTGAATCGACTCTCCCCGAAAGGACGACCACTCATGGCTGACCAGCCTGTCAAGGACCTGCAAACGAAGCGCTCGTGGGATCGCCCCGCAGGCGCGAGCCTCCAGCAGTGGATGGATACGCGCGTCGCGCGGCATTCCACCCGCAAGTACGACTGGAACGCGCTCAAGTTCCAGGCCGACTACGACCCGAAGTACCGCCGCGCGCAAATGCGCTACGTCGGCACCGGCGGCACCGGCGTCGCGGCCGACGTGAACGTCGTGCCGGCCGGCAACTTCACGTTCTCGACCATGCTGATCCCGGCCGGCCACATCGGTCCGATGCACATCCATATCGACGTCGAAGAGATCTTCTTCGTGATGCGCGGGAAGATGAAGGTGATCTGCGAGAAGCGCCACGACGACGGCAAGATCGAACGCTGGGAAGCGACGCTCGGGGAGCGCGACCTCATCTCGATCCCGCCCGGCGTCTATCGCGAGGAGCACAACATCGGCGAGGAGGACGCGCTGATGTGCGTAATGCTCGGCGCGCCGGTGCCGATCACGCCGACCTACCCCCCAGACAGCCCGCTCGCGAAGATCAAGCGCGCGCAGACGCCGTCTGAAGTCAAGGCGCTGAGCGAAGGCGAATGACGATTCCCGACCTCCGCCTCGCCGACGCGCTCGTCGCCGCCTGCCCGCTCGCCACCCGGCGCACGGGCCGCGGGACCGTGTCCTATCGCGAAGCGGGAACCGGGCCGGCGCTGTGCGTGCTGCACGGCATCGGCAACCAGTCCGGGTCGTGGGTGCGGCAGCTCGAAGCCCTCGCCGGACGCTTCCGCACGGTGGCGTGGGACGCGCCGGGCTACGGGGAGTCGGATCGGCTCCCGGCCGAGTCGCCCACCGCCGCCGACTATGCGGGCGCGCTCGCGGGGCTGCTCGATGCGCTCGGGATCGCGCGGGCGGTGCTGGTCGGGAGTTCGCTCGGCGCGCTGATCGCCACCGCCTTCGCGGCGAGCCGGCCCGAGCGGACGGCAGGGCTGCTGCTCCTGAATCCGGCGGGCGGCTACGGCCTCGCGGATCCGAAGGAGCGGGAGGAACGGCTCGCGACCCGTCTCGAGCGTCTCGCGCGACTCGGCCCGGAGGGCATGGCGCTGGAGCCCTCACCAGGAATGCTCTCGCCAGCGGCTTCCGCGGAGGCCCGCGCTCTCGCCGCGTGGAGCACCGCGCGGATCCGTCCCGACGGTTACGCACAGGCCGCCCGCATGCTCGCGCACGGCCGGCTCGTCGAGGATGCGGCGCGCTACGCCGGCCGGGTGCTCGTCGTTGCAGCTTCCGCCGACACGATCACGCCGCCGGCGGGCTGCGAGCGCATCGCACGCGCGTTCCCGCGCGCCGACTACCGACTGCTCGACGGCCCGGGGCACCTGTCCTATCTCGACGCCCCGGCGATCGTCAATCCGATCATCGCCGACTTCGCGGCGAGCTGCGCCCAGGGAGTCACGGCGTGAACGCGCCGCTGCCGCGCTACAACGTCCCGGGCCTCGAGCGCGGCCTGCGGATGCTGCAGCTCTTCGACCGCACGCGGAAGTTCCTCACTGCGGCGGAGATGGCGCGTACGCTCGACCTCCCGCGCTCGACCGCGTTCCGCCTCGCGCAGACGCTCGAGTTCCTCGGCTTCCTCGAACGCGAAGGCGACCGCTACCGCGCCGGCCCGGCGGTGCTCCGCCTCGGCTTCGAGTACATCGCTTCGCTGGACGTCGCCGAGCTCGCCCGTCCGGTGATCGAGCGGCTTCGCGACGCGACGAGCCTCTCCGCGCAACTGGTGATCCGCGACGGCCGCGAGGTGGTCGTCGTGGTGAAGGCGTCGCCCCCTTCCACCTTCGCGAGCAGCGTCACCGTCGGGACGCGGCTTCCCGCGCACGCGACCATCCTCGGCCGCGTGCTGCTCTCGGACGCCGACGACCGGACGCTCCAGGCGCTGTACCCGGATTCGACCCTGCCGCAGCACTCGCCGCGCGCACCGCGCACGCTCGCCGAGCTGAAGCGCCTGATCCGCGAGGACCGCGCGCGCGGCTATGCGGTCAGCGAATCGTTCTTCGAGCAGGGCATCTCCGCGGTGGCGGCGCCGGTGCGCGACCAGACCGGCGCCATCGTGGCGGCGATCAGCGTGACCGCCCAGCGCCCGACGCTCGAATCGAAGGAGTTCCGTGACGGGCTCGTCGAGCAGGTGCTCGGCGCGGCGGCGGAGCTCTCGCGGCAACTCAACTATCGCCCGGCCGAAGCGGCCGCGTAATCCATCAGCACAAGGAGGAACCATGGCAGAGCGAGGCGCAATGCGGACCCACCTGCCCGCGGCGAACGCCGCGGAGGTGGTCCAGGACGTGAACCCCTACCTCGAGGCGTACCTCAACCCGCGCGCCAACCCGGGCGGCGGCGCCGGACACATCTTCAAGACCGCGGAGCGCGATCTCATCCAGTGGCAGACGCGGGCGGCGATACCGAGCGAGTACGAGGGCACGCTCGCCGACGCGCTCGAGCAGATCTTCGCGCAGCGGACCTACGACCTCAAGGAGGTCGTCGCCGCGCTCAACCGCGAAGGCGTGCGGACGCCGTCCGGCGACGCCTGGACCGAGCGCAACTTCCAGGACACGCTGCGCGAGCTCGGCAAGCTCGCGTTCTGAAAGAGCTACGGAGGAACCATGGCTGAACCTCAAGCAATCGAGCGGCTCGTCAATCGCGGGCTCCTGAACCAGTGGTACCCGGTGCTCCCGAGCTGGGCGGTCGCCGGCGCGCCGGTCGGTATCACGCGGCTGTCGCAGAACCTTGTGGTGTGGCGCGACGAGAATGGCGCGGTGCAGGCGATCGAGGACCGCTGCCCGCATCGCGGCGCCCGCCTCTCGCTCGGGTGGAATCTCGGCAACCGGCTGGCGTGCTGGTATCACGGCGTCGAAGTCGACGGCACCGGCACGGTGCGCAAGGTCCCGGCAGTCGACCGTTGCCCGATGGAGGGCGAGCGCCGGGTAAAGAGCTATCCGGTGAAGGAAGTCCGCGGCGGGATCTTCGTCTACTTCGGCGACGCGCTCCACGCCGAGCCCTGCCCGCTCCAGCTTCCGGACGAGCTCGTGAACGAGGAGGAGTACGGGGCGATCCTCTGCTTCGCGAAGTGGAAGTGCAACTACCGCTACGCGATCGACAACGTGATGGACCCGATGCACGGCGCCTATCTCCACTCGGTGTCGCATTCGATGGCCGCGGGCGACAAGACCGCGAACATGCAGATGCGGAAGACCCCGACCGGGATCATCTTCGAGAAGACCAACCAGCGCGACGTCAACTTCGACTGGACCGAGTTCGGCGACACCGGCGCGATGTGGCTCCGGCTCGCGATCCCCTATCGCCCGAACGCCGGTCCCGGCGGCAACTTCGGGATCTGCGGCTTCGTGACGCCGGTCGACGAGGACAACTGCCTGGTGTTCTTCTGGCGCACGCGCAAGTGCACGGGCTGGGTCCGCGACGTGTGGCAGTTCATGTTCCGCACCAAGCTCGAGGGCCTGCACTGGGCGGTGCTCGAGCAGGACCGGTTCGTCTTGGAGAACATGGCCCCGGACGCGCGCACGCACGAGTTCCTGTACCAGCACGACACCGGGCTTGCGCGGCTGCGCCGCATGCTCGAGCAGAAGGCGAAGACCCAGCTCGAGGCGCTCGAGAAGGCGAACGCGGCCGCGCCGGCCGCGCGGTCGGCCGCGTAACGCCCCGATGGCCGCCAGCCTTTCCTTCGGACTAGAAAACCGCGTCGCCGTCGTGACCGGCGGGTCGTCCGGCATCGGTCTCGCGACGGCACGCGCCCTGCTCCAGGCAGGCGCGCGCGTCGCGATCTGCGGCCGCGACGCGTCGCGGCTCGATACGGCGGTCTCGGCGCTCGCCGCCGAGGCTGGTGCCGACCGCCTGCTCGCGCAGCGTTGCGACGTGCTCGACGCCGGCGAAATGGAACGGCTCGCGGACGCCGTGGCATCCCGGTTCGGCGGCGTGGACATCCTCATCAACAACGCCGGCCAGGGAAGAGTCTCGACCTTCGCCGACACGACCGACGCCGCCTGGCTCGAGGAGCTCGAGCTCAAGTTCTTCAGCGTCATCCGTCCGACGCGCGCATTTCTGCCGCGGCTCGAGCGCTCGAACGCCGCGGCGATCGTCTGCGTGAATTCGCTGCTCGCGCGCCAGCCGGAGCCGCACATGGTCGCAACCTCGGCCGCACGCGCCGGCGTGCTCAACCTCGTGCGCTCGCTCGCGACCGAGCTCGCGCCGCGCGGCGTGCGCGTGAACGGCATCCTGATCGGGCTCGTCGAGTCCGGCCAGTGGCGCCGGCGCTACCAGACCCAGGCCGCGCCGGGCGAAACCTGGGAGGCGTGGACCGCCGCCCTCGCGCAACGCAAAGAGATCCCGCTCGGGCGCCTCGGGCGCCCGGAGGAAGCAGCGCACGCGATGGTGTTCCTCGCCTCGCCGCTCGCCTCGTACACCACCGGCACCTTCATCGACGTTTCAGGGGGACATTCCCGCCATGCCTGACCTCAAGCCACGAATCACCGTCGGCGAGCTCGTCGCCGCGTTTCTCGAGCAGTGCGGGGTCCGCGCCGCCTTCGGCGTGATCTCGATCCACAACATGCCGATCCTCGACGCCTTCGGCCGTCGCGCAGCGGAAGCCGCGACGAAAGGCCGTCCGGCGCCGATCCGGTTCGTGCCCGCGCGAAGCGAGCCCGGCGCCGTCAACATGGCCGACGCGTACGCGCGCGTCTCGGGCGGTCTCGGCGTCGCGGTCACCAGCACCGGTACCGCCGCCGGGCAATGCAAGCGGCGCGATGGTCGAAGCGCTCACGGCGGGCACGCCGGTCCTGCACCTCACCGGACAGATCGAGGTGCCCTATCTCGATCGCGACCTCGCCTATATCCACGAGGCGCCGGAGCAGCTCGACATGCTGCGCGCGGTGTCGAAGGCCGCATACCGCGTGCGCAGCGCCGAAACTGCCCTCGGCACTCTGCGCGAAGCGATCCGCGTCGCGCTCACCCCGCCCTACGGCCCGGTGAGCGTCGAGATCCCGATCGACATCCAGGCGACCGAGATCGAGATCCCGCCGTCGCTCGCGCCGGCCGAGCTCGCCCTGCCCCAACCCGCCGCGCGCGACCTCGACGCGCTCGCCGAGCGCCTCGCGCGCGCGAAGCGACCCCTGCTCTGGCTCGGCGGCGGTGCACGGCACGCCGGTGCCGCGGTCAAGCGGCTGATCGACCTCGGCTTCGGCGTCGTCACCAGCGTGCAGGGCCGCGGCATCGTCCCCGAAGACCACGCGATGTCGCTCGGCGCGTTCAACCTCTACGAGCCGGTCGAGAAGTTCTACGGCACCTGCGACGCGATGCTCGTCGTCGGCTCGCGCCTGCGCGGTAACGAGACGCTGAAGTACAAGCTCAAGCTGCCGCGCCCGCTGTACCGGATCGATGCCGACCCGCAGAGCGAGGGGCGCTGCTACACCGACGACTTCTTCGTCGCCGGCGACAGCGCGGCGACGCTGAACGGGCTCGCCGACCGGCTGCAGGGCCGCATCAAACCCGACGCCGCATTCGCCCGCGATCTCGCCGCGACGCGCGAGGCGGCCGAAAAGATCGTGCGCGACGGGCTCGGCCCCTACGATCGGCTCCTCGCGGAGCTCCAGCGCGCGGCCGGCCGCGACTTCGTCTGGGTGCGCGACGTGACGGTGTCGAACAGCACCTGGGGCAACCGCAGCCTGCGTATCTCCGATCCGCGCGACGGCGTGCACGCGCTCGGCGGCGGGATCGGCCAGGGCGTGCCAGATGGCCATCGGCGCGGCGCTCGCCGCCGGCAACCGCAAGACGTTCTGCCTCGTCGGCGACGGCGGGCTGCAGGTGAACATCGGCGAGCTCGCGACGCTCGTGCAGGAGAAGGCGAACGTCCTTGTGTTGCTGATGAACGATCGCGGGTACGGCGTGATCCGCAACATCCAGGACGCGCAGTACGGCGGGCGCAGGTACTACGCCGATCTCCACACGCCCAATTTCGAGCAGCTCGCGCAGTCGATCGCGCTGCCGTTCCACCGCGTCCGCGATCTCGGCGCCCTCGGTGCCACGCTGCGCGATGCGCTCGCGCAACCGGGCCCCGCCGTGGTCGAGATCGACATGACCGCGATCGGGCCGTTCGCACAGCAGTTCTCCGGTCCGCCGGTGCGGTAAACCCGCGTGAACGCGATGAAGCGTGCACTCCTCATCGGCTACGGTGCGATCGGCCGCCAGGTGTTCGCCCGGCTCGCCGGCGATCCATCGCTCCGGATCGCGTACGTCCTGGACCGGCCGGAGCGCAAGGCCGAACTGCAGCGGTCCCTCGGCGATGCCGCGCGCGCGATCGGCAGTCTCGCCGAACTGGATGCGCTGCCCGATATCGCCATCGAGGGTGCCGGCCACAGCGCGGTCACCGCGTACGTCGTGCCGCTCCTCAAGCGGGGCGTGGACGTCGCCCTCGCCTCCGTCGGCGCCCTGGCCGAACCGGGCCTGCCGGAGACGCTCGAGGCGGCGGCGCGCGAAGGCGGCGCGCAACTCACGCTCGTCTCGGGCGCGATCGGTGGCATCGACGCGATCGCTTCGGCAAGGATCGGCGGCCTGCGCGAGGTGGTCTACACCGGCCGCAAGCCGCCGCTCGGCTGGCTCGGCACGCCGGCGGAAAAGGCCCACGACCTGAAAGCGCTTGCCGCTGCCACCGTCATCTTCAAGGGCAGCGCGCGCGAGGCCGCACGCCTCTATCCGAAAAACGCCAACGTCGCCGCGACGGTGTCGCTCGCCGGTCTCGGTCTCGACGAGACCCGGGTCACGCTGATCGCCGACCCGGCGGTGCAGGAGAACATCCACAACGTCGTCGCGCGCGGCGCCTTCGGCGAGCTCGAGATCACGCTTCGCGGCCAGCCGCTCCCCGACAACCCCAAGACCTCCGCGCTCGCCGCCTACAGCGCCGCGCGGGCGCTGCGCGACCTCGCCGCGCCGGTCCGTTTCTGAAAAGGATATCGACTCATGGTGATGCCGATCCTCGTTGCCGGTGAATGGCGCCGCGGCCGCGGCGACGTCTATGCCTCGCGTTACCCCGCCGACGACAGCGTCAACGCGGAGCTCGCGGCGGCGAACGTCGCCGACGTCGAAGAGGCGATCGAGGCGGCCGACGCCGCCCGGCGGCGGCCCGACTGGGCCGACCTCAAGCCGCACGAGCGCGCGAGTGTGCTGTACCGGATCAGCGCGCTGATCCGCGAGCGCTCGAGGAGCTCGCGCAGCTCCAGCGGCGCGACAACGGCAAGCCGATCAACGAGACGCGCGCGCTGGTGGCGAGCGCTGCCGGCACCTTCCAGTTCTTTGCCGCCGCCTGCGAGACGCTCGAGGAGACGCTCACGCCGCCGCGCGGCGACTACCTCACGATGAGCGTGCACGAGCCGATGGGCGTCATCGCCGCGATCACGCCGTGGAACTCGCCGATCGCGAGCGAAGCGCAGAAGCTCGCGCCCGCCCTCGCCGCCGGCAACGCCGTGATCGTGAAGCCCGCCGAGGTGACCCCGCTCGCCGCGCTCGAGCTCGGGCGCATCTGCGAGCAGGCGGGCGTGCCCAAAGGTGTCGTGAGCGTCGTACCGGGCAAGGGTTCGGTGATCGGCGATGCGATCGTGAAGCATCCGCTGGTAAAGAAGGTGTCCTTCACCGGCGGCACGACGACCGGCCGCGCGCTCGCCCGCCTCGCCGCCGACAAGCTGATGCCGGTCACGCTCGAGCTCGGCGGCAAGTCGCCGACGATCGTCTTCGAGGACGCCGACCTCGACCACGCCGTAAACGGCGTGCTGTACGGCATCTTCAGCTCCTCCGGCGAGGCCTGCATCGCCGGCTCGAGGCTCTTCGTCCAGGAGTCGATCCGCGCGCAGTTCCTCGACCGGCTGGTGGCGAAGGCGAACACGCTCCGCGTCGGCGACCCCGAGGACCCGCGCACCCAGATGGGGCCGCTGATCACCGCGAAGCACCGGGAGTCGATCGAGCGGTATGTCCAACTCGGCCTCGACGAGGGCGGGAAGCTCCTCGCCGGCGGCGAGCGTCCCAAGGGCGGGCTCTACGACCGCGGCTGGTTCTACAAGCCCACGATCCTCACCGGCCTCGCGAACAGCGCGCGCATCTGCCAGGAGGAGATCTTCGGGCCGGTGCTGGTGGCGATGTCCTTTCGCGACGAGGCCGACCTGATCGCGCAGGCGAACGACAGCATCTTCGGGCTCGCCGCCGGGATCTGGACCCGCGACTACAAGCGCGCATGGCGGACGGCGCGGGCGCTCGAGACCGGCACCGTCTGGATCAACACCTACAAGCTGTTCTCGATCTCCACGCCGTTCACGGGCGTCAAGGAAAGCGGGCTCGGCATCGAGAAGGGCCGGCTCGGCATCCTCCAGTACAAGCACCAGAAGAGCCTGTACTGGGGACTGAACGAGCAGCCGCTGGCGTGGGCGGACTGAAAGGGCGAGCTGACATGAGCATTCTCGGCATCGACCGCATCACCTACGGCGTCGAGGACGTCGCGAAGTGCCGCAAGTTCTTCCTCGACTGGGGGCTGAAGCTCGTGCGCGAGTCGGGCGACGCGCTCGACTTCGAGACGCTGAACGGCTGCGAGGTCCACGTCCGCGGCATCGAGGATCCGACGCTGCCGCCGGCGATCGAAGGCGGCTCCACGCTGCGCGAAGTCGTATGGGGCGTGGCGTCGCCCGCCGACATCGACCGGCTGCGCAAGTCGCTCGGCGCCGACGGGCACTATGCCGAGCGCTTCGAGTCGCTCCACACCGTCGATCCCAACGGCCTCGCCCTCGCCTTCCGCGTGACGCACAAGCGCAAGGTCGACGTGAAAGGGGTGCCGATCAATGCGTGGGGCCAGCCGGGCCGCGGCGTCAACCTGCGCAGCACGATCTACGAGCGCGCCGAGCCGGTCGAGGTCGGGCACGTCGTGTTCTTCACCGACCGCCTCGCCGACGCCGAGCGCTTCTATGTCGACAAGCTCGGGTTCTGCGTCTCCGACCGCTACCCGGGGCGCGGGCTGTTCCTGCGCTGCGCGCCCGAAGGCGGGCATCACGACCTCTTCCTGCTGCAGCCGCCCGTGCCCAAGCGCGGGCTCAACCACGTCGCGTTCGCAGTGCGCGATATCCATGAGGTCTTCGGCGGCGGGATGCACATCAGCCGCTGCGGCTGGGACACCGAGCTCGGCCCGGGCCGGCATCCGATCTCCTCGGCGTACTTCTGGTACGTGAAGAACCCGGCCGGCGGGCTGATCGAGTACTACACCGACGAGGACCAGCTCGACGGCGCGTGGGAGCCGCGCGAGTTCCAGCAGTCCACTGAGGCCTTCGCCGAGTGGGCGGTCGTCGGCGGCATCGACGGCAAGAGCCGTCGCGCGAAGGCGGCGCCGTGAGCGGCGGAGCAATCGTCATCATCGGCGCCGGCCAGGCCGGTGGCTGGGCGGCGAAGACGCTGCGCGTGGAAGGGTACGGCGGCCGCATCGTGTTGATCGGCGCCGAGCGCCACCCGTCGCACGAACGCCCGCCGCTCTCGAAGGCGGTGCTCTCTGGCGAGGCGGCGCCGGAAACGACGCACCTCTTCAAGCCGGACGAGCACGCGGCACTCGACCTGGATTTCCGGGCCGAGGCGCGCGCGACTCGCATCGATCGGTCCACGAAGCGCGTCGAGCTCGCCGACGGGGGCAGCGTCGCCTACGACAAGCTGATCCTGACGACCGGCGGCACCGCGCGCAAGCTGCCGATCCCCGGTGGCGACTCGCCGCGCGTGTTCTACCTGCGCACGATCGAGGATTCCCTGGCGATCCGCGACGCGATCGGTCCCGGGAAGAAGCTCGCGGTGATCGGCGGCGGGTGGATCGGCCTCGAAGTTGCGGCGACCGCGCGCAAGCGCGGCACATCGGTCGTGGTCATCGAGGCGCTGGATCGTCTGTGCGCGCGCACGGTGCCGCCGGCCATCTCCGCGTTCCTGCGCGCCCGGCACGAACGCGAGGGCGTCGACATCCGGCTCGGCGTCGGCGTGAAAGCGATCGAGGACAGTGGTCGGCTCGTGATTCGTCTCGCCGACGGTAGCGCCATCGAAGCCGACGCGGTCGTGGCGGGCATCGGCCTCGAGCCGGACGTGGCGCTCGCGCGCGACGCCGGTCTCACCGTCGACAACGGCATCGTCGTCGACGAACAGGGGCGCACGTCCGATCCGGACATCTTCGCCGCGGGGGACTGCGCCAACACGCCGCTCCCCTGCCTCGGCCGGCGCGTGCGCCTCGAATCTTGGGCGAATGCCCAGAACCAGGCGATCGTCGCGGCGAAAGCGGCGCTCGGCCAGGATGCGCGCTACGACGAGCTGCCCTGGTTCTGGTCGGACCAGTACGACGTCAACCTGCAGATCCTCGGCTTGCCCGCCCGTTGGCCGGAGCCCGTCGTGCGCGGGGATCCCGCGAGCGGCAGCTTCTCGCACTTCTATCTCGACGGCGAGCGCATCGCCGCGATCGTCTCGGTCAACGCGCCGCGGGACCTCCGCGCTGCGAAGAAACTCGTGCAGACCCGCAAGCCCGTTAGCGCCGCGAGCCTCGCGGATCCGGCGGTCCAGCTGCAACGGCTTTGACCCGCAAGAGACATGAAATGACTGCACGACGGCCAACGCACGAGGTGTCGCGTTCGGGCCCGGCCCGCCCTTCGGCGGCACGCGCCTACCCGCGGCAAGTCCATCGAGTCAAGCCGATCCGGCTCATCGGCCGGTACCCGCCCGCAGGCTCTCCCGGCCTCATCGCAGGAACCGCGGGCCAGAACACATGGGGCGTCGCCGGACAGGGCCATCGTAAGGGAGAAGCACAATGCAATTAGGAAAACTACTACTCGATGCTGCGCCGGCCCAACCGGCAGAGGAGCTGACTCCCCAGGCGCGCAAGGCCATATGGGGAGCCTTCGTGGGGTTCTTCGTCGACAACTACGACATCTTCCTGCCGGTCATTGCTCTCGCCCCGGCCATCATCTACTTCATCCCGAAGACGATCTCTCCCACTACCGCCGCGATCGCTTCGGCGATGATCTTCGCGACGACGCTGATCGGCAGGCCGCTCGGCGCATTCATATTCGGCCACTTCGCCGACACCATAGGCAGGAAGCGCACGACCGTAATCTCCGTGGCCGGTTTCGGCGTAGTGACGCTGCTGATCGCCCTGCTGCCGGGATATGAGCAATGGGGCGCAGCGGTGATCTTCGTCTTCATCGCCCTGCGCTTGATCGACGGGATCTTCCTCGGCGGGGAGTACACGTCGGCGAATCCGCTGGCCATGGAGTACTGCCCAAAGTCGAAGCGGGGCTTCTACGGGGCGTTCATCCAAAGTGCGGCCTCGGTGGGCACCGCCGCGATCTCCCTGGTCACGCTGGCGGTGCTGTTCGTGGTGCCAGCCGGGGGTCTGGACTCGCCCTACGTGCAATGGGGGTGGAGGATACCGTTCCTGGCCGGGGCGGCCATGGCGTTCGCGCTCGCGCTCTACTACTACCGCTCGGTGGAGGAGTCGGAGGTGTGGCGCGAATCAGCGCATGCCACGCGTGCCGAATCTCCCATCAGGACCCTGTTCAGAGGCGAGAACTTGCGCAGTTTCCTACAAGTGTTCGTGGTGATGACCGGCTTCTGGCTATCGTTGAACGCGGCGTTGGCCGTCATGCCTGGCCTGCTCGCTTCCCATATGCACGTGACCGGTGTCAATCTCACGATCACCTTGGTCATCGCCTACGTCGCGCTCGCCATCGTCTATGTAATCGGCGGCGCGATCAGCCAACGCATAGGCCGCCGTCGCTATCTAATGCTCGCAAGTCTCATCAGCGCCGTACTGGGCACGTTCTTCTACTACTTGCTCATCAGCACGGCCCCGAGCAACTTGATCATGGTCATCTTGCTAACGACCATCACAACGGTCCTGGTCGTCGCACCGGGAGCACTCGGCACTGTGTACATCAACGAACGGTTCCAGACCGGCGTCCGGGCCTCCGGCTTCGGTCTGGGGTACAGCCTCGCGATCATCCTGCCGGCGTTCTACGTCTTTTACCAGGCCGGGCTCGCCACCTTCATGCCCTTCAACTACACGGTGCTCGTCCTGGTCGTAATCGGGGCGCTCCTGATTTTCGTTGGCGCCGCCTGGGGGCCCGAGACCAAGGATGTGGACTTCGCGTCACCTGCTTCCCCCTCCTAAAGAGCCGCTGCCTTTAGTCTTGGCGGCGACGACAACGCCTCTAACCCCACACCAGGAGACATGAAATGACGTATCGATCGACCGCCCGGCTCGCCGCACTGGCTCTCGCGCTCGCGAGCGCGCCGGCACTCGCGCAGCAAACCTATCCCGCCAAGCCGATCAAGGTGATCGTCCCGTTCCCTCCCGGCGGTTCCGCCGATCTCGTCGCCCGCGTGGTCGGCCAGAAGCTGAGCGAGAACACCAAGCAGCCGGTCATCGTCGAGAACCGCCCCGGGGCGGACACGATCATCGCGATGCAAGCCGTGGCATCGGCCCCTGCCGACGGCTACACGGTGGGCTACGCGATCGGCTCCGCGCTCACGATGAACCCGACGCTCTACTCGAATCTGCCCTACGACCCGGCCAAGGACTTCGCGCCGGTGACGCTCATCGTCAACAACCCCCTCGCGCTCGTGGTGCACCCGTCCGTGCCGGCGAAGACCGCGAAGCAGCTCGCCGAGTACATCAAGGCGAACCCCGACAAGCTCTTCTACGGCCAGGCGAACATCGTGGCGAAGGTGGCGACGGAGGCGTTCGCGGCCGCCGCTGGCGGCAAGATGGTCGAGGTGCCCTACAAGGGCAGCACGCAGAACGTGCAGGACCTGATTCTCGGACGGGTGCAGGTCGCGATCGAGCCGGTCGCGACGATCCTCCCGTACGTCAAGGAGGGTAAGCTCCGCGCCCTCGCGGTGACCGATGCCCATCGCTCGAAGGCCTTCCCCGACCTGCCGACGGTCGCCGAGACCGGCGTGAAGGGCTACGCGTTCAGCAACTGGCACGCGATCCTCCTGCCGGCGGCGACGCCGAAGGAGGTGGTCGCGAAGCTCCAGGAGGAAATCGTCAAGGCGGCGAAGAACCCGGAGGTCGCGGCCAAGGTGGCGCCCCTCGGCGTCGAGATCGTCGCGAGCTCGTCGCAGGACCTGCAGAAGCGCGTGACGAGCGAACGCGCCCATTGGTCGAAGGAGATCAAGGCGCTCGGCATCAAGGTCGAGTAGCCGATGACCTTGCGACAGCGATTCGCCGCGGCGCTCGCGGCGGTGGCCGCGCTTACTGTGCCCGCGGCGGCGAGCGCCCAGGCGGCCTATCCGAGCAAGCCGATCACCATTATCGTGTCGGTCTCGGCGGGCGGGTCGATCGACACGATCGCGCGGACGATCGCCGAGGAGCTTGCGAAGAGCCTCGGCCAGCCGGTGATCGTCGAGAACCGCCCCGGCGCGAACGGCAACCTCGCGGCGTCGGCGGTCGCCCGTGCGGCGCCGGACGGCTATACGCTGCTCGCGACCGGCGGCAGCACGCTCAATCTCAACCCGCACCTCTACAAGCAGCTGCCGTTCGATCCCCTGAAGAGCTTCGTGCCGATCACCATGACGGCGCGGACGAACCTGATCCTCGTGGTCCACCCGAAGCTGAAGGTCGACACGGTCGAGGCGTTCGTCGCGCTCGCCAAGACGCAGCCCGGCAAGCTGAACTACGGCTCCGCCGGCAACGGCAGCCTGCTCCACATCGCGGGCGAGCTCTTCAACGACGCGGCCGGCGTCGACACCAACCACGTGCCGTACAAGGGACTGGCGCCGGCAGTCAATGATCTCCTCGCCGGGCAGATCGACTTCATGTTCGACTCCGCGACGACCGTCCCGCACATCAAGGCGGGCAAGCTGAAGGGGCTGGCGGTGGTCGGCCCCAACCGGCTCGCGGCGTTGCCCGACCTTAAGGTGCTCTCGGCGTACGGCATCAAGGGCGTGGAAGTCGCCTCCGGCTGGCACGGCCTCTTCGCCCCCGCCGGCACGCCGCCCGAGATCGTCGCTCGCCTGAACGCCGAGGCAGTGAAGGTGCTCGCGATGCCGAAGGTAAAGGAGCGGATCAGCGCGCTCGGCGCGGAGCCGGCGTCGAGCTCGTCGGCGGAGCTATCGAAGCGTCTCGCCTCCGACATCGAGCGCCTCGGCCCGATCGTCAAGAAGACCGGGGCGACTCTCGACTGACAGCGCGCCGCCGGCGGGCGCTAGGCGGCGGAGCGCGAACGGCCGATCGCGTCGTTCAGCCGCGGCATGACCTGCTCGGCCATGAGCTGCATCGACCGCCGACCAAGGCTCGGATCGAGCCAGTCGTGGCACGCGTACACGAGCGTGCCGAAGTCGCCGATCTTCTCGCGGAACGCAAGGAGCTGGTCGACCACGCTGTTGACCGTACCGGCGATCACGAGCTTGTTAGTGATGTACTCCGGCGTGATCCTCTCGTCCGGCTCGCTCTGGTCGAGCTTGAAGAGGTTCGAGCGGCCGAACATGATCAGCTTCCGCGCGAGCTGCTTGAAGTAGAACTGGTACGGCCCTTCGGCGCCCAGCCCGTAGCGCCTTGCCGTCGCCTCGTCGTCGGCGACGAAGATCGACTTCGCCACCCGCCACTCCGCCGGGCTCGGGTTCGCGCCGACGGCCTGCCGGCCCTCGGCGTAGCGCGGCCAGTGGCTCGCCACCCACTCCGGCAGCAGGAAGTTCGCCGAGATCGGCTGCCAGCCGCGCTTCGCTGCCTCGGTCACGCCTTTCGAGTGCGGCGCTACGGCGGTGACCACGATCGGCGGGTGCGGCTTCTGGTACGGCTTGAGGATCGCGCCCTGGCCGATGTCGAGGATCTTGGTCTTCTCGGTCGAGACGTTGAAGAACTGTCCGGAAAGGTTGTATGGCGCCTCGCCCTTCCAGATGTCGAGCACCATATTGATCGACTCGAGGAAGATCGCGTTGCGGTCCTTCTGGTAGTTGCCGAACACCTCCGCGTCCGACATCAGGCCGCCGGGGCTGATGCCCATGATGAAGCGACCCTTCAGGATGTGGTCGAGCATCGCCACCTGCGCCGCGACCGTGGCCGGGTGCGTGTTCGGCATGTTGATCGTGCCGCTGCCGAGGACGATGTTCTTCGTCTCGTGCGCGACGCTCGCGAGGAACATCAGGCACGAGGTCACGTTCTCGGCGAGATCGGTCACGTGCTCGCCGACATAGGCTTCGGCGAAGCCGAGCCGGTCGGCGAGCAGGATCGCCTCGCGGTCCTCGGCCAGCGTCTCCCACGGCTTCCGCGACGCCGGGTGCAGCGGCATCATGAACATCGCGAGCTTCATCGGACGTCCTCCGGAGCGATCGGGAGATTCACCGGCCGCCGCAGCCGCGCCGAGAGATCGAACGCCTTGGTCAGCATCAGGCGGTTGTGGCCGTCCGCCGCGGTCGCGTGCTGCGTCGGCACCCCGAGCGCGAGGCGGTTGAGCCACGACTCGGTCTCCTCGCGCATCGGCCCGCGGAGCTCGCCGAGCGCGATGTCCCCTGGGGGATAGCTCGTCAGGAAATCGACCCGCCGCGACTGGTCGGGCGCGTAGCCTTCGCCCTGCGATTTCGACGTCGCGAGCACGATGTCGCGGTGCGTGTCGTCGATCGTCAGCACGCCGTCGGTGCCGACGATGCCGACTTCGAGGCTGTACACCGCGCCCGGCCATACCACCGGCAGCGCCCACGAAATTGCGGCGTGATAGAGCGCGCCGTCGGCGAAGGCGATCGTCCCCACCGTCGCGTCGATCCCGCGGCACTCGGGCCCGAGCGCCTTGTCGACCGAGCGGGCGTAGATCTCGACGGGTGTCTTCGCCTCCATCATCCACATCACGATGTCGAGCGCGTGCGTCCCCGAGATCACCATCGGCGAGATCCGGCTCGGGTCGTTGGTCCGCTTGTAATTGTCGAGCGCCACCAGCCGGTTCATGAACGCGCGCGAGGTGACGAGCGAAACGTCGCCGAGACTCCCGGTGCGCACCTTCTCTTTCGCCACCAGCCAGCGGCGGCGAAAGCGCTGCGTGTACCCGATCACGGCATCCACGCCGGCCTGCTGGATCGCCTTCAGGACCTGTTCCGATTCGTCCAGCTCGGTGGCGAGCGGCTTCTCGATGAAGAGCGGGAGCTTTCGCTCGAGCGCCGCCATGATCGGCGCGACGTGCAGATGCTCGTCGGTGGCGATGATCGCCGCCGTCGCTTCGGGCCGGGCAAGCAGCTCGCGGTGGTCGCCGGTGACGAAGTCGGCGCCGATTTTTTCGGCGACGACTTTCGCCCGCTCTGGGTTCTTCTCGGCGAGACCGATCCAGTCGACCTGCGGGTGCCGCTTGGCGATCTCGCCGCGGATCAGGCCGATGCGCCCGCCGCCGACGATCGCGAGCCCGATGCGTCTGGGATTCTTCTTGGGCATCTTTCCTCAGGCCGCTGCGCGGTTCGCCGCCTGTCCTGCGAGCGGCAGGTCGACCGGCGCGTTGCGCTCGGCCGAGAGGTCGGCCGCCATGTACACCTCCATCACCATCCGGGCGTGCTCCGGCGTCACTACCACCGGGCGGTCATAGGCGACCGCCTCCAGGAAGCTGACCGTCTCAGCCGCCATCGGTCCGGCGTAGACGTGCTCGACCGGCTCGCCCGGCATCGTCGACATCGGCAGCTGCATGCCCGATTTCATCGTGTTGAGGACGACGTCCTTGTGGCTGTCGTCGACGAGGAGCGCGCCCTCGGTTCCGAGAAACTCGATCCAGGTGCTCGAGAAATTGGGATAGCCCGGCGGCAGGCTCCAGCCGCCGCCGACGACGAACGCGAGGCCGTTGTCCATCGTCACGGTGATCCACTGGCAGTCCGGGATGTCGGCGCCGGTCGCGGCCCGCATCGCGCCGAAAGCGAGCTGCGAATACACCCGCGCCGGCTTCGCCGGCTCGAGGCACCACAGCACGAAGTCGAGGTCGTGCGTCGACTCCATCGCCGCCGGCGAAAGCTTCGACCGGCCGGTGATCTTCTTGCCGAGGCCGCGCGTGATGTGCCGGCTCACCAGCGCGCTGACCGGTTTGCCGATCGTGCCGTCCCGCACGCACTGCTTCACGTACGCGTACTTCGGATTGAAGCGCTGCGAATAACCGATCGTGAACTTGAGCTTGTTCCGACGCGCGAGGGCGATCAGCTCGTCGGCCTCGGCGAGCTCGATGGCGATCGGCTTCTCGAGCAGGACGTGCTTGCCGGCAGCCAGTGCGTCCCGCGCCATCGGGTAGTGCGTCGACTCGGGCGTGGCCGAGATCATGACCGCGTCGATCCCGTCGATCCGCAGCAGCTCGCGATAGTCCGCCGTCGCGGTCTTCGCGCCGGTCTTCGCCGCGATCTCCTTCAGCCGCTCGGGGCGATTCTCCGCGACGTGCAGGCTCTTCACCAGCGGATGGCCGGCGCAGGTCTCCGCGCGGATGCCGCCGCACCACCCGGTGCCGATGACTGCCACTCCGATCTGTCTCATTGTGCCTCCGGTCCCCGTTGACGGGCGCTCGCTACGCCATCAAATCATACGGCCAAACGGCGCACAAATGCGCGCGGGTTATCATCGCCATGCATTGTCGACATGGGTGGATCAAGCGCGGGGATCTACAAGGGGACTTCCCCCCTTGTTCCAGCGCGGGGGATATACAAGGGGAGTCTCCCCTTGTTCGTACGAGAGTCGGTCGGCGGACGTCGTCGCCGATCAGGCGACGACCAAGGACGCCGTGCCTTTGGACATCTGGAGCATGAAATGTTTCGTGCAGGTCGCCGACCGCGGCAGCATCACGCACGCGGCCGACGACCTCGGCATCACGCAGCCGGCGCTCACCCGGCGGATTCTCCAGCTCGAGCGCGAGCTCGGCGTCGCGCTGCTCGAGCGCCGGCCCCGCGGCATCCGGCTCACCGGCCCGGGGCGCGAGCTCGTCGAGAACGCGCGCCGGATCCTGCGCGAGGTCGTGCTCGCCGAGGCCCAGGTCAAGCGCGCGCGGAGCGCCCAACGCGGCCGGGTCGTCCTCGGCACCTCGCCGACGCTCGCGCCGCTCCTCCTGCCGGGCTGCGTCGCGCGCGCGCGCACCGAGTGCCCCTCGGTGACGCTCAAGGTGGTGGAGGAGTTCAGCACGCAGCTCTTCGACGACCTTCTCAGCGCGAAAGTCGACGTCGCAGTCCTCACGAATCCGCCGCATTCGCGCAGCCTCGCGATGTCGCCGCTCCTCGCTGAGCCGATCGTCGTCTTCGCCGGCGTGGCGGAGCGGGGCATGAAGCGCGGATACAGCCTGACCGAGCTCCGGCGCACGCCGGTGATCGTGACCTCGGCGATCCGTGCGCTCGTCGACCGCCAGCTCGCGCGCGTCGGCGCGCACCTTGCGGTCGAGGCCGAGATCGATTCGGTGGAAGCGATCCGCCGGATGGTGCTGGCGGGCGCCGGCGTCACCGTCCTGCCCGTCTCGACCTTCCACGACGACATCGTCGCCGGCCGCTGCGCCGCGTATCCGATCGAGGATGCGAACCTGCACCGCATGCTCGTGCTCGCGCACGCCGGTCCGCCGCAAGGCGGCGCCGCAGTCGACGAAGTCCTGCGCCTGGTCCGGACCGAGATCGACCGGCTCGCGCAGCGCGAGGTCTTCAACCTTCCCGCGCCGGGGCGCGAGCGGAAGCGCACCGGCCGGCGTTGACCGCTATCCCGGGATCACCGGGAGCAGCAGGTGCGACGCCCGGGTCCCGCCGGTATGGATAGTGTTGTTGCCGGAGTTGTAGTCGGCGGCGTAGTGCGTATACGGCGCAGCGCCCAGCCCGTCCCGCGGCTGGATGTCGATGCGGATCCGATGCCCGCGCGCGAACACCATCGACGTCGGCCAGATCTCGACGTCCAGCCTCACGACCTCGTCCCTGCCCAGCCGCTGGCGCGTCATGTGCCGGTGGTATGGGCGGAAGGGCAGCGAGAGCTTCTCGTCCAGCTCGCGATGGGACGCGCGCAGCCAGCCCTTCGCGACCGGCACCGGCTGTCCCTGCTGGCCGATCTCGAACACGTCCTTGCCGTCGCGGCCGATGTTCCGGATCGTCGCGAAGACGTCCATGTCCTCGGTCGTGCTCGCGACCCACAGCACCAGGACGACCGGTCCGGTGATCTCGAGCGGCGAGCGCAGCGGCGCCGTCTCGAACGACACGCCCATCCGCGGCAGGCTCCCGGCAAGCGCGGTCGACGTCCAGGACGCGGTCGCGACGCCCGCCTTCGTCATGCCGCTCGCGGCGTACGAAACCGAGCTGCCCTTCCGCGGCAGCTCGGCGACGAGGGCACCTTCGACATCGCGACCTCGCGCATTCGGTTCCGGCCGGAGATAGAACTTCGTCCAGCGGGTCCGCGCGAGCGGCCATTCCTTCTCGGTGCGCCAGTTGGCGTTGCCGTGGCCGCCCTTGCGGATCAGGAGCTTCACCGGCGGCTCGCGCATGACCCCGTTGTCGATGCCCTTCAGCCAGTGATCGAGGAAGCGGAGCTGATCGTGCCGGCCTTCCTGCGTGTAGAAGCCGTGGTAGTGGGTGCCGGCGTGGATACGGAGCTTCTTGTGCCGCGAAGCGGCGCGCAGGTAGCCCTCGGTGTTCCCGCGCAGGTGGAGACCCATCCCGCTCCAGTTGCCCGCGCTGTAGAGCGGCACATCGATGTTTTCCCAGATCGGCCGGCGGCCGTGATACCAGTCGCTGTCCAGGCTGTGCCGCATGTACTCCCACACCCACGGCGTCGCGAACGCGTCCGGCGAGGTCGCCTGCGGTCCGCCCAGCAGGTGGTGGGCCATGTGGTTGTTGTACCAGTTGACGACGAACCCGAACGAGAAGATCCCGCCGTGATAACCGAAGTCCCGGTACATGTCGGCGGCGCCTTCCCACGGGATCATCGCAGCCAGCGACGGCGGCCGCAGGCTCGCGACCAGCCACTGCGTCATCGCGAAGTAGGAGATCCCGCTGAGCCCCACGCGGCCGTTGCACCACGGTTGCCGCGCCGCCCACTCGATCACGTCGTAGAAGTCGCGCGCCTCGCTCGGCGAGAACGGGTCGGTGCGCCCCGGCGACTTGCCGGTACCGCGTGTGTCCACCCGCAACGCCGCGTATCCGCGCGGCACCCACCACAGCGGGTTCACCGTCTCCCAGTTCATGTAGGGATTCGGCGCCTCCTCGAGGTCGGGGGGCGGCACCCAGACCTTGTCCTTCTGGTAGGCGCCGATATTGACGATGACCGGGAAGCGCCCGCCCGATTTCGGCCGGAAGAGATCGGCCGCGAGCCGCGCCCCGTCGCGCGCCGGGACGGCGAGGTCCTTCTCGATCGCGACGTCGTACCGCGGCTGCGAGAGACGGGCGGTGCGTTTCGCCATTGGCGCGGCGACAGGCGCGATCAGTCGATCTTCACCTGGTTCTCGTGCACCACCTTCGCCCACTCGCCCGTCTCCTTCTGCACGAGTGCGTTGAACTCCTCGGGCGACGCCGAGAGCGTCACCGTCATCATCTGCTTCGCCAGCATGTCCTTCATCTCGGGCTGCGACAGCACCTTGACGACCGACGCGTAGAGCTTGTCGATGACGGGTTTCGGGGTCGCCGCGGGAACGAACAGCGCCTGCCAGGCGTTCGTCCCGATGCCGGGATAACCCTGCTCCGCCATCGTGGCCACGTCGGGCAGCTCGGGAAGCCGCGCCGGCGCAGTGGTCGCAAGCGCTTTCAGCTTGCCGGCCCGCACCTGCGGGAGCGACGACGCGAGGTTGATGAACGCCACCTGGGTCTCGCCGGCCATCAGGCTCGGGAGCATCTGCCCGGCGCCGCCCTTGTACGGCACGTGCGTCAGTTTGATGCCGGCGGCCTTCTCGAGCACCACCATGTCGAGATGCGGATAGGTCCCCAGCCCGGCCGAGGCGTAGTTGAGCTTGCCCGGGTCCTGCTTCGCCAGCGCCACCAGCTCCGCCACGTTGGCGGCGGGTAGCGAAGGCGTCGCGACTATGATGTGCGGGATCTCGACCAGCTTGGTGATGCCGACGAGGTCGCGCGACGGCTTCGACTGCAGCGTGCCGGCGAACGTCGTCTCGTTGATCGCGTTGGTCGAAACGTTCCCGCAGAGGAGCGTGTATCCGTCGGCCGGCGATTTCGCCGCCGCATCGAGCGCCACGTTGCCCGACGCGCCCGCGCGATTCTCGACCACCACGCTCTGCCCGAGAACGTCGTTCAGCTTGCCGGCGACGTGCCGCGCGATGATGTCGGTCGCACCGCCTGGCGCGTACGGCACCAGGATCTTCACCGGACGGCTCGGGTAGTCGGACTGCGCCGCCGACAGGAGCGGCATCGCGGCGAGCAACAGCGCGACGAGCACGTGCATGCGGATCGCGAGCCTGGTCATGGCCTCCTCCTTCTCCTTGGTCTCGCGCGAGCATAGCCCGCACACCCGAGCGGCACAAACGGCATGCCGACCCGGCATGCGAGCCATAGAGCGCCGGCATGGATCGGCACCCGCGTGATTTGTGCGGGCACCGCGAAGCCGTTACCATCCGCCGCCTCGCCCGATTCCGGAGAGACGCCGATGACCGCCCCAGCCGAACGCCGTGCACGCACCGTCGACATCCACGCCCACTGGTACCCGGCCGAGTGGCTGCGGCTCTTCGAGCGCGACGGCGCACGCGAGGGCGCGGAGCTCAAGCGCTCCGACAAGGGCTACGCGCTCCGCACGGAGCGCCTGACGAACGCCTTCACCGAGGAGTTCGTCGATCTCGACCGGCGGCTAGCGGCGATGGACAAGGCGGGCGTCGACGTGCACGCGCTGTCGCTCACGACGCCGATGGTCTACTGGGCGTCGCCGGTGCTCGGGCTCGCATTGGCGGAGGCGTTCAACGACGCTGCTTCGGCGGCGCACGTGCGCCACCCCGCTCGCTTCGTCGGGCTCGCGATGCTGCCGATGCAGGCGCCGGAGCTCGCGCTGCAGGAGCTCGAGCGGGCGTCGAAGCTCCCCGGCATGCGCGGGATGTATCTCGCCACCAACGTCAACGGCGTCGAGCTCGACGACCGACGGTTCTGGGATGTCTACGCGAAGGCCGAGGCGCTCGGCTGGCCGGTATTCCTGCATCCGGTCGACACGATCGGGCGCGACCGGACCGGCAACTACTACCTGCGGAACCTGCTCGGCAACCCGTACGACACCGGCGTCGCGGCCGCGTCGCTGATCTTCGGCGGCGTGCTCGATGCCTTCCCGCGACTCGAGGTGAACCTGCCGCACGCCGGCGGCGCGTTCCCGGGGCTGATCGGCCGGCTCGACCACGGCACGAAGGTCCGCCCGGAGCTCAAGCACATGAAGCGGCTGCCGAGCGAGTACCTGCGTCGGTTCACCTACGACACGATCGGCCACGACGACCGGATCAACCTGAACCTCGTGCGCCTGGTCGGGGCCGACCGGGTCGTGCTCGGCAGCGACTACTGCTTCGACATGGGGCTCGCGGATCCGGTCGGGACCGTGCAGCGCCTCGAGGCGGTGCCGGCGGCGGAGCGCGAGCTCATCCTCGGGAGGACGGCCGCTAGACTCCTGCGGCTCGACTGACCCTTCCGGTCATCCGTTCGAGCACCGCGCGCGCATCGGCGCGTTCGTCGCCGCGCCAGGCGAGGTGCTGGTCCGGGCGAACGAGGGCAAGGTCGGCGCCGTACAGCGCCCGAAGCTCGCTCGCCGCGGGCTCGCGCGAGAGGTCGAGCTGGGCAAGTGGGATGCCCAGGCCACGCGCCGCGTCCGCGAATCCCCACTCGTCTGCCGCTGCGAGCTTGAGCAGCGTGAAGTCGCGGCCGAGCCGGTCGTAGAGCGAGCTGCCGTCGGCGAGCCAGGCATGCGGCGCGCGTCCGCCCGGGACGCCCGACGGCACGTAGCGGTTGATCTCGTCGACCGGCGGCGCAGCATCCGCGAGCACGATCGGCGAGGCGTCGTAGCGCACCCCGAAGGTGACGCCCGGGATACTGAACTCCCGGCGCGCGTGGTCGAGCAAGTATGCGCCCGCCTCGACGCGCACCCGGTCGCCCTCGGGTCCGGGAGCCTCGATCGCCTCGTGAGCGGTGTAGCGGCCGATGCTGTCGGCGAATCCGCGGGCGATCGCGGTGTTGCGCTGCGCCGCCGGCCGGCGCTCCGACTCGTACGTCGCGAGGAGCCCCGGCCCACCCCAGCCCTGCACCACCGCTGCGAGCTTCCAGCCGAGGTTCACCGCGTCCTCGACCGCGGTGTTGTACCCGAGCCCGCCGGTCGGCGTGAAAAGATGCGCCGCATCACCGCCGATGAACGCGCGTTCTGCGCCGAAACGCTGCGCAACCAGCGTGTAGCCGGCGTTCCAGCTCGCACAGAACAGCACCTCGATCGGAACGGCCGTGCCGAGCGCCTGCCGCAGATAGACCTCGCCGGCGTCCGGCCGCGCGGCGAAGTCCTCCTCGCCGGGACGGAGCTGCGTGTGGAACGCGAAGCGCTCGCGGCCGTCGAGCGCGGCCATGAAACTCCGCCGCTCGCGGTTGAACGCCCAGTACATCCAGGCGCGGTCATGCGGAATGACGCGATAGAGCTCCGGCGCGCGGAGATACGTCGCGTGCATCCGCCCGCCCATGAAGTCGCGGACGACGCCGCTCTCGCCGGCGTAGTCGATCTCGAGCGCGCGGCGCACGAGGCTCCGCGGCCCGTCGGCGCCGACGAGATAGTCGCCGTGCCACGACTCGCGTGCGCCGCCGTCGGCGCGCTCGGCGTGCGCGATCGCCCCGTCGGCAGAAAGCTCGACCGCGGTCACCGTCCAGCCGAAGCGCAAGGTCACCGCGGGATAGCTGGCGGCGGCGCGCTTCAGCACGCGCTCGATGTAGAGCTGGGAGCAGCGATGCGGCAGCTCGGGCGTGCTCCACGATCCGGTCGATGCCCGCGCGATCTCGGCGGTTCGCGCCGAGGCCGGCTGGCGAAAGCGCGCAAGCTCGTACCCGGTGTACCGTGTGAAATACGCGATGTCCGTCGGATAGTCCCCGGGCAGGCCCTGGGCGCGGATCTCCTCGCCGATCCCGAGCCGCCGGAAATGCTCCATCGTCCGCGCCTGGGTTGCGTTCGCCTGCGGATGCGGCGTGGTGTCCGGCCGGTCGTTGAACACGACGCAGCCGACGCCGCGCCGCCCGAGCTCGATCGCGAGCACGAGTCCGCACGGACCGCCGCCGACGATCAGTACTGGCGCACGTTCGGCCACGCCTTCGCCGTCCCGCCGGCGCTCAATCGGCCTTGATCTTCGCCTCGCGGACGACCTTCCCCCAGCGGTCGAGCTCGCGTTTCAGGAGCGCCGCCAGCTCGTCCGGCCCGCCCGGTGTCGGCACGAGGCCCTGCCTCGTCAGCGCGTCGCGCACGTCGGGCAGGGCCAGAACCTGGGTGACCTCCTGGCCGATCTTCGCGACGATTTCGGGCGACGTACCCGCCGGTGCCCAGTAGCCGAACCAGAGATCGGCCTCGACTCCCGGGAAGCCCTGCTCGCCGAGCGTCGGGACGTCGG
Organism: uncultured beta proteobacterium; assembly: GCA_963789885.1. Classification (GTDB taxonomy): domain Bacteria; phylum Pseudomonadota; class Gammaproteobacteria; order Burkholderiales; family SG8-39; genus DATEDA01. Next base: position 126,182 of record CAWBNB010000021.1, on the reverse strand, counting down.
GCCAGAGCGGCGTGCGCGCGCCGCTGACCACGCCGAGGACGCGCACCTTGCCGCCGTCGACGTGCGACTTCGCCTGGTGCACCGGCAGCAACGACGCGTCGACCTGGCCGCCGAGGAGGTCGGTGACCGCGCCGGCCGCGCCCTTGTACGGCACGTGCAGCAGATCGGTCCCGGTCTGCAGCCGGAAGAGTTCCATCGCGACGTGCTGCGGCGTGCCGCTCCCGGGCGAGCTGTATTTGATCGCGCCCGGCTTCGCCTTCGCGAGCGCCACGAACTCCTGCGCGTTCTTCACCGGCACTGCGGCGTTGGTCACGAGCACGATACTCCCGGTCGCGATGAGCGAGATCGGCGCGAAGCTCTGCACCGGGTCGAAGGGAAGCGCGGGATACATCGCCGGCGTGATGGCGAGCGTCGTCACGTTGAGCATGAGCGTGTAGCCGTCGGGCGCCGCCTTCGCGACCGCCTCGGCACCGATATTCCCGGAGGCGCCGGGACGGTTCTCGACGACGACCGGCTGCTTCCAGCGCTCCGCAAGCTTCGCGCCGATCGTGCGCGCGAGCAGATCGGGCCCGGTCGCCGTCGTGTAGGGCACGACCGTCCGCACGACCCGATTGGGATAGTCGGCGGCGGCGCCCTGCGCCGCCGCGTTGCCGGCGCATGCGACGGCGGTGAGCATTGCGAACAGCTGCTTGATCATTGTCTCTCCTGGTCGGGCAACTTGAATTTCAGCAGACGCATCGCGTTGCCGAAGTAGATCTTCCGCTTGTCGCCTTCGGCGAGCGCGAGGTCCTCGATCGAGCGGATCCCCTCGCGGATGAACATCGGCCCGCCCTCCGGATCGAACGGGCAGTCGCTCGCGAACACCACGCGATCGGCGCCGAAGAACGCGAGCCCGCATGCGAGCGGCGCCGACGCGCCGCCAAGCACGGTGTCGCCGTAGAACATCCGGAAGTATTCGAGGGGCGGCCTGGCGAGATTCCCGAGCACCGCCGAGTAATCCTCGTCGGCGGAGCGCGAGCCGAGCTGCGCCCACAGCGTCTCGGCGCGGCCGGCGAAGTACGGGATCATGCCGCCGCAGTGATGGGTGATGATGCGCGCGTTCGGCAGCCGGGCGAGCAGCCCCGAGAACACCATGCGCGCCATCGCGACGCTCGTCTCGTACGGCCACCCGAGCACCTGCCAGATCTCGTACTTCGACTTCTGCTCCGTGCGGTAGTCGGCGAACGCGGCGGGCCGCGCCGGATGCATCCAGATCGGGACGTCGTGGTGGTTCGTCGCCCGCTCGAACACCGGGAGGAACTCCGGCTCGTCGAGCGGCCGCCCCGCCACGTTGGTGCAGATCTGGATGCCGCGCGCGCCGAGGTCGCCGATCGCACGGTCCATTTCCGCGAGAGCCGCGGGCACGTTGTTCATCGGCAGCGATGCGACGAACGCCGGGAAGCGCTCCGGCCAGCGGCGGCAGATCTCGGCCATGCCGTCGTTCGCGACCCGCGCGAGATCGGGCGCGAGATCGGGCCCGCCGAGCGCCTCCGGCGGCGGCAGCGAGAGCGTCAGCACCTGTTGCACGTCCGGGAACTTCTCGGCGAGCATCGCGACGCGGGCGTCGATGTCCCACAGCATGCGCAGGGAGGACATGCGCTTCACTAGCCCGGCATCCTTCGAGTGGCTCTTCATCAGCTCGAGGTAACGCAGGGGCATCACGTGATTGAAGATATCGATTTTCACTTGCAACTCCGCTCCGCCACGCCGGGCGCAGATGGTAAGCCGCTCTGCGGCCTTCGGTTCGCGAGCCTGCTTGCTGCGACGCAGACGCACGGCGGGTGACGGAACGCCGCCACGCGACGGAAAGGCCTTCACTCACCACTTGTAAATGTTGTAACAAGTCGTTTCGGTCGGTGCACCGGATCGGGTTCCGGAGCATTATTGGCAGCATGAAGGTGCTGCACGCCGCCGTGGGAGCCGTGGCGCTGCTCGCGATGGTTTTCGCGAGCGGGACGGCGTTTGCCGGCGGCCGTGGCGGCGGCCACGGCGGCGGCCACGGCGGCGGCCACAGTGGCGTGCGCGTGGGCGTCGTCGTCGGTGGCCCGGTGTGGGGGGCAGGCTGGGGCTGGCGAGGGGGTTGGGGCCCCGGTTGGGGTTGGGGCCCGGCTTGGGGCGTCGGTTGGGGCTGGGGTCCGGGTTGGGGTCCGGGTTGGGGCCCCGGCTGGGGTCCGGGCGGGGTCGTCGCCCCGTTCCCGGTCGGCGTCCCGGTTGGAGTACCTCAGACACCCGTGTTCGTCGAGCGTAGCGACGTCGCGCCGGCGCCGCAGCAATCCCCGCCGCAACAGCAGCAACCCCAGCAGAGCCACTACTGGTACTACTGCCCGGCCTCGAGGGCGTACTACCCGTACGTCAGGGAATGCGCCGGCGGCTGGCAAGCGGTCTCGCCCCAACCGCCGTCCTGAACATGCGGCCCCTCGCCAGGCGGCTCGCCCCCGCTGCCGCGGCGTTATTCGCCGGATGCGCCACGTTTCCGTCGGGGCCCGGCATTCTCGTTCTTCCCGGCAGCACCAAGAGCTTCGAGGCTTTCCGCGCCGACGATGAGGTGTGCCGGCAGTTCGCGACCGCGCAGATCGGCGGCACGACGCCAGCCCAGGCCGCGACGGCAGCCGGCGTCGGCGGCGCCGCCGTAGGGGCGGCAGTCGGTGCGGTCGCCGGCGCGGCGTTCGGCGGGAGCAGCGGTGCGGCCATCGGCGCAGGCGCCGGGCTGCTCACCGGCACCGCGGTCGGAGCGGGATACGGCTACGACTCCTGGTGGGTGCTCCAGCGGCGCTACGACAATGCCTACCTGCAGTGCATGTACGCGAAGGGCAACAAGGTGCCGCTGTCGACCGCTTACAGCTCGTCGCCGCGCCCGCAGGTGAGCAGTGCCCCGACCGCCTCGTCGCCCTACCCGCCGCCGAATCAGCCGCCACCCCCTCCGGCAAACCAGCCCCCGCCGCCGCCACCACCACCGAACCAGCCCCCGCCACCGACCCGCTGAGCCGGCCGGCCAGACAGCTGGGCGTTACGCGTCGAGGATTCGCTCGACCTCGGTGAGATGCTCGCGCGCACGGAGCTCGGCGCCAACCGAGTGCGTGCACGCCTCTTCCAGGATCCGCCGGATCGAGTTCAGGCTCCCGGCAAGCCACGCGCGCTTCGGATTCTCTGCGTGGAGGGTGCGCCTAAGCGTCGTCAATTCGTCGTGGAGTTCCCGCGCCAGCGGGTCGTCGGTCCGGGCCCGGTTGACCTGCCTCGACAGGACTTCCACCAGTCGTCGCGCCGCATCGGCGTCGAGGTGCGCGTAGGGACCGTCCTCCTCCGGCTCCGGCGGGGGCGGAGGTGGCGGTTCGGGCCGGGCGGCGCGAGCAGGCGGCGGTGGTTCCGGTGGCGGCTCGGGCCGCGCGCCACGTGGGAGGCGGGGCTCCTCCCGCGACGGCTCGGGCGCTGCCGGAGGCGGCGGCGGAGCGGGCACCCGGGGCGGCTCGACACGAGCTTGCACTTCGGGCTCGGCGACCGCCGGCGCGCGCGTCGCAGACGATCTGCGCTCGGACCCGGCGCGCCGATCGGCCCCGACTCGCCGCTCAGGCTCGAAGCGCTGCTCGGGGGGGACCCGCCGGTCGGGTGTGGTGCGCCGGTCGGCGACAGCGCGCCGCTCGACCGCGACGCGCGACTGGGGTGCCGCCGCGGCCGGAGCCGGAGCGGGGGGAGGAGCCTCCCCCGGCAGCGGCGGATACCGTTCCGCGTTGCGCGCGAGCTTGCGCCGGATCGCTTCGTCGAGGTCGATGCCGAGCCGGTCGGCGAGATGGATCGCGTGCAGGACCGAATCGGCGAGCGCATCGGCGGCAGCGTCGCGCTGTGCGGGCGCTCCCAGGCCCAGTGCGCCGTCGTCCGCGAGCCACTTGAAAAGCGCCAGCAGCGTTCCAGCCTCGGCCGCGAGGGCCATCGACAGGTTCTTGGGCGTGTGCAACGGGTCGAGGCCGCGATCGACGACGAACGCGGCGAGCTCCCATTGCAGTGCCTTGATGTCCATCCGTTTCTCCCTGGCGCCAAGAGCGCCCCGCACATCATGCCCGGTCCGGGGCCGACCGCGCCAGTAACGGATGCCCGGGACCACGCCAAATCCCGCGCGCCAACCGCCACTAGATCTCCCGCCACCCCGTGAGGAGCGGGAAATAGAGGCCGAGGCGGCTCGTGCCGCCCAGCGCCCTGGCGTAGCGCTCGAGTTGGGCGGCGTAGCGAGCGCGCTCCTGGTCGAGGAAGCCCTCCGGGTCCGCGCCTTCGTGCGTACTCGTCTTGTAGTCCACGATCCAGCGCTCGCCCGGTCCCGCCTCGAACAGCCGGTCGATAACGAGGCGTTGGACCGCCCCGTCCACGACCGCCGTCAATCGGTGCTCGGTCGCCGCGTACGGGTGCCGACCCAGCACCCAGCGGCCGCGCGGGTCGGCGATAGCCGCCCGCAGCGCCGACAGCGCTCGCCGAGTCGCCTCGTCGAGCTCGCCCGCACGCACGCCGTGTACGGCAAGCTCGCTCCGGACACTCCTGCGGAGCTGCTCCACGCGCGCTTCGTCCCAGCCCTCGAGGCGATCGTCGGCGAGGTGCTGCAGCCATCGATGCACGACGCTCCCGACGTGCCGCGCCGTCTCGCCGACCCAGGAATACTGGATCGCATCGAGCGCATGCGCAGGTGCCGGCGGGGCGCTCCACGCCGGCCCGGGGGGCGGCGCCGGCGGTCGCCAGCCCGCGACGAGCCGCGCGACGTCCTGCTGCAGCGGCGCGGGCGCCGGTGGCGCCGCGGCCACCGATCCCGCGGTCGCCACGTCTTCGAACCGTCGCGCCACGGCCGGCCAGAGTTTCGCCAGCAGCGTCCGTGCGCCCGGCTCCCGCGGCGCCCTGCGCGGCTCGTCGCGCTTCACATCGCCGAGGAGATGCAGGCGCTCGCGCGCGCGGGTGGCCGCCACGTACAGCAGGCGCGCCGCTTCGTGGTCTTCGCGCTCGGCGTCGATCTGCGCGAGCCGCTCGTAGACCGGATCGCCATCCACGCCGGCCTCCGCGATCGGCGCGACGAGCAGCTCCCCGCCGCCGCCGCTCTCGCGCTCCGTCCACAGGAAGAGCCGCGCGTCTTCGCCGCGCGGCGGGCGCCCGAGTCCCGGAACGATCACGTGGTCGAATTCGAGGCCTTTCGCCTTGTGGATCGTCATGATCTGCACGTCGGTCGCGCCGGTGTGAACGTCGGGGAGCGCCCACAGCGCCGCGACGCGCGCCTCGAACCGCGCCCGGTCGTCGATCGCGCCGGCGACCTCGGCCTCCTCCAGCACGTCGAGGTAAGCGGCGGCATCCTCGAGCGCGGTGTCGTCCACGCACGCCGGGCCGCCGAGCGTCAGCCACGCGTCCTCGACCCGGTCCCGGAGGCTGCCGCGGAACCGGCCGGCGCCGAAATTGCCGAGCACCGCCCTCACCTGCTCGAGCCGCGCCCTGCCACCGGCGCTCAGGTTTGCGACGCGCGTCGCGTCCGTCATCAGCTCCCAGACGGTGCGTCCCTCGGTACCCTCGGCGAGGGTACAGAGGTCGGCGAGCTCGAGCCCGCACCACGGCGCGCGCAGCACGGCGAGCCAGGCAAGACGGTCGGCCGGATGCGCCGCGGCGCGCGTCAGTGCGAGGAGGTCCTGCACCACCGGCCGCAGGCCGAGCTGTTCGATCTCGATCGCGCGGAAGCGCAGACCCGCCGCGCGGAAGCGCGGCACGATCCATTGGAGATGGTTGCGGTTGCGCACCAGCACCGCGACCGTCGCGTCCGGCGCATCCCGCCTGACGCCTGCGACCAGCTCGACCACTCGCGCCGCCTCGCCCTCGTCGTCGCCGTCCAAGAACGGGTGCACTTCCACCGCGCTGCCGGGCAGCGACGGGTGCACCGCCGCCGACGGCGCGTACGGCACCGCCCCCGCGGCGGCGTCCTCGTGCGCCGGCATCATCGGCGCGAAGGCGGCGTTGATCCAGCCGACGATGCCCGCCTGGGAGCGGAAGTTCGCGGACAGGCGCACCGGCTCGAGCGCGACGCCGCCGAGCTGCCTGCTCGTCCAGGTGCGGAGGAACTCGCCGACCTCGGCCTCGCGGAAGCGGTAGATCGACTGCATCGGGTCGCCGACCGCGAACAGCGTCCGCCCGTCGCCCGGCTGCCAGCCCGCCGTGAGCTTCTCGATCAGCTCGTACTGGGTGATCGACGTGTCCTGGAACTCGTCGACCAGCAGGTGCCGCACGCGATAATCGAGCGCGAGCGCGAGATCGGTCGGTGCGTCGTCCTCGCCGAGCGCGCGGAGCGCGGCCTGCGCCACCTCGGTGAAATCCACCTGCCCGTGCGCGGCGAATACGAGGCGCAGCGTCGCGGTCGCGTGCTTGAGCAGGTTCCCGATCGCCGCGATCACGCGCCACTGCGCATCGGTGTACGCGGCCGGCGGGAGCTCGCAGAGCCTCGCGAACGCCTGGCGGAGCGGCTCCGCCTGGGGCAGTCCCGCGAGCGCCTGCGCTTCCGGCGACTTCTTCCGCCAGGTCCCCTCCTTGGTCAGCAGCGACTGCGCGAGCGCCTGCCAGGCGTCCGGCGCGCCGGGCGAGGCGCCCGGGTAGAGAGCGGCGGCGCGAGCGACGAGCCGCTGGCGTTCGTGCGCGAGCGCCGCTTCGAGCTGAGCGCGGTCGAGCGCCCCGTCGCCGATCCGGACCACGTGCCGGATCCACTGGTCGCGCCGCTGGAGCATCCCGGCGAGCAGCGACTCGAGGCGCGCGGCGTCGTTGTCGAGGTGCGCGAGCAGGCACTCGATGTCCGCCGCCACCTCGCCGCCGGACTCGACGAGACCGATCGCGCCTCGCGCGGCTTCGAGGTACATCGCCGACGCGTCCTCGATCGTCTCGGGCGCGGCGCCGAAGCGCGAGAGCACCGGCATCTGCCGGGCGAGGGCGGCGCAGAGCGCGTCGATCGTCTGGATGCGCAGCCGCACCGGGTTGTCGTCGATCCGCCAGTCCTCGCGCCGGTCGCGCTCGACGACCGCCCGTGCGAGGGCAAGCGTCCGCGCCTCGTGCGGCCCCCCCGGAAGCTTCCCCGCTCGCGCGTCCGCGAGCGCCGCGAGCACGCGGCCGCGCATCTCGCCGGCGGCCTTGATGGTGAAAGTGATCGCGACGATCTCCTCCGGCGACTCCACCGTGGCGAGCAGCGCGAGATAGCGCTGGATCAGCAGCTCGGTCTTCCCCGAGCCGGCCGGGGCCTGGACGATGAACGACCGCGACGTGCTCGAGCGCGCGCTCGCGCTCGGTGGAATCGGGGATGCCGGCGGCCGTCACCTAGTCCTCGTCGGGGCGCGCGCCGAGCCGCTCATGGATGCGGCAGAGCGGCTGCACACTGCATTCGCGGCAGGTCGCGAGCCCACGCTTGGGCGCGACGTCGGCGCGGCCGGCCGCGAACTCGCCGGCCAGCCGGTCGAGCTCCGCGCGCCAGAATGCGACCTGCGCGTCCCAGTCGGGCTGCGCACCCGCGCGCGCTCCGGCTTGCGCCGGCGTCTTGACGCCGGGCAGCGCACCCTCCTCGCGCGCGAGGCCGACGAACTTCATCTCGCCGGCACGCACCTGGGCGAACGCCGCCGCGACCGCACCGGGCTCCGCTGCCGCGACGTAAAGCGGCAGCTGCGGCTCGTCGAGGCGCTCGCGCAGGATCCATCCGAGCGCGACCTTCCCGGTCTTGTAGTCGATCACGATGCGATCGCCCCCCGGGGTCTCGTCGACGCGATCGAGGCGGACGGTGAGCGCGAGCGGGCCGACGCGGACCGGGCGCTCGGCCTCCGCGAGCACCGTGAAGTCCGCGCGGCCGCGCTCCACCTCCAGCCACGTGTGCGCGAGCCGGGCGAGACGGTCGCGCTCGATCGCCGCGAACCGTCCCCCGAGCGCCGTCAGCCCGCGCTTGCGCGCCCGCTCGACCGCCTCTTCGGCCGCCTGCGCAACGAGCACATCCAGATCCGGCGCGGAAAGCGCATCGAGCGCGCTTTTCGCGCCGAGCTTCCGCCACACCCCCTCGAGCACACGGTGCACGAGGCTGCCGCGCTCCGCCGCGTCGAGTCCGGCTTGCGGAATCTCGAGCCCCTCCGCACGCAGCCGGCGAACCGCGACGGCGCGGAACGGGCACGCCGCCTGGTCTTTCAGGAGCGACGCCCCGCCGCGGATCCCCGCGCTCGCATCGAGAACGGGCGCCGTGACGTCCACCAGCCGCTCGATCGCCGCGGCGCGGTGGATCGCGTCGCGCCACGAACCGTATTCGGGCACCGCCAGGTCGGTTGCAGGCAGCGGCGCGATCAACGGGCTCGGCGCGAGATCGCGATCGCCTTCGCGGCGCGGATGCGAGAGCACGAGCTCGCCGGCACCCTTCCGCCAGCCGTCGGTGAGCCGCTGCGCGAACTCGAGCGCCGCGGCCGGCGTCGCGTTCGGCAGACCGGCCGCGCGCTGGAGGCGGAGCGGAATGAACGGGTTGGGATTGGGCGCGGGCGGCCACGCTTCGTCGGTGAGCCCCGCGACCCAGACGTGGTCGAAGGCCATGCCGGCCGCCTCCAGCACGCCGAGCACCTGGATCGGCACCTCCGGCGTCTCCGGCTGGAACAGCGTTTCCGCCGCCATCCGCCCGGCCCACCCGAGCGCGGCATCGAACCCGATCCGCGGTGCGACGCGCTCGAGCGTCGCCAGCCGTGCCAGCACCTCGTGCCACTTCTGCAGGCTCTGGTACTCGGACGAATCGAGGCCGCGCTCGCCCGGAAAGCCGAGGAGCGCGAGCGCGTCGCCGAACGCGCGCGCCCACTCGGCGGGCGACTGGGCGCGGAAGAGCCGCTGCCTGCGGAACTCGGCGTAGGCGCGCAGCGTCCGGCCGAGCGTGCTTCCCTCGTCCAGCATCGCGGCGAGCCGCTCGAGCGTGAGGGTCGGCCCGGCACGCCGGCGCAGCCCGGCGTCGAGCCGCGCACGCACCTGCGCCTCGGTCTCGGCGAGCACCATGAACGGCGAGCGGATCACGAGGCTCGCCTGCTCGAACGGCGCCTCGCGGCCGGCGAGCGCGAGGGCGGCGAGCGCGTGCGCGACGAGCGGTCGCGCGGCGAGCGGATCCCCGAGCGAGAAGTTGAACGGCAGCACGCCGCCCGCACGCGCAGGATCCATCACCTCGGCGAGCGCGCGCCGGAGCCGCTGCTTGTGCCGGTGGAGCTCCGGCACGACGATCGCGATGCGCGCGTCCGGGTTCGCTTCGAGCCGCGCCCGCGCCCAGCGGGCCGCAAGCTGGAACTCCGCACGGGCATCGGCGCAGGCGACGCGCGTCGCCTGCGCTTCGCGACGCAACGGGCCGGCGGACGCGAGCGTCACGCCGCGCGCGGCAAGCGCTTCCAGAAGCACCGCCTGTTGCGGCGTGATCGCGTCGAATCCGTACACGACCAGCAGCGTCGGCTTCCTTACCCGCGGCTCTTCGAGCACCTCCGCGGCGACCGCAGCGAGCCGGGCCCGATCGGTGAAATGCTCGCGGCCGGTGCGGACGGCATACTCGCGCGCCCAGGCCGCGAATTCGGCGGCGTCCTCGCCGGCAAGCGCGCCCGGGAGGCCGTCGGCGAGGTCCCACGCGTGCGCGAGCGTCCAGGCCTCGCGCGCAAGCGCAGCCGTTTCGGGGACCGCGAGGAGCGCGTCGCCGGCCCGGCGCCGCACCACGTCCTCCCAGAGGCTCTGCTCCTGGTCGGGCCCGAGCAGGAGCGGCAGGCGGTCGGCGAGCTCCGAGTGCAGCGCGTCTTCGTACAGGCGATCGACGAACGCGACGTAAGGCAGTACGTCGGCCGTTTCCCAGACCGCGAGCCCGGACGCGTGCTGCCGGCGGTCGAACTCCGCCGCGAGCGATTGCGCGAGGCGCCGGTTCGGCGTGACGACCGTGGTCCCGCCAGCCCGCCCGAGCGCAAGCCGCGCGAAGAGATCGTCCCGCGAGAGCTCCAGGAGAGCGTCCGGCATCCCGCGGGATGATAGGTCAGCGTGCTGCGCGATGGGCGAGCTGGGGGTGCGTGTCGCGCGCCGGCTCCGAGCCGAACGCGACGGCGAAGAGGATCGCGAGCGCGCTGGCGATCACGACTGCGCGATCCCCGAGCGAACGGTGATGGTCCATCGAAGAAGCCTCCCGAGACCGGATGGCCCGAGTATGCGAGGGGCGGTGGCTCAGGGGACGAGCCTGTCGGACCGCGCGTCTCGCGCGGCACCCGATCGACGCGCTGCCCCCCCTCACCGCGGCCCTCTCCCCCAAGTTCGGGGAGAGGGTGCGACGCCCGCTTTATCCGTACTGTTTGAGCGCGGCGGCAAGCTGCTGGCGCACCGTGTCGCGCAGGCTGGCCGGCTCGAGGACCTCCACGTGGGCGCCGTGCCGCAGGACGTCCATCGCGAGCTCCCGCGGATCGGAGAACGGCAGCTCGAGGACATAGCGTCCGTCGGGCTCGAAGCGCCCCTTCTGCTCCGGATGCCAGGCCTCGACCGACACCCACCGCGCCCGCTCCGCCGTGAAGCGCAGCTTCGCCCAGGTCGTCTTGCGCCCGGAGAAGATGCCGTAGCCGGACGCGAGCACCTCGTCCAGGTCGCGCTCGGCGATCGGCTTCGCCTTGCGGTCGACGAGCTCGGCCGCCTGGATCGCGTCGACGGCGAAGCTCCGCAGGTCCTCTCGCAGATGGCACCATGCGTCGCAGTACCAGTTCTCGCGATAGTGGACGAGCCGCTGCGGGCTGATCTCGCGCTCGGTGCGCTCGTTCGTGCCGCGGCTCACGTAGTTGATGCTCAGCCGCTGGCGGTCGAGCACCGCGTTCGCGACCAGCTCGAAGTGCGGCAGTGCGACCTTGCGCGCCCCGAGATGGATGATCCGGATGCGCCGCTCGACCTCTTCGGCGCTGTGCTCGCCCGACCCGAGCAGGCCCCGCAGTCGGGCGAGCAGCGGCTTGATGTGCGGCTCGAGCAGACCGGGCTGCAGGTTCGCGAGCAGGTGTTGCATGGTCAACAGTGCGCGCACTTCCGAAGGGTTGAACCAGAGGCCCGGGAGCTGGTAGCGGTCCGCCTCGCCGCCGGTGAACCGGTAGCCGCCCGCCGCGCGGTCCCACTCGATCGGCGCGTTCAGCCGGTCGCGCATGTATTCGAGGTCGCGCTTGAACGTCGCGCGCGACACGCCGAGCGCATCGAGCAGCGCGGCGAGCTTCACCGTGCCGCGCGCGGCGAGCAGCTGGTGGATCTTGTAGAAGCGTTCGGTGCGGTCCATCGGGCCGTTGCCGCGGCGGAGCGGGCCGCGCGAGTGCCAACCAGTTCACGTTTCTCCGCAATCAGTCGCGGCATTTGCAAAAGATTGTCACACGAGCCGCCGCTGCTCGTGCGGCGATGGCAACGTTAGCGCGCAACACGTTTTATCCCCTGCGGCAAGCGTTGGGCCGGCGAAAGCCGGCCCTTCTTTTTTCTGCGCGATCCATCGAAAAAGCGCGGCTGCCACCAGCGTACTCGAGCCGCGAGGCAAAAGGTGTCGATAGCCTTTACGGCAGCGCGGAGGGTTATCGCCAAGTCGTTGAAACGATAACCTCGGACAGATCTGGGCGCGAATGTTGCTCGAGCATTATGGAAATGCACCATCCTCTGCGAGAGATGAAAAAGTCCTACAGCGTTTCGAATGTCAGTCTGCTGGCTTCCATACTCCTAACGGGAGCCTTGCTCGGTACGTCAGTGACGGCGAACGCCGTTCCCGTGTCCTGCACTGGAATTTCGGGTGGAGCGCCCACGACCGATGACGTGACGCTCGACGGCGTAGCGTCGGACGCCTGCATCGTCTCGGGCGTGAACCCTCAGCAGGGTCCGGATGGAAACACCAGCGGATTCTCGGGGCTGGGCACCTTCGGCGTGGGGTGGCAGCTGCTCGCGAAGATCGACCAGGCCGGCGGCATCGTGGATGCAGCAGGTGGCCCGCCAATCACCATCGGGTTCTCGAAGGACAGCAGCGGAAAAACCGGAAACTGGAACGTTACGTCGAGCCAGACGGGTGCTGTTGATCTCGTCTTCGCCATGCATGCAGGGAGCGAGTCGGGTGCGTTCCTGTTCGACGATGAGTCGCTGACGGCAAACCTCACCAAGAACGGCACGTGGGCGATCGAGTGGTTGAACGGCGGCGGCCAGGTTCCGGGATACTCCAACCTGACGATCTTCTACCGGGATGCGGAGTCGAGGACCGTTCCTCTCCCGGGCACGCTCCTGCTGCTTGCCGGCGCGGGGCTCGCCGGCGTCGCGCTCCGCAGGCGCAGCAGCACTCGCGGCTGACCTCGCCGCGCCAGCGCCCCACGGGCGCTCGCTTCCAAACCATGTGCGTGGGTCAGGGCCCTGATCTGGCACCATGCCTTCAGCCGCCGAACTCGCGCAGCAGCCGACCGGCGCGCGGCGCGGATGGGATCGGCCCACTCGCGTCCACGACCCGCTCGCCGTTCACCCAGACACCGTGAAGCCCGACCGCGGGCGTCACGAGCCGCGCAGCACCCGCGGGCAGGTCGAAGATCCGACGTTTCGGACCCCGCCCGACCGTCGCCGGATCGAAGAGCATCAGGTCCGCTGCGCAACCGGCCTCTAGGCGCCCGCGGCCCCGGATGCCGAAGACCCGCGCCGGGTCGCTCGTCAGCTTGCGGACGCCCTCCGCCAGCGTGAGCGCACCCCGCTCGCGCACCCAGTGACCGAGGAGATGCAGGCCGAACCCCGCATCGTTGAAAAACGTGAGATGGGCGCCGGCGTCGGAGAGCGAGACCAGGCTGTGCGGATGCCGGATCAGCCGTGCCACCGCGTCCTCGTCGGAGTTGAGCAGCAGCGCCACGAACACGGTCGCCAGGTCCTCGGCGAGCGCGAGGTCGAGCAGCGCGTCGAGCGGATCCTTGCCCTGCGCGCGCCCGATGTCGGCGAACGACCGGTTCTCGAGCCCGCGATTCTCCGCGCCCGCCGCCTCGACGACGAAGACCTTGTCCCACTCGCCGCTGAACAGGCGGAACACCGCCGGTTGCGCGAGCTCGGCACGGATCGCATCGCGGAACCCCGGTTGCGCGATGACGCCCTTGAAGGCCTCGCCCTTCTGTCCGAGCGCCGGCTTCCACGCCGCGAGCCCCTCGAACGGGTACGGCGCCGCCAGCGTGAAGTCCATGCTCAGCGGGCAGCACGAGATCGCGCCGACCAGCCGCCGCCCGCGCGCGTTCGCCGCGCCGATCTCGTCGAGGTCGCGGAACACCGCCTCCGGGGCGGTGTTGCTGTGGAGCAGCGCCGCAACGATCGCCGGCCGCCCGTTCCGTGCCGCGATCTCCTCGAGGAAGCTCGACCTTGGTGTCGCCACCCTTGGTCAGCATGAAGACGCCGCGGCTCTCGCGCAGCGTGCCGGTCAGCGCGAAGAGCTCCGCGTCGTCGGCGAGCCGCGATGGCATCGGGATGCCGCCGTCGCCGTTGTGCGCCGGCGACGTCGACGTGGCAAAGCCGATCGCGCCTGCGTGCATGCCCTCTGCGACGAGCGCACGCATCGCCTCGACCTCCGCCGCTGTCGCCGTGCGACGGGCGGCGTCCTCGCGCATGACGAACGTACGAACCGACGAGTGCCCGACGAACGCGGCCAGATTGAGCCCGGAGCCGTTCCGTTCGAGCATCGCGAGGTACTCGGCGACGGTCTCGAAGTCCCACCGGATCCCCGCGCGCAGCGCCTCGAGCGACATGCCCTCGACGTTCGTCAGATTGCGCATCGTGAGGTCGCGATCGCCCGGCCGGCACGGCGCGATCGTGAACCCGCAGTTGCCGATCACCGCCGTCGTCACGCCGACCCCGGTCGACGCGGCGAGATCCGGGTCCCACGTCACCTGCGCGTCGTAGTGCGTGTGGTTGTCGATGATGCCCGGCGCGAGCGCGAGCCCGTCGGCGTCGAGCGACTGGCGCCCCGCGCCTACGTCCTCGCCCACCGCGGCGATGCGCCCGCCGGCGACGCCCAGGCTGCCGTGCCGCGGCGGGCTGCCGAGGCCGTCGACCAGCAGCGCGTTGCGGATGACGAGGTCGTGCATCGGCCGAATCTTAGCCGGGCCGCCGGGCTTCGGGTACCCTTCGCGCTTCCCGCTCCCGGAGGACCGCATGCCCTACGCGACCACGAACGACGGCGTGAAGCTCCACTACGAAGAGGCCGGCAGCGGCGACACGGTCATCTTCGTGCACGAATTCGCCGGCGACCACCGCAGCTGGGAGCCGCAGCTGCGGTATTTTTCGCGCCGCTATCGCTGCGTCGCGTACAGCGCCCGCGGCTATCCGCCCTCGGACGTTCCCGACGACGTCGAGAAGTACTCTCAGGCGCGCGCGCGCGACGATGTCATCGCGGTCCTCGATCATCTGAAGATCGACAAGGCGCACGTGGTCGGACTGTCGATGGGCGGCTTCGCGACGCTGCACGTCGGCCTCGGCCATCCGCGCCGTGCGCGCTCGCTCGTCATCGCCGGCTGCGGTTACGGCGCCCAGCCGGGCGAGGAGGAGAACTTCCGCGCCGAGTGCGAGGCCGCGGCGCAGGCGTTCGACAGCCAGGGCATGCAGGCCGCGGGCGCGAAGTACGGCCAGGGACCGACCCGGGTGCAGTTCGAGCAGAAGGATCCCCGCGGCTTCCGCGAGTTCCTCGAAGCGCTGCAGCAGCATTCGGCAAAGGGCGCGGCGCTCACCCTGCGCGGCGTGCAGAAGCGGCGTCCCCTGCTCCACCAGCTCGTCGACGGCATGAAGAAGATCGACGTGCCGACGCTGGTGATGACCGGCGACGAGGACGAGCCGTGCCTCGAGGCGAGCCTGCTCATGAAGCGCTCGATCGCGACCTCGGGTCTCGTGATCCTCCCCTGCTCGGGCCACACGATCAACATCGAGGAGCCGGACGCGTTCAACCGCGCGGTCGCCGACTTCCTCGCTTCGGTCGAGGCGGGACGCTGGCCGCGACGCGATCCGCGGGCGGTGCCCGGCGGCAGCATCCTCGGATTCGGAAAGAAGTAGGGACGCGGGCCATGGATCTCAAACTGGCCGGCAAGAACGTCCTCATCACCGGCGGGTCGAAGGGCATCGGCCTCGCGTGCGCGCTGGAGTTCGCGCGCGAGGGCTGCAACCTGCATCTCGTGTCGCGCGACGAGGGCCGGCTCGAGGCGGCGCGCGAGCAGGTACGCGCGGTGCGGAACGTCGACGTGACGCTGCACGCCGCGGACCTGCGCGACAGCAGCGCGGTCAGGCGCATCGCGGAGACCTGCGCGGCCGCCGACATCCTGGTGAACAACGCCGGTGACATCCCCGGCGGCCCGATCGACCAGATCGACGAGGCACGCTGGCGCCACGCCTGGGACTTGAAGGTGTTCGGCTACGTCAACATGACGCGCGAGATGATCGGCCACATGAAGAGCCGCGGCCGCGGCGTCATCGTCAACGTGATCGGCATGGCGGCCGAGAAGCCGAGCTGGGAGTACGTCTGCGGCGCGACCGCGAATGCCGGCCTGGCCGCCTTCACGAAAGCCCTCGGCGGCAAGTCGGTCGAGTTCGGCGTGCGGGTGCTCGCGCTCCACCCGCCGGCGACCCGCACCGACCGGATCACGTCGCTCCTCAAGACCGTGGCGAAGAGCAAGTACGGCGACGAGTCGCGGGTGGACGACGTGCTGAAGGACGGCGCGTTCGGCCGCGTCATCGAGCCCGGCCAGGTCGCCGACACGGTGGTGTACTTCGCCTCCGAGCGGGCGAGCCACCTGTCGGGCGTCGTGCTGAATCTCGGCGCGTAGCGCCCCGCCGGCGGCTCAGCGGCCCTTGAAGTTGGGCGTCCGCTTCTCCATGAAGGCGGTGCGCCCTTCCTTATAGTCCTCGCTCGACCAGCAGGCGTCGACCTGCCGCTGCAGCCCTTCGAGGTCGCGCGCGCCGGCGTCCTTGAGGACTTCGCGGATCGCCGCCTTCGCGGAGATCAGCGACAGCGGCGCGTTCTCCGCCATCAGCGCGCAGTACGTCCCGACCTCGCGGTCGAGCTCCGCCGCGGGGATCACGCGGCTCACGAACCCCATCCGCAGCGCGTCCTTCGCGTCGAACTTGCGCGCGGAGAAGAAGATGTCGCCGGTGTTGGCGGCGCCGAGCACCTGCACGAACCGCCGCATCCCGGTGAAGCTGTAGCCGAGGCCGAGCCGCGCGGCGGGCATGCGAAACACCGCGTCGTCGGCCGCGAAGCGCACGTCGCACGCGGCCGCGAGCCCGAGACCGCCGCCCATGCAGATCCCGCGGATCTTCGCCACTACCGGCTTCGCCGCGAGGATCGGCGAGAGGTACGCCGCCTCGACGACGCGGTTGTACTCCGCGCGCGCGTCCTCGCTCGCGCGCTGCTGCTCGAACTGCGAGATGTCGGCGCCCGACACGAACGCCTTGTCGCCGTCGCCGGCGAGCACCACGACGCGCACCGCCGGGTCCGCGTCGAACGCCGCGAGCGCTTCCGGCAACCCGCGCCACATGTCGTAGGTCATCGCGTTGTAGCGCGGCGGATTGGAGAAGATGATCCAGCCGACCGCGCCTTCGCGACGCCTGATGAGCTCTGCCACTAGCCTTCCTTTCTCATGGCACGACGGGCCTAGACCACTCGCCGCGCGCGCAGATCCGCGATCTCCGTGTCGCCCAGACCGAGCTCGCGCAGGACCTCGTCCGTGTGCTCGCCGAGCGCGGGCGGCGCCGTCGCCATCGTTGCCGGCGTGCGCGAGAGCTTCGCCGCCTGGTTCACGAGCCGGATCTCGCCGAGCTTCGGGTGCTGCACGCTCGCCGCTGCCTGGATGTGCTGCACCTGAGGGTCCGCGAACACCTGGTCGACGCTGTAGATCGGCCCGCAGGGCACGCCCGCCTCGTTCAGGATCGAGATCCATTCGGCGCTCGAGCGCGTCGCGAGCGTCGCATTCAGCTCGGCGTTCAGCGGTTCCCGGTTCTTGGCGCGGGTCGGCTGCCCCTCGAACTCCGGGCGCGAGAGGAGATCGGGGCGCCCGATCGCGTCGCAGAGCCGCTTCCACATGCCGTCGCCGGACGCGCCGACGTTGATGTAGCCGTCCGCGGTCTTGTACGCGGAAGTCGGCATGCTGGTCGGATGATCGTTGCCGACCTGCCCCGGCACCTCGCCCTTCATCAGATAGCGCGCCGCCTGGAAATCCATGAGCGCGATGCCGGAGTGCAGCAGGCTCGACTGCACCCACTGCCCCTGGTCCGAGTATTCGCGCTCGAGGAGCGCGGTCAGCACCCCGAGCGCGGCGAAGAGCCCCGCGCCGACGTCGGCGATCGCCGCGCCGGTCCGCATCGGCCCCTCCCCCGGCTTGCCGGTGACCGACATCAGGCCGCTCATCCCCTGCGCGATCTGGTCGAAGCCGGGCCGCTCGCGGTACGGTCCGTCCTGGCCGAAGCCCGAGATGCTCGCGAGAATGATCCGCGGGTTGATGCGCCGCAGGGCGTCGTAGTTGATGCCCAGGCGATCCTTCACGTCGGGCCGGTAGTTCTCCACCACCACGTCGGCCTCGCGCACGAGCTTGAAGAAGATCTCGCGGCCCTCCTCGGTCTTGAGGTTGAGCGTCATCGAGCGCTTGTTGCGATGGAGGTTCTGGAAATCGGGGCCCTCGCGCGGCCCGCCCATGCCCTCGTTCGGATCGACGCCCGGCGGCGACTCGATCTTGATCACGTCGGCGCCGAAGTCGGCGAGCTGCCTGACGCAGGTCGGGCCGGCGCGGACGCGCGTCAGGTCGAGCACGCGGATCCGCGCGAGGGCATTGGAGGCAGGGACATGCGGCATGGGCGCGCAGTTCGGCGAATGGTTAGAATCGTCCGGACCAGCTGAAGCGATGCATTATGGCGGCGCGCCTGTGCCGCTGCAACCGGGAATCGCGCCGACTCATGACCCCTGACGAACTCACCGAGATCCGCACCGCAGTGTCCAAGCTCTGCGCCGGCTTCCCCGGCGAATACTGGCGCGCGCTCGACCGGGAGCGTCGCTACCCGACCGAGTTCGTGCGGGCGCTGACCGAGGCGGGTTACCTCTCGTGCCTGATTCCCGAGCAGTACGGCGGCAGCGGCCTGGGGTTGAGCGCCGCGTGCGCGATCCTGGAGGAGATCCAGGCGAGCGGCGCGAACGGTGCGGCCACGCACGCGCAGATGTACATCATGGGGACGCTTCTGCGGCACGGCAACGACGCCCAGAAGCGGCAGTACCTGCCGAAGATCGCGACCGGCGAGCTCCGGCTCCAGGCGTTCGGCGTCACCGAGCCGACGGCGGGGACCGACACCTCCTCGATCCGCACGACCGCGGTGCGTCAGGGCGACAGGTACGTCGTGAACGGGCAGAAAGTCTGGACCTCCCGCGCGGAGCACTCGGACCTGATGCTGCTCCTCGCGCGCACGACCTCGCGCGACGAGGTCGTGAAGAAGACCGACGGCATGTCGGTGTTCCTCGTGGAAATGCGGGCGGCGCTCGGGAAGGGCCTCACGATCCGGCCGATCCGCACGATGATCAACCACTCGACGACCGAGGTCTTCTTCGACAACCTCGAGGTGCCGGCCGCGAACCTCATCGGCGAGGAAGGCAAGGGATTCCGCTACATCCTCGACGGCATGAACGCCGAGCGCATCCTGATCGCCGCCGAGTGCATCGGCGACGCGCGCTGGTTCATCGGCAAGGCGACCGCGTACGCGAACGAGCGCAAGGTGTTCGGGCGGCCGATCGGCCAGAACCAGGGCATCCAGTTCCCGATCGCACGCGCCTACATGTCGATGCGCGCCGCGGCGCTGATGGTGGAGCGCGCGGCGTCGCTGTACGAGCAGAAACAGCCCTGCGGCGCCGAGGCGAACATGGCGAAGCAGCTCGGCTCCGAGGCGTCGTGGCAGGCGGCCGACATGTGCCTGCAGACGCACGGCGGCTTCGGCTTCGCCGAGGAGTACGACGTCGAGCGCAAGTTCCGCGAGACGCGGCTCTACCAGGTAGCGCCGATCTCGACCAACCTGGTGCTCTCGTACCTCGCCGAGCACGTTCTCGGCTTACCCCGGTCTTACTGACGCGCGCTTCGACGGTGCAGGCGCGCCCCTGGCGCGTTTGTGCACTGCGTTGCGCATCCGATCGGGCCTCGAGGCGCGTACCATTGCCCGAGCCACCCCGGGAGCAAGCCATGGACCGACGCGACATCCTCAAAGCCCTTCTTGCCGCTCCGCTCGTCGCCCACGCCGCGCCGCCCCGGGACGCGGCGGGCGTCCAGGCGCTCCAGCGCGACTGGAAGACGCTGCTCGCGCAGGGCGCCGACGTGACGCTCGACACTGCGCCGCTCCAGCGGTCGAATGAAGAGTGGAAGAAAATCCTGACGCCGCAGCAGTACAACGTGCTGCGCGAGGAAGGCACCGAGCGCCCCGGCTCGAGCCCGCTGAACGCCGAGAAGCGTCCCGGCGTGTTCGCCTGCGCCGGCTGCAGCCTCGTCCTCTTCACCTCGGCGATGAAGTACGAGAGCGGCACCGGCTGGCCGAGCTTTTTCACGCTGATCCCCGGCGTGTTCGGCACCAAGAAGGACTTCATGCTGATCTACCCGCGCACCGAGTACCACTGCATCCGGTGCGGCGGCCACCACGGCCATCTCTTCGACGACGGCCCGAAGCCGACCGGCTTGCGCTACTGCAACAACGGCGTCGCGCTGCGCTTCATCCCGAAGCCCGGCACGGCGTGATCGAGACCGGTCGCCCGGCGACGAGGGCCACGCGGGGCCTCGTCAGCTGTCCACACGCGCTCGCGTCCGCGGCGGGCGTGGCGATCCTGCGGGCGGGCGGCTCCGCCGTCGACGCGGCGATCGCCGCCGGTGCGGTGCTGAGCGTCGTCTATCCGCACATGACGAGCGTCGGCGGCGACGCCTTCTGGCTGATCTGCGACGCATCGAAAAACGCGGTCCGCTATCTCGGCGGCGGCGGCCGCGCCGCGGCGAGCGCATCGATCGAAGCGGTGCGCGCCCGCGGCTTGAGCGAGATCCCGTATCGCGGCGCGCTGCCGGGCACGCTCACGGTTCCCGGCGGGGTGGCGAGCTGGTGCGAGGCACACGCAGCGTACGGCAGGATCCCGCTCGCGCGGAGCCTGGAAGCGGCGATCGGCTATGCGCGCGACGGGTTCCCGGTCACCGCCCGGGTCGCGCAGCAGATCGAGTCCGCCGCCGCGGAGAACGTCTTCAACGCCGAGGCACGCGCCATCTTCACGCCGGGCGGCGTGCCGCCGCCTGCCGGAACGAAGCTCGTCAACCCGGATCTCGCGCGCACCCTCGAGCGCATCGCTGGCGCCGGCCGCGCGGGCTTCTACGCTGGCGAGACGGCGCGCGAGCTCGCGCGCTTCGCCCGGGATGCGGGCGGCTTCTTCGACGAGGCGGACCTGCGCGCCCAGGACGCCGCGTGGGGCGAGGCGGTGTCGACGACGTATCGCGGCGTGACCCTTTACGAGACGCCGGCGCCGACGCAGGGCTTCACCGTGCTCGAGATGCTGAACCTCGTCGAGCCGTTCGACGCCGGGCGCTGGGAATTCCTCGGGCCCGACCACGTGCACTTTCTCGTGCAGGCGAAGCAGCTCGCGTATCACGACCGCGACCGGCACCTGGCCGATCCCGAATTCGCTCCGGTGCCGATCGACACCCTGATCTCGCGCGCCTATGCCGACGAGCGTCGCAAGCTGATCGATCCGGCGCGCGCGCTCGCGTGGGACCAGGTGCCCTCCTACGGCTCGCTGAAAGGCGACACCGTGTTCGTCGCCGCGGTGGACGCGCAGGGGAACGCGGCCGCGCTGATCCAGAGCCTGTACGGATTCTTCGGCTCCGGCGTCGTCGCCGGCGGGACCGGCGTGGTCCTGCAGAACCGCTCGGCCTACTTCACCCTCGATCCGACGCATCCCAACCGGCTCGAGCCGGGCAAGCGTCCGTTGCACACGCTGATCGCCTCCCTCGCGTTCCGCGACGGCCGGCTCTGGCAGGTGTTCGGCTGCATGGGCGCGGACGGCCAGCCGCAGATCCACCTCCAGGCCTACGTCGCGACGATCGATTTCGGGCTCGACATCCAGCAGGCGGTCGAGATGCCGCGCTGGCTGTCGGGGCGGTTCTCGCTCGGCGAGCCGCGCGACCTGCTGAACATCGAGGGGCGCTTTCCGGCGGCCACCCTCGCCGAGCTGGAGCGGCGCGGCCACGTGCTGAATCGCTGGGGCGCCTGGAACGAGCTCGCCGGGCACGCCCACGGGATCGTCATCGATCCCGCGAGCGGAATGCGCCTCGGCGGCTGCGATCCGCGGAGCGACGGAGAGGCGATCGGATATTGACGGCGCGCCACGCCCCCAGGGAAAGACGCCAACTATCCGAGCTGCAGCTACACTAGCCCGGATCCGCCTTGATGAAACACTTCCGGACCTGCCCACATGAACTTCGGCTTCAGCATTCCGACGCGTGGCCCGCTCGCGACCCGCGAAGGCGTGCTCGCCCTCGCCAGGCGCGGAGAAGAGCTCGGCTTCGCCTACCTCGCGCTGTCGGACCACATCGTGATCCCGCGCAATATCGCATCGCCCTACCCCTACAACGCCGCACGCAAGATGGTGGGCGCTGCGGACGGAGACTGCCTGGAGCAGCTCGCGCTGCTCGCGTTTCTCGCTGCCGCCACCCGCAAGATCCGGCTGCTGACGTCGGTGATGGTCGTGCCGCATCGGCCACCGGTGTTCACGGCCAAGGCGCTGGCCACCATCGATGTGCTGTCGCAGGGACGCGTGGTGGTGGGTGTCGGCGCCGGCTGGATGGACGAGGAGTTCCAGGCGGTGGGTGCGCCGCCGTTCGCCGAGCGCGGCAAGGTCACCGACGAGTACCTGCGTGCGTTCAAGACGTTATGGACGCAGGACGATCCGCACTTCGAGGGCCGCTACGCTCGCTTCGCCGACATCAGCTTCCTGCCGAAGCCGGTGCAAAAGCCGCACCCGCCATTGTGGATCGGCGGCGAGAGCCCGGCGGCGCGGCGCCGCGTGGTGGCGCTGGGAGACGCCTGGTACCCGATCGGCTCCAATCCGCAATATCCCCTCGATACGGTGGAGCGCTATGCGCAAGCGGTCGCCGGCTTGCGCGAGGAAGCCAAGCGCGCACAGCGCGACCCGGACAGCATCGCCCTCGCCTACTGGGCCTCCTGGTACGTGGAGGGTCAGACGCTCGAACTCGAGGACGGACAGCGGCGAGCGTTCACGGGCAGCGATGCCGACGTCGCCCGCGACATCGCTGCGTTTCGCGCGCTGGGGGTGAACGACCTGCTGTTCAACTTCGGCCGGTCCACGGTCGCCGAGTCGCTCTCCGCGATGGAGCGCTTCGCGGCGCAGGTAATACCGCTGGTGCCGAAGAGCTAGCTGCAGTTCAGCCGCCGCGCGAGCTCGACGAAGAACGCGAGGCTCCCGGGATTCGCCATCGCGTCGGGACTCGCCGTCTTCTCCACCGGCGCGCCGAGCAGGAGCTTGCGCACCGGGCAGCTCCATCTTCTTGCCGGTGAGCGTGCGCGGCACCTCGGCGATCGCGTAGATCTCGTCGGGCACGTGGCGCGCCGAAGCGACCGTCTTGATTCGCTGCTTTATGCGCCCACGGAGCGCATCGTCGAGCACGTAGCCCGGTCGCAACACCACGAAGAGCGGGAGGAACGACTTCCGGCCGAGATACTCGAGATCGACGACCAGGCTGTCGAGCACCTCGGGCAACTCTTCGACCACGCGGTAGATCTCGGCCGTCCCCATGCGGATACCGAACCGGTTGATCGTCGTGTCGGATCGTCCGTAGATCACCGAGGTGCCGCGATCGGTGAAGCGGATCCAGTCGCCGTGCCGCCACTTTCCGGGATAGAGCTCGAAGTAGCTCTCGCGATAGCGGCGCTCGCCGGGATCGTCCCAGAAATAGAGCGGCATCGTCGGCATCGGCTCGGTGACCACCAGCTCACCGACCTCGCCGACCACCGCGCGGCCGCTCTCGTCGAACGCCTCGACGGCAACGCCCAGGCAGCGGCACTGGATTTCGCCGGCAGTGACCGGAAGCAGCGGACAGCCGGCGACGAAGCCGCAGGCGATGTCGGTGCCGCCGCTGATCGATGCGAGCCAGAGATCGCGTTTGACGTGGGCGTAAGTCCACTCGTATGCATCGATGGTCAGCGGCGAGCCGGTGGTGCTGATCACGCGGAGCCGCGACAAGTCGGCGACCTTCCCCGGCTCGACGCCCGCCTTCATCGAGGCGCCGATGAGCGCCGCGCCGCAGCCGAAGTGGTCCGCGCGCGTCTCGCCGACAAGTCGCCAGATTTCTCCGGCGTCGGGATACGCCGGGTTGCCGTCGAACATCACGATGGTGCAGCCGCCGAGGAGCCCGCTCACGAGCAGTGTCCACACGATCCATCCGGTGCTCGACACCCAGAAGAAGGTGTCTCCGGCGCGCATGTCCTTGTGCAGGCGGAGCGTCTTGAGATGCTCGATGACGATCCCGCCGTGGCCGTGCACGATCGCCTTCGGAACGCCGGTGGTACCGGACGAATAGACGATCCAGAGCGGATGGTCGAACGGGACCTGCTCGAACGCGCACCTTGCCTCGCGCGCGACGACGCTCGCCCACGGGAGCACCCGTGGCAGGCCGTCGAGCTTGGCGGCGGGATCGAGATACGGCAGGAAGATCACGCGCTCCAGCGACGGCAGCTCACGCACGATCTCGGCCAGAACCGCGCGCCGGTCGAAGGGTTTTCCGCCGTACCGATACCCGTCGACGGCGAACATCACCTTCGGCTCGATCTGCTTGAACCGGTCCACGACCGCGCCGGTGCCCATGTCGGGCGAGCAGCTCGACCACACCGCGCCGAGGCTCGTCACGGCGAGAAAGGCCGCGACCGTCTCGGGAATGTTCGGCATGTAGGAAGCGACGCGGTCGCCCGGCCTCACGCCGAGCTCGCGCAAGGATGCGGCGATCGCAGCGACTTGCCGCTCGAGCTCGGTCCACGACACTTCGGACGCGCCGCGCGCTTCAGACCGGGCGATGATCGCCGGCCGACCCGCCACGCCGTGCAGGAAAGCGTGCTCCGCGTAGTTGAGGCGCGAGCCCTCGAACCACTTCGCACCCGGCATCCTGTGCTCGTCGAGCACCCGCCCATACGGCGTCGAGGCGCGAACCCCGAGGAAGTCCCACAGCGTCGCCCAGAAGTCCTCGAGCCGCTCGACCGACCACCGGTGGAGCGCCTGGTAGTCGTCGAAGCGCAGGCCCCTCGTGTCCGCGAGCCAGCGCATGTAGCGCGCGAGCTCGCTCGCCTCCGCCCGGGCGCGCGTGGGCGCCCAGAGCACGGTGCCTTCGGTCATCGCCATGGGAAGAGTGTGACCAATGCAGGTGTCGCCAGCAACGGTACCTAGTATGGCCACATCCCACGCAGCACGTCGTGCATCGGGATCGGAGACGAAGAGGGGGCGGGAGCGCCCTCGGCGGCGGCGCCAGCCCGATCATCGGGTCGAACACCGCGACGGTCCGGCCCGCAGGAACGCGCGCTGCGGCGCGAGGGCGGTCCTCGCGCGGGCTCGGCCCGCCCCGGCCGGAACGCGCGTGACGGAGCCTGCTAGAACCGCGTCTTCAGGCCGATCACTGCGCCGTGCGGCAGGATCTCGACGAGAAGCGGGGTCTCGCGGCTGTGTGCGTACCACCCTGCGAGCCCGCCGACGGTCCAGCCCACGAGGACGTCGCTCTGCCAGTGCGCCTGGTTCTTCACCCGCGCCGCGCCGATGTAGAGCGGCAGGAGCACGAGGCCGTAGGTCCACGGGTACTCGCTGCCGTACTCCAGCACATAGGGCGTGACCAGCGCCGCGGCGCTCGACGCCTCCCCGCTCGGGAAACTGTAGCTGCCGTGCTGGAACCACTCGCACGGGTTGTCGGTGCTGGCCGGACGCACGCGGCGAAAGGAATATTTCATCGCCTCGGTTCCCGCGAGCGTAACGAGCTGGGAGTCGACCCCCTGCCACATGGTCTTGCCGAACCGCGTTTCCGCGCCCTCCCACGCCGCGCCCCCGAGTTGCGCCGCCGTGAGGGTCACGAACAAGCTTCGGTAGACGTTCGGGTTCCAGATGCCCGATTCGTCCTGCGCGACCCTGTGGTCGATCACCGACCAGCCGCAGCTTGCGACCGATGCTGCCGGCAGCAGAAAGCACCCGGCGAGAGCCAGGCAAAGCATGGCGCCTCGAGTGCCCCGCATAATCGATCGCTCTTCGCTCAAGAGATCGGACGGACCGCGCGACCGGGGTCTTGCCCCGATCGGACATGCGAGTGAAGATAGGAACGGGCGACATCGTATCGACCTAACCTGAATGCAATCTGAATGGAAGGGGCGTCCGGATGCGGGTACTCTTGGTCGAAGATGACCCGACGTTGCAGCGCGGACTAAAGGACGCTCTCCGCATCGCCGGCCATCAAGCGGTCGTCGCCGGCGACGGCTCCCACGCCGATACGTTGCTGACGGCCGAGCTCTTCGATCTCGTCGTGCTCGACCTCGGGCTGCCGCGACTCGACGGGCTGGCCCTTCTCGAGCGGCTGCGCCGGCGCAGGAAGACGACGCCGGTGCTGATCGTCAGCGCGCGCGACCGGACTGAGGATCGCGTGAAGGGGCTCGATACCGGCGCCGACGATTATCTGTCCAAGCCCTTCGAATTGTCGGAGTTCGAGGCGCGCGTTCGCGCCCTGCTGCGGCGGGGTCAAGGCGCTTCGCGGCAGCTCGGCACGCTCGAATGGTGCCTGGAGACCCGCCAGGGAAGAATCGGCGGGTCGAATCTCCTTCTCACCGAGCACGAGACCGCGATCCTCGAATGCCTTCTTCACGTGCCCGGGAGGATCGCCGGGAAGGCGGAGCTCGCGCGGCGACTTGGCCATGCCGACGCCGCCGGCGGCGACAATCTGGTCGAGGTCTACGTCCACCGCCTGCGGCGGAAGCTCGCGCCCGCGGGGCTGGAGGTTCGCACCGTGCGAGGGCTGGGCTACGTGCTCCGCGAGACTCCTCGCGAGGAGTGACGCACTCGTGCCGGCCAGCGAATCCCTCCGACGGGGACTCATCCGGCGGCTGATCCCGGCGTTGGCGGTCATCGGCCTGATCGGCCTGATCCCCGCCTACGGGCTGGGCAACCGCTACGCCACGCTCGCCTACGACCGCGCGCTCCTCGACAGCGTCGTTGCCCTTGGCAGGGCAAGTCGCGCTTCGCAAGAACGCGCTCCAGGTGGACCTGCCGCCGGAGGGGCGGAAGCTTCTCACCGCGAGCGCCGGCGAGCAGGTTCTCTTCCGCGTCATCGACCTGCGCAGCGGAGAAGTCATCGTGGCCAACGGCGACCTGGGTCCCCCGCCGGAGGAGCCGCCCGTCCCGGGCCAGCCCGGCTTTCGCGACGCGCAGGTCGGTCCCACGCCCTTCCGCGTGGCGTACGCCACGTACCTCATCGACATTGAGGACGTGCCCGCGTTGGTCGAGGTCGCGGAGACGCTCGGCAAGCGGAACAGCATGGCCCGGCAGATCCTGGGGGCGACGGTCCTGCTGGTCGCGGCGATCATCGCCGTGGCGGTCCTACTGGTTTGGCAAGGGATCGGCCGCGCCCTCGCGCCGTTGCGGCTCCTCGAGGCAGAGGCGGCCGAGCGCTCCGGCACCAACCTCACTCCGCTCAACACGGACGGGGCGCCGGAAGAGGTGCGGGGATTGATCACCTCGATCAACCGCATGATGAGCCGCGTTTCGGACTCGATCGACTCGCAGCGGCGATTCATCGCCAATGCCGCACACCAGCTGCGGACGCCGATCTCCGGGCTGCGGTTGCAGGCGCAGCTCGCGTTGAAGAAGGACCCGCCGCCGGCCGTGCGCGTACACGTCCAGGAAATCGACGAATCCGCCGCCCGGGCGGGGCATCTCATCGAGCAGATGCTGACGCTCTCTCGAGCCGAGGCGCGGGAATTGATCGAGACGGGCGAGCCGGTCGATCTCGCCGAGGTCGCCCAGTCGATCATCGGGCGCTACCTGCCGCGGGCAATCGACCGCCGCATCGACTTCGGCTACGAGGGGATCGCCGACGGCGCTTACGTCATCGGGAACCGGCTGCTGCTCCGGGAACTGGTCGCCAACCTCGTCGACAACGCGATTCGCTACGGATGTGCCGGCGACCGAGCGACGGTCTCGGTCGTCGAGGAGGCCGATGCGATCGTCCTTGGTGTCGCCGACGATGGCCCCGGGATCCCGCCCGAGGATCGGGAAACGATCTTCCGGCGCTTCCGTCGCGCCGATTCGTCCGCCGCTCACGGCGCCGGTCTGGGCCTCGCGATCGTGAAGGAGATCGCCGACCAGCACGAGGCGCAGGTGTTGCTCGACATTGCCGGAGGACCGGGGTGCCGATTCCGCGTGCGCTTCCGTCGCCCCGCCCCAGCCGAGCTCGAGCGCTCCTCGACGCGCGTTCAACGCGCATCCGACGAGCGACCAGAGCGTATGGCGCAAGGCGAATCGGGCGAGACCTGCCCCCATCCGGCTGGGGCCAAAGGCGCGGATCGCTGAATGTCGGTCTCGGGTCGGCCGGTCCTTTCCTGACTCGAGGCTTAACGCGGCGGCTGCTTCCTGAATCGAAGCTGAAAAGCTTTCGTGATTGTCATCATCCGCCGGACGCGCGATTGCAAACAAGCGTTACGCGCCTGCCGCTGAGCCGGCGATTCACGCACACGACACATGTGCGGCGCTATCATCAGCCGACTCGGCACGCGCTCCTCCTCCAAGCCGAGACTTCGGTTCTTCGACGCCGAGTGGGAAGCAAGTGAAAGTTCCCGTGCTTAACCGCCCGCAGCTGCACTCGCGCGCGAGTGCAGACGCGAGGCGTCCAAGGAGGACACAGAGTCATGAAGACGCAATCCGAAGAACAACGCTTCTTCTGCACTGTCGCAGCATCCCCTACCCCAAGGTACTGTCGCCGCAGCGCGCAGGCGAGGGCTGCGAATTGCCGTGCCGCTCGCGCTCGCGGTCGGACTCTGCACAAGCGTCGCTCTCGCCTGGGATGATGACGGTGATCACCGGAGCAGCGGGGCGGTCAAGCTGCTCACGACCATTCCGATTCCCGGCACGGCGATGAAGACGTTCGACATCAGCTGGGTCGACGGGAAAACGCGACGGTACTTCCTCGCCGATCGCTCCAACAAGGCGATCGACGTCATCGACACCCGGACGAACACGGTAGTGGACCAGATTCCGGCGACGCCGCCTTTCGCCGGGGCGAGCGGCAACAACGACACCTCCGGCCCCAACGGCGTGGTGGTGTCCGGGCGCTGGCTCTTCGCGAGCGATTATCCGAGCAGGGTGGTCACCATCGACCTCAACACCAAAAAGACCGTGGCCGACCTCAGCACCGGCGGCGAGAACCGCGCTGATGAGATGGCGTACGACGCGAAGGACGGGCTGCTGCTCGCAGTGAACAACGCCGACAATCCGCCGTTCGCCACGCTGATCAAGGTCGATCCGAACACCGGTGCGCTGTCCATCAAGAAGAAGATCGTGTTCGCCGGCAGTCCGGGCGGCGCCTTCCCGAGCGGCATCAACGCGACGAATGGCGCAGAACAACCGGTATGGGAACCAGGCACGGGCAGGTTCTACATCTCGATCCCCGAGCTGAACGGGCCGGGCGGGACGGGGCCGCTCGGAGCGGTTGCTCGGATCAACCCGAGCAGCGGCGCGGTGGAGGCCCTCTTCCCGGTGAAGAACTGCCAGCCCGCCGGTCTCACCGTCGGACCGAAGCAGGATCTGCTGCTGGGTTGTAGCGTGACCTTCGACACCGCCGGGGACGCATGGAGTCTCGCGAATCCGCTCACGAAGCCGACGGCCACGACCGCCGCACCCGTTTCGATCATCATGGACGCGAAGAACGGCTCGATCGACAGGACGGTGAAGGGAATCACCGGCAACGACGAGGTCTGGTTCAACCCCGGCGACGGGCGCTACTACCTCGCCGCGCGCGCCCAGCCCGGCGGCCCGGTGCTCGGCGTGATCGACGCGAAGAGCCAGAAGCTGCTGCAGCTCGTGCCGACGGTCAATCAGGCCACCACCCCGTCCGCGAGCCCGCAGGCCGGATCCGCCCACTCAGTCGCGGCCGATCCGCACAACAATCACGCGTTCGTGCCGCTACCGACCAATAACGTCTTCCCGAACTGCCTGAACGGCTGCGTCGCGGTGTTCGGCGAGCCGAAGCAGAAGCACGACGACTGAGGCGGCGATCGGCAGCGCCTTCACTCATGGAGCAACGGCGGCCCGAGGCCGCCGTTTTTTTCCGCCGGTCGCGCTACGCCCCCCCCGCTCTGCGACCGAGTTGCTCCGCGACGCCTGGCTAGCGCTCGTAGAGCTTGAGCACCGCGATGGCGTCGAGCTCCGAATGGCCGAGATGAACCAGCATCCGGTAGAGCGACAGCGCTTCGCCCATCATCGGTGTCGGCGCCTTCATGCCACCGGCGAACTCGTTCACCATCTCGAGGTCCTTGAGGAGCTGCCGCGCATAGCCCTGCGGCGCGAAGTCGCGCTTCACCATCCGCGGATAGATCCGCTGCAGCAGCGACCCGTCGGCGTGACCGCCGCCGAGGCACTCGGGCAGCCGCGAGGCGTCGATCCCGGCGGCCGCCGCGAGCACCGCCGCCTCCGCCATCACCGCGTAGCCGCAGCCGACGATGAGCTGGTTCAGCATCTTCGCCACCATGCCGCTGCCGGTCGGCCCCATGTGCGTGAAGCGTCCGGCGACGTCGGCGAAGAACGCTCGCGCCCGCTCGATGTCGGCCGACTCGCCGCCCGCCATGATCGTGAGCGAGCCCGAGCCCGAGGCCGGCGGTCCGCCGGAGACCGGGGCGTCGATCCAGCCCACGCCGGCTTTCTCGCGCAGCTTGGCGGCGAACGTCTTGCACTTCTCGACCTTGATCGTGGAGAAGTCGATCACGAGTTGCGGCGGGCGTACGGTCGATGCGACGCCGCCGTCGCCGAACACCGCCTGCTCCACCGCCTCGGTCGTCGGCAGGTTGAGGAGGACGAGGTCCGCCCCGGTCGCGGCGTCCGCCGGCGATCGGGCCGGAACGGCACCGGCCGCGCGCGCCGCTTCGACCCGGTCAGTGACGATGTCGTACGTCCGCACCGCGTAGCCGAGCGAGCGGAGCCGTTTCACCATCGGCAGGCCCATCAGGCCGACGCCGACGTAGCCGAGGCTGGGTTTGGCCGTCATTTGTCACTCCATGCCGTAAATGCGCACCGCGTTGTCGTGGAAGAGCTGCGCTCGCTCGCCGGGCGTGAAATCCCGCACCATCTCCCGGAACCCCGAGAAGATCGCGTCGAACGTGCCGCACAGACCGTCCACCGGGAAGTTGCTCGCGAACATGCACCGGTCGACGCCGAAGAGATCGATCGTCGTCAGGACGATCTCGCGATTCGCCGCCACCGTCCAGGGTGTGCCCGGAACGCCGAGACCGGAGATCTTGACCGCCGCATTCGGGCAAGCGGCGAGCGTCGCCATGGCGCGTCGCCATCCCGCGATGCCATCGGGGCTGCGATCCGACGGCAGCCCCGTATGATTCAGGATGATTGTCGTTTGCGGGAACCGGCGAGCCAGCGCGGCGGCCTCGGGCAGGTGCCACCACGGCGTCTGCAGATCGAACCGCAGGCCGTTCCGCCCGAGCAGCGCGAAGCCCGCGCCCCACCGCGGGTCGGTCATACCGCCCGGCGCACCGTCTGCGGGCGAAAGGTTTGCCCGCGGCTTGTGACGAATACTGCGGACGAACGGGAACGCCGCCTGGCGTTCGAGGACGGCGGCGACGTCGTCGCGATCGAGCCAGGCCTGGGCGACCGCGACCGTCGGGAGGCCGGCCTCCCGACGCATCCCTTCGACGTAATTCATCTCGCCGATGGGGTCGCGCGGATCCCACTCCGTTTCGACGTAGACCGTAGCGATGATGTGGCAAGGCCCCGCATTCGATAGATAATCGGCTGGCAGGTAAGGACGGCGAAGCGCACGGTAGTCGCCGTAGCGGAACGGGATCGGCGGCTCGTCGCAGAGCCATGGGTGGTAATTCACCCGCGGGTCCCAGAAATGCTGGTGGGCGTCGACGATCGGGAACGCTTCGGTCATGACGGTGCCGGCGGCAGCCGATTATCGGAGGGTGTATGAAGTCGCGCTTGTGGCGACGCGGAATGCCCGGATTGTGCGCAGGATGTCGCATTCCCGGGGGCTGGGAGATCCATCCGGTGCGGTTCTTGCGTACCTTAAGGACAGGCGCTGGCCCCGGGCATCGCGCCTCGCGAGCCCCACGGCCGGACCGTGCGAACCTTGCAGGAGGTTGACATGAGGCTTCGTCGTTACTGTATGGCCCTGGTGGGCAGTGTCGTCCTCGCGCTGGGCGCGCTTTCCGGCGCGCGCGCCGCGGATGTCACGGACGTCAACGAGCCCGTTCTTCTCGTCGCGAAGCCCGAGCTCGGTGAGTTCTACCGCAGCACCGTGCTCTTCGTCCGGCCGATGGGCAACGGCCGCCACGTCGGCTTCATCATCAACCGCCCGACCCCGATGACACTCGGCAAGCTCTTCCCCGAGCACGGACCGTCGCAGAAGGTCACGAACCCGGTGCTGCTCGGCGGCCCGGTGAACGTCGACAGCGTCTTCGCGGTGGTGCACCGGCAGGCGGTGCCGGGCGACAAGTCGATTCCGCTGAGCACCGACATGGCGCTCGCCTTCGACGCGGACACGGTCGACCGGATCATCGAGCAGGACGGCAACGCCGCCCGGTTCTTCGTCGGTCTGGTGGTGTGGCAGCCCGGCGAGCTCGAGCAAGAGCTGCAGAAGGACTTCTGGTTCGTGATGCAGAACGACGCCGATCTCGTCTTCCGCAAGACGACCGACGGGCTCTGGGAAGAGCTCGTGCAGCGCTCGCGCAACTCGCTGTAGCCGATATCGCTCCGGTCCCCGGGTTCGATCCCCGGGGGACCGTTCCGCTTTCCCTGCCGCCGCACTACTTCGCGGCTTCCATGTCCTTGAACACTTCCCGCGCGAGCGCGAACGAAGACATGCCGACCGGCACGCCGCCGTAGACCGCGGCCTGGAGCAGCACCTCGGAGATCTCCTCCTTGGTGCAGCCGTTCCGGAGCGCGCCCCGCACGTGCGACTTGAGCTCGGCCGGCCGGTTCAGCACCGCGAGCATCGCGAGGTTGAGCATGCTGCGGGTCTTGCGCTCGAGCCCCGGCCGATTCCACAACCATCCCCAGCAGTACTCGGTTACCAGCTCCTGCATCGGCAGGTTGAACGCGTCGGCTTCCTTGAACGCGCGCTCCACGTACTCGGGTCCCACCACTTCCTTGCGTGCCTTGAGTCCCTTCTCGAACCACTCGCCCGGCATGTCCGTCTCCTTTCGGTGCTAGCGAAGCGCGGCGAGTATACGTAAGCTGGCGCCCCCGGAGGGGGACGGCGGCAATGCAGCGAGCGGTGTGCGACGTACTGGTGGCCGGATCGGGCGCGGGCGGGCTCGCAGCCGCGATCACCGCCGCGCAGCACGGCCTCGAGGTCGTCGTCACCGAGAAGGAACCGCTCTTCGGCGGGACGACGGCGTATTCGGCCGGCGGGATCTGGATCCCGTGCAGCTCGCACGCGCGACGTGCGGGGGTGAGCGACTCGGCGGACGCAGCGCTGCGGTACCTCGAGCAGGAGGTCGGCGGACAACTCGACCGCGCCAAGGCGCGCGCGTACCTCGCGGCCTGCGCCGAAATGCTGGACTTCATCGAGCGCCACACGAGCGTCCGATTTACCCTGATGACCGCCTGGTCGGACTATCACCCGGACCTCCCCGGCGCGTCGGCCGGCGGCCGCTCGCTCGTCCCCGAGCCGTTCGACGGGCGCCTCCTCGGCGAGCACTTCCGCAGCCTCCGCCCGCCGCTCGCGACGATGATGCTGTTCGGCGGCATGTCGGTCGGCCGCACCGACATTCCGCATCTCCTGAACGTGACGCGCTCGCCGCGTTCCGCGCTGCACGTCGCGCGCCTGCTCGGCCGCTACGGCGTCGACCGCATGCGGTGGCCGCGCGGCACGCGGCTCACCAACGGCAACTCGCTCG
Source organism: uncultured beta proteobacterium (assembly GCA_963789885.1). Classification (GTDB taxonomy): domain Bacteria; phylum Pseudomonadota; class Gammaproteobacteria; order Burkholderiales; family SG8-39; genus DATEDA01. The sequence continues at coordinate 93,023 of CAWBNB010000021.1, read as the reverse complement.
TCGCGCAGCTTGCGAAGTGGCTCTTCGACCGCGGGGTGCCCCTGTGGCTCGGATCGCCGCTGGTGAAGCTCGTGCGGGCCGAAGGGCGCGTGACCGGCGCGATCGTCCGGCGCGACGGCACCGAAATCGAAGTCGCCGCTCGCCGCGGTGTCGTGCTCGCCTGCGGCGGTTTCCCGCGCGACGGGGACATGCGGCTCGAGCACTACCGCCACGTCGCCGCCGGGAAGAATCACGTCCCGCTTGCGCCCTCGGGCAACACCGGCGACGGCATCCGCGCGGCGCGTGGCGTCGGCGCCGCCTTCACCGCGGAGTACTCCCAGCCTGCGGCCTGGACGCCCGTGTCGCTCGTGCCTCAGCCCGACGGCACGGCGATCCCCTACCCGCACTTCATCGACCGCTGCAAGCCGGGCTACATCGCCGTCGACCGGCGCGGCCGGCGGTTCGCGAACGAGGCCGACTCGTACCACGATTTCATGCCGCGGCTCTTCGACGCCTGCAGGGAGGACCGGACGGTCGAAGCATTTCTCGTGAGCGATCACCGCGCGATCCGGCGTTACGGCATCGGCGTCGCGCCACCCGCGCCCGGCCGACTCGGGCCTTACCTCCGCTCCGGTTACCTCGCGCGCGCCGAGACTCCCGAGGCGCTCGCGCGCGCGCTTGGCATCGATCCTGCCGGCTTCGTCGCCCAGCTCGAGCGGTACAACCGGAGCGCCGAGCGCGGCGAGGATCCGGAGTTCGGCAAAGGAACGAACGCGTACCACCGCTTCGGCGGCGATCCGTCGCATTCGCCGAACCCGAACATCGCGCCGATCGTCACCCCGCCTTACTACGCGGTGCGACTCGTGCCGGGCGACCTCGGCACGTTCATCGGCCTTTCGACCGATCCGCTCGCACGGGTGCTGGACGTGAACGAGCGGCCGATCCCGGGGCTGTATGCCGTCGGCAACGACCAGGCGAGTGTGATGGGCGGCACCTATCCCGGCGCCGGCATCACGATCGGGCCGGCGATGACCTTCGGCTACATCGCCGCCCGCGATCTCGCCGGCTGAGCCGCTACTCGAGCTTCAGGTTCGCGGCTTTCACCACGCCGCGCCACTTCTCGATGTCGGCGAGGAAGAAGCGACGGAAGCCGGCCTGGTCGTCCTCGAACAGCTCGGCGCCGGTCGCTCGCAGCCGCTCGCGCGTCTCGGGCTGGGCGACCACCGCCTGGATGTCGCGCGCGATGCGCGCCGAGAGTTCCGGCGGAATGGACGACGGGGCGAAGAAGCCCTGCCAGAGCCGCGCCTCGTACTCCGGCAGGCCCTGCTCGGCGACCGTCGGGATGTCCGGCGCGCCGGGGAAGCGCTGCTTCCCGGTCACCGCGAGCGCGCGCGCCCGACCCGATTTCGCGAGCGGCAGGCCGACCGGCATGCCGGCGAAGTAGTACGCGATCCGCCCGGCCATCACGTCGGTCGCGGCCGGCGCACCACCTTTGTAAGGCACGTGCAGCGCCTGGATGCCGGCCATGACGTTGAAGAGCTCGCCGCAGAGATGGTCCGAGTTGCCGACGCCCGACGAGCCGTAGGCGAGCTTGCCGGGCTCGGCGCGCGCCTTCGCGATCAGCTCCTGCACGTTCTTCGCCGGAAAGTCGGGGCCGACGATGAGGATGTGCGGCGTGGCCGCCACCGGTGCGAGCGGGACGAGATCGGTCTCCGCCTTGTACGGCAGGTTCGGCAACGCCGCGGCGCTGATCGCGAGCCCGTTCTGCGCGAAGAGCAGCGTATAGCCGTCGCCCGCTGACTTCGCCGCCGCATCGGCAGCGACGTTGCCGGCGGCCCCGCCGCGATTCTCGACGAATACCGTCTGTTTCCAGTGGGCGCCGAGCCGGTCGGCCATCACGCGGCCGACGATGTCGGTAGAGCTGCCCGCCACGTATCCGATGAGGATACGTACCGGTCGCGCCGGGTACTGGGCGTCTGCCGCAAACGGGGCGGCGAGTGCAACCACGGCGGCAAGGAGGGCGAGTCTCATCTTCGTTCTCCTCAACGATGCGCAAAGAGCTTCTTCCCGGCCACCGGCAGCTCGGCGGTCAGGATCTCGCCGTTCAGCGAGTCGGTGATGTAGAGCGTCCGGCGCTTCGGGCCGCCGAACGCGATGTTGGTCATGAGCCGGTGATGCTTCGCGGCGTGCACGAGATGTGTGGGGAGGCAGTTCGAATCGAAGCGCCAGACGCCGACCCCGAGATGGCAGACGACGAGGCCGTCCTCGGCATCCATCTCGATGCCGTCCGGTCCCGCGTGGCCGCCCGAGAGCTGGATCGCCACGCCGGTCTTCGACGGCGTGCCCCCGGCCATCAGCGGAAGGCGCCAGATCTGCTGCGCGCGCGTGATCGCCACGTACACCTGGCTGTTCTTCGTGTTGAGCGTGATCCCGTTCGGCGACGGTGCGTTGTCCACCAGGCGCTGCAGTTCCCCGCTCGCGCGCAGGCGGTACACGCGGCCGCTCGGGTCGGCGATGCCGCTCTGCCCCTGGTCGGTGAAGTACAGGTCGCCGTTGTCCGCGAAGTGCAGGTCGTTCAGTCCCTTGAACCCCTCGCTGAACGCCGTCCCGAGCGCGGGCCCGATCCGCCCCGACTTCGGGTCGAGCATCATCAGGCCCTGCTTGTAATCGCAGACGAAGATCCGGCCGTCCTTGTGGATCTTCAGCCCGTTCGGCCAGCCGTCGTACTGGACGACGAGCTCCCACTCGCCGCGCGGATCGATGCGGAAGATCCGGCCGAACGGAATGTCGACGCAGTACAGGTTGCCCTTGCGGTCGAACGACGGCCCCTCGAGGAAGCTGTCGACGGCGGCGCCCTGCCGGTTCGGATCGGACCAGGCGGTGCGCCGCTTCTTCCGGAACTTCGCCGGTAGCGACGTGAACGCGCGCACGGCGATGCGCTCGACGGCTTGAAACGGGTTGTGCATCGTCTCTCCAGTCACGAGGCCCGTGGAATGATCAGGGCGTCTTAGGGCCACCGCACCCCGCCCTTCCCGCCGCACCAGGAACGGGTTGATGTCGATCGCGGCGAAATCGCCGCGACGCGCCGCGGCGAGCCGCGACAGCGCCGCGAGCGCATCGGCCAGCGCATCGACGTCCGCGGGCGGCCGGCCGCGCGTGCCGCGCAACAGCGCGGCCCCCTTCACCTCGCCGATCATCCGGATTGCCTCTTCGCGGCCGAACGGGGCGGCGCGGAAGGTCACGTCGCGCAGCGTTTCGACGAACACGCCTCCGAGCCCGAACATCACCACCGGGCCGAACACCGGATCCTGCACGACGCCGAGGATCGTCTCGACGCCCTCGCTCGCCATCGGCGCGATCGCGACGCCGCTCACGCGCGCGGCCGGCGCCTTCTCCGCCGCCGCCGCGCGGAGCCGCGCGTAGCCGCGCCGCGCTTCGTCCGCACCCGCGACGTCGAGCAGCACGCCGCCGATCTCGGTCTTGTGAGCGATGTCGGGCGAGACGATCTTCATCGCCACCGGAAAGCCGATCTCGGCCGCCGCCTCGGCCGCGCCATCAGCCGAGGTCACGAGCCGCTCGCTCATCACCGGGATGCCGACCGCTGCGAGGATCCGCTTGGCCACCGTCTCGTCGATCGCCGCGCGCGGAATCGGCGGATAGTCCTCCGCTCGCAACGCCGGCGCGGCCGGCGCCGCGCCACGGTGCAGGTCCGCGATCGCTTTGAGAGCCCCGAGCGCGATGCCCGCGCGCGTCGGGTCCTCGATGTACAGGCAGCCGGCGCGTTCGACCCGGCGGCGGTAGGCGCCCGGTGCGATCGCGCACATCACCATCAGCGTTTCGGGGTGACGCCGCCGCGCCCGGCCGAGCATGCGCAGATAGATGCTCCCCAGGTCGCGGCTGTACGGCACGCCGGTGATGAAGAGCACCAGGAAGTCGAAGTCGCCGTTCCTGAGCGCGATCTCGAGGCACTTGTCGAGGAGCTCGGGCGACACGTTGACCTGGGCGGTCGAGTCGATCGGGTTGCGTGCTCCGGCGAACGGGACCAGGTCGAGGATCGCCCGCTGCGCGTCGTGCGGCAGCTCGGGCAGCGTGAGGCCGACTTTCGCCGCCACGTCCGCGAGCAGCACACCGACACCGCCCGAGAGCGTCACGACGCCAAGGCGCCCGCGTGCGGCGCGCTCCCGGGAAAAACCGTGCTGCGCGGCGTGATCGGCGACGTACGCGATCTCGACCAGCGCTTCGAGCGACTCGACGCGCAGCGCCCCTTCCTGGCGGAGCACCGCATCGAACACCGCGTCGTTGCCGGCGAGCATGCCGGTGTGCGACGCGGCCGCCGCCTTGCCGACTTCGGATGCGCCGATCTTGAGGACGAGGACCGGTTTCCCCGCCGCGCGCGCGAGCGCCAGCGCGGCGCGAAAGCGCGCGGCGTCGCCGCATGCCTCCAGGCAGCACACGATTACCCGCGTCCCGGGGTCGCGCGCCATCCAGGCGATCACGTCGGCGACGTCGATGTCGGCCTCGTTCCCGGTCGCGGCCCAGCAGCCGAGGCCGATGCCGGCGTTGCGGCAGACGGTCAGCAGGTGCGAGCCCATCGCCCCGCTCTGCACCGCGACGCCGATGCCGCCCGCCGGCGCGGTGCCCGATTCGAGCGCGAGCTGGAACGTCCCGTAGCTCCGCTCGCGGACGTTCATCACCCCGATGCAGTTCGGCCCGAGGACGCGCAAGCTGCCGTCGCCGATCACCGCGACGAGCCGCTGCTGCAGCGCCTTGCCCTCGGCGCCGGCCTCGCCGAAGCCCGAGCTGAAGACGACGGCGGTCTTCGCGCCGATCGCCGCCGCCTCCGCCACGACCGCCGGCACCTTCTGCGCCGGCAGCGCGACGATCACCTGTTCCGGCGGCGCGGGGCAAGCGCCGAGCGAAGAGAACGCCGGCACGCCCTGCACTTCCGGATACTGCGGATTGATCGGGTAGATCGCGCCCGGATAGCCGTAGCGCTTCAGGAACGCGAGCGGCCGCCCGCCGATCTTGCGGGCGTCCTGCGAGGCGCCGACGATCGCGATCGACCGCGGCGCGAACAGGGCATCGAGGCTCTCCAGCCGCCGCCGCCCGGCGAACGGCCGGGCGAGCGCCTCGTCGTCCGGCGCCGGCACCGTCCGCTACCGGCCCTTGAACAGCGGTTTGCGCTTCTCGATGAACGCGGCCTGCGCCTCGCGCGCGTCCTCGGTCTTCGACAGCGCGATCGTGATGTTCTGCTCGTACCGGTACGCGTCGCGGAGGCTCATCTCCTCGACGGTGTTGGCGTCCTCCTTCGCGTACCGCATCGCGAGCGGGCTCTTGGCGGCGATCTCGCGCGCGATCTTCATCGCCTCGTCCATGAGCTGCGCACGCGGGACGCAGGCCTCGATGATGCCGAGCCGGTACAGCTCCTGCGCCGAGACGCGGGCGCCGGTGAAGAACATCCGCCGCGCCTTCGACTTCGGGAACAGCTCCCGCAGCATCCGCATGCCGCCGGACAGCCCGACGTCGATCTCGGGCATGTTCACGAACGCGTTCTCCGAGGCGATCATGATGTCGCAGAACACCATCAGCGCGTAGCCTGCGCCCATCGCCGGGCCGTTCACTGCGGCGATCACCGGCTTCGCGCATTCCTTGATCGAGTGGAAGCACTCGCGGGTGATGCGGTTGTGCCGCACGTAGTCGCCGGGCTCCTTGACGAGGCCCGGACGCTCCTTGATGTCGGCGCCGGCGGAGAACATGTCGCCGGTGCCGGTCAGGATCGCGACGCGCACGTCGTCGCGGTCGCTGAGCGAGTCGAACACCCAGGTGAGCTCGGTGCGGAACGCCGCGTTCTGCGCGTTGACCGGCGGGCGGTCCATCACCACCGTGGCGATGTAGTCCGCGACGTCGAGACGGATGTGCTTGAGGTCCATGGTCTACTCCGCTTTCGCGCCCGAGATCTCGATCACCTTCCGCCACTTCGCCGACTCGGTCCGGATCACCAGTTCGAGCTCCTCGGGCGTGCTCCCCATCGGCGTCGCGCCCATCCCGAGCAGCCGGTCGCGGACCTCGGGCATCGCGAGCAGCGCATTGAGCTCGCGGTTCAACCGGTCGACGATCGGGCGCGGCGTCCCCGCACGCGCGGCGACGTAGTTCATCGCCGAGGCATCGAATCCCGGGAGCGTGTCGGCGATCGTGGGGAGGTCGGGCAGCACCGGCGAGCGCATCGGCGTCGACACCGCGAGCGCGCGGAGCGCGCCCGACTTGAGGTACGGCAGATACACCGGGATGCTGTCGATCGCCATCTGGATGTTCCCGGCGAGGAGGTCCTGCAGCGCCGCCCCGGTGCCCTTGTACGGGACGTGCACGATCTGGATCCCCGCCGCCGCCTTGAAGAGCTCGCCCGAGAGGTGACTGGTCGCGCCGATGCCGGCGCTGCCGAAGTTGATCGCGTTCGGCTTCGCCTTGGCGAGGTCGATCAGCTCCTGCACGGTCTTCGCCGGTACGCCCGGATGCACCACGAGCAGGTTCGGCACCACGACGAGGCGCGAGATCGGTGCGAAATCGTTCACCGGATCATAGGGGAGCTTCTTCATCAGGTACGGGTTGATGATCTGCGGCCCCGGGGTGCCGTAGAGCAGCGTGTAGCCGTCGGGTGCCGACTTCGCCACCAGGTCCGCGCCGACGGTCGCGCCGGCGCCCGGCTTGTTCTCCACCAGCACCGGCTGGCCGAGGCTCTGGGCGAGGCGGTCGCTCAGGCTGCGCGCGATCACGTCGGCGCCGCCGCCGGGCGCGAACGGCACGATGAAGCGGATCGGGCGGCTGGGGTACTGCTGGGCAGCCGCCTCCCCCGCGGCAAGGCACAGCGCGACGACGAGGAGCGGCAGCGCGAGGCTGCGGTGACGTCTCATCCGGGGTCTCCTCCAGGGGGTGCAAGTATAAGTAACCCGGGACGCGGCGGAGCGGCAATCCGGGCTGGCGCGCATCGTGCTACCGTTCGCGGTACGCGGAAATATCGTCGGGCCCGCGCGTGTACTCTCCTTAGAAGCGTATGAAACGGACGACCACCCTGTACAGCAGTTCGGGCCGGAGGCTCCCACCCGGCCGGCCCCGCACCGCCGCACCTGCAGCCCCCGCCACCACCGCATCGACGGCTTCCCCCGCAGCGCTGGCAGCCGCGAAGCCGGTCCGGAAGCTTTCCCGGCGCGTGGAAAGCGTGCTGCTGGTCGCCGCCGGCGCGGGCATCGCGGTGTTTCTCGCCCTGATGCTCGGGCGCGGCGGCCCACCGCCGCAACCGATCACGCAGCAGGACATCGACGCGGCGGTCCGTCACACGCTGGAGACGAAGCCGCTGCCGTCGGTCGCGTCGCGCGCGGCGGAAGCGGTGCGGCCATCGGTCGTGCGCGTGCAGGGCCTGCGCGAAGACCCCGACGGATACGGCGACATCGAGCACGGCATCGGCACCGGGGTGGTCATCGTCGACAAGGGCCTCATCCTCACCAACCTCCACGTCGTCGCCGGCGCGGACAAGGTGAAGGTGACGTTCTTCGACGGGCTGGAATCCGACGCGACGGTGATCTCGCTGCAGCCGGAGAACGATCTCGCCGTGCTCAAGTCGCAGCAGGTTCCGGACGATCTCGCCCCCGCCACCCTGCGCTCGACGAAGGACCTCGCTCCCGGCGACGAGGTCGTCGCGGTCGGCTTCCCGTTCGGGATCGGCCCGTCGGTCTCGTCGGGCGTCGTGTCCGGCCTGAAGCGCGAGTTCCGCTCGCCGCAGGGCAAGCGGGTGCTGACGAACCTCATCCAGTTCGACGCGGCGGCCAACCCGGGCAGCTCGGGCGGACCGCTGGTGACCGCCGACGGCGCGGTCGTCGGCATCGTCACCGCCATCCTCAACCCGTCCGAGCAGCGCGTGTTCGTCGGCATCGGCTTCGCCGTGCCGATCGAGAACGCCGCCTCGGCGGTCGGCATGCACCCCGTTCTGACCGGAGCGGGCAGCGCGCAACCCGAGCAGCAGGATTCAACCCGAGCAGCAGGATTCAACCGGACAGCAGGAGCCCATGGAGAACAAGCCCGCCGCAACCGCGCACGTCGCCGCATCGATGGAGCGCATCCTCTACGAGGTCAAGAAGATCGTCGTCGGCCAGGACCACTTCCTCGAGCGGGTGCTCGTGGCGATCCTCGCGCAGGGGCACCTGCTCGTCGAGGGCGTCCCGGGGCTCGCGAAGACCCTGACCGTCAAGACGCTCGCGCAGACGATGCGCGGCACGTTCCGGCGCATCCAGTTCACGCCCGATCTCGTCCCGGCAGATCTGGTGGGTACGCGCATCTACAACCAGAAGACCGGCGACTTCACCACCGCGCTCGGCCCGGTGTTCACCAACCTGCTGCTCGCCGACGAGATCAACCGCGCACCGGCGAAGGTGCAGAGCGCGCTCCTCGAGGTGATGCAGGAACGCCAGGTCACGATCGCTGGCGAGACCCACAAGGTTCCCGATCCGTTCCTGGTCATGGCGACGCAGAACCCGATCGAGACCGAGGGCACCTATCCGCTGCCCGAGGCGCAGGTCGACCGGTTCATGATGAAGGTCCTGGTCGGCTACCCGAGCGAGGAAGAGGAGTTCGTCATCGTCGAACGGGTCACCGGCACCGCGGCCGCGGTCGCCGCCGTCGCGACCACCGAGCAGCTCTCGGCGCTCCAGCGCGAGTGCCGCACCGGGTTCGTCGATCCGTCGCTGACCCAGTACGCGGTGAGGCTCGCCACCGCGACGCGCGACCCGGAGCGCTTCGGCATCAGAGATCTCGCCAAGTACCTGTCGTTCGGCGCGAGCCCGCGCGCCTCGATCCACCTCATCGAGGGCGCCCGCGCGCTCGCGTTCCTGCGCGGACGCGACTACGTGCTGCCCGAGGACGTGACCGACATGGCGCCGGACGTGATCCGGCATCGCCTCGTGCTCACTTACGAGGCCCTCGCCGACGGGATGACGCCGGACCAGATCATCCAGCGCGTGATGCAGCACGTGCCGGCGCCGGCGAAGCCGCTGGAGACGCATGTCCACGTCGCCTCGGCCGGCTGACCCGGCCGCGCCGGCGGCGACCGCGGCCGGCGACGCGGCCGGGGCTGCACCGCCAACCCGCCGCGCCGATCCCGAACTCGTCCTGAAACGGCTCGAGTGGACGGTGATCCGCCGTCTCGACGGGCTGCTGCACGGCGACTACCGGACCCTGTTCCGCGGCTTCGGGCTCGATCTCGCCGATCTGCGCGAATACCAGTATCACGACGACGTCCGGCACATCGACTGGAACGTCACCGCGCGCCTGCAGACGCCCTACGTCCGCGAGTACCACGAGGACCGCGAGGTCAATGCCTGGTTCCTCCTGGACCTCAGCCCGTCGGTGGACTTCGGCTCGCAGGACGTGCGCAAGCGCACCGTTTCAGCGGACTTCGTGACCGTGCTCGCGCGCCTCCTGACCCGGCACGGCAACCGGGTCGGCGCGCTCTTCTACGGCGACCGCGTCGACACGGTGATCCAGGCGCGGAGCGGCCGGCGGCACGTGCTCCACCTGCTCCACAAGATGCTCTCGCGTCCGGCGCAGCGCCACTCCGGCGCGACGAACCTCAAGGAGCTGCTCCAGACCGGCTTCCAGATGATGCCGCGGCGCTCGCTCGTCTTCGTGGTGTCGGACTTCATCAGCGCGCCCGGTTGGACCGAGACGCTCGCCCTGCTCGCGCAGCGCCACGAGATCATCGCCGTGCGGCTCTACGACCCGCTCGAGATGGAGCTTCCCGATCTCGGGATGGTGGTGATCCAGGACGCCGAGACCGGCGAGCAGCTCTTCGTCGACACCCACGACCGGTTCTTCCGGCGCCGCTTCGCCGCGGCCGCCGAGCGGCGCGAGAAGGCGCTGCGCGCGGCGTTCCGCGAGGCCGGCGTCGACGCGCTCGAGCTTTCCACCGACGACGAGATCGTGAACGCGATCCTGCGCTTCGCCGATCTCCGCAAGCGCCGCAGCCAGCTGGCGACCGGCGGCATGCTGCCGCGGCACCTCCAGGCGAGCACATGACCTTCCTGTGGCCAGAGCTGCTCTGGACGCTTGCCGTCGTGCCGGTGCTCGTCGCGCTGTACGTCTGGCTGCTGCGCCGCCGGAAGAAGGCTGCGCTTCGCTACGCAAGCCTCACGATGGTCAAGGAGGCGATGGGCGTCGGCCAGAGCCTGCGGCGTCACGTGCCGCCGGTGCTGTTCCTCCTCGCGCTGATCGCGATGCTCGCCGCGATCGGGCGCCCGGCCGCCGTCGTGACCCTGCCGTCCCCGCACGAGGTGGTGATCCTCGCGATGGACGTCTCCGGAAGCATGCGGGCAACCGACGTGCAGCCCAACCGGCTCGCCGCCGCCCAGACGGCGGCGAAGGCGTTCGTCGCGGAGCAGCCGCGCCATACGCGCATCGGCGTGGTGTCGTTCGCCGGGACGGCGGCCGTCGTGCAGGCGCCGACACTGAACCGCGAGGACGTGGTCGCCGCGATCGACCGCTTCCAGCTGCAGCGCGGGACGGCGGTCGGCAGCGGGCTCCTCGTGTCGCTGAAGACGATCTTCCCCGACGTGGAGTTCGACCTGCGGTCCGCGAACCCGCGCGTCGATGCGGCCGGCGAACCGCGGCGCCGCTCGCCGCTCGCGGCGCCAAGCGAGCCGGCGAAAGCACCGCCGGCGCCGGTGCCGCCCGGCTCCTATTCGTCGGCGGTGATCATCCTGCTGACCGACGGCCAGACGACCGCGGGCCCCGATCCGATCGAGTCGGCGCGCATCGCCGCCGACCGCGGGATCCGCGTCTATACGGTCGGCGTCGGCACGGCCGACGGCCAGGTGCTCGGCTTCGAAGGCTGGTCCTTCCGTGCCCGGCTCGACGAGGAGGCGCTGAAGACGATCGCCAACATCACGCGCGGCGAGTACTTCTACGCCGGCACCGCGACCGACCTGAAGAAGATCTACCAGACCATGAACTCCCGGCTCGTGCTGGAGAAGAAGGAGACCGAGGTCACCGCGCTGTTCGCCGCCGGGGCCGCGGTGCTCGCGCTCCTCGCCGCGGTGCTCTCGCTCGCCTGGTTCAACCGGATATTGTGAATTGTTCGAGCGCGTCGCCGAGCTGGTGAACGGCGACCCGGCGATCGTGCGCTGGGGCCGCCACCTGAACGACACGTTCATGGTCGAGGTCGGCGACGAGCAGTATCTCGTCGCCGTGCGCGCGGGCCGGATCGAGTCGGTCGCGAAGGGGCCGTTCGTGATGCGCTCCTGGCGGTTCGCGATCCGCGCGCGGCGCGAGTGCTGGGAGAAATTCTGGGCGCCGGTGCCGGCACCGGGCTGGCACGACCTCTTCGCGCTGCTCCGCCGCGGCGACGTCGCCTTCGAGGGCGACCAGCGCGTCCTGATGGCCTATCTCCTGTACGTGAAGCTCGTCCTCGCGGCGCCACGCCGGCTCGTACCATGAGCCCGCCGAGCCGCTCTCAAGGGCGAATCCCGAGCGCGGGACGCGCGAGGATAGTCGAGTGGCCGCGCGCATCGAGCCGGTCACCGGCCGCTACGCCCACCTCGCGCTCGACGGCAGACCGCATCGGATCTACTTCGAGGAGGCGGGACAGGGCATCCCGCTCCTCTGCCTCCACACCGCGGGCTCCGACGCTCGCCAGTACCGGGCGGTGCTGAACGACCCGGGGATCACCCGGCACTACCGCGTCGTCGCCTTCGACATGCCGTGGCACGGCAAGTCCTCGCCGCCCGCCGGCTGGGAGCGGGAGGACTATCGCCTGAGCACGTCGTCCTACACCGGTCTCGTCATGACGATCGCGCGCGAACTCGGCCTCGCGCGGCCGGTCGTGATGGGATGCTCGATCGGGGGACGGATCGTGCTCAACCTCGCGCTCGAGCACGCGCAGAGCTTGCGCGCGCTCGTCGGCCTCCAGTCGGCAGCCTACGTCGAGCGCTACTACGAGTCGGCATGGCTCAACCATGCCGAGGTGCACGGCGGGCAGGCGTCCGGCGCGATCGCGTACGGGCTCACGTCGCCGCTCAGCCCCGACGAACACCGCTGGGAGACGGTCTGGCATTACATGCAGGGCGGCCCCGGGATCTTCACCGGCGACCTCTACTTCTACCAGGTCGACGGCGACCTCCGCGACCGGATCGGCGCGATCGACACCGGCGTCTGCCCGCTCTACCTGCTCACCGGCGAGTACGATTACTCGGCGTCGCCCAAGGACACCGAGGCGGCGGCCGCGCGGATCCGCGGCGCGAAGGTCACGATCATGAAGGGCCTCGGCCACTTCCCGATGAGCGAGAACCCGGAGGCCTTCCTCGGGTATCTGCGCCCGGTGCTCGACGAGATCCGCGCGACGACCGCGTGACGCGGCGCCCGCAAGCGCGAAGCTGCGCATTCGGGCAACATGCCGGCCGAGTTCGCGAAGGATCGCCAGGGATGCGTTCGAGGCTGCTGAGGAGGCTGTTCAAGTTCCTGAAGGTGGTCGTGCTGTTGCTGGTTCTTGCCGTATTCGGCCTGCTGGCGATACGCGCCTGGGACTCGCAGCGCGGCCCGCCGCTCGCGGTGTGGCACACCTACGCGCCCGACGACCTGACCGCGAGGGACATCGAAAAGCTCGATTGGGACGGCTACCTAAAGGCCGAGAACGCGCTCTTCGAGGGAGTCCGGACCAAGCTCGCGAAGAACCTCGAGCCCGAGCAGCGGATCGCGTCCAATCGCTACTTCGACGGCAGCCCGATCTACCCCGGGAAGTTCAAGGTCGACTGGAACCGTTCCTACATCATGGAGCCGGCGGGGGCGCCGGTCGGCGCCGTCGTCCTGCTGCACGGGCTCACCGACTCGCCGTACAGCCTCCGTCACATCGCGCGCCGTTACCGGGAGGACGGTTACGTCGCGATCGCGATCAGGCTGCCGGCCCACGGCACGGTTCCCGGCGCGCTCACGACGGTCGACTGGGAGGACTGGTCGGAAGCCACCCGCCTCGCGGTGAGAGAGGCGCGACGCCGCATCGGCCCGTCGCGGCCGCTGCATCTCGTCGGCTTCTCGAACGGCGGCGCGCTCGCGATGAAGTACACGCTCGACGCGCTCGACGACGCCAAATTGTCGAAGCCCGACCGCCTCGTCCTGATCTCGCCGATGATCGGGATCACCGAGCTCGCCCGTTTCGCCGGCGTGTTCGGCTGGCCGGCGATCTTCCCGCGGTTCGCGAAGGCGGCATGGCTGAGCGTGACGCCCGAGTTCAACCCGTTCAAGTACAACTCGTTCCCGATCAACGGCGCCCGGCAGTCCTCGCTGCTGACGCGCGCGCTGCAGCAGCAGATCGCGCGCGACGCGCGCGACGGCCGCCTGAAGGACCTGCCGCCGATCCTCACGTTCCAGTCGGTGGTCGACTTCACCGTCAGCACGCGCGCGATCGTCACCGCGCTGTACGACCAGCTGCCGGCGAACGGCAGCGAGCTCGTGCTGTTCGACGTCAACCGCAACGCGAAATTCAGCCCGCTCCTGCGCGCCAACGTCGAGACCGCGGTCGAGCGCCTTCTGCCGCCGCCGCCGCGACGGTACCGGACCGCGATCATCGCCAACGCGGCCGTCGACACCCGCGAGGTCGTCGAGCGCGTCGTGGAAGCGGGCGCGACGACGGAGCAGTCCCGCATGCTCGGCTTGATCTATCCGGGCGAGGTGTACTCGCTCTCGCACGTCGCCGTTCCGTTCCCGGTGACCGATGCGCTGTACGGGATGAATCCCGGGACGGAGGAGTCGTTCGGCGTCAACCTCGGCCAGCTCACCGCGCGCGGCGAGGTCGGCGTGCTGATCGTCCCGCTCGACTCGCTGATCCGCGTCTCGTCCAATCCGTTCTTCCCCTACATGCTCGAGCGGATCGACGAAAGCATCGGCAAACGCCCGGACGGCGCGTCGAAGGCCGCCGCCGCACCCGCCCGCGCGCGCGAAGCGGCCGTGCAGGCGGCGCCGGCGCTCAGCCCGGCGAAATGAGGTTCGGGGCCGGATGCAGACCGTCGTTCGCGACCCGTGGGGCTTCGACCATGGCCTGGAGCACGATGGGGATCGCTGGTGGGGGTGCGAGAACCTCGCGCACGGCGCAACCGGGGAGCGGCGTGGCGCGCTGATCGAGAAAGTGGTCCGGGCGACCGGCGCCGGAGGCCCGTTCCCGCCCGGCTACGGCAAGGTCGTACGCGTCAGCGGACAGGCCTCTCCCGCCCTGCCTGGCGCCGCGGCCGGTCTGCAGCAGCTGGTGATCGGAACGCAATCCTGAAGCGGCGCGCCGGACGGCGCGATTCGGTAATTCAGTAGAAGAGCGCCATGGCCTTCAGCGTCGTTTGGTAGATGCCCCAGGCGAGCGGCAGCGACACGCCCACCCAGCCCACCCACGTCGCCTTGAGTCGCAGCTGCGTCAACTGTTTCATTCGTACCCTCCGTTGATGTCGCGTGCTAGGCGTCCCGCGACGCGTTGCCGATCGGCTTGATCAGCCCGTTGCAGACGAAGCCCAGCGCGAGCACCCCTGCCAGGATGAACAAGGTGACGTTGTAGGCGTCGGCCGGCGCCACGCCGCGGCCGATCTGGTACTCCCGCAGGTAGTTGATGAGCACCGGACCGAGCACGCCCGCCGTCGCCCACGCAGTGAGCAGGCGGCCGTACAGGGTCGCGAAGTGGCGCGTGCCGAAGAGATCGGCGACGTAGGCCGGATAGGCTCCGAAACCGCCGCCGTACATGCTGATGATCAGCGCGAAGCAGCACACGAACAGCGCCACACCGCCGATCGGGCCCGCGAACGGCGCGAAGGCGTAGAGCGCGGACCCGAGCGCGAGCAGGAGGAAATAGGTCCGCCGGCGTCCGATGCGATCGGAGACGGCCGACCACCCGAGGCGCCCGGCCATGTTGAAGAGACTGAGGAGCCCGACGAAGCCGGCGGCCGCCTCCGGGCCGACCCGCCGAGCGAAGACTTCCTGGATCAGCATCGAAGCCTGCCCCAGCACGCCGATGCCGGCGGCCACGTTGAGACAGAGGACCAGCCACAGCAGCCAGAACTGCCTGCTGCCGAGCGCGTCGCGCGGCGTCACGTCGTTGTGCTGCGCCCGATCCGCGGGCGCGATCCACCCCGCGGGCTTCCAGCCGGGCGCCGGGAGACGGATCGTCAGCGCACCCGCCACGATCGCGATGGCGTAGAGGATACCCATGACCAGGAAGGCTTCGGCAACCCCGGCCGAGACGTCGCTCTTGAAAGCGCCGATCAGCGCGACCGCGAGCGGTGCGCCGATCAGCGCGCCGCCGCCGAAGCCCATGATTGCGAGGCCGGCGGCCAGGCCGCGGCGGTCCGGGAACCATTTGATGAGCACCGTGACCGGCGTGACGTAGCCGAGTCCGAGGCCGAACCCGCCGATGACGCCGTAGCCGAGGTAGACGAGGACGATCCGGTGCGTGTGGACGCCGATTGCGGACAGGACGAACCCGCCGCCGAAGCAGGCCGCGGCCGTGAGAAGCGCCCGGCGCGGGCCGACGCGCTCCAGCCACTTGCCGGCGAACGCGGCGGTCAGGCCGAGCGTCACGATCGCCAGGCTGAAGATCCATCCGAGGTCGCTGAGCCGCCAGTCCCCGGGCTCCGGCGCGCTGATCCCGATGGCCCGGGTGAGCGGCTCGTTGAACACGCTGAACGCGTAGACCTGACCGATCGAGAGATGGACGGCCAGCGCAGCGGGCGGGATGAGCCACCGATCGAAGCCAGGGGCCGGAGCGGCGGCTGCGATCGAGGCGCTCGTGGTGCTCATCAACGTCTTCGCTCGGGTGTGGATCGCTCGCATCTCGCCGCGCACCTCGGCGCGCGGCTCGGCATGAGACTACGGCGACGAGCGGTCGCGAGGCGGGAAGCATTGGCGGCAGCCGTGTGACGGATTCACGGTCAACGGCCCAAGCCGCGAGCCGTTACACGAGCACGTAGCGCTCCTGCTGCGACCAACCGATACCAAGGATCCCCTGCGATGACCAAACTGCTCACCCTCCTCTCGGCCGCCGCGCTCGCCCTTGCGAGCACCACCGCATTCGCGCAAGGTGCCGGCAAGTCGGAGGCGCCGGCCGCCCCGACCCAGGCCGCGCCGTCGGGGTCCGCCGCACCCGCTCAGGACGGGAAGCAGGGCAAGCCGAAGGCGAAGAAGTCCAAGAAGAAAAAGGGATCGAAGTCGACCCAGGCACCGAAGGCCGCGCCGGAAGGACAGGCGCCGGGCGCTGCCAAGTAGAGGGTTAACCCGCGATGGACGGTCGGGGCGGGCCAAGCGCCCATCCCGCCGCGCCCGCGGTCGGCCGCCGCCTCACCTGAGGTCGGCTGCCGCCTGCGCGGCCTGCAGCCGGCGCGCGTAGGCGTGCCGTGCCCGCAGGCGGCCGTCGGTCAGGATCTCGCTCAAGGCCGTGCCGACCACCGCCGCCACCCCGAGCAGCGGCAGCACGAGCGCCAGGCCGGGCACGCCGGCCACCGCACCGCCGACGAACAGCATCAGGACGCTCACGAGCGGGTGCAGGTTCAGGTGCTTGCCGATCGTCGCCGGCATGAACACGAAGTCGTCGAGCAGGCGCACGAAGATGAACAGGATGATCGCCCAGTAGGCGATCGTCGGGGCGTGCGGGAAATCGGTCGCCGCCACCAGGACGACCAGCACGCAGCCCGCGATCGAGCCGACGTACGGCACCCAGGCGAGCACTGCCGCGATGAGCGCCAGCAGCCACGCGCCCGGGAGACCGAGGAGCCACAGCCCGATGCCGAGCGCCAGGGTATCGAGCACGGTGAGCTTCATCAGCCCGGTGAAGTACGAGCGGCCGGTGCTGTGCATCTGGTCCAGCAGGTCGAGCGTCTTCTCGAAGTAGGCGTTGGGCACGGCGCGCACGAGAAAGCCGTGGAACCGCCGCCCGTCGCGCAGGAAGAAGAACGCGAAGAACGGCCCGAGCAGGGCCGCCGGCAGCCAGGCGAGGATCGACACGGCGAGCGGCTGCACCTGCCGCTCCATGAACGTGTTGGAATAGTCGTTGAGCCAGGTCGTGACGCCGGCCGCGAGGTTGGCGCGCGCCAGGATCGACCAGCGCGCCTCGAGCACCGTCAGGGTGCGCTCGAGCAGCGCCGCGCCGCCGCGCAGGTAGCGCTCGACCCCCGACTGCCAGTCCTCGGCGCGCGCTCCCGCCCACGCGAGCAGGGCGAGCGTCCCGATCATGAGCAGGATCAGGAACCCCGAGGTGACGAGCGCCGCTGCCAGCTCCCGCCCGAGGCCCGCGTACATCAGCCGCCGTACCGGCGGATCCAGCGCATACGTCAGGACGAGCGCCAGCAGCGCCGGAACGACCAGCCACAGGATGTGGTTGAGCGCAACGAGCAGCAGGCAGGTCGCAGCGAAGATGCCCGCCCATGCGACGGGGCCGGGTCCGCTCGTCTTGACCGACGGGAAGCCGCTCGGCGCGGTCATCGGACTCCCCTCGCGCTCCGCGCTCGGGGTTCGCGCTTGGGGCGGCCCGGCGCGCTCACAGATGCTGCTCGGTGCTCTGCCCGGCCACCGTACCGCGCAGGCGCGTGCCGAGGTGCCGCGCGAAGCGGAGCAGGATCTTGTTGGAGAGCTTGGCCTCGGTCTCCAGCAGCGCGAGGAAGTCGCTGCCGAAGAAAACCGCGAGCTTGCAGGGCTCGAGCGTACGCGCCTGCGCCGCACGCGGCGCGCTGTCGAGGAGCGCGAGCTCGCCGAAGAAGCTGCCCGGGCCGAGCTCGGCGATCGCGCTCTCCGGGCGCCCCTGGCGGCAGATCAGCACTCGGCCGGTGCGCACGATGTAGAGGGCGTAGCCCTGCTCGCCCTCGTCGAAGATCACTTCGCCGGCCAGGTATTCGCGCTCGTGGAGCACGCCCTGCACGATCTTGAGCTCGCGCACCGACAGGTCCGCGAACAGCGAGAGCGCCCGCAGGTCTTCGAGCTGGCTGCTCCGGGCGTGACGCAGGAAACCGAGCATGCGGTTAAGCCGGGAAGACGGGTTCGGGACGGTGGGAAATCGCCATATGCAGAACGATATACCCGCCCAGCGCGTTCCCGACCAGATGGAACCTGTCGAACTCGAGGTACTTCATCAGGTTGGGCAGATCGTCGGCCGCGAAGAACGTGCCCGTGTCGGTGCTCACGCGATCTTCACCTGCATGGCGCCGATTGCGTCAGCCTCGATCCGGACGACGTCGCCCGGTGCCAGCTTCTCGCCGCGCGGCAAGCCGACGCCGGCCGGCGATCCGGTGAACATCATGTCCCCGGGTTCGATCGTGACGGCGCGGGACACGCCGGCGATCTGCTCGGATAGCGAGTAGATCATGTTCGCCGTATTGCCCGCCTGCTTCCTCTCGCCGTTCACCCAGAGCGAGAAATTGGCGCTCGCCCCGTCGAGAAACTGCTTCGGCACGATGGTCGGGCCGACCGGGCTCATCGTGTCCTGGCACTTGCCGAGCACGAAGTTGAACTTGAAGAAGCTGTCCTCGCGGAAGAGCAGGTCGCGCGCCGTGAAGTCGACGCCGACCGAGTAGCCGGCGACGTGCCTCATCGCGGCTTTCTCGCTGATGTTCTTCCCGCCTTGGCCGAATACCACCACGAATTCGACTTCCCAGTCGAAGCTCCGGCAACCCTCCGGGATGCGCACCGTCCCGCCCGGGCCGATCAACGTCGTCGACGGCGGCTTCATGAAGAAGAACGGCGGCGCGCCGGGCACCTTCTGCGCGAGGTGTCCGGCGTTCATCTCCTCGAGGTGATCGGCGTAGTTGGCGCCGACGCAGAACACCTTGCGCGGGTAGCGCAAAGGAGTGAGGAGTCTCGCCTTGCCGGCAGGGATCGGCCGGCCGCGCTGCCTGAACTTCTCGAGACGCGAGAGGGAGCTGCTCCAGTCCTGGAACAGGTCCATCGCGTTGGCGGGGAGACCCGCCGCCGGCAACGGCCAGTACTGGCCGTCGATCCGCAATGCCGCGACCGACTGTCCGCGCGGCAGGCCGATCGTCGCGAGCGCGAACACGCTAGGCGGTGGTCTTGATGTCGAGCTCCTTCAGCTCGCCGACCTTCGCTCCGTCCTCCATCGAGAAACGGTCGCCGAAGTCGAACATGTCGTCGTGCTGGAAGCCGGGGATGTGCTGGATCTCCCACCAGTTGTGGTCGAGATCCTCCATGTAGAACGAGTAGACCCCGTGCTGCGAGACCGGATTCAGCACCTGCCTGATCTTGTACTGGTCCTGGTACTTGAGCGCGTTCTTGTGAGCCTCGTCGACCTTTTCCTTCGACTCGACGTCGACGCCCCAGTGGTTGAGCACGTTCTGCGGGTGCACCTTGTCGCCCACCTCCACGCAGACGATGTGGAACTTCAGGCCGCAGCGGATCACCATCGCCGGCAGCGCGTGACGCGCGCACTCGAGCCCGAGGAACTCCTCGTAGAACCGGCGCGACTCCTTGAGGTTGTAGCACTCGAGGGTGCCGTGCGACATGACGTACGGTTTGACGATGGACTTGCGCTCGGCCTTCGGCTCGACGACGCCGTCCTGGATCATTTCGCGGGTCAGGCTCATACGGTCTCCTCCTTGGTGGGTGAGTTCAGGCGGCGGTCGGGGCGGGGATGCGGTCGGCTTCGGTCAGGAACGAATCGGCGAAAAACTCCCCCGCTGGCAGGCTGCACTGCGCGCTGAAATCGGTCCGCGCCGCTTCGACCATGACCGGGGTGCCGCACGCATAGACCTGCACGCCGGCCATGTCGGGCAGATCGGCCATCGCGGCACGATGCACGAAACCGGTGCGTCCTGTCCAGCCGCACTCGGCAGTCGGGTCGGAGAGCACCGGGACAAAGCGGAAGTTGGCCTGCTCGGCTGCCCATCGCATCGGCCGCTCGAGATCGTACAGATCCCTGCGGGTACGGCAGCCCCAATAGAGCGCCATCGGGCGAGACTCGTTGATGCCCTGCTCGAACGCCGCCTCGCACATCGCCTTGATGGGCGCGAAGCCGGTGCCGCTCGCGACCATCACGATCGGCTTGTCCGAGTCCGTGCGGATGTAGAACGTGCCGAGCGGACCCTCGAAGCGCAGGAGATCGCGCTCCTTCATCGCCGCGAACACGTGGTCGGTGAAGAGCCCCCCCGGCGTGTGCCGCACGTGCAGCTCGATCGCGGTGACGCCCTCGCTGCTCGGCTTGCTCGCGATCGAGTAGCTGCGCCGCTTCCCGTCCGTCAGCAGGAAGTCGACGTACTGGCCGGCGAGGAACAGCATGTTCTCGTTCATCGGCAGGCGCAGGCTGAGCACCGCCACGTCGGGCGCCGGGCGATCGATCTTCGCCACGCGGCAGGGCACGGTGCGCGTGCGGATCCCGGCGAGGCCTTCGAGCTCGCGCACCTCGATGACCAGGTCCGACAGCGGCTTCGCCTGGCACAGCAGCGCGTAGCCCTTTGCCTTGTCGCTGTCCGGCAGGTAGGTCGAGTGCACCATGCCGTAGTCGACCGTTCCTTCCTGGATCGTGCCGCGGCAGGTGCGGCACACGCCGGTGCGGCAGCTGTACGGCATCGAGTAGCCCGCGTCCAGGCCCGCCCGCAGGACGGTCTGTCCGTCGGGGACCTCGAAACTGTGTCCGCTCGGCTGGAGCGTGACCTTGCGCGACATGCTCACGTCCTCGGACGCAAGTGGTGCAGCTCTCGGGACCGGTGGGTTGGAACGGGGCCCTGCAAGCCGCGGAGACTAGCGCAATCCTGGAGTCCGGTCGGAGCGATCGCGCACCACCCGGTTGGCGAGCACGCCGATCGCGTCGTTCACCACCTCGACGAGGTCGCCGTCCTGCAGCGCCGGAATCGTCGGGCCGTCGCAGCCCATCCAGATGACGTCGCCCGGATACAGCGTCACGTAGCGCGTCATGCGCGCGATGTAATGCGCCAGGCTGAAGATCATCTTGCCCGTGTCGTACTCGGACACGGTGCGGCCGTTGATCCGCACGGCGACCTTCTGCGCCATCGGATCGATTCCCGCAACCACGACCGGGCCCATCGGCTTGAAGGTGTCGAGGTTCTTGCCGCGCCACAGGGTGCGGTCGCTGCGCTGCCAGGTGCGCTCGCTGACGTCGTTGCCGAGCGTATAGCCCGCGATGCACGTGAGCGCCTCGGCTTCCGAGAGATGCTTCGCCCTCGTTCCGACCACCGCGACCAGCTCGCCCTCGTATTCCACCGGGCCCTGCGAATCGGCCGGCACGACAATGTCCGCACCGCTGCCGACGAGTGCGTTCGCCGAGCGATACCCGATGTCCGCCTGTGCCGGCGCCTTCAGCGTCATGCCGTGGTGCCGGTTGGCCCACTCGATGTGCGCGAGGTAATTGATGCCGGCCGCGTAGAAGTTCGGCGGCAGTACCGGGGGCAGGAGCTTCGCCGAGCCGAACGGAACCCGCGCCCCGGTGCGTTCGCCGCCTTCGAACGGCGCGCGATCGAGGATCGCAACGGCGTCGTCCTCGACCAGGCCGTACACCGGGCCCTGCCCCGCCTCGATCCGGCACCACTTCATGGCTGGCCCCGGATAGCCGCCGGCGTCACTCGGCCTTCACCCCGGCGGTCTTGATGACGCGCTCCCAGCGTTCGGCATCTTTTTTCAGCCACGCTTGGAACTCCGCGGGCGTGCTGCCTCCCTCGGTGATCGCGCCGAGCGCCCTCAGCTTCTCCTTCGTCTCCGGCTTCGCGAGCGAAGCGCGCACCGCTTCGTTGAGTCGCTTCACGACCGGCGCCGGCGTGCCGGCGGGCGCGATGATGCCGAGCCCCTGGGTGTACTCCTCGAAGCCCGGGAACCCCGATTCGGCCATCGTGGGCACCCCGGGATAGTCCGGGTGGCGCCCCAGGGTGCTGACGGCGAGCGCTTTCAGACGCTTCTGCTCCACTTGATCCGCGATGCCGATCATCGGATAGAACATGAAGGTGACACGCCCCGCCATGACCTCCGTGAGCGCCGGCGCGTTGCCGCGGAACGGCACGTGCGTCATCCTCGTGCCCGACAGTGTCTCGAGCAGCGCGCCGGCGAGGTGGGCCGAGCCGCCGTTGCCGGCCGAGCCGTACGACACCTCCTCCGGCTTCGCCTTCGCCGCCTTCACTACGTCCTGCACCGAGTTGAACGGCGAGTCGGGCTTGGTCACCATGACAAGGGGCAGCAACGCGACCAGGCTGACCGGCGCGAAGTCGGCGATCGGGTCGTAGGGCTTCTTGTCGGCCAGCAGGATCGCGTTCACGTTGTGCGAGAGCGTCGTCACCATGAGCGTGTAGCCGTCGGGCGGGGCGCGCTTGACCTCCTGCGTCGCGATGAGCGAGTTGGCGCCGGCCTTGTTCTCCACCAGCACGTTCTGGCCGAGCGATGCGGTCATGTCCTGCGCGACAACGCGTCCGATCACGTCGGTGGGTCCGCCCGCGGCGAAGCCGACGAGCAGCCTGATCGGCTTGGTCGGGAAGGTCTGCGCGCTCGCCGATGCGCCCGCGAGCGCGACGACCGCAGCGAGGACCGCCCTGAACGCCCTGGTCATACTGCCTCCCGGAGAAAACGCGTCGCCATCACCTGGCAGCGCTTGATGAGCCGCGGCTCGTCCGCACGGTAGTCGGCCACCGCGTTGTGTATGGTCCGCATGTTGTCCCACATCAGCACGTCGCCCTCCTGCCAGCGGTTCGCGTAGCGGTACTCGGGCTTCGTCTGGTGCTCGAACAGGAACCCGAGGATCTCGTCGCTCTCCTTCGCGGGGAGCTCGTTGATGCGCACCGCGTAGCCGGGGTTGGCGTAGAGGCCCTTGCGGCCCGAGACCGGATGGACGAGAAAGATCGGGTGCGAGGTGGGCGGCTTCGCCGCGCGCTGCGCCGCGGTGAGCGGCGGGCGCGCGCTGCCCTTCTCCCGCCGCATCATCTCCCAGAACTTGTTGAAGTCGTGCAGCACCGTCTTGCCCTCCAGGCGGCGCTTGAGGTCCTCGGGCAGACCGTCGTAGGCCGCGCGCTGGTCGCAGAACTCGGTGTTGCCGAGCGGCTGGCCGTCGCGATGCGGAACCCTGATGCCGTACAGGATGTTGCAGAAGGCGTAGATCCGGCTGTAGGACATGTCGGTGTGCCAGCTCTGACCGGCATCGGCGAGGCCGATCGGCTTGCCGTTCTCGACGATGTTCGACAGGATCATCACCTCCGGCAGCCCCGGCTCCTGGTACATGTTGGCGACGTTGATCTCGAGATCGCCCCAGCGCGCGCTGAAGTCGCGCAGCTGCCGTGCAGTGAGCTTCTGTCGCGGGTAGCGCAGCACGCCGTGCTCGGCGAGCGCCTGGTACGCGAAGTCGAACGCCTCGTCGGAGAGCGGCTGCGAGAGATCCAGGCCCTCGATCGCCGCGCCGAGTGCTTTCCCGCTCGGGATGATCTTCATGCCTCCTCCTGCCGTGCTGCTTCGTCCGCGAAAATTGTACCGCGGCGGGTGTGTGGCAACCGGAGGGCGTGCCAGAGACGCCCCCGGGTGCAAGGGGCACCGTATGGAGGTGCAGGGTCTGATCTACGGTCTGATCTACGGCCTGCGCGACGGCCTGCTCAGCCGCCTCGGAATGAGCGTCGACGGAACGCAGTCCCGGTCCGAGCGCTATGAGGCCTCGCTGCGAAGCCTCTCTTGATCGCCGCTCGATGAATCCGCGTTCGAGTTCACCCGGAACGCGGACAGGAAAGCCACTGTGGGAGTGGCCCACACACTTTAGCGGGTGGGAGGTTTGGCGCGCCCGGCAGGATCTGAATCCATGCCTCCTGGCGCCTGGTCGCTAACCGGGGCGAACGTGCGGGAAAAGCGTGTGATAGACGACGAGCACCGCGCCGGCGCTTGCGATCGTCACGACCAGACCGAACACGTCCAGGCCGGTCGCTTCGGATGTGCTGAGGGCAGCGAAGATCCAGCCGCCGATGATGGCGCCCCCGATACCGAGGCCGATGTCGCGGGCGAGGCCCTCACCCGACCGGATGACCAGCTTGCTCGCGAGCACGCCGGCGATCACGCCGACGACGATCCAGATCCCAATCGACATTGCTATCTCCCGTACTCAAAGGGCTGGACGCCGACGAAGGCACGGCCGTCACCTGCAGTCCCACGCCGCACGACAACCTTGAAGTGTAGAGACCGGCCCGTTTCCGCTCGGTGCGCCAGCGCACATAGCGCATCGCAAATGCACCTATACTCGCCAGCGATGAGCGATCCGGTCCACAGCCCCGCGCAAAATCGACTGTTGGCCGTCCTGCCGCCGATCGAGCGCGAGCGCGTGTATCCCGAGCTCGAGTTGGTCCACATGCCGCTTGGCGGCGTCCTGTACGAGTCCGGCAGCAAGCTGGACCACGTGTACTTCCCGGCGACTGCCATCATCTCGCTGCTCTATGTCATGGGGGACGGCGCGTCGGCCGAGATCGCCGTGGTGGGCAACGACGGGATCGTCGGGGTGGCCCTTTTCATGGGGGGAGAGACCACTCCCAGCCGAGCCGTCGTACAGAGCGCCGGCGCCGCGTATCGGCTGTCCGGCAACGTCCTGAAGGGGGAGTTCCGCCGCGGCGGGGCGATGCAGCAACTGCTGCTGCGCTACACGCAAGCGCTCCTGACGCAGATGGCGCAGACGGCGGTCTGCAATCGGCATCACTCGGTCGATCAACAGCTCTGCCGCTGGCTGTTGCTCAGCCTCGACCGGCTCTCCTCCAACGAGCTGACGATGACGCAGGAGCTCATCGCCAATATGCTGGGCGTGCGCCGCGAGGGCGTCACCGAGGCCGCGGGCAAGCTGCAGGCCGCAGGCGCGATCCGCTACAGCCGCGGTCGCATTACGGTGCTCGACCGGCCGGCCCTGGAGGCTCAGGCCTGCGAGTGCTACGCCGTCGTCAAGCGCGAGTCGGATCGACTGCTTCCCAGCGCGGACGCGGGTTGATCGCCGCGCGCTGGCGCCATTTACTTATCGCGAGCCGACGGCGCGCAGTTCCTCGGCCGAAGCCCGCTGAGGACGGAGGGTTCACCTCGCGCCGGCCCGTCGCACCCGCTTCGGCTCCGGAGCGCGCGGAAAGTAGCGCTGATACACGACGAGCGCCGCGGCCGCGCCGGCGAGGGCCATGAGCAGCCCGGGGAAGCTCAGCCCGCTCGAATCGGTCGTGGTAAGGATCCGGAAGACGAAACCGCCAACCACCGCGCCCGCGATCCCGAGACCGAGGTCCCGGAGGAGCCCATCACCGGTTCTGACGACGAACTTGCTCGCGAGGAAGCCCGCGACGAGCCCCACGACGACCCACGTGCCGATGGACATGGCGATCTCCTGTTCGTCCGACCCCGCCCCCCGCGCAAAGTGCGTCCGCAGGCGTCGCCAAGCCTAGTGCGCGAACCGGCCGCGCTCAGTTCGGTAGCGCACATTGAGGAAGCCCCACGTGGCGCCTGCGCACGTAGCCCTTGCGTAAAGGCGCGCGCGGCCTCATATTCCCGCCATCGAATTCGCTTTGGGTCCGTCCGCAGTTTCCCCTTACGGGCGCCACTTTCGGTCTTCTCCCATCGGCAATTTGAGGTCGTGCGCACTCTCGCGTGCGGCAACGCCAGACCTGGAGGCATCGATGTCTACTGGCACCGTGAAGTTCTTCAACACCACCAAGGGCTTCGGCTTCATCCAACCGGATGACGGCTCGAAGGACGTCTTCGTGCACATCTCCGCCGTCGAGCGCGCGGGCCTCGGCAGTCTCAGCGAGAACCAGAAGGTCTCGTTCGACCTGGAGAAGGGCAACAACGGCAAGACGTCCGCCGTTAATCTCAAGGCGATCTGACGGACCCCGCCCGTCTTCGCACCTGCGGGGGCGAGGCGGGAGTCGACGAACGCCTCGCGGGGCGGACTGCCTCGCGGGGCGGGGCTATGTGGTCGGCTTGGGCTTGCGACCGGGCGCCGCAGGCGGAATGTAGCCCGACACCCGACACAGCCACCCTTCGATCCGCTTGCCGTTTTCGAAGCGCGTCAGGTTGCACGTGACCACCAGCCCGGTGGCAGCCAGGCCCGCGATCCCCTGGCGCACCGCTGCAAGCGGCAGCCCCATCTCCTCGGCGATCTCCGAGTCGAGTTGCTCACCGTGTTTCTTGAGGCAGTGCAAGATATCGGTCAATGCCAGCATCCCCGTGACGGAACGGCAGTCTCTCAGGCGTCTACTGCAGCGACTTTCAAGGCGGCAGCTTCCACTGCCATCGGTTCCTCGGGCTTTCTGCCCCAGACCGCCCAGTATTCCTGGTCGCGCTCTTCCACCTCGAACTGGAGTACCGTCTCGGCGTCAGCGCCGTGGATTGCAGCGGCTCGGTCCTCGGGCAGCCTGCCCTCCAGTCTTCGACCGTACACCAGCAGGCCTTCGGCGCGCCCAAGCTCGATCGCGCGCTTGCAGTGCTCGAGGCGCTCCCTGCCGCCGGGCGTATCGGACCACGGCCGCGTTCCGGTCCGATTGGTCGCCCAGAGAAGATAGCGGCAGCCGCCCTCGACCGACTCGATCGCCTCCGCCCAGAGCGCCATGACGATTGCTCCGTCGGATTTCCGAACGCCGCCCCAGCTCGTGCGCGCGTCCTGCAGCCATACCCCGCGAGCCTCGAACGCCTTCGTGCGAGCAATGAGCTTGCGCGCCCGGGTACGCGGCTCGATGCCCTGACGGGATCCCGTCTGCGCGCGCGGGCGCGCTTTCGCCTTCTTCAGTGCATCGCTGCACAGAGCGGCGAGGTCGGGCTCGTTGAGCCGCTCGGCATTTGCGCGCAACTGCTTGATGTCCAGCGCGGAAAGCTGCGCGATGCGCTCGCTCGTCCATTCCTCTGCACGGCCGTGCTTGAAAATGCCCTGCTTCATGCGACGCCCACCATATATTGGTTCATCCCGAAAGCACCGACCCCTCCGACGAGAGATGGCATGCACCCTAGTGCGTAGCACGCTCCGGCGTGACGCCGTCGGCCGGTGGGTTTGCGCTGACAGCCAGACATGGCTTCGCTCCTGAGGAATCGAAGAGGCGAAGCAGTGGGAGGAAAAAACCGGTCGCCGGTCGGTCTTCGAACGCAGCGCTTCGTTACCCCTTATACACCCCTTCTCCCCGCCGCGCCCGCGGGTTTTGCGTCTCGCAACGCCCTTTCGCTCAACTCGGGACGAACACCGGGCGAGAGCGCCGCCGAATCAGCGGGAATTCGGTCCCACCCCGCCACCGGCGCGGTTGATGCGGCCGGCGTTGGCGCGCACCGAGCTCGACCATCGGTTGTCGTCGCACCGGCGTTGATATTTCACTCCGCGAAACTTTGTCCGCAAAGAATTGACAGTTCTCCACGGCGTGGCGTATCGTATTTTTGATAAGTGTTTTACTGAATAAAACAACTGAACGGATGGCCAACAACGTCCTCAACCTGATCGCCGGCGCGAAATCCGAGCCGACGTCATCCGTCCAGAAGGCTTGCCTGATCTTGCGCGCGATGTCGGACGCAGAGACCACGCGCTTGACCGATATCGCATCGGCGGCGGGGTTGGATAAAGCGACGACGCTGAGACTGCTCGACGTTCTCGCGCGCGCCCGGTTCGTCTCGCGCGACCCCGACACCAAGCAATACTCGCTCGGGTCGGAGTTGTTCGTGCTCGCCACTGCGGCGCTCGCGCGCTTCGACCCCAGGCCGCCGGTGCGGCCCAGCCTCCTGCGGCTCGCGAGCCTGTTCGAGGACACTGCGATTCTCTCGATCCCGAGCGGCGCGGAGTCGATCTGCGTCGATCTGGAGCAGGGCCGCTTTCCGATCCGCGCGAACTATCTCGAGGTCGGCAGCCGCCGGCCCCTAGGCGTCGGTGCCGGCAGCCTCGCGCTCCTCGCGTGGATGACCGATCGCGACATCGAAGCGGTGATGCCGATGATTGCGCCTCGCCTCGCCCGCCATCCGCGGATCACGCCCCGCCTGCTCGAAAAGCACATCATCGACACCCGCCGGCGCGGTTACGCGGTGATGGTCGAAGTCGTCGTCGAGCGGATGGGCGGGATTGCGATGCCGATCCTCGGCGGCGACGGCCGGCCGGTCGCGGCGATCAGCATCGCCGCACTGACCGACCGGATCACCTCGCGCGAGGACGCGCTCGCCGCCGCGCTCAAGCGCGAGGTCACCGCTTGCGAGTCATTCTGGAACCGCGCCGCCGACAAGGCGGTACGGCGGCCCGCCCGGCCGCGCGGAGCGGCCTCGCAGGCCGGCGCGCGCCGATGAAGCCGGCCTACGTGGCAGGCGCAGGCAATACCTCGTTCGGCCGTCACGAGGGACGCGGTCCGCTCGATCTGATGGCGGAGGCGGCCGGGCGCGCGCTCGACGACGCAGGCCTCGCGCGCTCCCAGATCGACGGCGTGCTGTGCGGCTACGCCACGACCCTGCCTCACCTCATGCTATCGACGCTCTTCAGCGAGCGCTTCTCGGTCCAACCAGCCTACGCGCACAGCCTCCAGCTCGGCGGCGCGACCGGCGGCGCAATGCTGATGCTCGCACGCGAACTGGTGCGGGCGGGCCGCTGCAGCAACGTGCTGGTAGTCGCCGGCGAGAACCGGCTCACCGGCCAGGCACGCGACAGCTCGATCCAGACGCTCGCCCAGGTCGGCGACGCCGACTTCGAGGTGCCGAACGGCGCTTCGGTGCCGGCGTACTATGCCCTCCTCGCCTCGCGCTACATGTTCGAGACCGGGCTGACCGAGGCCGACCTGAGCGAGTTCGCGGTCCTCATGCGGGCGAATGCGGCGAAGCATCCGGACGCGCACCTGAAGGAGCCGATCTCGCGCGAGAGCGTGCTCGCCTCCAAACCGATCGCCGCGCCGCTCAAGCTGCTCGACTGCTGTCCGATCTCCGACGGCGCGATGGCGCTGGTCGTGTCCGCCACGCCGGCCCGCTCGCCGCGCGTTGCGCTGGTCGGCGCGGGACAGGGCCATCGTCATCAGCACCTCACCGCGATCACGGACACCACCAACTACGGCGCGCGCGACGCCGCGCGCCGCGCGTTCGAGGAGTCGGGGCTGGGCCTCGCGGACATCGACTATCTCGCGATCTACGACTCGTTCACGATCACGCTCGCCATCCTGCTCGAGGAGATCGGCTTCGCACCGCGCGGCGGCTCAGCCGACCGGGTGCGCGAGGGCGACTTCCTGCCTGGGGGGCCCCTGCCGCTCAATACTCATGGTGGGCTGCTGTCGTTCGGTCATTGCGGGGTCGCGGGCGGCATGGGCCACGCGGTGGAGGCCTATCGCCAGCTAGCCGGCCGCGCGGGCGACAGGCAGACCGGCGCCCGGAGGCGGGCCTTCGTCCATGCGGACGGCGGCGTCATGTCGTCGCACGTCAGCCTGATCTTCGCCCGGGAGGATTGAAGATGCCCCCTCCCTCGCTCTCAGCTCCGTTCCTGGAAGGCCTCGAGCACAGCGAGCTCCGCTACCAGCGCTGTGTCGACTGCGGCGCGCCGCAGACCCTCGCACGGTATGCCTGCCGTCAATGCGGCGCCACGCGGCTGGAATGGCGTACCGCAGGGGGCCTCGGTACCGTCTATGCAGCCACCGTGGTGGCGCGCGCGCCATCGGAGGAGTTTCGTGCGCTGGCCCCTTACACGCTCGCGATCGTCGAGCTCGACGAGGGTCCGCGGCTGATGGGACACGCCTCCCCGGGGGTCGCGATCGGCGATCGCGTGCGCGCCGAGTTCTTCGCATTCGCCGGCCACAAGCTGGTGCGCTTCCGACCGGATCGCGCCTGACCGACTCGAGGAGGAGAGAGGAAATGCGAGGCTGGAGATCCATCGTTGCGCGCGCCGCCTGCGGCGCGCTTTGCGCCGTGCTCGCGGCGACCGCTTCTGCGCAGGGCTATCCGGCGAAGCCGGTCAAGGTGGTCGTGCCCTACCCGCCCGGCGGACCGACCGACATCGTCGCCCGCGTCGTCAGCCAGAAGCTGTCCGAGCAGACCGGCCAGCAGTTCCTGGTGGAGAACCGGCCGGGCGCGGGCGGGAACATCGGTGCCGAGGTCGTCGCGAAAGCGCCAGCCGATGGCTACACCCTCCTCGTCGCGACTACCGCGCACGCGATCAACCCGTCGCTATTCAAGAGCCTGAGCTACCAGCTGCTCAAGGACTTCGTGCCGGTCTCGCAGCTCACCAGCGGGCCGCTAGTGATCGTCGTCAACCCCGCCCTGCCGGCGAAGAACGTGGCGGAGCTGATCGCGCTCGCCAAGGCGAAGCCGGGAACGCTGAACTTCGCCTCCTCCGGCAACGGCCAGTCGACGCATCTCTCCGCGGAGCTGTTCAGCTCCATGGCCGGCATCAAGATGAATCACGTGCCGTACAAGGGCAGCGCGCCCGCGCTCACCGACGTCATGGGCGGTCAGGCAGCGCTGATGTTCGACACCATGCTGTCGGCGATGCCGCACGTGAAGAGTGGCAAGCTGAGGGCGCTCGCGGTCACCAGCGCGAAACGCTCGCCCGCGGCGCCGGATCTGCCCACCGTCGCCGAGTCCGGCCTGCCCGGCTACGAGGCGATCGCCTGGAACAACCTGCTCGCCCCGGCCGGCACCCCGAGGGACGTCATCGCGAAGCTCAGCGCCGAACTGAAGAAGGTCCTCGACCAGCCGGATGTCAAGGAGCGCTTCGCCGCCCAGGGCTTCGCCGCCGCCTGGACCACGCCGGAGGCCTCGACCGCCTTCATGCAGTCGGAGGTGGACAAGTGGGCGAAGGTGGTGAAGACATCGGGCGCGACGGTGGACTGACGACATGATC
Organism: uncultured beta proteobacterium; assembly: GCA_963789885.1. Lineage (GTDB taxonomy): Bacteria > Pseudomonadota > Gammaproteobacteria > Burkholderiales > SG8-39 > DATEDA01. Next base: position 62,269 of record CAWBNB010000021.1, on the reverse strand, counting down.
GACTACCGCAAGCTCAAGGACTGGAAGTTTCCGGACATCGAGCACGCGTACACCGCCGACGACACGATGTTCTACGCGCTCGCCGTGGGGCTCGGCGCGGATCCGGTCGACGAGCGGCAGCTCGCGTTCGTCAACGACACCGCGCCGGGCACGCCGCTCGCCCTGCCGACGATGGCGGTGATCCTCGGCTTCCCCGGCTCCTGGATGCGCGACCCGGGCACCGGCATCGACTTCTCGATGATCGTGCACGGCGAAGAGCTGATCGTCCTGCACCGGCTGCTACCCGCTGCCGGGACGGTCGTGTCGAGACACCGCATCACGCGCGTCGTCGACAAGGGCGCCGGCAAGGGTGCGACGGTCACCTACGACAAGGAGCTCGTCGACAAGGCGAGCGGCGAAAAGCTCGCAACCGTCACGCACACCACCTTCTGTCGCGGCGACGGTGGATTCTCGGCGCGCGACGGCGCCACGGACACTTCGCCGCCGCCGGCTCCCAAAGTGCCGGAACGTGCGCCCGACCTCGTCTGCGAGCTGCGCACCCTGCCCCAGCAGGCGCTGCTCTATCGCCTGTGCGCGGACCGCAACCCCTTGCATTCGGAGCCCGCCGTGGCGCGTAAAGCCGGCTTCGATCGGCCGATCCTCCACGGGCTCGGCACTTACGGCGTGGCGGGCCACGCGCTGCTCGCCACCTGCTGCAACTACGACCCGGCGCGGCTGAAGCGACTGTTCGCGCGGTTCTCCGCACCGGTATTTCCGGGCGAGACGATACGCTTCGAGATGTACCGCGACGGCGGCGAGATCGCGTTCCGCGCGCGCGCGAAGGAACGCGACAAGGTCGTGCTCGATTACGGCCGCGCGCAGATCGCAGACTGACCCGCAGCAGCTGATACGCACCAGTCAAGGAGCCAAGCCATGATCCAGTTCACCCGCCGCCAGTTCCTGGGCTCCACCGGCGCGTTGCTCGCCGGTGCCGCCCTGCCGGCGTTCGCTCAGGCCTATCCCGGCAAGCCGGTGCGCTTCATCGTGCCGTTCCCGCCGGGTGGCCCGGTCGACACGACGGCCCGTGGTTTCACGCACAAGTTGTCCGAGTACTGGGGTCAGCAGGCGATCGTCGACAACCGGGCCGGCGCCGGCGGGATCGTCGGGGCGGAGATCGCCGCGAAGTCGCCCGCCGACGGTTACACCGTCTTCGTGTGCAGCATCCATCACTCGGTGCTGCCGGGCCTCAAGCCGAACCTCCCCTACGACATCGAGAAGGACTTCGTGCCGGTCACCTTCGCCGCGCTCTTCCCGATCATCCTCGTCGAGCATCCTTCGGTGCCGGCGAAGACGATCCCGGAACTGATCGCCTACGCGAAGAAGAATCCCGGCAAGCTCGCGTTCGGCTCCGCCGGCACCGGGGGCGGCACGCATCTCGCGGGCGAGCTCTTCAAGGCCCAGGCGGGCGTCGACCTGCTGCACGTCCCCTACAAGGGCAGCGCGCCCGCCATGACCGATCTCCTCGGCGGACAGGTCCAGCTCATGTTCAGCGACGCGCCGACTGCGCTGCCGCATATCAAGAGCGGCCGGGTGCGCGCGCTCGGCGTGGCGAGCCCGAAACGCTCGACGCTGGTCCCCGATCTGCCGACGATCGCCGAGTCCGGCGTCAAGGGCTACGAGGCGTACTCGTGGGCGGGGGTCGTCGCGCCGGCGGGGACGCCGGCAGCGATCGTCGCCAAGCTCAACGCCGACATCAGCAAGGCGTTGAGCCAGCCTGACGTGAAGAAGCGTCTCTTCGAAGAGGGCGCCGAGGCGATGCCCACCACGCCCGAGCAGTTCGGCAAGATGCTCAAGGCCGAGATCGCCAAGTGGACCAAGGTCGTCAAGGACGCCAACATCAAGGCGGACTGACGATGAGCACCGCGACTCCCGAGGGCCCGCGGTTGCTGTCGGAGCGCCGCGGCCGCGTGCTGCTGCTGACGATCAGCAACCCCGCGGCGCGAAACGCGATGAGCCCGGATCTCTATCGCGCCGGGTTCCCGGCGATCCGCGACGCCGCGGCCGACGACGGGATCGGCGCGATCGTCCTGACGGGAGCTGGCGAGCACTTCTGCGGCGGCGGAAACCTCAACCGGCTGCTCGCGCAGCGCAGCCTCCCGGCGTCGGAGCAGCACGCGCATCTCGACGCGCTGCACGACTGGGTGATGGCGATGCGCGAGTGCCCGAAGCCGGTCATCGCCGCGGTCGAAGGCGCAGCCGCCGGCGGCGGATTCTCCGTGTGCCTCGGCTGCGACCTCATCGTCGCCGCCGAAGACGCCAAGTTCGTCATGTCCTACGTCAAGATCGGGCTCTCCCCCGACGGCGGCGGCTCGGATTCGCTCGCGGAGACGCTGCCGCCGCAGGCCGCGCTCGAGATCCTGCTCGACGGCGGGACGGTTTCGGCGGAGCGCTTGCACGCGCTCGGCGTCGTCAACCGCGTCGTCCCTCACGGCAAGGCGCTCGCGGAGGCGCTTTCATGGGCGGAACGGCTCGCGCGCGGACCGGCCCGCGCACAGGCCCGGATCAAGCAACTCGTCTACGCGGCACGCGGCCGCGCCCGGCGCGCGCAGCTCGACGCCGAGCGCGATGCCTTCGTCGAGAGCCTCTATGGCGAGGAGTGCGGCGAAGGGATCACCGCATTCCTGGAGAAGCGGGCCGCCCGCTTCATCGGCTGAGGAGTGCCCGACATGAGCCAGGACCCGGTGTTCCGCGACGATCTCTTCGCGGGGAAGCGCATCCTCGTCACCGGCGGCGGCACCGGCCTCGGCCGGGAGATCGCCGCGAAGTATCTCGCGCTCGGCGCGACGGTCTGGATCTGCGGCCGGCGTCAGGCAGTGCTCGACGAGACCGCCGCCGCGCTCACGCGCGCGCACGGCGGCACCGTGCAGACGCACGCGGTCGACATTCGCGACGCAGCCGCGGTCGACGGCATGGTCGAGGCGATCTGGGCCGATGGCCCGCTTACCGGGCTGGTGAACAACGCCGCCGGCAACTTCATCTCGCCGACCCAGGCGATTTCGGCGCGCGGCTTCGACGCCATTGCGAACACCGTGCTGCACGGGACGTTCTACGTCACGAACGCCGTCGGCAAGCGCTGGATCCAGGACGGTCTCCCCGGCTCGATCGTGTCGATCGTCACCACCTGGGTCTGGACCGGCTCGCCCTTCACGGTCCCGTCGGCGATGGCGAAGTCCGGTCTCGACGCGATGACCAAGTCACTTGCCATCGAGTGGGGCCGCTACGGCATCCGCGTGAACGCGATCGCACCGGGGGTCTTTCCGACCGAAGGGATGACTGCGCGCCTCGATCCCGGCGAGGATGCAGCGGCGCGCGGCGTCGAGAACCCGATGGGGCGCGTCGGCCGCATGCCGGAACTGCAGAACCTCGCCGCGTTCCTCATGGCCGACGGCTGCGAGTGGCTGACCGGCCAGACGATCGCCATCGACGGCGCCGGGCATCTCGCCTACGGCGCGCAGATGACCCGCCTCTTCGCGCTGACCGAGGAGGACTGGGCCCGCAAGCGCGCGCTCATCAAGGCGCAGGACGCCGCGGACAAAGCGCGGCGCTCGGTGTGACCGCCACCGCCAACGAAAGCCACCCCATGACCGACCTCCTGCACGCTGCCATCGCGCCGAAATCGATCGCGATCATCGGCGCCTCCGAGAACACCAACAAGATCGGCGGCCGCCCGATCTTCTACATGGCGCGCCACGGCTACAAGGGCACGATCTATCCGATCAATCCGAACCGCGACGAGATCCAGGGGCTGAAGAGCTATCCCTCGCTCGCGGCGCTGCCCGAGGTCCCGGAGCTCGCGCTCGTGATCGTCGGCGGCGACGCGACGGTCGCAGCGGTCGACGAGTGCGCGGCGCGGGGCGTGAAGGCGGCGATTGTGATCGCATCCGGGTTCGGCGAGACGGGAGACGAAGGTCGCGCCGTGCAGCAGGGCATGGTCGACCGCGCCCGGGCTGCCGGCATGCGCATCGTCGGCCCGAACAGCCAGGGCCTGGCGAACTTCGGCAACGGCGCAATCGCCAGCTTCTCCACCATGTTCCTCGAGGTGCCGCCGCAGGACGGCCCGGTGGCGGTGGTGAGCCAGAGCGGCGGCATCTGCGCGGTGACCTACGGCCTGGTTCGCGGCCGCGGCATCGGCGTGCGCCATGCGCACGCGACCGGCAACGAGGCGGACGTGACCGTAGCGGATCTCGCCTGGGCCGTCGCCCACGATCCCGACGTCAAGCTGCTGCTGCTCTATCTGGAGAGCGTCGCCGATCCGGAGCTCCTCGCGCGCGCCGCAACGTTCGCGCGCGAGCGCGACCTGCCCATCGTCGCAGTGAAGGCCGGCCGCTCGGCGAGCGGCCAGAAGGCCGCCTCCTCGCACACCGGCGCGCTCGCCAACGAGGACCGCGTGGTCGACGCGTTCTTCCGCCACCACGGCATCTGGCGCGCGCGCGACCCGCACGCGATGGCGCTCGCCGCCGAGGCGTACCTCAAGGGCTGGCGTCCCGAGGGACGGCGGCTCGTCGTCATCAGCAACTCGGGCGCGAGCTGCGTGATGGCCGCCGACGCGTCCGAGCAGTACGCGCTCCCGCTCGCCGACCTGGCACCGGAGACCCGCCGCGACATCGCGGCGAAGCTGCCCGGCTTTGCGTCGGCCGCCAATCCGATCGACATTACCGCCGCCCTGCTCTCGAACAGCCATCTCTTCGGCGACGTGCTCCCGATCGTGGCGAAGGATCGGGCGGCCGATCTCTTCTTCATCAACATCCCGGTCGCGGGCGCGGGGTACGACGTCGACACGTTCGCCCGCGACACCGCCAAGTTCGCCGCCGCGACCGGCAAGCCGATCGCCGTGGCGATCTCGCAGGAGTCGGTCGGCAGCACGTTCAAGGCGGCCGGCCTAGCCACGTTCGCGAACGAGGACGAAGCGCTCGGCGTACTCTCCCAGGTGGCTTCGCACACCGCGCTGATGCGCAAGCGCCGCGCGCCCTGGCCGGCGGATGCGCCGGTCGACGTGCCGCAGGGCTCGCATCGGTTCCTCAACGAGGCCGAGAGCCTCGCCCTGCTCGCGCAAGCCGGCGTGTCGGTCGTGCCCTACCGGCTCTGCAGGACCGCGGCAGAGGCGCGCGCCGCGTTCGATGCGATCGGCGCGCCGGTCGCGGTCAAGGCCTGCTCGATCGACGTCCCGCACAAGTCCGAGCACGGCCTCGTCGCCCTGAACGTCGCGAACGCCGACGACGCCGCGCGGCTCTTCGAGGCGCAGTGGGACAAGCTCGCGGCGCTCGGCGCGGCGCGCGACGGGGTGATCGTCGCCGCGATGCGCAAGGGCCGCCACGAGTTCATGATCGGCGCGCGCTACGACCCGGTCTTCGGTCCGGTCGTGATCGTCGGCGACGGCGGCAAGTACGTCGAGGCGTTCAAGGACTTCGCGACGTTGATCCCGCCGTTCGATGCTGCGGAGGTCAGGGAAGCGCTAAGCGGCCTGCGCATCGCGCCGCTGCTCGGCGGCGTGCGCGGCGAGCCACCGCTCGATGTTGACGCGCTTGCCGCGGTCGCCGTTGGCGTCGGCCGGCTCGCTCGCGCCGCAAAGGGAAAGATCGCCTCGATCGACCTCAATCCGGTGATCGTCGGCGCCGCGGGCGAAGGTGCCGTCGTCGTCGATGGATTGATCGAGCGCGGCTGAGAGGAGGAACAGCCATGGGAAGAGTCATACGCATCGGCTCCGGCTCGGCGTGGTGGGGCGATCGCGTCGAGCCAGCCGCGCTCAACGCGGAGCGCGGCGATCTCGACTATCTGTGCTTCGAGACGATGGCGGAGGCCACGGTCTCGGCGGCGCAGGTGCGCGCGCGGCGCGATCCCACGTTCCCGGGCTACGACACCTATCTCGACGATCGGATGAAAGCAGTGCTCCCCGCATGCCTGCGGCGCGGGACGCGGATCGTCTCGAACCAGGGCTGGATCAATCCGGAGGGCGCCGCGGCGCGCATCGCGCACCTGCTGCGCGAGTTCGGCAAGCGCGGCGTCAAGGTCGCGGCGGTCGGCGGCAGCATCATCACCGACCGGGTGCTCGAGCTGACCGAGACGATCATGGAGAACGGCCAGCCGACCTCGACGCTCGCGCCGACGCTGATCTCCGCCGAGGTATATCTCGGCGCCGAGCCGATCGTCGAAGCGCTCAAGGCCGGCGCCCAGATCGTCGTCACCGGACGGGTCGCCGATCCGTCCATCTTCATGGCGCCGATGATGTACGAGTTCGGCTGGGATCCCCTTGATCACCGCCGTCTCGGCCAGGGCAACGGGATCGGCCACCTGCTCGAATGCGGCGCCCAGGTCACGGGCGGCTACTTCAGCGATCCCGGCTTCAAGGACGTGCCCGAGCCGTGGAATTTCGGCTTCCCGATCGCGGAGGTGGAAGAAGACGGCAGCGCGGTGATCACCAAGGTATCGGGAACCGGCGGTGCCGTGAACCTGATGACGGTCAAGGAGCAGCTGCTGTACGAGGTGCACGACCCGGGCAACTACATCACGCCCGACGTCGTCGTCGACTTCACCACGACCAGACTCGAGCAGGTGGGACCGGACCGGGTGCGGGTGGCGAACATCTCGGGCAAGCCGCGCACGCCGACGCTCAAGGTCTCGATCAGCTGCGCCGAGGGGTTCATCGGCGAGGACATGTTCTTCTATGCCGGGCCCGGGGCGCTGCGACGTGCGCAGCTCGCGAAGCGCATCCTCGAGGAGCGCTTCAAGATCGTGAACCTGCGGGCCGAGGAAGTCCGCATCGATTTCCTCGGCATGAACGCGATCCACGGCGGAGCGACGCCGAAGAACTGGCCCGAGCCCTACGAGATCGCGGTGCGGGTGGCCGCGCGCACCCGCACGCGCGAGGAGGCGATCAAGGTCGGGCGCGAGGTCGACGGCATGGCGGTCTCGGGCATCGCACACACCGGCAAGCGCGTGCCCCATCAGGACCGCACCCGCGAGATCATCGGCGTGTGGTCGGCGCTCGTGCCGCGCGACCGGATCAAGCCGACCATCACCTATCTGGAGAGCTGATCATGCGAGTGAAGCTGCAGCACGTCGCACACGCTCGCTCCGGCGACAAGGGCAATACGGCCAACATCGTGGTGGCCGCGTACGCCCCGGAGCTCTATCCCTTTCTCAAGGAGCAGCTCACGGCCGAGCGCCTGAAGGCGTTCTACCAGGGCGTGATCACCGGCGACGTGGAGCGCTATCCGATCGACGGTCTCGCCGTGATGAACTTCGTCGCTCACGGTGCGCTCGGCGGCGGCGTCTCGCGGAGCCTCTGCCTCGACAACTACGGCAAGGCGCTATCGGGGGCGATCCTCGGCTTCGAGCTCGAGATTCCCGATGCGCTGCGCGGCCATCTGCGCGGCATGGCCTGAGGAACCCGTCTTGTCACTGCCGTTTCGATCATTGACCCGGCGTGCCCGGGCGAGCAGAATCGGCGGCCAAGGAGGAGGACGACCATGCGCAGACTGTCGCTGACCGTCGCAGCATTCGCCGCATTCGTGTTTGCCGGCCCGGTCCCTGCCCAGCAAGCCGCGAAGGATCCCAAGGTCTACAAGATCGGCGCCATCCTCGCGATGAGCGGTGGGGCGAGCTTCTACGGGACGGTGATGAGCCAGGGCATCAAGCAGGCCGTCGAAGAGATCAACGCCAAGGGCGGCGTGAACGGCATTCCGCTCGAGGCGGTGATCGAGGACCACAAGTCGGGCAACGCGCAGGAAGCGGTCTCGGCGATGAACCGGCTGATCACGATCAACGACGTCAAGATCGTGATGACCTCGTTCTCGGCGCCGACGCAGGCGATCGCGCCGCTCGCCGACCAGCACCAGATCCTGCTCCTGAACGGCGGCGGCGTGTCGAACAACCTGGTGGGCGTCTCGAAGTACATCTTCCACAACCGCTCGCTCGCCGCCGACCTCGGGCTCGCCGCGGCGACCTACCTCGGCTCGACGGGGGCGAAGAAGCTGGCGGTGCTGCACTGGAAGAACGACGCCGGCGACAGCGTGGTCCGGGCCGTGACGCCGTACTGGCAGAAGATAGGCGGGACGATCGTCGCCACCGAGGCCGTGCCGCAGGGCGCCACCAACATGGACACCCAGATCGCGAAGATCCGGGCCGCCAACCCCGACGCCATCGGGCTCTGGATGTTTAACCCGGAGGTCGGTCTCGCGGTCAAGCGCCTCCGCGAGCTGGGCATGAAGCAGCCGGTGATCGGCATCGAGTACACGGCCAACGACGCGAAGATTGCCGGCGCGCTGGGCGAGGGTTTCCTCTTCGTGAACGACTACTTCGAGGCGTCGGCGGATCAGCCGTGGTCGCAGCGGTTTGCGCAGGGCTACGAGCAGCGCTACAAGTCGAAGCCGGACTTCTACGCCGCCAACTACTACGAAGGCGTGTATCTCATCGCCGAGCTGCTCAAGCGCGCGCGCGCCAAAGGCGGTGATTACCTGAACGGCGAAGCGCTGAAGAAGGCGCTCTACGACAACCCCAAGTTCGACAGCGTCTACGGCGGCCAGATGGCGTTCCAGCCGAACGGGGTGGCCTTCAAGCGCGTCGGATTGTTCAAGGTCGAGGGCACCGAGGGCAAGTTCCAGAAGTTCATCGAGCTGAAGTGACCGCCTGAGCCGGCCGGGGGGCCAGCGTGGACCTCCTCGCCCAGCTCGTCATCAACGGGCTGGTCAACGGCAGCCACTACGCGCTGCTCGGACTCGCGTTCGCCGTGATCTTCGGCACGACCCGGATCACGCACTTCGCGTTCGGTCCGGTCTATGCACTGTCGGCGTACGGCTGCTGGTTTGCCGCGGCGCAGCTCTCCGCTCCGCTCTGGCTGGCGGTCGTCGCCGGCGTCGCGACCGGTGCCGTGGCCGGTCTGCTCACCTATCTCGTCGTCTACCGCCCGTTCGAGCGCAAGGGCAGCCCGCCGCTCGTCATCCTGATCGCCTCGCTGGGGCTGTTCATCCTGCTCGAGAACGCGATTGGCGTCGTGTTCGGCACCGATACGAAGGTCGTGCCCGCGCCGCCGGCGGGCGTGTTCCTTTGGGGTCCGCTCGTCGTCACGAGCGCCCAGCTCGCGCAGATCGCGGCGCTCGTGCTCATCGCCGGCGCGCTCGGCGCGTATCTCACGCGCACGCGCTTCGGCAAGGCCGTGCTCGCGATGACCGACAACCCGGAGATGGCACGCGTCATCGGCATCGACACGCGGCGCCTATCCGTCGTCGCGTTCGCCCTCGGCTCGGCGATCGCCGCGGTGCCGGCGTGCCTCATCCTGGTGAAGGACGGCGCGACCGCTCACATGGGCTTCATCGCGGTCTTCATGGCCTTCGTCGCGGTGGTCGTGGGCGGGGTCGGCTCGCTGCGCGGCGCGGTGGCGGGCGGCCTGGCGCTCGGCCTCGTCGAGAGCACCGGCATGGCGAGGATCCCGACCGAATGGCAGAACTCGATCGCGTTCGTGCTGCTGTTCGTCGTGCTGCTTGTCCGCCCGCGAGGCCTCTTCGGAGGGCGCTAGCCTGGACTACGTCCTGCACGTGCTGGTGATGGTGTCCCTGTACGCGATCCTCGCGAGCTCGTTCAACCTCCTCATCGGCTACGCGGGCCTCTTCGCGCTGTCGCACGCCGCGTTCTTCGGCGTCGGCGCCTACGCGACGGCGATCCTTGCCGCCAAGCTCGGCGTGCCCTTCCCCTGGCCGATGTTCGCCGGCATCGCGATCACCGCGGCGCTCGGCGTCGCGATTGCGCTGCCCGCGTTGCGCATCGGCGGCGACTATCTCGTCATCGTGACCCTCGCACTGCAGATCATCGTCACCGCCGTGCTGCTCAACTGGACCGACCTCACCGGCGGCACCGACGGCATCCGGGCAATTCCGCGCATCGAGCTGTTCGGCGTGAAGCTCGAGACGCCGGGAACGTTCCTGCCGCTCGCGCTCGTCACTGCCGCGATCTGCTTCGCGATCGCCTGGCGGCTCGGCGCCTCGCCGTTCGGGCGTGCGCTGAAGGCAATGCGCGAGAACGAGGCCGCGACGCAGGCGATCGGCAAGAACATCGTCGCGATGAAGCTCTCCGTCTTCGCGATCGCCGCGGCGCTCGCCTCGGTCGCCGGATCGCTGTACGCGCACTACGTGACGTTCGTCTCCGCGGAGGGCTTCACCGTCGAGCTGACGATCTATCTCCTCGCGATGGTGATCGTCGGCGGCACCGGCAATCTCGTCGGCTCGCTGGTCGGCGCGCTCATCCTCGCCGTGCTGCCCGAGTTGCTGAAGTTCGTCGATATGCCCTCGGACATCGCCGACAAGGTGCGGCAGATGCTCTACGGGCTGCTCCTCATCGTGATGCTTCGCCTTCGCCCGCAGGGGCTCCTGCCCGAGTCCGCGTCGGCACACCACTATCACGCCCCGTCCGAGCGGCCGCCGGTCGATACCCAGGTCGCCGCGGCGGCGCTGGAGGGCCGGGGCTTGGAGCGCCGGTTCGGCGGCATCGTCGCGGTCGCCGGGCTCGACATCACCATCGAGCCGGGACGGATCACCGGGCTGATCGGACCGAACGGCGCCGGCAAGACGACCGCGTTCAACCTGCTGACCGGATTCCTCCCGCCCGACCGGGGCGAGGTCCGGTACCGGGGACGGTCCCTGAACGGCCTGAAGCCGCACCAGATCGTCCACCAGGGCGTCGCGCGCTCGTTCCAGGACCTGAAGCTCTTCACCGGCCTGACCGTGCTCGAGAACGTGCTCGTCGCGCTGCCGCGCCAGCGCGGCGACCACCTGGCGTACGTCTACTTCGCGCCCTGGCTCGTGCGCCGGGAGGAGCGCGACAACCTCGCGCGCGCGATGGCTATCCTCGAGTTCGTGGGCCTCGGCGCTCGTGCGGCCGACCTCGCCGCCGACCTGTCGTACGCCGAGGAGAAGCTCCTCGTCGTGGCGCGGCTGCTCGCGACCGGCGCGGAGGCGCTGCTCTTCGACGAGCCGCTCTCGGGGCTCGCGCCGAACGCGCTGGCGAAGGTACTGCCGCTCTTCAAGCGGCTCGCCGAGTCGGGCCGCACGCTCTGCATCATCGAGCACAACCTCGACGTCATCCGCGAGCTGTGCGACCGGGTCGTGTTCCTCGACGAGGGGCGCAAGCTCGCCGAGGGCACCTCCGAAGACCTGATGCGCGATCCCGAGCTTTCGGAGCGGTACTTCAAATGAGCGTCTCGCTCGCATGCGCAGGGCTCGTCGCCGGATACGGCAAGAAGCGCGTCGTCGACGGCGTCGACCTCGACGTCGAGGCCGGCCGGATCCTGCTCCTCCTCGGGCACAACGGCGCCGGCAAGACGACGCTCGCGCGCGCGCTCTTCGGCCTGCTCGCACCCGAGGGCGGCGGCGTGCGGCTCGGCGGCGAGGACATCACCGGCCGGTCGCCGGCGCGCAACGTCGCCGACGGCTTCGCCTTCGTCCCTCAGGGTCACGGCGTGTTCCGCACGCTCAGCGTCGAGGACAACCTGGAGCTCGGCGGCTTCGTCGAGCACGACCGGACGAAGCTCGCCGCGCGGCGCGAGCAGGTGTTCGCCATGTTCCCGATCCTCGCCGAGCGGCGCGCGCAACTCGCCGGCACCATGTCCGGCGGACAGCAGCAGATGCTCGCGGTCGGCATCGCGCTCATGCACGCGCCGCGCCTGATCCTGCTCGACGAGCCGTCGATCGGGCTCGCGCCGAACCTCGTGGAGAAGGTGATGCAGAGCGTGGCGGAGATCAACCGCACGCTCGGGACCACGATCCTGATCATCGAGCAGAACGTGAAGGCGAGCCTGCCGATCGCGCACCGGGTCGCGGTGCTCAAGACCGGCCGCAAGATCTACGACGGCGCGCCGGAACCGCTCGCCGATCACGTCAAGCTGATGGAGCTTTTCTGAGCAACAAGGTCCTCGTCGCCGGCGCTTCCGGCCTCGTCGGGTTCGCCGCAGTTCGGCACTTCATGCAGCTTCCCGGCTGGGAGGCCGTCGGCATCTCGCGGCGCGTTCCCCCCGGCCTCGAGAGCGCGACCATCCTTTCGGTCGATCTCCTCGATCGTGCGCGCTGCGCCGAGGTGTTCGGTGCGATGCGGGACGTGACGCACGTGGTCTACGCGGCGCTCTACGAGAAGCCCGGACTGATCGCCGGCTGGCGCGAGCGCGACCAGATGGACACCAACCTGGCCATGTTGCGGAACCTCTTCGATCCGCTGGCCGGCGGAGCGCCGCGCCTCGAGCACGTCACGCTGCTCCAGGGCACCAAGGCGTACGGCTCGCACATCGAGGCGGTGCCGGTGCCGGCGCGCGAGCGCTGGCCGCGCCATCCGCACGAGAACTTCTACTGGCTGCAGGAGGATTACCTGCGCGGGAAGCAGCAAGGCGCCGGGTGGCACTGGACGATCTTGCGTCCGCAGGTGATCTTCGGCGAGTCGCTCGGCAGCCCGATGAACCCGCTGCCCGCGATCGGCGTCTACGGCGCGCTGCTGAAGGAGGCGGGGTTACCGCTCGCCTACCCCGGCGGTCCGCCGCGCATCTTCCAGGCGGTCGACGCCGACCTGCTCGCGCGCGCGTGTGCGTGGGCCGCCACCTCGCCCGCGTGCCGGAACGAGACCTTCAACATCAACAACGGCGAGGCGTTCGAGTGGCGGACCGTGTGGCCGGCGATCGCCGACGCCCTCGGGATGGAGGTCGGGCCGCCACGACCGATGTCGCTCGCCGGGGAAATGCCGAAGCGGCAAGCCGAATGGACGGCGATCGTCCGCAAGTACGGCCTGCGCTCGCCGGAGAGCCTCGAGGCGTTCGTCGGCCAGTCCTTCATCTACGCCGACCGGAACTTCGCGTACGGGGAACGCGAATCGCCGCCGCCGACGCTGGTCAGCACGATCAAGGCGCGCCAAGCCGGCTTCCACGATTGCGTGGATACCGAGGAGATGTTCCGGCGCCTTTTCCGGCGATTCCAGGAGCTGCGCTGGCTGCCCCCGCGCTCCTGAGCGCTGGCGCCATGCTCTCCGCCGAGCCTTCAGACCGTCGCCACCGGCGTAGTCGGCGAGCCGACCGCCCCGGGCAGGCGGAGCGGCGGAGCGGTCAGCAGGAAGCGATATCGACCCTGCGCACGCAGCCATTCCGCGAGCGGCGTGAGGTGCCAGAGCTCCCCGAGGTGCACGCCGAGCTTGAAGAGGCAGTGCTCGTGGAGCGGCAGCACGGCGCAGCACCCCGGGTGCGACAGCGCCGGGTGCGCCTCGACCGCATAGTTGTCGGCGATCAGCACCGACAGCCCGCTGTCGGTGACCCAATCGAGCAACCTGCGGTCGCGCCCGTCCAGGACCGCGCACGAGTTTTCGAGGGTGTGGCGGTCGGGCTCGCGCTTCATCTCGAGGACCGCCTGGGCGAACCCGGTGTGCAGGCACACCATGTCTCCCCGCTCGACCACGACACCGTCCGCGTCGAGTATCCGTTTGAGCGCGTCGTAGCCGACGGCGGTCCGCTTGCGGCCGAAGTGCGCGTGCAGGTCGATCATCACCGCGCGGCCCTGCACGCAGTTCGCGGCCATGTTCTCGATGCCGAGAGCGCGCGCGCCGCAGGTGGTCTTGGCGGGCACGACGTCGACCGCCCCCGCGGCGGACGGGTCGCTCGGGCCGACGACGTCGACGCCCGCCCGATAGCCGTTGTAGTACACCGCCTCCGGGGTCCCGTCGCCGTCCGCATCGAACAGCTGGCCGACGTGCGCGAGGCTGTCCCATTGCGTGGAGTACTGCGTGTGGAGGATGACGGCGTCGTCGCTGATGACATCGGTGAAGTTCGGATCATCGGTCGCCAACGCGTAGTTGAGGTTCGGGCGTCCGTTCCGCACCGTCGGTCGCAGCACGGGCGGGTGGCGACGGGGGTTGAGCAGGTTTCCGCCGGGATAGTCGAGCGGCAGGCTCAGACAGAAGGTCAGTCCCGCGCGCACCTCGGCGACGCCGTCGCGCACCTTCTGCGCGGTGATCAGGTTGAGGCGACCGAGCTGGTCGTCGGGTCCGAAATCCCCCCAGTTCGAGCCCTCGGGGCGCCTCGTCCATCGCTTGGTTGCCGCCATGTCCTCCTCCTCGCCGCGTCGCCGTTCCGAACGAGGCGGTATGGTGCGCCCAAGGCGGCGATCCCGGGGATCGCCCGTCCGATTTCTCGTGCCGCAATCCCGGGGGTCGATTCTTGACAGAGGCATGCGCCCCCGGGTAGGAAAGCTGAAAGCACCTCGCCACCTCGGACGCCGATGATCGAGACCGTTCCCGCTCTCCTCGAGCGGCACCTTGCCGAACGGCCGGATCGCGTCGCGTTTCTCGACGGCGACCGGCGGATCACCTACGGCGAATTCGCCGCGCTCTGCGGCAAGACCGCCGCGTGGCTCGCCGACCAGGGCATCGGTCCGGGCGATCGCGTCGCCGTCTGGCTAGTGAACCGGATCGAGTGGCTCGCCCTCTTCTTCGGCCTGGCACGCGTCGGCGCAGCGCTGGTGGCGCTCAACACGCGCTATCGCGCCGCCGAGCTGCAAACCGTTCTCGATCGCTCCGGGGCGCGCATGCTGGTGCTCCAGCACAACTTCCGCAAGATCGACTTCCCGGCCGTGCTACAGGGTGTCGACGCCGGCGCAGTCCGAGCGCTCGAACGCGTCGCCGTGGTCGACTCCGACGCGGACACGCCGTCGCTCGTCCTCGGCAAGCCGACGATCGCCTTTCGGGCGTTCGAGCACCGGGCCGACGAGACGACCGATCATTCGCGTCCCGACGCGCCGGTCGCCCTGTTCACGACGTCGGGCACCACGAAAGGCCCCAAGCTCGTGGTGCACTCGCAGCGGACGATCGCGTTCCACAGCCACCGGGCCGCGAGCGCTTTCGGGTTCGAGGAGCCCGGGGCATGCCTGCTCGGAGCGCTGCCCTTCTGCGGCGTGTATGGGTTCAACAGCGCGCTCGCCGCGTTCGCCGCCGGGGCGCCGGTCGTGCTGATGGAGACGTTCGAGGCCGGCCCGGCGGTGGATCTCATCCGCCGGCACCGCGTCACGCACGCCTTCGGCAGCGACGAGATGTACCGCAGAATCCTCGAGCTCGCACCCGGGCACGATCCGTTTCCGAGCGTTCGGTTGTTCGGCTTCGCCGCGTTCAATCCCGGCGCCGCCGATTTCGCCCGGGCCGCCTGGGACAAGCGCGTTCCGCTCGTCGGTCTCTACGGCTCGAGCGAGGTGCAGGCCCTCTTCTCGCTGCAGCGGCCGTCGACCCCGTTGCCGCAGCGAATCGAAGGCGGAGGCTGGCCGGCGGCAGGGAGCGAAGCGGAAATCCGCATCCGCGACATCGACACCGGTGACCTGCTGCCGCCGGAGCGCAGCGGCGAGATCGAGATCCGGGCGCCGAGCAACTTCGTCGGATACTGGAACAATCCGGACGCGACCGCGGAGGCGGTCGGGCGGGACGGCTTCTTCCGTACCGGCGACATCGGCCGCCTGCGTGCGGACGGCACCTTTGCGTACGAGACGCGCCGCGGTGACGCGGTCCGCCTCGGGGGGTACCTGGTCAGCCCCGCGGAGATCGAGGAAGCGCTGAAACGGATCCCCGGCGTCGACGACGTCCAGGTCGTAGCAGTCGAGATCGCGGGCCAGCCTCGCTGCGTCGCCTTCATCGTTCCGGCCGCGGGCGCGGTCCCGCGCGAAGCGGACGTCATTGCGGCTGCAGCCGCGCGGATGGCCGCTTTCAAGGTCCCCGCCCGCGTGTGGTTCGTGGACGGGTTCCCGACCGCGGAGAGCCCGAACGGGCTGAAGATCCAGCGCGCCAGGCTGCGCGAGATGGCGCTCGAGCGCCTGGGTCAGGGCGGCGCCGCGTGACGGCGGTCGGAGCGCGAACCCATGTCCCTACCGGTGCAACTGCAGGGAAAGCTGGCGCTCCCGGTCGTCGGCTCGCCGATGTTCATCGTGTCCAACCCCGAGCTCGTGATCGCTCAATGCACGTCCGGCATCGTCGGCTCGTTTCCCGCGCTGAACGCCAGGCCCAAGGAGGAGCTGGAGAACTGGATTCTGCGCATCAAGGCCGCGCTCGCGGACTACCGGACCGCGCACCCCGGCGAAGTGGTCGCGCCGTTTGCGGTGAATCAGATCGTCCATCACTCCAACAGCCGGCTCGAGCACGACCTGGAGGTGTGCATCCGGCAGGAGGTGCCGGTCATCATTACCTCGTTGCGTTCCCCGGAGGTCGTCGTCAAGCGGGTGCACGCGTACGGCGGAATCGTCCTGCACGACGTCATCAACGTGCGGCACGCGCAGAAGGCGCTCGAGGCCGGGGTCGACGGGCTGATCCTCGTCTGCGCCGGCGCCGGCGGCCACGCGGGGATGCTGAGTCCTTTCGCCCTGGTCAACGAGGTGCGCCAGTTCTACGATGGGCTGCTGGTGCTGGCCGGCGCGATCACTAACGGCCGCGGGATCCTCGCGGCGCAGGTCATGGGCTGCGACCTGGCCTACATGGGGACGCGCTTCATCGCGACGCACGAATCAAACGCGGATGACGAGTACAAACGGATGATCGTCGGCGCCAGCGCCACCGACATTCTCTACACGCCCTACTTCTCGGGCGTGCACGGCAACTATCTGAAGCCCAGCATCCGCGCGGCCGGACTCGATCCCGACAACCTGCCTTCGGCCGACCCGTCGAAGATGGACTTCGACCGGCGGGTCGAGAAGCCCAAGACCTGGAAGGCGATCTGGGGCGCCGGACAGGGCGTCGGCAACATCCGGGAAGTGATCCCGGCGCGCGAGGTCATCGCCCGGCTGCGCAACGAGTACGAGAGTGCAAAGCAGGAGCTCACGCTGCCGACGCTCGGCAGGTGAGCGCGCTTTGAAGCTCCTCCCGTCTCCGTGCCCGCGGCGCGATCGGTCGACAACGTACGTGCCCGGGAGTATCGTCGGCAGGCGCGAGGCGCCTGGAGCCCTGCAGGCGCAGGGACGGAAGCGGGCGGGCATTCGGCGGGGGCTCGTCCACTGCCAGACCGAAAAAAGGGAGCGTCTGCGATGAAAGATTGGACCGAGTTGGGTTTGCGTGGCCTGCCTTCCATGTCCGCGCGCACCAGGCCCGCCGCCTTCCCCCCGTTCCTCCAGGACATGTTCGACGCCGCGACTGCGGCTCTCGCGCAGCCGCTCGTCGGGATCTCCTCCGACGGCAACGTGCGCCCGGGCCTGTTCCCGCTGCGAGCGACCGGCGTGACCACCGCCCCGATCCTCGACGCCGCACAGAACTTTCTCGCAGCGCTCGACGCGACGCAGCGGGCGAAAGTCGTGCTCGACACCGAGGCCGACGAGCGCCGGCTGTGGTTCAACATCCATCCCTACGTCTACCGCCACGGGCTGATGCTCGAGGACCTTGCGCCGGCGCAGCGCGAAGCGGCCATGAAGCTGATGGCAGCCACGCTGTCGGCCCGCGGCTTCGCCCAGGCGCGGGACATCATGCGGCTGAACGGCCTGCTCGTCGAGATCACCGGACGGTCCGCCGACTTCGGCGAGTGGCCCTACTTCGTCACGCTCTTCGGGATGCCGTCGGCCGACGCCCCGTGGGGATGGCAGATCGACGGGCATCACCTCAACCTCAACTTCCTCGTGCTCGGCGACCAGCTCGTGTTCACACCGAGCTTCATGGGGTCGGAGCCGTGCAGCGTCGCGAGCGGCCCCCTCGCCGGCACCGCGGTGTTCGTGCCCGAGGCGCGGGCGGGTCTCTCGCTCATACGCGCGCTTGACGAGAGCCAGTCCAGGAAGGCCGTGCTCCGCAGGTCGATCCTGCCCGAGGACCTGCCCGAAGAGCTCAAGCATCTCGTCGACGGCCGGATGGTCGCCGGCGCTTTCAAGGACAACGCGGTGATCCCCTATGCGGGGGTGCGCGGCAACGAGCTCTCGGACGCCCAGCGCAAGCTGCTGCTCGCCGTTGTCGGAACCTACGTCGGCTGGGCCCGCGACGGCCACGCGGCGGTGAAGATGACCGAGGTCGAGGCCCATCTCGACGAGACGCACTTCGCGTGGATGGGGGCGACGGGCGACGGCGGGCCCTTCTACTATCGCGTGCAAAGCCCGGTCGTGCTGATCGAGTTCGACCACCACCCCGGCATCGTGTTCGACAACCTGACGCCGTCGCACCACCACATCCACACCATCATTCGCACGCCGAACGGCGGCGATTACGGCACCGACCTCCTGCGCCAGCACCACGAGCGCTTCGACCACTCGAGCGGGCGGCACGTGCCGAAGCGCTGACCGCAGGGCACCCACTGAGGCGGACTCGCGATGACGCTAGGTCCGTGGTCCGATTCGGCGAAACGCCGAAAACAATGCCAGGTCGTAGGCGATTTTCAGCACGCCACACGCCACCAGCGGTGCCGCCATTGCCCCTGCCGCAAACATCGCGCCGGTCAGGGACGGGCTGATCGCCGAGGCTAGACTGCGCGGCACCGCGGTGAAGCTCGCGGCGGCGGGCCGTTCGGGAGGCGTGACGACGGACATCACGTAGGCGCTGCGGGCCGGCACATCCATTTGCGAGAGTGCGCTGCGCGCAAGTAGCAGCCCCAACGCGACGTGCAGGTTCGATGCGAAGGCGGCGGCAATTAGGCACAGGCTCGCCGGGATGTGCGTGAACACCATCGTATTAATCAGACCGATCCGCCGCGCCACCGCCGGAGCTGCGAGCTGCGAAGCTGCGCTGAAGAGACCGGTCCAGAAGAAGAAGGCGCCCGCCGCGGAGAGCGACATGCCGAAGCGCTCGAAGAGCCACAGAGCGAGCAGCGCGTTCACGACCAGTCCGCCGGCGAACGAATCGACGCTGAAGAGGCCCGCCAGCTTCCACACAATGCCGCGCGAAGGACCGAGGGGTACAGGAGGTCTGACGTCGTCCGCATGCGCTCGCGGCATGCGCAGATACAGCGCCCAGACGGCCAAGCCAATCGCAGCATAAACAAGAAACATTGCACGCAGCGCTTCGACCATCTGCAGCCCGGTCCAGCTTGTCAGCCAGTCCGGAACAGCTGCCGCAAGCGCTCCGATTGCGCCGAAGATCGATCCGAAGAAGCTGTACCGGGCAAAGATGGTCGTCCGCGACCCGGCCGGCGCAGCAGCAGCGAGCACGGTGTGTTCGAGCGGCAGGAACACGCTTACGTCTCCGCCGCTCGGGTTGATCGGCCCCATGAAAGCGACGACGAGCAGGGGCCAGAGCGACGACAGCGACGCGAAACCGAACCCCGTCACCGCCATCAGGACGGCGGCCCCGAGCATCAGGCGCCGCATCGAGAAACGATGGCCCCAGCGGCCGAGCGCGAGCGTGGCCAGCGCGGAGCCGATCAACGTCGCGGTGCTGAGGAAGCCGACTGCGAGCTGTCCATGGCCGAGCGCCAGCAGGTAGGCCGGCAGCAGAACGGCCACGAAACCGTCCGCGAACGCGCGCAGCGCCCGCGCCGTCAGCAGCAGCCTGATCACTTCTGCGGTGCCTTGTTGGAGCCGTAGCTGAAGTCGTCGAACGCGGTCACGCTGTCGGCCTTGGTCCACATGCCGACCGCGCCCGGTCCGGAGATGTGCGAGTCCTCGTGCTCGATATAGGTCTTTCCGTTCAAGGCCACGCTGATCCGCCGTCCCGAGAATTCGACGCGCAGCGTGTGCCAGACCGCTGGCGGGACCGGCGCATCCACGTACTTGAGCGTGATTCTGCGGCCCGCCTGGGTGTAGTACAGCGACACGTTGTTCTCGAGCGCGTTAGCGCGCGCAACGTAGTAGTTGTTGCCGTCCTTCCAGCGCCAGACCACGCCGCCCGCCTGGTCCTCCTTGCCCTCAAGCGCCTGGAATTTCACTTCGACATAGCCGTCCTCGATTGCGGTGTTGGACCGGACGACCCAGGGGAAGGTGCCGACCCCGGACTGTCTCAGGACGTTCGGCTTGCTCGGTGCGGAGGCATCCGGGTGCACGGCCCAGCGCGGCGTGCCGCGGCCGGTGACGCCTTGTTCCCATCCCGGGGGAAGCGAGCCGGCGGTGTCAGTGTCGAAGCCAAAAGTGTCTGCGTGGACGGTGCTCATAAAGACCTCCGTAATGAGCACCACCACCGACGTCGAGAAGATTCTTCGTGCGTCCATGAGCGCTCCTTGGCAGAGCTTGGACGCGGGGAAGCGTCTTACGCGGGGGGTCTGCAACGCCCCCGAGCGGTCATTCTAGCCTCATCCACCCGCCGTTGGTCAAGGCGGCAGGAAGCAGCAGCCTTCGCGGCTTGACGCACCGGCCGAAACGACGCCACGTCTGCACGACCGAGGTCGCCGCCGCCGGGACGTAGCGAAACGAGCTGTCGAGGATGGATCGAGTGGGTCTCATCGCCAATCGCCGCGCACGAAGCGCGCCGCTTTTCGATCGACCCGGAGCTTGCATGACCTCGAAGAGCTCCGGCCGTCTGGATACCCGCGATTGAAGAGAAGGCCGCCCGCACCGACCCGACCAAGAGGGGAGGAGGAGGAGGGAGAGGTAGGGTTCCGGGACTGCATTGCGGGCGGCCTTGCAAACGGTTCGTGTCAGCGTTGTTCGTCGAGGAAACTATCGGGCAAGCGGCAAGTGCCGACTCATTCCGATCCACCGCCTCGAACACTACGCGCCCGCTGCTGCCCGATCATTTCGCCGGTCGTCGCGCTTATGACACCTGTAACCGTCCTCCTACCTGCCGCATCGGACGCTCAAGTCGTCCCCGTGACGGCGTAGGCCCCGAGCCCCCGCATCCGGGTGGCCGCGCTCTCACGAACGCGTCCAGCCCGTGAGCTCGAGCCCCACGCCGAGCGCGATCAGCCCGACCCCGATCGCGATTCCGGGCGGGAACCACGAGCTCACGCTCGTGACGAGTGCGACGAGTCCGATCAGCGCGACGACCATCGGGACGGCTGTCTCCAGGGTGCCGACGACGGCAGGACGCCCCCGCCCCTAGCCCTGCTCCGCCGTGCGTCGGCGCGGCGTGAGACCTGCTGGGCGATCTCGCCCGCCCGGGTCACCGCCGATCTCCAGCGTCGACCCGTCCGGGGCGAGACCGGGCGTCAGCTCGACCCGCCCGGCGATGAACGCCGGGATTTCGTGGACGCCGACGATCTCCTGCCCGCTCACGAACCGGGCGCTCTGGTCGGCGATCGCCGCGACCGACGCGACGACCAGCGCCGCGACACCCAAGATGTGAAGGGTCAGCATGAGTCCCGGCGTCCGCCGGCCATGGAGGTCCTGGCTCCGTTCGCGGCTCGCGCGTGCTCGATATTCGGTTGACGGTGCAATCCGACCCGTGGTCTCTCCGAGAAAATGTTTCATGTCCTGGGTACCTCTCGCGTCGCGAATCTCCCGATAGGTTTCAGGCTGCCGGGCACCGCGGCCTCGCGCGGGGCGAACGTCGCTGCTCGCCCCGCGCAAGACTGCGTGCCCGTTCACGACGTACGCTTACGAATTGAAGGGATAGTTCGGCGAGTCGTCGTTGTGATAGTTCGGCGACAAGTCGTTCCAGTACCGGTCGACCCCCTGCTGCTCCGTCTGCTTCTGACCGTCCGCCAGCGGCTGCTGCACGGTCCGGTTGGGATCGGGGTGCGCGGGCGAACGCATGTCCTGCGCAAGAGCCGCATGAGACGTGACCGCGAGGCCGAGAAGAGCTGCAATCATGGTGCGCTTGATCATTCTTCCATCTCCATTAAGTTGAACAAACATCTTGATTCCGTCGGCCACCGGCAGACCCGGAGCCGATGGGGTCCAGTATCGGGAGACTCGGCTGCCGAACGATTTCGGGAGCGCGCGCGGACATTACGGATGGAACGACTGCCCCTCTTCGGCCACGCTCGTCCGGGCGTCAGATCCTGCGCGGCGCCTCGGGCGCCAAGCGCCTCGATTCCTTGTCGAACGGGGGTCGGCAAGATCGACACGCCCGCCACTCACCCGGGGACCGTTGGCGCGCCGGGGATCAGACGATGGTGTCGACCACGCGCGAGCGATCGCGGCGTTTCGAGTCCACGCGGGTGCGTTCTTCCGACACCCATGCGCGGCGGAACCTGAGCACCCTGGCCCTGAGCCCTCTTACTGCGGCGACCACCAGCGCGGCCACCGCCTCGGAGCGGTCGCGATGCGCACGCGCAATCACGGCTTGTCGCATTTCCGGGTTCATGCAGGATTCCTTTCGCAGAGGCTGGCGTCACGCCTCTCGCCAGGGAGTCGATGATCGTCCGTGCACGCCTACGCCGCCGTTTCCTGCCCGCGCCGGTGGATTACAGACGAAACGTCTCCAGTGCCCGCTCGATCGCACAAGATCGCGCGTGCCCGGCACGCGCCGGAGCGCGCCTGACGTTTCATCTGTAATGGGTCAGCACCGACTGGAAACCGGGACGCAGCCGTCGCAGACGATTCTGCGTGCATGCCCACGCTCGACCTGCGACGAGGACGCATTGTCCGCCTGCCTGAAGGCCCCGGGACCACTGTCACCGCTTGCACCGGCGCAGTGTGGATCACCGAAGAGGACAGTCGGCAGGACGTAGTCCTGACCCCTGGCCAGAGATTCACGCTCGTTCGCCCGGGGATCGCGCTCGTCCAAGCGTTCCGCGACGCCTCGATTTTCGTCGACCCGACAGGAGACGCCAGATGAGGAACCGCCAAGCCGCTCGAACCCTCTGTCACGTTTCAGGCGTGCCACGGCCCCACAGGAGGAGCTTCGTCCGATGATTCGAACTCACGTTGTCGCGATGACCTTAGGCGTGCTGGCCGCGCTCGCGGCGGGCGCGTTCTACCTGCGCTCCTCGAGCGCCGACACCCCACCCGCCGCAGCGCAACCAGCCGCCACGCCGGTGCCGGTCGCCACCGTCGAGCGCCGCGAGGTGACGCTCTGGGACGAGTTCTCCGGCCGCCTCGAGGCGGTGGAGCGAGTCGATGTCCGCTCCCGAGTCGCGGGCGCGGTTCAGTCCGTGCACTTCGCCGAAGGCGCGATGGTGAAGCGCGGCGACCTGCTGGTGACGATCGATCCGGCGCCCTATGCGGCGGAAGTCGAGCGCGCGCAGGCCCAGGTGGTCGCGGCGCAGGCGCACCTCGCCTACGCGAAGCTCGAACGCGAGCGCGCGCAGCGGCTGTGGGAGGAGCGCTTCATCGCGCGGAGCCAGGTCGACCAACGCCTGAACGCCGAGCAGGAAGCCGATGCGAACCTGCGCGCCGCGCAGGCCGCGCTGCGGTCCGCGCGCCTCAACCTCGACTACACCGGCGTGCTGGCACCCGTGGCGGGGCGCGTCGGCAAGCTCGAGATCACGGTCGGCAACCTCGTCGCCGCCGGCCCGGAGGCGCCGGTGCTGACCACGCTCGTCTCGGTCGATCCGATCTACGCCAGCTTCGAGGCGGACGAGCTGGTGGTCGCGCGCGCATTGAAGGACCTGCCGCGCTCGCGGCTGGGCGAGATCCCGGTGGAGATCGAGACCGTCACCAACGGCGGCACGCACGCGCGCGGCCGCCTGCAGCTCATCGACAACCAGGTCAACACCCGCAGCGGCACGGTGCGCGTGCGCGCGATGTTCGACAACCGCGACGGCGTCCTCATTCCCGGCCAGTTCGTGAAGGTGCGGATGGGCCGCGGAAAGGCCGAGCCCGCGGTCCTGGTCAGCGAGCGTGCGGTGGGCACCGACCAGAGCAAGCGCTTCGTGATCGTGGTCGGCCCGGACGACAAGGCCGTGTGGCGCGAGGTGACGCTCGGCGGTATGGCCGACGGCCAGCGCATCGTCACCTCGGGCCTCGAGGCCGGCGAGCGCATCGTGGTGAACGGCCTGCAGCGCGCGCGGCCCGGCGCCCTCCTCGCGCCCCAGCCCGCGTCATGAACCTCTCCAAGTTCTTCATCGATCGCCCGATCTTCGCGGGCGTGCTGTCGGTCCTGATCCTGCTCGGCGGGCTGATCTCGCTCGGCTTGCTGCCGATCTCCGAATACCCCGAGGTCGCGCCGCCCTCGGTCGTGGTGCGCGCGAACTACCCCGGCGCGAGCCCCAAAGTGATCGCCGAGACCGTGGCCACGCCGATCGAGGAATCGATCAACGGCGTCGAGAACATGCTCTATATGAGCAGCCAGGCGACCACCGACGGCCGCATGACGCTGACGGTCACGTTCAAAATCGGCACCAATCCCGACCTCGCGCAGCAGCTCGTGCAGAACCGCGTCACGCAGGCCGAGCCGCGGCTGCCGGAGGAAGTGCGGCGGCTCGGCGTCACCGCGGTGAAGAGCGCGGTCGACCTTACCATGGTGGTGCACCTCGTCTCGCCGAGCGAGCGCTACGACACGACCTACCTGCGCAACTACGGCGTGCTGAACGTCAAGGACCGCCTGGCGCGCATCGAGGGCGTGGGCCAGGTGCTGATGTGGGGCAGCGGCGACTACTCGATGCGCGTGTGGCTCGACCCGCGCAAGGTCGCCGAGCGCAACCTGTCGGCGGGCGACATCGTGCGCGCCATCCGCAGCGAGAACGTGCAGGCCGCGGCCGGCATCGTGGGCGGATCGCCCAGCCCCGACCGCATCGACCTGCAGCTTTCGATCAACGCGCAGGGCCGCCTGCAGAGCGAGGAAGAGTTCGGCGACATCATCGTCAAGAGCGAAGGCAGCGCCGTCACCCGCCTGCGCGATGTGGCGCGCATCGAGCTCGGCGCTTCCGAGTACGCGCTGCGCTCGCTGCTCGACAACAAGCCCGCGGTGGCGATCGGCGTGTTCGCCGCGCCCGACTCGAACGCGATCCAGATCTCGGACAACGTGCGCCGCACCATGGCCGAGATCAAGAAGACCATGCCCGAGGGCGCGGACTACGAGATCGTCTACGACCCCACCCAGTTCGTACGCGCTTCCATCAAGGCCGTCGTCAGGACCTTGCTGGAAGCGACCGCGCTGGTGGTGCTGGTGGTGATCTTGTTCCTCCAGACCTGGCGCGCCTCGATCATCCCGCTGGTGTCGGTGCCGGTATCGATCGTCGGCACGTTCACGCTCCTCTACCTGTTCGGATACTCCATCAATGCGCTGAGCTTGTTCGGATTGGTGCTCGCCATCGGTATCGTGGTCGACGACGCGATAGTGGTGGTGGAGAACGTCGAGCGCAACATCGCCGAGGGCCGCTCGCCGCGCGAGGCGACCTATCAGGCGATGAAGGAGGTCACCAACCCGATCATCGCCATCGCGCTCGTGCTGGTGGCGGTGTTCGTGCCGCTCGCCTTCATCAGCGGCCTGTCGGGGCAGTTCTACAAGCAGTTCGCGATGACCATCGCGATCTCCACCGTCATTTCAGCCGTCAACTCGTTGACGCTCTCGCCGGCGCTGGCGGCATTGCTGCTCAAACCCCACGCGGGGGAAAGGACCAACTGGTTCTTCCGCGGCTTCAACAAGTCCTTTGGCGCTGCGTCGCATGCCTATACCGGGAGCGTCGGCGGGGTGCTCTCGCGCAAGACGCTGATGATGGGCGTCTATATCGCCCTGCTCGCACTGACCGGCGTTCTCTTCAAGGCCGTGCCGAGCGGCTTCGTGCCGCAGCAGGACAAGCAGTACCTGATCGGCTTCGCCCAGCTGCCCGACGGCGCCACCCTCGACCGCACCGAGGACGTGATGCGCCGCATGGGCGAGATCATGATGAAGCAGCCCGGCGTCGAGAACGCGGTCGGCTTCCCGGGCCTGTCGATCAACGGCTTCACCAACAGCTCGAACGCCGGCATCGTGTTCGCGACGCTGGAGAAGTTCGACAAGCGCAAGCACCCGAGCTTGAGCGGCGGCGCGATCGCAGGCAGCCTCAACCAGCAGTTCGCGCAGATCCAGGACGCGTTCATCGTCATCTTCCCGCCGCCGCCGGTGCCGGGCCTCGGCCAGACCGGGGGCTTCAAGGTGTACCTCGAGGACCGGGCGTCGCTCGGCTACGAGGCGCTCGACCAGGCGACCAAGAGCTTCTTCGCGAAGGCCTCCCAGGCGCCCGAGCTCGCGGGCCTCTTCTCCACTTACCAGGTGAACGTGCCGCAGCTCTACGCCGACGTGGACCGCACCAAGGCGCGCCAGCTCGGCGTGCCGGTGACCGAGGTGTTCGACACGATGCAGATCTACCTCGGCAGCCTGTACGTGAACGACTTCAACAAGTTCGGCCGCACCTACTCGGTGCGCGTGCAGGCCGACGCGCCGTACCGCGCGCGCGCCGAGGATGTGGGACTGCTCAAGGTGCGCTCGAGCACGGGCGAGATGGTGCCGCTCTCGGCGCTCATGAACGTGCGCCCCGCCGCGGGGCCCGAGCGCGCCATCCGCTACAACGGCTTCCTCGCCGCCGACATCACCGGGCGCCCTGCCCCGGGCTTCTCCTCGGGCCAGGCGCAGGACGCGGTCGAGCGCATCGCCGCCGAGACCCTCCCGGCGGGTATCGGCTACGAATGGACCGAGATCACCTACCAGGAGATCCTCTCCGGCAACTCGGCGAGCTGGGTCTACCCGCTCGCCATCTTCCTCGTGTTCCTGGTGCTCGCCGCGCTCTACGAGAGCCTCGCGCTGCCGATCGCGATCATCCTCATCGTGCCGCTCAGCCTCGGCGCCGCGCTCACCGGCGTGTGGCTCACCAACGGCGACAACAACATCTTCACGCAGATCGGCTTCATGGTGCTGGTGGGCCTCGCGGCCAAGAACGCCATCCTGATCGTGGAATTCGCGCGCGAGCTGGAGTTCGCCGGCCGCACCCCGGTGCAGGCGGCGATCGAGGCGAGTCGGCTGCGCCTGCGGCCGATCATCATGACCTCGATCGCCTTCATCATGGGCGTGGTGCCGCTCGCCTTCTCGGTCGGCGCCGGCGCCGAGATGCGCCAGGCGATGGGCATCGCCGTGTTCGCCGGGATGATCGGCGTAACCGCCTTCGGGATCTTCCTCACGCCGGTGTTCTACGTGCTCCTGCGGGCGTTGACCGGCAACCGGCCGCTCAAGCGCCACGGCGAGATTCCGCACGACGTCCAGCGCGTTCGCCGGCGGCGGCGGGGTCGAGCCGGTTCCCGCCGCGCCGATCCGCAAGGACCTGCCGTGATGTCGCCGGCCGTCGGGACCGCGTCAGTACACGGTTTCGACCGGGACGCCGAACATGTAACCCGCGCGCCGCTCGGTGATGACGTAGCGCGGCTGCCGCGGATCCTGCTCGATCTTCCGGCGCAGGCGCATGATCTGCACGTCGACCGAGCGGTTGTAGACCTCGTCGTTGTGCAGGCGGGACAGATCGAGCAGCTGGTCGCGCGTGAGGATGCGCTGCGCGGCGCCGAGGAGGACGACGAGCAGGCTGAACTCGCCGTTGCTGAGCGCGACGGTGCGCCCGTCGGGCGCAGCGAGGCGCCGCGTGTTCAGGTTGAGCTCCCAGCCGTCGAAGCGGTAGGCGCGGACGCCTTCGGGCCGACCCTGGTGGACCTCGACCCGGCGGCGGCGCAGCACGGTGCGGATGCGGGCGAGCAGCTCGCGCGGGCTGAAGGGCTTGGTGAGGTAATCGTCCGCGCCGAGCTCGAGGCCCATCACCCGGTCGGCCTCGTCGCGCCGCCCCGTGAGCATGATGATCGGAATCATCGACTCGTCCCGCAGGTGGCGCGCGAGCAACATGCCGTCCTCGGCCTGCAGCTTCAGGTCGAGGACGACGAGATCGACGACCTCCTCCGCCAATACGCGCTGCATCGCTTGCCCGTCGGCGACGGCGGTGACGCGGAACGCGTTTTGCTGGAGGTAGTCCGAGATCAGCTCGCGGATGACGGGATCGTCGTCGACCGCGAGCACGTGCGGCAGGGCCGCCTGCTGGAGCGTCTGCGCCTGCGCCTTCATGGTCGTGAAATCGCTCATGACCCGGAGTCTAGGCATCGGCTTCCACGCACGGTTACAGGTGTAACCTTGCCGGGTCGAGGTAGGTAAGTTACACGCAATGCCATTATTGGGGGATGGGGGGTTGAGCAAGGAAGTCGACACGCCGGTCGAGATCCTCGTCATCGACGATGACGCGATCCTGCGCGACCTGGTCGCCGACTGGCTGGAAGGCGCCGGCTACCAGGTGCAAAAGGCCGAGAACTGCAGCCGCGCGGTCGGGGCCGCGACGGCTCGCCGCCCCCCCGCCCTGATCGTGACGGACATGTTCATGCCGGGCGCCTGCGGCGCCGAGGCGATCGCCGAGCTGAAGCAGGCCCATCCCGGCATCGCGCTCATCGCGCTGTCCGGTCACTTCGCCTCCGGGCAGGGCCTCAGCGCGCAGGCCGCGGTGTCGGCCGGCGCCGATCGCGCCTTCGCCAAGCCGGTCAAGCGGGCGGACCTCCTGCGGGCGGTCGCCGAGCTGCTCGGCCCGCGCCACCACTAGCGCCCGATGCAGGGGGCCCGCGCCCGCTCGGCACTCGCACGGATCCCGCTTGGCCGCACCCTCGTCGCGGTCGGCGTGGTGCTCGTCGTCATCAACGTCGCTTCGGCCGTGTGGGACGTGCGCACCGCGTACGACCGCGTCGAGCGGCGCGCGCAGCGCGAGCTGTCCAACATGACGCGCGTGCTCGCCGAGCAGACCGCAGCCTCGCTCGAAGCGGTCGACGTGGTGCTGCGGGACATGGCGCGCAGCGGCTCCGCGAAAGCGGCGGCAGAGCGGGTACCCCGGCTGCGGGACGAGCTCGATCACGTGCCGACGATCGCCGCCTTGCTCGTGCTCGATGCGCAGGGCCAGGTGCTTGCGCGGACCGGGGACACCCCGGTGATCGACGCCGACGCCGCCAGCCACCCGTTCTTCACCACGCACCGCGACGCCGCCGCCGCTGGGCTGTACTTGAGCGAGCCCTATCGCGAGGGCACCGTGGACGGGCGCTGGCGCTTCCTGCTGTCGCGGCGCCTGACCGACGCCGGCGGCAGGTTCGCCGGTATCGTGGCGGCGGCGATCGAGGTCGAGAGCTTCGACCGGCTCTATCGCACCATCGACCTCGGCGAGGGAAGCTTCATAGCGCTGCTCTCCAACAGCGGGATCTTCATGAGCCGGGTGCCCGCCCCTGCCGGCGTGCGCGGGCGGCAGATTTCCGAGGCGCGCGGGATTGCCGCCGTGCGCGACCAGGGCCGCTACGACGGCTGGTCGACGAGCCCGGTCACGAACGAACCCGTGCTCGTCTCGGCGCTGGCAGTGCCCGGCTTCCCGCTGCTCGTGGCGAGCGGCAGCAGCGAGCATGCCGTGCTCGCGCCCTGGCGCGACGAGGCCTGGCAGGTCTTCGACCGCACCCTGCTCACGTCGACCGCGATGCTCGCGCTGATCGGCGCTCGCCGCATGGGGTCTCGCGCGGCGCGAGCGCGCGATCGCGAGCAACTGGCGGCGCTACCAGGCCATGATCGAGCACAGCTCGGACCCGCTGATCCTCACCCGGCCGACCACGGACGGCATCCTGTACGCGAGCCCGGCGATCGGCAGGGTGCTCGGCTACACCATGGACGACCTGCGGGGCCGGGAAGTCATCGACCTCATCCACCCGCACTACCGCGACACGGCGGTCAAGCTGCGCGACGAGCTGATGCGCTCGCCCGGCGAGGTGTCGGTGGACGAGACGAAGGTGCTGCACAAGGACGGCTCCTGGCGCTGGGTAGAGGTCACCCGCAGCAACCTGCTCGACGAGCCGAGCGTGCGCGCGGTGGTCATCAACTTCCGCGACATCACCGAGCGCAAGCAGGCCGAGGCCGAGCGGCTGCGGCTGGAACAGCGGCTGCGGCAGGCCGAGAAGATGGAGGCCGTCGGGCGCCTCGCCGGCGGCATCGCCCACGACTTCAACAACATCCTCGGCGGCATCCTCGGCTACGCGGAGCTCCTCGCCGAGAACGCGCCGGCCGGCTCGCCGCTGAAGCGCTACGCGGATAACGTGCTCACCGGCGCCAACCGCGCCGGCAGCCTCGTGGAGCAGATCCTCTCCTACAGCCGCAGCCAGCGCGGCAAGCGGGCGCCGGTCGACTTCGCCGCGATCGTGGCGGAAACCCTCGAGCTCGTGCGGGGCTCGCTTCCCCAGCCGATCCGGCTCGTGACCGACCTGCCCCCCGCGCCGCTCCACGTCGTCGGCGACCCGACCCAGCTTCACCAGGTGACGATGAACCTGTGCACCAATGCGATCCACGCGATGGGGGACGGCGGGACCCTGCGCGTGAGCCTCGAGCCGGTGGAAGAGCCGGACGAGCGCGCGCTCGCGCACACGACGCTTCACGCGGGAGCGTACGCCCGG
Source organism: uncultured beta proteobacterium (assembly GCA_963789885.1). Classification (GTDB taxonomy): domain Bacteria; phylum Pseudomonadota; class Gammaproteobacteria; order Burkholderiales; family SG8-39; genus DATEDA01. Next base: position 32,045 of record CAWBNB010000021.1, on the reverse strand, counting down.
CTGACGGTGGAGGACAGCGGCAGCGGCATGGACGAAGCGACGCTCGCGCGCGTCTTCGAGCCGTTCTTCACCACCAAGCAGGTCGGCAAGGGCACCGGGCTCGGCCTGTCGCTCGTCTACGGCATCGTCACCGATTCGGGCGGCGGAATCGACGTGGCGAGCGCCCCGGGACAGGGCAGCCGCTTCGTGATCTACCTGCCGCGCGTGGAGGCGCCCGCGATCGTCGCGGACGATCCCGCCGCGCCGATCGCGCGCGGCAACGGCGAGCGCGTGCTGGTGGTCGACGACGAGGAAGCGCTCGTGGCGGTCGCGTCCGAAGTCCTGACCCGCATCGGCTACGATCCCGTGGGCTGTGCCGACGGCGCCGCGGCCCTCGCCGCGTTCGACGCCGCGACCGGACGCTTCGACGCGGTCATCGCCGACGAGGTGATGCCCGGGCTCACCGGAACGCAGCTTGCCACGGTGCTCCGCAGCCGCCGCCCCGACCTGCCGATCGTGCTCATGAGCGGCTACACCGGACCGATGCTGACCCAGCGTGCGCTCGGTGTGGGAATCACCGAGATCCTCAAGAAGCCCGTCCAGTCGCGCGAGATCGCCGGCGCGCTCGCGCGCGCGCTGAAGCGCGTCTGAAGTCCCTGTAACGAGGGGGCCTCATCGGCTGGACCATCGGGCGGATTGCGCGTCCTCGGGAGCGGGCGGATCGAGGTCCGCTAGACCATCGGACGCCAGCTACCACCGTGCCGGGGGACCTTTCACCACAGCGCCGGCGCGGTCGAGACCGGCGGCGCGGGCCAGCCGCTCGACGGCGCGCGCAATGCCGTTCACACCGTGCGCGTCGTCGTGCGGTGACCTGAAATGTCAGTCGCGTTCGGTCTGCTGCTTACGCGGTGAAGGGGTAGTTCGGCGAGTCGTCGCTGTGATAGTCCGGCGAGCTGCCGTTCCGGTCCTCTTCGAGCCGCTTCTGCACGTCCCGTTTCTGCTGCTGGGCGCTTGAGTCGCCACCGGTCGTGCCCATGTCCTGCGCGAGGACGCCATGGGAAGCAACGGCAAGGCCGAGAAGGGCCGCGGCCAGGATACGTTTCGACATATTCCAATCTCCATTCGGTTGAGGTTTGCACTGCGATCGGCTTGCGGGAAGATCCTCTGCCGACGCGATCAGTGTCCGCCGGGCAGGCTGCGGCGGGATTTCAGGAACCCGCGCCGCGATTACGCGTGGAACGATGCCCCGCCGGCTTCGTCCCGGCGCGATCCGCCCCGAGCGGCAGGGCGAGCGCGTCGCTCGCCCATCATTCGCCTGCCAGCTGCGCGCCGCCGGCGGTGAACGGCGGCCGCGCGAGCCACATCACGCCGATCAGGGCGAGGAAGATCCAGCCCCACAGCCAGAAGAGATCGTTCGTCGCCAGCATGTACGCCTGCTGGACGATCGTCCGCTCGAGCACGGCGAAGCCCGGCGTCCCCGGCGCGCCGAGCGCCTGCAGCTGATCGAGCGCGCCCCGCGCGATCGGGTCGAGGGCGCTCGCGCGCTCGGTGAGATGCGTCTGATGGAGCGCTTCGCGCCGGTCCCACCACGTCGTGGTGAGGGAGGTCGCGAAGCTCCCGGCGAGCGTGCGCAGCGTGTTGGCGAGCCCCGCGGCGCTCGCCACCCGGCTCGCCGGGAGGCCCGAGAGCACGATCGTTAGGAGCGGCGGAAAGAAGAGCGCGAGCCCCAGTCCCTGCGCGAAGCGCGACCATGCGAGCTCGCTGAACGTCACCTGCGTGTTGAACCCCGCGTACCAGAACGAGGTCGCCGCGAACGCCACGAGGCTCGCCGTCGCGAGCCAGCGCAGGTCGACCCGGTGCATGTGCCGGCCGACGAACGGCGCGAGCACGATGGGCAGCGCGCCGACCGGCGCCGTGGCGAGACCGGCCCACGTCGCCGTGTACGCCATCTGCGTCTGGAGCCAGAGCGGCAGGAGGACGATGTTGCCGAAGTAGACCGCGTAGGCGAGGCAGAGGGCGACCGTTCCGGCCGTGAAGTTGCGGCCCGCGAAGAGCCGCAGGTCGACTGCCGGCTGCTCGTCGGTCAACTCCCATGCGACGAAGAACGCGAGGGCGACGCACGCCCCGACGGCCAGTGCGACGATCGCCGGCGAGCCGAACCAGTCGAGGTCCTTTCCTCGGTCGAGCATCACCTGCAGGCTGCCGACGCCGATCGCGAGCAGCCCGATGCCCACCCGATCGACCCGTACTCGCGCGGTCGGCGTCTCGCGACCGCGCAGCAGCCAGGCCGTGAGCAGCGTCGCGACGATCCCCACCGGGACGTTGATGTAGAAGACCCATTCCCAGCGCCAGTTGTCGGTGATCCAGCCGCCGAGAATGGGGCCGAGCACCGGCGCGGCGACCGTCACCATCATGAGCAGCGAGAGCGCGAGGTTCTTGCGGTCGTCGGGGTAGTTGGCGAGCAGCAGGCTCTGCGAGAGCGGGATCATCGGACCGGCGAAGAGCCCCTGGGCGACGCGCATCGCGATCAGGAGCGGGAGATCCAATGCGAGCCCGCACAGGAACGACGCGAGCGTGAATGCGGCGGTGCATACGAGGAACGTCCGCAGCTCGCCGAAGCGCCGGCCGAGCCAGCCGGTGAGCGGCATCGCGATGGCGGCGCTCACCGAGAACGACGTGATCACCCAGGTGCCTTCGTCCGCGCTCACGCCGAGCTCGCCGGCGATCGACGGAATCGCGACGTTCGCGATCGACAGGTCGAGGACGTTCATGAAGACCGCGAGCGACAGCGACACCGTGATCGCCGCGCGCTGCGCGGGTGAGAGCGGCGGCATGGTCAGCGCCGCGCGAGCGCTTCCGCGTCGTGTGCCCCGGACGGGGCGGCGAGATTCGCCTGCACGATCGTCCGCACGAGCCGGTCGGCTGCCGCGAGAGTGCCGTCGTAGGCGGTCGTGGTCGCGGCCGGCCGCGACGGCGGGGCCTCGGCGAGCATCGGCCCGCTGCGGTCATGCGTGTCGATCGAGACGTCCATCGACAGGCCGACCCGGAGCGGATGCGCGCGGAGCTCGTCGGCCTCGAGCCGTATCCGCACCGGCAGCCGCTGGACGATCTTGATCCAGTTGCCGGTGGCGTTCTGCGGCGGCAGCAGCGCGAACGCGGCCCCGGTGCCGGGTGCGAGCCCGACGACGGAGCCGTGGAACGTGACGTCGCCGGCGTAGAGGTCCGCCGTGAGCTCGACCGGCTGGCCGATGCGCACGTGCTCGAGTTGCGTCTCCTTGAAGTTGGCGTCGACCCAGACGTCCGCGAGCGGCACGATGGCGAGCATCGGCGTCCCGGGGGCGACCCGCTCGCCGACCTGGGTGCTGCGCTTCGCCACGTAGCCGGTCACCGGCGCGACCACCGACGTGCGATGCGCGGCGAGATAGGCGCTCTTCAGCCGCGCCGCGGCCTGCTGGACGTCGGGATGGCTGGTCACGGTCGTGCGCGAGATCAGCACCTCGGACGCCGCGAGCTGCCGGTTCGCCGCCTTCAGCGCCGCGGCCGCGGTCTCGACGCCGGCCTGGGCGTGCCGCAGGTCTTCCTCGGCCACCGCCCGCGCGTCGGGCAGTCCCGTGCGCCGCGCGAGATCGTCCCGCGCCCGCTGGAGCTCCGCCTGCCGCAGCTCGACGGCGGCGCGGAGCGCGTCGCTGTTCGCGAAGAGCTCGCGCACCCGGCGAACCGTCTGCGCCAACGCCGCCTTCGCCTCGGCAAGCGTGGTCTCGGTATCGGCCGGGTCGAGCTCGACGACCGGATCGCCGACGCGCACGAGCGCGGTCTCGTCGGCATTGATCCGGACGACGGTGCCGGGGATGAGCGGCGTGAGCTGGACCAGGTTTCCCTGCACGTAGGCGTCGTCGGTCTTTTCGTACCAGCGGCCGTCGAACCACCACCAGAGCGTGGCGGCAACACCCGCGACGACCACGAGCGCCGCGAGCGCCGCGAGCGCGCGCCTGCGACGGTGATTCGGCGGCGAAGCGGGAGTCGGTGCGGCGGTGTCTGCGGCCATGCGTCAGTGCCCTGCCCGAGCACTTTCCGGGGCGCGATAGCCGCCCCCGAGCGCGCGCACGGTCTCGACGCCGAGCGCGAGGCTGCGGCCTTGGAGCCGCACGCGGTTCAGGCGCTCGGCCAGGAGCCGCTCCTCGTTTACGAGCACGTCGAGATAGTTCGTGAGTCCGGCGCGATAGCGATCGACGGTCAGCCGTTCAGCGTCTGCGGCGGCCGCCAGCGCGTCCGCCTGATCGGCGAGCTGCCGCTTGACCGCGCGCAGGCTCGCGATCCGGTCGGCGACCTGCCGCAGCGCCTCGACGAGCGTCTGGTTGTACTGCGCGACGGCCAGGTCGTACTCGCCGTAGCGGCCGCGCAGGTCCGCCCGCAGGCGCCCCGCGTCGAACACCGGGAGATGAATCGCCGGGCCGATACCGGCGATCTGGCTGCCGGCGGTGAAGAGATCGAGCCCGTGGAGATTCGTGGCACCCAAGCCGACGAACGCGGCAAGGTTGATGTTCGGGAGGAAGTCCGCCTTCGCGGCGCCGACGCGTGCAGCGGCCGCCTCGGCCCGCAACTGCTGGGCGGCGATGTCGGGCCGGCGCGCGAGCAGGTCCGCAGGCACGTTCGCCGGCAGGGCAAGCGCCCCGTCGTACGTGCGGAGCACCGGCTGGATCTCCAGTGCAGCGCCCGGTCCGAGGCCGGCGAGGGCCGCGAGCTGATGCCGGTCGAGCTGCACGGCGGCTTCGGCGGCGGACACCTCGACGCGCGAGGAGGCGACCTGCTGGTCCGACTGCCGGACGGGAATCGCCGCCTCGAGCCCGCGCCCCGCGCGCTGGCGATTGAGCTCGCGCAGGCCCTCGCGCTCGGCGAGCGTCTGTCGGGCGACCTCGAGCGTGGCGAGATCGGTCTGGATCTGGAAGTAGGTCTCCGCCACGGCCGCGGCGAGGACGAGCCGCGCGGTCGCCGCGTCGGCGACCGCCGCGCGCGCTTCGCCGAGCGCGGCAGCGATCTGGTCGCGGTACTTGCCCCAGAAGTCGAACTCGTAGTTGAAGTCGAGCGTGATCCGGCCCGTGTTGACCCAGCTGCCGCCGAATGGCGGCGGAAAGATGTCGTTCTCGCTAAAGCGCTGGCGCGCCACGCTCGCGTTGAAATCGACCGTCGGGTACAGGGTCGAACGCACCGCGTCGGCGAACGCCCCTGCCGCGCGGACCCGCGCCTCGGCGGCGCGCAGGCTCGGGTTGCCCGCGAGCGCCCGCTCGATCAGCGCGTCGAGCTTCGGGTCGCCGAACATCGACCACCAGTCGGCGCGCGGCCACTCGCCCGGCGCGAAGACGCCATCGGCGACCGTCCGCCCGTCGAACGCCAGCGACCGCGGCTCGATCGCGCGCTCCTCGCCGTGAATTCCGGAATAGCTCGCGCAGCCCGCGACCACGACGGCGATCGACAGTAGGATGAACCCGATTGTGGCGCGCGACACTGTGAGTTCCTGTTGCCGCACGGCCTGCGGCGGCGATGCTCGGGAGTTTCGGCCGCAGCGATTGCGCCGGGGTTTCGCACGGAAGAGCGCGCGTTACACCGGTAATCGGATGGCGGGCGGGTGCTTGGCTTACAGCGCCAGGCGGAACAGAGAACGGCTTGGCGCTTTAGGTACGATGTCGAAAAATCCAGCGAAGAAGACTTGAACTCCGGACAACGAAGCGTCGCAGCGCTTGTCGCAGCGACTGTCGTCAACCTGCCGTTCGGCACGCTCTATGCCTTCAGTGTGTTCCTGAAGCCGATGGAGGCGCTGCTCGGCACGACACGGGCCGAGATGAGTTTCGTCTTCGGTCTCGCCACCGTGACCCTCACGATGGGCATGAACTTCGCACCGCAGCTCTACCGGCGGCTCTCTCCCGCCTCGCTCGCCGTGGCGTGCGGCCTCTCGAGCGGGGCGGGGCTGTGGCTCTCCGCTTCGGCCTCGAGCTTCGTGCAATTCGCGCTCGGCTACGGGGTGCTGTTTGGGCCAGGAGCGGGCGTGCTGTTCATCGTGTCGCAGCAGGCGGTGAACCAGACCGTAGGCAAGGCGCGCGGACTCGCGAACGGCTACGTGGTGAGCCTCTATCCCTTGGGCGCGATGCTTGGGGCGCCGGTCCTCGGTTGGTCAATCCAGGTCTTTGGTGTGCGGCCCACGCTCGCCGGCCTCGGAGTCGTCGTGCTCGCCGCATGCGCAATCACGGCAGCCCTGTTACGGGCCGCCGAGATCCGGATGCTCGACGCATCCTCGACGGAGGTCGGGGGCGGTCGGCTCGGGCGCACGTTCTACCTGCTGACTGCAGTGTTTTTCCTTGCCGCGGCCGCGGGCCTCACGGTCCTGAGCCAGGCCGCTGCGATCGTGCAAGCCTACGGCGGCGTCGCCGCGCTGGCGGTGGGAGCGACCACCTTCATCACCGGAGCCGTGGGCGCCGCCCGCATCGCCGGCGGGTGGCTCGTCGATCACTTCGCGGCCGCGCGAGTGGGCGTCGGTGCGCACGCCTGCTCGCTCGCGGGCGCCGCGATGTTGAGCCTGATCCCGACGCCGGCGACCGCAGCCTTCGCCCTCGGCCTGATCGGGGTAGGGTACGGCATCGTTTCGGGGCTCGCCGCTGGCGCCATCGCACAGTACTGGCACAAGAACCAGTTCGGCCGCGTCGCGGGTCGCCTTTACATCGCTTGGTGCGCGGCGGCAATAAGCCTGCCGGTGCTCGCGGGCGCGCTATTTGACCGCACGGGCAGCTATGCATCCGCGGTGTGGGTCGCCGCAGGTATCAATGTTCTCGGCATGCTCATTGCGTCCATGCTTCCGCCGCCGGACAACAGAGGCTCGTGACGGTGCACCGTCCGGTACCAGCCCGTCGAGCGAAAGCGCTAGCGCTTGGACGAACGGCCCCTTCGGGCGCCGTTTTCGTTCGGAGTCGAGTGTCCGCTCCTGGGCCGAGCCCCCTCGCCTACCCGGGCTGAGCGAATTCGCGCTGCGAGGACCGAAACGAGGACGGACGCGAGCGCGCGTGCCGTGTCGTGAATCGGCGCGATGTGACCCGTCTGTCCGTGGCCCGTCCCTGACGCGGTAACGGTCGATGAGCAGTCGCGGCGTGAGCGCATCCGGGGTACGTCGGCAGTTCGCGCGGCACACACAGGCGTCCGTAGGGGAAACGAGCGGACTTCGCCTGGGTGGACCGTCCGCGGCGGGCGGAAGTTCCCCTCGGGCTAGCCCGGGCGACGCGCCAGGCCGCGGCCTTTGCCGATGAGGTGCGCTTGCACGACGATCCCGACCGCGACGAGCCCAGCATAGGCAAGCGCGCTCGCGAGCGCTTGAAGTGCCAGGGCCGGAACGATCAGCGCGGCCCCGACGAGGCACGACAGAACGACGATCGCCCAGTCCATCAGCAACGCCGCGAGAACCGCGCCGATCACACCGCCGACCAGGAAGGCCGCCACACCCAGGGAACCCGGGGCGAACCGCTCGGCGACGAGGAGCGCGATGTAGCCGCCCGAGTAGAAGCCGCCCACCGCGAACCCGACGCGCTGCAGCAGGATTGCCAACACTGCCCCGATCAGTCCGGCACCGATGGCGATCGTCAAGACGAGCCAGGCCGGCTGCTCCACGGCGAGCGTGCGCGCGACCTCGAAGCCAAGGTAGAAACCAGCAATCCCGACGAACAGCCAGAACAGCTTCCGCCCGAGGATCAGAAGTACCGCGCCCGCAACGATATCGGCGAACGGATGCATCGACCTCGCACTTTAAGCCCAATCGGTGGGAGCCCGCCCGCCGGGGATCGTCAATCTCGGGTCCGCGATGCGCCGCCGCACTCGCGTCGCACCAGATTGGCGGCGAGTCGCGTCAGTGCGCAGGCGGAGGTACCGCGGGGACCGGGTGCCAGCCTTCTTTGCAGTCGGCGACGTAAGGATAGTAGGCCTTCGCCGATTCGCAGTAGTACCAGGTGCCTGAAGCGGCGCCGCCCGGCGCCGGCGCCGCTGGCGAAGGCGGCGGAGCCTGCGCGGCTGGCGAAGGCGGCGGAGCCTGCGCCACCGCCCCCGGTTCCGCAGGCGGGGCCGCGACCGCGTACCCCCCGGGCGCCGCGGTGTAATACACGTCGTTCGCGTAGTAGTACGGTGCGGAGCCGATCCACACCGTCGCATATGCCGGGGGCAATACCGGCACCAGCACGCCGACCGGCGGGCGCACCACGACGAAGCCCGGTCCGGCGGCCTGGAACCAGACGCCGGCATGGTAGAAGAACCGCGCGCCGCGGTGGTTCACGGCCAGGTAGCCCGCAGGGAGGGCACGCACGGCATAGCCCGGAGCCGGGTAATAGTGATTGTGGTGATAGCGATCGTCGAGCACCCAATGCGGCGAGCGATAGCGATCGTGCTGCGCGTGCGCGGGAGCGGCGATCAACAGCGCTGCAGTCAGAAGGAGGATTGCTTTCATGACCTGATCGATGGTCGGACCAGCGGCCGGGTTCGCCGGTGTCACCGCGCGCTCGGCCCGCCGATATCATCCCACCCGGCCCGGCTCGAAATCGTTACGGTTCCGTAATCGCATACCGGCTACGCCCGCTCCGGTCGTTTGCGACCTACAGCCGAAGTGATCCACGCTTCGCAATGTAGGAACCCGCGATGCCGACGATGAATGCGATGCCGACATTCCAGACGGCAAACGCCGCAGTGATGAGGGTGATGAAGCGCTCGCCCTTGTCCTTGCTGAAGTCGCACGAGCCGAGCGCCAGCTGGGCCCCGGTGAGGAAGAGGATCACTCCCAGAATTGCGGATGGGAACAGCCTGAAGAGCGCTTCGACCGAGCCGCTGAAGAAGAGCGCAAGGGCGAGGAGGATCACGCCCAGAATGATCGGCGCGCCCCCTGTCCTCGCGCCGAACGCGACGTGCCCCGCCATCCCGCCGGCGCCGTGACACATCGGCACGCCGCCGACGGCGGCGCCGGCGAGGTTCATCAGCCCCGTCGAGGTCGCCACGCCCGTCTCGGTCACCGGACGGTCCGGGAAGAGACGGTTGTTCTCGTCACGGATCGCGATGACCGCATTGCCCAGGGTCAACGGCACCTGCGGCAACGCCAGGAAGACCGCTCCGATCGCGAAGTCGTGCCAATTGAGCGTCGATAGCGCAAAGCTCGGAGCGCGGAACTGAATGGTCAGGCCCGACAGCTCTTTCAGCACCTCGGGATTCTGAATGACGCCGCACGTTGCGCCGAACAGGAGCAATAGGAACATCGCCGGAATAGCGCGGTTGGTCAGAAGCAGCACGGTCCCCGCGAGCCCGATGCCTGCCATGAGCCATCCGCTTGCCATCATCCTGATGCCTTCGAGCATGAATCCCATGCCCAAACCGAGGATGATGCCGATGACGACCGGACGCGGGACGAGCTTCGTGATCCGATGCGCGGCGCCCGTGAGGCCGAGAATCAGCCAGATGACCCCGGTGACCAGGCTCGCGCCGTAGACCGCCGCGGGCGTGATCACGGCGGTTTGCGCCGCCTGGGTGGCCGCGACTGCGCCCACCGCCTTCATGGGCTGCACCGGGAATGGCGTCTTGTAATAGGCTCCGCAGACGACCATCGCAGCGCCGAACGAGAAGAGAACCCCGAACGGTTCCATCTTCAGCACGCTGATGTAGGCGACCACGAAAGGGATCAGCGTCCCTAGGTCGCCGAATGCGCCCGCCCACTCCATCCGGTCAAACCGGTTGCGCGCACGTCGTGGGGGTGCCCCTGCCTCGGTCTCGCGGCGTACCGACTCCGTCATCGCTCCTCCTGGCGGGCCTGCTCGGAGTGTTGTTCGGCGAGTCTACTGCCGCGATGAGAGTCGCGTACTCACACTCCCCCATCCAGACGATCCTCCGCCGGAGCCGCCGCGATGTTCGGCCTTCGGATACCGCCGGGTGCGCCGCGAGCTAGCGCGACCGAGCCCCGGTCCGATCGATCAAGTCCCGGGCCGGAAGACCAGGAAATACTGATTGGGCAGGAAGCGGTGCTCCTGCGCGAGGCTGTAGCCGGCGCCCTTGAGCTCGGCGATCACGGCCTGCGGCGCGATGCGCGCCGCTCTCGGCGGACCTTCCGGCGAGTCCATGCGGAAGTCGATGATCGCGATGCGGCCGCCTGGCTTGAGCGAAGCGCGCAATTTGCGGAGATAGCTCGCGCGATCCTCGATGTGGTGAAAGACGTCCACCATCAGGATCAGGTCCGCTTTCTCAGGGCAGTCGCGCATCGTCGGGCGCACCGGCGACCGCAACGACGTTATCCAGATGCTCGCGCTTCGCGCGTTCGGCGAGATACCTGACCATGTCGGGCTCGACGTCCACCCCGTACACGCGACCCTTGGGCACCATGTTCGCGAACCGCACCGCGAAGTAGCCTGTGCCCGCGCCGATGTCGGCAATGACGGCAGCGGGCCCGAGGGGCGAGCGCCTGGATGACCTCGTGGGGTTTCTGCCATGCGTCGCGCGTCGGATCGTCGAGGACGTGCGCCCATTGCTCCGCCCCGCTGAAGCTGTGCTGGTGGGTGGCGGGGGACTGGGCTGCCGCAGCTGCGAGAAGTCCGGCGAAGCCGAGCAGAGCGAGTGCGAATTTCGGCAAGGCGCTTCGAATCATCGTGTCATTTCCCGTGGATCGTCGGCGAGACGCATTGGGGCGGATATTCTCTCCCCAATGCGTTCTCGGACAGAGTTAACGAGTCGGCGCGGCCGAAGGCGGCGCAAAGTTCGGGCCGAAGCCGGCGCGCGTGCGCCCCATGGCCGCCTGCGCGCTGCGCATCATCGCAAACCTCCCGTCCCGGACAAGCTCGCTCACTTCCGCGGCGTGCGCCTGGAGCGCAGCGACGACTGCCGGGTCGCTGGAGGTCTGGGTCATGATCGCGCCCTTGTCGGTCGTCTCGACCACCGTCTTGATCTTGTCCTTGTTCTGGAACAGCACGGGGATCGTCGGGCTGAACAGGTTGAACTCCCGTCCCTCGTTGAGCCGCTTCTCCATGCTCGCGACGTGCGCCTTCAGGGCCTGCGCGGTCTGCGGGTCGTCCGACTCGGTGACGGTCTTGATGCCGTCGGGCAGGTTGGTCACCGTGCGCTTGATCCGGTCATGATTCAGGATCAGATCGTGGACGAGATGCATGTCGGCCGCGAACGCGTCGTCATGCTGCGCGCCTCCGGCCATCGGCCCTGCCATCGGGCCATGCGCACCGGCCGCGCCCGCGGGTCCAGCGCCGTGCATCATGCCCGGCCCCATGCCGCGCATCATCGGTGGGCCCATTTCCCCCGTCATTCCAGGGCCCATGCCGCCAGGTCCCATGCCGCTCATCATCCCCGGTCCCATCCCGCCGGGATGGGCGAAGGTGACGGCGACCGCCAGACCGAGCCCCAACGACGCAACCACTCCGAGTGCGATCTTGCTCGAACGTTTCATTTCGATCTCCAGATGACTTGATGGTGGCCCGACGGGGCGGGTGATCCCGTCCCATCACGTCGAATCACCGACTCAGCGAGCCGGGGCCGCGAACGGCGGCGTGAAGTGCGGGCCGATTCCCGCCCTCGGTCCGTGGGACTGGGGCAGCGTGATGCCCTTCTCCGTCGCGCGCTTCTCCATCTCCGCGTGATTCGCTTCCGCGAGCTTCTGGCGGTCTTCAGGCGTCTTGGCATTGCGCATCTTCTCGACGAAGGCCTGCCGCTCCTCCGGCGTCATGAGCTGCTGCCCCGCCATCGGTCCGGCGAAGCCGCCGTGCATCATCGGCGCGTTGCCGGCCATGCCGCCAGGGCCGAACGCGCCGGAACCGCCGCCCTGCGGCCCAAAGCCTGCACCGGGATGCGCCACCACTAGGCCCGCCACGCCCGCCGCCGCCACGGCTGCGACGCCAACGAGCGCTTTCTTCCATTTTCCTGATCCGTTCGACGTACTCATTTCCGCTTCCTTTCCTTCGCCAGTGTCCGTGTCGTCCGGCCAGGCGGCCGGTCCAGGGCGCAGCGCCATTGCCGCAGCCGATGGGTGTCATTAAACAGTGGCGATGTAAGCTCAGCGTTTCGGCAGACGGCCGTTTTCGCAACGCCACGTCACGCCCCGGCCGCCGTTACGCTGCGTTACAAGAAACGGCCGGAACGACTCGCCCGGCCACGTATAGAGAAGGGCCTGTGGACACGCCCGATCGAATCCTCATCGTCGACGATGACCCGGAGATTCGCGCGCTCCTCGTCGACTACCTGACGAAGAACGGCTTCGCGGCCGAGGCGGTGGCCGACGGGCGGGCGATGTGGGCTTGGCTCGCCCGGCACCGCCCCGACCTGATCGTGCTCGACCTCATGCTGCCCGGCGCCGATGGCCTCGCCTTGTGTCGCGACCTGCGCGCAAGCCGGGAGTCGGCGCGCGTGCCCGTCCTGATGCTCACCGCACGCGGGGAGGACGTCGACCGGATCGTGGGTCTGGAAATGGGCGCCGACGATTACCTGGTCAAGCCCTTCGTCCCGCGGGAGCTTCTGGCGCGAATCCGCAATGTGCTGCGTCGGACGCGGATGCTCCCGCCGAATGTCGAGCCCGAGCCGACCCGCTGCCTCGTCTTTGCGGGCTGGGCGCTGGACACCGCAACCCGGCTCCTGCTCTCGCCGGAAGGGGTCGCAACGCCGCTGTCGGGCGGCGAGTATCGCCTCCTCCGGCTCTTCCTCGACCATCCGAACCGCGTCCTGACCCGCGACCAGATCATGGACGCGCTGCACGGCCGCGAGGCCGAGCCGGTCGATCGCGCCATCGACGTGCAGGTGAGCCGGCTGCGGCAGCGCGTCGGCGACGACGGGAAGGAGCCGCAGCTCATCAAGACCGTCCGCGGGCAAGGCTACGTGCTGGCCGCGGTCGTGGAGCGCCGCGCGTCATGCGACTGACGACCGGGCTGCTTCCTGCGAGCTTGTTCGGCCAGGTGACGCTCATCCTGGTGGTCGGGTTGGTCGCGGCCCAGCTTGGCAGCATCTGGCTGCATCGCGGCGCGGGCGAGATGGCGTTCGCGCACGACTACTTCGCGCGCGTCGCGAACCGCGTAGCTGCGGAAGCCGACGCGCTCAGCGGCCTGCCTGCGGGCGAACGCGCGGCGTACGCGCGTGCCGCGTCCGACGCGGAGCTCGTCGTCGAGACCGGCGTGGCGAACGCGCCCGCCGAGGCGGGCTGGGTTCCGCCGCCCTTCGCCCGGATCCTCGAGCAGCGCCTCGGCGGCGACACCTTCCGGGCGAGCACGCCCGGCGGACGGGGTCCGCCGCTACGGGGCCTGACGGTCGACGTACGCCTGAAGGATGGCACTTGGGCGCGCTTCCGCGCCGCGCCCATGCGCATCCCGCGCGAGCCCTCCTCCCTGCTCTTCTATCTCGGACTGATGCTCTCTGTCGTTGCCGCAGCCGTGCTTCTCGCCGTGAGAAGCATTACACGGCCCTTGCGCGTCCTCGGCGATGCGGCGCGCAGCCTCGGCGAGGACCTCGCGCGGCCCCCGCTCCCCGAAGAGGGCCCGCGCGAGGCGCGCGAGGCCGCGCGTGCATTCAACGAGATGCAGGCCCGTCTGCGTGGCATGGTGGACCAGCGCACACGGGCGCTATCGGCCATGTCCCATGATCTGCGCACGCCGATCACGCGCCTGCGGCTGCGCTCGGAGATGCTCGAGGACCAGGCGCTACGGGGAAAGCTGCAGGCGGACCTCGACGACATGCAGCGCCTCGTGGACGTGACGCTCGACTACCTGCGCGGGCTCAAGGAGGCGGAGCCGATCCACCGCGTCGACGTGAACGGCCTGGCGGCGGGCCTCGCCGACGATTTCGCGTCGATGGGCCGCCCGATCGAGGTCCTCGGTCGAGCCGAGTCGCCTTTCGAGGGCCGGCCGCTCGCGCTGCGCCGCGCCTTGACCAACCTCCTCGAGAACGCGCTCACCTACGGCGGCAAGGCGACGCTCCGAATCGAGGACAGCCCGGCGTCCCTCCGCCTCATCATCGAGGACGAGGGTCCGGGAATTCCCGAAAGCGATCTCGCACGCGTCGTCGAGCCGTTCGAGCGCCTGGAGGCGTCGCGCAACCGCGAGACTGGCGGTGTCGGGCTGGGGCTGTCCATCGCACGCGACATCGCGGCGAGCCACGGCGGCGCGCTGCGGCTCGAGAACCGGGTTCCGCGCGGCCTGCGTGCGATCCTGGAGCTGCCGCGACGCGCCCAGCGGTGAGAGCTTAGGCAGTGGCAACCTTGCCGCGTTACGTACTCCCAAAGATTTCTTGGGTGATCGTGCGCCCAGCTGCTGGGACACCGCGCCAGCACGTCACCTCTGCTCCACGCGAGGTTCGCGATTTTCATTTTGCCGCCGTCGTGCTTTGACGCGCGTCAAGTGGGGTAACGCGTCGACTGTAAAGCGTGGCACCTGGGGCGGTGGTTGATCCCGTGGCGCACGGCGGCCGAGCGGATCGCCCTCACCGAAGGACGACCTGGTCCGTGCAATGCTACGCTGACCGGCGAATGGCGATGAAGAGCAAGCCATCCGGCGATGCGTCGGCTGCGGGCCGGCTCGTCGTGATCGTCTGTATCGCGCAGGTGCTCGTCCAGATCGGCGCATTCTTCTGGCCTGCGCTCTTGCCAGGCTTGACGGTGCAGTGGGGATTGTCCAACACCGAAGCGGGCTGGATTACGGCGGCCTTTTACGCTGCCTACATCGCTTCCGTGCCGCTGCTCGTCACCCTCACTGATCGTTTCGACCCGCGCCGGATTTACTTGTTAGGCGGAGGGCTCACGATAGCGGGCCATCTGTACTTTGGACTCAATGCCGACGGATTCTGGCCGGCAGTTGTCGGCCGCGCGCTCGCGGGCGTAGGTTGGGCCGGCACCTACATGACGGGCCTCAAACTTCTCGCCGATCGGGTGAATGAACGGATGATGTCGCGCGCCGTATCTGCCCATGCTGCCGGCATCGGAGTGTCAGGCGCCCTCTCGTTCGTAACCGGTGATTTGATCGCCCAGCATGCAGGCTGGCAATCAGCCTTCCTGGCAGCCGCGGCAAGTGCGGCACTCGCCTGGGGAATGGTCGCGATCGCGATACCGGCCCGACATGACGCGCCCACGAGAGCGGGCGACGGCGGCAAGCTGTTCGACTTTCTGCCGGTCCTTCGAAACCGCTCCGCTATGGCCTATGCGCTGGCTTACGGTGTCCACACGCTGGAGATGAATGCCCTGAGGGGATGGGGCGTGGCATTTCTCACCTATGTGGCGGTGAGCACGGGCGCCACGGGCGGCCTGATGTCGCCTACCCTCGTGGCGACCGGGCTTGCCCTGTTCGGTACTGCGGCGAGCGTTAGCGGCAACGAGGCGGCGATTCGGTTCGGCCGGCGCAAGTTGATCCGTGCCGCCATGGTGAGCTCGATCGTGATCGCATCGGGGCTAGCGGCAGCCGGTACCACGTCGTATGCCGTCGCGGTGGCATTGCTAACGCTGTACGGCGGGGTAATCTGGCTCGATTCCTCATCTCTTACTGCTGGCGCGGCAGGTACCGCGGACCCTTCGCGCCGCGGGGCCACGCTTGCCGTCCACTCGATGCTCGGCTATGCGGGCGGGTTCATCGGCCCGCTTGCGATCGGATGGGTACTGGATTTATCGGGCGGCATGTCGACGGGTGGGTGGGCAGCAGCGTTCTTCCTCGTCGCATTTCTGGTGCTCATATCCTTGATCACTTTCATCGCCATGCGTCCGCGCGAGTTGGAAGGCGATCGCGGCTCGGTGTAGGTGAGGCCGTCTCCGCCGTTCTCCGGGATTACCGAGACGGCGGTTGCCTCAGCGTTGCCCCCCATCTTCACCCCCGCTACCTGCAGCGGGCAGTCGCTGCCGCAGGCTTCCTCGCCGCCGGCTGCTTGTCGCCGCATCCACACCCGGGGTCGCCGGCGACCTTGGCTTCGGCATCGAGCACGCAGCACGCGTCGGTGGCCGCTGGCGCCGGGCCGCCGCAGCACGCGCTTGCCTCCGAACGCTCGGGCGCAGGTTCGCCGATACTGCAGCACCCCGTGCCTTCGCCTGCCTCCGCAAACTGGGTCGAACAGACCCCTGTTTCCGGCAGCTCTAGCTGGACCTCCTCGGCTTCCTTGATGTCGCCGGCGAGCGCAGCGACGACAGAGCGCACCTGCTCGTAACCTGTCGACGCCACATCGCCTGAGCCGAGCACCATAACCGTCGCCATCCGTCTCCCTGCTACTTTGGTCTGGCTTGCGATGGCATGTCAGTCTTCCTCGCCCGCCCCGTCCGAGATCCGCAGCCGCCGCATCCGCTCCCACAGGTTCTTGCGGCTGATCCCGAGCGCGACCGCAGTGTCGTTGATGTGCCAGCCGTGGCGCTCCAGCGCCCGAACGATGTAATCGCGCTCGCAGCGCTGCAGGTAGTCCGCGAGGGTGGAGGGCTCCGCGTCGCTTTCCGGGGCAGCCTGGGCAAGGCGATCCTCGAAGAGATCGCGCGGCTCGAGGACCGCGTGCGCGGTGAGGATGCAGGCCCGCTCGATGCAGTGCTTGAGCTCGCGAATGTTCCCGGCCCAGTCGTGGGAGACGAGCGCGGCTTCCGCGGCGACGCTCGGCTTCTTCGCCTCCCCCGGCCGCTGGCGCGCGTGCTCGGCGAGGAAGACTCGTACGAACCACAGGATGTCGTCGCGCCGCGCTCGAAGCGGCGGAATCCGCAGATGAATGACGTTCACGCGGTAGAAGAGATCCTCCCGGAACCGCCCGGCCTCCACGAGCGCCCGAAGATCGCCGTTGGTCGCACCCACAAGCCGCAGTTGCACGGGGATCCGGCGCTCCCCGCCGACTCGCGTCACCTCGCGCTCCTGGATCGCGCGCAGGAGCTTCGCCTGCATCGCGAGCGGCATGTCGCCGATCTCGTCGAGGAAGAGCGTCCCACTCTCGGCCTGCTCGAACACGCCGCGCTTGCTCCGCACCGCTCCGGTAAACGCACCCTTCTCATGCCCGAAGAGCTCAGCCTCGAGGAGGCTCTCCGAGAATGCAGCGCAGTTCACGGCGACGAAGGGTCGCGTGCCTTCCGGGTCGGCGAGCCGATGCAGAAGCTCGGCGACGCGCTCCTTGCCGACGCCCGACTCGCCGGTGATGAGCACCGTGTCGGCGTACTCGGCGATGCGCGGCAAGAGCTCCTCGATCCGCCGCATCGGTGCCGACACGCCCAGCACCGGCGGCTGTCCGCTCGCTCGCACGGGCAGCACGGGAAGACGTGCGCACATCCGCACCTTGTCGATCAGCTGCTCGATGTCGAACGGCTTTGTGACGTAGTCCGCCGCGCCCAGCTTGAGCATCTCCACCGCCCGGTCGATTGCCCCGTAGGCGGTAATGAAGATGAACGGCGGGACCAGCATCTCGCGCGCGCGCAGCTGCCGGAACAGGTCTTCGCCGCTCAGATCCGGCAGGCGGATGTCGCTGATCACTGCGCCGTAGGGCTCGCGACCGAGGCTCTCGAGCGCAGCGCGGGCGGAGCGGTGCCAGTCGAACTCGAACCCCTCGAGGGCGAACCGGTCGCACAGCGACTCGCCCATGATCGGGTCGTCTTCGATCAGGCAGAGCTTGCTCATCGTCAGTGCACCGCCAGAGGCAGGCGAACAGTGAAGCAGGTCTCGGGCGCATCGCTCGTCACCGAGATGGCGCCCTTGAGCTGCCGGACGATCTGGTAGGTCACCCAGAGCCCCAGCCCGTTGCCGGACTCGCTCGGCGTGGCGAACGGCTCGAAGAGGTGCTCGAGCTGCGCGGGCGGGATGACCTTCCCGTCATTCCGGACGTCGAGAACGAGTGCGCCATTGTGTCGCGCGATGTGGCAGTTCACGCGACCGGATTCGGCGGCAGCTTGCACGGCGTTCAGCAGAAGGTTCATCAGGATCTGCCGCACCTGGGTGGAGGGCAGCGGCACCGGGTCGGTGACGGCGTTGTCCCAGTCGAGCGCGACTGCCTTCTCCTCGGCCTGCGGCTGGATGAGCGTCCGGATGTCCTCGACGTCGTCGCGGGTGAGCGCGTGCGCCTCGAGCCGCGCCTCGACGAGAAGTGCGCTCACGGTATCGCGGATCTGCGACAGTCCCCGCTCGAGGAGCGACATCGTCCTCGCCGCAACCGGGTCGGGGCTCGCGTGGTGCCTGAAGGTGTTGATCGCGTTCATCATCCCGCCGAGCGGATTATTGATCTCGTGCGCGATGCCGGCGGTGAGGCGGCCGAGCGCGGCGAGCCGGTCGGCGGCGATCATCTGCTTTTCCAGTGCGCGCTTCTGGTCGAGCTCCTCCACCATCCGTTCGAACTGCCGCCCGAGCTGGCCGATCTCATCGCCACCGACGAATAGCCCCCGGGTAAGCTCCCCGCCCGGCGCCGCACCCACTCGTCCCATTGCGGCGGCGAGGCGGACGAGCGGCACCGCCATCCGCCGCCCGATCCACCATCCGATCGGCAACAGGATCGCGAGCACGAGCAGGGTTGACAGCGCCACGCGCTCGATCGTGGCGTAGAAGGGCGGCAGAAACAGCGACTCGGAGTAGGTCAGCAACACGGCTCCGAGCCGCGTCCCGTCGTCCGCGAGCACGGGCACCGCCACCACGATTCGGTCGGCCACGTCGTCGTCGAGCTCGATCGGCCCGGCCTGGTCCTTCGCCATCGTCTCGGCGACGAGCGCGGCGTAGTGCGGGTTGACCTGTGCAAGGGGTGCGAGCGTCGGGAACAGCGACGGGTGGGTCGAGGCATAGACATTCCCGTCGGCCGACACGGCGGTGATGGTTTTCTCTCCGCTGGCGGCGATGTCCGCGGGGTCGAGAGGCGTCGCGAGAATCTCGTAAGCCTGCCAGAGCTCGTCTCGCAGCATGACGGGCGCGAGCGCGCGGGATAGGGTGCGCCCAAGGCTTTCGGCGCCGGCGACAAGATCGCGCCGGAGGTCCCGGTAGCTCTGCCAGGCGAGGATCGCGGACACGATCGTGACCGCGATCACGATCACCACGCTGAGCGTGAGCGGCACCTTGTAGCGGTAGCTAAGATGCTTCACGACTTGGCCCGCTGCGCCCCTACCCCAGCCGCTGCCGCGCGGACACGAACTCCATCGCGCGCGCAATGCTGTCAAACACGCGCTCGTCGCCCGGCGCGAACCCGTCCAGGTTGAGCTCCTTCAGCAGGGCGCACCCGGACGGATCCTGGCTCATGCCGACGAGGGTTGCCTGCATCGCGGCAAAGTCCTCCCGGCCGATCGAGCGTCGCGCGACGAGCGGCGGGAAGCCGTATTCCTCCGACTTGCGTGCGACGCGGGTCTTCGCCGTCTGCTCGGGAAACCGCAGCGCCAGCGTCTCCCATACGTAGCCGTCGACCGCGCCGCCTTGCGCCACGCCCGCCGCAACTGCTGTGACGACTTTGCGGTGCGCATACGTGAAGAAGCTCTTGCGGAAGTGCGCCGGCGGTTCGAGGCCCTCGCGCAGCATGTCGAACTGGGGGATGAGGAAGCCCGAGTTCGAATCGGGATCCGAGTAGGCGAAGATGCGCCCGCGCAGGTCGCCGAAGGTGCGGGTGTCACGATCGGCCTGCGGGACGATCAGATAGGACTGGTAGAGCGGCTTCGCGCGATACAGCGGCATCGCTAGCAGGCGCATAAACCCCTTGTTGCGCACATATGGATAGCCGCACACCCAGGCGAAGTCGAGCTGGTCACCGAAGATCAGCTGGGTGATCTCGCGGTAGCTGCCGCGCTGGACGAAGCTCACGGGGCGACCGAGCTTGCCCTCCAGATACACGCGCCAGGCATCGAGGAAGCCGACCTGATCGTCGAGGATCACCGAGGTCGTGCCAATGCGGATCGGCGCAGGGGCACCGCGCACGCGCCGCGGCAGAAGCGCCGCGACGCCGAGCCCCAGCGCATTGCGCACGAAGCGGCGACGTGCCCTCGCCCTGCCTTCGATGCGCTCGAGATAGACTGCCACGGATCCGCTTCACGCGCAACTCGCGGGTCAGGGACAGGTCCGGCCGCGCACCGGTCGAGCAGATGATTTCGTCAATGCCGATGATGCTCTGAGTCCTTGACCCGTCGTCCTCGGCGAGGATGTCGATGGTGGGCCCCCGGTCGCGAAGCTCCCGGATCCGAAACTTGGTGTAGAGCTTTAAGCGACCCTGCTCATCGACTTTCGCGATGGCCTATCCCGAGCCGGACATCAAGACCGGGCACAGCTTCATGCAGTTCGGCTACGACAACGGCGTGCAGGGCGACGTCACGACTAACTGGACGGACCGCAACATCATTCCGTACTACAAGGGCACCTGGGCGAGCATCCGCCGGGTCGGGTCGGTCGCCGACCACAAGAAGACGATCAGCTTCAAGAGCCGGCGGTACGACCACGTTTGATCCACCTCCTTCGGATCGCGTTCGGGCGCCCTGCGGCGCCCGTTTTCTTTTCCGCGCGTCCGCAGGCGTTCTCCCGGCCACTTGCGACGCACTGGTTCCGCATACTCGAGCGCGTCGCTCGGGAATTCACCACACTCGCGGTACCTCCGTAGACCAGTTTGATGCATCTTAAATGCCGCCACCACTCGTTTCGAGCAGTCAGATGTCAGAAGACCGGTTCGTCTCGGCCGTCTGTCGCGCAGCGATCTCGCCCTTGCATACGGCGATCACTTCCCCCTCTCCGAAAGGCTGCCAAGACTCGTCCGTCAAAGGGACGCTCGCCAATAGGACAATCGTCTGATCCGCGCCGTCAATGGCTAGACCGCTCGCTTCGAAAACGCGTCCACCCTGGCGACACCGCCGCTGAAGCGATACGAGACCCGGCGGCGCGACCATGGATGTCTCGGCCTGTTTCCGCCGATCACCGTGCGCAAACAGCACATCTCCGTCCGAATAGAGGAAGTTCGCGGGGCCCAGCGATCTCATCTCCGCGGCGAACAACGAGACAATCGCAAGCCGCGTGTCGAACGATGGGATGGCACCCGGCCCTCGCCATAAGTCGGCCAGCCGATCGAGAAGGGTACAGAAGGCCCTCTCCGAGTCCGTTTCTCCGACGGGATGGAACCGTGTGGGCCGGAACTGAGGCGATTCGAAAATCCCCGGGAGCCAGCCGTTATGCGCAAAAAGATGCATCCGCCCCGCGAGCTCCCGGGCGAATGGTTGCGTATTACGATAGGCGCGCTCGCCCATTGTCGCTCTCCGTACGTGGGCGATGACGAGTGGGCTCTGCAGCCTGTGGTCCCGAACGAAGTGCACCCAGTCGCTGCTGGCGGCCGCTTCCGCCTCCTTGATCAGCCGGACGTCCGGCCCTTCATAGTAGGCGACGCCCCAGCCATCCCTGTGCGGTCCGGAGAAGCCGCCGTGTTCCGCAAGTTTCATCAACGACAGGTTCACGGTCGCTGGCAGATTGCTCGACATTCCAAGAAGCTCACACATGGAAAGCTCTTACCTCCACGCGATTCGTCGAGGCTCGTCATCCGGCTCTTGCCTGCCCGAATGCGGCGAGCACGAGGACCGCACTCAGTGATCTCGAAACTCGCCGCATCCAACCGATCGATGACCATGGCAACCAGATCCGGCCGCCCTGGGGCGTCAGGCCGCGTCGCCACGTCGCGCAACGAGTCGGATCGGATGCTGATTCAGTTCGGGCTGCAGCGTTACGTGATCGATGTCGTAGCGGTCATGCAGCAGGGTCCGGGTATCGTTCAGCACGGCTTCCCAACGCCGAAGATCCTCGATCCTCAAGTGCGCGGAGAGCATCGTCTTGTCCGGCGACACGCTCCAGATGTGGAGGTCGTGCACCGACACCACCCCGGGTACCGCCGCCATCGCTCGGCCGATTTCCTCGAGGGACAGGCGCAGCGGAACACCTTCCATGAGCCCGTGTAGAGCCTCGCGCAGCAGGCGCAGGCTGGACGTGACGATCAACGCGGCGATGAGGAGCGAAAGCAACGGGTCAATGGGCGTCCAGCCGGTGAAGGCGATCACCAGGCCAGCGATCATCGCCGCCACGGACCCCAGCAGGTCGCCCACGACGTGCAGTAGCGCGGCGCGGGTGTTGAGGTTTCGATCGCCGCGGCTCAACAGCCAGGCAACCAGGATATTGATCAGGAGGCCCAACGCGGCGGTCACCGAAACCGCCTCGCCTGCGACCGGCCGCGGGTCCTGCAGGCGCTGCACGGCGGAGATCGCAAGCCAGGCAACCAGCGCTAGCAAGGCGAGGCTGTTGACCAGAGCCGCGAAAAATTCTGCTCGCCCAAAGCCGTAGGAATGCAGTCGCGAAGCAGGACGTCTGGCGACCCAGGCTGCGGCCGCGGCAAGCGCGAGCGCCCCGGCGTCATTGACCATGTGCCCGGCATCCGCGACCAGCGCGAGCGACCCCGCCCACCAGCCCACGACCGCTTCCACGCCGGCATAAGCGAAGGTAAGCCCCATGGCGAGCCAGAGCAGGCGTTCGCCGCCTTGCGGACGCGGGTGATCGTGGGGATTACGACTGTCCGGCGCGGTCATGCCGTCTGATTCCTTGCGGCAAGCGGATCGGCCGATGACTGATGCAGCATGGCGACGAAGGGATGGGATACGCTGACGCAGCACATGGGGGACCCAGTCAGGCCTGGAACCGCTCTACCGGCGCGGCGGCTCGCAACCCTCGCCAAGCCCGTTTCGGCAGCGTTCAGTTGCGCGAGGCCGTTACGCGGCGACCTACAACCAAGCGGTCGACCGTGGCGTCATGAGGCAGGGGATCCGGCATATTCATCGAACGCCCGCATCGCGTCGGCGCCGTAGACCGCCGCCGGTCCGCCGCCCATGTACAGCGCGAGCGCGACGGTCTCGACGACCTCCTGGCGACTCGCACCAGCTTTCGTCGCGGCGCGAGTGTGGTATGCGACGCAGCCGCCGCAGCGGACCGCGATACTGATCGCAAGCGCCATCAGCTCCTTCACCTTCGTGTCGAGCGCGTTCGGAGCGGTCGCCGCGAGCGCGAGGCCGCCGAACGCTTTCATCGCCGCAGGCGCGCCCTCGCGGATGAGTCCGAGTCCGGCGACAACGTCGTCCGCGGCCTTCGTGAACGGCTTGTCCATGGAGCGACCTCGGCTAGAGCGTTTCGAGCGCCAGAGCGATACCCTGCCCGCCGCCGATGCACAGCGTGACGATGCCGCGCTTCAGGCCGTCGCGCTGCATGGAATGAAGGAGCCGGGTCGTGAGGACCGCACCGCTCGCGCCGATCGGGTGGCCATGCGCGATCGCGCCGCCCTCGACGTTCACGATGTCCTCGGCGAAGCCGAGCTCCCGGGTGCACGCGGCGGCAATCGCGGCGAACGCCTCGTTGATCTCCACGCGCTCGACGTCGCCCACCTTCCAGCCGGCGCGCTCGAGCGCTAGCCGCACCGCGGGGACGGGGCCGATGCCGAACATTCCGGGCTCGACCGCCGCGACGCCGAACGCGACGACACGTGCGATCGGCTTCACGCCCTTCTTCTCCGCCCAGACGCGATCAGCGACGACCATCGCCGCCGCACCGCTGTTGAGCCCCGGCGCGTTGCCCGCCGTGATCGTGCCGTCCTTGCGGAAGGCCGGCTTCAGCTTGGCGAGGCTCTCGGCCGTCGTGTCCGGCCGGTTGTGCTCGTCCTTGGCGAAGACCTCGGGCCCCTTCCTCCCCTTCACTTCCACCGGCACGATCTCGGCCGTGAACTTGCCCGCCGCCTGGGCGGCGGCGAAGCGCTGCTGAGACCGGAGCGCCCACGCGTCCTGTTTCGCGCGCGTGATATCGTACTTTGCGGCCAGGTCCTCCGTGTGCCAGCCCGAGTGCTCGCCGCTGAATGCGTCGTTGAGACCGTCGCGCAGCATCGCGTCGTAGATCTCGGCGGTACCCATGCGGTAACCCCAGCGGCCGCCCGTCATGAGATAGGGCGCCATGTCCATGTTCTCCATGCCGCCCGCCACGACGCTCTGCGCGGTACCCGCCCAGATCTCGAGGGCGGCGGAGGCGATCCCTTGAGCGCCGGACCCGCAGACGCGGTTCACGGTGAGCGCTGGCACCTTTACCGGCAGACCCGCGCCGAGCCCGGCCTGGCGCGCAGGATTCATCTTCGCACCCGCCTGGATGACGTGGCCCATGATGACCGTGTCAGATGTCGTCGGGCGCGACGCCTGCGCGCTTGAGCGTTTCGCGGATGGCGACGCTCCCGAGGTCGGTGGCGGGGATCGACTTGAGGCTACCACCGTAGGTGCCGATGGCGGTACGGACGGGGCTTGCGATCACTGCTTCAGGCTTGGACATGCTGCGGGTCTCCGGATGGTTGGGTGGTGGCGGCGGAATGCCGCCATGGCGGCACGCCGCGATGGATCGTCCCCTCGAGCGGGCAGGCCGCCGAAACGGTGTTGAAGATGGTTCCGAACTTCCGCACGTTGTCGTGCAGGAGGTTGAGACGCCGGTCGGGCTCCTCGGTGTCGATCCACAGCTCGTACCGGACGCCGATCATCTTCGGCGGGCTGTCCTGCCGCTGCCCCACAAGCCGCACGGCAACGCCCTGCAGCTTGAACTTCAGCTTCGGCGTCACCCGCTCGATACCCTTGAGCATGCACGCGGCGATTGCGGCGAGGAACAACTCGGCCGGATTGAGCGCGTCGGCCCGGCCGGCAATGTCCGTGTCGAGCGTGATCTCGGCATCCTTGCAGCGCGCAAGGCTGCCGTGGCTATCGATGCGCTGAGCGGTAACGAGGTATTCGAGCTGGGCCACGGCACGTCCCCAAAGCGGCAGATCCACTCAAAGTTTCACCCCCCGGGCGGATGCGAACTTGACGATGGTCAAGCGCAGGGCTTGAGCCGCCTACCCTCGTCAGCGGAGCACGAAGATCGGCGCGAAGCCGCCGCCGGGAGAGCGGAAGTTGGTCGTCTGGCCCCGCCAGAGCCGAGCGGCGAGGAGCTGCACCTCTCCCGCATAGGCGTAGTTGCGTACGTCGAACTTGAGCGGTGCATCGTCCTCGGTCGCCGCGATGCGCTCGGTTGGCGGCACGAGCGCCTGCGCGACGTAGCCGCCGGCGAGGATCTCCTCGAAGACGCGCCGGGTCAGTTTGTCGCCGCGGTAGGCGCCGCGACTCCCGAAGCCGGCGTAGGGCTTGAAGAAGAGGCGCTTGCGGCCGGCCCATAGGCGCTCGGCGTCCCCCGCGCGCACGATCTCGGTCCGAGGCACTGCGCTGAGGAGGGTCTCGATCGCCGCGTCCGTCGCACCGAAGCTCCGGAGCGCCGCCTCGTCGCCCAGAAGCACGAGGTTCCGCTTGTCGGCGAAGAGGGCGTGTGCCCGGGGATGCGGCGTGACGACCGCGGCACCGTTCAGGAAGGCGGCTCGAAGCGCGGCGTGGCCCGGTGCCTCGAGCGCGAAGTCGGTGAGCCGGTTGTAGACGAGATCGACCGGCTCCCGATTGAGATACAGGACACCGTCGCGGTATTCGAGACTGGCGGGGTCGGCGACGAGCGCGCGCGCTCCGAACCGCTCGAACAGGCGCGCGAACAGCAGAAACTCCGGGTACAGGTACTGGCTCGGCGGATCGTCATCGACGATCGCCACCGTCCGCGGTGCGCCGGTGCGTCCGGCCGCGCGCCATTCCGCGATGAACATCGCCCACAGCCGCCGCTCCAGCGCCGCCAGGGACTGCCCGTCGTGAATCACCGCCCGTACCTCGTCACAGCAGGCGCGTTGCGCTTCGGCGAGCATCGCGGCGACGAGGGCGCCGCCGGCGTTCGTGTTGATCTCGATGAGCTTCGGTCCGTCGGCGGAGAGATGGAAGTCGAGCCCGGCGAAGACTCCGCGCGTCCCGGGATCGTGGCGCGCGATCTCCGGCGCGTATCGCGAGCACCGCCTCGCGATACGCGGGGAGCGCGACCACCGTCTCGAGCGCCGCCGTCACCGCCGCCATGCGCTCGGCGTGCTCGCGGCGGATATAGACCGGAAGCGCCGAGAACAGGTGAGGATGCGTCTCGACCAGTGAACCGGTGAGCCGATCGGCCTCGAGCCCCTCCTCCACCTCGCCGCGCAACGTCGCGAGGTCGACGCCCTCGCAGCGGCAGGCCTCGTTCAGGGCCTCTGCATTCGGCGCGTCGCCGATGCACGGGCTGCCCGCGTCGATCGACGCGGGGCGGGTCGCCACCGCAGGTACCGCTTCGTCCAACATCCGGGCAATCCTCAGTTTTTCGATCGTCGGCCTCGCCGCGGGACGGGTGGCGCGGTTCCCCGATCAGGGGCCTCGATCCTTAAGAGTGTTGACAACCGCAAATAGTTCAATGATTATTGAATCATGGAAACATCGGTGGCGACAAGGCTCCTTTCCGCGCTC
Organism: uncultured beta proteobacterium; assembly: GCA_963789885.1. Lineage (GTDB taxonomy): Bacteria > Pseudomonadota > Gammaproteobacteria > Burkholderiales > SG8-39 > DATEDA01. The sequence goes on along the minus strand of CAWBNB010000021.1, from coordinate 5,749 downwards.
TCCCACGACCATCGGCTCGGGGTGTTCCGCCTCCTGGTACAGGCAGGGCCGCAAGGCCTTCCCGCCGGCGAGATCGCGGCCGAGCTGGGACTCGCCGCGCCAACGCTGTCCTTCCATCTCGCGCAGCTTTCCAACGCCGGTCTCCTCCGCGCACGGCAGGACGGCCGGTTCATCCACTACAGCGCCGACTTCGCGGCGATGAACTCGCTCGTCGCATTCCTCACCGAGAACTGCTGCGGCGGCAACCCGTGCGGGCCGCAGCCCGTGGCCTGCGCGCCCGCGCGGAAGACCGCGAAACGGTGATCCGCTCTGGATGCGGTCGTGCGCGCCGGCGAGCAAGCCGGCGTGATAAGCAAGGAGGTGATCGTGGCTAGCTTGATCCAACACAAGTCCGTCCCACCCTAGCCTGTTAGCCTGACTCGGACTTATGGATTGGATCGCCGCGGTTTCTGGCGCGCGCCCCCAGCTGCTGCGCGGCTGAGCGACCCCCTCGACGTCACGGGCGAAGCCGCGTCGCCGGCGCGGGATTGCTGCTCAATATGGCGGTCGCTGGATGCTTTCGCGCGGTACGCCGGACCTGAACGTGCACGCGGCGCTGCTGCATGTAATGGGCGACCTGCTCGGCTGAATCGGCGCGATCGCCTCGGGGATGCTGGTGATGGTCACGGGCTGGACTCGCGCCGATCCGGCGCTGACCTTCGTGATCGCGGGCTTGATCGGATTTTCGAGCCTGCATCTTGCGCGTGAGGCGCTCCATGGCCTGATGGAGGGCCTTCCCCTTCACCGGTCTCTGGTCGGGAGCGGAAAGGCAATGGCAGTGTCCCGGCCGTGGCCTCGGTGCACGACTTGCACATCTGGTCGATCTCGGCCGAACGCATCGCACTTGCCGCACATGTGGTGCTGGAGCGGATGGAGCAATGGGATGCAGTGCTCGCCGGTTTGCGGTGAGCGTTTCGGTATCGAGCACGTCACCCTTCAGCCCGAGCCCATTACCCATGTCCTGCAGCGGCTGGCGCGGAGCAACGAGCCTTCCCATGCGACCCCTGCCTGACCCGGCGATGGGAGAGGAGTCCGAGGTTTCGCCGCAAAGGCAGCCAATGGATAAGAGCTGACAAATCATGTCGCTCACCTTCTATCTGATCACCGCGCCTGTGGTGTTTGTGTTCTCCGGCCTGCTGGCAATGGCTGGATTGGGAGCGGCCTTCCTGTTCGTTCCGTTTTTCTACTATCTCGGTGTACCGCTTGCCGAGGCTGCCCCGACCGCGTTGCTTCTCAACGCGATCAGCCTATCGTTCGCCACGGTCAACTATTGGCGTGGTCGGCTCATCGACTGGCGCATTGCATTGCCCGTCGGCGTCGTCGCTGTCGTGTTCGCACCCATCGGCGCTCGCCTTACGCCGCACGTCGACAAGACAACTTTGCTCTTTCTCTTCGCCGTGTTTCTGGTGTTTGCCGGTGGAATGATGCTTTTTTATCAGGGACAGGCGCGCGCTCAAGATGCCGGCTCGGCTAAGGTCTGGTTGGTGGGCGCGGGCGTTGGCAGTACCGCAGGCTTCATCGGTGGTCTGCTCGGAGTGGGAGGCGGAAACATCATCGTTCCAGCGCTCAACTGGCTGGGGCTTGATGCGAAACGAGCGGCGGCGACCTGTGCCGTAGCAGTGGTGTTTTCCTCACTCTCCGGATTTCTCGGTCACGCCACGCTCGGAAACTTGAATATGACTTTTCTGGGAATCATGGCGCTCATGGCTGCAGGTGGATCGCTTGCCGGGTCGCAGTTGATGAAGAACAAACTCTCCAGCAGCCAACTAAAAAAGATCATTGGCGTCCTGCTATGGCTGGTTGCCGCAAAGATGTTCTTTGACGTACTCAAGTAGTGCTTTGTTATCGAGGAGAATCACATGACAACGCAACACATCGCCCCCGAATGGGCCTTTGAATTCCACGGACATCAATGTCCGTTCATGCCGATCGGTTATCGCATGGGCCGACTAGCTCTCGAAAGACTTGGGGTAGAAAGGGAAAAGGACCACGGTTTCTTTGTCTTTCCGGAACTGGGCGAGGCGCATCCGCAGACATGCCTGATGGACGGGATTCAGGCGGCTACCGGGGCCACCTATGGAAAAGTTCTTATGGCCAAGACCTTCTACGGCAAGCTCGCCGCGACCTTCTATCACCCGCAGAAGGGAGGCATTCGTTTTTCGCTCAAACCGGATGCCGTCGATGCGATGGGAAAATTCGAGTTCATCGCCATCCGCAAGAAAGGCGTCGAGCCGTCCCAAATTCCTGCGTCCGTGAGCCAGGAAATCATCCGCTGGGTCTACGAGCAGACCGACGACGCGCTCTTTGCCGTCGAGCTGAAACCCGACTTTCAGTTCAAGCCGCCCAAGGGTTCGTTCAACAAGACCAAGTGCGGCACCTGCGGCGAATACGTGTTTGATCGTTACCTGAGAATGAAAGACGGGAAGCCGGTCTGCATACCATGCTCGGGTTACTGAATCGGTTCAGCGCGGGTTTCGAATGAACATCATGGCGCGCGTACTCGACGCACCGGCGAAGCCATTCCTGCGGCTTCGCGGCTCGAATAGGGCATCGGATGAACCCGAGCCCGCCGCTTCGCATGACGAGGAGGTTTGAATGAAGCCATTGCCGATCACCTGGAAACGCCTCGTGAAGGAAGGCGAGACCTGCAAGCGTTGCGGCTCGACCTACGAACAGGCTGTCGGCGCGCTGGCTAAACTGGAGGCGGCGCTGCGCCCGCTCGGCATCCAGCCGGTCCTCGAAGTCTTGGCCCTCGACGAGCCAGCCTTCAAGGCTGAGCCATCCGAATCAAACCGGATCTGGATCGCCGGCAAGCCGATGGAGGAGTGGCTGGGCGCGAGCGTCGGCAAGAGTCCATGCTGCTCCGTCTGCGGCGACTTGCCCTGCCGCACGCTGGAAGTGGGCGGCAACACGTTCGAGACAATTCCCGAGGACCTGATCGTCAAGGCGGCGCTGATCGCGGCGTCCCAGATGATCGGGCCATCGACGCCCGATGCAGCGCCGGCCCCGTGCTGTACGACAGCCTGCACGTGAGCGCAGCGACCGTCGTGGTCTGACCACCGAATCACCTCATGCAAGACAAGCTCGAACCACCCCTTTCGCTGCTGAAAAACGGGCCGCATTTCATGTTCTTCACCGGGAAGGGGGGCGTGGGCAAGACCTCGCTAGCCTGTGCCTGCGCGCTCGCACTGGCCGACGCGGGCCGACGCGTGCTGCTGGTCAGCACCGACCCGGCCTCGAACCTCGACGAGATGCTCGGCATCGCGCTGTCCGACCAGCCGCGGGCGATTCCGAACGCGCCCGGGCTGGAGGCGATGAACATCGACCCGGAGGCCGCAGCCGAGGCCTATCGCGTACGGGTGATCGACCAGATGCCGGCCGCCAGCACCGAGGTCGAGCGCGGCACGGTCTACGAGCAACTGTCAGGCGCCTGCACGACCGAGATCGCCGCCTTCGACGAATTCATCGGCCTGCTCGCCGGCGACGCCGATGACTACGACCACGTGATCTTCGACACCGCGCCCACCGGCCATACCTTGCGGTTGCTGAGCCTGCCCAAGGCATGGACCGGCTTCCTGGAGGGGAATGATCGCGGTGCGTCCTGCCTCGGGCCGCACTCGGGCCTGAAGATGCAGGAGCAGCGCTTCCGCGCCGGGCTGCACGCGCTCGCCGATCCGAGCCGGACGGCTATCGTACTGGTGACACGAGCAGACAACGCGGCGCTACGCGAAGCGGAGCGTACGCACGACGAACTGCTGAAGCTGGGTCTCGCGAACCAGCGACTGGTGGTCAACGCCGTCTTCCGGGCGTCGATCGCCGGCGACGAGGTAGCAACGGCCCTGCAGACGCAGGGCGAACGGGCGCTCGCCGCGATGCCCGCTGCATTGGGCGCGCTGCCCCAAGACCGCGTGGCACTGCGTCCATTCGACATGGTTGGGCTGCCTGCGCTGCGCGCGTTGCTGCAGCCAGAGCTTGCATTGCCGGTGGCGCCTGTGTCGCCGGCCACAGTGCCGGCCGAGGTCCAACCCCTTCACGCGCTAGCAGACGAACTGGCCCGGCAGGACCGTGGACTGGTGATGGTCATGGGCAAGGGCGGTGTCGGCAAGACGACGATCGCCGCCGCGCTGGCTGTCGCGCTGGCCAGGCGCGGCAAGACCGTGCATCTGTCGACCACCGATCCGGCGGCGCACCTAGCCGCCACACTCGACGGTAGCCTGCCCGGCCTGCAGGTGGACCGCATCGATCCGGTCGCCGAGACACAGCGCTACGTCGACAAGATCATGGCCAGGCGCGGCCGCGAGCTCGACGAGGCCGGTCGGGCTCTGCTGCTTGAGGACCTGCGTTCGCCGTGCACCGAGGAGGTCGCTGTGTTCCACGCGTTCTCCGAGACAGTCGGTGAAGCGCGAAGTGCCTTCGTCGTGCTCGACACCGCACCGACCGGCCACACGCTGCTGCTGATGGACGCCACCGGGGCCTACCACCGGCAGATGACGCGCGGGTTCGAAGCCACTGCCGGCGCACGGGTGGTGACGCCGCTGATGCGACTGCAGGATCCGGCCTACACGCGCATCGTGCTCGTCACACTGCCGGAGATTACGCCGGTGTCCGAAGCGGCCAGGCTGCAAGACGACCTGCGTCGGGCAAGGATCGAGCCGTTCGCCTGGGTGGTCAATCGCAGCTTGGCGGCCTCGGGCACCCGGGACCCAGTGTTGGCCGCACGTCTGGCAGGTGAGCAGGCACAACTGGCCCGGGTCGCCGGCGGACTGGCGCAGCGCACCTACGTCGTGCCCTGGGTCCCTCGCGCACCCGTGGGGATCGCGGCGCTCAGCGCATTGATCGACAAGTCGGCTTCAGCCGAGGTCGCCGCCACTATGTAACGACTAGTACGAAGTCAGACGTCACTGGCGCGGGGTCGGCGTCACCCTGTTCGTGCCCGCCGCTTCGGCGGCCCTGCCGGCTCAACTGGCGTCGACGCGACGCGGCGGTAACCCCGGCGCGCGCGCCTGCGCAATACAGAACGCGCCGACCCAACCTTCGAGCGCCCGCGCGATCCGCAACGAGCTCTGATTGGCGGTGTCCAGCCGCGCGCGCGCGGCTTCGACGTCGCGGCGCAGCCTCGCCTCGTCCACCGTCAGCAGTCGACCGTCCCGCAGGATGAAGCGTCCGCCGACCATCACCGCATCGATCGCCGCGCCGCTCTCGGCGTTCACGAGCTGCAGGAGCGCGTCGCGCAGCGGGACGTAATTGATGTGTCCGAGGTCGAGGAACACCAGGTCCGCGAACGCACCCGGGGCGATGGCACCGAGCTTGCCGGCGAAGCCCAGCACGCGCGCACTGCCGACCGTCGCCAGTGCGAAGGCCTCGCCTGCCGAAATCCACTGGGTGTAGTCCGACCCCCTGAGCCGCGACAGATAGGCGGCCAGGCGCGCCGCTTCGAACATGTTCTGCGTGTCGGAGGTGTTCGTGGCGTCGGTACCGATGCCCACCGCCAGCCCACAGTCGAGCATTGCGCGGACCGCCGCGAGCCCCGACCCGAGCCGCAGGTTGCTCAAGGGATTGTGGGCGATCGCGCCGCCCGCATCCGCGATGCGCCGCATGTCGTCGCGATCGATCCAGATCGCGTGCGCCGCGCTGAAACGCTCGCCGAGGACACCGAGCTTGCCTAGATGCGCGGTCAGGCTCGTGCCGTAGCGCTGCTGCGCGATCGCCG
>CAWBNB010000020.1:0-83378 GCA_963789885.1 uncultured beta proteobacterium | reverse complement strand
GAAGGCATCACCGAGGCCGGCTCGATGGCATCGTTCACGGCGGCGGGGACCTCGTTCGCGACGCACGGCGAACCGATGATCCCGTTCTTCGCGTTCTACTCCATGTTCGGCTTCCAGCGGATCGGCGACCTGATCTGGTCGGCCGGCGACCAGCGCGCGCGGGGGTTCCTGCTGGGCGCCACGTACGGACGGACGACGCTGAACGGCGAGGGGCTGCAGCACGAGGACGGGCACTCCCTGCTGATCGCGACGACGAACCCCGTCTGCCGCGCCTACGACCCGGCCTTCGCCTACGAGGTCGCCACGATCGTCAAGGATGGCCTGGCGCGCATGTACGGCGCGGGGGACGGACCCGACGAAGCGACCGGTGAGGATGTCTTCTACTACCTCACCCTCTACAACGAGAACTACGCCCAGCCCGAGATGCCGGCCGGCGTGGAGGAAGGGATCGTAAAGGGGCTTTACCGATTCGCCGACGGACCTGCGACGCGGAACGGCAACGGGGACAAGGCACTGCGCGCGCAGCTCCTCGCGTCCGGGCCGATGGTACCCCAGGCGCTCCGCGCGCAGGAGCTCCTGGCCGAAGGCTTCGACGTCTCCGCGGCGGTGTGGAGCGCGACGTCGTTCCAGCAGCTCCGCGTCGATGCGTTGGGAAGCGAGCGGTGGAACCGGCTGCACCCGACCGATCCCCGCCGCGAGCCGTACGTCGTCCACGCGCTGGGCACGCAGGAGGGCCCGGTCGTCGCGGTCACGGATTCGATGCGGGCGGTCGCGGACCAGATCGCGCGATGGGTGCATCAGCCGTTCCTCTCGCTCGGGACCGACGGGTTCGGACGTTCGGATCAGCGCGAGGCGCTCCGACGGTTCTTCGAGATCGACGCGGAGCACATCGTCGTCGCGGTCCTGGCACAGCTCGCGGAGATGGGTGAGGTGAAGCCGGAGACCGTCGCCGAGGCGATCGCCCGGTTCGGGATCGAGCCCGACCGGGCCGCCCCCTGGCTCAGCTGATCGCGGACGCGTTCAGAAGAGCGCGGCGGCGAGCTTCCGCCGGTACTCCTGGGTGAGGGGATCGTCGTCCCCGAGCACGGCGAACAGCTTCAGCATCGCCTCGCGCGCGGGTTCGCGCTGATCGCCGCCGTCCAGAACGAGCCGGAGGAAGGACTCCAGCGCCTGCGGGAACCGGCCCTCGGCGGCCGCCCGCATCGGGCCGGCGAGCTGCGGATCGCCCCGACGCCGGCGTCGTTCGCCCACTCCGACACGTCCAGCGCGGCCAGGATGCGCTCGGCCTCGGGCTCGGGACGAAGCGCCGTCAGGATTCTGCCGCGCGCCGTCGAAGTCGCCCCGGCCGGCGGCGATCCTGGCCAGCCCCAGCGACGCCCGGAGGTTCTTCGGATCGCGCTCGAGCGCGTCGTTGAACGCGCGCTCGGCGTCGTCCGGGTGGCCCTCGATCTCCGCGCCACCTCGCCCTCGGCAGCGACCAGATCCGCCTCGGAGGGGACGACGACGTCGAGGAACTGGCGGATCGCGGCCTCCGGGATCGCGCCGACGAACTCCTCGACCAGGCGCGCGTTCCGGAAGGCCTTCACCGCGGGGATGCTCATGATGCCGAACGTGCCCGCCGTCTGCCTGTTCGCCTCGACGTCGAGCTTGGCCAGGAGGAAGGCGCCCCGCTTCTCGTCGGCCAGTCGCTCGAGCACCGGTCCGATCACCTTGCACGGCTGGCACCAGTCGGCCCAGAAGTCCACGACGACCGGCCGGCGCATCGACTCCTCGAGGACGGCGGTGCCGAACGTCTCGTCGGTGACATCGATGATGGAAGGGGTCGCCGTCGCCATAACCTCCAGCCTACGGGACCGACGCGCGAACGCGTACCCCAAGGGGCGGTCCGCCATGGGCCGAAAGGCGGACCGGGCCCGAAATGTACCGGTGCTAGGATTACGGACCAAGCGCCTATCGGACCGCTCGTCGGCTCGGGGACCGCACCGCTAGTGCGTCCCTGGAGGAGGAGGCACGCGTGGCGACACAGACGACGGCCGCTGGCAGTAGGCACGAAGCGCTCGGCCTCGCTGCAGACGACCTCGTGGCGATGTACCGCACGATGCTGACCGCCCGGCTGTGCGACGAAGCCCAGTTCCGCTTGAACCGCACAGGGGAAGGCGCCGTTCGTGGTCCCGGTCTCGGGCCACGAGGGCTGCCAGGTGGGTTCGGCATGGGCCTTCACGCGCGGCACCGACATCCTGCTCCCCTACTACCGCGACATGGCTGTCTGCTTGACCGTTGGGATGACGCCGCGCGGACGTGTTCCTCGGCGTGTTCGGCAAGCGCGACGACCCGTCGAGCGGCGGGCGCCAGATGCCGGCGCACTGGGGCTCGCGGCGGCTGGGGATCCTGAGCGGGTCCTCGCCGATCGCGACGCAGATCCCGCACGCGGCCGGCGCCGCGTACGCGGTGAAGTACCGCGGGGAGGAGGCCGTCGTCGGGTGCTGGTTCGGCGAGGGCGCAACCAGCGAGGGCGACTGGCACGAGGGTCTGAACTTCTCCGGGATCCACGAGCTGCCGGTGGTGTGGTTCTGCGAGAACAACCGGTACGCGATCAGCGTGCCGCAGCGCAAGCAGATGGCCGTGCACGACGTCGCCGACGCGCGCCTCGGCCTACGGGTTCGACGGCGTCGTCGCCGACGGGAACGATCCGCTCGCGTGCTACGAGGCGTCGCGGAACGCGCGTCGAGAAGGCCCGGCAGGGCGGCGGGCCGACGCTGGTCGAGTTCAAGACCTACCGGTTCTTCCCGCACACCTCGGATGACGACGACCGGACGTACCGCAGCCGCGAGGAGGTCGAGGAGGCGAAGGCCCACGACCCGATCAAGCTGTTCGCCGACTACCTCAAGGAACAGGGCCTCGTCGACGACGACCGGCTCGGACACGACGCGCGCCGAGCTCAAGGCCGCGATCGACGCGGACGTCGAGGCGGCGTGGAACGCGGCGGACCCCGATCCAGAGAGCGCGTTCCGCCACGTGTTCGCGGAGCAGCCCGACGAGGGCGGCGGCCGCGATGGGTGAGGCGCCGAGACCGCTGCAACCGCCGCGGCCGCCGGTTCCACCGAGAAGAACATCATCCAGACGATCCACGACACGCTCTGGGACGAGATGGAGGCCGACGAGCGCGTCGTCGTCCTGGGCGAGGACGTCGGCGCCCGCGGCGGCGTGTTCCGGGCCACCGCCGGGCTTCCTCGACGAGTTCGGCGAGCGCACGGGTGATCGACACGCCGCTGGCCGAGTCGCGCATCGTCGGCGTCGCGCATCGGGATGGCGATGCACGGGATGCTGCCCGTCGCCGAGATCCAGTTCGCCGACTTCATCCACCCGGCGTTCGACCAGATCGTCAGCGAGGCCGCGCGGATCCGCTACCGCTCGAACGGGGACTTCGGCGTGCCCCTGGTGATCCGCGCGCCGTACGGCGGCGGCGTCCACGGCGCGCTGTACCACTCGCAGTCGATCGAGGCGTTCTACGGGCACGTGCCGGGCCTGAAGGTCGTGGTGCCCGCGACCCCGTACGACGTGCAAGGGCTGCTCCGCGCCGCGATCCGCGACCCCGACCCGGTGCTGTTCCTCGAGCACAAGAAGACCTACCGCCTGATCAAGGGCGAGGTGCCCGACGAGCCGTACGAGGTCCCGATCGGCGCGGCGGACGTCAAGCGCGACGGCGACCGGACCTCACCGTGCGTCGCCTACGGCCTGATGCTCCACCTGCGCCTCGAGGCCGCGGAGCGTCGCCTGGAGGAGAGGGCATCTCGGTCGAGGTCGTCGACGTGCGGACGATCGCGCCGCTCGACAGAGCGACGATCCTCGGCGTCGGTGCGCAAGACCGGCAAGGCGATCGTCGTGTACGAGGACAACCGCACGTACGGCGCCGGCGCGGAGATCTCCGCGACGATCGCCGAGGAGCTGCATGTTCGACCTCGACGGCGCCGGTCGTGCGGATGGCCGGGCCCGACATCCCCGCGATGCCGTTCTCCGACGTCCGCTCGAGCACGTGTTCATGCCGGACGAGCAGTCGATCTACGCGCGCATGAAGGAGCTGGCGAAGTTCTGAAGCGACCGCTGCCCGCCATCGCGATCAGGCCGCTCGAGCTGACCCCGACGACGCCGACGCGTACGCGACCGCGTCGTGCGCGAACCAGGCCTTCCTCGCGCCGTTCGAGCCGATCCGCGACCGCGTCGTTCTTCACACCGAAGGGCCAGCGACGGCTGTCTGTCGAGGGCGGCGAACGACCGTGACGGCCGGAGCTCGCGTACGCGTTCGCGATCGTCGAGCGCGCGACCGGCGCCATCGTCGGCATGATCGCAGCTGGCGAACATCGTCCGTGGCGCGTGGGAGAACGCGACGCTCGGCTACTGGGTCGCCGAATCGCGGAGCGGCCGCGGGTACGCGACCGAGGCGCGTCGCGCCAGGCCGATCGGCGTTCGCCTTCGCGACGCTCGGTCTCCACCGCGTGCAGGCCGGCGCCATGCCACGCAACGCGCGCTCGATCCGCGTGCTGGAGAAGAACGGCTTCCGTCCCGAGGGCCTGGCCGAGCGCTACCTGCATGATCGACGGCCGGTGGGAGGACCACGCATGTTCGCGATCACGGCCGAGGAATGGACCGCGGGCGGCGAGTTCCGCGCGCACGGCATAGACTGGCCGCACAGCGATGCCGAACCGAGACCACAACCCGCACGGACGGCGGCTCTACCTGCCCCTCGTGCCCATCGGCGACGCGGCGCCCGCGGTCGAGGACCACGTCGCGCACTCGGTCGGGTGCGCGCAGGTCGCCCGGCCGACGGGACGCAAGCCCGACTGGCTCAAGGTCCGCGCCCAGATGGGCCCGAACTACCGCGACCTGAAGCGCATCATGCGCGACCGCGGCCTGCACACCGTCTGCGAGGAGGCCGGCTGCCCGAACATCTTCGAGTGCTGGGAGGAGCGCGAGGCGACGTTCCTGATCCTCGGCGACCGGTGCACGCGACGGTGCGGGTTCTGCGACGTGATGACCGCGAAGCCGTTCGACGTCGACGAGGACGAACCGCGACGCGTGGCCGACGCCGTGCCGCGCCATGGACCTGCGCCACGTCGTGCGTGACCGGGGTCGCGCGCGACGACCTGCCCGACGGCGGCGCGCGGATCTGGGCGGCGACGATCCGCGCCGTGCGCGCCGCGGTCCCGGAGTGCGGCATCGAGGTCCTCCCGTCCGACTTCAGGGGCGGCGAGCGCGACATCGCGACCGTGATCGACGCCGAACCCGACGTGTTCGCGCACAACCTCGAGACCGTCCGGCGCCTCCACCCGCGATCCGGCCGGCGTTCGGCTACGACCGTTCGCTCGACGTGCTGCGGATCGCCAAGCGCGTCCGACCGGCCCAGGTCGTGAAGTCGAACCTGATCCTCGGGATGGGCGAGCGGCCCGACGAGGTGCCCGACGCGCTGCGCGACCTCGCCGACGCGCGGCTGCGACCTGGTGACGATCGGTCAGTACCTGCAGCCGACGGCGCACCACCTCCCGGTCGATCGGTGGGTGCACGCCGGAGGAGTTCGACGGACACGCGCGGCTCGGCGTGGACGTCTCGGGATCGCGCACGTCGAAGCCGGACCGCTCGTGCGCTCCAGCTACCACGCGGGACGACAGCTCGAACGCGCGCTCGCGAGGACCGCCGCGAACGCGTGACCCGTCAGCCGGTCAGCGTACGGACCAGCGACTCCAACTGGCCGCGGTGGACCGGGCCCACGATCCGGTAGCGCATCACGCCGCCCGCGTCGGTGACGATCGTGACCGGGATGCCGGGGATGCCGGCCGCGCGCGCGATCGCCGAGCCCTCGTCGACGACGATCGGGTACCGGATCGCGTAGCGATCGGCGAACGCTCGCGCCGCCTCGCGATCGTCCGGCCAGTTCCCGCCGACGTACATCACCCCGACGAACGCGACGGCGTCACCATGAAGGCTCGACCACGCCCGGGCGATCGCGGGCGCCTCGCGCGCGCACGGCGGGCAGTCCGCGTTCCAGAAGTTCACGACGGTCACCCGCCCACGGATCGCGGCCGCGTCGAACGCGACCCCCGAGAGCGTCGGCCCAGCGAGGTCCGGCAGCGAGCCATGCGTCGGCTGCGCGGCGGGTGCCGACGCCCACGACGAGGCCCCGGGCGGAGGCGGGGACCCCGGGCGACCGAGCCACAGGGGGACGATGAGCAACGCGCCGACGGCCAGCGGCAACCCGACCTGCAGGTATCGGCGCGCCGGAGGCGCACGCATCGCCCGAGGGTAGCAGCGCGACCAGCCGCGCCGGTGGGCGCCCGCGTGCCCACTTATACCGAACGGCGCCTTGAACGACGCCATGGGGATGGCTAGCCTCGACGGTCCGAACCGGCGTTCTCTGGGCCACGGCGGGGGCCGGCGGCCCGCGGAGGGAGGTTTCCTTGGCCACCGCGTTACCGGCAGATCTCATCGATGTCACGACCGAGTACGCGCTCGAAGAGAAGAAGAAGCTCCAGAAGCACTTCGCGCGGTTCGACATCCTGTTCTTCCTGATCTGCACGCTCGTCGGGCTCGACACGATCGGGGCCGCGGCGAGCTACGGCGCGCAGGCGTTCACCTGGTTGATCTTCCTCGGCTTGTTCTTCTTCGTCCCGTATGCACTGCTGACCGCGGAGCTCGGATCGGCCTTCCCCGAGGAGGGCGGGCCGTACGTCTGGACGCGGCTCGCGTTCGGGCGCGGCGTCGCGGCGGTGAACGCGTTGATCTACTGGATCTCGAACCCGATCTGGACGGGCGGAACGCTCGCGCTCCTCGCCCTGACCGCGTTCGAGGAGTTCTTCAACGGGGGCAACGCCCTCCCGGCCCGAAGATCCTCGGGTCGGCGACGCTCCTCGAGGTGCTGTTCGTCCTCGGCTTCATCTGGTTCACGGTCGTCGCCGCGATCCTCTCGTTCCAGATCGGCAAGTGGATCCCGACGATCGGCGCGTGGGTGCGCATCCTCGTGCTCGGATTCTTCACGATCACCGTGTTCATCTACGCGGGGAAGCACGGCGTGCACGGCGTGCACGCCGGCGACTTCAAGCCCTCGTACGCGCTGTTCATCGGCCTCGTGCCGATCCTGTTCTTCAACTACGTGGGCTTCGAGCTGCCGAGCGCGGCCGGCGAGGAGATGAAGGATCCGCAGAACGCGACGTGCCGTTCACGGTGTTCCGCAGCGCGATCGGGACGATCCTGCTCTACGGCTTCCCGATCATCGCGATCCTGCTCGTGCTGCCGACGGATCAGGTCAGCAGCCTCGGCGGGTTCCTGGACGCGATCAAGTCCGTGTTCACGGTCTACGGGGGGAGCGTCACGGCCGACGGCACCGCGACCCTCACCGGCTTCGGGAACTTCCTCGGCCACATCATGGCGCTGGCGTTCATCCTGGCGCTGGTATCGAGCGGGACCACGTGGATCATGGGGGCCGACCGGGCGCAGGCGATGGCTGCCCTCGACGGCGCGGCGCCGCCCATCCTCGGGCGGTTCTCCGCCCGGTTCGGCACGCCGATCGCGGTGAACCTCCTGTCGGGCATCCTGGCGACGCTCGTGATGGTGCTCGCGTTCACGCTGATCACCGGGAACGCGGAGAAGTACTTCACCGTGGTGCTCGGCCTGGCGATCTCCACCACCACGATCAGCTACATCATGGTGTTCCCCGCGCTGTACAAGCTGCGGAAGAGCCACCCGGACGTCCCGAGGCCTTACCGCGTGCCCGGCGGCAACGGAGGAGCGCTGTTCGTCAGCGCGATCACGACGTTCTTCGCGGTGCTCGCGTCGATCGCGCTGCTCTTCCCAGGTTTCGGCGTCGGATGGTTCGGCACCTCCGGGAGTCCGAACGACTCGCTGCCGGACAACTTCACCCGGGGGGAGTTCGAGACGTCCCAGATCGTCCCGTTGCTGCTCTTCCTCGTGATCGGGGTCCTGTTCTACGTGGCGGGGGCGCCCACGCGGCGCAAGGAGGTCCGCATCCCGATCGCGGAGGAGATGGGGCTCGAACCGGTCCATGCCGAGGACGTCGTGCCGATCGCGCGCCCGGGCGAACCCGAGGGCGGGGGTTCGTCAGGGTCGCACGCCCTGACGCGCAGGAGGGGCGGGCCGTTGACGCGGTCCGCCCCTCCTCGGTATCGGAGGGCTCCGATCCGAGCCTCCGCCTACGCCTTCGCCTCCACCGAGCGGTAGTAGTCGCGCCAGATCAGCCGGTACACCTTGAGGTAGTAGGGCAGTCGCCGCACGCCCGGGAGGAACGGGAGCACGACCATCAGGAGGGCGACGCACCATCATGATCGCCCAGATGTACGCGTCGGCGTTCGCGCCGAGCGTCGTGTTCTCGTCGGAGAACGGTTCGATCTGGTACCAGAACGAGTAGGCCCACAGCCACGGCTGTCCGGGCCAGCCACCGGTCTCGTTCATCATGCCCCACTGCCCGCCCAGCAGGTGCCGTTCGGCGGCCTGGTCCTCGAAGTAGGACCCGCCCGAGAGGAACAGGATCGGCTTCGTGTAGTCGGTCTGGTAGAGCTGCTTCGTCTGGAGCAGCGCGCCGTCGAGCCCGCCGCTCTGCGCGAGCCGCAGCTCCTCCTGCATCATCAGCTCGACCGGCCCGTAGTCTCCCGCGGGCAGCGTGATCGCCCCGTTCTCGATCGTCGCCGTCTCGAGCGCCTTCGTGTACGCGTCGGTCCATGCGGCCTGCTGGGCCTCGGACGCCGACGTGTACTGCTGGACCGCGGCCGAAAGTGCCGGCTCGTCGCCCACCTCGGTCCGCAGCGGATCGATCACGAAGTCCTTCGCGGTGTCGATCGGGATCCGCACGCCCGGGATGCACGCCAGGCAGACGGGGCCGATCGTCTGCGCGGCGCTGGTGTCGCTCGTGTACGGAGGACCGTACCCGGCGACCTCGCTGGTGTGGTTCAGCTCGGAGAGCGCCGCCGCGACGAAGTCCGGGGCGTTCGCCTGGGACCACGAGCGCAAGGTCACGGGCTGATCGTCGGGGGAACCGAACAGCACCGCGAGGCCGATCGTGAGCAGCGTCGTCACGATGAGCGCGATCACGCCCTCCTTCACGATGTCGTAGCGGCGGGAGCCGCCGACCCATCCCTCGACGTGATCGCCGGGTCGGTACGGTCGCTTCGCTCGGGCGCTCATCGCGCACCTCCATCGTCGCTGTCATCGGATGCCGCCGGCTCCGCCACGGCGAGCACGTCCTCCGGCGTCTGGGTCTTCGCCAGGTACGGCGGTACGACGCCCCTGCGTCGGACCATCAGGACGTGGACGACCGTGAGCGCCCCGATCCCGACCGGGAGCAGCAGGATGTGCCACATGAACATCTGGCCGAAGTTCAGGACGTTGAAGTACGCCCCGACACCGACCGAGTTCATGCCGTCCTTGCCCTCCGACGCGATCCACTGCGACGCGAAGTTCTGCTGCGACAGGTACCCGGTGAACGCGCACCCGATCGAGACGAGGAACGCGACGGCCCCGGTCACCCACGTCAACGCCCGCTTGCCACGCCAGGCGGCCATGAAGAACTTGCCCCACAGGTGCACGACCATGAAGACGAAGAACAGCTCCACGCTCCAGAAGTGGAGGCTGTTGACGAAGAGCCCGACCGACGAGGTGTGCCACCAGGCCGGCCCGAACAGCGACAGCCACACGCCCGAGACCAAAATCACCAGGAACGCGGCGATCGTCAGGACGCCGAACACGTAGGTCCACGACTGGACGTAGACCGGCTGCTTGTCGGGGAAGACCTTCTCCGGGGGAAGCTCCTTCGTGAGCTTCCGTCCGATCTCGCCGGTCCAGTTGGTGGGTGTGGCTTCGGTCTTCATGACTCCTTCCCCTTCGGGAAGGGCACGAACAGGGCGAGGAGGAAGACCACGACCATGATCACGATGACCGTCAGGTTCGCGACCGAGATCGAGAACCACCCCTTCTGGACGTACGTCGTCGGGTGGTTCAGGTTCACGACCGCGCCGAGGAGACCCCTCCACACGAGCACGAGTGTGGACGCCACCATGTCTGCTCCCTTCGTCCGTTGCAGGCAGGCTCGTCGTTCCGGGCGGGCGCGGGTGCTGCCGGACGGCCCCCGGAACCGGGACCGTTGGTCGTCTGCATCCGGTTAGGGATCGGTTAGCGGATGGTTCGACGCCTCACGGCAGGAGCAACGTCCGCAGGTGGCGGGGAGCCGGCGAGCCCTGCGAGAGCATCAGATCGTGGAGGTCCCGCTCGGCGAGCTCCGGGCGCGCAGAGCGCAGGTCCGCGGCCAGGTCGCTCACCTCCGAGTAGCCGACGTAGTACGTCGAGAGCTGGGTCGAGGTCAGCAGCGCACGGCGCCACTTGCCCACCGCCTCGCCCTCCTCCTGGTGACCGCGTTCGACCATGAGCCGCATCGCCTCGTCCTCGGTCATCCCGTGCACGTGGACGCGCGCGTCGAGGATCGCGTTGATGATCGTCCGCAGGAGCATCTTCAGGCGCTGCATCCGCACGGCCTCGCCCCGGTAGCCGTGTTCGGTCATGACACGCTCGGCGTAGACCGCCCATCCCTCGACGAACGGGCCGCTCCAGAACGCGGCCCGGACGTCGGTCGACGCGCGGAACCGCCTCCAGTGGCCGAGCTGGAGCATGTGCCCGGGGATCGCCTCGTGGATCGTGAGGTCGT
The DNA here is from genome assembly GCA_963789885.1 of uncultured beta proteobacterium. Classification (GTDB taxonomy): domain Bacteria; phylum Pseudomonadota; class Gammaproteobacteria; order Burkholderiales; family SG8-39; genus DATEDA01. The sequence continues at coordinate 72,679 of CAWBNB010000020.1, read as the reverse complement.
GGATCTGATGCGCGTTGTACTCGCGGTAGAACGACTCGACCCGCTCGGGCGGCCAGTCGGCCGGCGTCGGCGAGATCGCGAAGAACGTCGGGAGGATGGCCGTCTCCAGCGGACCCGGTGGGTCGCAGTACGCGATCGCCACGCCCCGGTGGAACTCGGGCATCTCGATGATCTGGATCGGGTCGTCGTGGAGCGTCACGATCCGTTCGGACTCCGTGAACGAACGCGCCTCGTCGAAGGCCTCGGTCGCCAGACGGACGATCGTCTCGTCGGTCGGATGGTCCGCGGCCAAGCGGTCGAGCACGGTCCGGACCACGCCCGGGGTCGCGGGCGGCTCGCCCGAGACGCGGGAGGCGGCCTCGGCGATCTCGGCCTCGGCGCGTACCAGATCCTCCTCAGCTCGAGCGAGGATCGCGTCCGCGTCGCTCGCCGTATCGAGGGCGTACCCGAGCTTGCGGCCGAACAGTTCGGGACCGATCCGCGGGTCCCGCTCCGCTCCGTCGAGCCGCTCCGAGAGCCACCGTCGATGTTCCTCCAGCGCCTCGAGGGCGGCCGGGCGCACGGCATCGATCTCGGCCCGGAGCGCCGGAGCAGCTTCGAGGACGCGATCGACCTCGTCGGCTGATCAGGTCGGCGGCGCCCGCGAACTGCCCGATCGCCGTCTCCGTGTGGATGCGGGACAGATCGCCGGAGCGACCGGCGGACGCCGTCGAGGTGCTCCGGCACGGCGGTCAGCCGGCCCGCGACCGCCCGCAGACGGACGTCGGCGGGAGCGTGCTCGCGCACGAGCAACGGGTAGATCGCGCCGGCCGGGATTGCCGATCATCGGGTTCCATCCGTGCTCGCGGAGGTCGTCCAGCTCGAAGGCGCGCTCGCGGAGCCGCGAGAACAGGATCTGGGCGTCGACCCGGTTCCCCTCGGAGAGGGTCGCCGGGTCCAACGCGTCGAGCTGCGCCTCGAACGCCGCGACGGCGCGACGCTCGTCCTCGAGCGCCTCTGGCCGCGGGTCGGAGAGCCGATCGTCGAACCGATGGTCGCCGAGCAGCGTGGCGACCTCCGGGTGCCGTTCGAGGAGATCGTCGAGCGCCGTCGCCGCGAGGCCTTCGAACCGCGCGTCGCCCTCCCTCGGAGCTCGCGTCGTCCATGGCGGCGACATGCTACGGGAGATGGAGGTGGAGAGGAGGAGTCGGCCTGTAAGCCGGATCCTGTCCCCCGCCGCCCTGGGGGCGGAACGGGGTGGCGACCATCTCTCTGGGAGCCGCGTTGCCGCGACCCTCGTGCGGCCGACCCGGGAGCATCGGACGGGCCGCCCGCTCCCTGCTTGGCCTTGCTCCGGGTGGGGCTTGCCGAGCCGCGCCGGTCACCCGGCGCGCTGGTGAGCTCTTACCTCGCCGTTTCACCCTTACCCCGCGGGCCGCTCTCGCGGACCGCGGGGCGGTCTGTTTCTGTGGCGCTCTCCGCGGGTCACCCCGCCTGGGCGTTACCCAGCACCCTGCCCTGTGGAGTCCGGACTTTCCTCGACCCGGCGCCCTCGCGGGCACGGGCCGCGGCCGCCCGGCCGGCTCCTCCGCGCGGCGAGTATAGGCGGCACCCGGTCGCCGACCCTCGGCGGCGGTGGGTTCAGCCGAACAGGTCGGGCGACGGCGGGTCGGGGACGAACCCGGCGCCGGCGCCCTGCGAGCCACGCGTCGACCCCTCGGTTCGCCAGCCGGTCGGCGACCCGGTTGCGCTCCCGGGGGACGTGTTCGAACCGAACCCGTTCGAACCCCTTCATCAGCGCGCGTGCCTCGCCGTGGAGGCGGATCAGGGTCGGGTTCTTCACCTTCCATCGCCCGGAGAGCTGTTCGACCAGGAGCTTGCTGTCGGCGCGCACCGTCACCTCGCGGGCACCCAGCTCGCGGCAGCGCTCGAGCCCGGCGATCGCCGCCCGGTACTCGGCCACGTTGTTCGTCGCGACCCCGATCCCGTCGGCGACCTCGGCGATCAGCTCGCCGGACGGCGAGAACACCGCCGCCCCGATCCCCGCGGGCCCGGGGTTCCCGCGGGCCGCGCCGTCGCAGTAGACGATCAGGTGAGGACCAGGATCCGGCGGCAGTGGTCGCACCTCCGAACGCCGGCGGCCCGCTTGATGCCGTCGATCTCCATCGCCGAGAGCTTCTGGTGGCAGCCCTGGCACACGCCGTCCCGGAGCTCCGCGACGCCGACGCCCTTCTTGGTGCGCCGCAGTCCCTCGTACAGAGCGAGGAGATCCTCGTCGATCGCCGGGACGAGCGCCTCGCGCGAGGTCGCGAGGTCGCGCGAGGTCCGCCTCGATCTGAGCAAGCTCCTCGGCGCCGCCCGTCATCAGCTGGTCCAGGACGACGCGCGCGTCGGCCGCCTCAGCCTCGACGGGCGCGAGCCGCTCGTCGAGGCCCTCGCGCTCCTCCATCAGCTCGAGGAGACGGTCCTCCATCCGCGTCGTGCGGTTCGCGATGTTCTCGATCTCGGCGCGGATCGACTGGAGCTCCTTGGGGTTCGCCACCGTGCCGTCGTACAGGCGCTTCTCCTCGTCCCGGCGCTTGAGCTCCATCGAGTCGACGTCGTGCTCGAGCCGCTGCTGCTCGTGGTCCACCTCGGCGATCGAGCGTCGGAGCTCGGTCGACCACGGCCTCGAGCGAGGCGATCCGCGCACGCGCCTGCGCCGCCTCCTCGCCGCCTTCGAGCTGCGCCTTCCGGGCCCGGTGCCGATCGATCGACAGGTCGACCTCCTGGAGCCGGAGCAGCTCGCGCAGTCCACGAGGCTCGTCTGCGTGCGAAACGGTCGACGCGGCGGGCTGCTCAACGGTCACAGGCGAGAGCTTAGCCCGGGAGCCGTCCGTTCAGGCGCGCGCGGCCTCGACGACCTCGGCGGCGACGTCGAACCTGCCGAACTGCGGCATCAGGTAGATCCCGGCGGCCGCCCCGCCGGAGCGCAGCGCGCCGACGAGGTCGATCGCGAGCCGGAGGCCCTCGGACGCCGCCCCGTCCCCGGCCGCGCGGAGCCGTCCGATCGCCTCGTCCGGGATCTGCGACGCCCGGAACCTCGTTGTGCAGGAACTCCGCGTGCCGCACGCTGGACAGCGGCAGCAGCCCGGCCAGGATCGGCAGCGGGAGGGGCCCGTACCGCTCTGCGTAGGCGCCGCGCGAACCGCTCCAGCGTCTCGGCCTCGAACACCGGCTGCGACAACGCGAACGACGCACCCGTTTCGACCTTCCGCCGCAGGAGGCGGACCTCGCGGTCCCGGTCGGGCGCGGCCGGATTGACCGCGCACCCGACGAGGAAGGACGTCGCCTCGCCGATCGAGGCGCCGGCGCGGTCTCGTCCCTCGTTGAACGACCCGGTGATCAGGGCGATCAGCCCCGTCGCCGTGACGTCCACGTTGTCCGTTCCCTTCGGATAGTCACCGATCGCGACGGGGTCGCCCAGGCAGACGAACACGTTGCGGATCCCGAGCGCGTGGACCGCGAGCAGGTCGCCCTGCAGGCGCAGCAGGTTCCGGCCCGCGGGTCGGGAAATGCAGGACCGTCTCGACCCCGACCCGCTCCTGGATCAGCCGGCACGCCGCCCACGGGCTCATCCGCATCCGCGCCATCGGGCTGTCCGCGACGTCGATCACGTCCGCGCCGGCCTCCGCGAGCGTCTCCGCGCCGGCGATCATCCCGGAGACGGAGAAGCCCCGGGGCGGTTCCATCTCGACGGCGACGACGAACCGGCCGTCGGCGAGCTTCGAACCGAGGTCCGTCGGCGCCTCGGCCCGATCCTCGATCCCCGGCGCGGCGACGGTTCGACGTCGTCGACCCGGGCCGGCCGGTGGCGCGGACGGCGCGATGACCGAGGCCATCGCACGCGTGTGCTCGGGACCGGTCCCGCAGCAGCCACCGATCACGCTCGACGCCCTCGTCGAGCAGCGCGGCCGCGTTCTCCGCGACGTAGTCCGGCGTCGCCGGGTACAGGAACCGGCCGCCGATCTGCAGTGGGCCGCCGGCGTTGGGCCTCGCGACCAGCGGCACGCCGGCGACCGCCTGCGCGCATCGCGCGGATCACCCGGAGCGCCTGCGCGGGGCCCTGGCCGCAGTTCACGCCGACCGCGTCCGCACCCAGCGCGACCAAGCGCTCGGCGACGGCGGCGGGCGCCGCGTCCGTGAGCGTCCGGTCGTCCCGGGTGAACGTCATCGTGACCACGAGCGGCAGGTCGGGCGCGACCTTCCGCGCCGCCGCGACGGCCTGTTCGACCTCCGCCAGGTCCGTCTGGGTCTCGACCGCCAGCAGGTCGACCCCGGCCTCGGCGAGGGCCGAGATCTGTTCGGCGAACGCCTCGAACGCCTCCTCCGGACGCACCCGCCCGAACGGCGCGAGACGGACCCGGAGGGGCCCGACCGATCCGGCGACGATCGCGCCGCTCGTGCGCGCGATCCCGACGCCGAGCCGGTTGAGCTCGGCGACCCGATCGGCGAGGCCGAACCGCGCGAGCCCGAACCGGTTCGCGCCGAACGTGTTCGTGACCACCAGCCGGGCGCCGGCGTCGACGAAGCCCCGGTGGACCGCGCCGACCAGCTCCGGGGACCTGAGCGTTCATCAGCTCGAAGCACGCATCCGGCGCGACGCCGCCGCGCGACCAGCGAGGTCCCCATCCCGCCGTCGCAGAGCAGGGGCCCCGCGGCGATCAGCGCGGCGAAGCCCGTTCCGATCCACGGGCCTATCCTCGCAGGCCCGGATGCGAGGAGGGCGGGAGCCGACCGGCCCCCGCCCTCGTGCGGTCGTTCCGTGCCCGGCGCTCCGGATCAGGCGTTCGCCGCCGCCGGCGCCGGCATCAGCGGCTCGCCCGGTCTCCAGCAGCGTCTTCAGACCGCTCAGGATGAACGGCATCCCGCCGCCGATCTGGCCGAACGTGGCGTCCTCCGCCTCGAACCCGTCGTGCACGACCGTCAGCTGGGACACGCCGGGCCCGGCCTCCACGATCTCCCACGAGATCCGCGACGGCGGATCGGGCGCCACCTCGTCGTCCCACCGCGCGTCGAACGTGCACACGAGCCTGCGGGGCGGATCGGACTCCAGGACCTCCCCGACGATCGCCGGCTCGCCCTGGATCGCGTACGTGTACGGCGACCCCGGCTGCCAGTCCGACTCGACCGTGCTCGCGAAGTAGTACTGCACGGTGAAGTCCGAGCGGGTGATCGCCTCCCACACCCGCTCGGGCTCCGCCTTGATGAAGACCGTGAACACGTGCTTCGGCTTCTCGCCGTCCGTTCCCGTTCGCCATGTCGCTCGCCTCTCCTCGTCCGTCTCCTGCAGCGTCGTTCGCAGAGCGAGGAGCGCCGCGGTCGTCCCCTCCGCGAACTTGCCGATCCACCGATCGGCGATCTCCCGGATCGGCACGGGGTTGAGGTAGTGGATGCTTCTCCCTCCCGACCTTCCGGGCCACGACCAGGCCGGCGTCCTCGAGCACCTTCAGGTGCTTCATCACGCCGAACCTGGTCATGTCGAAGCGGCGCTCCAGTTCGCCCAGGCTCTGCCCGTCCCGCTCGAACAGGCGGTCGAGGATCTCCCGCCGGGTCGGGTCACCGAGGGCCCTGAACACCGCGTCGTCCATGGCGCGCGATGATATGTGACTCAACGGTCACATGTCAAGAAGGTAAGGACGCCCGAGGCGCGGTAAGAGCCGTCGTCGCAGGCGATCCGCCATGCGTCGAGCTTCAGGTGCTTCTTCAACGTCGGACCCGCCGCGCCCGTGCCTTCGGACGAACCGGGTCGGGATCGCCCCGATACTCGGTCTGGAAGACCGCCTTGCCCGCGTCGATGAAGGGTTGCTCGGTCGCGCACTCGTGGTACTGGAAGCACTCCTCGTTCAGCGACCAGTCGAACGCGGCGACGGTGTCGGCGTCGACGACCTCGACGCCGTTCTTCATGCCGACGGACAGCCCGACCGCGTGCGCGCGCGTCGCGACCTCCAGGTACCACGCCTCCTCGTCGGCGAGCGTTATCGGGAAGGTCCGGGATGGTTGCCCCAGGGCCGGGTTGTTCTCGTCCGGCTCGACCCCGTCGCAGCCGATCGCGTGGGCGAGGCCGAACCGCGCCCAGATGATCGGCGCGAACCTCGACCACGAGCCGGCGCGGATGTCCAACCAGCGTTCATTGCCTACGGATCGACCGCCGTCGGGTTCTGCAGCTTGAGAAGCTTCGAGCTCGAGTCGCCGACGACGTCCTGCACCTCCTTGATCAGCCAGAAGCGATCGAACAGGTCGCGCGGACGCCCGGCGTCGAGGACGACGCCCGTCCCCGGCCCCTCGGTGAGCTCGAACGTCTTGTCGATGAAGTCCGCCAGGTTGTCGAACTTCTTGGTCGCGTCGTCGATGAGCTTCTGGAGGTCGCTCATCTTGACCTTCACGTATTCGAAACCCTCGGCGGTCGTAGCCGGCGTGAATCCCTGCACCGTCCCGTCGGACGGCCGTAGGTTGATCTCGCCCGGAAGCATGAGCGGCGCCGGCAAACTGAGCGACCCGGACCCCGCCGCGCCTTCGAGGAGCAGTGGGCCGCGGATCTTGTTGACCGTGTGGGCCTCGGGGGCGAACACCTGGTTGTCGCTGCCGTCGAGGACGGTGTCGAACAGCGCGCGGACGTAGATCTTGACGGGCTTGTTCCAGCCGTTTGCCGCCTGCGCGTTCGGCGAGAAAACCACCTCCAGCGACGAGAACCACGTTCCGGGATTGCCCGTCAGCGACACCTCCACCTGCTCCTGGAAGAGCGCCCGGCCATCGAGCACGGTCCGGGTGGGACTCGGGTCGACGGTTATGGTGACGTCCTGCGCAGGCGCCTTGGAGAGCTCGATGGTGTAGTAGTCGGTGACGTCCGACGCGTTCTGCGCCCTTTCGATCACGTCGGTCGAGCCGTCGGTCTGCTTGACGATGACCATCGGCGCGTCGTTGTCGTAGATGTCGACCGAGCTGTCCGCGACGAGAACGCCGTCGTAGCCGGGCCGCACGTAGTAATAGCTGACGCGCACCGCGCCGCTGATCGACTCCGCCCTGCCGTTGCGATAGAACTCGAGCGTGTTGCCGGTGATCGAGTAGCGAAGCACCGAGTCGGTCTCGTTGGTATAGCGCTGGAGCGCGACGTACTGGAAGGCGTTCCCTGCATCCCCGTCGGCGTCGTACTCGATGACCGGCTGCTTCGCCGGGTCGTTGAAAGGCGTGATCGGCTTGGTCGAGTCGTACTGGAGCGGCTTGTCCGCGAGAAAGAGGAACGACGTCGCCTTCGCCGGCTCGATGTCGTCCGGCAGGCCGTCGCTGAAGACGTCCTTCAGCGGGTCGCCATCGATCTTGTACGTCGCCTGGTGCAGCGGGATCGTCTTGTCCGAGGGCGAGGTGACCGTGTAGCTGATGTAGTCGGTGTGAAAGCCCTCGACGACGGCGTCGTCCTTGGCGGTGATCGTCACCGTCTGCGGCTTGTTCCAGGCGTTTGCGTCCGCGCCGTTCGCGCTGAAGGTCAGCACGTACTTGTCCAGGTCGACCTGGTTGTTCGCGAGCGAAAGCGTCACCGTCACGTCCGCGCTCGTGGCCGGGTTGTCGTCCGGCGCCCGCGTCAGCACGACCTCGAAGGTGTCGGGGAATCCGCCCTCGAGCACGGTGTTGCCGTTGTCCTTGGGCGTGACGATCACGCCGGCGCGATCGTCGTCGTTGATCTGCACCTTGACGCTCAGAACCTGCGCGTCGACGTAGAACGGGTCGGTGCTCTTCGAGACCGTGTGGTTGATGAAGGTGTACCGGGTGCCCTCGCTGGCGGCATCCTGTTTCGCCTGGAACTTGACGGTCTGCGGCGTGTCCCAGTTCTGGTCGTCGAACTTGAGAACCACCGGCTTCTGTGCGCCGTTCACGTACGGCAGCAGCGTATTGAGGTTGGCGGGATCGTAGAACTCCAGATCGGCGAACCCGTGCGCCTCGTCCTCCGGCGGGAGTGCCGCCGGCACGACATCCACGATCACCTTCGTCCCGGCTTTCGGCTGCCGTGTCAGGCGAACGGTGTACGTGTCGAACTCCCAGCCTTCGCCACCGAGGTCGCGCCCTCGGTCACGCGCGAAACGCCGCCGCTTTGCGTTACGACGATGAACGACTCCTCGTCGTCGGCCACGTTGGCCGAAACGCCGTCGACCGTGATGCCCACCCAGGCGGGGTCGCCCTGCTCGACGCTGTGCAGGATGATGCCGCTGTGGCCCTTGAAGTCGTTGCTGATCACCGGGATCGGCGCGTTGCCCGGCGCTGCCGCCCACGAAGAAGCTGTCGCTGCCCAGGCCGCCGTCGATTTCGGTGACGACCTCGATGCCGGTCGAGTGCACGAAGAAGCGGTCGTCGCCCTCGGCGCCGTCGGCCACGAGCTTCTCGATGTTGACGTAGGTGACGTTGAGGCCGGCGCCGAAGACGCCGGCGTCGGTGACGACGAAGTCGTCGGCGAACTCGGTGCCGATGACGCGCACCGTGTCGAAGCCGTCGCCGCCGTCGATCCCGACCGGCGCGTTCACCACGTACAGGATCGTGTCCGCGCCGGCGTCGCCCTTCATGTCGGTGCGGGCGCGCTCGCTGTCGGTCGAGCCGGCGAGGGCGAAGGCCCGGACCGTGAAGAGGTCGTCGCCGTCGCCGCCGTTGAGGTTGAGGACGGCGATGTTGTGGAAGACGGTGAACTCGTCGTTGCCGTCGCCGCCGTTGATGGTGGTGGCTCGGCTGACGCCGTTGGACAGCCAGCCGCGCGTGATCTCGATCGTGGCGAAGACGTCGTCGGGTGCGATGTGCGTGATCGGCCGGTCGCATCCTGCGGGTCGTCCGGGTCCGCTGGGAGCGGAACACCTGGCCGACCTGCACGCGGTCGTTGCCGATGCCCAGGTTGACGGTAGTGGACGCGATCACGTCGTCCAGCACGACCAGGTCGTCGCCGCCGACGGTGTTGAGCGCCAGGCCTTCGATGTTGCGGTAGTTGAACCGCTCGACCTTGGTTTGGCCGTCGTTGAGGAGCGCCACGAAGGCCGTGTTGGTGGCCTCCGGCACGTTCAGCGCGATCTTTTCCTCGACGTAGTTGTTGTCGACCGCGCTCTTCACCTGAGCGTCGGTGAAGGGCGCGTTCTTCAGCGCGTCGAGCGCGGCAAGCATCGCCGGGGGCGGGTCCCAGGGCCCGTAGGCGCTCGTGATCGCCTTCTTGAAGAACTCGATCTGATCGTTTGGCTCCTCGATCAGCGCAGCCTTGATCAGCATGCGCTCGCTGACGCCCTGCAGCCGCTCTTTCGTCGGGAAGTAATAGTCCGCCATCGCGCGCAGCAGGAACGTGTCGGCCTGCCCGGTGCCGAACACCGTCATGCGATCGCTGTCGTCGAGCCCGGTTCCGGTGTCGTACGCGATCGTCACTTCCGAGGTCGTGCCGCCGCGCGCGTTGATCGTGTAGAAGTCGCTGCCTTCCTGCCCGTCGAGGTCGTCCGATCCATACCCTGCGATCAGCACATCCACGCCGCGGCCGCCGCGGACGAAGTCATTGCCTTGTCCACCCTCGAGGGTGTCATCGCCGTCGACGGCGTTACCGCTACCATCGTCGCCGTAGAGCTTGTCCGGGTCGGATTCGCCAAGAATGGTGTCGCTTCCGTTATCGCCGTAAAGCGTATCGGCGCCGGTGCCGCCCCAGATATAGTCGTCGTTGTCGTCCCCGTGGATCGTGTCGTTGCCGCCGCCGCCCAGCAGCTTGTCGCTGCCGCTGCCGCCGTGGATGGTGTCACCCTCGCCGCCGGCGATGACCACCGGCTTGTTGAGGTCGCCATTCAGGAAGGTTCCGAGGTCCCCGAAGACCACGTCGTCGTTCGCACCCGCGTCGATCGTGTCGGCGCCGCCGCCCCCGTAGATCAGATCATTCCCGGCTTCGCCGTAGATCTCGTCGCCGCCGAGCCCACCGTAGATGACGTCGTTTTCCGTCCCGCCCTTGAGGATGTCCTTGAACGCTTGCGGGTCCTGGTCGGTCTCGGTCACGACCGGCGGGCTGTTGAAGGTCAGCAGCGCGCTATCGCCGATGACGAGATCGTTGTTGGCGCCGCCGTCGATCGTGTCGATGCCGCCCGAACCGATCAGGATGTCGTCGTCGTCGTCGCCGTACAGCGTGTCGGCGCCGTCGGTCAGCGCGTAGAGGCCGCGGACGAATCCGTGCCGGTTCGCGAGATCGAACCCGTCGGAAACCGTCCCGCCGTCGCCCAGCACGATGTCCGCGCTCTTGCCGGCGTGGATTTCGTCGCTGCCCTCGTTGCCGAAGATCAGGTCCATGCCGTCGCCGCCGTGCAGCTCATCGTCGCCGGTGCCGCCGCGCATGACGCCGCCGCCGGCGGTCCCCCAGATCTTGTCTTTCCCGGCGCCGCCGGAGAGGTCGAACCTGATGTTGGACGCATGCACGCCGGAAAGGTCGATAACGTCGTCGCCCTCTCCGCCGGAGGCGATTATCTTGCCGGTCACGCTGTAGATCTGCTTGGCGTTTGAGCCGGCGTCCTCGAGATTGTCCGACCAGATGGCGACCTTGCCCGGACCGGCATCTTCGACGTGGATGTTTTCGCCGAAATCGGTGAGGTCGCCGAGCACCCGCTGCTTCGAGAAGTCGCCGATGTTGAGGATCAGGTCGCCGTTGTCGAGCTCGGTCGCGAGGACCGGCGGGCGGAAGAAATCGACGTCGAACTCGGCGAGCGTCGCCGGCGGCGTGATCTCGAATTTCTTGTCGAGCGTGAAGAAGCCGAAATCGATCTTGAGGAACGCGAACAGCTCGGCGGTGATCTTGCCGGTCACGTCGAAGATCGCCAGCGGCGCGAGGAACCGCTCCGCCTCGTTCGGCGCCTTCAGCTGGTTCAGGAAGTTGCCGACGAGCTCGTCGAGCCGGATGCGGCCGTCGTCGTTCGGGTCGAAGAGATTGAAATCGACGCCGATGAAGATGCCGCCGCCGACGCCGCCGCGCGCGATGCCGAGGTTCAGCTCCGCGGCGGCCCACAGGCCGCCGTCGAACGTGAGCTCCGGCGGATCGTCGCCGGAGCCGTCGTAGGTCGGATCGGTGGGATCGTCGCTGACGTACAGGCCGTCTGCCAGCAGCAGCGGGTTCTTGAAGCCGCTGTCGGCGAAGTCGATGAATCCCTTGGTGTCGTAGCCGAACGCGAAGTCGATGTGCAGCGCCGCGTCGAGGTTGATCGAGACGCCGAGCGGTCCGAAGATCGAGAAGAACGCGGTGAACGAGGCCTTGAAGTCGAGCGGGGCCATGTCGAAGCCGATGAGCACCGCGGGCTTGCCCATCAGCATCCCGAACACCTGCGAGGGGTCCTCGAGGATCGGGAAGGTGAACGCCTTCTTGCCGCTGCCCGCGGCGCCGTTCTGCTCGGCAAGGCCCTTCAGCACGTCGCTTGCCACGCCCGCGACGTCGCCGATCACGCCCTGCAGCCCCGACGGCAGACCCGATATCAGGCCCTTGAGCGGGCCGTTCGGGCCGAGGATCTTGTTCGCGAAATCATCGAGATCGAAGCTGCCCGAACCGAGGTCGAAGTCGGTGCCGAAGAGGCCGGCCTGGGCCCGATCGAAGACGGTGAAGTTGCCGAACGGCACGAGGAGCGAGCCGTCGGCCGAGAAATCGACGGAGTTGAGCGTCGAAACGACCTCGAGGATCGTCTGCAGCGAGTCGATGAAGCCCGCGTCGACCGCCCCGGTCTGCTTGGCGATGTCGAGCAGCGTGATGTCGAGACCGAGCTCGTGCAGGACCGGCAGCGGCGTGGTGATGATGTCGATGATCGGCTGGACCGGCTCGGTGACCTCCTGGACCTTGCGCACGATCGGACCGACCACGTCCGAGAGATACGCGCCGACGTCCAGGCTGACGTTCCGGAACTCGACGATCTTCAGGCCGTCCTGGATCGAGCGGCCGAAGCTGAAGCCCGGAGGCGGGCTGAACAGCGAGATCGGCTGGATGCCGGCCTGGTCGGGATCGCCGTCGATCGCCCAGTCGAGCAGGAAGTCCGCCTGAATCTGCGGGAAACCGCCCTGGTCGCCGGCAATGCCGAGGGTCATCCCGAGCTCTGCCGAGGCCTCGGCGCCCACCAGGACGTCGAATCCGAGCTTGCCGAGCTCCGAAAGACCCAGGCGCTGGTCGTTCGGATCGGCGCTATTGCGGATGTTGACCCCGAACGTTGCCGCGAGGTGCGTGTTGTTGTCGTTCGGGTCGCCGTCGACGTCCTTGTTGACCGCCGTGAACTCGAGGAACCCCAGCTCGCCCGAGAGACTCGCCCCCGGGAGGGTCACCTTCGCCGTCATCTGCAGCTCGGGCGCCGCGGCCCGGGTCGCGAGCGGAATGCCCGTGTCCGGATCCATCAGGAAGAAGTAGAAGCCGTCCTTGCCGGAGAGGCCGAAGCCGAGGTCGAGCTGCCAGTCGATGTCGAGCTTGACCTGGCCGTCCGTCTTCAACCCGAAACCGGGAATGCCGAGGTCGAGGCCGAGATCGCCGCCCGTGTTCACCAGATTGCGGCCGATCTTGAACTTCCACCAGATGTCGGCATCGCTGATGCTGTTCACCTGGCTCAGGTTGTTGAAAGTACGGATATCCGCCTTCGTGCCCGGCACGAATTCGCCGGTCTGCGGGTTGGTGATCGCATTGTGACCGGCGTCGGTCGAGAGCAGCAGACCCAGGCCCGCCGGCCCGAGCAGGTTGTAGAGGATGTCCTTGATCCCGTTGTCGTCGGGGTTGGCAAGCTTTTCGACCTGGTCGCGGAAGTCGTGCAGGAACCCGCTCCGGAGATCGCCGATGAAGTGCGCGCCGTCGGCGAGCTTGTCGCCGATGAGCGGGAGGTCGACGCCGAGGATCTCGCCGTCGAGTGCATCCTGGACGCCGCCCAGCACGAGGTCGACGCCGTCGACGATGAAGAGGATCTGGTCGAGCAGACTGAGGTTCGAGAAGCTCGACGTGAGGTCGACCAGGACGTCGGACACGTCGAGGACGATCGTGTTCGCAGGCGCCGCACTCGAATCGGTCTTGAGGTAGAGCCCGTTCGCGATGTCCGTCAGGTTTCCGGAAAGCGTGATGTCGCCGACGAAATGCGACTCGGTAGGGAAGTACACCGGCAGCGTCACGTTCACCGGCGCGGTAAGGGTCGCATCCAGCGCGCCCAGCACCGACCCGAAACTGCCTGCCTGCAGCTGCGTCTTGTGGCGCGAGTCGAAGATGCCGGCGCTCGCATTCCAGGTCGACGCGATGGCGCCGGCGATGCTCGCCTCGCCGTCGATGATCGACAGGCCGAGCGGCCCGAGGCCGACGCGGAACGCCATGTCCGATCCGGACAGATTCAGCGAGCCCGCGATGCCGCTCGAATCGTACAGGTACACCTTCGTCGGGTCGGCCAGGCCGACACCCATATCCAGCTTGAAGCTGGCCGAACCGGACGCCGCGAGATTGGCGCCGCCGCCGAAGTCCACGACGTTGAACGGTGCGGGCAGGTTCAGCCCCGGAATGTCGATGTTGAGCGACTTGCTGAAGGCGGCGCTGAGATTGAACTCGAATTTGATGATGTCGTCGGAGCGGTCCGAAACGGTGCCGTTGTCATCGAGCTCGAACTTCAAAAGATCATCGGCCGGATTGGGTGGTGACGGGTCGACGCCGAATGCCTCGCTGATCTTCTGGTCGAGGATCTGCAACGTCCCCGCCGGGTCGTGCTTCGCGTTCTCCAGCGCGTCGGAGAACTTGTCGGCGAAGTTGAGTAGGTCGTTTACGCTGACGTTGACGAGCGGGATGGGCGTGCTGAGCACGCCGCTCGCTGCATCGAACTGGTTGAGGAAGTCGCGCAGCGCGAGCAGCGCGTCGAGGATCGAATCGAAGTCGAAGCCCGGGTTCTTGAACGCGAGCAGGTTCTCGAAGTTGTCGAACCGGATCTTCAGCGCCGGGGCTATCGGCGTGCCGATCGCCAGCCCGCTCAGGTCGTTCGGCAGGTAGTCTGCCGGATCGGGCCCGAAGGTCGTCACCGTAGTCGTGCCGTTGGCGAACGCGACGTTCGTGACGAAGGTCGTGAAGCTTCCCACCGTAACCTTCGCGCCCTTGGCGAAGGCGCTTGTGAAGTCGCCCGCAAGCGTGAACGTCGTATCGCCGGTCCGCACTGCCGCCGGAAGCCCGGTTACGTTGTTGGGGTACTTGTCGAACAGGTCGCCGAGGTTGAAGAGGTCGAACTTGATCTGCGCCGTCGCTGGATCGGCGAAAGGCACGCCCTTGACGTCGACGTCGAGGGTGATCGACCCGTCACCAGTGATGGTCGGCGTCTCGAGCAGCGTCGAGATGTTGCCGAGCCCGTCGATGAACTCGGTCAGCGAGACGCGCCCGTCGTGGCCCGGTCCGCTCGTGCTCGGTTCCTTGAAGCCGGCGTGAATGGACCCGCTCAGCGTTCCGCCGCCGGTGAGCGATACCCCGACGAAGCCGAAATTCGCAAGGGCGTCGATCCCGCTCGGTCCGATCACCTGCTTGTTCGCATCGAGCTCGGGCGTGGTGATCGTCAGGCTCGCGCCCACGCCGGCGTTCTGCATGAAGAACCGGTCGGTGAGCTTGATCCCGCTCACCTGCTTGCCGTCGATCTTGCCGTCGAGGTTCGCGGCGCTGAGGGAGTCAACGCCCGAAATGCCGAGGCCGATTGCGGCCTTGGAGCCGTTGATGGCAATGACCGAAAGCATGGAGGCGTTCGGGTTGGTGACGAGCTTGCCGTTCGCGTCCACCGTCACCGGGAGGAACGTTGTGTCGGTCAGCGTAAGGCCGGTGTGCGCGCCATTGATCGCGGCAGTGACCTTGCCGTTGGTGTCGAAGGCGATCTTGTCGATCACCTGCTGCACGGTCGTGAGGCCGTCGAGCGTGACCTTGTAGCTCGCCGGGCCGGCGCCCTTGTTGCTCACCGTGATGAGCAGATCGGCGTTGTCGGCCGTCAGCGCGCCGGCGCTCAAGGTCGCGAGCCCAAGCTCCGGCAGACCGCCCTGCACTTGCTGCAGGTTGAAGGCGGTGATCAAGGGATCGACGGCGAGGAAGACGAGCTGATTCCCGATCGAGTCGACCTTGATCTTGTCGGACAGGCGCTGCGCCACCCGACCAGTCGGCAGATTGAGCGCGTTGTTCGCGCTCGCCGTGATTTCGAGGCGCGTCACCGTGCTCGCCGGGGCCGCCGCGTCGCTCGTCCCGTCGAACCGGATGCGCGCGTGCCCGGTCGCGGAGCTCGCCCCGGAGGGCTTGGCAACCACCAGCGTGTCGAGGCCCTGCACCTTCAGCGCGGCGTTGATATCCCCGACAAGATCCGAGAGTTTGGTGTTCGCCGTGCTGTTCAGCTTGGTCCCGTCGGTGTCGGCCTTGAAAACGGTGACCTGCTTGGTGGTCGAGCCGTTCCCGTTGCTCACCTGCACCGTGAACGTCACGTCGCTTGCGAGCACGAAGGACGACAGCGTTCCGGTCTTGATCGACGGGACATCGAGCGCCTGGTTGATGTCCGCGACGAGGTTCAGGACGGTCGTGTTGGTCGCCGTGTCGTCGGCATACAGCATGACCGGAATTGCGGCCGCGCCGTTGATCGAGAAGTCGAGCGTCGTGTCGGCGGAAATGCGGCCGACGATGAGCGGCACCTCCTTGGTCGCCGCGATGAGAAGCGGCGTGAACGTGTCCTCGTCGGCGAGACCGAGCTCGGTGACCGTGGCGTTGTCGATGGCGGCCGTGAACTTGACCGACGTCACGTTGGCGTTGGTGATCCACAGCGCGATCCCGGCCCCTGAAGCCCGCGCCTGAATCGAGCCCGCGACGCTTTGAGTGAGACCGGTGCCGCGATTCTTCGCGTTCGCCAGCGCGGAATTCACGTCGGAGACGAGCTTGGTGATGTCAGTACCGTTGTCAGCGGTGTCGCTCGCTTTGACGGTGACGTCGTAGATGTTTCCGCCGAACTCGAGCG
Source organism: uncultured beta proteobacterium (assembly GCA_963789885.1). GTDB lineage: Bacteria > Pseudomonadota > Gammaproteobacteria > Burkholderiales > SG8-39 > DATEDA01. The sequence continues at coordinate 56,720 of CAWBNB010000020.1, read as the reverse complement.
AGAACAGAGCGTCGCCCGTCTGCAGCACGAACGACGACAGATTCGACCCCACGAGCGGCCCACTGGCGGTCATACTCGTCTGGAAGCCGAGGTCCTTCACCGCCACGTCGTTCTGTGTCGTCGTGAGGCTGAGCGCATCCACGCTTGGCTTGGCGACGAGCCCGATGCGGTTGCCGTCCGCCACCGCGGTGACGAGCGTGGAGAGGACCTTGGCGGTCGTCTCCACCGCGGGCAGCTTCAACTCCTTCTTCGCGCTGTCGTTGGTGGCCTTCACCGAGAACTCGTTGGTCCCCGCCTTGTTGCGCAGCACGATCACGTTCACGTTCTGCGCGGTGGCGCCGGTGCCGATCACCGTGGCGCTGGCTTCCGCGAGGATCTTGTCCGCGATGCCCGCATTCGTCAGGGCGGTGTTGATATCGGCCACGAGATCCGCCAGCGACGCGTTGGCCGTCGTGTTCGGCTTGGTTCCGTCGGTGTCCGCTTTCAGGACTGTCACCGAAGTCGTCGTGGCGCCGATCTTCACGTCGAAGGTCGCGTCGCCGGACAGGACGAACGTCGAGATGGGTGCGCCGCGCACGGAGGCGCTGCCGAGCGCCGCGTTGATGTCGGCGACGAGGTCCGCCGTTGTGGTGTTGGTCGCCGTGTCGCTCGCCTTGACCGTGAAGCCGGCGGTGGTCTCGACGTTCGCGACTTTCGTCGTCAGGCTGAAGCTCGCGTCGCCGGACAGGCGCCCATAGGTCTTGATGACGCCGTCCGGTGCCGTGATCGCCGGGCTCGTGCTGATGTCGACCCCGTCCCCGTCGTTCAGGCTGCTGAGCAGCGTGCCGCCTTGCAGGCTCGACACCGCGCCCGGCACCGTGTCGCCGAGATAGGCGCCGATGATGAAATTCTGGTCGAAGCCGGCCTCCGCCGAGATGCGGACGATCGAGTTGCTCTCGACGCCGATCACCGAACCGAGGTCGAGGTTGAAGTCGATCGGCAGGTCCGTGGTGAGCGTCGTCTTCGGCAGCAGCGTGCCGAGCGCGACGGTGATCGCGCTTTCGTCGACGTCGGCGGTGTTCGGATCGTCGGCGACGTACTGCACGAGCGACGAGCCGAGAATCTGGACCAGTCGGGCGGCGAGCCCCTGCGCGCTCTCGAACGTCGCGGCGTTGTTCGCACCCACGAGCTTGATGGTGTCGTCGCCCAGTGCGGTGTTGTCGGTGGTGTCCGCCTTCTTGATCTTGACGGTGACCACCTCGTCGTCCAGGCCGGTCCGCTTCAGCGTGAACGTCAGCTCGGCGTCATTGCCGAGCGCGGCCGGTCGGCCGGTCGGCGTCTCGTAGAACTTCGCGCCGGTGAACGCGGTGCTGACGTTCCAGATGTCGTTGTACCCGCCGCCGTCTCCGCCTCCCTTGGCGATCTGCAACTCGCTGATCGTGTAGTCGATCGCCTCGAACTTGAGCTTGGTGCCCTCGCCCTGCACGACGATCTTGCGGTCGAGCCCGGCACTCGCGAGTGCGTCGTTGATGTCGGTCGCCAGACGCTTCGCATCGTCGACCGCCGCGTCCGCGCCCGGGTCGTACAGGAGACCGCGGGAGATCGATCCGGTGAAGTCGAGCACGCCGTTGACGGCGCCCTGCACGAACGGGATGTCGATATCCTTGAAGAACTGCGTGTCCCGCAATCCTTGCAGCTTGCTCGCGAGCCCCGCGATCAGGCTGACGAACTGCGCCGCGTTCATGTTGCGGAAATCCAGGAATTTTTGGATGCTCGCCCCGGCGGGGAAGCCCACCGAGATCGTCGACGGATCGCTGATGTCCGGAACGGTGACGGTAAGCGTGGTGTCGGCGGTCGCGGTACTCACGCCGAGGAACGACGCGGCGAGCGGCAACGTGGCCTCGAGGCCACCGCCGATGGTGGGCGCCTGGATGAGGTTGCCCGGTGTGAGCAGGTTGTCGCCCAACTCCTTCAGCGTGATTCGACCGCCGTCGGTGTCGCCCGCCTGGCCCTTGTTCGTCCCGTCCGGGTCCTTGAGGGCGACGGCGAACGAGATCGGCGTGGTAGTGACCAGCGAGCCGTGCTGGACGCTCACGTCCAGGAAGCCGAGCCGGGCGATCGCGTTGATGTCGAGTGCGGTGATGGTTGCGTCGGCCGAGACCGAGGCGTCGCGAACGAAGAACGAGTCCGCGACGGTCGCGCCGCCCGCCAGATCGCCAAGGTCCACCCCGAACGTGAAGTCGACGCCGATGCTGGCGTCGAAGCTCGCATTCGCGTCGATATTGAAGTCGGCGATCGGCTCGAAGTTGAACCCGAACTTGAGCGCGTCGGAGAAGGTCGCCAGCTGACGCGTGAGATCGAGGTGGTAAGTCAGCTCGCCTGTCGCCTGATCGTACGCGAGGCCGAGCTCGTCGGCATCGACCCCGAGGATCTGCGCGATCCGCGTGACGAGATCCTGCACCGTCGGGATCGTGGCCGCACCGCCGTACAGCGTCCCCAGCGGGTCCACCAGTGCCTGATTGAAGTCGTCGACGACCTTGAGGATGTTGTCGAGCGCGCTCTTGAGGATCGAGAAATCGACGAAATCGGCGGCGTTGGCCAGGGTGTCCAGCTTGTCGCGGATTACCTTCAGCTGATCGAACACCTGCTGGCCGTTCACTTTGAGGAAGCTGAGCAGCGCGTCGCCCGCCGGCGACCCTACGGTCGCTTCCACGGTCAGGTTCGGCGAACTGTTCAGGTTCGCGGCGTTGATGTCGGCCCACTTGAACGTGGCGCGGGCGTCGACGAGCGAGAACGGCGCAGCCTCGCCCGGAACGAAGGCCTGGACCTTGAACGTGCCGGTGAGCGTGACGTCCGGCTGCGCGGGGTTACCGGTCAGCGTGGTCTTGACGTATTGCGACCCATTCGCGGTGAGCTCGGAAAGCGTGATGTACCCGTCGGCTCCCAGGGTCCCCGTGTCGTCCAGGTCGATCGTGAACTTGACCAACGGATCCATCGCGAGCGACGCCGCGGACATCTCGACGCCGAGGAAGCCGAACTTGCCCTCCGCCTCGACCTCGTCGCCTTCGACGGCGTTCACGCGGATGTTGTCGACGACGATGTCGTTCGCCGAGCCGCTCGCCTTGATGTAGAAGCCGTGGCTCGCATCGACGCCGAAGACGAGATTCAGCGTGACGTCGGCCGTGACGTCGACCAGACCGCTGAGGTCGATCGCGCCCCCGAGCACGTTCAGCTCGACGTTGGCGCGGCCGGTCAGGGACTTCTTGATGCCGGTGAGCTTGAACTCGAAGGGGTCGTTCACGGTCGCCCCCTGCACCGGAATCGTGACTGTCCCGCTGCCCGACTCGTCGAGACCGAGGAGCGCCAGCCGCAACTGATCGAGCGTCGTGAAGCTCGCGATGCTGTCGAGGCTGAACGCGCCGTGACCGGTCTCAATGAAACGGCGCAGGAGGTCGACCGCCTGGCTCGACTCGTCCACCACCTGTTCGGCCTGGGATTCGACCGGCCCCTCTCCGCCCTCCGCTTCTTCGCCGGCCGCCTCGCCGCCCTCGCCGCCGACCGGCGAGCCCGGCTCGACATCCACGCCGTTCAAGGCGCGTCCAAGCGTGTTTCCGAAGAACGGAAGGTCTTTCCCGAGATCCTTCACGAAGGTGAGCAGGCTCACGAGCTGCTCGAGAGCACCGGAGACGGTGTCGAAAGGTTGATCGAGGGGACCGGGGATAGCCGATGTGTCGGCGGTGACCGTGGTCTTCTCGAACGAGACGAGCTCGGGCCGGCCCCGCGTGTCGACGAGCCTGGTCGTCGTGAACAGCGGGTCGCTCGTATCGGTGGTGATCGTCCCGACCGGGCCGCCCGTGAGCGTCAGATCGTTCGTGCCTGCGCCGCCGCGGTAGACGATGCCACCCGGTACCGCCACTCCGCCGTGGCTGTGGTCGACGGTGATGCTGTCGTCCCCCGCCCGCGTGTCGATCTCGACCTTCGATATCGCCGCGAAGCGCGTGGAGTAGACGCTGACCCCCTGCGCGACGTCGGACACGTCGAGCAGCAGCGGATTCGCGTCGTCGATGGAGAGGGAAAGGTCGTCGCCGGCCGACGCGCTGTTCGAGCCGAAGATGCGCAGCGTCGTCGGCTGGGCCAGGCTCAGGATGTCGCCGCCGACGGTCCACACGCCGCGGCCCATCGTGCCTGCGATCAGCAGGTCGCCGCTGGAGATTTTCCCCTGGTCGGCGTCCGCAGCGTCGATGTACTTGAGCTCGGAAACGAGTGCGCTCGGCAGGTTTTCGCCGAGGCGCGCCCAGACGGCGTTGCCGCCCGCCGTGCCGGGGTCGAACAGTCGCGTGACGCCGCCGGTCCCGCCAACCAGGAGGACGTCCTGCCCACCCTGGTTGCGGACATACTCGATGGTCCGCAGATTGGTCTGGAAGAGCGAGCGCGAGTTGCCCGTGATGTTGACCCACGCCTTGCCGGCATCGGTGACGTCGTCGATGCGGAAGACTTCCCGGCCCGCCGTGACGTACACCTTGCGCCAGTCGTTCGGATCGACCGCGACCCCCGTGATCGTGCCCGCACCGTCCACCACCCGCTGGGTGACCGCGCCCCCGGCCGTCTGCCGGATGACGAGCGTGCTGGCGCGCGCCGCGACGATGAGGTCCTGGAACTGCGTGTTGCCGATAGCGCCGCCATACACGAGCGCGGTGACGGCGTTGGCGAACCCGACGGCCACGCCGGGGCCGTTCGGGTCGACGAGCTGCACCCGGTCCAGCGGCAGCACGCGGTTCGGTCCCGGCGTGACGTTCGTGTTGACGCTTTCGTAGATTCCGTGCAGTCCGATCGCCACCCGGAGCGGATTGAACCGGTTGACGACCATCGGGATCTGCGTGAACTGGGTGAACGCCTGGTCCTCGTTGTTGAGCCCGCTGATGAACGCCCCGCCGCCCGGGCTCGCGAACTGTATGCGCGTCCTCGTAGCGCTCGGGTTCCCGTTCGCGTCGATCTGCTGGCCGTTCGCGTCGAACTCGTAGACGTCCAGGAAACGCAGGTTGTTCGAGAGCGAGTACCGCAGCACGCGGTCTGCACCGGGCACGCCGTCGACGTCAATCGGAATCGCGATCTGGCTGTTGCCGTCCCCGGCGGTCATGCCGCTCCAGAAGAACCGCTCGTCCGTCTCGTCGACCACGCCGTCGTTGTCGTTGTCGATCCCGTCGACGATTCCAGCCTGGTGGGCGGACCCGTTGTCCTGCGTGCCCGCCATCAACGTCCCGTTCAGGGGATCGAACGCGACGTGCGTGCTTTCGTTGATGCGGATGCCGCGATTAAGCGATGCCCACTCGGTGGTGCCCTGATCGGCCTCCGCGCGCGGGTTCTGCAGCCGGTAGATCCCGCCGTCGTCGGCTTCGATGAGCGTGAAGTCGTTCGCGAAGGTGATGAAGCGCGAATCCGCGTGCGGCGCGGTCCCACCGGCGGTGGTGCCGACGATCTGGGTCCACGAGCTGTCCGCCGGGTTGAGTCGGAAGATGCGCCCCGCGAACGCCTGCAGGCCGGCGCCGTTCTCGTTCGGCTTGATGAAGGTCTGCGTGTCGCCGCCCGCGTAGACGATGTTGCCGTCGGTGGGGTCGGTCGCGATCGAGAAGTGGAGGTCGCCCTGCCCGCTCGCGTGCAGGCCGAGTGTCGTGGCAAGTCCGGGGCCGTCTTGCGATGTGGGCACCGGGATCGACTGCCACACCGGGTCGACCAGACCGACGTTCGCCGCGCTCAGCTTCATCAGGCCGACCAGCCCGAGCCCGGTGCCCGCGGCGTTGAACAGCCCGTTCGTCGTCGGTCCGATCACGCCCGCCCAAACGACGCCCGCGAGAGGATCGACCGCGAGCTTGATCCGCTGGGTACCCTGCAGCAGGTCGTCGGACCCGTCATTGTCGCTGTCCGAATTGAGGGCGAACCCGTTCGCCAGGAGTTGCCATTGCACGCCACCGTCCTCCGAGCGGAAGACGCCCGTGGAAGGCGAGGCCGTGTAGAGCCGGACCGGACGGCCGTTTCCGCCCGGATCCATCGCCACGTCCGTGTAATGGCCGCTGGGCAGCCCGGCGGTCGCCGTCGGGTTCGAGATCTTCTGGATCGAGGTGGCGGTGCCGTCGGGCTTGACCTCGAGTCGGAACAGCCCGCCCTCGTCATCGAGGTTGCCGTCGCCGTCGCGATCCACGTCGAACGTGGACACGAGGACGACTTGATCGCCGGACGCGGTGGTGATCGACGTCGGCAGCACCTTGGTGATCGCGAGCCCGTTGAACTCGAAGCGCCCGAGGATTCGCCACGTGTCGCCCCCGTCGTTCGAGAAGAGGAGTCCGTTCTGGATGCCGCCGGTGCGCGAGCTGCTCACCTGTCCGAGGCCCGCGTAGAGCACCTTGTTGTCGAGCGGGCTCATGGCGAGCGAAGCGACCGAAAGCGACGGGAAGTCGTCGGTGAGCGGCTCCCAGTTGTCGACGAGCAGCTCGACGCGGCGGTTCAGTGCCTGCACGCCGTTGGCGTCGTTCTCGGCCACCGGTCGCGTCTCGCCGAAGCCCACGGTGCGAAGCCGGCCGGCGTCGATGTGGCGCGTGTTCACGAGGTAGTTGAACACCGAGGTCGCCCGGTCCACGGAGAGCGCCTGGTTGTCCCCGGCGAGGCCGCTGGAATCGGTGTGTCCGCCGATCTCGACCGTGTAGGCCGGATGGGCCTCCAGGAACTTCGCGAAGTCGTCGAGCCTGAGCTTGTCGTCCGCCGTGAGGATGGACTCGTTGGTCGCGAAGAACACCTCCGTGCCGCCGGTGTTCCGCCACACCCCGCCGTTGCCTGTCGCGATATACGTCGTGAAGCGGTCCGTCGGGTCGACCACGATCGCCTGGACCGCACCGGCCACCGGATCCCAAAGCCGGTTCGCGCCGGTGAGATCGCTCGTGTAAGGATTAGGGCCTTCCTCTTGCCAGGTGGTGCCGTTCTCGTAGAAGAACACCTGGCCGCTGAAAGCGACGGGCGTTGTGATGGACGTGCCGGAGAGGAATGCGCGTTCGATGCCGCCGAGCGTAATGCCGTCGAGATCAGTGTCGCTGATCGTCACGGCGCCGGTGGCGTCGAAGTGGATGGCATCGTGCGTACCCGCGCCCCCATCCAGCGTGTAGCTCACGCCGGTGGTTCGCACCGCGAGCGTGATGTCGTCGTCGGCATCGCCTGCGTCCAGGATCACCGACCCGGTGAATAAGGTGTCGTCGAGAGCGTCGATCGTGAAGCGGTCGGCCCCGCTCCCGAGGTTGATGGTGACGGACCCGCTCGGGTTGGTGAACGTGGTGGACTCGAACGTGCCGTTCACGCTGCGCAGCCGGGACGAGTTGCCCCCCGCGTCCTCGAGGACGGCTTCGTCCGCGTTCGCCGTGAGATTGAAAACGATGTCCGTGGCCGTGCCGCTATTCGAGACGGGCTCGAGCCCGTCGTACCGGATCAAGCTGCCGTCGGCGTCGATGACGCCCGACTGCGGGCCGGTCGCCGTGTAAACGATGACCCGGTACGTACCGCCCATCATCACGAGGCTGTCGAAGCCGCCGGCGCCGCCGTCCACCACGCCGGTCAGGCCGCCCGCCGGAGCGAACACGAACGTGTCCTCGTTGTCTACCGCTCCGTTGAGGTTCTCGAAGCCGTCGAAGGACACGCCCGCGACGTCGCCCGCATTTGCACCCGTGACGTTCCACGTGTTGTCCGCATCGGGCCCGCGGAGAACATCCTCTCCTGCCCCGCCGACGAAGTGTTCGATGCCGGCGACGCCGGCCGTGCCGGTCGCGGTTCCTTCCGCGAGATCCACGACGATGCTGTCGGGCCGCTGCGAGTAGTCGACGACGTCGCCGCCGCCCGGTCCTCCGCTGATCGCCCCGCTCAGGCTGCCGCCCACGAAGAACTCGAATGTATCGAGACGGTCCGTGGCGCCCACCAGATTGGCGACGGCCGAATAGCTCACGCCGTTCAGCACGACCTCGTTCGGGCCGACGATCTGCCACAGGTTGCCCGTGTTCGCCCCGACCAGCGTGTCACGCTCGCCGCCGGACAGACCGATCAGCTGCGGCAGGGAGGGGTCGAGCAACTCCGCGGCGACAACGGCCTGCGCCTGCTGAAAGAGCTGCTCGGCGACGAATGGAACAGGATCCGCAGAGAGCAGCAATCGCTGCTCGAGTGCTTCGAAGATCGGCTTTCGCCGGAAGGGAGGAGCGGGACCGCGGGCCGGACGAACTTGAGCGGAGTGCGAAGCAAAAATCCGCGACATGGGCCTCTCCCCCAACAGCATTGTGCAGCCCTCGTGGGCTCGAACGCGCCGCGCACTGCGACAACGGAGAGCGCAGTGCTCGACCCCGACCGATCGGGCCGGTGATCCCAATACCCTTCGTGCATCCCCCTCTGTGACGTTGTGCGAACGTCACGCGAGAACTGCGGCCGCGACTTCTTCTGTTCGTCGCCGCGCCGACCTCTCTAAAGGAGGCGCGGCCGCGGCGCGCACCGCTGGCGGATCTCGGCGGCTTGCCGCAGCCGCTTTCGATTCGAGGGCGCCCGAAGAACTTCGCGTCACATGCTAGTCGCGCGGGGTTTCCGTAAGTCGCGATTTGACAATGTTTAACGATCGGTGCTGACGCGAAATCGACGCAACACGCTGGCACCGTCCCGAAGCGAAAGCCTGCATGCGTCGCATGTGCTTCTTAGGACGTGCGCGTGCAGAGGAAGACCGAGCGCAGAATCTTCGTCGGTACCGTGCGCGGTTCACGGTGATTCGTGAATACGCGCGGCCGTGAAGTAAGCGAGGAGTAAGTGATGGCGAATGGCGTCACCCTGAGCGGGCGACGGCAGTTCGGAGCGGCACGAGGGCAACGGCGCGCCGGCGGCATCCTTCGGAGAAAACCGTTCTCCGGAAGGCGGACAATGCTGAGGCGAGCGCCGCAACCGGCGCATATTCGCTCGGGACGGACGACTTCCATCGAGTTGCCCGATAGGCTGTCAGCATTCTTTACGCTTCACTTGAGATTCGCGTCTATCAAGGGTGCAAGGTATTGATACGCGTATCGGCCTGAATCCGACCCTAAGTTGTCGGCCATGCCGTTCCGAAAACCAACACCCACCCGACCGAAAAGCGGTCGCTCATGAACCGGAGTCCGTTAGGACTCCGGCCCTTTCACTTACTGCTTTTGTGCCATAGTGGCCAGCGCTTTGGCCACAGCGTCAATCGCGTCGGCGGTCGTGTGAAACGCGAAAAAACCGCCCTTGATGGTCTTCATTTCTTCGACAGTCAACTCATCGTTCCGAGCCAGGTCCTTGATCGTCAGTGCTTGCATAGCAGTTCTCCTAAAGGGCAAATAAGGACGAGATCCGATTCACATTGCGCATGTTGCTCGATAGCGACACGGCACACGCGATCAACGCGGTCGGTCTGCTCATAGACTAGCGGCTGCACGGCCCCCAGGACGTGCATATTCCCGGCGCGTTTGCGATCCGTTCACCCTTCACGTGTAGGCACTTATTCCACCGCCCTCAAGATGCCCGCGGCTCTCACCTTGTCGCCGTGCAAGCCCTCGACGAGAATGCTGAAATCTCGCATTAAGAATTGTCGCTCGACGATTTCTTTTGCCATGACGCAAGGGAGTGCACCATGAAAATGCAGGACCAACCCGTCAATCACCTGGTTGCGCGAGACTCCCTCGGCGAGGGTGGACGGATCGTCTGGGATTTCCTCACCCTATTCGCGCAGCGCCGCTACGGCGACGCCAACGCCTTTCTCGCCCCCGGCTGCCGTATGGTGTTTCCGGGCGGGGTGGTGATGACCGACTGTCTGCAAGTGCCGCAACGAGCGGCATCAACCTACCTCTGGGTCAAGAAGGCGTTCGAGCGCTTCGATGAGTACGAGGCGGCTGACGGCATCGTTGTCTACAACTACGGCACGCTGTGGGGCGAATGGCTGGACGGGGCCCCCTTCGAGGGCGTGCGCTATATCGACCGCTTTCTTATCCGCGATGGGAAGATCGTCGATCAGCAGGTGTGGAATGACCTCTGCGTCGCTGCCACCGCCCGGGTGCGTCGCTGAGCCGGCATCTCCAGGGACACAGAGCGTGCGAGCGGAGCGGTAGCAGGTGTGATGAGGCAACGCTCATCGCTGGGTATCAGTTACGGCGAGGTGATGGGAGCGGAAAGCATAGTTGACGCGGAGCATCGTCTCGTTTGAGGGGCTCGCCGTCTGGCGCAGTCCTTGCGCTCTATCGGAGCGCCTTACGACGTGGCGCCGGACAAGCGGCTGACATGTAGCCTCCCGCGCGAGTGCGCTGAGCGTTTCCCCCGGCAAGCGAGGGATCAGCCCGGCTTGCCGTCGAGCCGCGGACGGGTGAGGATCGGCCAGTAGCGGAAGAAGTACAGCGCGAACGCCGCCGACCAGAGCACGCCCGAGGCGACGACGCTCGCTAGGTACGCGGTCGGCGCCACGACCGGCCCCAGCACCCGCACGGCCGCTGCTAGCAAGACCAGCGCGTAGCAAGCGACTTCCGCACCATCGGCCACGAGCGGACGGGCGGAATGGCCGCGCGCCGTCCGGGTCATCATCCCGAGCGTGAGTCCGCCGATCGCGCCGATGGTCAATGCGTGGATGGCGAGCGGCTCGGCGATCCACCCCAGCGCCGCGACCGCGCGCAGGGCGAGGTGGATGACGATCCACGCGTAGGCGGCATGCAGGATCCAAACGAGGGGCGTCCGGAGCGTCTTCAGCGAATCCCACAGCGCAAGACGGATACCGTGGGCCACGGCGCAGACGAGCGCGATGAGCGCCAGCGCGGGCGCGGGCACCGGCAGCACGTCGGCGACCAGCAGGACGAGGATGCTCCCGAGGGCGAGCTTCTCGATGGTCGGATTGCGCCGGGCGTTGGCGCCGGGGACGCCATTGTTGGTGAACATCGGGATCACCCGGCCGCCCATCACCGCCATTACAAACAGGATGACGTCCAGTCCTGCCTGCAACCCCGGCCGTGCGGGCAGGCCGAGGACGCCGAGCTGCGAAAGGTGGAACGCGAGGTCGGCGGCACCCATGAGCACCAGCAGACCGACGAAGAAGTAATTGCGCCTGTTGCCGCTCTGCACGAGCGGCACCGCGATGCCGATCGCCACCGCGACGGGAAATGCGGCGTTCACCAGCGCTGCGGCGAGCCCGTATGGCGACAGCACGAGCAGTCGTCCCGCGAGCCAGAGGGCGCACACGGCGATCAGCCACCCCCCGGTGGGGGTTGGACGGCCGCTCCAGTTTCTGACTGCGGTGAAGAGGAAGCCCGCGATCACCGCAACGGTGTAGCCGTAGATCATCTCGTGGGCGTGCCAGACCGCGCCGCGGAGATACGCGATCGGCAGGAGTCCGGCGTACTGCGCGATCCAGAGCGCGATGGAGACCGCAGCGAAGCCGCTCGCGAGCAGAAAGAACGGCCGAAAGCCGAGGACCCAGAGCGAAAATCCGGTCGCGGCGGCGTTGCCGCGCCCGCCGGTCCTCCTGGCGCCAATGACCTTGGACACTGCGATCTCCCGCGATGTGCGGGCCCGCGGCCCGGCGGCGGCGGTCATTGTGAAGGAATGCTTTCGCGGCCGCTCGCTCCGGCCGGTTTCCGACCTGCCCCCGGCGCGTGCCCGGCACGCCTCGGAGCGCGAGGTGTCCGCGCCGTCCCTCGTGGAGGACATCGCGCAGCACGACCGCCGTGTTGCGGTCCGCGTCGCGCGCGCCGTAGACCAGGGTGACCGGGCCGCGGCGCCGCATCCGTGAGCCAGAGGTCGACCGCCAGACGTTCCTTGCTGAGGCCGCACGGCCACAGCCGGTCGACCAGCACCCGCATTCCGTCGCCGGCGGCGGGGCATTCGTAAGCGCGCTTCAGAGTCACCGCGCGCCGCGCCACGCGGTTGGATGCGCGCGCCAGCGTGGTCGTGCCCGTCCGGGTGGTGGGCGCGCAAGGTTGGAGCTGACCAGGAATAAGAAAACCCGCACGCGGCAGGCTCTCATCGAAGGTGATTGGGGCGACCGTCCGAGATCGACCCCCAGTACTTCCAGACCGTCACAAACGGGTCACGACCCTCGCCTTGGACGACGCCCGTCGGGATTTTCGCTTGACCGGGAACGCCTGCTGTACGTGCTTGGCCACCATCTCGCAAAACACCCGCGCGTACGCAGGCAATGGGCGCCGCTTGTCCCATAGCATCGCCAACGGCTCATCCAACGGCGCGCCCCGGTAGGTGACGCGCATGCGTCGCAACGTATAGCGGTGAACGCGTAACGCCGAGGGAATAATGGCCACGCCGTGCCCCGCCTCCGCCATGGCGAGCAGTGCGTGAGGCGAGCGGCATTCCAAGACGTAGTTGGGCGTGAACCCTGCCATGCGGCATGCCGCATCGAAGTGCCTGCGCATGAGAAATTCCGTCGTCGCCTGTAGCAATGGATAAGGCGCGAGGCGGTCGATCTCCACTTCACCTTCCTCGCCGAGCTTCATACGCGGATGGCATGCGGCCAGCATCTCCATGGGCGCGAGCGGGAATCGCTCGAAGCGCTGCTCGGTCGGCGCGAGCGCGCGAACGAGGCTTTGCACGAGGTGAATCTCGCCCCGCTCGAGCATCGCGAACGCTTCCGGGCCGACGACGTCGACGAGCCTCACCTGTACATTGGGGTAGCGCTCCGCGTAGCGACTCAGCAGATCGGGAAAAACACCTTCGATGAGGTGCGGCGAGGCGGCTACGCGCAAGATTCCGACGTCGCCGCGCCGGAGCACCTGCGCGTGCTCGCCCAACGCGCGCGCATAGTTCAACAGACCACGGCCATCGCTCAGCAGTTGCTCGCCATCGCTCGTGAGAAGCAGACGGCGGCCGACGCGATCGAAAAGCTTAACGCCGAGTTCGTCTTCGAGGTTGGCGATCTGCCGCGAGAGCGCCGGCTGCGCCACATGGAGGCGCAAGGCTGCTTTCGACACCGTGCCGAGCTCGGCCACGGTCACGAACGTGCGTATATGCCGTAAGTCCATTCCAGCTCCTAATGCCGCGCCGGCATGGTTTCATAGCATAAGTATATATTGGACGCATAAACCCGCGGCCTGGACAATGAGCGCGTCGATACGGGAGATACTAATGAGACATCGTCTGTTCGCTTTGGCAACCTTCTTGCTCGCGCTGCACGCGTTCGACGCTGACGCTCAGGCGTGGCCGACGAAGCCGCTGCGCGCCATCGTGCCAGTCGGCGCAGGAAGCTCGACCGATATCGTGCACCGTCTCGTACTCGAGCAGTTGTCGGTGCAATTGGGACAACCGATCGTCGTCGAGAACCGGGTCGGCGCGGGGGGGACCATCGGCAGCGCGTTCGTCGCCAAGTCGGAACCCGACGGATACACGATCCTCGCGCACGGGTCCGCGCTCACCATCGCGCCGGCCCTTTACAAAGCTCTGCCCTACCGTACGGCGAATGATCTCGTCGCTGCCGTCCCGATCGGCATCTCGCCGAGCGTCCTCGTCGTTTCGCCCGCGAGGGGTTGGAACTCTGCCGCCGACCTTGTCGCCGCGGCGAAGGCCCGGCCGGGTGCTTTGAATTTCTCGTCGGTCGGCGTCGGCTCCGCGACGCATTTGAGCGCCGAGCGTTTCGTGCAGAGCGCGAGGATTCAAGCGGTTCATGTGCCCTTCAAGGGCGGCGCGGAAGCCATGCTGGAAGTGATCACCGCGCGCGTGGATTTCTTCTTTGGCCCTGTTGCGCTCGTGCTGCCGCATATCCGCGAGGGGAAGCTTCGCGCACTCGCCGTGAACACGACGGGCCGCTCGACCGTGCTGCCCGATGTCCCGACGCTTCGCGAAGCGGGATTCAATGACGCAGACTATCCCATCTGGTACGGCCTGTTCCTGCCGGCGAGAACGCCTGCGGACATCGTGAACAGACTCAACCGCGAAACGCTCAACGTCCTTCAGGCGCCCAAGATGCGCGAGAGGCTCGCAGCGCTTGGCGTCGATCCGATGGCCATGTCTCCGACGGAGTTCGAGGCGCGCGTCGAAGGGGAGATCGCCTTGAACGCCGTGCTCACCCAGAAAGCAGGCCTGAACGCCCAATGAACGACACGGAGCCCGAGTTCAGCTTCGATGACAGCACGGCCTACGAGCGCGCCATGGGTCGATGGAGCCGCGCGGCGGCGCCGATCTTTCTGGAATGGCTTGCGCCGCACGCTGGCGCGCGATGGCTCGATGTGGGTTGCGGCACTGGAATCCTAGCGCACGCGCTGCTCGAGCTTTGCTCGCCTGCAGCGGTCGTCGGGATCGATTCAGCAGGGGCTCAGGTCCGGCAAGCATCGCGAGGGCCAGCCGGGCGCGGAGCGTCGTTTCACGTTGCCGATGCGCGCAGGCTGCCTTTCTCCGGCGCATCGTTCGATATCGTCGCTTCCTCCCTAGTCCTAAACTTCATTTCGGAGCGGCAGCAAGCGCTCGCCGAGATGCGGCGAGTGACCCGCGCAGGCGGAGCCATCGCAGTCTACGTGTGGGACTTCGCGGAAGAGCTTTCGCCGAGCGGACCACTACGTCGCGCGATGCGTCGATTCGGCGTGCCGGTGCCGCCGATTCCTGGCACGGCGGAGTCGCGGATGGAGGCGTTACGCGCGCTGTTCCAGGAGGCGGGGCTCGAACAGATCGAGACGAGGGGCATCGATATCTGCCTGGCGTATAGCGACTTCGACGATTTCTGGCAGGCGCAGACGCCGAGCTACGCACCCACGACGAAGATCATCGCCTCCATGACCGAGAGCGAGCGCACCCGGCTGAAGCGCGCCGTTCGCGACCAGCTGCCTGCCGCACCAGGAGGCGTGATCGAATACTTCGCCCGTGCCAACGCCGTCAAAGCGCGCGTGCCGCGTAGCACGCGTGGTCCGCACTAGAAAAGCTCACTTACTGAATGCTCGGCGTATCGTCAGCTCCCTCGTCAAGGCGCGCGAATTACGCGTCGTCGCCAGCGACGACCTCATCGAGCAACGTACGTGAATTGATGGGGCGCTGATCGGACTCGCGTAGCGCAGCCTCGAGTCGCGCCGCGCATATCCGCGCAACGGATCTGCCGCGACGAGTCCGGCAAAACTCGGCACTCACTCTGCTGAAAGGACAAACGGCCAGCGAGGACTTCGCTAGCCGTCTGATCTCGAAGCGGAAACCTGGCGCGCCCGGCAGGATTTGAACCCACGACCCCCTAATGGGATGGACGCTCCCCTCCCGCTGCGGCGTCAAGTGCGCCAAAGTGGAAGTGCGATCCGACCACTTAACCGAGAGGGGGCGTCCGCCATGAAGATTACGACAGTGGGTATTGATCTGGCAAAGAGCGTGTTCCAGGTCCACGGGGTGAGCGAGCGCGGGAAAGCGGTGCTGCGCAAGCAACTCAAACGCAGCGAGATGCTGAAGTTCTTTACCAACCTGCCGCCCTGTCTGATCGGGATCGAAGCCTGTGGCAGCGCGCACCACTGGGCGCGCAAGCTCATCGAGTTGGGCCACGAGGTCAGGCTCATGGCGCCGCAGTTCGTCAAGCCGTACGTGAAGACCAACAAGAACGACCGCAACGATGCCGAGGCGATCTGCGAGGCGGTGGCGCGGCCGAACATGCGCTTCGTGCCGGTCAAAGCTCCCGAGCAACAGGCAGCGCTCGCGTTGCACCGTGCGCGCGCGGGGATGATGAAGGCGCGCAACGCGCAGGCCAATCAGATCCGGGGGCTGCTGGGCGAGTTCGGGATCGTTCTGCCCCAGGGTATTGGTCAACTGCGCCGCCGGCTTCCCGAGATCGTAGAGGACAGCAAGAATGGCCTACCGGGGCTGATGCGTACCCTGCTGCGGAGACTGCTGGCGCAGCTCCAGCAGCTCGACCAGCAGGTCTTAGAACTCGAGCGCGAAATCGTGCTCTGGCACCGGCAGAACGACGACAGCCGCCGAGCTGCGAGCGCATCGGTGGCATCGGGCCGCTCACAGCCAGCGCCTTCGTGAGAGTGTCAGGATTTCTGTGTGACCCGAGCCGGTTGATCAACGGGTCATCTCAAATCGATCGCCGAACAGGATCGCGAACTGTGCCCTGGCGGCGTGCCAAGCGATCGGCGGCATTCTCCAATCGCGCGTGATCTCGCGCAAGACGAGCCAGATCAGCTTGGTGGCCGCCTCGTCGGTCGGGAAGTGCCCGCGGGCACGCACCGACCGACGCACCTGAGAATGCAAGCTCTCGATCGCGTTGGTTGTGTAGATGATCCGGCGCACCTCTGGGGGATAGGCAAAGAACGGGATCACCTGCTCCCAGTTGCGTCGCCAAGCCGCCGCGATCGCCGGGTATTTGCGGCCCCAGGGGCTGGCGTCGAAGGCCTCCAGCGCCGCCTGTGCGGCTTCGACCGTCCCGGCCCGGTAGATGGCCTTCAGCGCGCCGGCGACCGCTTTACGCTCCTTCCAGGAGGCAAATTCCATCGAGTAGCGGATCAGATGCACGATGCAGGTCTGGATCCGCGCCTCGGGGAACACCGCTGTGATCGCCTCCGGGAAGCCCTTCAGACCATCGACCACCGCGATCAGGACATCGGCGACGCCGCGATTTTTGAGTTCGGCCATGACGCGCAGCCAGAACTTCGCTCCTTCGGTCTGCTCGATCCAGATCCCCAGCACGTCCTTCTTGCCTTCGGGCAGCACCCCGACGGCGAGGTAAACGGCCTTATTCCGAACCGTCCCCTCGTCGCGGATCTTCACCCGCAGGGCGTCGAAGAACACGATCGCGTAGAGCGCCTCCAGCGGGCGCGACTGCCATGTGGCGACCTCGTCGAGGACCGCGTCAGTGACGGTACTGATGAGCTGGGGCGAGGCCTCGATCCCGTAGAGCTCGCGAAGATGCCCTTGGATCTCGCGCACGCTCATCCCGCGGGCGTACATCGAAACGATCTTCTCGTCGAAGCCGGGGAAGCGGCGCTGGTATTTCGCGATCAGCTGCGGCTCGAAGCTGCCGCGCCGGTCGCGCGGGATATCCAGATCGAGCTTGCCGGTGTCGGTGAGCACCGTCTTCTTGCTGTAGCCGTTGCGGTGATTGCCGGCGCTGGCTACGGAGTCGGCCTCGGCCGACTCCGTAGCCAGGTGCTCATCGAGCTCGGCGCTGAGCATGCGCTCGGCCAACGCCTTCTTGATGTCGTCGAGCAGTCCCTCGGAGCCGAAAACCTTCTTCGGATCGGCGTCCTTCAGCAGCTCGTCAACGAGTTCCTTCTTGACTGCCATAACATCCCCCTTTCCGGGAAGTATGGCTCGGACACACGAAATTCAGGACACTCCCCCCCGCTGACGCCAGCGCCTACGTGGCGAGCCTCGGCAATGCCAAGGGCTTCACCAACGGGCGGCAGGTCGCCGCTTGGCTGGGAATCGTGCCGCGACAGGATTCCACCGGCGGCAAACCCAAGCTGCTGGGCATCAGCAAGCACGGCGATGTCTACCTGCGCACGCTGCTCATCCACGGCGCACGCTCGGTACTCCGACACCTTGAACACCGACCCGATCAGACCGATAGCTGGCTCAAGCGCCTGACGCTCAGGCGCGGCAAGAACGTCGCTGCCGTGGCGCTAGCGAACAAGAATGCGCGCATCGCCTGGGCGCTGCTCGCGCATCAGCGCGAGTTCGACCCCGATTACGTGTCGACGGCACCGAGCCGGTGAACCGCCGAGCACAGATAGCCGATCAATGCGCATAGCAAGGAGATCCGCTTACTGATTGCACAGGCAAGCTCAACGTGATGGCGAAACAGGTCAGACCGTGGTCGACCAAACCTGATACGAACCACGAACCCGAGAGTTCGTCCCTCTGATGAGGCGTCAACCAGCCAATTCCATCAGGGCCAGAGGAGCCGCTGTTCCTCAACCGAAGGCCGGATATATGGCTGCAATCTTCACCTGCCCGCCAAAGCGAAGAGACTGCTTTGCAAACCGGGAGCGTCCATATATGGTTCGTAGACGATCGTGCGATCCCCTATTTCGCCTTACGAATCAGATAGATGGACGCCGCAACTTGTATCATTCAATTGCACGATCGACGCTTGCAAGTGCCTGGATAAGCGAGGATTGCCGTTCGCGAATGATACAGCCGCTTCGTCGCTCAGCGGCAGTCCGAGGAGGACTCGATCTCCTGCGTCGGTCTGTGCGACAATGTCGTACAACACGGAGATTGAAGATGACGACCTTGACTATCCGCCTCGACCCAAAGCTCGAGAAAGCTCTGGACCGGATCGCGAGGAGTACCGGCCGGACGAAGAGTGAGATCGCCCGCGAGGCGCTCAAACGGCAGATCGCGGTTGCGCGCTTCCGAGAACTTCGGCGGAAGACACTGCCGTTTGCGGAGGCACAGGGGCTAGTGACTGACGAGGACGTGTTCCGGGCCCTCTCGTGAGGGTCTTTCTCGACACAAACGTCCTAGTCAGCGCCTTCGCGTCACGCGGCTTGTGCGCAGATCTGCTCGAGCTGGTGCTGCTCGAGCACGACTTGATCGTCGGTGAGAACGTCCTCCGCGAACTTGTCAGGGCCCTGCGTGACAAGGTCAAGCTTCCAGCCGCCCGCTCCACCGAAATTGCCGAATTTGTCTCAGGCGAAGCAGCCCTGGTCGTGGGCAAGGTCGAGCCCGTAACCGCGACGGTCGATTCCGACGACGCGCTGGTGCTCGCGGAGGCGCTTGCGGGTCAGGCGGAGCTGTTTGTTACCGGAGATGCCGCGCTGCTGAAGCTTGCGGCCCTTGAGGGGCTGAAGCTCGTGTCGCCTCGCCAGTTCTGGGAGGCGCTCCACGCGGACAGACGTTGAATTCCCGCGATTCGGCTTTCCCAACCTCCGGAAATGCAAAGGGCCCAGCGATAGCTGAGCCCCTCTCAAAGAGGATGGCGCCCCGGAGGGGATGAAGGTGGGCACCATTGGGTCGAGATTGTTGCCGTCGCCTAGCCTGCGCGGCGTTACCGAGCGGTGACCACGAACTGTGGATTCAGAATCAATAGCTTCTGCGTTTTCGCTGCTTCTCACATCTATCAAGGACTGCGTCGATCTTGTGGCTCTCCAAGGCACCGCAACCCAAGTCGACGACCACCTCTCCGGTCTGTATTCCCGCAGGCTCAAGCCCATTACATTCGCGTTCACGGTTCGCGAAAGGGCGGGCGCGCCTACGTCATAGGGCGATCTCGTAGAACGCGCCGTTCGACAGCGTCGTCGCTTCAGCGATCCCTGCACGTGCCGTCACGAATCGGAAATGATCTCGTTTGTCAGGTTATCGACGACAACCGGACTCTCGAAATAGGTAACTGTCGGTAGTGCCCCGTACCGCTCACGAATGACGTTTTCCCACTCCTTGGTATAGAGCCCCGCAGCATCTTTCTTCGATTTCCACAAGTAGACCCCGCCCGCCGTTCCGCCATCCTCGGAGAGGAGATAGTACTTACGAATGAGCCCGGATGCTTCACGGTACTTCGGCGCAGTGCCAACGAAGAGTTGCTGTGCCTTCTCACGAGTGACCGGTTGGGGAAGTCTGAACTGAACCAAAGCGGTAATCATGAATACCCTCCCTTAAGAGCTTTGCCGTTGAACGAATGATTTGACCCTTGGTGGCGTCGGAGAGCAATATCGGTTATTCGAATTCAAAGGGGTAGCCCACCACGGCAACTAAGATATATTCGGGATCTGTATGAGCGACCGTCTCCTGGCCCTTCGGCTTTTCGCGCGCATTGCCCGCACGGGAAGCTTCTCACGGGCTGGCCGCGAGCTTGGCCTTTCCCAGCCCTCCGCATCGCGCATCGCCAGTGAACTCGAGCGTCAGGTGGGTGCGGCTTTGATGACGCGCACCACTCGAGGCCTGACGCTGACAGAAGCGGGCTCAGACTACTTGGCGCGAATCGAGCCGATACTGGCGGCGCTGGAGGAGGCCGATCACGCCGCGCGGGGTACCGGCGAGTTGCGTGGAACCCTGCGCGTCTCGTTGCCATTGGGTTTCGGGTTGCGGGAAGTGATCCCGCGGCTGCCGGCCTTCATGCAGCTTCATCCGGCACTGCGCATTGATCTCTCGCTGAACGATCGCAACGAGGATCTGGTGACCGAGGGCATCGACGTAGCGCTTCGCTTCGGAGCGCTGGCAGATTCGAATGCCACGGCGCGCCGGCTGGGCACTTGCCCTCGTTTGCTTGTCGCCTCGCCGGCGTACCTCGCGCGGGCAGGATCGCCGGACACGCCCGAGAGCCTTGCCAACCATCAGGTGATCGTGGGCCCACGCGGTATCGGATTGGACTCCTGTACCTTTCAGCGAAACGGACGTACTACGACAGTCCGCGTAGAAGGCCGTCTGACCACCTCGGTAAACCAGGGCGCCATTGCTGCCGCCGTCTCCAGCCTTGGCATTGCATCAGTGGCCCTGTGGAACTGCCGTGCGGAGCTCGCAAGCGGCACGCTCGTGCAAGTGCTGGCCGACTGGCAGATGGAACCGTTCGAAATCCACGCCGTCTTCGCGGCAGGTCGTGCGGCCAAACCCTCCGCGCGCGCCTTCGCCGACTATCTGGCGACCGCGCTTCGCGAATAGCTCGGTTGCCCTGGCGGCCAACGCGGGGCGCCGCGCCCGCAGGACCTTCAACGTCACCGAATTGAGAGCGCGCCCGGCAGGATTTGAACCCACGACCCCCTAATGGGATGGACGCTCCCCTCCCGCTACGGCGTCGAGATGCGCCAAAGTGGAAGCGTGTCCTACCACTTAACCGAGAGGGGGCGTCCGCCATGAAGATTACGACAGTGGGTATTGATCTGGCAAAGAGCGTGTTCCAGGTCCACGGGGTGAGCGAGCGCGGGAAAGCGGTGCTGCGCAAGCAACTCAAACGCAGCGAGATGCTGAAGTTCTTTGCCAACCTGCCGCCCTGCCTGATCGGGATGGAAGCCTGTGGCAGCGCCCACCACTGGGCTCGCAAGCTCATCGAGTTGGGCCATGAGGTCAGGCTCATGGCGCCGCAGTTCGTCAAGCCGTACGTGAAGACCAACAAGAACGACCGCAACGATGCCGAGGCGATCTGCGAGGCGGTGGCGCGGCCGAACATGCGCTTCGTGCCGGTCAAGACCTCCGAGCAGCAGACTGTGCTGGCGTTGCACCGCGCGCGAACCGGGGTGATGAAAGCGCGTAATGCGCAGGCCAATCAGATCCGGGGGCTGCTGGGCGAGTTTGGGATCGTGCTGCCCCAAGGTATCGGTCAACTGCGCCGCTGGGTACCCGGGATTCTCGAAGATGGCGACAACGGCCTGCCGGGGCCGATGCGTGCCCTATTGAGCAGGCTCCTGGCGCAAGTGCAGCATCTCGATCAGCAGGTCGCAGAGCTCGAGCGCGAGATCGTGCTCTGGCATCGGCAGAACGCCGACAGCCGGAGAGTGCAGCGGATCGGCGGCATCGGGCCGAGTGCCTGAGTTGCGAGCGTCCGCAACGCCAAGCTTCCCGAACGGGGGATGTTGCAGCCTGGTTGGAACTCGTTGACGAGCTGCTGAAGACGCCGATCCGAAGAACGTCGGCTCCGAGGACGCTCGCGAACAAGAAGGCGTTGGCCGGCGCTGCTCAGCGCCCAGCTCGATGAGCTCCTGGCTGCCGGAGTCGCCGAGGCCGACTCCGTAGCCAGCGCCGGCAATCAACGCGACGGCGACAGCAGGAAGACCGTGGTCACCGACGAAGCTCGATCTGGATATCCCGCCAATTCCATCAAGGCCAGAGGAACAGCTGTCCCTCAACCGAAGGCCGGATATATGGCTGCAATCGTCCCCTGCTCGTAAGCGTCCGGTCTCCACCGTCTTGCGCGGTTGAGTGGCTTGGCGCCAGCATGAGTGTCCACTTCGACGGTAGTGGACACCATGGGCGTAGAGTCTGCGAGAGTGCCGGTAGAGCCGGAGCGCGTCGCGCGCAACGGCAGACGCTTCTTCAGCGAAGAGCATAAGCGGGCGGTCGTCGAGCGCTGCCTCGCCCCGGGCGCCTCGGTCTCGGCGGTGTCGCTCGGCACATGGCTTCAACACCAACCTCGTGCGCAAGTGGATTCGCCTCTACCAGGCCCAGCAGGCTGCCGGGGCCGGCAAGCTCGTCCCGGTGACGGTACGCGAGGCGCGTGAGATTGCCCCCTCGCGCCGGGCGAACCGCAAGCCATCAGCTCAAGCCGCGACGTCGGCATCGGCGACGGTGAGTGGCTCGATCGAGATCGAGCTTGGCGCGGCGAAGCTCGTCGTGCGCGGTGCGGTCGAGCCGGAGCAGCTGCGCGTGGTCCTGGATCGTGCTCGCCCGCTATCGATGATCACGCTGCCGGCGGGCACGCGCATCTGGCTCGCCGCCGGGGTGACCGACATGAGGAAGGGCTTCGACGGGCTGTCGGCGCTGGTGCAGACGACGCTCGCGCACAATCCGTTCTGCGGGCATCTGTTCGTCTTCCGCGGTCGGCGCGGCGACATCGTGAAGCTCCTGTGGTTCGACGGCGACGGGCTGTGTCTGTTCGCCAAGCGGCTCGAGCGCGGGCGCTTCGTCTGGCCGCAGGCCGACAGCGGCGCAGTGTCGCTCTCGTGCCGCGCAGCTTGCGATGCTGATGGAAGGCATCGACTGGCGGCGGCCGAGTCGCGACGTGTCAGCCGGACATCGCGGCGTAAATATCTTCGCGGAAATTGGGAACTGCACGCACGCGAATCGCGTCTATTGCAGTAGAACAACGACGCGCTAACAATCGCACGCGTGAGCGACACCGACGACGATCTCCCCGAAGACATCGAAGCGCTCAAGCGCATGGTGCTCGAGCACCGGGCGCTTCTCGATTCGAGGGCGCGGGAGATCGAGTCGCTGAAGCTCCTCATCGCCAAGCTGCGGCGCATGCAGTTCGGCCGCTCCTCGGAGCGGCTCGAGCGCGAGATCGAGCAACTGGAGCTCGCCCTGGACGAGCTCGAGACCCAAGGCCCGATCGCGACCAGCCCGAGCGTCGCCGTCGCTGAGCGAGCGCACCGGCGCGATCGCGCGCGCTGCCCGAGCACCTGCCGCGCGAGCGCGTGGTGCACGAGCCGGCCTGCAGCTGCCCGCAGTGCGGCGCCGACATGCGCGCGATCGGCGAGGACGTCTCGGAAGTCCTCGACTACGTGCCGGGGCGCTTCCGGGTGATCCGGCATGTGCGCCCGAAGTTGGCCTGCGTGGAGTGCGACTGCATCGCGCAAGTGCCGGCGCCCTCGCGGCCGATCGAGCGCGGGCTTCCCGGGGCGGGGCTGCTCGCCCATGTCCTGGTGTCGAAATACGCCGACCACCTGCCGCTGTATCGGCAGAGCGAGATCTACGCCCGCGAGGGGGTGGACCTGGAGCGCTCGACGATGGCCGAGTGGGTCGGCAAGTGCTTCGCGCTGCTCGAGCCGCTGGTGGAGGCGCTCGGGCGCTACGTCGTGGCGACGCCGAAGCTGCACGCCGACGACACCCCGGTGCCGGTGCTCGATCCGGGACGCGGCAAGACCAAGACCGGGCGGCTGTGGACCTACGTCCGCGACGACCGGCCCGCCGGGAGCGAAGAGCCGCCGGCGGTGCTGTTCCGCTACTCCCCGGATCGACGTGGGGAGCGGCCGCGGGAACACCTGAAGCAGTTCGCCGGGATCCTGCAGGCCGACGCCTACTCCGGCTTCAGCGCTCTGTACGAGGGCGATCGGGTGAAGGAGGCGGCCTGCTGGGCGCATGCCCGGCGCGCCTTCTACGACCTGCACAAGGCCAACGCCTCGCCGATCGCCGCCGAGGCGCTCGAGCGCATCGGCAAGCTCTACGAGATCGAGGCCGAGATCCGCGGCCGGCCGCCCGATGAGCGTAAGGCGATCCGCCAGGCGCGAGCGGGACCGCTGCTCGAGTCGCTGCGCGAGTGGCTGCGCGAGACGCTCGCGCGAACGTCGAAGAAGTCGGACCTCGCCGCGGCGATCAGCTACGTCCTCATGCGCTGGACGGCGCTCACGCGCTACCGCGACGACGGTCGGATCGAGATCGACAACAACGCCGCCGAGCGGGCGTTGCGCGCGGTCGCGCTCGGGCGCAAGAACTACCTCTTCTGCGGCTCGGACGCCGGCGGCGAGCGTGCCGCAGCGATCTACAGCCTGATCGGAACGGCGAAGCTCAACGGCATCGACCCCGAGGCGTACCTGCGCTACGTCCTGGAGCGCATCGCCGACCACCCGATCAACCGCGTCGACGAACTGCTGCCCTGGGCGGTCGCCGAGGCGCTCAAACCCGAGCTTCAGCTCGCCGCCTGACTCAGCCCGCCGTCGTCAAGACGGTGCTCGGCGGACGCTTACCCCTGCTCAACCAAAGCGAAGAGACTGCTTTGCAAACCGGGGAGCGTCCATATATGGTTCGTAGCGTCTATTCGCTATTTCTCCTTACGAATCAGATAGATAAAGGCCAGGAGCTGTATCATTCGTCGGCAGGGCATAGCGCGTTAAGCAGTTGATTCGGCAAGGATCGCACGCGCCCAATGATACGAACGGCCAGGACACCAGGTGCTCTTCTGCGCGAGTCGCTGCGCGCGTCCGACAACGTGGTCCCGCCGTTATCCTCACGACTCTCTCTGCCGAACTTCGCGAACCCACGCGAGTGCCGCCGCGACGTCACTGCTGCTCGCACCGTGCATTCTGCCGCGCTTCCCGCCCACCTCATCGAAGGCCACTCGCGCGTGCTGCTCGATCCAGCGGAGCCCGCGCCGAACGCGAACGCCGGGCGCGGGGATGCTGAGAGGTTTCCTCGCCATGATCTGCTCCTTGGTCGACGCGCGCGACGAGAGAGGCCGGGCTTATCCTTGGGCCCGTCACCATCCTCGCCTTCCCGGATGCTCGCATGGGGAGGCTCGCGGAGTTCTTCAACGCCTTCTGCTACCTCCCGCCGGCCCACCGCCGGTATGCCTCGATCCACTCCGAACCTCTCGGCGGCGGTGACGGGAGCGGCAGTTCGAGGATCGGAATCGCCTGTCGTTTGCGCCCGCGCGTGCAGATCGCAACGATCTCCTCGGCATCGGTCAGGTCGACTCGCTCAACCGTGACCTCAACGCCGAGCACTTCAGTCTTGAACGGCATCTCGAGCCTCTCATCGAGCATCGTGTAGAGGCTGGTGCGCTGCTCCGACTCGTTGTACGCATCGACAACCGCTTCTTCCGATGAGTCGCTCGAGCTTGCGAGCATTCATGGAGGCTGGCACGGGTGGCTTCGCTGTCTTGCGTTTCCCGGCGCGGTTCCTGCGCTCGCCCTTGTCCGTGGCGTGCTCGAGCGCTGGTTAGCCGCGAATCCGGTTCCAGAAGCTGACCTTTCGCCCGTGCGTGCTGCGGATCGACGACTCGAACGCTTGGTGCGTGGGAAGCGAGCCATAGTCGTCGATGCGCGAATCAAGACGGCGCAGCGCTCGAAGATACTCCGCTGCGTGCCCGTACGCTCGCGCGTAGGCCCGCGCGAGAATGGCCATGAGCAGCACCCGATAGCAAACAATCGTGCCGAGCAGCCGCCCCTTCTTCTCGAGCCCCTGCGCGAGTGGCACGAGTCGGCCATAGTCCCCGCCTCGTAGGGTCGTCTGCCGGGCGAGGAGCAGCGCCTCGGCTGCCGCGTCGTCGTCTAGCGCGAGGAGCAATCGGGCGCCGGTGATCGGATCGTCGAGGACCTTCGCTCGCTCGAGGGCGACTCCAGCAGCGTGCGCCCGGTCGGCCGGCGCGAGGCTTTCGCGCCAAGCCTCGAAGTCGCTCACCGCTCCGGTCCGATCGAACAGTGCCTGGCGCACGGCCCGCAGGCGGACCACGTCTCCCAGTGCGGTGTAGGCTTGCGCGAGCAGCCGTTCGCGCCCCTCCTCCCGATATCCCCAGTCGCCGTCGAGCCACGCGAGCGCGTCCCGAGGCCGGCCGTAGCGGATGTATCGCTCGGCGAAGTGCTCCTTCTGCAGGACATTCGGGTCAGGGCTGTAGCGCAGTGTCGTCCTGGTCGACAGATCGGGATCGCGCAGCGCATCGGCGATGAGCCCGATCGCGGCGGCGGCTTTGTACACCCCATGGTCGTGCTGCTCGCCTCCCCCGCGGGCGCGCAGCGCCTTTTCCAGATCCGCCTCGAATCGGCTCGCGAGTGCACGCAAGTTCGCCTCGTCGAAGAGCAAGTCCCCATGCCCGAGCAGCGCCTCACGGGCGCCGTACTCATCGGCGTCCACGAGCGCGCGCACGCGGTCGATCCATTCGGCGGCGTCCCGGCCCGGTTGCGCCTTCGCCGCGCGGAGCCAGAGCCGGCAACCCGCGCGGATCGCATCGCCGATCGCGCCATCGGAATCGTCGGCCTGCTCGAAGAAGTGCTCGTCGCTACGCAGGAACGCCTCGGCAAGCGCGTGCGCCCGAACCGGATCGAGCGGCAGGAGCTCCCGCTCGATCTCGTCGAGCCAGGCTTCGAGCGCCCGGCCGAAGGGGGCGGCGGCGCTCCTCCAGAGGAAGCGCCTCGAGCGTTTCCAGGTCTGCAAGCGCTTTCGGAACCCTGCGGCCAGGCGTGCCGGATCGGCCGCGAGCGCATCCCGAGCGAGGCGTTCTTCGACTGCCGGGTGCGTGACAGCGAGCTCGGCGAGCAGCGCCGCCAGCTTTTCCTTCGGCTGGCTGCGTAACGATTCGAGACGCTCGTCCAGCGTAGCGGCAGCCGAAGCCTTCTTCCTAGCCACGTAGTGCTCGCGTTCGGCGAGTAGGCGGCGTCAGTCCAGGGCCCGCAGGGGCTTCTCCCCCTTGAGGCGTGCGATCCAGCGCAGCGCTGCTTTCCCGCGGCCGATCGTCTCGAGGGTCCCGGTGCCGTTCGGACGGACCACAACACGGGTCTTCATCCGCCGGCCGCGAAGATAATCGGTGCCCAAGTGCAACTCGCCGTTCCGGAACTTGAGCCCGGCCAGCGGATCCGCAACGCGAAACTCGTCCGGTTCGACGTACTCCCGCTCGGAAAGGCCCCGCGGGCGCGCGTCGGCGAAAGACAGTACGCCAATCACGAACAGGAATCCCAGCGCGCCCCACTCCACGACGCCGGCCCGATCCGCTTCGGGGCTATCTTCGTCCTCGAACGAAAGCGCCAAACGCAGCGCGAACTCTCCCTCGTCCGCGCCGGGCATCACCGACTCCTCAAGTATCCGGACCGGTACGATGACTCCTGTCCGAAGCAGCGCCTCACCCGCGTGCCGGTCTTCGTTCATTATCGACCTCGGGAACGACTCGGTTCCGGATCCGGATTCTACCGCCAGCCTCGGCGGGCTTGAAAACTGTGCCAGCCGTCATATATACTTCTTATATAGAGCAAGGACGGTACCGATGCCATGACCACCAACGCAACCAGGAAAGAAGCGCTGTTGCTCAATTTCAAGGTCGACACGCTGACCACGGTCAGTCGCACGAGCTTGCGCCGGATCGCCAAGGCGCTCGGATTCTCCGAAACCCAGGCCGTGCACTTCGCGCTCGCCAGATTGCGCCAGGATGCGCTGCGCGGCGACGCCGACGAGGGTTATCCGCCACTGACCAGGGCGCAGCTCGCCGCGATCCGCAAACACGAGCCGAAGCGCAAGGGCCGAGCCCTCAGCAGTCTGCTGAGATGACCGCGCGCCCGTGGGCGCCGAGACCGAAGGCCGGCGATATCGTTCAATGCCGGTTTCCGGAAAGCAAGGTCGGAACACCCGGGCCGAAGGACAGGCCGGCCCTCGTCATCGAAGTCGAGGAGGACCCGGAGGACGAGTCGGCCTCGATCGTTCGGGTGGCCTACGGAACCTCGCAGGATGTCGAGCAGCGTCACCCGGGCGAGCTCACGGTCCGCGCGACCGACCCGAAGGCCGGACTCGACCGGGACACCAAGTTCGATCTCGGTAACATGGTGCGACTGCCGTTCGATACCGAATGGTTCGCACCTTCGCCGAACCGGCGCTTCGGCGCTTACCCCAAGCGCGGCATCCTCAACCTCAAGGACGAGAAGCTCAAGCGAGCCCTTCAGGCGGCCATCCTCGAAGCGAGGGAAGCAGGTCGTCTCTGAAACACCGCTCCCGTCGCGTCCTCTCGCCCCAGTCGCTCATTATCAGAGCTTCGGGAGCGCATCCATCACGACGAGAGGATTTACATGGCGAGCACCGGTGTACGCGGGATCACGCTCGATAGTCTGGGCCGGCGTACGATCGACAAAGAGCATCGCGGCGAGCGTATCTTCGCGCGCCTTGGGGCGGTCTCTCAGGAGACGGCAGAACGCCATGTCGCCCAGGAGATCGAGCGGCTCGAGTGGGAGCTCGAGCGCCGCATGCATGCACTGCCCCTCTTCTCCGATTGCGCGAAGCGGTTCCTGCGCGAATCCAAGCACAAGCGCTCTGCAGTGACTCTCGCGTGGGATGCAGGCGCGATGCCGGACTGGCGCATCACTACGCCCGCGCAACGCGCCGGCGCATCCTCCCCTGCTCTTGCCTCACTTGATCGCTACGCTTGGCGGCAGCATTGCCGCGTTCTGTTCCAGACCCCGATTGCCGCTTGATTGGGAATTCGCCACCCACAGCTTGCGCGCCTGTGATCATGAAATCTCCGGAACAGGGTGATTGAACGAGCGTCCCGTGGCGACGACGACGAACGCGCCACTCTATCATCCGCGGTGCGGCGCGTCGACGCCGAGCCCTGCGGACGTGAAGAGTAGACTCACGCGGTGAGCGCCTTCCCCGACACGATGCGGCGCGCCGCCGATGTCGATTCCATGCGGCGCGACCCGCTGGGGTTCCTGGCGGCCGCGCGTTCGCGGTCCGGCGACGTTGTGGCGATCCGCGATGCCGGTCCCGTGTTCTCGCGCGATCCGGATTGCGCCGGAGTGGTAGCGGTATTCGGCGCCGAGCTGATCCGCGCGGTGCTCGGCGACAGCGATGCGTTCGGCATGCCCGTTTCCGCGGCGAAGCGGCTCTCGCTCCCGCCCGAGCTCGTCAGGCTCAATTTCGGCCTGTTCAGCATGCGCGGCCCGCAGCACGCCGAGCATCAGCGCCTGCTCCTGAGCGTGCTGAACCCGCGCTCCGTCGCCGAGCACGACACGGAGATCGCCGAGGGGCTCCGGGCGTTCGCGGCGGCCTGGCGCCCGGGGGGCGAGGTGCTCTTGCTCGCGGAGATGCGGGAGCTTGCGCTGCAAGTGTCTTCGCGCCTGCTGTTCGGCGGCGGCGACCCCGACGCGCTGGAGCTCGCCCGGCTCATCCAGGCTTATTTTCAATTGCGGCGCGAGGCCGCCTCGCCGCTCGCCGTCCCGGAGCCGGCGGCGCGCGACGATCTGATCACGCTCGGCCTCGCGGTCGACGAGTCGCTGCGGCGCCGCATCCGGAGCCGAAGCGAACGCAGGGCCGGCGCCTCGGGGGGGCTCCTGGCGAGGCTCGCCGCGGCCGAACTGCGACCCGGGCGACGCTTGTCCGAGGACGAGCTCGTGGCCCACGCGAACGTGCTGTTCATGTCGAGCAGTGAGCCCGTGGCGGTCGCGATGGCCTGGATGTGTCTTTTGCTCTCGCAGCGCGGGGACACGCGCGACGCGCTGCGCGGGGAGATCGGCTGCGTCTCGGACGGACCGGGCCTTCCCGACGCCGCCGCGCTCTCGCGCATGCCTCTGTTCGACGCAGTCGTGAAGGAAAGCCTGCGCCTGCTGCCGCCGAACGCGCTGATGGTGCGCCTCACGACGCGGCCGGTCGAGCTCGCGGGCTGGAGCTTGCCCGCGCGCTGCGAGATCGTCCTGAGTCCGTTCCTGGCTCATCGCGAGGCCGGCGTCTTCGCCCGGCCTAACGAGTTCGATCCCTCCAGATGGAGCGGCATCAGGCCGTCGCAATTCGAATACCTTCCGTTCGGCGCCGGCGAGCGCTATTGCATGGGGCGTCACCTCGCCACGCATCTCATGAAGGTCGCGCTGTGCTTCCTGGTCCGGAGCTGCGATCTCGTGCTTGCACGCGATCAGGAGATCGACTGGCGCATTCACATCAATCTGATGCCCAGCGTCGATCCGTCGATGCGGATCGAGCCGGTGGGTGCGACTAGCCCCAGCGCGCCGGGCAGGGCGCTCGGTGCCTTCAACGATCTCGTGTGTCCTTGACACTTTTCGCTCATCCGGCGTTTAATAGTCGCGCGCAATCGCGCACTGTCGGCAATGCGGCGAGTCCAGAGTTCGTCGCGGACCGCCGTCCATCTTGATAAGGGGGTCGCCATGGCTGTCAAGAAATCGCGGTCGAAGAAGGCATTGGTCAAGGGTGCGCTGAATATCCCGAAGCTCCAGTTGAGCATGCCGTTGGACGCGAGGAAGATCGCGGCCATCCAGCGCTGCATCAAGAAGGGAACCCTGAGGATCTCCATCAACAAGGTCGATCTCTCGACCGGGCGCGCGGGCGACGGCTACCTGTACGACTAGCTCCTTCAGGCGGTCCGTCGCGAGCGCCTCGAGCGGGGCGGCTCGCGTGCCGTCGGCGCGCGCGCGCGTGGGCGGCGCGCCGCATGCCGATCGCCGCGGCGGCCGCTGAGCGATTCGCGCGTGCGATACCTCGACGTTCCGAGCGGCGCGACCTTGATAGGCATCGCGTACGGTCCGGGCACCGCGCAGCTCGTGCGCGATCGTCCCGGCGCGATCGACTACGTCGAGATGCCGTTCGAGCAGCTGCGCCACGACCCGAGCTGCGGGTCGATTCAGGAATCGGTTCCGGTTATCCTGCATTGCGCGACGATGTCGGTCGCTGGCTGCACGCCGCCTTCGATCGAAGCGCTCGAGGCGATCGCTCGGAGCGCGCGCGCGACGCGTACGCCCTGGATCGGAGAGCACCTAGCGTTCATCAGCGCCGATGGGCTGCGCGCCGACGACGGCGGCGACGGCCCTCCGGTATCGCTCACGTACACCGTCTGCCCGCAGCTTTCGCACGAAACCGTCGAGCGCGTCGCGAGCAACCTCGCCGCACTGCGCCCGCGCTTCGACGTGCCGCTCATCCTCGAGAACTCGCCGCAGTACTTCGCTATCCCCGGCAGTACGCTGTCGATGGTGGACTTCATCGGCGAGGTGTTCGCGCGCTGCGACGCGGGACTGCTTCTCGACCTGAGCCACTTTCTGATCGCCATGATCAACACCGGCGCCGATCCCGTGAAGGATATCGCGCGCCTGCCGCTGGAGCGCGTGGTCGAGATCCACGTCTCGGGATTCAGCGTGCAATCCGGGCTGGCGTGGGACGACCACGCAACGCCGGCGCCCGCGGCGGTCTTCGACCTGCTCGAACGCGTCTGCGAGCGCGCCCGTCCGAAAGCGCTGACATTCGAGTACAACTGGTCGCCGAGCTTCCCCGAGACGGTGCTGTGGGCGCAGATCGATCGCGCCCGGCGGCTGCTGGAGAAGGCGTGAGCGCCCGCCATGTCCACTCGGTGATCGCGGCGGGACTCGCCGATCCGGCGCTGCTCGCGCGCTGGCGCCGAGATGCTGGGCTGTTGCGCGGGCACGGCGTCGATCCGGCCGAGCTCGATCTCGAGGCTCTCTGGAAGTTCGCGGGCGTCGCGCTCAAGATCCGCCACAACGGGCTGCGGGCCGACTATCCGATGACGTTCCGCCTGCTCGGCGTGACGGGGCTGGAGATCGAAGTCTTCGCCTCTTACGCTACCTTCGGTGCGCTCGCCGGGCGCGCCAACCCAAAAACGAACGAGCAGCGAGCCGAAGCATTCCTGGCGTTCCTCGAGCATTGGCTCGATCAGGGTCGCCGCGAGCATGTGCTGCTGTGGGACCTGTTTCGTCACGAGCGCGCGTTGCACCGTCTCGGAGGCGCCGAGATCGTCACGCCGGACGCAAAGGTGCCGGCGGCGGCGAAACCGCGGCGACCCGCGAAGCCGAGCCCGTCGAGCGTTCCGCGCATCGTCGGCGCCGTCGCGTTGCACGAGATGCAGTGCGACCCTGCGGAGCTGACGGCGCGGCTGAGGGAGCGGTCTCCGCGCCTGGAAGCGGTGGCGCTCGGCCCGCGGCAATTCTGCTACTGGAAAAGCGGCGCGGTGCCGGAGCTTCGCATCCTCGATCTGGACGAACTGGGCTACTACCTGATCTCGTCTTCCGACGGCGAGCGGACGGTGGCGCAATTGAGCGGAATGCTCGGCGCGCGGCGGCCGGCTGCGCAGTTCTTGCGCGTGCTGCGCGACCTGGCCGAGGTCGGGATCCTCGCCTTCGACCGACGCGCCATGACGGCGGAGTAGCGCGACGGTGAAGCTGCTGCTGGTGGACAACCTCGTGATGCCGGACGAAGGGTCGCTGGCGCTGCTCGACGTTCATCCGCATCTCGGTTTGCTCTCGATCGCATCGGTCGCGCAGGCCGAAGGGCACCACGTGAGCATCTACGATCCGAAGCGCCTGATCCGCTGGGGCGCGCTGCCCTACGATGCGACGCTGTACGAGCGCATCGCGCAGGACCTGCTGGCACAGAGTCCCGACGCGGTCGGCTTCACCACTCTGGGCTGCAGCTTTCTTTTCGCGCTCAACGTCGCCGGCCTGCTCAAGCGCCGCGAGCCCGGACTGCCGGTCCTTCTGGGCGGTCCGCATGCGACGATGCTGCACGAAAAGATTCTCGAGCGGTTCGCGCAGTTCGACGTCGTCGTGCGACACGAGGCCGAGGAGATTCTCCCGGCGGTGCTGGCGAACCTCGAGCAGCGGCGATTCGACGGCATTCCCGGGGTCAGCTGGCGCGGCTCGCGCTCGCGAGGCCTGTGCTGCACTCCGGGGAGGCCGAAGGTCGACGATCTGGATTCCCTGCCGCTGCTCTCCTACGACCTCTATCCCGTCGCCGATCTGGGCCTCGATCTGATGCGCATCGAGGCCGGCCGCGGATGCCCCTTCATGTGCACGTTCTGCTCGACGGCGAGCTTCTTTCAGCGCAGCTTCCGCCTGAAGTCTGCCGGGCGCCTGGTTCTCGAGCTCGACCGGCTGCACCTGCGCTACGGCTTCTCGGACTACAAGCTCGATCACGACATGTTCACGGTGAACCGCCGCAAAGTGATCGAGTTCTGCGAGGCGGTCGGAGACCGCGGCTACCGGTGGCGCGCTTCCGCCCGCGTGGATTGCGTCGACGAAGAATTGCTTCGCAGGATGGCCGACGCCGGCTGCGTCGGCCTGTACTTCGGCATCGAGACGGGCTCGGAGCGCATGCAGAGAATCGCCAGGAAGCGCCTGGATCTCGGTTTGGTCGACCCTATGCTGCGGTATGCGCAGGACCTTGGCATCGAGACCACGGCTTCGTTCATCACCGGATATCCCGAGGAGACGGAGCAGGATCAGGACGACACTCTGGATCTGCTCGGCCGCTGCTTCCGTCCGGCCTGCATTCCGCAGCTGCATCTGCTCGCTCCCGAGCCCGGCACGCCGCTGTTCGAGGAGCTCGGCGACCGGCTCGAGTACGACGGCTACGCGACGCCGTACAACGCGCGCCTGCTCGCTCCGCAGGACCCGGACCACGTACTCGGTCATCCCGACATCTTCCCGATGTATCACTACTATCCCGCGCAGATGCCGCGGTGGAGGTACGTGCTCGCGACGGAGATCGTCGACGTGCTGCGGCGCCTTGGGCCGATGGTGTTCGAATACGCGCTGCGTTTCTACGGCGGGCGGCTGAGCGCGCTGGCGGCGGACGTGCGCGCGTGGAAGCTCGAAGAGGCGGGCGGCGGCGGAATCGACGCTCGATCGATGGAGGCGTTCGTCGCGGCGAGATTCGGGCCCCGCCATCACCTCGCTTCGCTCGTCCGGCACGTCTTACGCGCGTGGGTCCCCCCGACCGGCACGGCCGCGGCGGCGCCGAGCGCGCCTGTCTACGAGCCCGAGCGCGCCTATCGGATCGGGACCGGCGTTGAAGTGCTGGAGGAGCTGCACGACTGCGCGGCGCTGATCCGGCGGATCGGCGAGCGCGCCGGCCGTTCGGAGCCGCTGGCCGAGGACGAAGCGGGCGAGCTCGGCACCTACGTGCTGCGCATATCGGGCGCGGCGGCGACGACCTACGGCATCGATCCCGGCGCCCAGGCGATACTCGAATTGTTCCGCGAGCCGAGGCGGTGCAGCGACGTGGCCGCGCTGGTCCGCGACGCGACGGGCGGAAGCGAAATCGACGGCGGCTTCTTTCGCCAGCTGGTCGGCGCCGGCATCCTGGTGGCGGTCGACACGACGAGCGGAGGCGCCGAAGCTCTGCATGATCCCCGGTTCGTGAATGCCTGAGCGACTGTCAGTTCTCGACATGGATGGTCCCGTCCGGCGCGATGGTGATCGTCGTGCCGAATGGCGGCTGCACGTCGAAATGGAGCTTGATCTCGCCGTCGGAGCCGAGCGCGATCGGGGGCGGCTGCCGGTGAACGAGCCCTCGAACGTGATCGCGAGCCCGGGCGGCGACTGGTTGTTCACAGGGGACTGCGCGACGCAAACCTGTGCGGGTTGCAGTGGTCTTGGGAGGTTCCTATTCCTGAACTTGCACGCAGCGTCTTCGTGATCCCTGCCGAAGAGTTCAAGTAGGGTCGGCCTCACGTCGCCATCTTAAATGACGCTGCTTAGTCTATCGTCGAAACGCAACGAAACAAGCACCCGCTGTGGGTATTCCCGTTCCGAGGACGGCGCGTCAGGGGCATGAACAACAACGGCTGGCAACTCGCGCGACGCAAAGCCGGACTTCCCGACGTTCGGGTTCACGATTTGCGGCACGATGCCGAGTTCCGGGTTATGCCGAATCGGGCAAGCGGCGCGCTGTCAGATGCGGGGAGAAATCAAGCGAGGTGAAGCCGACTCGGCATAACCCGGAACTCGGCATCGTGCCGCTTATGCCGACATCGGCATAAACGGCACACCTTCGCGACGCGGCTTCGCGCCGCTGGGGTGCACGAAGAAGACCGCTCGGCGCTCCTCGGACATGCGTGCCGGTCGATGCCGGAGCACTACGCGAGTGCAGATATCCGGCGCCTGACTGACCTTGCGAACCGGGTGCTCGATCGCGTGGAGACGATGACCATCTTGCGGGTGGCGAACGGCTGTCCTTCGCCAAGGCCTCGGGCGGAGTTATCGCTCTGTGGATAACTGGTCCCGCAAAAGTCCCGCAGCCGGCGCGAGGACCTGGTTTTCAGGTCCTAAGCGATTGAATTCTGGCGCGCCCGGCAGGATTTGAACCCACGACCCCCTAATGGGATGGACGCTCCCCTCCCGCTACGGCGTCGAGATGCGCCAAAGTGGAAGCGTGTCCTACCACTTAACCGAGAGGGGGCGTCCGCCATGAAGATTACGACAGTGGGTATTGATCTGGCAAAGAGCGTGTTCCAGGTCCACGGGGTGAGCGAGCGCGGGAAAGCGGTGCTGCGCAAGCAACTCAAACGCAGCGAGATGCTGAAGTTCTTTGCCAACCTGCCGCCCTGCCTGATCGGGATGGAAGCCTGTGGCAGCGCCCACCACTGGGCTCGCAAGCTCATCGAGTTGGGCCATGAGGTCAGGCTCATGGCGCCGCAGTTCGTCAAGCCGTACGTGAAGACCAACAAGAACGACCGCAACGATGCCGAGGCGATCTGCGAGGCGGTGGCGCGGCCGAACATGCGCTTCGTGCCGGTCAAGACCTCCGAGCAGCAGACTGTGCTGGCGTTGCACCGCGCGCGAACCGGGGTGATGAAAGCGCGTAATGCGCAGGCCAATCAGATCCGGGGGCTGCTGGGCGAGTTTGGGATCGTGCTGCCCCAAGGTATCGGTCAACTGCGCCGCTGGGTACCCGGGATTCTCGAAGATGGCGACAACGGCCTGCCGGGGCCGATGCGTGCCCTATTGAGCAGGCTCCTGGCGCAAGTGCAGCATCTCGATCAGCAGGTCGCAGAGCTCGAGCGCGAGATCGTGCTCTGGCATCGGCAGAACGCCGACAGCCGGAGAGTGCAGCGGATCGGCGGCATCGGGCCGCTCACAGCCAGCGCCTTCGTTGCGAGCGTCGGCAACGCCTAGGGCTTCACGAACGGGCGGCAGGTTGCAGCCTGGTTGGGAATCGTCCCGCGACAAGACTCCACCGGCGGCAAACCCAGGCTGCT
This sequence comes from uncultured beta proteobacterium, assembly GCA_963789885.1. Lineage (GTDB taxonomy): Bacteria > Pseudomonadota > Gammaproteobacteria > Burkholderiales > SG8-39 > DATEDA01. The sequence goes on along the minus strand of CAWBNB010000020.1, from coordinate 20,710 downwards.
GGGCATCAGCAAGCACGGGGATGTATATCTGCGCACGCTGTTCATCCACGGTGCGCGCTCGGTGCTCCGACAACGGGAGTGTCCTGAATTTCGTGTGTCCGAGCCATACTTCCCGGAAAGGGGGATGTTATGGCAGTCAAGAAGGAACTCGTTGACGAGCTGCTGAAGGACGCCGATCCGAAGAAGGTTTTCGGCTCCGAGGGACTGCTCGACGACATCAAGAAGGCGTTGGCCGAGCGCATGCTCAGCGCCGAGCTCGATGAGCACCTGGCTGCGGAGTCGGCCGAGGCCGACTCCGTAGCCAGCGCCGGCAATCACCGCAACGGCTACAGCAAGAAGACGGTGCTCACCGACACCGGCAAGCTCGATCTGGATATCCCGCGCGACCGGCGCGGCAGCTTCGAGCCGCAGCTGATCGCGAAATACCAGCGCCGCTTCCCCGGCTTCGACGAGAAGATCGTTTCGATGTACGCCCGCGGGATGAGCGTGCGCGAGATCCAAGGGCATCTTCGCGAGCTCTACGGGATCGAGGCCTCGCCCAGCTCATCAGTACCGTCACTGACGCGGTCCTCGACGAGGTCGCCACATGGCAGTCGCGCCCGCTGGAGGCGCTCTACGCGATCGTGTTCTTCGACGCCCTGCGGGTGAAGATCCGCGACGAGGGGACGGTTCGGAATAAGGCCGTTTACCTCGCCGTCGGGGTGCTGCCCGAAGGCAAGAAGGACGTGCTGGGGATCTGGATCGAGCAGACCGAAGGAGCGAAGTTCTGGCTGCGCGTCATGGCCGAACTCAAAAATCGCGGCGTCGCCGATGTCCTGATCGCGGTGGTCGATGGTCTGAAGGGCTTCCCGGAGGCGATCACAGCGGTGTTCCCCGAGGCGCGGATCCAGACCTGCATCGTGCATCTGATCCGCTACTCGATGGAATTTGCCTCCTGGAAGGAGCGTAAAGCGGTCGCCGGCGCGCTGAAGGCCATCTACCGGGCCGGGACGGTCGAAGCCGCACAGGCGGCGCTGGAGGCCTTCGACGCCAGCCCCTGGGGCCGCAAATACCCGGCGATCGCGGCGGCTTGGCGACGCAACTGGGAGCAGGTGATCCCGTTCTTTGCCTATCCCCCAGAGGTGCGCCGGATCATCTACACAACCAACGCGATCGAGAGCTTGCATTCTCAGGTGCGTCGGTCGGTGCGTGCCCGCGGGCACTTCCCGACCGACGAGGCGGCCACCAAGCTGATCTGGCTCGTCTTGCGCGAGATCACGCGCGATTGGAGAATGCCGCCGATCGCTTGGCACGCCGCCAGGGCACAGTTCGCGATCCTGTTCGGCGATCGATTTGAGATGACCCGTTGATCAACCGGCTCGGGTCACACAGAAATCCTGACACTCTCTCGACAACTGGAGCACCGACCCAATCAGACTGACAGCTGGCTCAAGCGCCTGATGCTCAGGCGCGGCAAGAACGTCGCCGCCGTGGCGCTAGCGAACAAGAATGCGCGCATCGCCTGGGCGCTGCTCGCGCACCAGCGCGACTTCCAGCCCGATTACGTCTCGACTGGACTTGGCCAGTGAATAGCCGAGTACGCACGAGCTGTTAACCCGCAGACCAAGGAGATCCGCCCATCGATTGCACAGGCAAGCTCAACGTGATGGCGAAACAGGTCAGACCGTGGTTGACCAAACCTGATACGAACCACGAACCCCAGAGTTCGTGCCCCTGATGAGGCGTCAACCAGCCAATTCCATCAAGGCCAGAGGAACAGCTGTCCCTCAACCGAAGGCCGGATATATGGCTGCAATCGTCCCCTGCTCAACCAAAGCGAAGAGACTGCTTTGCAAACCGGGGAGCGTCCATATATGGTTCGTAGGTGCGATTCGCGATTTCTGACTATGAATCAGCTAGATGAGAGACACGGTCTGTATCATTCAACGCGCGGCTCGGCCCGCGCAAGTGTTTGATTGGGAGAGAACCGTTCGGCGCCAGTGATACAGCTGTAGTGCTCAAGCAAACGCGACTGACACGCGTCCCGTCGCGCGATTGCGAGGCTTCGGTGTAACGACGATCTTCACGTCACACCCCAAGCGGTTCAGCAGCCCGATCAGCCGCTCCTGCGAGTACCCCTGGAACTGCCCGTTGAGCAGCGCCGAAACCTTCGGCTGGCTCAGGCCGAGAACCTTCGCCGCCGCCGTTTGCGTCAATCGCCGCGCACGGATGATCCGTACGATCTCCGCGACGATGCGTGCCCTGGCAAGCATCGCATCTGCGTTCTTGAACCCGAGATCCTTGTAGACGTTCCCGCTACCTACCTCGATCTCCTGCCCGGAAACGAGCTTGACCTTGCGCATCTTTGCCATCGTTACGTTTCCTTATCCATCTGCTCGGCAGCCTTGAGCCGAGCGCGAATCAGATCCATGTCCGGCTTTGGCGTCTGCGCTCCTCGGGTCGACTTCTTCTTGAAGCAATGGAGCACGTAGACCGCTCGCTTGAGCCGAACCGTGTACACGGCGCGATAGATGTCGCTCTGATAATCCTCAACTACTTCCAGCACGCCTGCCGATCCAAACCCCCTCAGCGGCTTCGTACCGGGATGCTTCTCACCGATCTGGGCGAGATAAAGCGCGAACCCGGCTTTCCGCTGCACCACCCGCGGCATGGACACCAGGTCCTTCTTCGCGGAGCCGACCCAACGCAGGGATTTCTCTGATTGTTTTGGCACCGCCATACGCAGAACCTATTATCCCATAACTAGGATATACCGGCGCGTCATCGGCGTACCACCAGTCTTGCAGAGAAGTGCAGCCAAGCGCCGCCGCCCCCCCTGCATGCGCTGCAGCCGTTATTTGCCCAGACAGCCGCCATGAGCGCAAGTAGCGCGTTGCAGGGCCAGGGTGTGAACTCAGCGCGGTAATCGTCAGCAAGGACTACACCGGCAGTCCGGCCGCGCCCGAACTCGCGATCTCCCGCGTGATCTGCATGACGGTCCGGCAGGCGAGCGTCATCTCGCCGTGTCGCGACATGGCGAGGGCGATATGTCGCGTCACGGAGGGACTCACGATCCTGGACGACTGCAAGCGGCAGTTTCTCGAGGCGGCGGCGATCGCGTAAGGCCCGAGCAACGCGTAGATGTTCCCGTCGGCCGCGACCTGTGTCTGCAGGCTAAGGGAGTCGGCCTCCAGCGCGACGTTCAGCGAAATGCCGTGCTCGGTGGCCAGCTGTTCAAGGCGGTTCCGCCAGCTGCTGGGCCGACAGAAGTGAACGAGCGGCAGGTTGTCGAGTGCCGCAAACGGAACCGTCGGCCGGGAAGTCAGCTTGTCGCCCTCGGCGCCGACGAGAAAGGTCGGCGTCTCGACGAGGTAAGTGTCGCCATTCCTGGGTGAAGAACTCGTTCGATACAGGATCGCGAGATCGACGCTTCCATCCTCGAGCCAGGTCTCGAGCTGCGCGCCCTGGCCTTCCCGCACCGCCAGCTGGACGAGGGGGTAGTGCTGCTTAAGGCGGTAGTACAGCGTCGTCACCAGCGGGTGCGCGGTCGAAGGAAGACTGCCGATCCGCACAGTACCGATCGGGGTCCCCGCGGAGGTGCGCACGTCGTTGGCGAGCTGCTCAGTCCCGGCAAGCCAGGCGCGCACCTTCGGAGCGATCCGCTGACCGAGTTCGGTCAGCACGACCCCGCGACCGGTGCGCTGGAACAAGCGTCCTCCGTACTCACGCTCCAGCTCACTGATTTGTCGGCTGATCTGCGGCTGGCTGGTCCGGTATGCGACAGCCACCTTGCTCAGGCTGCCCAGTTCGGCGGCCTCGATGAAGAGCTTCCATGCAGCGTAGTCCATGGAGGAGCACCCGTAGTTATGCGAAGCAAGTATGTCTGAAATGTCTGCTCTGCGTCTTCTCGTATGGGTCTCTGCCTTCTAGACTGGCTCCGACATGCACGAGGGTGCATGCAACGGCTCTGCCGACACCCCCCGACCCCAACTGGAGGACATGACATGAAACCACTCGATCTCAGAGGTCTCACCCCCGCGCCCGTCACCCCCTTCACCCGAGACGGTGCCGTGGATCACGCCGCCATCCAACGACTGGGCTCCTGGCTCGGCAGCATCGATGGCGTCAAAGGCCTGGTCGTTCTCGGCCATGCTGGAGAGGGAACGTTCCTCAGCACCGACGAACAGACCGCGGTGATTCAGAGCTTCATCAAGTCGGTCGACGGCAAGATCCCCGTCATCGCCGGCATCACGCTCGAAGGCACGCAAGTCGCCGCGGAGGAGGCGAAGCGGGCGGTCAAGGCGGGCGCTGCGGCCGGCCTCGTGTACCCGTCCCACGGCTGGCTGCGCTTCGGCTATCAGAAGGGGGCGCCGCAGGACCGCTACCGCGCGATCTACGAAGAGAGCGGCCTGCCGCTCATCCTGTTCCAGTACCCGGACGCGACCAAGGCGACTTACAACCTCGAGACGCAACTCGAGATCGCCGCGCAACCGGGCGTCTTCGCGATGAAGAACGGCGTGCGCAACATGCGCCGGTGGGACACCGAGATCCCGGTGGTCCGTCGCGAGAATCCCGACCTGCAGATCCTCACCTGCCACGACGAGTATCTCCTGCACACGATGTTCGACGTCGACGGCGCGCTCGTGGGATACGGCGGCATCGCGCCCGAGCCGCTCATCGAGATGATCGCGGCGGGCAAGGCCAAGGACTATCCGAAAGCGCGCGCCCTCCACGATCGGCTGCTTCCGGTGACCCGCAGCGTGTACCACCGCGGTTCGCACATGGAAGGCTCGGTCGCGCTCAAGCACGCCCTGGTCGAGCGGGGGATCCTCGAGCATGCAACCGTCCGCCCGCCCTTGCTGCCGCTCGAGCCCGGCGCCGATGTCGAGATTGCCAACGCCATGCGCTCGGCCGGCCTCGGGAAAGCGGTCGTTCGCAAGGACAGCGTGCGCGCGGCCGCGTAGCAGTGAACTGACGGACGGACCCGCAAGGCGCATCAGCCCGACGGCGGAGCGAAATCGGCTCTGCCGTCGCGGCTCCCCGAATCGGTTCGATCCACCAAAGGAACAGAGGAAGAGTCATGAAGACATTCACGAAGACGCTCGTCGCGGCCGCCGCACTGGCCTTCTCGACGGTCGCATGCCAGTCAGGGTTATCCCAACAAGGTCGTCAGAATCGTCGTTCCCTATCCTCCGGGCGGAACGGTGGACACGGTGGCGCAGAGTGATCGCCGCTCGGCTCTCGGAGAACCTCGGTCAGCAGTTCATCGTGGACAACCGGCCCGGGGCGAACGGAACCATCGGCAGCAACTCGGTCGCCAAGTCGACCCCGGACGGCTACACGCTACTGCTGCAGGCCCCGACGTTCGTGGCCGCGCCGCTGCTGATGAGCAACGTGCCGTACGACGTCCAGAAGGACTTCACGCCGATCACGCAACCTCGGCGCGGTGCCCCTCCTGGTGACCGTCAATCCCGGGGTTCCGGCGAAGAACCTCAAGGAGTTCATGACTGCGATCAAGGCAGATCCGAAGAAGTACGTCTTCGGCACCTCCGCAGTTGGCTCCCCCAGCCACCTTGCGCAGGAGGCGATCAAGTACGACGGCAAGCTCGACTTCATGATCGTTCCCTACAAGGGGACCGCGCCGGCGCTCACCGACGCGATCGGGGGACACATCAGCGCGATGGTCGATGCACTGCCCTCGACGATGCCGTCACGTGAAGAGCGGCAAGCTCAGGGCCATTGCGGTGACGAGCGCCAGGCGCCTCCCTGCCCTGCCGGACGTGCCGACGGTCGCCGAATCCGGGCTGGACGGATTCGAGATGGTGTCGTGGTATGGGCTTTGGGGACCGGCCAAGATGCCGCCCGACCTGGTTTCGAAGATCCAGCAGGAAGTCGCGAAGGCGTTGAAGTCGGAACAGGTCACCAAGAGCCTCGGCGAGCAGGGGTTCATCGTCGCGGGGTCGACGCCGGAGGAGTTCAGGAAATACGTCAAGCAGGAGTCGGACAAGTACAGTCGCCTCATCAAGGTGGCGAACATCAAGCTGGAGAACTAGCGCGGTAACCGGTTGCGGGGGGCGTCGAACCTCGATGTATGGGCGCATCACCGAATCTCGACTAACGGCTAGAAACGTCATCGTGATGCACCGGAGCATCGCCGGTGCATCACGTCCGTTTTCGCTTCCTTGAGGGCCCTCATTGAGGGAATTGGTCGGGGCAAAGTGATTCGAACACTCGACCCCCTGCACCGCATACAGGCGCACGAGCCATGGAGTGATTGCGCCCCGAACCCTAGAGAGACCCCCAATAAAGCCACCTCTCCGCGGGTCGCGCACGACGCGGGAAACGCATACTCCCCGGCTCTCGCGCGCGATAGTGTGTATAGGAGCGAGCGGCGTGGTGTGAGTACCACGCTTCGGCAAGACCGGCGCGCGGAGCGCCGGGCTCTGATCTTCACTCTACTTTAGGATGTCGCTTGCTTCCGCCGCCGCAACAAACCCGTCGGCGTCGACCTGTAGCAGAAAGCGCTCTCTCACCATCTGTTTCGCCGCGGCCCGGACCGCGTTGACGAAGCCTTCATGGTCCTTGTACCGCTCCTCGAGCGAAAGCCTCGGATCTCCGACCGCCAGGCGGTCCGCCTTCGTCCGGGCGAATGGAATGAACGAGCCGGTCAGACCGCACAGGTCCGGTGAACGATGGCCGGGCGCCCGGATGTTCCAGCCCATCGTCGTGCCCAGCGGCACGCGGATCTGCATCGGCCGTATGCCGGCGATGTCATGTCCGTCCTTGTCGGGTGCGGGCACGAACATCTCGTAGCTGGGCCCTAGCTCGGGCGGTAGCACCGTCAGGATTCCGCCCGTCTTCCCGAAACGCCGGCCGAAGTCGAGCAACTCGTACTGGTTCATGACCGTCGGGAAGCTCACGCCGGGAATCGCCGGGAAGGCCTCCCTCGCCTCCTGCAGGGTGACAAGGGTCGTCCCCGCCTTGTGCTTTCCGTGGGGATCGTCGCGGCGGTCGTCGCGGTCGCGATGGTGGCCATCGTCGTCGTTGCGGTCATGCTCACGGCCCCCGGCTGCCAGAGTCGGATAGTTGCTCGGCGGCGGCTCGATGCCTCGGTCCACCCACTCGTCCATGGCCACCAGCAGTGCGCGGGTCGTTTCCGCAACCGCACCGCCTGTGGTCGGATTGACGCACAATGGGCTCTGTCCGGGCGTCGACACGCCGCCCGTGCTGCGCAAGCCCGCGGTTCCAAACCCATGTGAAAAGCTGGAGTTCAGGTACAGCCGCGCGTTCTTCGGTATCGATACCGGCCGGCCTTTGCCGTCCGCGATATTGAGCGACCCGCGCAGCTGCCAGAACTCCGCCGCCGAGTCGACCTGGAACACGACCGGATCGGTCGCGGGGCGCTTCAGCACGCCGTCGCGAATACCTGAGATCGGGTCCCGCGTCACGCCGTACGTGAACGGCGGGTAGCTCGACTGCAGAAAATCATGCCGGTCGTCCTGGTCCGACCAGATGTTGGGATCGGCGAACCGGACGTTAATGAAGACGCGATCGGTGCCGCCATAGAGCGGCATGACGCCGTCAAAAACTCTGCGGTCGGATTCGTCCGCGTTGAAGCCGAGGTACAGGAAGTCGCGGAGATAGCCGGCAGTCTGTGACCCGCCGTCGGCGTAGATCCGGCGAATCCCCGGACCGACCGGGTTGGGGGTGCCGGCATCGTCCCGAGCGCGATTGCGCAGGAAGGACGCGAAGTCGCGGGTCGTCGCATGCCCGAGCGCCATCACGATCGGGTTCTTCGCGAGATAGATGAGCTCATACAACTTGTTGTTCTCGAAGCCGTCGAAGTAGCAGATGTCGGTGCTCGAGGGCACCAGGCTTGCCTGCCCGGTCGGGCAACGGCCGAACGCCCAGCGGCCCGGCGCAATTGGCGTCTTCGAGCCGCCGACGGTGTCGCGCACCGTGAACGCCGCATGCGACGTGTTCGTGTCTACGGCCTCGTACGAGCGGAATGCGGCGTTGCCCTCGAGATTCATGCTGAACGTGCCGGTCAGAGGAATCGTGCGGTCCGAGTACTCGACCCGCATTCGCCCCACGATCGGGCTGCCGTCCCTGTGAGCAGCGATCGGCAGCGTCGGGACTAGTCGCGTCGGCGTCGGAACGAGGTCCCCCTGCCATCCTGCGTCCACGATGATGTAGCCCATCTTCAGGTAGACGTCGTTCGCGCCGACCTGGGCGACCGTCTGCGCGAGAAGCAGGCTGTTGTTCCCCCGGTTGTTGATCCGGTAGAAGATCTTGTGGTTGCCCAGCGCCAGGTTCACGGGCTTCACGATCATGAACTGGGTGCTGAACTCGACCTTCCCGCGCGCATTGCGCGGGGCTTTGTCCACATCCACGATGACGGCGTTCGCTCGATGGTCCGGATCCACCTCGAAGTACGCCGTGCCGGTCAATCGCTCATAGGGCCCGGTGCTTCCCCACGACACGCCGCCGGCGAGGGGCTCCGTTTGGGTGACCACCAGACGTGTCAGATGCGCTGAAGCCCCGACCGGCAGCAATGACGAGACTACTGTGAGCAGCAACAGTACTAAGCCCCTGAGCATGGAAATTCTCCTACCCGCAACCAAGTTTCCCGTCTCGCTGTCGTGTGCCCGTGCAGCACTGGGGTGCTGACCTTTGGTCGTGTTAACTGCATTCAGTCGTCGTCGCGGTCGCGGTCCCGATCGCGGCGATGGTCGCGGCCGTCGCCGGAATGCGAAACCGGCGGCTTGCCCAGGCGCCGCCCGCCCGGGCCGTCGGCGAAGGTCAACCAGGCCCGGGGTTTCGCCTGCCCCACGCCGGGTTTCGAGTAGTCGCACACGCCCAAAGGGAAGGTCGCCTGGAGCCGCGCCCACTGCTCGTCGGTAAAGACGACGTTGTAGTCGACACGGCTGAGTGGCTTGAGCTGGCACTTGAGGACGTCGTTGGTGACCGGGCCATCGGCGGTCATGCGGATCAGCCCCGTGTAAGTGAAGAGCTGGTCGCAGATGGATCCCGCAGTCCACTCGTACTCGACGCCGCCGACGAAGCAGGCGTCGCGCGCTGCGGCAGGCTTGTTGCGCGTCACCTTCTTCGCGTGCGGCAGCGAGCTCGTGTCAGCCTCGATGGCGCTCAGCCACTGGTCCATCAGGTCGAACGACCTAAGGGCGTTGGCGGGCGAAGGACGAGACACGTTGCCAGTCGGATTGGTCACGGTGCTGTGCTCCCACCAGTGAACCTGGTTCGCCGCGTTGCCGTTGCTGCGCAGGAGGCGAAAGCGCGTGAACATCCATTCGGAGTTGTTGTGCATCTCGTGGTTGTCATCGGTGCGGGCGTCGATGATCGGGTACTTGCCGAGCTCGCGCCCATACGTGATCAGACCGGTGCGGTACATCCGCTCGAGGCCTTTCTCGTCCGCGAGCGTGCGTCCGGACTGGTAGTTGCCGTCGATGTCCAGGCCGCCGATCTTCTCGTTCAGATCGACGAATTGCTGCGGGGTGATCTTGCCCGCCTGAAGCGCCTTGAAACCGTACTGCACGCCGACGCTGTCGAATACCTGGTAGGTGAAGCCGTCCTGCCGCCGCACTCCGATCTCGTTGATGTGGTAGTCCTTGATGGCGCAGCGCACACCGTGCGGATTGGTCACCGGGTCGTAGAGCGCCTCCGGAGGCAGCAGGCAGCTCGAGTTGGTCACCGGGAACCAGCGGCCGCCGAAGGCCGCCGGCCCGTCCTGCCCCGGGCACTCCTGCTCCGAGGTCTGCCCGAGGATCGCCAAGCGGTCAGCCTGGTTCGTCCATAGCGACGGTGAGGTGGTGTTGAAGTAACGCGTCAGCACGTGGCAGTCGTGGCTGTTGACCGCGAGCGACCAGATGTCGGGATAGGTGCAGACCGGCAGCAGCCCGTCGAGCAGGCCCGGATACTGGTCACCAATGCTGTGCTGCTGGATCGCACCGCCCGAGCAGCCCGAGCCGATGGTGTACCGGATCGGCCCGTAGGTCTCGGCGAGGCGTTCCTTCACCATCATCAGGGCCTCGGCGTTCAGCTTGGCGTTCGCATTGGTGCCGTGGTTGGTCATCACCGCCGCCGCAGTGGCGAATCCGCGCGACAGACCGTTGTCGTCGAAGGTGGCGGCGATGTTGCCCTGCGTGTACTGCAGCCCCGCGCCCGCGCCAAAGAGATAGAGCACCTTACCGTTCCACGCCGGCTGCGGCGTCCAGGGCGTCCACGACTTCGCCGGATCGAAGAGCACGGTGATGCGATAGATCGTGCGGTTGAGCGTGCCGGTTTCCTGCCGCACGATGTACGGCACGGTCCGGCCTTGGTCGGTTGTGGTCGTCGCGATCAGCGATGCGGAGGGCGGATTCGCCGGGTCGTAAGCGACGAAAGCCGGCGGCGTCGCGGTGTTCTTGTAGAAGAACGCGAAGCGCGTCGGCGCGTTGCAGTCCGCGTCGAGCGGCGCACCTAGCCCGTTAGCCTCGGTGGTGCAGAGCCAGGGCTGCAGGTGCGGGCCGGAGAAGACCGGGCCGCTGATGGGATGGTTGGTGACCTCTAGGTGCTCCTTGCGCCGGCCAGCGGATACCGTCACGGTGTTGTCGCCGAGCGCGAGATCGGTTACCAGCGCGAGATACCCCCGGCCGTCGGGCGCCGCGTGCAGCGCATTGGGAATGGTCACGCCGTTGAGCGACAGAATTCCCTTAGTCCCGCGCGGCAAGGTGACCCGAAGCAGCACGTCGCCGCCCGACACCAGATCTGCGCGGTTCGAGACCGCCTCGATTTTCAGATCGTCATTCGAGCCGGCTGCTACGGCGGCGCCCATTGTCAGGGCGATGACCGACGAAAGCACTGCTTGGATGCGGAGTGACATGGTGACTCCCTATATCGCCGGGTGAGCCGAAAATGTGAGTCGGATTGGCGGGCCTACGAGTTCGATCCACGGGCCGGGCCCTTGCGGCCCTCCTATCCTCACTCGTAAGCCTTAGTATGGTCTCGGCAACTGCTTGGGAACCTTGGCCGAGAAAATAACCTCGACATTGCGATAGTTGAGCGATTTTTTGGAAGATGATGTTAGCCACTGTCGGCTGGCCCTGCGGCACCTCGACCCCACTTCAAGCTCGGGGCTCGCCGGCTCGCGCTCGTCCGTTGCGTTGCCATAGCTGCGGCGAGCGCGTTACGCTCCGCGAGGGCTGCAAGTCGAGCATAAAGCGACCGTTTGATTTTGAACTGCGGAAGCATGCCTCTCTGGTGCGGGTTAGCGTCCCGATCAAGCGAGGCTCGCCCAAGTCCCAACCGCGAGAAGGGACCGGAGGGTTCCGTACCTTAAAGAGGAGATCTTGACGATGGCCGTCCTGCGCATAGCCAAGATGGGCAACCCGGTGCTCTTGCAGAAGGCCGCCCCGGTTCCCGACCCCACGGCGCCCGACATCCGGCACCTTGCCGCCGACATGAAGGAGACGCTAGAAGACATTGGCGCGAGCGGCCTCGCCGCACCGCAGGTGTTCGTGAGCAAACGCATCGTGGTCTACCGGATCATCGCCTCGCGCATCCCGGAAGGGTCGGGGCTCGAGCCCCGGCCGTGGACGGTAATGATTAACCCCGTCATCACGCCGAAACCCGAGGCGAAGACGCCGACGTGGGAGCGCTGCCTGTCGATCCCCGGGTTGCACGGCAAGGTGCCGCGCTTCATGCAGATCAACGTCACCTACCAGGACCTCGACGGCAAGACCCACAGCCACGATGCGCACAGCTCCTGGGCGGCGCTCCTACAACACGAGTGCGATCACCTCGACGGCATCGTCTACCCGATGCGCATGACCGATCTTTCGCTGCTCGCCTACAACGACGAGCCCGGCCCTCTCGCCCGTGAGGTCCTCGCTGACCCGAAGGGCATCGACCCGTTGTTCATCGACCTCGTTGAGCGCTGGCCAGGACGCTCTCGCTGGTTCGATTGAGCTGATGGCGCGCATCAGCCACGAGCGTTCTGGTTAGAGTCGCACGAAACCTGCCTTCGCGGAGGGCGGTGCGGTCCCGTAGCGGACCCGTTGCTGCCTGTCGTGATCCTGAAAAGCGGGCGTTCGCGGACTTCGCTGATCGGCCGTCGATTCGCTGATTCCTGCAATGGGCTAGAAGGTCAATACGGTCGTGGCGTCCTCGGCGAGCTGGAACATCTTAGCGCCGCCGACCATCTTCACTTCGTTGATCAGGTCGCTCGGCTTGAGACCGTGCAGATCGGTGGACGCCGTGCAAGCGATCATCTTCACGCCGGCCTCGAGCGCTTCGCGCAGGAAGTAGCTGACCGGCTCGCCGCCTTTCTTGGGGTAAATCGACTCCGCCATCCCCTTCTTGAGCAGGAGCGTGCCGTCGATGGTGAAGAACATGGTTACATCATTCTCCATCGCTGCCGCGAGGCTCGCGAAGAAAAACGGGGTGGCGCAGCGGCGCGGCATGTCCGGGCCGCTCGTCATGATGATCAATACACTGCTATCGGCCATTGGCTCTTTCCCGGGTCTGACGGCGGGTCAGATCAGTAGACGAGCACGTTAGTCGCTGCCGTGCATTCCTTGACGAACGTGGCGGCGTTGACAACGGTCGCCCCGTCGATGAAATCCTTCTTCGGGTCGATCTTGCGCGATTGCACGCAGGGCCCGCACACCAAGAGCTTGCCGCCCGCTTCCAGGTACGCTGCCAAAAGGTCCTTCAGCGGTGGGAAGCTCGGTGCGGCGATGCGCTCGGCAGTTCCTTTGGCGGCGAGGGTCACGCCGTCAGCCTGAAACCCCATGACGACCTCTACGTCCGAGGCCTGCGCGGTGGTGGCCATCACGAACGGAATCGTGGCGCGCTCCGGCTCGTTGGGACCGTGAGTGCACATGATGACGAGTTTTCCGGCCATGTCGGTGCTCCTTGATGAATTCGCAGTCGTTACTTCGCCTTGCGGATATAGAACACGTACTTTTCGCCCTCCTGTTCGCTTGCGACGAGCGAGTGACCTGTCTTCTCGGTCCAGGCCTGCATGTCAGAAGGAGCGCCGGGGTCGGTTGCGATCATCTTCAGAACCTCTCCGACGCGGAGAGCGTCGATTGCCTTGCGCGTCTTGAGAATCGGCATTGGGCAAGGTAGCCCGCTGCAGTCGAGGACTTGATTCGGCATCACTGACATCGGCATCCCCTCCTCAAAACTCGCGGCCTGAAAGCAAACCAACCTTCACATGTCAATCTATCTCCCCGGGAGCCACGCGGATTGATTTTGGTCAACTCAGTTGAGGGCGTTGACGACGAAACTTGTCAATCGTGTAGAGACAAGACTCACGCGAGTCGCCACATCCGGGCGGCGCGGTTTCACGTCGCGCTCCATGTACAGCGCGCCAGGGAGTGCAGCGCGCGCCGCGAGGCGCGCGCGTTGGTTCAGTGCTTCAGTGCGACCCGATCTGCAGCGGGTCTGCGGAGCTCGCGAACAGGAACATCGAACGCACCACCGGGTCGTGCAGGTGCGCGAAGATCGAGCGCGTCCACGCCGAATCCGAGAAGCTTTCGCCGCAGTTGTCGCCGTAGGCCGTTGACGCCACGCGCGAGACCGCATCCATCATCGCGGTGTCGAACGGCTGCACGTCGGAGAAGCCCAGCTTGTGCTTGACAGCGGAGTTGGAAACCATGGTCACGCCGCTGGACGTCAGCCGGTAGGTGTCGAAGTACTGATGCTGCGGCATGATCGGAATGCCCTGCGCAGCGAGATACGCCTTCAGGTCGTCGTCCTTGTACGGGAACGGCAGGCCGGACCAGAAGTTGTTGAACAGGCCGTCCCAGTGGTTCGGGATGTAGACCTTGGGATGGATCACGGGCACGACCAGCTCCGCCAGCGACCGGCCACCCGTCCCGATCCACACGTCGACGCTCTTCAGCCCGGCGTCCGCCATCGCCGCCTTCAGGTTGTTGAGCGGCGAGCCGTAGTTCACGCCGTCGACGACGATGTCCTGGTCGAAATCGAAGGCGCTGGCCGAGTTCTGCACGAAGAAGCTCAGGCGCTTGCCGCGGTTGTCGAGCGTGAAGAGGAACGCCCGGCCGCCGCCGCCGTTCGGATAGTCCTCGCCGACACCGGCGCGCAGGCCGCCCGTGACGGGATCGGGTACCGGCGGGCCCGACAGCTCACGTGCGAAGTGCTGGATCGGATTGGTGTCGTTGCCGCTGTGGTTGTACCGCACCACCCGCATCGTCACGCCGTTGCCGAGATGGAGTACTTCGCCGCCGTTGACCACTCTGCATTGCCGCACCGGCAGGCCCTGCGCTTCCGCCTGGTAGCAGGTCGACAGTCCGCCGATCAGCGGCGCGCCGGTGATCTTGGCCCAAGTGGGTGTGTCCCAGGTGTGGTCGAAATGGCTGTGCCCGGCGATCAGGTAGTCGAGTCGGCCATGGTCGGGCAGCGCCTTGATGACGCGCGCGACGTTGGCGACTTCGACGGTGCGCGGTCCGATCGTGGTCGCGAACATGTCGTTCGGGTAGATCGGCGAGGCCACGAAGAACGGCTGGCCGGGAACGCGGCTGATGTAGCCGTCCATCACGATCTTCAGATCGCCGACCTTGAAGTACCAGTTGGCGATTGACATCCACGTCAGTTCGATGTCGTTCGATGCGCCGCCGTCGTGACCGCCGTGCCGGTCGTCGTGCGATCCCGCTCGCACGCCGACGCCGACGGCCAACAGCGTGACAAACGTCAATAGGGTCGCGCCCATAAGGACGGACTTGATTCGGATGTTGCTCATGCTTGACCCTCCTCTCATGAAAGCACTTTGTTTCAATAATCCGCCGGATCGATGAAAGGACCCAGCAGGGGGGTCAAAAAAAGGCGATTTTGCTAAAGAAGGTCGATTTCGCTAAAGAATTGTCTAGATCACGAATCAAATCTCGGTTCTCGCCTCCCGGGGAGCTGTGCAACGACTGCGTTGCGTTCAGCCCGCAGGCAGCTTCGGGTAAGGGAGCCGTATGGTCCAAAATCAAGACGGACAGGTCACGCCGCGGCGTGATAATAGAAACTCAGCATCCCCCCGAGCCGGATTCGTCGGTCCACCGCGCCACACGCTGGAACTGAGGGCTCTCCGCCTCGGATCAGTCGGTTACCCAAGCCTGGATGATTCCTTTCGGCATGGTAATGCGCCATGAATTCACGGACGGCGCGCCGCAGCGACGCCTCGCCGCTGAAAATCATGCGACTGAGAAGCTCGTCTTTGATTGAGCGTACGAACCGCTCAGCGTAGGCGTTCAAGTTAGGCGACTTCGGCGGCAGCCGGATCACCTCCACACCCCGCATCGAGCGAGGCAAACGGCTCGTCGAGCAGCAAGATCTCCGGATCGATGGCGAGCGCGCGCGATCGCGACGCCACCCTTACATGCCCTCACCTTTCGTCGTCATTGTGGATCTGGTTGAGCAGCAAGGGCGAAGAGAATTCGGACGTCCCCCCGGCTGAATTGGTCGCGGTCGCAGTGAAATACGCCCGATTGGTTCTATCGCGCAAGAGCCTTTCGAGTGGCGCCCGAAAGTGGAAGCTTGCGTTACCGGTTGCATCGGTCGTCACTGCAATGGAGCCGAGATATATTTCGCCTTCCGCAAATCCAGCCGGATTCAGACTGCGATTCGCGAAGAACTCCACTACGTAGGAGGCATTCGGGCAGGAGGGCAGGACGCCGTCCAGAGCAATCTTTTCCCCTTGCCAGGTCGAAGTGGACGAGACGACCGGGTGATTTTGTAACGAGTTGGGACCAGGGCTACCGCAGCTTCCGGCCGGCTGGTTTGGGGTAACGCCGTTCACACCTAGGTCGATGCCGAGTAGTGCGGGGTTGTTCGGATCGGTCGTTCCTCCCGCAGACGTTGGAAGCGACAAAAGCGGCTCGCCGTTATTGTGGATCCTGTTCCGGGTGATGGTGATCTGGGAGGTGTTTCCTCCTGGACCGACGCCCATCCGATTTCCGGTGATGACATTGCCTTCGATGCGGACTCCCGTACCGCTTGAAGTAATGCCGTAGGTTGTATCCTCAATCGTGTTTCCAATAACGAGCACGTTACTGGCTTGGTTGAGCTGCAACCCGTCCGAGTAACCAGAGAACTTGTTGAAGAGAATGCTGATCCCCGTGTTTCCGCTTCCCGCGCATTCGATGCCCTGTGAATAGGGGGCCACCCCATTTCGCGTCTCGTGCAGGACGTTGTATTGGTAGGTTGTGTTGGATGTGCCCCGCGTGCATTCCATGCCGTCGCCGGTGTTGTAAATGACGTTGTACTCAATCAGATTGTTGATGCTCTTGCCGGTGGTTGCGCCTCCCGCAGGGGTGCCGTCATCGCCCGTCACAAGGATTCCGGCCGCGCCCACGGTATCGTGAATTGCGTTGTGATGAATATGATTGTCATGGCTGCGGAGCAACATCACTCCGATGCAGAAGTTGCGAATTTCAAGGCCGCTAATCTCCACGCCTCCTGAATCGACCACCGCGAGCGCGGGTTTCTGAAGCGAACGCACATTCACACCGAATCCAGAGGTTTCGCCCGGGCAGGAGTTGGTCGTCGTCGGATCGATGAAGTTGGACCCGTCGAGCACGACCGATGGTGGATGAGAGTCAGAGCCCCTCCGACCCGACGCCTTGACAATCGCCGGCCCCTTGATCGGCGGGAGAAGGCTTTCCAACTTGATTACCCCTCGCGCAACAATCAGGATCGTATTCGATCCGCCAGCCAGATTCGACTGCTGAATCGCCCATCGGAGAGTATTGACAGATCCATCGTCAGTGTTCTTGCTAACGATGAAGGTTGCGGCCTGTGAGGTAGCGACAACGCCGATAGAAATCAGAGCAGCGGCGGCCCACTGTTTGACGGTCATGATGTCTCCTCCGGGTACGAAGGCCCCATAAACGGGGCGCTGCCAAATATATCTGCTGCAAACCCTGTGGGTGGCGAATTCCTAGTATGAGCGAATCCGCCTGTGCGGTGCAGTCTTGCTTGGGACGGTGGCGATGTTACGGTTCACCCGGTGCGAGATCTGCTCATCCTGGCCATCCACCTGCTCGTCACGTTCGCGAAGCTGCTCCGCCCAGGTGGCGTACGCGCCCTCGTCGCGGAATCTCTTCTGCTCAAACATCAGCTTCTGATCAGCAATCGATCCAGACAGAGAGCGCCGAATCTCAATACCCTCGATCGCGTGGTGCTCGGACTGACCACGCTGTTCGTGAATCCTCGCCGGATTCCGAAACTTGGCGCGCTCATCAAGCCTGCAACGCTGCTTAAGTTCCACAAGGCGCTGGTCGATCGCAAATATCGTCTGCTCTTTTCCTCCCGCTACCGTCGCCGCAAACCCGGCCCCAAAGGTCCCTCGGCAGAACTCATCGCGGCGATCATTGAACTGAAGCGCCGCAACCCCAGGTTCGGCTGTGTACGCATCGCCCAGCAGATCTCTCATGCCTTCGGCATTGACATCGACAAAGATGTCGTGCGTCGCGTGCTCGCGAAGCACTACCGGCCAGGCGGCTCCGGAACCAATGGCCCCTCCTGGCTGACATTCATCGCCCAGACCAAGGACAGCCTCTGGAGCCTGGACCTATTCCGCTGCGAATCGATCCTGCTGCGCAGTCACTGGGTGCTGGTAATTATGGACGTGTTCACCCGCCGCATCATCGGTTTTGGCGTCGAGCAGGAATGCATCGACGGCGTCTTGGTATGTCGGATGTTCAACCACGCCGCTTCTGGCCGGCCCCTAGCGAAACACCTCAGCACCGACCACGACCCGCTGTTTCGATTCCACCGCTGGCTCGCCAACCTGCGCGTGCTCGAGATCGAGGAAGTCAAGTCTGTTCCGTACGCTCCGGTCTCCCACCCCTTCGTTGAACGGCTGATCGGCACGATCCGGCGTGAGTACCTGGATCGGATGTTCTTCTGGAACGCGGTGGACCTGAAGCGCAAACTGGGAGAATTCAAAGACTATTACAACGCTGATCGCGTTCATCGCGCGCTCGCCGGCTCCACGCCAGCGCAACGCGCCGGCGCGCCCTCCCCCGCTCTTGCGGGGCTTGATCACTACGCTTGGCGGCAGCATTGTCGTGGGCTATTTCAGACCCCGATCGCCGCTTGAACATGAATTCGCCACTCACACCCTGCGCAAGATCATTCACTATGAGAAGCTGATCAGCCGTTGCGCCCAAACCGCAAGCGGCAGCTCCTGGGCCGTATCCTGCCGTCCGCGTCGGCGCCGATAGGACCGTCCTAAAGCTTCAAAGACCCCCGCCCGATCGCGAGCTCTCTGGAACCGCGACAGGCTAGCAGTTGAGCGCTGACGTATTGCGCGATACCGTAGGCCTTGCTTTCACCAAGCGACAGTCCGGGAGCTCCCGATCCCAACGGCCCCGTCCGTAAAGGGAGCAAGGCACAGCGCCCGAGGAAGGGTGGCCACGCAGTTGTCGAAGGCGGGGACCCTTCACCGTCCGTGAAGCGCGCTGGACAGCGCGCGCCCCGAGTGGCGCCGCCACTCCGAGAGCAGGATCAGTTCCTCGAGGAAGCTCGAAGCTAGAGCTCGCCGCGCCTAGCGCTGGCGACGCTTCGCCTTCCATCGCCGGCACGCCAGGCCGTCGGGCACATCCGGCTTCGCCGCGTCATAGCTGGCGAGTGTCTCGCTCGCCTGATTGCTGATCGGCCTTTCCCGTCGCGACGCGCGCGATCAGCGCGCTCCCTGCACCTCGAGCCTGGCGTTCATCGCCGAAACCCGCTCGTCCATTCTTGTCCACAGAGGAAGCGACCATGAACGTGACTCTCAACGCCCTGTCCCGCCGGCCCAGGCGCCGTCCAGTTCCGACGGTACCCCCGTCGGCGCTTCGAGTTGCCGCGATTAGCTACCGTCGCCAATCGCGCCCGAAGGCGAACTCCACCTTCTTCGGCAAGGGCCGATCGTGAAAGAAAAGCGGGGATACACCTATGCCGAGGCAATGGCGTATCTCGGGCTCAAGCGACGGGCATTCGATGCGCACATACGGCCGCGCCTTCCTTCCCCGATTCCGTGCGGGACGACGCGAGTGTTCGAGCGGGCGGATCTCGACCGTGCGTGGGACGAGTATTGCATCGCAATACGCGGGCAGCGCCGTAACGGAAAATGAGGCGGGATGAGCCAAGCACCGGACCCGGGAGGCGCCGAGAGCCGTCGGTCTACGTCGTGCGTTTGGCCTTGAGTTCGCCTCGTCATCGAGCATCCTGCGGGCAAGTCGATTCGCGTTTAAGAAGGATGATCCGGAGTCGTCCGCTGCAGCTCATCGGGTGAGTTAGATGCACATGGAGTGCAGAGTCACGAACCTGGCGAGGCACCTCGTCATCCACATCTCGATCCGAGAAGAGTCCTCGACCACGAAGTTCACGGACGGCCAGACGGCTTGATGTTCCTCACCGACGCAGAATTGACGGACTTGACCGGCGCCAAGCGCCGCGAGGCTAGAGTGCGTGCCTTACGCGCGATGGGCGTTGAACATCGCCTCCGCCCGGACGGCCGCGTGATCGTCTTGCGGTCGCATGTCGAGGCCTTGCTCGGCGGCGGCCTCCCAGCTATCGTTTCCGACCAGGAGCCCCAACCTCACTGGAGCGCCCTTGCCTCGCCCAAGAAAGCCTGAGCACCGCGGCCTCCCCGCGCGGTGGGTGCACAAGCACGGCGCCTACCATTACCGCGTGCCCGCAGGCCTTGAGGCACTGTGGGACGGCAAGCGCTGGTTCCGTCTCGGCGCGACGCTTCCGGGCGCCTACAAGGTGTGGGCGGAGCGGCTCGGTGAGCTCGAGGCGGCGCGCACGATCGGTGAGCTGCTCGACCGCTACGCGCTCGAGGTCATCCCAACGAAGGCGCCGAAGACGCAGGATGGGAATAACCGCGCGCTCCCGACACTTCGTGCCGTGTTTGGCCACCTTCCGCTCACGCCCTTCAAGCCACGACTCATCTATCAGTACGTCGACCGCCGCGGTGCAAAAATCGCCGCCCACCGGGAGATCGAAGTGCTCTCGCACGCCTTTACCAAAGCAGTCGAGTGGGGCTACATCGACCGGCATCCGTTCAAGGGGGAAGTGCGCCTTGAGGGCGAGGCGCCACGTACGCGGTATGTCGAGGACTGGGAGGTAGTCGAGGCGCTTGCTCTGAAGCCGCGCCGGAAGGCCGGCAGCGTCCTCGCCGTGCAGGCGTACATCCGGATGAAGCTCCTCACCGGGATGCGCCGCGGCGATCTCTTACGGCTCCGCCCGGCGCATGACTGCAAGGAAGACGGCATCCACGTCCAGCCGAGGAAGACCGCCAAAACGACCGGCAAGCGGCTCGTAATCGAGTGGTCGGCGGAGCTACGCGCCGCGGTGGAGATGGCGCTCGCGGCCCGCCCTGTCGACATCGCGCCGTACCTCTTCTGCACACGCCGGGGCGAGTGCTACGCGAAGCCGGACGGCAGCGCGAACGGGTGGGACTCGATCTGGGGCCGCTTCATGGATCGGCTGCTCGCCGAAACGAAGGTCGAGGAGCGGTTCACCGAGCACGATCTCCGCGCGAAGTGCGCGAGCGACGCGGGGAGCCTGGAGCACGCCCGCGCGCTCCTCGCGCACGCCGACCAGCGCACCACGGAGAGGGTCTATCGGCGCCGCCCGGAGCGTGTAAAGCCGCTCCGGTAAGGCCACGAATGAGACACCCTGGGATCTATGAGACAGCGTCGGTTTTCTTGACGCTGTAAGTGATTGATTT
>CAWBNB010000019.1:0-8709 GCA_963789885.1 uncultured beta proteobacterium | reverse complement strand
AAGAATCAAAGACTTGCACCACCCAAACTCCACTCGCAAAATTCCTTGCGTGACTTTTGCGTGAGCTGCGCAGCAGCCATTGCTCGTTCTAGCAGATCAATCAGACACTTGCGCGTCTCGGCTTTGCGTGAATCAAACCTACGCTGCCGAGACACGACGGCGGAGCACCACAAGTTCGGGTTGCCGGCGGTTCGATTCGCACACACGGTTCGCCGCCTCGATCAGCTGCGAGAGCTCGGCCGCGGAGTAGTGCGTGGTGATCCTTGCCGAACGGTGACCCAGCAGATCCTGCCGGTCCTCGAAGCTCACCCCGGCTGCCCGGAGGCGACGCCCAGGGTGTGCTTCAAGTCATGGACGCGGACCTGCCGCAGCCCAGCGGCAGTTCTCGCCCGACACCACGCGCCGTTAAGCATGTGGCTCGTCGGCTTGCCCCGGTAGGTGAACACGTGCGTCGGGTGCTTGCCCCGCTGCGCCTCGACCACTGACGACGCGGTGCGGTTGAGCACGATCAGCCGCTCATCCCCGTTCTTGACGTGCTCCCCGGGAACGATGAAGACCGACGTGCCGAGCTCGGGCACCTTCACCTCCCACTCCCAGCGCAACCTGCACACCTCACCGTCACGGCATCCCGTGTTGACCGCGAAGAGCGCCATCGCGGCGAGGTGAGCGGGCAGCTCCTTGAACAAGCGCGCCTGCTCGTCCCAGTTGAGCGGATAGGGTTGCCGCTTCTGGGTATCGGGCAGCAGCTTGATCTTCGGCGCCGCGGCGAAGCCAGGTCAGCCCGTTCTCGTCCATCCACTCGCCGGCAGCCAGGTTGAGAATGCGGCGAACGACTTTGAGGCCGTGGTTGATGGTACCCACCGCGACCCCTTGCCGCTGCCGTTCCTCGATCCAGGGCTGCAGCGTTCCCCGGTGGAGCTTGTCGAGCGACACCTGACCGATTTGAGGCATGAGCTGCTTGAGAACGTCCGATATCGCTGTAGAGGGTCCGCTTGTGCTGGTTCTCGAGCACGAACTTCGCTGCTGCCTGCTCGAACGTCCGAGTGGGCCTTACTCCATAGATCCTTGCTTGCCGCATCTCCTCCGAGCGCCTCGCGAGGAACCGTTCGGCTTCTTCGAGTCGAGCCGTTTCAGTGCTCTCGCAAATTCGCCGTCCGTCGATCCACTTGTCGACGTGCCAGACGCCGCCTCGTTTGAGGAGGCCTGGCACCTTCTTGCGTCCCATATCAAAGCTCCTTTCGCTTGAGCGGGACGCCCGTTGCGGGCCATATGTTCCTCCGCCCACGCGTCCAGCTCAAGTCGATCGAATGCGATTCCC
This sequence comes from uncultured beta proteobacterium, assembly GCA_963789885.1. GTDB lineage: Bacteria > Pseudomonadota > Gammaproteobacteria > Burkholderiales > SG8-39 > DATEDA01. The sequence continues at coordinate 7,391 of CAWBNB010000019.1, read as the reverse complement.
TGAACGCCGATCGGTATCTCGGTCAGCCGCGGCCGGACCTCGGCGTTGAAGCGATTGCGGTCCATGCCGAGATAGCCGGGCGCATCCCGGAACCGGAGGAAACGGGGAAGAACCTTCATGGCTGCTCTCTCGCAGTCGCACCTTCCACCGCGCGTCGCGCCTCGCGGTAGTCCTCCCACGCGCGGTCGAGATCCGCGCGCTCGAAGACGAGGCGTCGTTCCGCAGGGCGTCGGTGGCGGGAGCCTCGGCCGGATGTGCCGCTCGAACGCGCGTCGCTTGATGCCGAGATAAGCGATCGCCTCGCCGTAGCTGTAGCCGCGTTTCGACATGCCTCAGCCCCCTTAGCGCCCTCGCGTCTAAGTGAAGCGCCGCTAAAGCGGTGGGCGACCCGCGTGCTTCGGTGGGGAAGCACATGGAAGGTGCGCGTGCGACCCGAGAAGATCTGACGCGCGGTCGTACGCACTGCGCGTCTTTCGTTCCAGGACCGCGGTGCGCGAACCGTCCAACAGCCGGTTCGGCAAGCGCCAAGGCCTTCGGAGCAGGGTGATGCGGTCGGTTTTCATCGAGCACTCCATGCGTGTTGGTGGTTGTGGCCGAAACGTCCCGCAGGACCTCGCGGGCGCGATCGACCAGGGATGTGTGGAGGCCAGCCCGACGACGCGCGATGCGCGCTCGGTGGGCGTGCGGTGCGGCAACGCCGCACCGGGCTCTGGGGGTGAAGGCCGGTCGCGTCAGGACCGGCTCGAAAGAAGACGGCGAAGTGCGGCCGCCGACTGGACTCAGCTCGAATGAGCCTGATGGAGCACCCACCGCGAGTTGCAATGCGGGTGCGCAAGCACCGTGCGGCGCAGGCAAGCTGTGGAGCAACCGTGCTCGCGCGCTGGCGCGTGTCGAGATTCGCTTCCCTTTAACGGTCCGGTGCCGTCGGTGCCGGAAGCTCCCGGGTTGCGCCGAGGCGATGCCTCGAGCAACGCTCAGGACGTTAACGCACCGCGACCCCTTCGCCCCCCGGAAAGCCCACCGTTTTCCCCGGCTCTACGGGGGTGTGTCGATCACCCGGTTGGGCGAGCGCTACCGATCGCGGGCCGCGGACGTGTCGGCGGGGAGTCTCCGGTACAGGTCTTCTACCTGGTCGGCAACGAGCACGATCGTGTCCACGAGCGTCGGATCCAGGCGCGAGGACCGCTCCGCCGCGAGCGCTCTCCCATACCTCGGGCCAGCTCGCCTCCGGCGCGCCGAGCCGCAGCGTGTCGAGCCGGTCGGCAATCGCGACGATGCGGGCGGCGAGCGGGATGTGATCGCCGCTCATCCCGGTCGGATAGCCCTTGCCGTCGAACCGCTCGTGGTGGCCAAGGGCAATGAGCGCCGTCGTGCGGAACGGCTCCGAGTCGTGCCCCTTGAGGAGCCGGTAGCCGAGTGTGGTGTGCGCCTCGAAGCCCGGGGACCGGCTCGCCGTCTGGGCCTCGCGAAGCGTCTCGTCCGGAAGCGCGAACGTTCCGATGTCGTGGAGGGCGGCGCCGAGCTCCATCGCTTCGACCTCCTCCGGTCGCATCCCTGCCTCCGCTGCCAGCAGCGCCGAAACGGCACCGATGCGCGCCGCATGGTTGTCATCGGCCCCATTGCGTCCTTCGACGAGCCGCGCGAGGAGCAGGAGCCCCTCCCGTGCCCGCTCCTTCAGGTGGCTGGTGCGTGCGTCGACGAGTCCCCCGAGCAGGCTCATGCGGTCCCGCAGGAGTGCCTGCTGCCGGGACATCGCGAGCAGGTTCCTGCATCGGGCAATCCCTTCCGGCGGATCGATGGGCTTGCTCAGGAAGTCGTTGATGCCCTGCTGGAGCGCCCGGCGGCGCAGCTCCCGGTCCTCGACGACCGTCACCATGAGCACCGGCACGTCCGCGAAGTGAGAGAGTCGGCGCAGCCCGCGTACGAACTCGAGCCCGTCCATGCCGGGCAGGCGGAAGTCCGTGACGACGAGATCGGCGTGGTAGGCGCTCGCCCAGCGGAGCGCCTCGGACGCGCCTCCGAACACGACCGGCGCCGTCGACGGGTCGGCCTCCGCAGCGATCCGGTGCAGGATCCTGCGCGCGGTCGCCTGGTCGTCGACGATGAGGATCGGCTGCGGATCGCGCGGCGTCTCGATGCTCGCGCGCGAGACGTCCTCCTCGAACGTGCGGTCCAGCTTGGCGAGCCCGAGCAGGTAATCGAGCGAAATGCCGTACGCCCGGGCGATCTCGCTCAGGGTCTCGAGGCTCGGCATCATGTCGCCGTTCAGCCAGCGCGTCGTGGTCGAGACCGAGCGGTCCAGCCGGCTGGCAAGTGCCGTGGCCCGACCCTCCGCGTTCGCCGCGATGTTCCGCGCGTCCAGCGCCGATCGCAGGCGCGCGGTGAAGATCGCCTGGAGCGGACTGCCGAGCTTCGGATCACCTCCCAATCGAGTGCGTCCTACGTTTGCACGCGAGCAATGCGCGCGAGCGTTCTGAATTCCCGATGGAACTCGATCCCTGGTAGAGCGAGTTCCATGCCAGCACTTGCGTGCCACGCAAGCGCTTGCGTAACACGCCGCACGCGCGATATGCGGTATTCCTCACTTGACGCCAGCTGCCGTACGATAAGTCGTACCCGCGCGACTCCCGGGGACGTGCGCGGGGACCGGGGGAGGAAAGGGCATGCAGCGCGAGGAGCGCGCGATCGTGACGCCGGCCGCCAAGGTGCTGCTGGTCGCGCTTCTCGTCACCGTTGCGCGTAGCGAGTCGCCTGAGGAGCCGGCGGCTGACTTCGAGTCCGAGTCGGGCAATGCCCTGTTGAACCGTCTCGCAACGCTCTCTCTGGCGGAGCTCGATCGCCTTGCCGAGACAGGTGCCCTCAAGGTCGTGGTGTCCTGTGCGGGCGACCAGCTCAGCTGGAGCCTCCGGGCCTCGGCGCGCAAGCGATCGGAGCAGGCGCTGCTCGAGTACTTCGTCCGGCACGGCGCGCCACGTACGCTGGTGCGCGAGCTCTTCACCATCTCCCGTGGACGGATCGACGCCGTTCGCAAGAGCCTACGCATCGCCTCCGTGCAGGGACGCCCGAAGCTGCCACCCTTGCGCGAGCGCGAAGGAATCGTCGCCGCCTGGATCCGGCTCGAGGGTACCGAAGACCGGCGCGCCCGTTACCACGCCCTCCACCGCAACTTCCCGGGCTACTCGATCGCGGCGCTCGACTCGGTTCTGCAGGAGTTGTCGCCAGAGCGGTCCGCTACGCCTCGTCCGGCAGGAAACCGGCCGGCGGCCGCGCCAGTTTCCGGGCCGCGAGCCCGCCAGGCAGACGAGCCTGCCGCACGACGGCGTACCGTCGTGCGCCGTCGTGTCCCCAGGTGACCGATGCCGAGCGTCGCGATTCCCGTTGACCGAGGTGCCCGGGCGCGCGTGACGGCAGCCGAGCTCTGCGCGCGGCGCGGCACGCACCGCCGTAACGGGCGCAACGTGGCGACGCGTTTCGACGCGAGGAAACGATGACGTCCCGCTAGACTTCAGCAGCCGATGCTCGACCCGAGGACCCATGAACACGAGCCATGACGACATGCCCACTCCGCGCCGCCAGGCATTGTCCGCGGTGCACCTCCTCAACCTGCAGTTCCTCGTCGCGTTGCGTGACGCGCTCCGGGCCGATACCGCGCAGGCCTCGTACGAATATGGCATCGACGTCGCCACCGCCGAGGTCATCCGCCATGCGAGCGACGAGGGGCTGCGCACGCTGAGCTACTCCCTCGACCGGGCGATCTTCACGCTGCGACTGCGCGGCAGCGAGCTCTGCGATCTGCTGCAGCGGCCGCCTGCCCTGCGCGGTCTCCTCGTGACCGTGCGCGAGAGCAAGGCGGGCCCGTCCTCCGGCAGCCGATAGGCACGGCGGGGCGCCGTGATGATTCCGGAGGACAAGGCGCGCCGCTGGCGGTCCCTCGCGCTCGCGCGGGAGGCGGTCGAGCTCGGTGCCCGCGCGGCGGTGACGAGCGCGTTCACGGGTCTTTCCAGGGCGGAGGTCCAGCGACTCTTCTACGGTCCCAGCATGACAGGGCGCAGCACCGGACGGGTGCCATACTCGCCGTACTGGTACGTGACCGCGGCGCTGTTCGTCGAGATCCAGTCCGCCTTCTTCCACGCCTCCTTCCGGACGCTGCGCGAGCTCGGCCATCCGCCGGCCGAGGCCCTGGTGGCGGCCTACAAGCACTACCGACGGCATTTCGGGCACGACCTCCGACTCTCGTTCGATCGCGCCTTCGAGCTCCTCGCCCACCTGGACGGGCTGTGGACCACCGAGCCGCCGCGGCTCATGACCGTCGTCTGCCACAGCTGCAAGGCGACCTACATCACGCCGCGCGGCGATGAGCCGATCGGCACCGGCGAGTGCCCGTTCTGCAAGGTCGTCCGCTCCGGGAATGGTCGTCTGCTGAAGCACCTCTTGCCCGTCCAGAGCGTTGCCGATGCCGGATGAGGCCAGCCTGCGTGCCAGCTGGGGCCGGGCGAGGCGTTGCCAGCGCGTCGCCGCACCTCGGAAGGAGAAGCAGCTCCTGCAAGCGGTCGTCACCTTTCCGGGCCGGACGATTTGACGCCTTCACCCTCACGGCCGTATACTCCCGTCAACTCTCGTAAGGAGTATTCAGGAGAAACGGTGTCGGACGGGAAACTGAAATCGGCGAGCGGCACCCTGGATGCACCTCCGGCCGCCAAGCTGCGGCGCATGTTCGCCGCCTCGGCCGAGGCCCTCCTTGCGAACCGGCCGCTCCGGGCGGTCTCGTCTTCCTCGACGCAGCCCGCCTCGGCGCTGACGAGGGGCGAGCTCTCGGCCCTGGCCGCCGTCGGCCTGTCGGCCGAGCCCTGGCAGCGAGAGCAAGCGGAAGACCCGCTCTCGCAGACCGTCGTCGATTACGTCGCCCTGATCGAGACCAGCCTGAGCACCACGGACGTGGCGCGCATGCTGCAGGTCGACGTGAGCCGTATCCGGCAGCGCCTGCGCGAGCGTTCTCTCTTCGGCGTCGAGTACGAGGGCGAGTGGCGGCTCCCCAGGTTCCAGTTCGAGCGGCGCAAGGTGCTTCCCGGCCTGGCAGCGGTCCTCGCGTCGCTGCCCGCGGAGTTGAACGCCCTGGAGGTCGCGGAGTGGTTCCTGAACGCGAACCCCGATCTGGAGGCTGAAGGCCGGGAGCAGCCGCTCAGTCCTCGCGAGTGGTTGCTGCGAGGGCTGCCGCCGGCACGCGTTGCCGAGCTGGCTCGCCACCTCTAGACGCCCGGGTGCCGAAGTTCCCGGACCCGCCGGGGGTTGATGCGCTCCGCCTGGTCGAGCCCGCGGTCAAGACGCTGGCGAGGGGCTTGAGCCTCGCCCGCGTGTACTTCACCGGCGGCGACAACCCGACGCGGTGGAACGAGTTCCGCCACTTCGGTCCGACGAACGCGCGATTCGACCATCATCTCCTCGGCGCACGCGGCGAGCCCGGCGTGCAGGACCGCTCGATCCTGTATTGCGCGGCGGCCGCCGATACCTGCTTCGCGGAGGTATTCCAGGAGACGCGGCGGATCAACCGGACGCGGCGTGCGCCCTGGCTCGCGGTCTTCCCGCTCGCGCGAGAGCTCCAGTTGCTCGATCTGACAGGAACCTACCCGACGCGTGCGGGCGCCTCGATGGCCATCAACACCGGCCATCGCGGCCGGGCGCGCGCCTGGGCGAGGATCTTCTACGAGGCGTACCCGGCCCTGCAGGGCTTCTACTACCCGTCTTCCATGAACGGCAACGAGCCGGCCATCGCCCTCAACGATCGCGGGGAACACTCGGGTTGCCTCCCGGCTTATCCGGAGCTGAACCGGGCGCTCGCCGACGACGCGCTGCTCGACGTCCTCAAGCACAGCGCCCACCGACTCGGCTACGGCCTCCTTTGAGCGGCGCGGCGGCTTAGCCGCGCCGGAACCGCTCGCGCCGTCAAACCGCCAGAGAGCCCGGTCCGGGAGGCGGCTCTCCGGGGGAGATCTCGGCACTCGCCGCGCGATCATCGATTCACGGCGCAAGTGGCGCCGAGAACGATGACGTTCGCGAAGACCATCGAGCGCTGGCTCAAGCGCGACCTCTCCGGACTCGCGGCAGGCAGTCTGTCCACCTCGACTACGCGAGGACGTGTCACGGGGGCGCCACCGCGCAAGGGCGAGCTCGGAGCCGTCGATCTCGACGACCTCACCGCGCACCATGCGCCGCTCATTGACCGGATCCGCGTTGCGTACGCTGGCGCGGAGTGCAGCTTCGACGTCCAGGTTGCGCCGCTGATTCAACGCTTCGCCGCGTTCGTGCATCTTCTGCCGGCGACGCGCGATGGCCACTTCCGGGACCCGGCCGGGTGCCTGCATTGCGGGCTCGAAGTCGGCCTCCACGCGCTGCAGGCCGCAGACGGCCAGATCTTCTCCGCGCGCGGCACCGTCCCGGAGCGACGCGCGGCCGCTCCGCGCTGGCGTGCCGCCGCGCTTGCCATGGGGCTGTGCAGCGAGGTCCACCGTCCGGTCTTCGGCGCCGTCGTCCGTGACGAACAGGATGCGCAGTGGAATCCGTTGCTGATGCCGCTCTTCGACTGGCTGCGGCAGGGCGGCCGCGAGCGCTATCGCATCGAGTGGTCCGAGACCGGCGCGCCGCCGCGTTCGGCCACGCTTGCAATCCTGCCGCAGATCCTCGGGCCATCCCTTATCGGGTTTCTCGCCGATCCCGACCGCACGATCCTGGATCACATGGTCGCGGCGATCGCGGCACCGCCCGGAGCCGAACCGAACGCGCTCGGCGCGCTCGTCGAGCAGACGCTGTCCCGCGTCGTTGCGCGCGACCTGCGGCGTGCGCCGATCCAGCGCCCGGCTCTGCCGACCGGGGAGGCAGCCGAACCGCCTCCGTCGGAGGAACCCCTATACCGCGGGGGTGCGGTCGCACCGAGCGCAGTCGAGACCGGATCCGAGTCGATCGCGTCCCCGCACGATCTCGCGACGCCGGATCCGGGTCGCGCGCGATCGGCGGACGAAGCGCTGCAGGGGGAGATCACTCCGCGCGCCGCTGAGGCGAGTGCGCCCGTTGCGGGACCTCAAGCGGCGGAGGGATCGCCCCGCCGCCGGCTCGCAGTTCCGGCAACACTGAACCCGGTGGTCGCCGAAGCACTGCTGTCGCTTCTCTCCCCGTCCTCGGGCGGGGCGCTTCCAGCGGGCGTCGAAATCTCTGACGAGGGGATCTACGTGCCGCTCGGTGTCTGGGAGGCGCGCGGCCTCGACACCGGCCTCGTCGTGCGGACGCTCCACGACGCGCGGCTCCTCGTCCTGCAAGGCGCCCGCAAGGTCTGGCGCAAGCGCTGTGGTGATGAGGACGTGGCGGGCCTCATGCTGCACGTCCGGCTCCTCGCATAGGCG
>CAWBNB010000018.1:0-142341 GCA_963789885.1 uncultured beta proteobacterium | reverse complement strand
ACCCTCGGGGAGCAGCGGCACGTGGTCGAAGAGATCGACGTGCCCCCACATCCTCGCCGCGCGGAAGCACCGCGCGATGAACACCTCCGGGGTCGCGACCCGCTTCGCCGCGATCAGGCGATCCCCACAGCGTCGCCAGCACCTTCTCCACCCTACGGAGCTGTGCCTCCTGCTCCATCAGGCGATCCCGGTCCGGCAACCGCGCCTGGAACACTGCCGGATCGAGGTGCACGACGTTGCACGGAAGCCCGAGCCCTCTCGGACCCTCGATCATCAGGCCCTGCAGGTAGACCGCGGTCTCCCACGTCGCCATCACCGTCCTCGAGCCCGGCGAGATGCACCACCCCGATCGATGTCTCGACGAAGGGCAGGGCATCCGGCGCGTGCGGACGGCGGAGAAACACGCCGTTGTACCGCACCGGGACCGGAAAACCACGCGTCATCCGCGCGATCTCCCGCTCGAGGTGGGGAAGCTCGACCTCCTCGAGCGTGACGGTCGTGCCGCGCGCATCGGTCGCGCGCTCCACGCCTACCGTCGCGCCGGCGAGTGCCGCCCGTGTGTCGAACCGGACCCGCTGCCCGTTGCTCTCGACGGCGCAGCTCGCCGCCGCGTAGAGGCTCTGCAGGAAGCCGAGCCCGAACGGATGCTCGGTCCGCTGCACCGCTTCGCTCCAGCCCGACTCACCGAGGGTGAGGAGGGCCTGGAAGTCCGCGATGCCGCAGCCGTCGTCCCGGACCACGAGGCGCTTCGCACTGGGCTCGTACGTGAGATCCACGCACGTGGCGCCGGCGCGTCTTGCGTTCTGCAAGAGCTCCGTGACGACGGAGTACCGGTTCGGGAAGGCGAACCGCAGGTTCTCGATGAGGCGCCGCTTGTTCAAGCGGATTGCTAACGTTTCGGTCATACGTGTACCTCCGTGATTGAATGCGGCGCGATCGGTGCCCCTCGCGGGGTGGACGCCCCGCAGGGGTTTCGCCGGGAGAAGCCGCGCAACGCGCCCTCGCGAAAAGCCGCGAGCGCACGCGCCACGAACCCCTCCCGACCAGGTGAATCGCGATCCCGGACGGGACCGCGGTCGTGCTCTCGCGCACCGGAGTGAAACCCGGCAACGCGCACGCCTTCAGCGCATCGAGGCGTCCCTCGGCGGATCGCCGAAGAGATCCGGCTCCCGCATCTGCCTGCAGCAGCGCCTCGTTGATCCACTGCGGGTTGCGGTGCAGCTCGTCCGCTGCCCACTGCGGGTCGCGCAGGATCTGCTCGCCGACCCAGGCCGGGAAGCGCGCAACCGCATCGCGCAGCCAGGCAAGCGTCAGTCGCCGCAGCGCCTCGCGAACGTCATCCGGATCGCACGTACGAAAAACCACCCGCACGCACGCCCCGAACGAGAAAGGCTCGAGCTCGCGCTCTCGCTCCGTGAACACCCACTCGAGGAGCTCGAAGCGTTCCTCGAGCGGCGTCTCCGGCTCGGCGAGCCGCCGCAGATCGTCGAGCAGCACGAAGTGCAGCCTGACAATCTCATCGGTACTCCAGGCGGCGTAGCCGCCGGCCGCCGACTCCTCCGCCACGGGGGGATCCGACAGCCCGGGATCGCCCAAGTTCGATCGCGAGCTGCGTCGCCCGCGGTACTGACGCGGCCGTGCCGCGTAGATGCTCCATCGTTGCCTCCGTGCGAAAGCGGAGGCGGATCGGCACCCGGACGGGGAGCGATGCTCGCCCCCGCGGGGTGGTATGGAAGCCAGCCTGGGGCTGGCGCTCTGATGCTGGCGAGAACTGCGCTCCGGCGAACCGGAGGACGGGAAGGCCAGCGCCCCGTCAGTGAAAGCGCTTCCCGGCGCGCCGCCATGCGGCGGCGCCGAGCAACGCTCTCACCCGTCGACGCGAGCCTCGGCTCGCGCGTCTTGAACGCGGGGCGCGCGCACGCGCGCCCGGACGATCCAATGCTCGCCACACCTCTCAGGGCCAGCTCCTGGAGCCCGCATCGTCTGCAACGCGGGCTCGGTGCGAAGCGTAGGCGCTCGGGACCCGTCGGCGAGGCGCGGAGAGCCGGTCGAAACACCCGGCTCTCCGGGGGTCGAGCGTCGCAGCTCGCATGCCAGGATCCGGCGAGCCATGCTGGAGTCGCGTATGGGCGACCTGCGATCGCCACCACCGTCGGTGAACGTCCGCTACTTCGAGAGGCTCGCGAAGAAGGACTTCCTGAAGAACCTGCAGACCGCGTACGTCGCGCAGCGGGTGGCACTCAAGCACGCACGCGCCAAGTCGCACTTCGTGCGCTACTTCGGCTCCGCCTCGCGGAACATCCACGTCATCGAGCAGATCGCGCGCACGCTCCTCCCGTCCGACGTCGTGGATCTCGCCGAGACGCAGCTCACGCGACGGATCGAGACCTCGATGATCGCGACCGACAAGGCGACCGCCCGCACGCAGGCGCTCCTCCAGGCCGAAGCGATCACCGCGCTGCCCGAGTACCTGCAGCGGCCGCTCGAGGTCGAGGCGAAGTGCACCTCGCCCAAGGTCACGCGCTACCTCGAGCTCATCCTCAAGGCGGACCGCCTGCTGACGTACCTCGAAGCGCTGCGACTCGCCGGCGCGATCGAGACGAACGCCTACGATCACCAGGTCGCCGTCGCCGTCCGCGACCTCGTCGCAGTGCCCCGGTGCGCTTTCCACCTCGCGATCGGCCTGCGGAAGCGAGCGAACCCGGCACCTTCCGATCCGCCCGCGAAGGCGGCGCAACGCGCCAAGGAGCGCGCCCGACGGAGGACGTAACACCGGAACCGCCCGCAGCTGCCTCGACGGAGGCTGTGGCGAGCGCGTCCGCTGCGGCGGACGGCCGTGCAGACGACGTAGGCCTCAGCGCAGCGGGCGCCTTCCGCGCGCGGGCGATCGGGCAAGGTTTACGACTGGTAGCTGCCAGACCAGGTCGCGGCGATCTCGCCGTGAACGAAGGCAGCGTTGGCGTCACGGCGCGAGCTCGTCTCGCGCTGACAGTGCGGTCCCGAGCGCCTCCGGCGCGCGGGACCGTTTCACCCACCCCGCGGGGACTGCGCGTCCCCGCGAGGGATGGGCAGTGCCCGCTTTTCTCTATGGAGAGATCCACATGAAGAGCGGTCGTTCGCTTGTTGAACTTGCACGGGAGCTCGAGCGCCAGCTCGGCACGAAGAAGGACCTGCTGGTGCCCCTGCCGCGCACGCATCACCGCACGGCGGAGGACGGCGAGTGCGCACTCGAGGTCGAGGAGCCCGCCGGCGTGCAGCGGTACGGCATCACGCCGCTTGCCCGTCGGCAGCTCGCGGAGAAGCTGAAGATCCCGTACGCGTACTTCGAGCGCATGCGGACCGAGCAGCCGGAGCTCCTCGATCGCAACGTGAACGCGTGGCTGGAGCGGGAGGAGGGCGAGCGTCAACTGCTCCGAACCCTCGACGGGAAGGTGCGGGCGGTGCTGTCGGAGCGGTATCGCCGCCTCGACAACTACGACCTCCTCGAGCACGTGCTGCCGACCCTGCAGCGCCTGCCCGATGCGCGGCTCGAGTCGGTCGAGCTCACCGAGACGCGGCTGTACCTGAAGGTGGTCACGCCGAGCATTGCGCTCGAGGTCGCCCCGGGCGATGTCGTGCAGGCGGGCGTCGTCGTGAGCAACTCGGAGGTCGGCTGCGGGATGCTGTCGGTCCAGCCGCTCGCTTTCCGGCTGGTGTGCAGCAACGGGCTGATCGCTTCCGATCGGATGCTGCGGAAGACCCACGTCGGACGCCCGCTCGATTCGGAGCCGCCGACGGGCATCGTCTTCAAGGACGATACCCTGCAGGCGGACGACCGGGCCTTCTTCCTGAGGGTCCGCGATGTCGTCGAGACTGCCGGTGTCCGAGTCGACGCTGCGCCTCGTCGGCGAGAAGCTGCGCCGGACGAAGGAGATGCGGCTCGGCGGGGACCCGGTCCAGGCAGTGGAGGAGCTCGGCCAGCGCCACGGACTCACCGAGACCGAGCGGGCGGGGGTGCTGCGCAGCCTGATCGAGGGCGGAGAGCTCTCCGGCTTCGGCCTGGTGAACGCGGTGACGCACTTCTCGCAGCAGGTCGCCGACTACGATCGGGCCACCGAGCTCGAGGCGCTCGGCGGACGGTTGGTGGAGTCGCCGGCGAGCGACTGGAAGTCTGCTGGGCGTCGAAGCGTAGCAAGAGCGAACGACGGGACGGCGGTCACCACGACGCTGTCCCGTACGTTCTCACGCGGTGCGAATCGTTGGCGCTGCGCCGCGTTACCACACGCACCGCGACATCGTTATCCTGTCCATACCAAACAGCGGCGCGGCCGCTCGTCCCCGTCTCGATCCCCGTCACTCGCAAGGAGTCTGGAGCAGGCATGCCCAATGTTGCAGCACTACTCAAGGAAGAGATCACGAGGCTCTCGCGAAGGGAGGTACGCCGGCAGCTTGCCGGGATGAAGAAGGCCTCGGCGCAGTACCGGCACCATATCGCCGCGCTGAGGCGGCAGATCAGCAACCTCCTGCGACAGGTATCGGTTCTGCAGACACGCTCGCTCAGTCGCAGATCCGAGGCACCCGCGGCGACGGAAGTGACGCAGACGCGATTCGTGCCCAGAGGTCTCCGCTCCCACCGGGCCCGTCTCGGCCTCTCCGCCGACGAATACGGCCGGCTGGTCGGGGTGAGCGCCCAGACCATCTACAGCTGGGAGCGAGAAACATCGACGCCTCGCGCGGCGCAGCGGGCCTCGCTCGCCGCGGTCCGCGGATTTGGGAAGCGCGAGGCGCACAGCCCGGCTGGAGTCGGTCACCTCGGGAGGAAAGAAGAAGGCGCGCACGGCCCGAAGATGAGCGTGTCGCCGCAGTGCTCCATCACCGGACGAGGTCCGGTGCGAGTTGATATGAGTCTCGAAGACTAGAATCAGCGCGAGGAGCCCCTCGCGATGACGAAAGACCGCACGTTCGCCGAGTTCAAGGCGTACTGGCAGATCGCCGACGAGTTGCTCGGGAAGGCGACGAAGGAGCAGCTTTCCGAATGCGCGAGCACGCTGGTCGTTTACGTCTCGACAAAAACGAAAGATAGCGAGTGGGTTAGCTGAACACTAGCGAACGATCCGAACCCGTTCAGAGAAAGAGACAGCTCTTGTATCCAAGGGTGCGGACAACAAGGTCGTATTGGCTAGAAGCGAGACCGCCGAATACCGCGTCCCTCACTGCGAGATGTACATGCCCAGATTTCCAGATCAGAAGGAGTTGCAGGCGCTGTACTATGAACAGCTACGCAACGAATGGGTAGCCCGCCGCGAAAAGCGTCTTGCCCGCAACTTCAAAGTCTTTGTCAGCTATAGCCGCGCGGACCGAGAACTGGTTGCGCCGCTGTTGAGACTGTTGGAAGAAAAAGGAATTCGGTATTTTGTAGACGAAGAGAACATCGAGTGGGGCGATTCAATCCCGATCACGATTGAATCGCAGATGGAGGAGAGCACACATCTTCTGTATTGCCTGTCGCCGCGCAGTCACAGGTCCGAATGGTGCAACCGGGAATACGAACTTGCGCTCAAGAAGGGTGTAATACGCCTCGTCTACATACTTGAAAAAGACTACTTACCTCCCTCCTTTGCCGAAGCGGAGTTGGCTACTAACGATATAAGAGTGGCCGACCAGTTCTTCAGCAGGATCTTTGTCGATGACGACGAAGTCCAGTTCTTCTTGGATAATGACCTGTTCAAAAACTATGCACAATTGGCCTCCTTTGTGCGCGGTGCGGACTTCGAGTACACATGGACGTTGGACGAGCGAGCCAAGTCGAAGAGTTTGGTGTTTCGGACGATGGGTTTCGGGGAAACAGCTCCCACCCATTCAATCTTCGAGTTAACCAGAATCGGTGTCTACGATTTTGACGGCGAGCCTGGTTTAGATCTCGAGTACGGGTCGAAGATCTATCAGACCGTGACAGTGAATTACATCCTGAAGTACGTGAAGCACTATCAAGCGGTCATGGTCCACAAAGCTGGTCGTAGGAATGCCCTAGAGCTTGACCGAACCACGTACTACCACACAGAAGAAGATGTGCCCTTCTATCACTTCGACAAGTTCGAAACCGCAGAGGCGGGGGAAGCGCGTTATTGGGGGTGGAAGATGAGCGCGGACTTCTGGGCAACCGTTGTTCGCCGACTGATCGAGCGAATGCCGACGACGGACGGGCCTACGCCATAGGGCGACGCGGGCCACGAGCGGAGTCCCGTGGAAGTGTTGGACGAGCACTCGATCGCCAAGCCTCTGGACGCATCAAACTATGGATCTTGCGGGCGGACGACATTAGGATGGTCCCTAGCCGTGCTCGACAGTTAATCCACCATGACGTGCGAACGAGGCAGACTTAGAGGGGTGCATCGTCAATTTGATTGCACGCGAGGTCGACGACAGAGGTGCTTAGGGGGGACACTGCCGATTTGGACTCTGGCCATCGTCCTAAATTCATGCGCGAGATCTGGCACCAGTATGGGAATCGTGGCCGCGGGATAGCCGAGGGAGCGCGCTGGGACCGAGACCGATACTCACCGATATATAGCTCGCACCTGCGCGCGCGCGCGTCTGCTGCCTTCGCTTGGAGTTCTCGAAGCGCTCGGTCCCCAGCGGTCTTTGCTTCCGCGAAGTGGTCTTCAGGCTCGAGCTATGATTGTTGAAGACCAGCATTCTCATTGCGTTCCCCGTGCTTGGTCGAAAAACAGTTATGCGGATAGAACGCGAAGGTGCTGCGTTGACTGCGAGTCGTTCAAACGTTGCTTCAATTGCTCCACCCGTGCTGCTAGCTCGGCGTTCTCTTCAACTGCTCTATCGAGCTCTGTCTTGATTCGGATATTGCGTTCGCGATCGTCGTCAGCTTCCGAGGCGCCCTAGAGTGCGTCGTATCTGCAGTGCGATGTCCTGCATGTCTCCATGGTTAGTAGCCCTGTAAGCCGCTGATCGCTGCGGCCAACGCAACTTCGCCACCGTCGCTGCTCGCTGTATGTGGCGAGTAAGCGCAGACGCTCGAGATCGGTCAGTGCGGTACCCCGCAGCGTTGGGTCTTCTGAACGATCGAGCACCATCGCTCGCGGACGCGCCTGAAGTCTCGTTGGCGCGAGCGCCTGAACGGTCGGGGCTGTGCGATCTGCCGGATCCCCGGCGACTCCTTCTTTGTCGCGCAAGAGCTTCTCGAACATGGGTGCCGAGCGGGCACCCCCTGCTGATCGGAACGTCCCTCGATGCGCCTGTGGTTCAGCCATCGGGATTATTGACTGGCCGAATGCCCAGCTGCAATCCTGCTGCCCTCGAAGACGAGCGCTTGCTCTCCGCGGCGATTCGAAACATGTCCAGAGCAGCTCATGTCGATTGACAAGAACACACCGAATCAGCCGGGTGATCCGACGGCTCCCCTCCTCGAGCGTCTTGCGCTTGCAGACGGTGAGGCAGAGCGCGCTGCGCTGCTCGTGGATCTGGCGGCGGTGTCCGTTCAGCCGGATCGTTCCGACGACGCGGTGGCGAGGCTCCGAGAGGCCTCGGAGCTGTACGTAGGACTCGAGAAAGGAGCCCCAGGTCGTTTCGAGGAGCAGCTTGCCAGCGTGCATCTGCAGTTGGGGCAGCTGCTCGCAAAGGGAGATCATCTGGTCGACGCGGATGCCTCGCTGCGACTGGCGGCGGCGCTCTTTGAGAAGTTATCGACGCAAGACGAGGCGGACCGGGCTCGCTTGAGCGGGCAGCTCCTCTCCGCTCTGAGCGCGCTTGGCCGCTTGTTGCTGCAGGCTGCTCCGGACGAGGCGGTCTGTGTTCTAGAGCGAGCGCTCTCGTTGTACGACCAAGAAGCGGATCGAGGTCGGACCACGTACGCTCTTCAGGCCGCGCTCGACCAATCTGCGCTCGGGACGGCCCTCGCGCTTCTCGAGCGCAATGAGGAGTCGGCGCGCGTCCTCAGCTTAGCGAGCACGAGATTCGATGGGCTCGCGCACGCCGGAGCGGACGTGGCCTATGCGCTCGCCCGCAACCTCTCCAGCTTGGCGGGGGTCTGGCGGGCGCTTTCGCGCTGGGAGGACGCGATCGCGGTGTCGAATCGCGCCATCGGCATCTATGCACGGCTGGATGCGGCGGGCGCAGGCCCGATCGTGCGGCAGAGGCTGCGCTCCGAGATCGAGTTCCGCGAGAGTGCACGCGTCATCAGCGGCGAGCAGCAGACGCCGGGCGGAGAGGCCGTCGCGGGCTGGAAGACCACGCGCTGGATCATCGGCAAGATCGGATCGGGCGCCGAACAGCGAACAACCCAGGAGACGACAGAGTCGGCAGCGCGCGAAGAGGACCAGTCACGGGCGCCGCAAGTCGTCTCGGCGCAGGATCGCCGATTTTGGTGCACGACCTTTCGCAATGTTTCCTCAATTTTCGAGGCCTTGATTGGCAGCGGTCTTCCGTTCATAAACGCGCACGCGCTAGCCGCCGGGCTTCGCGAGCGGTCGCTCTATCCAGTGCGGGACCTCGAGCAGCACTTCAGTCGGCAGCGGGCGAGTGTCTTCGTTTCCCACGACTGGAGCGACGGTCTTGCCAATCTACAGTCGACGCTCAACTCGGCGATGCAGCTCGTGGCGAGCATCGTGTGCCGACATCGGCCCGACCTCGGCAAATCGGAGGTCGAAGAGCTCTGCTGGGACAGGATCGGGATCTGGGTCGACTTCCTGTTCATCGACCAGAACGCGCGAAATGTCCTCGATGAAGTCAATTTCGTCGTGCCTGCGGTGATTGACGCAGCTGACCTCCACTTCATGCTTTCGCCCACCGCGATTTCACGAGCTTGGTGCTGCTACGAGCTGGCGATGTTCAATCGCCGCCCGACGCGCGAGGGCGGTGAAGGCTTGCTGCGAAGCATCATCGCTCCGGCCCCGTCGACCCAGTACCCGCTGTGGCGCGCAGCGAAGACAACGGTGCCGGAGGACAAGCCCGTCCTCGAAAGCTGGCTGAGGCGGAACTACCCGGGCGGTCTAGATGGCATGGACGCCTTGCTAGTGATTGCGAACATGCAATCCGACTCGTTCGTGAGCGGCCCCTGGTCGCTCACGGGAGGAGCCGAGGAACTGGTGGTCGCCGCCCTCGAGAAGTGGTCGGCGCGTTGAGCGCCATCAATGCTCGCCGGGCGTCGGGATCAACAGCCGGTTCAGCCACGCGAACACGATCACGACAAAGCCGAATGGGATCAGCCACGGCACGTGGGCTGCTGCTCCGAGCCACATCAGTAGCTGCCCGAGCAGCCGCATCGCCTCCATCATGCAGGTCGCGACGTAGTGGCCGAGCGGCGTGCGCTTGTAGCGTTCGATCTTCGCGAATCCTATCAACAGCGCGGACGCGACCATCGAGGGCGCGAGCGCGATCACACCCTGTGCTCCGCAGAAATCGATCGCGGGCAATTGGACCAGCTTGAGGTGCGCGAGAAAGGCTATGGCATGATCGGCGCGTGATCGCGCTGGTGAGGGTTGCACTTCAACTGCTGGCGGACGGGCTGCGATTCGTTGCCCTGACGTTTCGCCCGTCCGGCACTGTCGCGCCAAGTTTTGGAATCCGGTGGGGATTCACGAACAGCGTGGTCAGCGCGATCAGATGCGATCGAGCGTAGCCAGATTCGGTGCTCTCTGTCTGGATCGATTACTGATCAGAAGCTGATGTTTGAGCAGAAGAGATTCCGCGGCGACGGCGCGTACACCACCTGGGCGGAGCAGCTTCGCGAACGTGACGAGCAGATGGATGGCCAGGATGAGCAGATCTCGCACCGGGCGAACCGTAACATCGCCGCCGTCCCACGCAAGACTGCACCGTACGGGCGGATTCGCTCATACTGGGAATTCGCCACCCACAGCCAGGGAAGATGAAGCAGGCAGCCAATCGCAGGCGAAAGACGTTCCGATGGGACGCCTTCATCAGCCACTCGTGGGCGGACAAGGGGGCAGCGACCTCCATGGTCGAGTACCTGAGGAAGCTCCACGACTGCAAGGTCTGGGTGGACTACGAGAATCTGAGCCGTGGCGTAAATCTGAATGACCGCATCACGGCCGACTTGGCAAGGAGCCGCCTCGTCCTCGTCCTTTGGTCCCGGTCTGCCAGGCGTTCTCGCTGGGTGAGTAAGGAACTGCAGGCGGCGGCCGGGTACGGCTGCGACATCCTGCCCTGCGTCCTCGATCGCACGCCCCTCGAAGGCAATTCGCTTCTCGCCGGACGTTTGTACTGCGACTTCTCCTCGTCGTTCATGCAGGGCATGTCGCAGCTGGTCGCGAAGCTCTATCAGCATGAGGATGTAGAGCTTCGTTCACGAGTCGCACTCATGCAACACCGAGCGAAGTGGCCGACGGGCTATCCAGATGTTCTCCACGGCATCGCGGCCGGCCAGAGGCAGGTTCTCGAGGCCCTCGACCAAGGGAAGCAACGGAAGGCGGCGCAGGTCCTGGCGAAGCTGGATCCGATCGTCGAGAAGACCTTGAAGGCGTTCCCCCATGACCCCGATGTCGTGGGACTCGCCGCGTATCAGCGGAAGGATGCCTATCAGGTCAAGGTCTGGCGCCACTGGAACGACCGGAAGGTCCGACAGCGGCATCGGTCGCTGCTGGACAGGGCGGAAGAGCTCTTCTACAGGGCGCTTGCCCTGCAGCCCCACGACACGGGCGCCCTCAATGGACTGGGTTCCGTGGCGATCCTGCGCGGCCACAAGGCGATGGCCGAACACTTTGCCTTGCGCGCGGCCGAGGCAGCGAAGCGGCAAGGCGTCGACTACGAGGCCGCGTGGCATGACGTCGAGCTCATCCGCCAAAGGCAACGTTCGAGAGATGACGCGGGGTTGTTCGGCACCGAGTTCGCTGTTTCCACCGGCACAAAGCACGGCGCGTTGGTCCTGGGATTCGTCGGCATGGCGCAGGCTCTTCCGGTCGGAGCCCAACATGGCTTGTTGGGGGCGCTGCTGGGCTTCGTGGCTTATTTGCGACAGTTCGGGGTGGACGCATCGGGGTCCGCTGAACTGCGGGTGGTCGTGGACCCCGACTCCGGCATCCAGGCCGGGTACGACGCCGAGACACGGACGATTTCCGTGCGACCGGTATGGGTGCGCGATACCGACGTGTTCGCGCGGCTCGTCGGGCTGCACGCATTTGGTCGGATGCTGGGGGGGCGCGGCAAAGGTGTTGCGGCAGGCGAACTCATCCCGCTGATCTCCGGTCTGGCTGATTACTTCGCGTGCAGCTACCACGACGATGCTTGTCTCGGCCGCATGGCTGCGCCGATCGTCTTCGGCAGGAGGACGCCGTGCCTTCGCGACCTGCGCACCGATCTGCGACGCTGCGATGTCCCCGACGGCGCTCTGCCTCACGAGGCCGGGCTGGTCTGGGCCGCTGCGCTGTGGGAAGTACGTGATCGGCTGGGGCCGAGCGCAGCGGACCGGCTCATTCTTGGCGCATGGCAGGCGGCCAGCACTGTGGTGACTGGGCGTGCCCTGGAGCGACGGTTCGCGAAGCAGCTGCTGGCGCTGGCAGAGCGCTCGACGTCTGGCGATCCAGTGGCGGGTGTTCGCGCCATCCTCCACCGCCGCGGCCTCGCGAGGCAGGGCCGCGGCCCCCATCGGCGGGCCGGCTAGCCACCGCGCGGCCGAGTTCAACACAGTCGCCCGGCTCCTCCGTCATTCGGCCCGCCGCCCCGCAGGCGCTGGCGGCGCTGCCTCTGGAACTGCACCATCTGCTCGGCGGGCTCCTGCGCCCGGGCCCAGTCCCGCTCGCCAGCAGCTTCCTCCACGGTCATATGCACCAGCCAGCGCATTTCTTCGGCCGCGTCGTGGTCTCGCTCGCTCCACTTGTCCCACTCGGCACTGGCGCCGGCCTGCTGGGCCTCGCGTCGCAGCGAATCGAGGATCGGGGCTCCTGCATTTGCCGCCGCTCGAATGTGGTTCAGGGCGATCTCGACCCGCTCCTCGTCCCCCGAGCGCAGACAGGCGCGCACATGGCTGCAAAGCTCTTCGTTGATCTGTTCCCAGCCCGGAAGGGACTCTCCGCTTGCATCAGCAAGGCTGTCTGCGAGCACGCTGGGTGTGCTTGCGTTGCCATCGAAACCGCCTTCACGAATCCATCGCCGCCACATCTGCTGGACCTCCAAGGCATCAGGGAATTGCTTGAGTGCCACGAACGCCAGCACATCCGCGTCGCGGGATGGATCGGCGCGCACCGGCCAGGTGATCAGTCGGACAGCCGCCAGGCGCTGCGCCTCGTCCAATCGGCTACCGCTGTAGTGGATGAACTGGTGGAACGCATGGTTGTTCGGTGGAGCGCAAGCTCTCAGAAGTCTGATCGCCGTCCCAACGAGCGCACGATCAAGGCGCTCGCTGCCCACTGCACTCACCAGCGGAAGACCGCCATCGCCCGTTCGATCGATCCAAGAGGAAAGCGCTCTCGCTCCCGCGCCCGCTCTTCTGAAGCCGAGTGCCGCGTGGTGGGCGATATCGCTTTTACGCATCAGATCGAACAGCGCATTCAGCGCTTCGTCGAGCGGATGGAACGCCGATGCGACAACCGTTTCCTCGCTTTCCGCTCGCAGGCCGCCCTGGAAGTCGAGGCAACCCTGGATGAGTGGTGCAAGGCTTGGCTCCTCGGTTGCGACCTCGCGCAGCCCTGCCTCGAGTGCCGTGCGATCGATCGGTGGAGCCTCAAGATCGAGCGACTGGTACACACTGCGTATCAGCCCGTCGACAACATCCGCGAATTCCTGCGGTGACGTTGCGTCAACGCCGAGATGGTCCCGGAAGAGCTCATACTGGGCCGCTGGCTCGATGAGCAATGGGATGATGCGCTTGCCGGCGGTTCGGGCGAACTCGACTTCCAACCTTGTCCACGCCGATGCCGCCGACGCCGCCGAGGCAACGACCAGCAGCATGTCCGCGCTCTTGATCTGCTCCTGAATCGCGGCCGTCAGCGTGGTGCCAGGTGGCAGTTCCCGTTCGTCGATCCACACCCTGAGGCCGTGCGCACGGAGCCGACGAACAAGGCGCCTGGCGACACGCTTGTCTTGGTGCGAGTGGCTGAGGAATACGGTGAGGTTTGCTGGTGCAGGCATCGCTCGGTGGGTTGCTCTCAGTTCAAGCAATCGCGTCCGGTGGCGAGGAAGCGCCGGCCCTCAGCGGTCGGACATCCAGCGCGTCGATATACTGAACTCGTCCAGGGCCGGGTGACAAGCGCGCGAACCGCTCGACAAGTGGATCCCCACCGCTCCGAAGCCGAACCGCTTTCCGCGCCAGCCGATCCGACAAGGCGCCGGGAGAGCGGGCCCAAGATTCCAGAGCTGGCGTCTTCCGGACCCCCGGGCCCGACCATCTTTATGTCCTACGCCGCCGCTGGCCCGCTGTGGGCTCGCGGCGAAGGTGGAGAACCTCGCGCAGAAGCTGCGCGCCGCCGGCGCGACCGTCTACCTCGAGCTCTGGGTCGAAAGCGAACGCGGGCGGCGCCTGGCCCGGTGGACCGACGAACCCGGCTCGGTGGGATGCTGAATTTCTATCATCACACCACCGCGTGAGAGGTCCGTCTTGATTTTGGACCACATGGGCGCCGGATTACGCCGGTCTCGCGGTCAACCGATCGATGCGAGGCGGGAAACACAAACTGCCAGGTCCATTGGTAGCCGGCATGTGGACACTTCTGGGCGAGCGCTCCCGGCAGGGCGACTTCCTCGTACCCGTCGCCTGCTCGTGGAGTCGTTTTGCGCGGCCTAGGTGAACATGCAACGGATCGACGAGCCGCTCAGGCAACATGCTCACTCGATCCTTCCGGCCCTTGCCGTCGCGCACGAACACGGAGCGATAGCTGAAGTCGAGATCCTTCACCCGAAGCTGCAAGCACTCATTCAAGCGCAGTCCGGCACCGTAGAGCAGGCTCGCCATCAGCCACTTCGAGCCCTCCAGCTGGGGCGCGCCCCGGTTGGCTGGCTATCAATCGAACCGACATCGTACTGTCAGATTAAATCTTAGCTAATGCAGATCATTGAACATCGCTGGACTCGCAACCGGCCTTCAGCGCAGTAGCCGGCACGAGTGCGGTCCACTCCGTCGACGTCAGCTCACGTCGCACCACGTCGCAGGCCTTGCGACGCCACCGGTCCCGCTCCATCGCGAGCTCAAAAACGTCGCCGCTACTTCCGGCAGCAACGGCCAGCTGCTTGCCATTCGGTGAAATGGCCACAGCGTTCAAAGTCCCATCTGCAATCTGCAAACTCGCCATCGGAATGTTCGTTGCGAAGTCCCACACGTGAATGCGACCATCGAAGTCGCCGACGGCAATGATGCCGGCCGCTTTCGACCATGCCATACCGCTGGCAGCGCCGCCCAACCGCCGGGCGTGCAGACGCTGCACCGCATTTCCCTTTACCAGCGCCACGTCTGTCCCAGCGCTCGAACCGGCGCCCCCCGCCAACAGTGTGTCCTCGCCTGCCAATCTGATCAACTCGCCTGCAGCGCCGTGCAGAGTCGTGCGCGAGGTCTCACTCGGTGGGTCGGCAGCGAAATCGACGTGGCGAACTGTGTCGTCGTCAAGCGCCAAGAAGAGTCCGGTTTCGGCCTTCGCAGCCACCATCTGCCGCACCTTGCCAGGCGGCGCGTACCGTAGCGGTGGGGCTGCCTGCGCCTCGGCATCGAATCGCGTCACGCCCCGACCCTCCTCGGCGATAAACACGTAGCGGCCCGAGTCGCTCAGCGCGAGCGCCTCGAGTGGGCCGCCACGGGCGCGAATCACCTTGGGGGAGCCGCTCTGCAACACTTGCGCCCAGAGCACCGCGCCATTGCGGGTTACCCAGACGATCCGCTGGGCTTCCGCACTGAAGGCCGCACGAGCGATAGCGTTTTCCGGAATGGGCACGAACCCGTCCGTATCGGCCTTTGCAGGTTCGGGCTCGATGGCATGGCTGCCAGCGGCACCCTTCGACAACGCCAGCAAGTCCCACTCCTGGTGCCATCCCGTAGCGGTAAGCTGAGACATAACTACCGTATCTGTCGAGCTTGAAACAACGATGAGTCGGTTCGCTTTGTCGTATGCCATGGCGATGACTTCCCCGCCCGGTGGCGGGTGCGTCGCCATCAGGCTGGAGCGGCGCTGCAGGTCCCAAATCGCGACCGTGCCATCGCCTGCTCCACTCGCCGCCAGGCTGCCGTCCGGGGCCAACGCGGTCGCGTAGACCGTGCGCGCATGGGCGGGAATGCGGACTGGTTCTGCCACTCCATTCGTCGGCGTCAGCGAAACATCACCTGACCCGAAGCCAATGACGAAGGGGTCGCGCCGAGCCACGGGCCCGAATTCGCGCCGCGGGCCCACTGCCGCAGACGATAGCGCTTGCCCGCCGAGTTTGCGCACCTGGCCTTCCGTTGCAGCTTTCGCAAACACCGTTAGCACGAGGCCGTCGTCGATCACGCGCAGATCACCGTTGCGCGCAAACGCGAGGGCCCTGGGGTTGCCAGTTTTCGCCGTCGTGTGCGTTGTCACGCGCTTTCCGGTCCCGCGCGTCGAAAATCTCGACCAAGCCCTCGCTGCTGGCCGCCGCGAGCAGCTCGCCGTCCGCGGAGAAGGATACCGACGTGACCCGCTGTGCGGAAATGGGCGCCGTCCAGACCAGTATTCGGCGCGCGCGATCCAATACTGACAGCCGATGGCCTTGGTCGCCGACGGCGACCCGGCGCCGTTGCAGGTCGATCTGCAGAGTCAGGATCGGCGCGGCGCGCCCCTCGCGAGCCGACCCGCCAGACGACTTGGCGACCCCCGACGTGCCAAGATCGGTGACCTCGTGCATCGTTCCGACCCCGTCGTACACCCGGACGCGACCGTTTTCCAGGCCGGCCCACACGTCACCGTTTTCGGCGTCGACATCGAGCGCCATGACCGCGGGTCCAGCTGCACTTACAACTTGCGTTCGCGCGAGCGTTTGCATGTCGATGCGCGTGATGCGTCCGTCGGCCTGGCCGGCGTAGGCTGCCGTGGCCCCGGCGTCGAAGGCGATACTCATCACCTCGCTTTCGCCCAGACGGAGCATGTGGCGCAGGAAGGGTTGCGCGTCCAGCTTCTCGAGCAGCGCGCCGTATGCTTCCGGCGTTTCGGAGATGCGCGTCGCCTGGACAGCCAGTAGCAGACCGGTGTCCGTGCTGGCTGCCTGCCGCGCTTCCGCCGCAACGAATCTGGCCAACGCGAGCTGCCTCGCGCGCTCGCTGTTGATGGCTAACGCCGTAATGACCACGGTGGCGGTGACGGCAAGCGCAGCGACGATCCTTGCCCGTCGAGTCTGAGCAGCGAACGAGGCGGCCAGGAACGCGACGATCGCATCGCCCGACACGAGGTCGGGCTGGGCTGTTTGCAGCACCTCCGCTTCCCTCAACTGCCGCCCACGGTAGAGAATGCTCTTGTCACGGCGGCCGGATTCCTCCCAGCGACCCGCGTCGCGGCGGATCAGGTACGGAGTAAGGCGTGACGGTGCGCGCGACGCCTCGGGCGTGCGGCCGAGAAGCGCTGCACGCAGTTTGCGGATGGCTTCGGGATCCACCGGCCCATTGCGGAAATCGGCCCAGTTGATCTCCGAGAAGAGGCTTCCCGCGCCCAGACGATGCATGTCCTCGTCGCGAATGCTAGGCAGCGCGACCGGGATGAGCCGGAATGCCGGATCGCGCCGATAGCGCTCCAATGCGCGCTCGGCTTCCCAGAAGTGAGTGTTTCCCCAGCCGTTGGCCCCGAGAAAGATGGCGCAGCCGCTGGACTTCTCCAAGGCGGACTCGATCCAGGGCAGGAAGGCTTCGCCCGTCGGAATCGCGTAGACGTCCAGGAAGTGCGGGATCCCGAACTCCAGTTCCAACCCTTCAGCGACCTGCCGAACAAGTGGCTTGTCCAGAGAGTTGTGGCAAAGGAATACATCGATTGGCCCCCTCGGCGCAGCGTCACTGGAGGCTCCGGGATTGATGGTCATGGCGGCCGCGACCGGATTGACTGTGACGCACGGTGATGCGGCGAGCACGCCCGCGCGGCTAAACGGAATGGCGGCTGCTGTTCCACGGGTGCCTAGGCCGCGGGTGGCGGCGCCGGGAACGTGTTCGCCAGTCCGGTCAGAAGGAGTTCGACCAAGCGCGGCAAGTCGCGGGAACGAAACAACTCGCGGTTCTGCGTCTCAGACAATCCATTGAGCTTGGACAGGCCCGCCACGCCAATGCCCGCCAGGAAGCTTGCCATCGCTGGGTAGTCCCACCATTCGATGCCCTGCGCGGCGTAAATTGCGCGCATTGCCGCGGCATGGGGGGCTTGTATCTGGTAGTCCCAAGTGAATTCGCTGCGGGCGCGGCCTTCGACCAGATCGATCAGCAGCGCTGCCGCCCCGCCGAACGCGCCGCAAAGGTAGAGAGGGCGTCGCGCCTTCAGCGTCAGAAGGGCCTCCTCGATTACGCCAGGAATGCGACCGGAGTACCAAGCGACTTGCTTTCCACCTTGAGGTAGAGCAGTCAGCGTAGGAGCAAATTTGCCTCCGATCACAATCCTTGCGTCGATCTGTGCGCTCTGCTGCTCACGCATGACCGTCATGCCGCGCGCCCACGCATAGCGGCGCTCTGGGGAATCGGCGGGGAAGAAGATCGGCTCCTCGGTGAACGTCGCTGGCTCGAGCGACGCCACGTCAGCGGGGCGCGATGTGCGGCGATAGCTGACGAAGTTCTGAAGGCGGGCACGCTGTTCGACCGGCAGCGTTGCCCACGGCAGCGGCCAGCCGACATAGTTGACGATGCGTTCCACCGGCGGCAGCGTGCTTAGGTTCTGGTGCGCCCGGACCAAGTCAAAGAGGGTCACCGTATAGCCTTCGCTGCCCAAATGTCCGCCGTAGGCCAGTGTGGCTCCGCGAACCAGCAGGTGGCGCGAGACCTCAACCAAGGCGTCGTCGAGACACTCGCGGAAGAGCCCCTGTCGCTCGATGTCGTCGCTCTCGGAGATCGAGATCGCGATCGTCCGTTTGGCGAGCACCCGGTGCGCTCCCGCGCGCTGCAGCGGCGTCTCCAATCGGAGGCCCAGAGGCTCAAGGATCTCCGCCTCCTCGTCGCCTAGGGGTGGATCCGGATAGAGGACCGCCGACCCCTTGGACAATCCCGCCAGCGTCAGCAATTCGGGCGACGATGCCAGGATCGCGTCTCCCGACAGCGCCTGCCGCTCGAGCACGCGCTTCGTGTGCTCGATGCGCAGCAACTCCTTTAGCAGCAGATCCACGGCGCGGCGAGCACCATCGGCACCCCAGGCCAACACCGGCACGTTACCCAGGTACGGAAAGCTGCGCACATCGACGCCTTGCAGGCCATCGATGACGACGATCGGCCGACCGAATTGCTTGGCGATCAGGACCTCCCGGCGGCACCAAGGCCGGCTGCTGTAATTGGTGGTACCCAGGACCAGCACCGCGGACTGCTCGACGCCCTCCTCGATTCGCTCCCTGAAGTTGGCGCCTCCTTCGATCTGTCCGGTGTCAATCCATGCCTCGACCGGCTGGGTGTTGGTCAGGTGCGCAACTAGCGCATTGAATAGGCCTGGAGGCGCGTCGACGTCTTGCTTCGCGTGGCTCAGGAACACCCGGACGGGCACCTTGTCGCCGCGGCCCCGTCTAAGGAGGAAGCGGCAAAGCTCGATGACCAGTCGTCGCTCGAGCCACTGATCACGCTCGCCGGGCGCGCGCTCATGGGCGCGGATGAAGTTGGTCTCGCTTAGATCCGAGTGAAGCGGCCACGCGGACTCCGAGCACTGTACCGGGACGAGGCGATGCCCGTCCTCCCGGCACTGGCGCGCGAGGCCGGCAACGAAAACCGGCCACGACTGGCGGCCCTGGGGCGCAACGTCGCCGACCACCATGAAGTCGTCGGCCAGCACGACGGCGACGCTTTGCGCGGCTTCGTCAAGATCATGATGCGGCGGCGGCCACCCAGTGCCGTCCTCCGCCAACGCAACCACCGGCACGCGCAGGCCCGGGAGCCGGTTGTCGCTGTTCAGCGTGCGCCGAAATGTAGAAGCAAACGCGCGGGCTGCTGGCGATTTCGGGTGAAAGACCATGTGGACCAAAAGAGGTGCGCGCATCTTCGCTCCTGTAATCATCGCTAACGCCAATGATGCTCAAATAGAGGCTTCAACGCCAGCGAGTCGGCATGCACGGGCGAACGGGGCCGGGCAAGCGGTGCGTTGAGGCATTTGACGCAGGAATCTGCTCGTTGACGCGCCCCAATCGATCCCCAATACTTTGTCTCCAGGGTTGAATTTTCCTTCCTGTGAGAGGCTCGTTGCAGAGAAGCCTGACCATCCGGGGTGGCGCAAAGAATCGGCGTTCGATGCGCGCGAGTTTGCTGCAGCCGAATCCCTCCGACCACGCAGGCGCTGAGTGATTCAGAAGTCCCAACGTCTTCCAAATCGCGGAATAGCCCAAGTGAATCCATCCACACCGGCCAATACGACAACCACCCCCGATCAGGCGGCTGCGCACCAGTTTCTCACCGAGTTGCGCACGCGCATCTCCACGCAGCCGCTGCCCTACCAACTGGGCGTCGAGGCGCGGGCGCTGGAGAGCATGTGGGAAGTGTTCGGGCAAGCACGCGATGCGATCAAGAAAAACGCAGGCTGCGAAAAGTTCGCCGCCCGCGCGACGGAGGTGCTCAATCTAGTCGTGCGGCCGCTGACGGCGAAGTGGCATCGCGCACTGGAAGAGGGACGCTTGCATGGACGGGATGGCGCGGATGAATTTCGCGGCGAACTCGAGGGTGTGCAGGAAAAGCTACGCGCCTTCGCGGAAGAGTTGCACACGATGGCGTACGGGACGCCCCACACGGATGCACTGACGCCGGATGTGATGACGGACGTCGACCTGCAGGTGCTCTTGCAACCGCTCCCGTTTGGCTTCACGCCGCACACGACGGAATTGGACGCGAGTGCCGTGGAGATCAAGAACGACGAAAACCCGGCAGTCGCCGTTCGCCGCAAGAAAATGGGCATCTTGACTGCCGAAGGGACCAACGCCATCGGCCTCGCGCTGTCCGGCGGCGGGATTCGTTCGGCGACCTTCTGCCTCGGCGTGGTGCAGGTGCTGGCGAAGAAAGGATTCCTCAAAGAGGTGGATTTCCTCTCCACAGTTTCTGGCGGGGGCTACACCGGCTGTTTTCTCACGCAGCGCCTTGGCAACAGCGAGCCGCATTCCGACGTGGCTGGGCCGGACGGGCCGGACCCGGAGCCGGTGCGCTATGTTCGGCAGCACGCGAAATTTCTCTCGCCGAACAATCTCAAAGAGAAGTGGTCGATGGTGACCGCTACGCTCGCTGGGATGTTGCTGAACTGGACGGTGCCGCTGTTTGTGCTGGTCACGTTCGCGCTCATTGCGACCCGGTTCGGGACCAAACTTGCGGATGTGCGGCCAGACGTCTTTTGGACTTCCGCGGCGTCGTGCGTCATCGCGATGATCGTTTACGGATTGGGGATCCGGCAAGGGAAGAAGATGGGCCTGACTGACGGGCCGCGTCCTCGGTGGTCTGCTGGCGTTTACCGGCCTCGTCGGGGCCGGATGGTTGCTTGATTCCATTGCTCCCAAATTCCTCGCAACCATTCAAAGTGAATGGAAGATGTCCGGCGGCATCGGCGCGCTTCTGGCTGCCGTGGCGGCGGCGGTGCCGGGGATCATTCGATTCGTTCCGGTGCTGAAGGAACCCAAAGTACGCAAGATCGCGCTGAAGATCGCCCTCGTGCTCGCCGGCCTGCTCGTGCCGCTGACGGCCGTGCTGCTCTTCTACGCCTTGTGCGGAATCGAACGACAGCATCCCGGATCGCTCGCGTGGGCGGCGGGTGCGCTCGCCGTGGTCAGCATCTTCGTCATCAACATCAACCTCACCGGCCCGCACCGGCTCTACCGCGATGCCCTCGCGCGCACCTTCATCCAGAAGACCGCGGACGGCACGCCCGACGTGAACCTCGCGGACATCAACCCGCGGGGCACCGCGCCGTATCACCTCATCAACGCCGCGCTGAACGTGCCATCCAGCCAGAGCTCGGCGCTGAAGGATCGCGGCTGCGACTTCTTCCTTTTCTCCAAGCGATGGATGGGCTCCGCCTCGACCGGCTACCACCGCGACCGAAACGTGGAAGGCAAGTGGCGCGAACGTGGACCTCGCGACGGCAATGGCGGTCTCCGGTGCGGCGTTTTCGCCACACATGGGTCTCGGTTCGATGCCCACGCTCACGGCGCTGCTCACGCTGCTGAATGTGCGTCTCGGTTATTGGATCAAGAAGCCGCCCGCGACGAGCAGGTTCTCGCGCGCCCGGCTTCGCCTGCCTGCTCCGCGAGATGCTCAGCATCGGCATGTCGGAAAAGGCAAAGTGGCTGAACCTCTCCGACGGTGGCCACATCGAAAACCTCGCCGTATACGAACTGCTGCGGCGACGTTGCAAGTTCATCGTCTGCGTGGACGGCGAATCGGACCCGACGTTCACCTTCCAGGGGCTGATGACGCTCGTGCGCCATGCGCAGATCGACTTCGGCGTGCATATCACACCCAAGCTCGACGACATCCGCCCCGACCCGAAGACGGGCTACAGCAAGTGCCACTTCCACCTGTGCCGCATTCACTATCCCGAGGGCATCGGCCTGTTGCTCTACATCAAACTCTCCGTCACCGGTAACGAATCGGAACTCATCAAGCGATACCGCATCAACAATCCCGACTTCCCGCACCAGACGACGCTCGATCAGTTCTTCGACCAGGAGCAATTCGAGGCTTACCGCCAGCTTGGCGTGCACGCCGCCGAGGGACTTTTCCTGCCGGCGTTGATGAACAACACGCAACCGGCCTGCATGCCGGATTGGTTCAGGCAGCTTGCTAAGAATCTTCTCGAACCGATCAAAGCCTAACAAGCATTATGAAAAGGCCTCTTTCTGAGACAGAGCCGCTGTCATTAATGATTTCCAGCCGATGCAAGGACACCATCCGATACCAGAATAGGGAACAGTCGCTGGAGGTGCTTCGCCGTGTCTTGAAGTCCAAACTCGAAGAGATCGAAATCGGCGGAAAGCAAGTGTTTAGAGTGTGGATTCATGAAGACGAATCCAATGCCAGCGCAATAATGAACAACTGGGAGGCGTGCATCGACAAGTCCCGGAATGCGGATGTCTTTATCGCACTTTACAATGGTCGCTCCGGCTGGCTCGGTAGCGATAGCCCTGTGAGGGACGGAGTCGGGATATGCCACGCAGAGTTGTCAGCGGCATTCGATAAGTCCCCTGCGAAGGTGCGCAGCATTCAGTTCAAGGAGCTGGTAGATGCGAAGCCGGGGTCACCGGATGATAAATTTCAAAAATACTTCGGCGCGCAAAAGATTCCCGGTGCACAGGTGAAAACCGGGGAGGAGGCACTGGAACGCACGAAGGAGCTTGCCGCGGCGGTCGTGCTCAGCCTGGCACGCGAAGGCGTGGGCGTGAACTCCACCGGAAGCTACTATGCCGGCGAGGCGTTGGAGTGGAGCCGGATGAAATTTCAAAGGCGGCGCGAAGTGATGACTGCTGCGGTGGTGAATTTGCTTCGCAGACGTAACGGCAGGACAGGCAAACAGCCGGCAGACAATGTCGCCACAGTTGAAATACGAGGATTGAGAATCGGCTTTGTCTGCGACAGCATCCCCGCCGCGATGAGCACTGCTGCCGCCCGCGAATTGGTCGGTCAGCCTTTTTTAAATGACTATCGTCACACCGAAACGTGGGATGCGGCCATCCACGGCCCGGTTCATGTGATTGCTTGCCAGAAAGGTGTCTCGGAAAGCCAAGCCGTTCGCCAACTCGGCTTTCCGGATGCCGTCGTCGTCTCCGCCCCGTTCGGCGTTTATGTGGCGGACGACGTGCAGAAAATCCAAATGGCATTCATCGCCAACTGCCGGGACGAAACGACGACCCATGTAAACGTGCAGGCTTTCCTCAACTGGCTGAACGACCATGGCGAGGCCAAATTCCTTGTTCAACGCGCGATAAATCGCCGACAAATCAGCGACCTCATTCGCAACCTCGGCGATGCGGAATCGTTGCCGCCCGAAATCCCGGCGGTGGTCGCACCTCGAAGGCGCGCGCGCTGAGGTAGGCTGGTCGATAAAGCAAGCACTTTTTCTCGCCTTCAGTCTTCCGTATAGGTCCTTCGAGAATCGCTCCATAGCGAACCAGGATGCGATGAGAAGTCTCCCGCGGAAGTACATCCACGAGTTGGCTGCTTCGAAAGCGCGTTCCGAGCTGTGCCCCCCGGTTGTGCGCCATGCGAAGGATTGAAAATTCCTGCAATTCGACCGCGTCGAGCACGATGATAGACTCCAAGTGTCATGTCGGTGTTCATCAGTTACAGCCACGCGGATCAGGCATTCGTCGATAAGCTGTCACTACGGCTGTTGAACGAGAACATCAAGGTCTGGAGAGACGAATACAAGCTGTTAGGGGGAGATTCCCTCACTGTTCGTATCGGAGCTGCGATCGAGCAAGCGAGTTTTCTTTGCGTCGTCATCTCTGACAGCTCTCTCTCGTCAGAGTGGGTTGACCGTGAGATCAAAGCGGGCCTGCTCCGCGAGAGCAAGTTGGCACGTCTGGTCATCATTCCGTTGCTGCTGAAGGACGTTCCGATTCCAGAACCACTTCAAGATCGCTTGTGGATAGACTTCTGTCAGGACATCGAAGCAGGAATGGCGCGTCTCCTCAATGTCGTCCGCAGCAAGGGGGCGGCAGACAGCGTGGCCGGAACGACTGAGGACGCAAGCTATTTCTTTTACTACGGCGCCGAGGATGGCTGGGTCGATGGCCGGTACGACCTCGCTCTAGACGTCGTGTCCCTCGACCGTGAGGAACGCTTTTGCCTGCTTACACAGGTTCAATTCCGTGGCAACGAGGCCGCTACTGAGGAGGGACTTCGTAAGCGGGACATCGGTTCATGCAGGACCTATATCCTGCGCGCGTGCGCCCGCGAGTTCGAAGCTTCTCCTGCAAGGGTACAGGTCCGGTCGGATCAGCCGGCGCGCGGGAAGTTCTTCATCGAATCCGAAGACTGCGAGCTTCGGTTTGACGCACACACCGAAGTGAAGATGCTTGGTGCGCATCGTGGCGAAACTGTCGTCTTCAACATCGGCGCTTTGTTCGCTCAGATCTGTGCAGCGTCCGGTCTCGACGTAAGTAAGGATTGAGCGGCTCTCGGCGAGCGTGAAAGACAGTTGTCTCAATCCAGTCGTGAACCACGAATTCGGATCGGCCAAGACTGGAAGACGGGGCGGGTGTCGGTGGCCGTCACGCGCCCAAATCGCGACACCAAGAAGCGGAGAAACCGAGATGACATCGCAACGTGACGTTATTCCCTTGGGCGTCTCGGGTCTCGTCACCGTGCCGCGAACTCGCGTCGCGGCTGGTCGGACCGTCCAATCCGGCAGTGCGCCTTCTTTCTTGTGCTCAGACGAGGAGAGGCACGATTGGCTCAGCAGGCGGCTTGACCGTCTCTTCACCCTTTTCCAGGATTGGAATGAACGGGATCATGCATTCGGGGACAGTTGCCTGCAGTTCTAGGGGTGCTGATCTTGGATTCGTTATATCAGCGATCACGAAATGCGAGAGATCCGCCGGCGAAGGATGTCTCGTTCCAGACCCAACCATCCCGACATCGCATTCGCGAGGGCTTCGTCGTGCTCGCGAAATCGGTGTTGGGCGGCTTGCATCATGAATATTCACTCGCGCCCGCGGTCGCGTGATCGGGTATTTGCGCACCACAGCCTGTCCTTCCCGAAAACCCATCGCGTGCGGTTGGATCCGGTCATGCGGCCAATCGTTCATAGTGGTAATGCAACCCGCCCACCTCTGGGAACGCGTGGACCGTACCTTGGTCAGGCGCGTGCACAGGTCTCGGGTCAGGGCAATCCATCTCCAGGGACAGGTGCGTGCGCCAGCGGTGGTAGTAATCGAAGTAGGCTTTTAGCGTCCGCCGGAGATGGCGTTCGCTGAATACGATGACGTGGTCGAGGCAGTCGCGGCGGATGCTGCCGATCACGCGTTCAATACATGGATTTTGCCAAGGGCTCCGAGGGGCGGTGAGCACTTGTTCGATGCCCATGCTGTCAACACGCCGCTGGAATGGGTTGCCAAAGATCGCATCGCGATCCCGTAGCAGGTACCTTGGAGCGCTATCCCACGGGAAGGCCTCGATGATTTGCTGAGCCGTCCAGTGCGCCGTCGGATTCTCGGTGACGTTGAAGTGGACGACCCTGCGACGGTCATGGGCCAGCACAAGGAGCACGAAGAGCACCTTGAAGCCCACCGTGGGGACGGTGAAGAAATCGATGGATACGAGCTCGCTGAGGTGGTTCTTCAGGAACGCCTTCCAAGTGGGCGAAGGCGGGTTCCGGTGGCGTATCCGATACTTCTCCACCGTTGACTTCGCCACCTCGATGCCGAGCTTACGCAACTCGCCGAGGATGCGCGGTGAGCCCCAGCGGGCATTGGCCGATGAGATCTTGCGGATCAGCGTGATGACTTCTTGGGGTACGGACGGTCGGCCGGGCTTGCTCCGTTGGCTCAGCTTTGACCAGTGATCGCGAAACCGCCTGCGCTGCCAGGCCGTCACGGTGGCGGGCCGGACGAAGAACAGCACCTCCCGCCACCTTGACCAGTGCCGCGAAATCCAAGACCAAAGGATCCGGTCGGCTGGCCGAATGCGTGGCCGCCGAGCCGATCTCTGATACACCGTTAGCTGGTGTCGCAATGCGACGATCTCGAGTTGCAGCGACAGGCGCGAGCGGAAGCAGGTGGTAATGATGGCGACCAGCGCACGCACGATGGGCATCATGATCCTGGATCCTCTTGTGACGAGCACGGCAAAGGATGCCAGAGCGAGGTAGATTGCTGAAACGAGCAACGGAATCAGCGACTACGAATATTCGGGAAGGACAGGTCGCATCAGCGGTTGTGACTGCTCGGCCGTGAGAATTGCAAGCAGGGACACACGGCCCCTGCTGTTGCTCGATCAAGCAGAGCGCGACCTTTCGTGGGCGAAAGCATGCGTCTTGTCCGAGAGCCGGATGCGGGAGATCTGCACGTCCGGTTCGATGAGCGGGATGTGGAAACGGAGCTACGGCGAGGTTATCCGGGCACCGCCAGACGAAAGGGGCGGCAACAGACAAACCGAACCTACTGCCACCGCGCCACATCCCGACTCTACCGATTCTGTTGAAAAACTCGGAATCGCAAGGACGGAAAATTTCCGCCAGACGTAGAGCTAAACACGGCGACATAAATAACGCCGCATCGACTGTCCGATGCCGCGTGGTTCTGAGAGAGGTATGCGGCGTTATTTAAGACGCTCTGTTTAGTCGAAAACACCAGCCGATTCCCGCTTGTGACCTGTGGGTGGCGAATTCATACTCAAGCGGCAATCGGTGTCTGAAACAGACCACGGCAATGCTGCCGCCAAGCGTAATGATCGAGCGCCGCAGGAGCGGGCGGCGACTCCACCGGCGCGTTGTGCAGGCGTGGTGCCATCGAGGGCGCGGTGAACCCGATGCAGGTTATAATAACCCGCGAATTCGCCCAATTTTCGGGTCAGGTCCAAGGCGTTCCAGAAAAACATCCGATCCAGATACTCACGGCGAACCGTGCCGATCAGGCGTTCGACGAACGGATGCGAAACTGGCGTGTACGGAACCGACTTGATCTCCTCGATCTCGAGAACGCGAAGGTTGGCGAGCCAACGGTGGAAGCGGAATAGCGGATCGTGGTCGGTGCTCACGCGTTTCGGGTAGCGGTTGGCCGGAGATAGCGTAGCGGAACATGCGACATACGGAGATACCGTCAATGGATTCCGCTTCGACGCCGAAGCCGACGATACGGCGGGTGAAGACGTCCATCACGACCAGCACCCAGTGACTGCGCAGAGATCGATTCGCAGCGAAACAAGTCAACGCTCCACAGGCTATCCTTCATCTGTGCAATGAAAGTAAGCCAAGACGGGCCATTGGCGCCAGAGTCCTGGTCGATAGTGTTTCGCGAGCACGCGACGAACGACATCTTTGTCGATCTCAAGCCGAAGGCATGAGAGATCTGCTGGGCGATGCGCACACAGCCGAACCGCGGATTGCGGCGCTTCATCTCGACGATGGCCGCGATGAGTTCCGCAGACGGCCCTTTGGGACCGGGTTTGCGACGATGTGAGGAAGACGAAAAGAGGCGGCGGTACTTGCGATCCACCAAGGCTCTTGTGAAACTTGAATAGCGTGGACGGCTTGATGACCGCGCCGAGCTTCGCAATGCGGTCCGGGCTCACGAACAGTGTGGTCAGCCCGAGCACAACCCGATCGATCGTGGTCAGATTCGGAGCGCGGCGGCGAGAGCGATTGCTGATCAGCAGCTGATGTTTCAGCGGCAGCGATTCCGCGGCGACGGCGCGGATGCCACCTGGGCGGAGAAGCTTCGCGAAGGTGACCACCAGGTGGATGGCCAGGATGAGGAGGTCGCGCATCGGGCGAACGCTAACATCTCCGTCCTCCCGCGCAAGACTGCACTGCAGAGGCGGATTCGCTCATACTAGTGGACCGTAACAATTGAATCGGGAGTAATTCGTCGCGATGGATCGAAGTACTTCCACTTCACGGGTTTGGGCTGCTTGTTGTACTGGCGGATGTAGCGCATGAGCTTTCGCTTCAGATCGGGCACCGAGGTGAAGACGCCGCGAGCGATCACGTCGCGCTCGATCTTGGCGAACCACAGCTCGACCTGGTTGAGCCAGGACGAGTACGTCGGGGTGAAGTGCATATGAACGTTGGGGTGCTCGGCGAGGAACTCGTCGACCCGCTTGGTCTTGTGCGCCGAGAGGTTGTCGGCGATGACGTGGATCTCCTTGCCCTTGGGCTGGTTGGCCACGATGTCGGTCAGGAAGGCGACGAACTCGGCCGAGGTGTGGCGCTCGGCGGTCTTGCCCAGCACCTCACCGGTCTTGGTGTTGAACGCCGCGTACAGCGACAGCGTGCCGTGCCGGTAGTACTCGAAGCCGTGGCGCTCGGCTCGCCCCGGCGACAGCGGCAGCACCGGGTCCTTGCGGTCCAGCGCCTGGATGGCCGTCTTCTCGTCCACGCTGAACACCGCCGCATGCTGCGGCGGGTTCAGGTACAGCCCGATCACCTCGGCCGCCTTGGCCTCGAAGTCCGGATCGTTGGAGGCCAGATAGCCTTCCAGCCGATGCGGCTTGATCCCGTGCTTGGCCCAGATGCGGCTACCGTCATATGCGAGATGTCGCCCAGTTCGGCAGCGAGCTTCCGCGACGACCAGTGCGTCGATCCGTCGGCAGGCTTGTGTTTGGTGGTCCACGCCAGCACGCGCGCCTCGATCCGATCGGTCACCTTGTAGCGCTCGCGCCCAGCGTAGCGGGCGAACAGCCCGGCAAGTCGATCGGCGGCGAAGCGCTTGCTCCAGCGATCGATGTAGCTGTCGCTGCAGTCGAGCTTGGCGCGGATCTCGGCCCAGGTCAGTCCGTCGGCAAGCAGCAGGATCAGCCGAGCGTGTCGCGCCGAGTCGGCTCGACCGTTCCTCGCACCCGCTTGCCGTTGCAGTTCCATGCGTTCGCTCTTGGTCAGTTTCATCACGCCCTCCGCAGGCATGATGATACTTCCTATTTAAACGTTACAGTCCACTAGGAATTCGCCACCGACAGGCAGTTTATCTGTCAGTGCAAGGATCGACAGATCCCACTCGATCTTCGTCGCGAGTGGTACGCGGCGATCATGGTCTGATCAGCGCGCGCGCACTGAGACTGTTCATTCCTCGTCGGCGACCTTGAGTTCTCAACCCGCGTTTGCAACGCAAACCTCGGTTACTACCATCTGTGGAGGACTCACCTTTCGTTGGGGATGGATGCTCCGAGTCCGCGGGCCGTACATCCGCCCGACCGGGGCAGGGTAGTCGAATTCCCCGAACTCGGCGGACTGCATAACCATTACGAACGGCTCGCGGCGTGACCTGAGATGAATGGCCACTCTGTCCCCGAGCGCGCGACGAGTTTTCGGGACGGACACCTTCAGTGCCTGTGATTGCTGTGTGCAGTCCGCAGGGCGCGCTTTCTCATCCACCACCCGTAGACGAGCAACACCAGCACGATCGCCGCTAGGATCGCGAAGACGATGAGCGAGAAGACGAACGCCAGGGCCAAGAGAAGGACAGCCGCCACCAGGCCGACGGCCTTGACGAAGAACCCGGCCGGGCGGCTCAAGATGATGACCGTTTGACCTTGCTTTCGATCTTCGGACGACGGTCCCTCGATTTGCTCGGACGGGCGGTTCACGGTGACTGGGCGGTTAACAAATCACTTTAGCGCAACGCCGCCCATCTGGCCAGCCAAGGCGAACGATCGCGCTGGATGTGCTCGGAACGTGGCACCGCGCCTCATCCGCTACTTGCTCGGCATGCGAAGACAGTGGACCGCAAGAGCTCTACGAGCTGGATCCGATCGTCTCGCCCGACACGCTGCTGCGCTGGCACCGGCAACTGATCGCGATCTGTACGATGTAGCCGGGTGGACCGACGAATCCGGTCGGTCGGCATGCCCACTTTCTACCCGTACACTGCCGCGTGGCAGATCCCTCTTACTATAATTTTGGACCACACGGCCTCAACTTTCACGCTTGAGCGATGTCTACTCGGCGATACCACCAGCTTCCGAATCCCGAGTCCCGATTCGCCGTGTGGGATGAGTTTCGCAACTGGTTGGTGCAGGTCGCGTGAGGTCCAGCTTCGCGTTACGGCGGACGACCTTCGCGCGGCTTGCCAACCGTACCTCACGCTCCCCTTGTCAAGCGTGAGCGTAGGTTGGCGGAGAGGTGGGATTCGTTCCCGGCGAACCCGGTCACATCAACAACCTAGGCGAGTTTTCAATCGCGCAAATCGCTAGAAACGCTCAAACCCTGAGTATCAGGTACAAAACAGGTACAGCAGAATCCAGGTCGACACGGGTCCGCCGCCGAGTGTGTTGAACCATCCTCTCCGTCTCCGCAAGTGACGATGAGTGATCAGTCGCGTCTATCAGTGCGATCGACGCGTCAGCGTGTCCGAGCTGCTGCGAGACGTCCGTGATGGGCGCACCGGCCTGCAACAGCAGGGTGCGGCAAACGTGTGCCGCGCTCAGCAGACCGGCGGCACCTCCACCAAAGGCGACGTGCGCAGCAGGCGATGGTGGCCCAGTTCATCGCTCACCGGGCTGGGGGTCCTGATATCTGCGGCCTGCATCGCCATGGCGCGTGTCGCGCCTTGCGCCAAGCCTGCCTGGCCGCCCGCGGCAACGAGGTTCTCCGACGCGCTGGCAACGAGTGGATTGTCGAGACGGGACACATGCTCGAAGATATTGGTGATCTGCGGCAAGGTCTCGACGACCAGCACGCTGAGCGGTGAGCCCAGTGGAAGCCCCAGATTGGCGAGCAGCAGTTCGACTTCGTTGTGCGTCCAGACCACGGTGCCGTACTTCTTGCCGTCCTTGTTCTTGGTCGAGAAGTCGACAAGTTGGAGCACGTTCGTGACGCTGGTGGCGTTGATTTCGTACTTGAAGTTCTTGTAGGCGATCGAGCTGAGCACCTGCAGCTGGTTGTCGGTGTATTTCTCGAGCAGGTCGACCGACTTCTTTTTCTCCACCTGCACGCGCCAGTCAAGCTGCCGGTCGTCGAGGAGGATGTTGCGGAAATCTTTGTTGTCGGCCTGCTTCACCTGCGCATAGAGCAGCGCCCAAAGCTGCGTGCGCGGCGGGTTGGCCGTGACGTTCTTCCCCGCATGAACGGCCACCGCATACGGCGCCGTCACCCACAGCTTGTTCGCGTCCCTGTTGGCCATGCACGTCAGCGTGGGCGCCGGATGTTGGATCCCCGTCGCGCGCAAACGCCTGCCGAATCGTCCCTGGGCCGTGGTCCACACCATCTCACCGGTATCGGCATCGCGGAAGTGCCCGAGCCGGAACTCGTAGGTGAAGAACCCGAACATCTCGTCAGCCTCGGCATGCAGCCCCGGCGGCAGCAGCAGCAGGTAATGACGATCGCTGGACGTGCTCTTCTCCATCACTTGCATGGCCGGCAGGCCCGCCAGGTCGTTCGTGGCCCCCTCGGTGACGACGCGGATGTGTTCAGGATCGATGGGCAGGACCGATTCTTCCGGGGCGGCCAGCAAGTCGGGATGGTTGCGACTGAGCAATTGATCCGGCGCGATGGCCAGCACGCGCGCGAAGAACGCATCCTGCGGATCCTTGACCGGCTCGGCAAACTCGATCCACAGCTGCCGTTTGCGCGGCTCCGTTGTTGAGTAAGTGTCGTTGCGAACGTAGGGTGACAGCGCGAGACCCGCGGAAACGATCCGTGGAACTTGCGTTGGCGGTGTCGTGATCGGAAGACGGAGCGCCAACGTCTCTGGATCATCGCGATCCTCGGCGTGCGCGTCCTTGAACATGGCTTCGATCGAGTAACTCACCTCGATCGTGTCGGGAAAGTCCGGCTCAGGAGCGTTCGCGGGTGCCGGCTTCTTTGGCTCGATGACGTCGACGAACACGATCCTCGTGGAGTTGCGATGCGGATCGTCCAGCGCTTCGAACGACGCGGTACCTACGAGCTCGATGTCTCCAACCACTACGTTGGATTCCTCCGGCTGCTGATTGCGGGTGAACCGTTTCGTTCGGCGGATGACAAAGCTCCGGTTCTGAAGCGCGTCCCACATCCAGTCGCGGTCGATATCGTAGCTGATGCAACACAGCCAGTGATGAATCAGGTCGCCCTTCGAGGCAAAAGTGAGCGACGAGCCGTCAGGCGCCAGCGTATGCCTGATTCGGCTGGAACAGCCGAAGACGACGCGCTGCCCTTTTGCCGCACTCAACGTGAGGCCGTGGCTCACGATGTCGAGGCGATCGGCCAATTGCTGAATGTTGCTGCGCTGCTCCAGCGTCTCCTTGCCCATGAGAAGCGTCGTCAACTTTCCGTCGACAGCGTTGACGAGGTCGGGCTGCATGAAGATGCCCTGAATGCGAGGGACGCCTTGTGCCTGCACGAGGAGACCCGTTTCGTCAGATGACGGGCTGTAGGCAATGACCTGAAAGGTTTCTCCAAAACGGTTATCGAGCAGCTTGCTCTGTCCGTCGATGACGCCGTAGTACTGCTCGTTGTCCGGCTTGTCTTCACACACGGCGCGAAGGGTGAGCCGCACGAGACGCGCCGTCGGCAACACCAGTTCGGCCAGGTTGTCGATGTCGTCGTTCAGATTGAAATCGTTGACGAGATCCACCTCGTCGCCCGTGTGCAGCACCTTGACGTCACGGTATTCGATCGGGACGTTCAGCACCGCTTCATAGTCCTCGTCGTCGGCGACGGCCGGAAAACTCCGTTGGGTCGTATACAGATGCACGTAGTCGTCGCGGCCGGAGACGCTGTCACGCTTGTCCAGTTTCAGCGTGGCAATCTCGACGGTGATTTCGAGGCGATTGACGTCGGGATCGGCGATGCCGAGGCCGACCCTGTGCTCCGCATGCAGGTTGGGATCGAGTGGATCGACTTGAAGGCCGCGGGTGGCCTGATCGATCAACCGTTGGACGGGGTCGTTGTACTTACCGGTGAAGACTACGGCCGGATAACCAAGCTTGGGACGTTGCACGTTCAACTCGGAGATTGCCGTAGGGCTATCGCTGTTCACCAGGATGCTGTCGTCGTTTCCCGACGCGTTCATCTCCAGAATGCGCGGCTGGTTCGGTGAGATGAACCTCCTGAACCGACAGCTCGTCGTGTCCGACGCGGTCTCGTTGATCGGCGCCCTATTCCGATCCGGCGCGCCTCCACTGAGATCCTGCATCCGAACGCGGAACTCGTAGTTGTGCCCATAGCGAAGCTGCGTATTGATCGCGCCCGCTAGGTAGACGGCGTTCAGCTGGTTTTGGGCCGGGCCGGACACACCGGTGCCGGTGTCGTTCGCCGGATCGACCGGGTCGGCAGTGACGTCGACGTTCGTCGTCTGGTAGATTGCCGCGGCGTCAGGATCGGGCAGCACCATGCTGTGGCCGGCCCAGTTGGCGAAATACATCGGCAGCCAGTAGTTCAGGTTCTTTCGCCCGTCTACCTGCATTGGATAAACCTGGTACGGCAACTCGCCACTGAATCCACCCAACGCGATCGCACCAGCGGGCGCCGCGAGTGTCAGGGCCTGCCGGCTCTGCACGAGGTTCAATGATTCCCAGGGATTCTCAGGTTCAGCGCTCTCGCGCACGTCGATCACGTAGCCGTACACGCCCAGTGGGGCATCCACTCGCCCATCCATTCCACCCGCAGGGTCGATCTCCAGTTGACGGATATAGCGATCGGTGATCTCTTCATCGTCCCACCCAAGGTTCACGCCGATGTCCTTGACGGGATACGAACCGTCGCTCTTCTCCTCGAGAAGGTCGCGGTTGGTGGGCTGCCGGCAGTGGACGATCTTGGCAAACCCGTCGTCATATTCGGCCGCCGCGATGAACAACTGGTCGTAATTGGTGCCGGGAGGAGGTGGATCGGCATCTCCCGGGGCCAGCTTGAAGAGCACCGGAAAGAGAATCGATGCGAAGACGTGGCGCGGCTCGGCGGCGACCAATCGCGGAATCCGCGCCGCGTATCGCCGAATAAACGTGTGGTCGGCATCGAGCTGCTGCCGGTAGTCGCTGCCAGGAGCCAGATCGACGTACAACCAGCCGCCATTCGGGAAATGCGTCGCCTGGATGGTCACACTCGTGCGGTAGATAAGGCCGGCCTGTTCCGCCAGAAACGGCTGACGCGTCAAATGCGCGAACACCTTCCCCCAACTGACGAACTCTCCGCTCCGCTCAAAGCCAGGCACCGGCTTGCCGCCCTTGATGGCGCAGTGGTAGCTGTCATCGGTGACGAGATTGGCGTGGCGCGGACCGGTGAAATGAAACGCCTGGCGATAACTCTCGGGCAGGTACTTCTTGACCGTCAGCTCCCTGGGTTGCGCGGCCGATGGCTTGTGGATTGCCGGGATCGCAGCCAGGTCGAGGTTGCGGTTGGTCGTACCGAGGTTGACGATACTCAGCTGCGCTGCAAGCGCCTCGAAGATCGCGCGTGAATTGGCGGGCGCGACTGTCGGCAGCGCCAGTCCCTGGATCGGCGCGTGGTTGTGCGGAAAGCCGCTCAGGCTGTCGAAGATGCTCGCGGTAAACGACAGCTGCGCATCGGCGAAGGGCGGCGCATCGGGGATCGTCGCCTCGTCCTCGATGGCATTGGCGAGCGGGTTCTGATCCCTCGGCAGGACGACGATGTTGAGCCCGAGCTCGGCGCCGTCGTAGAACTGGGGAAACGTCAGTATGGAAAATCGCTGATTCGGATTCATCGGAGCATCCCGCTGTATTGGTGGTTACGCGATCTGGCGCTGCTCGCTCCAGGACGTCTCGAAGCTGATGTTGATGACCAGGAAGATGCTGATATCGAGTCCGAACGTCACCTGGCAGACGAGATCGGTGCGCGAATCGCCGCCGATCGCCTTCTTCGAGACCGTGCCTTTCGCTTCGATCCGGATCGTGATCGACACCAGTCCGGCGAGGATCTCCGCATGCCCCTCGAACAGCATGAATGCCGTGACTTCGACGATCCCGCTCGCGGCGAATATCTCGACACCGACGACGAACAAGACGCTGACATTTCCGGCGACCGGCAAGCCGATGACGATCTGCGCGCCGAAGCCGAACTTCATCCGCAGGTTGGGACCGAGCTTGGTGTCGGCTCCTATATCCAGGTTGACCTGGCCGATCGCATAAATCGTCGCCGCCGACAGCGACACGCACATCACCGATAGCCGGCCGTAGAAACCAAGCGTGCCGCCAGCGGTCGGCAGCAGCTCGTTCGCGTTGCTCGTGACCATCAGCGCCGCATTGAAGTAGGCGCCGATCTTCAGCCCTGCCTCGAGCTTGAAGGGGCAATTCGGATCGTTGTAGACGAAGTCGGGGACGGGGAACCGCAGCACCGGGATTTCCTTCGATGCTTCGAACTTGTATTCCCAGGTGCCGGCCTTATTGCTCATCGCCAGCTTGAGTCCATTGGCGACGGCGCCGGCGTAGTCCCCTCCCTGGAGTTGCTGCAGGATCTCCAGGATGTCGATGATGGGCTGAAGTTCGTCGGCGAACTGGAGGTCGGGCTGCGGGTAGGCGGCCGCGGAGCCTTTCTTCGAGTCCCAATTGCCGCGGATGGTCATCAGTCGATCGATGCCGGCGAGATCGACGACGAGGCCGATGTTGCCCATGCGGCTCTTCCACGTGTCCGCGATGTTGCCGGCCATGGAATCGATGTTGAAGTCGAGATTTCCTTTTGCTTGCTGATTGCCGTCGTTGTCTTTTTGCTCGTACTCGATGTAGATGCGGAAGTTGCCATCGCCGACATCGATCAGTTCGAACTCCTTGTTCGGCAGGTCGAACGTGGCTACCTGCTTCAGCAGTCGGTAGCCTTGTTCGGCGGCATTGCCGGCAGACGCCGTGACGTCCATCAGCGACCAGACGTCCTTGCCGGCGTC
This sequence comes from uncultured beta proteobacterium, assembly GCA_963789885.1. Lineage (GTDB taxonomy): Bacteria > Pseudomonadota > Gammaproteobacteria > Burkholderiales > SG8-39 > DATEDA01. The sequence continues at coordinate 106,794 of CAWBNB010000018.1, read as the reverse complement.
TTTCAGAAGTCCCTTCGAGAATTCGGTGCCGTTGGTGATGAGCGAGATCGCATCGCCGAGGTTGTTCTCAGTGTTGCCGATATTCGGGAAGATTGATTTGGAGTTGACGATCCTGAACGCGTCGACGAACAACGGCGGTGTCTTGCTGAACAGCTGTTTCTTGCCGATCTCGAATGCCGGCGTCAGGAACAGCGCCTTCTGTGTGTCGGTGCTCTGGAGAAAGCCGTAGTTGATCGTGTCGTCGACGGGGGCCCGAAGGAGGTCGGCGGGATCTGCGACGCGCAGGAGTGCGCTCGTGATGGGCGTGTCGAGCTTCTGACCAGCACCGTCCTTGATCAGCCTGCCCTGGCGGATGACCGGAACGCTCAGATTCGCCGGCACGGGGCTCACCTCCCCGCTGACTCTCTCGTGCTTGACCATCGTCCACGAGCCGTCCTTGGGCAGCAGGACGTTGCCGCGGCCGGCGATGGCAAAGACGATGTCGGAGCCATTGGCGCCGAACGAGTTGTTGGCGTCGAAGCGATTCACGCGCATCTTCTGGCCTGCGCCGGCGAGGTCGATTTCGCAGTCGATCGGGCCGCCGATCGAACCAGCTTGAAGCACGATCAGATTTCTGAACGTCTCCTTGCTGATCGGAATCCCTCTCGGCGCGGCCTGCACGTAGCCGATGATTTTTTTCGACGGGACCACCTTCTTGTCAATCCCACCGATCTTCTTCGTAGTGAACCCCGACACCACGTTCTCGATCTCGACGTCGGCGTCAAAGTAGACAGGCTGGAGCTCAAACCCGAGCGAGTCGTCGGCGGCGGGGTTCGGAACGAAGAGTCCGTCTTCGTTGACGATCTCGGCTGCCACCATCTGGCCCGTCACAGGGGCGATCTCGTCGGTCTCGATGATGTTCTGGACGTTGAAGAGTCCCTTGATGATTCCCGGATGGATGGGGAAGGGGGACGGCATCTCGATCTTCGTGGTGGGGACCTTGTTCACCCAAAACCGGAAGTCGAATTCGCCATTGCTCTCGGCACGCCAGCCGGAGTCGACGCGATACACGTAGCCGCTCCCCACCCTGAACACGGTGATCGTGCGGACCACCTTGATCCCCCAGGGATAGACGATGCTCTTCACCTGGATGACTTCGTGCGCGCATCGTCCGACGAACACATCGAACCTGGCCTGGCTGGTCTGGGCGAACGCGGCGGTTGGGTTCAGCCAGTTGCTGAACGTGCTGGCGCCGTATCCGCTCAGGTCGATGCGGGTAAGCGGAACGCCACGCTGCCGGAACAGGTCGAACGGCTCGAGGAGGAACTCGTTGTTGAAGATCTTGGTTACCGTCCGGCCGAGGGTGCTGTCCCCGTGGCCGTTTCCGAAGGCGTCCAGCACGTTGTTCAGTTGAACAGTGCTGCCGACGAACATGTCGGTTTCGCCGCTGATGAAGGCTTCACCGGCATTGAGTTGCAGCTGCAGGCCCCCTTTGACGTCGTTCTCGAATGCTTCGGCGTTGAGCAGCAGTTCCGCGCCTTTGCGAATTGGCTTTTCTGAATTCGGAGTGCTATCGCGGTACGGGTCCTGGAGCAGCGCGAGCGCCTTCAGACCGAACGGCAACGTCATGAGCGCACACGCCACGAAGTCCTTGTCGTCCTGATCGAAGCGATCGACGAGGTAGCCGGTCAGCGGCAGGGGCGCGAGCGTGACGGTGTCGTCGCCGCTGTTGAGAATCTGTGTCGGGCCGCCGTCATTAGGGTAGTAGTTGACCCACAACGGTGGATCGCCGAGTACGTGGGGTTGACTCAAGTTAAGCAGCGGCTCCCACGAAATCATGGGAACCGTAAAGACCTTTGCATTGCGTCCCTGGCTGACGACGTCCATACCCTGGACCTGCACCGGGAACTGAGAGGCGCCCGATGCCGCGGGGACGTGCGTGAGCACGAGTTGATCGCGCCCGTACAGCCAGTTGAAGCTGACGCCGAAGAGATCGGCGTTGGTGCTGACGTCGAGCAGGGCGAAGATGTTCTGCCGCAATCGCGACGTCGCCCCATCCCAGATCTCTTCATAGTTCGGGAGCGGTAGGCGATCGGAACCGGTGGCGACCGCCGCTCGAGTTTCCGGCGGGGCCTGGAAGGACGCCGCGCTCGTCGCGCCGACGTTCACGTTGTGGACGGCGATCGCATTGCTGATCTGGGTGGTCAAGCGCGAAATTGGAATCGCGGTGGCCTCTTGTGAGACGCCGGCCTGGCTCGATGCCCCGCCCGCTGCGGCAGGGGCAACACTGGGGGCGTTGTCCGCCTGCGACTCCTGCTCTTCGATAGAAATCCCGCCGAACTGATTGCTCAACGGCGCGAAATGGAACGACACCTCCACGCCATCCGTGTCCGCATCTGCCGCGGGAGCCTGCCACCGTACGCGGCAGACCAGCCACGCGGTGAGTGCGGACCTCGCGATGACCGACGGCGCGTTCCCTACAAACTCGCGCCCCCGCACCTGACGCCGAAGCACGCCGAGGTTGGCGGCGTATGGGTCCGGCAGGGTTGGGAGATACGCAAACAGGCCGAAGGTGAAGAACAGGAACCCGCTCTCAACCTTGGCGTAATCGTCTGACAGCGAACCGAACAACAGCGCGCCATTCGGCGGCGTGACTTTGAACAACGCGTTGGTGAGCGCGAGCGCGATCGGCTGCGGAACCGTGTCTTTACCAGTCTTGCCTGCATCCTGCAGCAGGTTGTCGTCGAACAAGTAGATGAGCCTGCCCGCCGACGAGGCGGCGACCACCAGGAGAGAGTAAAGGGACCGGACCGATGGCGGCTCACCGTTGACCTTCACGGGCCGGTCCACGCGGAAGTCGGCGTTCGCGAACGTCATGAACAACTCGACGCCGCTGGCGTCGGATGCATAGACGAACAATGCGGGGGACGGGAACGTCAGCTCGACGCTCGATCCGAACGCATTCGATTCGTCCCGCCACAACTGAAGCGACTGCCGCGCATGCGGATTGCCGTTGGTGAGATCGGCGAGCAGGATCGAGCCCGGACTCACGAGGAACGCGGGATGCGCAAGGTTCAGCGGCCCACCCTGCAGCGTCGGCCATGCGTCGAACAGCCCCTGGTTCGTCTGGACCAGCATGGCGCCCGTGCCCTGCGCCTCGGGCGGCTGCGTGATGTCGATTGCAGCGACCGGAAGCGCCCAGGCGCTCCTGGCGATATCCGCCGTCCCTCCGAGGACGTGGAACTCGGAGCGAGCCCGTCGGATTCGGAGCGCTTCGTCCGAGGAGGCAAAAGGTACGAGCACTCGCTGGAGGAGCGGGTCGTACGAAGCGGCGTCGTTGGCACGCCGCGTGAACTGCAGCTCCTGCCCGTAGAGCTCCCAGCGCGCGTCGCCAACCGTATCGATCGCGTGACCGTTCGCAGAAAAGTGGAACGCAAAGCTGCGCGGCAGATCGAGTTGCAGATCGCGCGCGTCCGCCCCGTACGGACTCGCAGGGTCGGCGTTGGTGACCGGCGCTTGCGCGAGCTCGAGCTGCACCGACACCGTCGCGTTCGCGGGAACCGTCAGTTGTCCGTTCACGGTAGACGGCGTCACGCTCACCACAATCCGGCCGCCGGCGATAGTCAAACCGACGTACGAGCCCGCGGGTGCGCCAGTGGTCAGGAAGCGCGCATTGATCCAGATGCTTCCCTTCCCAAGTCTGTACTCGGTTCCCGCGCTCTGGCGCTCGGCTGGTTCGCCGGCTTGTCGGCGCCGGGCAGCTTCCTTGTAGAGCAACGCCGGCTCGGAGATCCCTTGCACGTACAAAGCGGTGAGCTTCGCCACGCGATAGAAATCGAACCAGAACTGGCGGCCGTCCTTATTGATAAAGGGGCCGACTGATTGGTCGACGCGAGCCCCCGCTGCCCAACCCGGCACCGAGGCGTGCAGTAAAGAGTCGCGGATTGGGACCTCGCGCACGAAGACGAGCGATCGCGGTTCTTCCTCGCGTATCTCGATCTTGCGCGCAAGCGCGTTGAGCTCTTCGAGTCGTCGCTTCGGGATGGTGTCGTCGAAGAAGAAATCCGCCTTGCCGATAGAGAAATCGCTCTGGATCGCGCGACGCTCGTCGTCGGGCACAGCCGCCTCGCCGAGGGCCTTGTAGAGCACGTCGACATTGCGCCGCTGCTCGTCGGTCTCGACGACAAGATGCCCGGCCAGTCGACGCAACGTCTCTTGCACGTGCCGCTTCTTCATAAAGGCCGCCTGTCGGGGAGGGGTTTTCAGAGCTTCCCTTAGCGCTGCCTGATTCCTTGGTCAATATGACGAATGGATTAGGCCTCACAGGCGGTTGCACTGGCTGTCGCATGCGCTCAAAGTCTGCCCTGAGGCGTGACAGGATGGAATCAATATAACGTCGGTTGTCCGGCACATTCGAACACTCTCGAGACACCGCGGCTGGTGCGCAGCGTTAAGTATTGACACGCCGACCCTGCTGGCGCCTTCGTCGAACTCGAAAAGCCCAGGAGCGCGCTTGGAACTAGGGGCCTCTGACGTGTTTGTGTGCCTCTAGTAGGCGAAATCCAAGCTTACGCTGCGGTGGGTAGCTCGAATAGGCCGTGGCAGTGGGACTGCCAGCGAAACTCACTCAACGGCAATGTCCGTTGGTGTCGCTGTCCTGACTTATCCTCCGGCGGAATGCCGCCGATTCCGCCGTGTGCACGGTAGCGGTTGTAATAGCTCCGGAAACCAGAGAGCTTTCGTTCGAGATCAAGAGGGCTCCAGAACAGCACTCGGTCCAGCAGCTCTTCGCGAATCGTTCGGATCATGCGTTCAACGAACGGGTGAGAACGAGGTACCCAGGGTACAGCCTTGATCTCCTCGATCTCCAGGACGCGCAGATTGGCCAGCCAGCGATGGAATCGGAACAGGGGATCGTGGTCGGTGGACAGATATTTCGGCAGAGCCTGCTTTGCCCTCGCGCGGTTGAACATCCGACAGACGACTGGACCGTCGACGTCGCCACGCTCAACGGCAAAGCCGACGAAACGACGGCTGAACACGTCGATGATGACCATCACCCAGCAGCTTTGCAGCACGATCGATTCACAGCGGAACAAGTCCAGACTCCACAAACTGTCCTTGGCGTGGGCGAGGGCGGTTAGCCAAGACGGCCCATTGCCCTGCGGCAAACCTGCGTAATGCTGCTGCAGGATGCGTCGCACGACATCCTTGTTCACCTCAACGCCGAAGGCATACGAAATCTGCTGGGCGATTTTCAGATACCCGAACTTCGGATTTCGGCGTTTCATCTCCACCACGGCGGCAATGAGCTCCGTCGATGGACCCTTCGGCCCCGGTTTTGCGCGGCGCTTGCAGGTATAGAGCAATCGGTACTTGCAGCGGACTAAGGCTTCGTGAAACCGCACGAAAGTCGAAGGTCGCAGCACAATGGAAACCTTCGTTCGCCGATTCGGCGACAACCAAAGCGAGTACAGACCGAAGAACAGACGATCCCACGGGCTCAGCCGGGGTGCGCGCTGTCGCCGTCGCTGCAGCACCAGCAGCTGGTGCCTGAGGGCCAGGGACTGTGCGGCCACCGCTCGCACGCCACCGGGCTGCGCAAGCCTGACCAGTGTCGTAAGCAAATGGGCGATCAGAATGAACAGGTCTTTCATCGGCGACTACATTACGAGCCGGCCGCCTGCATTCAAGACTGCCCGAGAGCGCGCGCGTGTGTCAGTATTGCAATTCGCCTACTTCACGCCACGTTGGAGCTTCACGCTCGAGGAACGACCGGCGAGCCACGCGCATCCATTGCTGCGTCCGTTCGAAGCACACCGCCAGGCGCGCCTTGCCGCCCGGCCGCGCAGCACGGCAGCAAGACAACGCCTCGCGACGTTGCCGGTGGCCCGCATCGCTGCCTATGACATCAACGAACTCGTCAAGGCGATGCTTGCCGAAGGCAATGCGCCGGCCACGATCCGTATCGAACTCGCGCTCCTCTCCGCGCTGTTCAAGACAACCGAAGTCTGGGAGTGGGGCAAGCTGCCGAACGTGGCGCACGCGGTCCGTTGGCCCTCGGCGCGGGGCAGCGCTCGCGATCGCACGCTGAGCGCCGACGAAGAGCAGCGGCTTGCCGCAGCGCTGCTCGACTGTCGCAACCCGCTTGTCGCGCCGTTCGTGTGGTTTGCCATCGAGACCGCGGTCCGAAAGAGCGAAGGGCTGTTCATCGCGCGCTGGAAGGACTTGGACGAGAGCCGTCGCGCCCTGAAGCTCGTCGAGGCGAAGACGGGTCCACGGAAAGTGCCGCTCACGCGTGCCGCACTGGCCATTCTCCAGGCGCTCCCTCGCGGCGGGCCCGAGGAGCGGATCTTTCCGTTGAGTCCGGACGCGCTCGATGCCGCCTGGGCGCGCGCGTGCAAGCGCGCCGGCATCGAGAACCTGCATATTCACGACTTGCGCCACACGGCCGCAACGCGTTATGCGAAGCGGCTCTATGGTGACATCTTCCTTCTACAGCTCATCACGGGCCACCGGAGCTTGTCGCAGCTTCGTCGTTACGTGAATCCCACCGTCGAGGACGTCGTGCGGGTGCTCGATGCGACGGAAGCCGCCAGTTAGGCAACCCCTTAGTAAACGCCGCGTTCGACTAGTACACGAGATCCGATCGCGCAGCGCACTCAGGACGCCGTCGCCGCGGATAATCAGCAACGCGCGCTTGAGCGGCGTGTTACGCCGTGCCCGAAGAATGGGCTGCAGCGGTGAGCGGTCCGCCTACGGTCGTGCTACCGCCTTAAGATGACGAGGCATTTACGGTTCGCGGGGCGGTTTCTGCGCGGTTCGAGCGGCGTTTGCGCTTGATTGTCACGGATGAGATCGTCGCCGCTATTGTCCGCACGAATCCCGAGTGGTGACTGAGCGTGCGCTTCCGGTCGATGCCGGATCACCGTATCAATGTTTCGCGAGCCGCACCAACCTAGACCGCCATGCCTTGGACGTGAAGATGCCCAGCGCGGGCGGCGTACAGACGCCCTCTGTTCCGCTACGTAAAATCGGGCCGGCGACGCCCGAGTACCGCTTGGCGATGCGGGCGAGCGGCGACCGAGCATGAGCCTGGAACTGAGCGTAGCGCGGGAGGTAATGCACGGCGCTCGTTTCCAAGCCGCGCGAGCGCCGCGCCGCACCGCGTTGCGCTTATGGCGACTGTGGCGTCTCGAATACCTCGACCCGATCGACGTAGAACTGTCCGCCACTGGGATCCTGGTTGTAGATGACCAGCGCATCGGTGGGCACACTGCCGTCGGTGCACACCCGTAGCTGTTCCCACTCGTGGTGCTTGGTGCTCCATGCCGCCGGCCCGGTGGCACCGCCGTTCGCCTGGAGCACCACGTGGCCCGCATTCACGTACACCCAGGCGGAGAACATGAGGTACTTCGGCGGCGATTGCAGCAACTGGAACACCCCGCCCTCGCTGCCCCCGGCAGTGAATAGAAGCATGCGTGCGCCGGGGGGGCCCACCAGTGCGGCGCTCACGGGTGCGCCGTAATTGTCGCTGTGCTTCATCCACCTCGCAGCGGCTTCGCCGGGGATCGACGGCCCGATCTCGAAGTCCGGGTTCTTGGCGAGGTTGACGTTGTTGATAAAGCTGAAGGGCGGACAAATCGTTGCCGCGGCCGGCGACGCGCTGCCGGTCGCGGGGAGGAGCAAACCCGACAGGGCGACTGCTGCAATTAGCAGCATCGATCGAGCCTTCGTTTCGTTTCGCATGTCGCTTCCTTTCGTGAAGACGAGGCCGCGGGAGCGCGCTCCGTCGATTCCTAAATTAGTTCGACGGAGGCACACTGCAGATCCCACGGATGCGGCGGTTCATCACGTTTGTTCGTTAAACCGGCCGGTCTGGGTTGCAAGGTGCAGGCGAGTGGCGGCACGCTCGCGCGCCGCCCCTGACTCGACGGGTGACGGAGGGCACCACGCGACATCACCCGCTAACTTCTGCGCCCGCCTTCTCGGCGAGCTGGGTAGCGATGCCCAGGATCTCCTCTCGGAGGCTGCCAGCTGCAAACGCGTTGGCGACGAATGAAAGCTCGCAGACGACAGCCCACACGAAGGGCCGCGGCCCCGGGAACGGCCAGCCCTTCGGCGGCGTCCCGCACATATCCTCGTCGTCGAAAGCGGACTGAATGCTGCCGTTCGCGCCTTGGGTCAACGCGCTTTTTAGGCGACCCTCGGGCAATCTAGACGCGATCTCCTTTACCTGGGCAGCCTGGACAAGTTGCGCGACCAGCCACCGCCAGGGGTCAGGTCTAGGATCGACCGATTGCCTGGTTGCGACGGTCGCGAACGGCCCGCCGTGCGGATCCACAATGGGCTCGCCGCCGAGGTGCTTCGCGCAAAAGTCGAGCCATCGGTTGTAAGAGCTGTAAGCGTTAAACATGGCAAATCTCCAATGAGTGAGTGATATTGATGAATGACGTCGGGCAGTCGTCGACGCGTCGGACCAAGAGATCGATCGCACGGTAGATGACGTTCGCTTGCCGCATCCATCGATCGGGAATGTAAGAAAGAACAGGACCACGGCATATCCCGGAAATGCGTTTGCGCATCGCGCGTTTCGGGTAGACCAGCGGGTGTAGGCCGGAGCGCTCCGGGCCTGGTGCGTCACCTTCAGAGATACGCGCGCAATAGGAAGGAAATCGGTCAGACAGCAAAGCAGCAAGGGAGCGTCAGGGGAAGGGGCGGAAGCGTTGTGGCGTTCCCGGATCCGCTCCCAAAACACGCGCCGCCAGCGAGCGGGGAAGCCCCGATCCCTCAGCGTAAGAGCCGAAGCGCGTGGTCGCGCCTCGATGAGCGTGAACGCTCCGACCCGTTGTCTATCGGAGGTTCACAGGAGGATGTGAACGGGGCGTACGCTGCCTTTGAACTGATGTCGATCCAGGTCCGAGAAGGCCACGTTGAGGCGGTTGCCAACTGCATCGCGGACGCTCGCCGAAACGAGAACCGCGCTTGCCGGACTGTGCTTACGGTATGACGTCGACGATGTTGTCGCGGAGACTTTTCTCGCCCGTCATCAAATGCCTCTCACGCGACTCCAGCCGCGCCGTGACACTCTGCTCGCCAGCATGCGCCGCCGAGCGCAAGACCTCGGTGCGCGGCTCGACATCACCCCTTCGGCCACCGGCACGACGTTGCGCTTGTCGATTCCGCGCGCTGTCTGAGCGTGCGAGCGCCCTGGCACGTTCGGGCTAATCCGACTGGCTTACCAAGCACACGGTATCCGCAAACGCGTTCGGGCGATATGCCGCTGTCTTGCATGCGCCTAGGGTTCGTGTCGCCGAATGTCGGACTTGCGATGACCGAACTCGAGGAGTAACCGAACCGCCAACGTTGCTTGAAGGGGCGCTGAAGGAGCTGATGAGCCATGACGACTTGCAGCCACGGTCTACCGTTTGAACAAAAATGCCCCCACTGTTTGGTAGAAGGACTGGCACGTGAAGCTGCGCGCGCCAGCGCACGCCCGGACTCCAGTTTCGATTACCGGGGCGATGCAGTGAGCGGGCCGGTTATGACAGATCCGCGAGTGCCATTTAACGTGTCCTGGGCCACGTGACCATTCCTCGACTGCGCCTCGGGCCGAAGGTCGAAGAGCGAGTTCCGCGGTCATAGCCAGAACAACTACTCCCGAGAACCGGATAAGCCTGGTTGATTCCGTTCCTCACGCGTAGTCAGTAGGAGATAGTCATTTCCAGCTCGTCTCCCACGACTGTCCGGAACGGCGCGGGCATGTCCCCAAAGACCTAGGGTGAATGGTCGATTGCCGACACACCGCGTAGACGCTAGGCTGAAAAATTCACATGAACGCCCAACCAAGATGATCAAGGTCATGATCGTCGAGGACGATCTATCGTTCCTCAACCGCTCCGTGAAGATTGTCGCCGCGGATCCGGACTTCGAGCTCGTCGCCGCAGTGCGCGACGGCGCCTCTGCGCGCGAATCGCTCGCACGCGGCGCGCCGGATGTGCTGCTCGTCGATCTGGGACTACCCGATGTGAGCGGCGTCGAGATTATCCGCGAGACCGCGCGGCGCTACCCCGAGACCGACATCTTGGTGGTCACGGTGTTCGGCGACGAGGCGCATGTGCTGGCGAGCATCGAGGCCGGCGCGACCGGGTACCTGTTGAAGGACAGCCTGCCGGAGGAGTTCATCGGGGTCATCAAGGAGCTGCGCGCAGGCGGCTCGCCGATCAGTCCCGTTATCGCCCGCCAACTGCTCAAGAAGCTGCGTCCGGCAGGCACGGTCATGGAAACGCCAGCCGAGGATCGTTCGGAGCTGTCGGGGCGGGAGTCAGAGACCCTAACCCTGATCGCCAAGGGATTCGGATTTGCCGAGATCGCGGAGCTGCTGAAGATCTCGCCGCACACAGTGACCACCTACGTCAAGAAAATCTACCAGAAGCTCGCAGTGCACTCGCGCGGGGAAGCCGTCTATGAGGCGACCCGGATGGGGCTTCTTCGCTAGGCCCGTGACACCGCTGCCACCACGGCCGCGGTCGTTGGCGGATGGCGCTCGCCGCGGCGATCGGCCTGATCACGGCCCCTGCCGGCGCGGCTGACACGGTATTGAGCCTGACCTCGGCCGAGTTCGTTCTCGACGATGCGACGTCGCCACCGCCGGACGCCGCATCATGGCAGCCACAATCACTGCCGGATAACTGGAATCGGTCGCGTCCGGGGGTGGGCGGCAATGCATGGTATCGCCTGCACTTTGCACTGCCGCGCGAGTCCCGTGAGCTCTACGCCTTTTACATCCCCAAGCTGAGCATGAACGCCGCCCTGTACCTGAACGGCGCGCTGGTGGGGAGCGGTGGGCGCTTCGAGGAGCCTGTGGCGCGCCAGTGGAACTGGCCGCAGCTTCATTCGATCCCATCGGATCTGCTGAAGCCAGGTGAAAACGTCCTGCATGTGCGGCTCTGGGCGTACCCGAATACGCGGGGCGGGCTAAGCGAGATCACGCTTGGCCCGGACGCCGAGCTTCGTCCGCAGTATGAGCGCCGGGTCCTGATACAGAACGTCCTGCCTGCACTCTGCTATCTCGCGCTCCTGGCGGTCGGCCTGTTCGTGTTCGCGTTATGGGTGCGGCGTCGGGCCGAGCCGACCTACGTGTATTTGTCCGTGATCGCGGTGCTATGGTCGGTTCCGGCCGCGAACCTGGTCGTCCGCGACATCCAGATGCCGGCGTTTCATTGGCAGATCTGCGTGTATGGCGCTTTCGGATGGGTCTCACTCCTGTTCATCGTCTTCCTGATGCGCTATCTGGATCTGCGCTGGCCGCGCTTCGAAAGGATCCTCGTGATTTACGCAGCGTTCGGGCCGGTCCTGATGTTCGCCTCGGGTCCAGCGCGGCTCAACGCGGTCGCGGACAGCTGGTTATTTCCGATGATACCCGTCGGCATGTTTTTCGCAGCGCTGATGATCCGCAAGGCCTGCCGTGAGCGCACGGTCGAGGCGGGCCTGCCGGCGATAGCCTTCGCACTCGTCATCGCCGCGACGATCCACACCGGACTCGTGGACAGCGACATGCTCGCGTTCGACAGCTTTCACGTTCTGCCGTACTTCACAATGCTCTCGTCCCTGGTGTTCGGCTGGCATCTGACCAATCGCTTCGTCGGGGCGCTGAACGTCGCAGAGACAGTTAACGTCGAGCTCGAGCAGCGCGTCGCGCAGAAGCACGAGGAGCTCGCTCAGAACTTCACGCGTCTGCAGGAGATGGAACGCCGCGCCGCTGTCGCCGAGGAGCGCCGACGGCTCATGAGCGAGATGCACGACGGCATCGGCTCGCGCCTCATCGCCACGCTCGACCTCGTCGAGCACGGCGAGCCACCCAGATCGGAGATCGCAGCCGAACTGCGCGAAGTACTTGACGGCCTGCGCCTTACCATCGACTCGATGGAGCCCACCGACAATGACCTGCTCGCCGTGCTCGGAAACCTGCGCTATCGGCTGGAGGGCCGGCTGAAGAGGCAGGGCATCGTCCTGGATTGGCAGGTGCGCGACATCCCCAAGCTCGCCTCGCTCACGCCGCAGAACGTGTTGCACATCCTGCGCATCGTGCAGGAAGCCTTCACCAATATCATCAAGCACGCAGGCGCGCGGACGATCACCGTCCAGGCCGGATCGACCGAAGTACACGTCTTCATCCGCATCGCCGATGATGGGCGTGGATTCGCCCCTGAACGCGAGGGCCGCGGCCTGGCCAACATGCGTTGGCGCACCCAGTCGCTGGGGGCGACGTTTGACGTCAAGGCCTCTGCTACGGGCACCACTTTGAGCCTCCTGATTCCTCGCTCGTCTTGAAGTACTGCTTGTTTGAAAGCTCGATTGCCTTAGGGTGCCGACGAACGGAAGGATTTTTCGGGCGGCTGGCTGCGTACTAATTTGCGCTATGCAAGGGCCCGGTCCGGCGAGGGAGCTTGTGCCGTGGTCAAAGTTGTCCTAAGCGTCACGACGTTTGGCGGCTGGTTAGCCGGCGTGATACTGCTGCCACTCAGTGGCGGCGTAAGCGCGGGTGGTTTCTACATTGGGCCGAAAAGCGCGATAGGCGTCGGGCTGGCCAACGCAGGAACCGTCGCGCTCGCCCAGGACGGTAGCACGCTCTACTACAACCCGGCGGGTGCGACTCAGCTAGACCGGGCTTTCGTTCAAGTCGGGATCGACGGGCTTAAAGCTAGCACGAACATCTCCAACCAAGGCTCGACGGCCGCGACACCGGGCACGCTCGGCGCGCCGGTGCAATACGGCGGCACCACGGGCGCGGCAGACACCCGGGTAGCGATACCGAATTTCTACGCGGCCGCCCCCGTCCTCAACAGGGACCTCTGGCTTGGTCTGGCCGTCACTTCACCCTTTGGCCTTGAGGTCGATTATGGCAGCGGCTGGTTCGGGCGCTACGATTCAGTCGACACCAGGCTTACGACCATCGACATCGCCCCCACTGTCGCATATCGAATCAACGAGTTCTGGTCGATCGGCGCTGGACTGGACATCCAATACGCCGACGTGAAATCAGTGAGCGCCGTGCCGAATACCTTGGTCCCCGGGGGGACCGACATCGGCCACTGATGGCTCGTCAACGACTACCGGCAGCGACTGGAAAGTTGGATTCAATGTCGGTGTAATGTTTCACGCCAAGCGCACCAGATTCGGCGTGGCGTATCGCTCGCCTATCTCCCACACTCTCCAGGGAAACACCACGATCAGCGGTCTTGCGGGTCCCCTGGCAGGGGCCAACGGAAGGTTCGCGACGTCGTTCAACCTAGACCTGCCGCAGATCGTCTCGGTTGGGATAGCGCATGAAGCCGTGACGGGCCTCACGTTGCTCGGCGAGATCGATTGGTATGGCTGGGAGAGTTTCAAGGAGATTCGGCTTGCCTTCGCCAACGGGAACCCGAACATTGTGCTTCCCCAAAACTACCGTAACACCTTCGGATTTGCGATCGGCGCGCAATACAAGTGGCGCGAGAAATGGACGTTCCGAGGCGGCGCCCGATATGAGCAAACGCCTACCGTCGATGCTTTCCGCAATACGACTGGCCCCGACAGCGACGCGACTATCATCGGCCTCGGCGTGAGTTATGCGATGAGCGAGAGACTAGCCATGGACGTCAGCTATGGTCACACCTTCTTCCAGCACGCCGACATCAATCTGACTCGGCTGTTCTTCGCCGGTACTCCGACTGCCGGGACCGTCACTGTTAAGGGGGCGACGAACAATGCAAATGACGCGCTATCGGTTACCTTTCGCTACTGGTTCTAGCAGTTGAACATCCGACATACCAAGACGCCGTCGATGCATTCACGCTCGACGCCAAAACCGATGATGCGGCGGGTGAACACGTCCATAACTACCAGCACCCAGTGACTGCGCAGGAAGATCGATTCGCAGCGGAATAGGTCCAGGCTTGTATGCTTTCTTCAGTGGGTTTCCATTTGAAGATGATGAGGGCTGTGGACCCTGTGGGCAGAGGGGTGCGCGGTGGATAACGGCTTCATCGTTATCCACGGCAAGCGCCCCGGTTCGCCGGCGGGGTTGCCGGCGAACTGTCCACAAGTCCACAGCCCTTGGATCGGCGATGCTCGAGGTTGTGGTGCGAACCGATGGTGTTTTCGGCTGCCTTCTGTGCAACAGTGAAGAGGCCGGGGTGGCGGGGCCGGTCTAGGCATCTGCCCTCCCCAGAGGGACAGACTTCTGGAGAACTCCCCCACCCACACCACCCAGCGTCGATGAAGAATCTAGCGGCATGCGACCGCAGATTTGACCGCAAGCTCACGCCGGTGTGTGTTCCACCCCAGCAACCGAAAGCGTAATCATTGGAGGGACACCATGCAAACCCCATCCGTGGCGCTCAATATCGGCGCCGATGTTGGCAAGGACGAGATCGTGATGGCGTGCGCCGAAGGAAGGTTCGCCACGCGCAAGATGCACCGGCGGCTTCGCTCATACTAGGAATTCGCCACCCACAGGTGACCGGCTCGCGGCCGCGAGTGCGGCACAAGGGCGCTCCCCCCGTTCAGCTATGCAGCGGCTCCTTGCGACCGCTCTTCTAGTCCTGCTGCTTGCGCGACCACTCTTGCGGCGGAGTGAGTCATTGAGGGGCGCGTGGTAGGAGTGACCGACGGCGACACGATCACGTTGCTCGACGATGACAAGCGGCAACACAAAACCCGCTTTAGCGTAATCGATGCGCCCGAGAACGGGCAGCTCTACGGCAATGCCTCCAAAGAAAACCTCGCGCGCATGATCTTCAACCAGCGCGCCGAAGTCCGCTGCTGCAGGGCGACGGCATCACGACCAATGCCTATATTCAACTGCGCGTAGATCCTCTTCGTCGAGGAGTTCTCGCTGCGTGGCGGTCAGCGGGCCATTCCCGGTCTTGCATTCGAGCAGGTGGAGGCGACCGGCGCGGCAGGCGAGCAGATCGATCGCGCCATTGATCTGCCAGACGCAACAACCGGCCGGCGCGCTCAAGCGTGTGGACGATCGCCGCTTGCGTGCTATCGACCTTGCGAGCCGGCATCCGACGCGCGACGCTGATCAGCTTCCACCGCGCGGTCGGCCACGATCAACAGGTTTTGACCACGGCGGCGATGCGCTCGGCGGCGCAGGCGAGCCGTGCGAGATCCTCGTGAATCTGCTTCTCGGCGAGCGTCGGCTGCACCACGACCGGCTCGGAAGCACCAAAAACTTCCCGGGACGGTCCGCAGGTTCTTGAAGATGTCGTCGCCGCCCATCGCCGGAACCGCGTCACGCGGTCGATCTCGGGATCGAGAATCTCCGGCGGCTTGCGGTGACCGTTCAACGCAGCGGGGGGGTGAAAAGATCACAGTCGCGCCGGTCATACCGACGGACTTGAGGTGATCCGGCCGGCTACTCTGTGGCTGTGCTCGCCGCCCGATATCTGGGGCACGTGCGATCTCGGTCAAATCGTCGTCAGAAGCCAACATGCATATCAAGCGCGCCGACTGGATCTCACTGATCGAGTCGAGCTATGCCCTCGATTGCAATGACCAGGAATGGTTGGACAAGCTATTCGACTGCGCGCTGCCGCTCGTTGATCCCGGGATGCGCAGTACTGCCTGGACTTATCGGTGCACCCCCACATCGTTTCAGTTGGGCAAGTTCTCCACTCTAGCTTCCCCATGGGTCAACGCATTGTGTCGCGCTGGCCATGCCATAGCATCGAGGGAGTATTTTGATCTGGCGTATCGCGGTGGGGTAGTGGTCGGTTCGTTGAGCGAACTCTTCCCGCGCCTTACCGAGTTCGCGCCGCGCATTGCCGAGCGCCGCTTCCTGGGACTGACGCGCGGCCGCTTACGTGATGCATTCATGGCCGGCGGGCAGAGTGGAACTGGGCTAGGTGTTGCCTTTGGCACCTACGTAAAGAATTATCGTAAACCATCAGCTTTGGAACGCAAGCGCTGGCCACAGGTCGCCGCGCATCTGGGTGCAGGGCTTCGATTGCGCAGCATCGCGCGCGGGCTTTCGCTGGATTCTCGCCTCGATCGAAGCCGTTCTCGACTCAGGCGGGAAGTTGCACGATGCGCGCGATGAAGCAACCGCCACTCCAGTGCGAGAAAAACTGCGCGAAACGGTGCGCCGCATCGAATGCGCACGCACAGCGGCCGGGCGTAGCGATCCCGACGCGGCAATGGATACCTGGGAAGCCCTCGTGGATGGACGTTGGTCGCTCGTGGATCGGTTCGATACCGACGGCAAGCGTTTCATCGTTGCCATCAAGAATGACCCAGCCTACCCCGATCCGCGCGGCCTAACGCTACGCGAGCGGCAGGTGGCTGAGTTCGTAGGATTAGGGCGTGCAACGAAAGAGATCAGCTACACACTCGGCGTTTCGGACTCTGCGGTTACTAACTGTACGGCTAGTGCTCAGGAGAAGCTTGGACTGTCTTCCCGAGCCGAGCTCGCCTTCTTCTTCGCGCCGAGCGGACTCAGACGCAAGCTTGCGGAGGTATCGGTCGCCGGGGAGCGGCTTCTCGTCGGCGCCGCTCCCTTGGTCGACGAAGGCCGTGTTGCAAGCCTCACCACGGCGGAGCGCGAGATTGTCGTGCACCTCATCTCTGGGTCGACAAATAGCGATATCGCTCAGCGCCGTGGTTCAAGCGCGCATACAGTCGCGAATCAATTGCAGTCCATTTTCCGCAAGCTGGGCGCGCGCTCGCGCGCTGAACTCGCCGCCAGCCTCCACGCGGCGCCAACTCCCCAACTCATTCCTACTGCCTAAACCAGCCAGCCGCTTTGCGCGCTACCGCGCGGGTGGCTCGAGGGTTGGCGTGGCGACGTGTTTGCAATGGCGTGGCGACGCATGCCCTAAGTTTCCTCGGGGCGAGCGACATGTGAAACTGACTATGGAAACGTCGTGCCAGCGCGGGCTATTGTTGAGGTGACATGAGCCTTGCCGGCGGAGGGATCCAGCGGGTTTGCGACTGCAGTCGTTGCAGTGGTGAACGCAAAGTC
This sequence comes from uncultured beta proteobacterium, assembly GCA_963789885.1. Lineage (GTDB taxonomy): Bacteria > Pseudomonadota > Gammaproteobacteria > Burkholderiales > SG8-39 > DATEDA01. The sequence continues at coordinate 89,807 of CAWBNB010000018.1, read as the reverse complement.
GCCGTTCGCAGTGCGATTGTCGTGATAACTGAATTAGGAAACCACAATGGGCAAGGTAAAGGTAGCGCTTACGAAGATGCGCTGTCTCGAAGAGACGGATGAATCCAGCGATTCCGACGAGGGGCCAACTGCAAAGAAGGGCGGCCTTCCAAGTCGAGGACGAAATTCCACTCTCACGCCAGTCCCCAGGCGCGCAGATCACGAAAGGTAGCGAGATGATCAAGGTCATGATCGTTGAAGGCGATCCCTCGTTCCTCAACCGTTTCGTCAAGATCGTCGCCTCGGACCCGGAGTTCGAGCTGTTCGCGGCCGTGCGGGACGGGGGCGCCGCACGGGATTCGCTCGCGCGTGGTGCGCCGGATGTAATGCTCGTCGATCTCGGGCTGCCTGATGTGAGTGGCATCGAGATCATCCGCGAGACCGCCCGCAGGTATCCCGAGACCGACATCATGGTCGTCACCGTTTTTGGCGATGAAGAGCATGTGCTCGCGAGCTTCGAAGCAGGCGCTACTGGTTACCGGTTGAAGGACAGTCTGCCCGAAGAGTTCATCGAGGTGATGAGAGAACTGCGTGCGGGCGGTTCGCCGATCAGCCCGATCGTCGCGCGCCAGCTGCTCAAGAAGCTCCGTCCGGCAAACGGTCTGACGCCGGCACCCGCGGGGGATTTCTGCGAGCTGTCGGCCCGCGAATCGGAGACCTTGTCGCTCATCGCCAAGGGATTCCGCTTTACCGAGATCGCGAAGCTGCTGGATATTTCGCAGCACACGGTGACGACTTACGTCAAGAAGATCTATCGGAAGCTCGCCGTGCATTCGCGCGGCGAAGCTGTCTATGAGGCGACCAAGATGGGCCTCCTCGGCTAATAGCGCTTCAGCGCACCCGTCAGGAGCAAAGCGATGCTGCTGGGGGTGGCGGCTGCCCTTGGCGCTAGGCTGGATCGTCCTGATCGCCTGCCCAAGCTGGGCCGCGGATCCCGTATTGAGGCTGAGCTCGGCCGAGCTCGTCCTTGATGATGCGACGTCGCCACTGTTGGAGACCGCGTGGTCGCAACCACAACGGCTCCCCGATAACTGGAATCGCTCTCGCCCCGGCGACAGCGGGAACGGTGGTCGTCAGGTCGATGGGAACACGTTTGAAATTCTCGGCCCGGGAGTGAAGCCCGGACCATTTGGGCCACCCCCAGGTGGTAAAGCGCGCGTTCATTCAAGTACGTGGTGCACTCGAGGTCACGGTCAGCTTGGCAATGCGCGTGCGACACCGCTGCCGGAGACAGGGTTAACGGCCAGCGCGGCATCGGCGACCGCAAGCCACGATTTGTACCGTTCGCGTCGGCGTAGACGCTGCGTGATGGCGGAGAAGACGCGCGCAAGATCTGGGGTGCACGCCTCGATACCGCCTCTTTGGCCACCGGCACGATGTTGCGCGTGTCGAATCCGCGCGCGGCCCGGGCGCGAGGGGCGGTACGTTCGGACTAATCCGGCGGACTTAGCCGAGCCGCGGGATGCGCAAACGCATTCCCGGGATATGCCGCTGTCGTGCATGCGCCTAGAGTTCCACGTACCGACGAGTCTCGCCCGTGCGATGACTCTCGAAGAGGGTTCATGTGGACATCTGGTTTGTCGGCAGTTCATTTTTAGAGAAGGAGATTGTCGTGGCATTACTTGGAATCGCAGCGAAGATCCTCGAGATCGGCGCCATCAACACCAGCACGTCGAAGAGCCTTCACATCGACTTTGGGCCATCGTCGGTCTGGGCTCACATTGCGTTGTCACGCGTTGCCGTGAACGATGATGACGGTACCGCGATCGCGAGTGTGGAGGATTTTGTGGAAGGCGGCGTCACCAAGCCCAGTAGCAGTCCCGGTGTATTCGCCGGGTTCCCGAACAAGAACTGCACGCGCGTCGATTTCCTGTTGCAGGTCGTCGACTGCCAGGCGACTGCCGTGTGCACGGTCGAATTCTTCAATTAACGAGAGCTCGAACTGCGAGAAAGGAAAGGTGAGACACCATGACAACCACTGAAGCCCTTGGCCTAATCGAGCAATCGAGCGTGGTCGTGATCTACGATTCCGAGAATGGGAACATCATGCATATCCATGAATGTGTGAGTTTGCGTGGGGGAAAGCACCCGGATCGGAGTGTTCTCGAGCGGGAGGCCCTGGAGCGTGCCGCAAGAGCGGGACGAGATACGACCAGTGCATCCATCCTTCACGTGGATCCGGATAGCCTCAGGACACATGCTCACTACAAGGTCGACGCGAAGAAGCACGTCCTCATAGAAGTTCCGCGCCCGAAGCGGAAGACGCGGGGGTAGGCGGAATTCGACCCGGAAAGTATCGGATCAAAGGATCTTGCACCGCTGATGACGGGATCCGAAGGCAGGTGCAAGAGAGCCTACAGCGGAGACCACTTTAGCACGCTCTGATCGTGCCGAGTGCGTCGAACCTGGTAAGGCATTGAAGGAGCTGATTAGTCATGACGACGTGCAGCCACAGCATACCGCTCGAACAGAAGTGCCCCCACTGTCTGGCAGAAGGGCTGGCACGTGAGTCAGCGCTCAGTCGTGCAAGTCTGCACTCCCGCCTCGATTACCGCGGCGATGCAGTGAACGGGCAGGTCATGACAGATCCGCGAAATGCCATTCAACCCTGCTATGGGCCGTAATAGCCTACGCGCCACAGGGCTCGGTGTTCAGACCATGAGCAGCTCGGGAGAGCTCCTTTGACACTGAACGCCGGCTACTTTCGATTCCAGAACAGCAATCTGCGCCTCTTCTGTTTGAGCTCCGGCCGTGCGCCTTTCCAGCGTCTGCACGGCGATCATAAGAATGCCCGCCCTGTCGCCGGAGTTGATCGTCGTCTCCGAGCCGATCTGTCCAACTCCGCCCTGGCCGAAGGCCACAAAGAAGTCCTGCCCCATGGGCCTATCGTGGCGAAACTGTTTTAGGATCGTGGCCAATGAAGTTTCCTGCTTGACAGCAGCGCTCCGATCTTGCGCAGCTTGTTCGCACGCGCGAGGCGCGAGATGCGCTGCGCTTGCTTGGGATCGTCCGCTAGCCGTCTCCGACCGGCACAACGCTAAGCCTGTCGATCCCGCACTCATCCTTAGCGCGGCACCACTTTCGGTCTAGCCCAGCCCGGTTACCGGGAAAACGGGATGTGCAAACGCTTTCCCGGGATATGCCGCTGTGCTCCGGTCTCCTAGAGTTCGCAGCAACGGATCGCGCAGGTGCGCGGTCCGAACTTCGAGGAGAATCGACATGACCAAATCGCTTGATTTTGATTTCCCGAGCCGCGAGCTTCACGCACGGGGCGCCAGACAGCCACGTGCTCTGGCCTTCGTTGCGGCGGCAACGTCCGCGCTGTTGCTGTGCGGCCTGGCGCCTACCGCGGCGGCGACGACGACCACCCGCTGGGTGAAAAACAATGCCGCCTCCCCGTCGCCTGGCACGAGTTGCAGCAACGCGGGGTACTCCTCTATCCAGGCGGCAGTCAACGCGTCGAGCGCGGGCGACGCCATCAAGGTCTGCCCGGGCGTTTTCACTGAGAATGTCGTGATCGGGACCAACCAGTTAAACGTGACCTCTACGGCGACAGCAACCGCCACGGTGGTCAAGGCGGCGGCAAGTGCCCCCATCTTCCAGATCACCGCTCCCGGGGCAACCCTTCGTGGTTTCACTATCGTGCCAGCCGGATTCGCCGATGGCGATATCGGCGTTAACGTCGCCATCCAGGGTTTGACGAAGGCAAGGATTCTCGAGAATGCGATCATGGGCGGCCGAATCGGCGTCAATCTCGGCTGTGGCGGGTCTAACAGCAGTGTCGCGTACAACACGGTGAACGGTCAGACGGAGGGCGGGATCAACATCGATACCTGTGAACTCTATCGAGACAACGATAAGAACCCCGGTACTCACGACAATCTGATCCATCACAACATCGCGTGCAGCGCCACCTCCACGGGGTCGATTGCACTCGGCGGGAATTCGAACAACAATTCGATTCACGATAACTTCGCCACGTCGATCTCCGTGTTCGGTAAGGTGAACAAGGTGATTAACAATACGACCCAGCTCCAGGTCGTCAACAACGGGTCCGGAAACATGCTCAATGGCAACACGGTCGACCCCAGTATCTGCTCCACCCCTAGTTTTTGAGACAGCGGTGCCACGAAGAGAACTCGGAGCGGACGTCCGAACGGCCGGCACACGAGAAGGCGGACCGGTCGGGCGTCAGTGGTTCGGTCGACCACGGCGTGAGACACCATCCAGTCGGCCGTGCTTCTGGGTCGACGGCGTCGCGCAAGCTGGAGATGATCTGCGCGCGCCCCGCGGTGTCGGGCGCGCGCAGCCGCGAAACGGCGGGTGGAACCCGGGCGACGGGATGACCATGTGGAACTTCTCGGTCAGCTCCGGGTTCGTCGAGGTGGCAAAGCTCCCGGAGTTCTCGCCGCAGGCGGTCACTACCTACGTCAAGAAGATCTACCAGAACCTCGCCGAGCATTCGCGCGGAGAGGCCGTCTCCGAAACGACGACGATGCACCTCCTCAGGTAACACCGCAGCGCCGCCGACAGGAGCAATGCTATGCGGGAGCTGCTGTGCATGGCACTTGCTCCGATACGCCCTGATCGCGGGCGCAAGCTGCGCCGAGAATTCGATGTTGAGGGCTAGCTCGGCGGAGGTCGTTCCTCGATGATGGTTGTCTCGCCGCCCTCGGACGCTGGGGAGTAGCGGGCCAACCGCGCGCGAATTACCGGAATTGTTCCCGCCCCACGCTAGGGCAGGAACGCTCGGTATCACGTGCGCTTTTCGCTGCTGCACGTTCCCGATCAGCTTTGCGCCGCAAGTGCGCGCACGCTCAGCATGAATGCAGCGGTCTAAGGCGATCAACACGCTGCTGAATAGGGGCGGACGTTTCGAAGAACCCTGGCGCGTCAATGGAGCTGGCCGCAGCTTCTAAACGGTCCGGTCAAATCTACTAAAGGACAGCAACTGTATCCCGCCGGTGCGCCTTGCAGCGTACGGATTCGTGCGGCGGGTCTGGCGGCGTGAACGTTCGGCCTAATCCGGCTGGCTTACCAGGCACACGCGATGTGCAAACGCATTCGGGGGATATGCCGATGTCGTCCCTCCGCCTAGAGTTCGTATCAAGGAGCTTCGCTCGTGCGATGAGTGAGGTGAGCGTCGGCGGAATGGCCAGCGACGCTACGGGTACGCGGACCTTTGCGACGACCTATGGATCGTGGATCTACATCTCGCAGATACCCGCGAATCGCCAGTAACTGCGAACGCAAACCGGCCTCCGACCGAACGGCAAGGAACGAGAGGCGATCGCCGCGACGAGGTAAGGCCAGATAGAGAAAGGAACGATCATGACCATGACCGCACAGGAACTGAAACTTGACTACTTCCAAGTCTATGACGTGGAAGATCGGGAGGCGGCCGCAGATCTTTTCCTCCGGGGGCAGTTCGACACGAACCGACTGAGGATGCGGCTGCGGCTCCTCGATTACTTCGCCAACCCTGTTTCGAAGAATGGAGAGCCCTTGTACGACAAGCACGCCCACCTGGCTTGGTACCGGGGCGTTCAGCCGGCCGAGCCGATGCGGGCGGTTAGCTTGGAGAATCAGTTCGGCAAGTTCGAGATCCGGACCGGAAGGGGGTACGGTCTCCTCGTGCCGACCCGGAAGGTCGAAACGGGGAGCGCTTTCCCCGAGAAGCTTGACCACTACAAGGTGTACCAGGTGGTGGAGGCATCGAAACTCCCCAGCGTCGCCGTGAAACTGAAGGATCAATTCCGGGCATCCGGGGCAACGCTGAAATCAATCCTCTACTTCGCTGTGCCGGTGAAGAAGCAGCATGGAACGAAGACATATCCGATTCAGAACGAGCGCGCCCATTTGCTGATCTGTGGAATCACCCCGCAGGGGTACCTAAAGAACATCAAGCTGCAAAACCAGCTCACGCAGGGCTCGGCGGTCCAGGTCGTGCGCAGCGTGATGCTCGCGGTGCCGAGCCTCAAGAAGGCGTGGAAGCCCGTGTGAGGCCGGGATGACGGCCAGGATTTGGGACGCCGCAGCTCGGCGCGCCACCTGGACGGCAGCGAAAGAGACGCCATGGACGAACAGCAGCACCTCAGTGCATTGCAAGCAGAGCGAAACAGATGGCGGCGCTTGTTCAAGGTCGTCCTCGGTGTCGTCATCCTGACTCCGGTGGCGGTTGCGGCGTACGCCATCGCGCGCTTCGGTGTCGATCGGCCGGTGACCTATGACAGTCCGGAGGAGCACTTCAAGTACGGCTCCACCGGAGGTGAACGCGAGTCGGGGTTCCCTTTCTGGATCTGGCAGGCACTTCCCCAGGTGTGCGCGGAGCATCTACCAGGCAAGGGCTACGCCTCGCTCGGGATGATCTACGAGGGCGACAAGGACTTGCCAGTCGGCGTCTCGAAGCGCCGTCACCTCGGGATCGATCGCGTATTCGTCAACTGCGCGGCGTGTCATGCGAGCACCGTGCGTGAAGCGCCTGCAGGGCCGTCCAGGGTTTACACCGCGATGCCAGCGCACAGGTTCGATCTGCTTGGCTTCTCGAAGTTCTTCTTCGAATGCGCGGGCGACGCGAAATTCCGCGCCGAGTTCATCGTGCCGGAGATCGAGCGTCAGGCGGGCAAGCTCGGCCCGCTCGATCGCTACGTCGTCTACCCGGTCGCGATCGCCCTGATGCGCGAGCGGCTGCTGATGCTGCGCGAACGACTCGCCTTTACCGAGAGGCAGCCGGAATGGGGGCCGGGCAGGACCGATACCTTCACTCCGGCAAAGACCGTGCTTTTCAACGTGCCGGCACACCAGCTCTCGCCGCAGGAGTCGATCGGCATCGCTGACTTTCCGGGGATCTGGAACCAGCGCAAGAAGATCGGCATGCAACTACACTGGGACGGCAACAATGGCAAGTCGGTCGAGCGCAACAAGAACGCGGCGGGCGCGACCGGGACGACCCCACCGACCATCGACCTCGCGGCGCTCGCCCGCGTCGAAGAGTGGCTACTCGACCTCGCGCCGCCGCGCTATCCGTTTCCGATCAGCGAGCAGCTCGCCGCCAAGGGCGCGCCGATCTACAAGCAGTACTGCGCGGGATGCCATGGCGCGAGCGGCCAGGAGTTCGCTTCGCCCACGGCCGGCAAGGAGCTCGCGTGCCTGAAACCGGGCGAGCGCGATGACGACCTATACGGTCCGCAGGTCGGGAAGATCACGCGCATTGAAGAGATCGGCACCGACCGCTACCGGCTCGATTCCTTCACGTATCCACTCGTCGCCAACCTCGGCTCGGTCTATGCCGGCTATGACTTCCGCTTTTGCCATTTCCGCAAGACCTTCGGCTACGCCAACATGCCGCTCGACGGTCTGTGGCTGCGTGCGCCGTACCTGCACAACGGCTCGGTACCGAGCTTGCGCGAGCTGCTCGAGCCCGGCGACAAGCGTCCGAAAACGTTCCATCGCGGCAACGATCTCTTCGACCAGACCAAGGTCGGCTTCGTCTCGGACGTTGCGGAGGAGCAGGGGCGGAAATACTTCAAATTCGAAACCGCGCTACTCGGCAACGGCAATCGTGGCCACGAGGGGAATCGCTACGGCACCGAGCTCTCGCCCGAGGACAAAGATGCCTTGGTCGAATACCTGAAAACGTTTTGAGCCGCTGGGCACAATGTCATGAGCGCAGCAACACCAGAAACGCCCGGCTCGCGCGGGAGCTGGATCAAGCGCCTGCTGCTCCTGCTGGTGCTCCTCGGCGTGACCTTCGGCGGCTACGCTTACTACCGGCTGATGTACGAACACCGCGAGCCATTGATCGAGGATCCCGACGAGCGATTCAAGTACGGCTCGATCGGCGCCGAGCACGACGCTGGACTTCCCTACTGGATCTTCTACGTGCTGCCGCGCGTGTTCCCCGAGTATTTGCCCGGACCGGGCGGCGGCTATGCGTCGTTCGGCGTGCCCTGGGAGCAGGGCCAGGAGTTGCCGATCGGGTTCACGAAACGGGTCATCGGAATCCCGCGCGTCGCTAACAACTGCGCCGTGTGTCATACCGCGAGCTATCGCACCGACCGTGACTCGAATCCCGTCTTCGTGCCGGGCGGACCAGCGCATACGACCAACGTCGCGGGCTTCTTCCGCTTCTTCATCCTGTGCGCCAAGGATCCCCGCTTCAACGCCGACAACCTCATGCGAGAGATCCAGCTCGTCACCGAGCTCGACTGGTTCGACCGGTTCGCCTACCGCTTCCTCATCATCCCCATCACCAAGAAACGGCTGCTGGAGCGAGAGAAGCAGTTCGCCTGGGTGTTCCGCCCCGATCTGCCGGACTGGGGCCGCGGTCGCGATGACGCCATGAACCTCACGAAATATTTCATGATCCGCGCCGAGATCGACGACACCTTCGGCCCCACCGATATGCCCGCCGTGTGGAACCTGCAGAAGTATCGGTGGGAGAGGGGCATGCGCATGAACCTCGCCGGCGACAGCCACGATGCGTACTCGGTCATCATCGATTCGGCGCTGGGATTGCTCGGCGCCGCGCCGCGACACAGGGACGAGTTTCTCGGCCACGTGAACTGGCTGCACGAGTATCTCAAGGCAAGGGCGGCACCGAGGTATCCCTTTCCGATCGACGCCGTGCTCGCCGGGGAAGGCCGTGGCGTGTTCGAGCGCAACTGCGCGACCTGTCATGCGAGCGAGCGCACCGGTATGCGCATCCCGCTCGTCGAAGTAGGCACCGACCGAGACCGCCTGGATACCTGGAGCAAGGACGCCGCCGTCGCATCCAACAGAGTGGTGCGTGCGATGGGCATCGACCGCAAGGGGCTTGTCGAGGAGCCGCTCGTCGGCTACGTCGCCCCCTTCCTCGACGGCATCTGGCTGCGCGCGCCGTATCTACACAACGGGTCAGTGCCGACGCTCGCCGACGTTCTCGAGCCGCAAGCACGCCGTCCCAAGAGCTTCTATCGCGGCTACGACGTCTACGACCCCGAGAGAGTGGGTTTTGTCACCGCCGGCCCTGAAGCCGAGCATCAAGGTACCAGGCACGAGGTCGGCGCGAGGGGCGGCGGCAACCAGGGGCACGAGTTCGGGACAGAGTTGCCGCCGGCGCAAAAGAAGGCGCTCGTCGAGTATCTGAAGACCTTGTAACGGCCATCGATGGAGAGACATCCTCCTTCAGGAGACTCGTCTTGGGTCTGTTCCGAAGGCAGAGTCGAGTTCACACGCCCAATCTACGCATGGTTTCCCGACCTGGTGCGACTCCTTTAGCTCTGAGCAGCACGCGTTCCTTTCAACCTAGACCGGGCGGTTTAGCGCAAAGACGGGATGCGTAAGCGCATTCCTGGGATATCCCACCGTCGCGCCTTCGCCTAGATTTCGTACCGACGATCTCGCTCACGAGCATGGTCCCCGTCGCAGCATTGCTGGGGGGTGCTCGGCCGTCAACGGCCTCGGCACGCTATGACTCGGGTGTGGGCCGAGTCTCGCCCATCTCCGGATAGCACGGCCGACATAGGAGGAAGGATGAAGAAAGTTCTTACCCTCACAGGGACCCTCGTTCTGACCCGGGTCGATTCGTTTTTTCCTGTGCTTACTGCTGCGCTCGTTTTCTCTCTGTCTCTCGCGGACGTTGCTGCGGCGCAGACCAACATCGCTCTGGGAACGGGCGCGCTTCAGAACAACACCATGGGGCACTCCGACACCGCCATCGGACGCGATGCGCTCGGGAGCAACACGACGGGGAGCGTGAATACCGCCAGCGGACGCGATGCGCTCGGGAGCAACACGACGGGCAGCTACAACTCAGCGAACGGCGCCTTTGCGCTCTTTGCCAACACCACGGGACTCTCCAACACCGCCAGCGGGGCGTATGCGCTCTTTAGCAACACCACGGGCAGCCAAAACACCGCCTGCGGACTCAATGCGCTCACTAGCAACACCACGGGCGACTACAACACCGCCTGCGGAAACTATGCGCTCTCAGCGAACACTACGGGCAGCTCCAACACCGCCAGCGGATCCGAAGCGCTATCTAGCAACACCACAGGCTACTTCAACACCGCCAGCGGAGCCAAAGCGCTCTCCCACAACACAACGGGCTACTCCAACACTGCCGGCGGACTCAATGCGCTCTCTAACAACACCACGGGCGGCGGCAACACCGCCAGCGGAGGGAACGCGCTCTTCAATAACACCACCGGCAATGGCAACACCGCCAGCGGACTCAATGCGCTCCTTTTCAACACAACGGGCACCAACAATACCGCGATCGGTAACGCTGCCAATGTGTCTGCTGGGAACCTGACCAACGCCACGGCCATCGGTTCAGGAGCGCTGGTCAATGCCAGCAATAAGGTCCGCCTGGGAAACGCTTCGGTCACGGTGATCGAGGGTCAGGTAGCTCTTACCAGCGTTTCGGACAAGACCAAGAAGGAAAACTTCCAGCCGGTGGATGGAGAGGAAGTGCTGGGGAAGATTCGCGGCTTTCAGCTGCCGAGCTGGAACTTCATAGGCCACGATCCTAAGCGGTTGCGCCACTACGGGCCCATGGCTCAGGACTTCTTTGCGGCATTCGGCCACGACGGAGTCGGGCAGATTGGCTCGGAGACGACGATCAATTCCGGCGACATCGCAGGCATTCTTATGATCGCCGTACAGGCGCTGGAGAAGCGCACGGCGGAGCTCAAACGTAAGGACGCGCAGATTGCCGTTCTGGAATCGAAAGTCGAAGATCTAAGAGAGAGGCACGCTCATCTTGAGACTGTCGCGGCGCGGCTGGAATCGCGTGAGAAGCATTTGATCACAACCGAGAGAAGTCTCGGCGACAACATCCTCGACGTCATACCGTAACCACATGAAAAGAGCCGTGACATGACGCGATTTCTGGTTGGACTCCTGGCCTGCTCGACGGCGATCGGCTTCGCGCAGCAACCGCCGCAACAGTGCGAGCGCGTTATCCACGTTGGCGCGTGGAACATCCAATGGCTCGGCAACGCCACGGCCGGCAAGCGAACACCGCAAGCGCCACAGGACGTCGCCTCGTACATCAGGGCATCGAGGGTCGACATCCTCGCGCTTGAAGAGATCTCCGTGAACCGGAAGACCACCGGCGGCAAGCCTCGGAATTCTGAGCTGGACCGCGCGTTTGCTTCGCTTAACGGGCCGGCCGCGAAATGGCGATACGAACTATTCGAGAAGCGCCCGGGCGCACGAGCGCCCGACGACCAGTGGACAGGCATTGCCTGGAACGCAGCCGTGGTTCACGCTGACGGGAGGTCCGTGGAAGCTTGGCTTCGAGGTCGATGAAGCACGCGAGAGCGCCATCCGGGACGGGTTTGCCGATCCGGAGGAGGGCACGATCATATTCAGCCGGTGGCCCTACGCGGTGAAGTTCTCAGGCGGGAACGGCAAGTCCGACTTCGTGGTGGTCCCCGTTCACCTGAAGTCGAACATAGGCGGTGCGGTGGCCGCCGACGCGCGCGCCTACGAGATTGAGCTGCTGCTCGGGGCACTCGGCTCCCTGAAGGACAAGCATGGCGACGGCGACGTCATCGTCCTTGGCGACTCCAACATGCTGTCGGCGGATGAACCTGCCGGAAAGGCGATGAGCCAGGCGGGGTTCAAGGACTGCAATGCGAGGGACCTTGGTACCCACCTGCCCTTCAAGCACGGGGAAACGGCTGCGCCATTCGATCGTATCTTCCTGGTTGCCGCGCAGCCGGAAACGAACGTCAGCTGTCCGGCGGACGGGGTGGGCAAGAATCCCCTCGACTTCAAGGTGGTGCGGCCGAGCGATTGGATGCAGGGCATCACTAGTGTCGAGTTTCGCAACCGACTTTCGGACCACCTGCTCGTACGAGCCGGGATCTGCGTCATGCAGGATGACGACTGATCGTCGTCCACCTACGAAAAGACGAGCGCTGGCCGGCCGCGCCCGTGGCGACCGGTTCAGTTGGCGATCCGCCGCGTGCAATCACGAATGCCATCAACACGCGCCCAACCGACAGAAGCGTTTCTACAGTGTCGCCGCCTCGCGGTTCTGACCGTTGTGGCTACTCGCGCGCTCGGTGTAACGATGCCGAACCTGCAACGGGGATGAGCGCACGCGCGGCACCGAGAACTGAGAAGCCTGGACATCGGGTTACCGAAAGTCTCGCGTCCCGCATTGCCTCGGATGTCTTGCGTGCGGGAACAGAGTATTTCAGTCTCGCGTAGCAAGCATAGATCCGTCGGGCTTTTGCAGGCACGACGCTGAGCCTGTCCATTCCCCGCGCCGCCTGAGCGCGCGCAGCGCTGCGTTCCTTTCAGGCTAGACCGTGCGGTTTAGCGCAAACACGGGATGCGCAAGCGCATTCCCGGGATATTCCGCTGTCGCGCTTTCGCCTAGATTTCGTATCGACGGTTCTCGCACCAGCGAGAGCCCGTGTTCGAAGGAGTGGGACGTGGACGGACTGCTATGCCAAGTCGGGCTGCTTCTAGAGGCCGCTGTGCCCCCGATCTCGATTTTTATTGCATGAAGACAGATCAAGGAGACTACCCGTGTCCAATTATTTTGCGGCCATCGATCCGCTCGCAGTTCTGTTGGGGAATGCGGAGTATCAAAGAATCATCGAATTGCTCCATCCGCATGTACCCAAGGTTTCTCAGATCCAGGAAGCGTTCCGCTCAGTAACGGCAGAGGAGAAAGCTTTCGCGCTGGCGCGCGCCAGAACGTTCGTGGCCTATGGCAAGGCGGTAGAAGAGGCTATCACCACGCTCAAGTAACTGCATCCTCAGACAACGGACCGCCTGCTTGGCAATCCCGCAACTAGGCGGCCGAATCCGAAAGAATGGAGTGAGAACACGATGACATTACTAACTTCGCAGAACGTGGTCGCCTGGCACGACCGCCGCTGCCAAGCACAAGGCGCTGGACGAGTGGGCCGCTGTTCAGACGGGGCTTAAGGGCATTTATTTTTTCCTCCCGAACTGGTCCGACACATCGGACGGAAGAGCTCGGATTGCGCGGATAGGAGGAAAATTACAGTGTTGACCACCAATCGAAGCCTTGAGGCCGCCGTATTCGTCGGTTGCTCATTGATCGCAACGGCGGTTTCGGCTGACGCGCCGTGCATCCAGGCCGGTAGCGCCTACGGAACCTAGCGGACTCACGTAGCCGAGCCGCCCGCTCAGCACGTTCTCCATGACGGTCAGGCGCTCGACGAGGTTGTGCTCCTGGAAGACCATGCCGATGCGCCGGCGCGCGTCGCGCAGTTCGCGCTTGTCGAGCCGAGCGAGGTCGCGGCCCTCGAACAGGATCGCGCCGGAGGTCGGCTCGACGAGCCGATTGATGCAGCGGATCAGTGTCGACTTGCCGCTGCCGGAGGGGCCGATGACGGTGGTGACGCCGCGCGGCGCGATATCGAGCGAGATTCCGCGGAGCACCGGGCGGCCGTCGCCGTACGCCTTGACCAGGTCGCGGATCGAGAGCGCGGTGGCCGCCGCTCCGGCGGATGGCGCCGCGTCGAAGGCCGTCGCCGCGGTCGAGCTCACTCGTTTGCCGCCGCGGTCGGCCAACCGGCGAGCGCAACAAGAAGGCTGCGCATGCGACTCTTCCTCCGATCGCGTTGACGCGGCGAAAGTCTAGCCGAAAGGCCGGCGCGGCGAACACTGCGCGCGCCCCTGACTTTCATTGATACAGCGGTCGCTCGAACCGCGCGTGAGTTTCGCGGGGATCGGCTGTTCAAAGTCCTGCATCGTGCTGCAAAAGACGCAACGGGCGTCCTCGGAAGTCACTGATTTCACAACTACTACGTCGGCCACAGGCGAACTGACAGATAAACTGCCGCTTGCGCTATGCGGTGCGCGAGCTCAATCCCCGCGTGGGTGGTCGCGGCCGTGGTGAACGACTTGAACCCGCGCATGGTCCGACAGCGTGCCTTAATCGCTCGGTGGTCTTGCTCGACGACGTTGTTCAGATACGCGCACGTTCGCACGTGCAGCGCTTCTCGAACTGCGGCACGTACCGTGGGACCCACCTGAAGATCGTGCTCGGCGCCACCGAGATGCCGCGCTCGAGCATCATGGCGGCGAGGTCGTGGTAAGAGAGCTTGTACGTCACGTACCATCGGACGCACAGGAGGATGATCTCCTGATCGAAGTGACGACCCCTGAACATCGGATGGCAATAGCGACAAGCCATGGCGGTCTCCGGTGTGGCGGGATCGCGAGTCTACCCGGTGGCCGATGCAACGGACCCCATCTGTGGCGGCAGGCGTGTTTGTGTCTCGCGCCAACCGGAGCTTGCGTGAATTTTGCGTGAGTCAGCTGCGCAAAGTGCTGCATGGTGCTGCAAAAGACGCAACGGGCGTCCTCGTAAGTTGCTGATTCACAAACCGCTGCGCTTTTAATCCGTTGGTCGCAGGTTCGACCCCTGCACGCCCTACCAAAGACCATTTTGAACGCAGACAAGGGCTTGCATCAGCGAGCCCTTCTGCGTTTCGGTCCCTACTCCGCGCGCTGCGTGGCTTCTGACACGCGTTTCTGACACGCGGCGTTGCCAGGCGCTTCGCGCAACGCCTACGCCATGCGCCGCGCGGGGATGAACGCCAGTCTCTACACCTCGACAGCGAGTCGGATCACAACCGAGTCGAGGGACATCGTCGTGACGACGTAGCACTGGCCGCGGTCTGGCGGCCCGCTGAGTTTCAGCGCCTTGGTGGCAACCTCTCGCAGCGAGTGGCTTCACTCGAACACGCGCGGAGGCACACCATGGCGAGCATCTACAGGGAAGGCAAGGGCTGGGCGGTGCGCGTGCGCACCAGCCTGCACCGGCGCTACAAGAGTGGCTTCCGCACGCATGCCGAGGCGCGCGAGTGGGCCCGCGAAACCGAGTCGGCCATCGCCAAGACAAAACAGCCCAAAGGGCTCGGCCCGCAGCAAACGACCCTGGCCATGGCGCTTCGCATGTACGCCGAGGATTTTTCGGTGAAGAAGAGAGGCTGCGTGCAGGAAGTCGTTCGGATCAACCGTTATCTCGCCCTCGCGCAGCTGCCGCGCCTCAAAGCGATCCGCAAGCGCGTCGACATGGGAGGGGATGTCCCACGTTGGAGCTTCGCGCTCGAGGAACGACCGGCGAGCGAGTCGCATCCGTTGCCACGTCCGTTCGCAGCACACCGGCAGGCGCGGCTTGCGGCCCGGCCGCGCAGCACGGCAGCAAGACGACGCCTCGCAACGTTGCCGGTCGCCCGCATCGCCGCCTATGATGTCAACGAGCTCGTCAAGGCGATGCTTGCCGAAGGCAATGCGCCTGCCACGATCCGCATCGAGCTCGCGCTCCTCTCCGCACTTTTCAAGACGACCGAAGTGTGGGAGTGGGGCAAGCTGCCAAACGTGGCGCACGCCGTGCGTTGGCCCTCGGCGCGGGGCAGCGCTCGCGATCGCACGCTGAGCGCGGACGAGGAGCAGCGGCTTGCCGCAGCGCTACTCGACTGTCGTAACCCGCTCGTCGCGTCGTTCGTGTGGTTTGCCATCGAGACGGCGGTCCGAAAGAGCGAAGGGCTGCTCATTGCGCGCTGGCAGGATCTCGACGAGAGCCGTCGCACGCTCAAGCTCGTCGAGGCGAAAATGGGTCCGCGGAAAGTGCCGCTCACGCGCACCGCGCTCGCGATTCTGCAGGCGGTGCCGCGCGGCGGGCCGGAGGAGAGGATTTTTCCGTTGAGTCCGGACGCGCTCGATGCCGCCTGGGCGCGCGCGTGCAAGCGTGCCGGTATCGAGAACCTGCACATCCACGATTTGCGGCACACGGCCGCGACGCGTTATGCGAAGCGGCTCCATGGCGACATCTTCCTCTTGCAGCTCATCACGGGCCACAGGAGCTTGTCGCAGCTTCGTCGTTACGTGAATCCCACCGTCGAGGATGTCGTGCGGGCGTTCGATGCGACGGAGGGTGTCGGTTAGAAGTAAGTTCGATGCCGACGCAACCGGCGAGAGCCTTCAGCAGCGGGGCGAGACAACGCGCACGCATCACCGCACGGCGGAGGACGGCGAATGCGCGCTGGAGATCGAGGAGCCGGGCTACACGGTCGAGTACGGCGGCCAGTTCGAGAGCGCGGCCGAGGCGAGGCGGACGCTGCTGCAAGAACGTGCGCTTCGACGCCTTCGCCGCGTATGCGTTCGAGGGCGACTTCTCGCAGACGACGGCCGCGCTCGGCACCTTCCGGGCGGACGTGAAATCGTACGGCCTGGGGGCCGGATTCACGTTCCGGTGCTGACGAAAGGCGGCCGCCTGAGCGTCGCCGCCCCGCTGAAGGCGCCGTAACAAGCGATCGCGGAAATGCTCGGGCGCTCACGCGGGCCTTCTCTAATCCAATCTTGCGCCATGTCAATCAATCTTCGCGCCGGAATCCTTCACGACTTTTGCCCACTTGGTGTGCTCAGCCTGGATGTAGGCGCCGAACTTTTCCGGCGGTGTCCAGGTGGCGCTGAAGCCCTGCGCGGCGAAGCGCGCCTTGACATTGGGCTGCTCGAGCACCTTCTTCACCTCGGCATTCAGCTTGGCGACGATCTCCGTCGGCGTCTTCGCCGGTGCCAGCAGGCCGATCCAGGCGACCGCCTCGAAGCCGGGTAGCCCTGACTCGGCGACCGTCGGCACGTCGGGCGCCACCGGTGAACGGGTCTTGCCGTGGTCGCCAGGGCTTTGAGCTTGCCGGAGGTGACGAAGGGCATCGCCGAGATCATCGTGTCGATCATGACGTCGATCTGCCCGCCCATCAGGTCGGTCAGCGCCGGGCCGCTGCCCTTGTACGGGATGTGGATCGTCTGGATGCCGGCCACGGTGTTGAGCATCTCGCCGCGCAGGTGCGTGGACGAGCCGTTGCCCGAGGAGCCGAAGACAACTCGCCGGGCTTGGCCTTGGCCTGCGCAATGAGTTCCTTCAGGTTGCTTCGCCGGGAACGCCGGGTTGCGATCACCAGCACCAGCGGCCCGGTCATCAGCATGCGTCACCGGTGCGAGGTCCTTCAGCAGGTCGTACTTCAAGTTCTCCTTCGGGAACAGGGTCATGTTGATGGAGTGCGAGGTCGCGAGCGACGAGCAGCGTGTAGCCGTCGGCGGGCGACTTGGCGACGGATTCGGCGCCGATGTTCGAGCCGCCGCCGGGCTTGTTCTCGACGATGAAGGGCTGCGCCGTTGCTCGCTGAGCTTCTGCGCCAGCAGCCGCGCGACGATGTCGTTTGGGCCGCCGGGCGCATAGGGCACGACGATCTTCACCGGCTTGGACGGGTAGCTCTGCGCGAGCGCCGCGGCGGCGAACGCGGCAAGCAGGTCGCGCTGCAGCGGGCGAGCGAGGCGACTCGAAGATGCATGGCGCTCCTCCATGGATGTCTCCGAGTTCAGGTGCTTGTAGGAAGGGTCTTCGCGGTCGAGCTGGCGCAGCAGCGCCGGCCACTCCATCGGTGCGAAGTTGATCGTCCCGTCGGGGCCGTAGCGTTGCGCCATGCGCGTGGCCAGTTCGTGCGTGGGCAGGTTCGGCTCGGCGCCGCTGGCCGAGCACGTCGACCTGCACCTTGCAGGCGGTCTCGAGCCAGTACATCAGGTTCCAGGTGTCCTGCACCGTGCGGCCGCAGGCGACCAGGCCGTGGTTGCGCAGGATCATCGCGCTGTGCGGGCCGAGGTCGCGCGCGATGCGCTCGCGCTCGCCGATGTCGGCGGTCGGGCACTTCGTAGTCGTGGTAGCCGATGGCGCCGTAGAAGCGCATCGCCGTCTGCGTCAGCGGCAGCAGGCCGTCCTTCATCGCCGACACCGCCATCCCGGCACGCGTGTGCGTGTGCATCACGCAATGCAGGTCGGCGCGCGCGCCGTGGATCGCGCTGTGGATCATGAAGCCCGCGCGGTTGATCGGGAACTCGGTGTCGGGCTTGACGCACGATGTTGCCGTCCCAGGTCGATCGTGTAGAAGCACGAGGCGGTGATCTCGGTGTACAGCAGCCCGAACGGGTTGATCAGGAAGTGCCCGTCCTTGCCCGGCACCTTGGCCGTGATGTGGTTGTAGATCAGGTCGCTCATGCCGTAGCGTCGCGACCAGGCGGTAGCAGGCGGCGAGGTCGGTGCGCACCTTCCATTCGGCGTCGCTGACGAGGTCGCGCATGAGGGTCGGGCTTCGATCGTCGGTGTTCATTGGGTGGTGGTTCATTCAGGAACGGCCCGGCGAGCATGCGCCTGGCGGTGTAGGTCAGCACGGCTTCGTCGCGCTGGTTGAAGCACCTCGATCGTCGAGTCGACGATCGCGCGGTTGCCCTTGGAGGTGGGCCGGATGCCGGCGACCTCGACCACGCGCGTGGATGGTGTCGTTCGACGCGCACCGGCGCGATGCACCTTCGTGCGTGCATCTCGAGCATCGCCAGGCCGGTGCCCTGGATCATCGATCTGGAGGATGAAGCCTTCGATGATCGAGTAGGTCAGCGTCGCCGGCACCGGGCGGCCGGCGATGCGCCATGCTGCGGTGTGGCGTCGATGAAGATCGCTTCCAGCATGCCGGTGACGCGAGATGAAGTTGACCAGGTCGGCTCTCGGTCAGGGTGCGGCGAAGCGTGCTGGAAGTGCTGGCCGACCTTCAGGTCCTGCCAGTAGAAGCCCTGGCCGAGTATGTGGATGTCCGTGTTCGTGCTCATGGTGGGTGTCTGCTTGGGTTCAAAGGGCGGCAGTCGCTGGTGGCTGGCGCGGCGGCGTTCGCCTTGGCGGCGTGACCGCCTGCCGATCGCGCCAGCACCTCGGCCGTGTGCTCGCCCAGGCGCGGTGGCATGCGCACCGGCAGGCGCTGCGCCGTCGATCAGCACCGGCACGCCGGGGAAGCGCAGCGTGCCCATCGCTGGGTCGTCGACGGCTCTGAAGAAGCCGGTGGCCCGCAGGTGCTCGTCGTTCTGCAGGTCTTCCAGCCGGTTCATGCGCGAGGCCGGGATCTCGAGCCGCGCGCGAGACCTCGAGCCACTGCGCCGTGCTGCGCGTGGCGATGATCTCGGTCGGCGATCGGTACAGCGCCTCGATGTTGCGCGTGCGCTCGCTGATGTTGGCGAAGCGCGGGTCGCTCGCCAGCTCGGGCTGCCGCGCTTCGATGAAGAAGCGCTTCCAGTGCGCGTCGGTGTAGGGCATCGCGCACAGGTAGCCGTCCGGAGTCTTGAACGGCCGGCGAAAGGCGTTCGAGCAGGCGCGGATAACCGGTATCGGCCAGCGGCGGCTCGAAGTGCTGGCCGTAGAAGTGCTCGACCAGGTTGAAGGCCACCATCGACTCGAACATCGGCACTTCGACGTACGACGCCCTCGCCGGTGCGTTCGCGCCGGAAGCAGCGCGGCCAGGATCGCGTGTGCCGCCACCAGCCCGGTGGTCTTGTCGGCGGCGATGGTCGGAAAGTATTGCGGCACGCCACGCCTGGCGTTCCATCAGGCCGGCGCAGCCGGACAGCCCCTGGATGATGTCGTCGTAGGCCGGCAGCCCGCCGTAGGGGCCGTCTTCGGCGAAGCCGTGCAGGCCGACGTAGACCAGCCGCGGGTTGCGCGCCAGCAGCGTCTTCCGGATCCAGGCCGATGGCGGCCAGCTTCTGCGGCCGGATGCTGTGCATGAGCACGTCGGCGCTGTCCACCAGCTTCAGCAGCGCCGCGCGGCCTGCGGCGCTGCTTCAGATCGAGCACCACGCTGCGCTTGCCGCGGTTCACGCCCAGGAAGATCGCGCCCATGCCGGCTTCGGTGCTCGGCCCGGTGCGGCGCGTGGAGTCGCCTTCGGGCGGCTCGATCTTGATGACGTCGGCGCCGTATTCGGCCAGCATCTGGCTGGCGTAGGGCCCGAGCACGACCGTGCTCAGGTCGAGGACGCGGACTCCGTCGAGGGGCAGCATGGGTGTCTCCTCCTCATTGATTGCCTGGGGCAGCATCGTCGCGAAATCTGGTTTAATGCGTCCAATACCTTTGATCTCGCAGTTGATACACGAGGGTATCGATGGAACTTCGCCAACTGAAACAGTTCTGGCCGTGGCGGAGACCCTGAACTTCCGACGCGCGGCCGAGTGCCTGCACATGGCGCAGCCGCCGCTGTCGGTGGCCATCCGCAAGCTCGAGGAGGAACTGGGTGCGCAGTTGTTCGAGCGCCGCGGTCGCGCATCCGGCTGACGCCGGCGGGCGGTGCTCGAGGCGTGCCGCAACGTTGCCTGGCCGCGGCCGACGACGTTCGCGCGGCCACGCGCAGTCGCGGCCAAGGGCGAGAGCGGGCGGGTGCGCATCGGCTTCGTCGGTTCGGCCACCTATGCGCTGATGCCGCGGCTGCTGCCGGCGTTTCGTGCGCGCTATCCGCAGATCGAGCTGGAGCTGCGCGAATCGACCAATCTCGAACTGCTCGGGCTGGTCGAAGCCGAGCAGCTCGACATCGGCGCTGGTGCGCTTCCCAACCGCCAGCCAGCGCGCTCCAGTTCCAGATCGTCGAGCGCGACGTGTTCTGCGCTGCTGCCGAAGGGACACCCGCTCGCGCGGAAGAAGCCGGTTCTGCTGGCGACTCGCGCGCGAGCCCTTTCATCGACTACGCCGCGACCCAGGTGCCGGGACTGCATGCGATGGTCATGCTGGCGTTCCAGCAGGCGGGGCGCCACCGCGCGTCGCGCAGGAGGCCACTCAGGTGCAGACGGTCATCAGCCTGGTCGAGAGTGGCCTTGGCGTGGCGCTGGTGCCGTCGGTGAGCGCGCGCCTGGCGTCCAAGCGCGTGGTGTTCCGCCCGGTGCGCGGATTGAGCGCGGCTGCGGGAATCGGCATCGCGCTCGCCTACCGCGCGGACAATTCCTCGCCGGTGCTGCAGCGCTTCCGCGAGGCGGCTGCGAGTCGTACCGCGCCGGACGGTGTGCGCTCGGCCGCGCATCACGCACACCCGATCGCGCGCAGCTCATCAGGCGCCGCCGGCGTTTGACCCCTTGACGGCACGAGGAGCCGCCGTCCTTCGCGTCTCGAGGGCCTCCCACGGCTTGTCCAGGAACAGCTCCGCCACCACGCCGCGGATCCACCGGTTCGCCTGATCGTGATGGAACCGTGCATGCCAATGCTGCTTGACCTCGGGTTGATCGACCTCGATGGGCGGGCGAAGCATCTTCAGGTTGGTCATCTTGGCGAAGCTCGCGGCGATGGCGTACGGCACGGTGACGATCAGATCGGACTCGGCGACGACGAGCGGTATCGCGAGGAAGTGCGGGATGCTCAGCACGACCCGACGGGCGAGTCCCTGCGCGGCGAGGGTTGCTTCGAAGAGCTCGTGGCTCTTGCCCTCCTGATCCACCACCGCGTGGTGTGCCTCCAGAAACTGCTTCTTGGTGATCTGGTTCCCGAGGATCGGGTGGTCCTTGCGCACGATGCAGACGAACGAGTGGCTGAACAGGCGCTGCTGGTACATGGCCGCGCCCTGCAGATGCGGGAAGTATCCGACGGCGAGATCCACCTCGCCCGATTGCATCGCCTCGGCCAGCTGCGCGGGCGGGGTGGAGACGATCCGGATGTTCGCGCCAGGTGCCACGGCGCGCAGATGCGCGTACAGCCGCGGCAGGAAGACGAGTTCGCCGACGTCGGCCATGTTGAAGGTGAACGTGCGGTCGGTCGTGGCTGGAACGAAGCTGCGCTGCCGCAGCACGTCGTTCCTGATCTGGTCGAGCACCTGCCGCACCGGGACGGCGAGCTCCTCTGCGCGCGGCGTCGGCGAGAGCCCGCGCGAGCCGCGCACGAACAGCGGATCGGCGAAGGCGCTCCGCAGCTTGTTCAGCGCGAGGCTCATCGCCGGCTGGCTCATCCCCAGCTCCTCGGCGGCCCGCGTGACGCTCTGCAGCCGCAGCAGGACCTCGAAGATCGCCAGGAGATTGAGGTCGAGCTTCCTGATATCCGCTCGTCTGATATCGGCCATATGCGGGGCCACCTCGACAGATCATAGCAACGCTCCCAGAATGCCGCGGCGGTCGAACAGCGGGTGTTCAAAGGAGGAGGCTCGCGATGGATCCGAAAGTGCGTTACGCCGGGGTGCCCACCATGGGCGCCATCGTCGGGAGCTGAGCGCCCGCCATGGACGTCCGGAATCATGCAGCCCTCGTCACCGGCGGCGCCTCGGGTCTCGGCGCGGAAGCGGCGCGGGCGCTCGCCCGGCAGGGTGCGAAGGTGGCCCTCCTCGACGTCAACCTCGACGCGGCGCAGAAGCTCGCGGCGGAGATCGGTGGCGTCGCCGTTCGTTGCGACGTCGCAGACGCGCGCTCGGCGGAGGACGCCGTCGCTCGGGCCCGCGCGGCCAATGGGCCGGCACGGATCCTCGTGTCCGCGGCCGGCATCGGCGTTGCGAAACGCATGATCGGCAAGACCGGACCGATGGCGCTCGAGGAGTTCTCGCGGGTGATCGCGGTCAACCTGATCGGCACCTTCAATCTGATGCGCCTCGCAGGATCGGACATGACGGAGCTTGAGCCGCTTGCCGACGGCGAGCGCGGGGTGATCGTGTGCACCGCTTCGGTCGCCGCCTACGAGGGCCAGATCGGGCAGGTCGCGTACTCGGCGTCGAAGGGCGGCATCGTTTCGATGACGCTCCCGGCGGCGCGCGAGCTCGCTCAGTTCGGCATTCGCGTCGTCACGATCGCGCCCGGTCTCTTCCTCACGCCGCTGCTGCAGAACCTGCCGCCGGAGGCGCAGGCGAGCCTTGCCGCCTCGATTCCGTTCCCGCGCCGGCTCGGGCAGCCGGCCGAGTATGCTGAGCTCGCGCTGCACATCGTCGCCAATCTCGCCTTGAACGGCGAGGTCATCCGACTCGACGGCGCGCTGCGGCTTCCCCCGCGCTGAATCGCGGCGAGCACGCGATGACCGCGCATACCGCCGCCCCACCCTGCCTCGACGTCGACGGCGCGCGGGCGGCGATCGAGCTGCGCCGCCCGGCACAGGCGAATCGCATCGAGCCGGAGGACCTCGAGGTCCTGCAGGGACACCTCGACGAGGTCGAGCGCAACGGCGCGCTCCGGGTGCTCGTCCTGAAGGCCTCGGGCAAGCATTTCAGCGCTGGCTTCACGATCGGCGAGCTCGCCGGCACCAAGACCGGGCGAGCGGGCGCGGACAGCGCCTTCGAGGCGTTCGTCAACCGCGTCGAGGACCTGAGGGTCGTCACCATTGCCGCAATCAACGGCGGCGTGTACGGCGGATCGACCGATCTCGCGCTCGCGTGCGACTTTCGCGTGGGCGTGCCGGCAGCCGAGATGATGATGCCGGCCGCGCGCCTCGGCGTGCACTACTACGGGCGCGGCCTGCAGCGGTTTGTCTCGCGTCTCGGCCTCAACACTGCGAAGAAGCTTTTCCTGACCGCGTCCCCGATCGACGCCACCGAGATGCTCGCCACCGGATTCCTCACCGAGATCGTTGCGGCCGACCGTCTCCAGGTGCGCGTCGCCGAGCTCGCCGATCAGATCTCGCTGCTCGCGCCGATCGCGCTCTTTGGCGTCAAGCGCGCCCTGAACGAGATCGCCCGCGGCGCCCTGGACGCGGGCGGGCTCGCGGCGCGCATCGAGGAGAGTGTGCGCTCGGCCGACCTGCGGGAGGGGCTGCGGGCCTGGCAGGAGAAGCGCCCGCCGCGCTTCACCGGGAACTGATCCGTGCGGCCCTCCGCCATCCGCGGTCCGCTCAACGGCGTCACGGTCGTGGACCTGACGCGGATCCTCGCGGGACCCTACTGCACCATGCTGCTCGCCGACCTCGGCGCGCGCGTGATCAAGATCGAGCGGCCGGGCGGCGGCGACGACGCGCGCGAGACCGGGCCGTTCGTCGACGACGGCCAGTCGGCGTATTTCGTCTCGGTGAACCGCAACAAGGAGTCGATCGTCCTCGACGTGAAGGCCGAGGCCGACCGGCGCACGTTCGACCGGCTCCTCGAGCGCGCCGACGTGCTCGTCGAGAACTTCCGTCCGGGCACGATGGAGAAGCTCGGGTACGGCTGGGAGAGCGTCCACGCGAAGCATCCGGCGCTCGTGTTCGCCTCGATCTCCGGCTTCGGGCAGACCGGCCCCTACCGCCACATGCCCGCCTACGACATGGTCGCGCAGGCCATGGGCGGGATCATGAGCCTCACCGGTCAACCCGGGTCGCCGCCTACCCGGGTCGGCGTGTCGATCGGGGACATCGCGGCGGGGATGTTCGCCGCGATCGGGGTGCAGGCAGCGCTCTTCGAGCGGGCGCGGACGGGCAGGGGATCCCGCGTCGACATCGCGATGCTCGATTGCCAGGCCGCCATCCTGGAGAACGCCCTGGCCCGCTATCAGGCGACCGGAACCGTCCCGGGACCGATCGGCGCACGACACCCTTCGATCACGCCGTTCGACGTTTTCCATGCGCGGGACGGATGGCTCGTCATCGCTGTCGGCAATGATTCGCTCTTCCGCACGCTTTGCGAGGCCCTGGACATGGGTGGCCTCGCCGCGGAGCCGCGCTTTGCGACGAACGCGGCACGGTGCGACAACGAAGAAGCGCTCAAGCGGGAGATCGAGCTGCGGCTCGCAACGCAGCCCGCCGCCTACTGGCTGGAGCTGCTGCAACGCGCCGGGGTTCCCTGCGCCCCGCTCAGTGACGTAGCCGGGGTGATGGCGAACCCGCAGCTTGCCGAGCGCGGGATGCTCGTCGAGCTCCAGCAGGGGAACGCCCGGATCAAAGTCGCCGGCAATCCGGTCAAGATCCTCGGCGCGGCGGGCACGTTCCGGCCGGCGCCCACCCTCGACGAGCACCGGGCGGCCATCCTGGCCGAGCTGCAGGTCTAGACGGCAGCGGATGACCGATCACACGCTAAAGGAGAACCGCACATGACCAGCCGTCGGCAATTCCTTTCCGTCTCCGCGGCGGGAGCGGCCTGCGCCGCCGCCGGCTTCGCGCCGCGTGCGCTCGCGCAACTGGTCGGGAAAGCCACCCGCATGGTGGTGGGTTTCCCGCCCGGCGGTTCCGCCGACGTCGTCGCCAGGCTGGTCGTCGACCAGACGAAGGGCTACGCCGCGACGATCATCGTCGACAACAGGCCGGGTGCAGGCGGGCGCATCGCCCTCGAGAACGTGAAGAACGCCGAGGCCGACGGCGCCACGATGGTCCTCACGCCGGCATCGATGCTGGTGATCTACCCGCACGTCTACCGCAAGCTCGCCTACGACCCGATCCGGGACTTCGCGGCCGTCACGACCGCGTGCTCGTCCGCTTTTCTGCTGAGTGTGGGTCCCGCCGTCCCGGCGACCGTGAAGACGCTCGCCGACTTCCTGCAATGGTGCAAGGCCAACCCGAAGGAAGCCTCGTACGGCTCGTCCGGCGCCGGATCGATGCCGCATTTCACCGGCGTGATGCTGGCGCGGGCCGCAGGCGTCCCGCTCACGCACGTCGCGTACAAGGGCGCTGCGCCGGCGATGCAGGACCTGCTCGGCGGCCAGATCGCGGCGAACATCAGCGTCCTGTCCAACGCGCTGCCCCACGTCCAGTCGGGGAAGCTCCGGGCGCTCGCCACGAGCGGGCCGAAGCGCTCGGCGTTCCTGCCGAACGTCCCGACGCTGAAGGAGTCCGGCTTCACCGAGCTCGAGGCCGTCGAATGGTTCGGCGTGCTCGTGCCGGCGAAGACCCCGACCGAGACGATCGCGAAGCTCAACGCGGCCATCCGCGATGCGCTGAAGACGAAGCAGGTGCAGGAAGGGCTCGCCAGGCTCGCGTTCGAGCCGGGCGGCGAATCGCCGGCGGAGTTCGCGCGGATCCTGAAGGCCGACTATGAGAAGTGGGGACCGATCGTCAAGGCCTCGGGCTTCACCGCCGAGGAGTGAACGGGAGCCGGCGCATGAGAAGCGACGTTCGGCCATGAGCGACTACCAGGCCCCGCTCAAGGACATGCGGTTCGTGCTGCGCGAGCTCGTCGGGCTCGAAACGCTCGCCGAGCTGCCGGGCTATGCGGAGGCGACGCCGGATCTCGTCGACGCCGTGCTCGACGAGGCGGCGAAGTTCGCGCGCGAGGTGCTCGCGCCGCTCAACCAGACCGGCGATCGGGAGGGCGCGCGGTGGCGCGAGGACGGCGTGACGACCCCGGGCGGCTTCAGGGCGGCCTACCGGCAGCTCCTCGAGGCGGGCTGGAACGCGCTCGAGTGCGAGCCGGAGTTCGGCGGACAGGGACTTCCGCGGGCCGTGGGCGCCGCAGTCCGGGAGATGTGGGCCTCGGCGAACCTCGCCTTCTCGCTCGTCCTGCCGCTCAACGAGGGGGCGATCCACGCGCTGACCGTGGCCGGGTCCGAAGCGCAGAAGGCCAAGTACCTGCCGAAGATGGTGAGCGGGGAGTGGTCCGGCACCATGAACCTGACCGAGCCGCAGGCCGGGTCCGACCTCGCGGCGGTGCGCACCCGTGCCGAGCCGCAAGCCGACGGCAGCTATCGGCTCTTCGGCCAGAAGATCTTCATCACCTACGGCGAGCACGACCTGGCCGAGAACATCATCCACCTCGTGCTCGCGCGGACGGCGAATGCTCCGCCGGGCACCAGGGGTCTGTCGCTGTTCATCGTGCCCAAGCTGCTGGTGGAAGACGGCGGCCGCCTCGGCGCGCGCAACGACGTGCATTGCGTCTCCATCGAGCACAAGCTCGGGATCCACGGGAGCCCGACCTGCGTCATGGCTCTCGGCGACCGCGGCGGCGCCACCGGCTACCTGGTGGGCGAGGAGAACCGCGGCCTCGAATACATGTTCCTGATGATGAACTCCGCGCGTTTCGCGACCGGCCTCCAGGGCCTCGCGGTCGCCGAGCGCGCGTACCAGAAGGCGCTCGCCTACGCGCGCGAGCGCGTGCAGGGCCGCGACGTCGACGGCGGCGAGAAAAGCGTCACGATCATCCACCACGCCGACGTCCGCCGGATGCTGATGCTCATGAAGTCGCAGGCCGAGGCGATGCGCTCGCTCGCGTGCGTCGTCGCCGCGATGCACGACGCCGCCGAGCGCCATCCCGACGCGGCCGAGCGCGCGCGGAGCCAGGCGCTGGTCGATCTTCTGATGCCGGTCATCAAGGGCTGGAGCACCGAGACCGGCGTCGAGGTGGCCTCCCTCGGCGTCCAGGTGCACGGCGGCATGGGGTACGTCGAGGAGACGGGCGCCGCCCAGCTCCTGCGCGACGTGCGAATCACGACGATCTACGAGGGCACGACGGGAATCCAGGCGAACGATCTCATCGGCCGCAAGATCGCGCGGGAGGGCGGCGCCACCATCAAGGCGCTGCTCGGAACGATGCGCGGGCTCGACCGGGAGCTCGCCGCACAAGCGGATGCCGACTCGGCCGCCATCCGCGGTGCGCTCCAGAGGGGCGTCGACGCGGTCGAGGCGGCGGTGGATCACGTCGTCGCGCACTACGGCGGGGCGACGAAGAGCGTGTCGGTCGGGGCGGTGCCGTTCCTCAAGCTGTTCGGCACCGTCGCCGGGGGCTGGCAGCTGGCGCGGGGGGCGATCGCCGCCCGGCGTCAGCTTGCGGAAGGCCGCGGGGACGCGGGCTTTCTGCACGCAAAGATCGTGACCGCGCGGTTCTACGCCGATCACGTGCTCGCGCAGGCCCCGGGGCTCGCGCATACCGTGATCCACGGCGCACGGGGTGCGCTGGCGCTCGCGGAAGACGAGTTCTAGGCGGCCACCGGTACATCACGGCGAGGACACGGTCATGTCGGCACAGGGATCGCGGAACCAGAACGGTCTGCCGGACTCGCTCAGCATCGAGCGCGAGGGTGACATCGCCATCGTCCGTCTGAACCGCGCCGCAAAGCGCAACGCGATCGACGACGCGACCGTCCGCGGCCTCGGCGCGTTCTTCGCCGCCCCGCCGGTGGGCGTGCGCGCCGTCGTGCTGTGCGGGGAGGGCGAGCACTTCTGCGCCGGGCTCGATCTTTCCTCGCTCGCGTCCCACTCGGCGGCGGAGGGCGTGCTCCACTCCCGGATGTGGCACCGCGCCTTCGAGGATCTCCAGTTCGGCGCGGCGCCGGTCGTCGCCGTCCTCCACGGCGCCGTCGTCGGCGGCGGCCTGGAGCTCGCCTGCGCAGCCCATATCCGGGTCGCCGAGACGTCCGCCTTCTACGCGCTGCCCGAGGGCCAGCGTGGCATCTTCGTCGGCGGCGGCGCGTCGGTCCGGGTCCCGCGGATCATCGGCGCGCACCGGATGGCGGACATGATGTTCACCGGCCGCGTGTATTCGGCCGAGGAGGGGCAGGCGGTCGGCCTTTCCACCTATCTCGAGCAGCCGGGCAAGGGCTTCGCCAGGGCGATGGAGCTCGCGCGCAAGATCGCCGCGAACGCGCCGGCGACGAACTTCGCGCTCATGCACGCGCTGCCGCGGATCGCGGAGCTCGGGCAGGACGCGGGCCTCTTCATGGAGTCGCTGATGGCCGCGATCGCGCAGAGCGAGCCCGAGGCGAAGGCCCGCATGAAGGACTTCGTCGAGCGGGGCGCCGGGAAGGTGAGGAAGTCCTGATGAGCGCCGCGCCGGTCCGCAGGATCGCGATGCCCGCGGGCAGCGTCGCCGTGACACGTCGCGCGGACGGCAACGTCGTGCTCCGTTCGCCGGAAGCGCTCGGGCCGTATCCCGACAAGCTGACCGAGCGCTTCGTGGACTGGGCGGACCGAGTTCCCGACCGCGTCTTCATCGGCGAGCGCGACGCGAGCCGGGCGTGGCGGACGCTGACGTACGCCGACGCCTACGAGCGGTTCCGCGCGATCGGCGAAGGCCTCCTCGAGCGCGGCCTGTCGCCCGATCGGCCGGTGGCGATCCTGTCGGACAACGACGTCGAGCACGCGCTCCTCGCGCTCGCGGCGATGCACGTCGGCGTGCCTTACTTCCCGGTCTCGTCGGCGTACTCGCTCGTCTCGAGCGATCACGCGAAGCTCCGTCACGTGTTCGAGCTGCTGACGCCCGGCCTCGTCTTCGCCGCGGACGGCGAGAAGTTCGCGAACGCGATCAAGGCGGTGGTGCCTGCGGACGTGGAAGTCGTGACAGCGAGGGCGCCGGTGCCCGGGCGCACGTCGACGCGCTTCGCCGACCTCGAGGACTCGCCGCCAACCGGCGCCGTCGATCGTGCGTTCGGTGCCGTGGGCGCGGACACGATCGCGAAGTTCCTGCTCACATCCGGCTCGACCGGGAACCCGAAGGCGGTTGTCCAGACGCAGCGGATGCTGTGCGCGAACCAGCAGATGATCGCGCAGGCGCTGCCGTACCTCCACCAGATGCCGCCGGTGCTCGTCGACTGGCTGCCGTGGAATCACACGTTCGGCAGCAACCACAATTTCGGGCTCACGATCTGGAACGGCGGCTCGCTGTACATCGACGACGGGAAGCCGGTCGCGGGCCAGTTCGAGAAGACCGTCCGCAACCTGCGCGAGATCGCGCCGACGGTGTACTTCAATGTGCCGCGCGGTTTCGAGGAGCTGGTGCCGTTCCTGCGGCGCGAGCCGGCGCTCCGCGAGAAGTTCTTCAGCCGGCTCGGCATGCTCTTCTACGCCGGGGCGGGACTCGCGCAGCCGGTCTGGGACGCGATGGACGAGCTCGCCGTCCAGACCTGCGGCGAGCGCATCCTGTGGGTCACCGGGCTCGGGGCGACCGAGACGGGGCCTTCGGCCACGTTCACGACCCGCGACGGCGTGCGCTCCGGGATGATTGGCCTGCCGGTGCCCGGCGTCGAGGTCAAGCTCGCGCCCGAAGGCGACAAGGCCGAGCTCCGCGTTCGCGGGCCGAGCGTCACGCCCGGATACTGGCGCCAGCCCGAGCTGACCCGCGGCGCCTACGACGACGAGGGGTTCTACCGCATGGGCGACGCGGTGCGGTTCGTCGATCCCGACGATCCCGAGCAGGGACTGCTGTTCGACGGACGCGTGGCCGAGGACTTCAAGCTGTCGAGCGGCACCTGGGTGAGCGTCGGGCCGCTGCGCGCCAAGCTCATCGCCGCCGGCGCGCCCCAGGTGCAAGACGTCGTGCTCGCCGGCCTGAACCGCGATTGGCTCGCGGCGCTGATCTTTCCGAATCTCGAGGCCTGCCGCAGCCTGTGCCCCGACCTGCCGCCGCAGGCTTCGATGGCCGAAGTCGTGCGACACGAGGCGGTGCGCGCGCGATTCCAGGACTTGCTCGACGGCTTGGCGCGCGAATCGACGGGCAGCTCGACGCGCATCGCGCGGGCGATGGTGCTCGAGACGCCGCCCTCGATCGATGCGAGCGAGGTCAGCGACAAGGGATCGGTCAATCAGCGGGCGGTGCTGACGAGCCGTGCCGCGCTCGTCGAGGAGCTGTACGCCGAGCCGCCTTCGCCGCGCGTGATCGTTGCCAAACGCAAGTAACACCAGGAGGAAACCGATGTTCAAACACCGTTCAGTCGTCCGGGCCCTCGCCGTTGCGGCCTGCCTCGCCGCGCCGCTCCAGGGATTCGCGCAGGCCTATCCGTCGAAGCTCGTCACGTTCATCGTGCCGTTCCCGCCGGGCGGCGTGACCGACCCGGTCGCGCGCATGGTGGGCCAGAAGATGGCCGAGAGCGTGAAGCAGTCGGTCATCGTCGAGAACAAGCCGGGCGCGAGCGGCATCATCGCGTCCGAGTTCGTCAAGCGGGCCCCGCCCGACGGCTACACGGTGCTCATGGGCTTCACCGGCTCGCACGCGGTGAACCCGTCCCTGTACTCGAAGCTGCCCTACGACCCGGTGAAGGACTTCCAGCCGGTCACGGTGCTGATCTCGACCAAGCACGTGCTGGTGGTCCCGGCGGAAAGCCCGGCGAAATCGGTCGCCGATCTCGTCGCGCTCGCGAAGAAGAGCCCGAAGGGGCTGACCTTCGCCTCCCAGGGCGTGGGCGCGGGCGGCCACTTGCTCGGAGAGATGCTGAAAGCGCGCACCGGGACAAACCTCGCGCACGTCGCCTACAAGGGCTCGGCGCCGGCGCTCCAGGACATGCTAGCCAACCGGGTCGATCTCTTCTTCGACGCCATCGTCACCAGCCTGCCGCACATCAAGGACGGCAAGCTGCGAGCGCTGGCGGTCGCCTCGCCGACGCGTGCAGCGTCGCTGCCGAACGTTCCGACCATGGCCGAGGCGGGCTTTCCGGGCATCGAGATGGACCAGTGGTTCGGCATGTTCGTTCCGGCGGGGACTCCAGCGCCGGTCGTGGCGAAGCTGCACGACGAGCTGGTGAAGGCCGTGCGGAGTCCGGACGTGTCGAGCAAGATCACTGCGCAAGGGTTGGACGTGATGACCACGACGCCCGATCAGTTCTCCGCCCTGATGAAGGAGGACGCGGCGAAGCTCGGCAGGGTGGTCAAGGACTCCGGCGCCAAGGCGGACTGAGTCTGGCCAGCGACCGAACGCGGAGGGTGCCGTGAACGTCAAAGACCTCGTCGCCATCG
Organism: uncultured beta proteobacterium; assembly: GCA_963789885.1. Lineage (GTDB taxonomy): Bacteria > Pseudomonadota > Gammaproteobacteria > Burkholderiales > SG8-39 > DATEDA01. The sequence continues at coordinate 58,401 of CAWBNB010000018.1, read as the reverse complement.
ACATCCACACCCACGCCGAAGTCTCGACCCGGATGCCGACGGACGAGGCCGAGGCCGAAGCCCTCGCGGCGCGCGGGCGCTACTTCCGCTACGAAGTAAAGCACCCGACGATCGCGCAGATGGCGGCGTATTATCGCGAGCGGCGGATCGGGTTCGTCGTGTTCACCGTCGACCACGAGCGCGGCATGGGCCTGCGGCGCATCTCGAACGAGGAGGTCGCGGAGTCGGCTGCCGAGCACGCCGACATCTGCATTCCGTTCGCGAGCATCGACCCCGCGCGGGGCAAGATGGGCGTGCGCGAGGCGCGACGCCTGATCGAGCACTTCGGGGTCAAGGGGTTCAAGTTCCACCCGACGGTGCAGGCGTTCTATCCCAACGATCCCGCCTGCTACCCGTTGTACGAGGCGATCGCGGAAGCGCGTCTGCCGGCGCTCTTCCATAGCGGCCAGACGGGGATCGGGGCGGGCATGGCGGGCGGCGGGGGTCTGCGCCTCAAGTACTCGAACCCGATCCACCTCGACGACGTCGCCGCTGACTTTCCCGACATGCCGATCATTTCGGCGCACCCGGGCGTGCCGTGGCAGGACGAGCAGCTGTCGGTGGCCACGCACAAGCCGAACGTCTATATCGACCTATCGGGTTGGTCGCCGAAGTACTTCGAGCCGAAGCTCGTGCAGTACGCCAACACGCTGCTCAAGAACAAGATGCTCTTCGGCAGCGACAATCCGGTCATCCAGCCCGATCGCTGGCTCGCCGATTTCGAGAAGCTCGCCATCAAGCCCGAGGTCCGGCCGCTGATCCTGAAAGAGAACGCGATCCGGCTCCTCGGCCTCGGCGGGGAGGCGTGATGCGCACCCAGGTGGGGATCATCGGCGCGGGGCCCGCGGGGCTGCTGCTCTCGCACCTCCTGCACCTCGAGGGCATCGAATCGATCGTGCTCGAGAGCCGCAGCCGCGAGGATATCGAGGCGACGATCCGCGCCGGTGTGCTCGAGCAGGGTACGGTCGACCTCCTGACCGAGACCGGGGTCGGCGAGCGTATGAAGCGCGAAGGCTTCGTCCATCGCGGCATCGAGCTCGCCTTCGGCGGACGTCGCCACCGCATCGACCTCGCCGCGCTGACAGGCGGACGCGCGATCACGGTCTACGCCCAGCACGAGGTCATCAAGGATCTCGTCAAGGCGCGGATCGGGGCGGGCGGCGAGATCCATTTCAGGGTCGAGGGCGTCAGCCTGAGCGACATCGACACGGCCGCGCCGAGGATCCACTTTCGCAAGGACGGCGCGGGCCACGACCTCGCCTGCGACGTCGTCGCCGGCTGCGACGGTTTCCACGGCGTGAGCCGTCCGTCCGTCCCGTCGCGGGTGCGCCGGGAGTTCGTGCGGGTGTATCCGTTCGGCTGGTTCGGCATCCTCGCCGAGGCGCCGCCCTCTTCGGAGGAGCTGATCTACGCGTACCACGAGCGGGGCTTCTCGCTGGTCAGCACGCGCTCGCCGCAGATCCAACGCCTCTATTTCCAGTGCGATCCCAACGACGCCGTCGCCAACTGGCCGGACGACCGAATCTGGGCGGAGTTCCGCGCCCGCCTCGCGATGGCGGACGGCTGGCAGGTGAAGGAGGGCCGGATCTTCCAGAAGGGCATCATCGCGATGCGCAGCTTCGTCGCCGAGCCGATGCAGTACGGGCGGCTCTTCCTCGCCGGCGACGCCGCACACATCGTCCCGCCGACCGGTGCGAAGGGCCTCAACCTCGCGGCCGCCGACGTACGCGTGCTCGCGCGCGCGCTGACGGAGTTCTTCAAGACTGGCCGTAAAGAGCTCCTCGACCGCTATTCCGAGACGGCGCTCCGGCGCGTCTGGCGCGCCGAGCACTTCTCGTGGTGGATGACCTCGCTCCTGCACCGCTTCCACGACGACGACGCGTTCGGGCAACGGCTGCAGCAGTCGCAGCTCGAGTACGTGGTGAGTTCGCCCGCCGCCGCGACGAGCCTGGCCGAGAACTACGTCGGGCTGCCGATGGCGTGACGAGCCTCGCGACCGATGATGTCCGGATCCGGTCGCAGGGGCAGTGCTGTACTGATTCCCGGGCGGCGAGCAGTCGAGCGTTCGCTGCCGGCGAAGTGTTGACCGGTGAAACCCTTCTCCAATTCGGCAACGTACCGGGCATCGCGGCGCGAGAAGCGACGGTGTCTTGGAGAAGCGTGGTGCTCTAACTTCCTACGCTAATTGAGTTTCCGCCCGAACTCGAAATCTGTTTCACGGTTTTACCTGGCGATCCTCTCGCTCTCTGACACGGCCGAACGACTGAACGACTTCATCCGAGCCGTGCCAATTCTCCGTGCGTGAATTTTGCGGGAGTCAGCTGCGCAAAGTGCTGCATGGTGCTGCAAAAGACGCAACGGGCGTCCTCGTACTTTTAATCCGTTGGTCGCAGGTTCGAATCCTGCACGCCCTACCACCGCATCAAGCACTTACGTCAACTCCATACGGTAAGGGCCACGGCCTATGGCCAAAACCGGCCCGTCACAGGCCTGGTTCGAGGCGACCCTGGCGCAGGTGTCGGCGAAGTCGGCGCTCGCGTCGCGATCGCGATCCGCTACGCGCTCACGCGCTGGACGGCGCTCATCCGCTACCGCGACGACGGCCACATCGAGATCGACAACACCGCCGCCGAGCGCTCGCTGCGCGCCGTCGCACTTGGTCGCAAGAACTACCTCTTCGCCGGGTCGGACGCCGGCGGCGAGCGTGCCGCGGCGATCTACAGCCTGATCGGCACGGCGAAACTCAACGGCCTGGATCCCGAGGCCTATCTGCGCGAGGTGCTCACGCGCATCGCCGAGCATCCGATCAACCGGATCGAGGAGCTGCTGCCGTGGCGTCTCGCCGTCGAAAACCAACCCCCTCTGCGTCGCGCAGCCTAAGAACCACGCCGGCGACGACTGCCGGCCAGTTCCTGCCGAATCTGGAGGAGTTCGTCATCCACGGTGACGGGCAGATCGCGATCGGCGCGATAAGGCCGATCGCCTGCGCCGCCATCGCCAATGACGATCACAACATGCTTGCCGCGCTGGTGCGTCGACCCGACGAGACGCTGCAGCAGCTGCTTGAGCGCCTCGACCGCGCCGTTCAGCTCGCGCTGGACGATGAGATCTATACCGACGAGATCAACGCACCCATCACGCCGTCAAGACGGTAAAGACCGGAGGAGACCGAAGGAGACCGAACGCTTACGATTAAGCGGTCCAGTTCCAGACTCCAACAACACGACTCTGCACCACTACAGGCCACGGACTCGCAAGATCGCCCCCTCGACGAAGCCTCTGATGGGTGGCCGTCTGGGCAATAGTCAAGATCCTGGGGCGCCCCTACCCGGCGCCGGTGCCGACTACAGCGCTCTCCACCGAAGAGCCATCACGAGCACCGAAATCCGGCTTCGGCGCGAACGACGTCGTGCCGCGCGTCATCAGGGCAATGGGTAGCTCAATCAGTCCTTGGCCGGGTTCGTGGACGATGCACCTAAGGATCTCTTCTCCGGCGAGTACGCCGAGCTCGACCGCCGGAAAGCGGATGGTCGTCAACGGCGGCGTCACGTTTGACGCGAGCTCGAGGTCTTCAAACCCTGTGAGCGAGAGCTCCTCCGGCACTTTCAGCCCCAGCTCGAGGACGCTGGTGCGTCAATCCGCGTTTGCAACGCAACCAGTGGGTCGCGGTCCGAAGATCCCTGGGTAGGTCACTACCACCAGACCGCCTTGCGGCCGATCCAGTTGACGATCGAATAGATGATGAGGCTCACGATCACCGAAGCGCCCACCGCGACCCAGGCTTCGACGAAGCTCATCATCTGCGTCGACTTGTAGACGCTCCATCCCAGGCCCGCTCTCGCCCCGAGCATCTCGAGCACCACCGCGAGGATCATTGCGTGGACCACGGCGACGCGAAGCCCCGAGAAGATCGCCGGCATCGCGCCGGGCAGCCGGAGCTTGAGCAGGATGGTCCGCTCGCTCGCGCCGAAGCTGCGCAGCAGCGCGATGGCGCTGGGGTCGCAGCTCCTGAGCCCGGCAAGCGCGTTGACGAGGACCGAATAGCTGACTGCGATCACGATCAGCACGATCTTGGAGGATGATCCGATGCCCAACCAGATGATCGCAAGCGGGCCGTACGCGACCATCGGCACCGAGTTGATCGTCACGTAGGCCGGCAGCGCAAAGCGCTCGAGGCGCGCGAAGGTGACGAACAGCAGGGCGAGACCGAGCCCGAGCAGCGATCCGGCAACGTAGCCGACGAGCGATTCCATCACCGTCGCCCAGGTGTCCTGCAGCAGCAGCCGCGGTTCCTGCATCGCGACGACGAGGATCTCCCGCGGCGTCGGCAGGACGAAGTTGGGCAGCTTGAACCACCAGACGGCGAGCTCCCAGGCGGCAAGGATCAGCACCGCAGCCAGCACGGGCGGCCACACGAGCGAATAGCGCCGGCGCCAGTCCCCTCCCGGCCGCCGGTCGATCGCCGTCCCGGCTACCGGTCCGCTCGCCATGTGCTCATACCTCCGCATGCCACCAGGCGATCTTCTTCTGCAGGAAGACGACCAGGGCGAATAGCGCGGTGCCGGTCAGGCCGGTAAGGAGGATGCCGGCCCAGAGCTGCTCGACCTGGTTGTCGAACATCGCGGTCAGCAGCACGACGCCGAGGCCCCGGCTGGAGCCGAACCATTCGCCGACGATCGCGCCGACGAGGGCGAGCCCCGCGCCGAGGCGAATCGCGGTGAAAATCGACGGCAGCGCCGTTGGCAGCTGCAGCTTCCAGAGGATCGTCAGTGTGCCGGCCCCGAACGTGCGCAGGAGCCCGATCTCCTCCTCGCTCACGCGCCGTAGGCCGCCCAGCGTGTTGACGGCGACAGGGAAGAAGCTCAGGTAGAAGGCGATCATCGCCTTCGACGCCACGCCGTTGCCGAACCACATGATGATGATGGCGCCGAACGCGATGATCGGCACGGCCTGCGAGGCGACGAAGTACGGCAGCACCATGCGCTCGAGCAGGCGGAACCGGGAGAACGCGATTCCGCTCAGGGTACCGAACGTGATCCCGGCGAGGAGGCCCAGTACCGCCTCGTACAGGGTCGTCCCGACGGCCCCGGCGAGCGCGATGCGCCCGGTCCAGATGGTGGCGAGCACCGCGGACGGGGCCGGGAGCTTGTCCGGCGATACGCCCAGAAGGCGAACGGCCAGCTCCCAGGTGAGCATCATCGCGACCAGCGCGACCAGCAGCGTCGCAGCGTTCCGGGCCGCGCTTGGCGCCGCCCCTGGAACCGCACCTGTCGCCGCGAGCGTGGCTGCCATCAGGCGTCTGCGGGATCGGGCAGGACCTGCTGGTTCATGGCGGCGAACGCCTTGCGGCTCTCGTCCTCGACGGCCGCCAGCAGCGTGCGCTTCAGCTCGACGAAGGGCGGGCTCGTGATGACGTCCGGCAACCGGGGCCGCGGCAGCGGCACCGTCAGTTCCGCCTTGATGTGGCCGGGCCGCGCCGACATCACCAGCACGCGGTCGCCGAGGAAGATCGCCTCGTCGATGTCGTGGGTGATGAAGAGCACGGTGCGCTTGGCGCCCTCCCAGACTTCGAGCAGCCAGCGCTGCATCATCGCGCGAGTCAGCGCGTCGAGCGCGCCGAACGGCTCGTCGAGCAGCATGATGTCGCGATCGAACATGAAGGTGCGCATCAGCGCCACGCGCTGGCGCATTCCGCCCGACAGCTGGCCCGGGTGGTAGCCTTCGAATCCCCGCAACCCGAACCGGTCCAGCGAAGCGCGCGCGCGTCCCCGCGCGGTGGCGCGCGGCACGCCGTCGATTTCAGCTGCGAGGATCGCGTTGTCCAGCACGGTTCGCCACGGCATAAGCATGTCCCGCTGCGGCATGAAGGCGACGCGGCCGAGCAGGTGGTCTGCGGGCTCGAGCTTGCCGTCGATGTAGAGCTCACCCCCAGGATCCGGGGCCATCAGCCCGACCAGGATGTTGAATAGCGTGCTTTTCCCGCAACCACTGGGGCCGACCAGCGTGACGAAGTCACCGCTGTTCAGACTGAGGCTCACGTTTTCCAGGGCGGGAACCGCGCGCGATCCGACGACGAATCGCTTCGAGATGCCTTGCAGGCGGATCTTCGGAGTCACGGCTTTCGTCCTCGAGCCCGGACGAGCGCGCGCCTACGCCGCCGGTGTACCGCCGGCGGCGCGGCCAACGTCCTTCAGCGCGAACGCGGTACGACCTTGTCTTTCGCGGGGACCTTGTCCCAGAATGTGGTGTTGACGGCGCTTTTCAGGTCGACGGCCGACTTCAGCACGCCGTTGTCGAGCAGGAATTTCTGGGCGAACGCGAGGTTGTTCAGGTCGAGGTAGCCGATCCCCTTAGTGCCCGCTTCGCCGTAGGTCAGTAGTGCCGGCAGGGTCGCCAGTGTTTCCTTCTGCTCGACCCGGTTGGCGGTCGGGACCTCCTTCACGAGGATGTCGATCGCCTCGTCCTGATGCGTCACGGCGTAGAGCCATCCTTTCAGGCTCGCCCGCAGGAAACCCTGCACCAGCTTGGGGCTCTCCTTGATGGTGTTCTCGTTGACGATGATCGACTCGTTGGCGAGGTTGACACCCATCTCGGCGGGGTTGAACACCACCGACGGTGTGACGTTGCGCCGCTTGAGGACGAGCGCCTCGTTGTAGACGGTCACCGTTGCCATGTCGACCTTGCCTTCGATGAACGGGACCATGCTGTTCGCCTGCGCCTCGAGCTTGACGTCGCGCGGGTCGAGGCCGCTCGCCTTGATCATGGCCTGCACCATGAACTGAGGGCCGGTGAACCAGGTCGACACGGTCTTGCCCTTGATGTCGGTGAATTTCTTGATGCCGGACCGCTCGAGCACGACCAGCCGGTAGGGCGTTTCCTGGAACAGCATGCCGATGGCGACGATGGCCAGGCCCTTCTCCCGCGCCTGCAGCAGCGAGGCCATGCCGCCCCCGTGGCCGAAGGAGTTGATGCCCGAAGCCACCATGTTCTCGGCGATGATGTTCGGCCCACCGGGCTCGATCGTGAGCGCGATGCCTTCTTCCTGGTAGTACCCTTTCGCCTTGGCAACGTAATAGCCCATGAATTGCGCCTGTGGCAGCCACTTGAGGCGCAAAGAGGCGGACGTGAGCTCGGCCGCTGTCGCGGTCCCGCCGAACGAGGCAGGCAGCAGCATGGCCGCTACGCAGGCGATGGTGGACCTGGTCAGGTGACGCCGGGCGTTCTTCAGCATGGTCTTTCCCTCCTCAGTTTGATTGTTGGGCAAACGACGAGAACGAACCCGCGAATCGTGCCATACCCTTCAGGCGACAATTTCGCCCAGGGTGGAAATGGTTCGCAAGACCTTGTCGTGCCCGAGACCGGGCCACTGTACGCGCATCAGGAAATGATTGACCCCGAGCAGCTCGTTGTAGCGCTGGATCTCGTCCTTCACGAACGCCTTGTCGCCGATGATGAAGCGGTCCTTGGCGAACTCCTCGAACGGCTGCTGAAACGACTCCGCCCCTTTCGACTGCGAGTCGAGCCCCCATGAGGAGTAGGCAGCGTACTTGTACTGCAGCGCCGTCTTGCATTCCTCGAGTGCCCGGGCGTTGGTCGGGCCGATGTAGCACTCGCGGGTGATCGGGACTTCGTCGGGCCAGGGCTTGTTCGACTCCTTCAGCGTCTCGCGGTAGAGCTTCATCTGCGGCATCAGCGCGCTCAGGTGGGCAAAGTTGGTGATCAGCCACGCGTCGCCGATCTGCGCCGCGCGCTTGACCGCCGCGTCGACGACTCCGGCGATCCAGATCGGCGGCCCGCCCTTGCGTAGCGGCTTCAGGCCGACGCCGAGCTTGTGGACGTTGAAGATCTTGCCCTTATAGGTGACCAGGTCCTCGGTCCACAGCCGGCGCATGATCTCGACGCTTTCGGTGATCCGTTGCACGCGCTCGCTGAGAGGGACGTTGAAGGAGACGAACTCCGCCTCGCGGTAACCGATGCCGATGCCGAGCACGTAGCGTCCGCCGGACAGCAGGTCGAGGGTGACGGCATCCTCGGCGACGTGGATCGGGTTGAGCAGCGGCATGACGAGGATGTTCGGGCCGATGGTCATCCCTTCGGCCTCGCGCAGGAGCCACGCTAGCATCGGGATCGGTGCGAGCATCTGCATCGGGTGTGTGGCGTAGTGGTGCGGCACCCACAGCGACGTGAAGCCGCTCTTGCGGGCGACGCGCACCTGCTCGAGCATCTCGGTGCGCGCGGCAGCCACGTCCGTCTCCGGGGTGAACTGCGTGGCGACGTAAAGGCCGACTTTCATCCCGGTTGCCTCCTGCCTGGTTTGATGGGTCCGGCCTGGGCCCCGGCCGCCGGGGCAGCGGGTGCGCCAAGGACCGCGCAAAGGCCGTCCAGGTTCGGCGCGTCCGCGAGGCCGGCGACGCATCGGCGTAGCGCTTCCGCACGGTCACCGAACCCGCATTCGGCAAGCAGCGAGGACGACTTGCGCTCGACTTCGGCCTGCAGGCGGCCGGGATCGGCGCGGTATTGCGGAGCTTCCGGATCGCCACTCGGGCATTCGCTCACGAACTTGCGCTCGCTGCCGTCGCGGAGCCCGAGCTTCAACTCGACCCAGTATTCGCCCGGGTAACGAGCCGTGTACACGTCGTCCTCGACGACGTCGATGCGTCGCGAGACCGCGAGCACCTCCTCGTCGCGGATCGCCGAATCTGTGAAGTCGGCGAGGCCGACCTTCCCTCGCAGCAATGCCACCGCAACGCCATAGGGAACATTGAACTGCGCATCCACCGGGTTCTTCGGCTCCCGGTGGTATGAAAGCACGTCGGTGCGGTAGATGCGGATCGCAACCTCGCTCACGTCTGCTGCCGCAATCCCGCTCTCCTTCGCCTCGATAGCAAGGTCGATCGCGCCGTGTTCGAAGCGGCAGCAGGGATAGGGCTTGATCGCCGTGCCGAGCGCGCGATACTCAACGCCGAGGTTGCGCGTCATGCACAGCGGGTCGATCTTCTCGCCGTAAGAGAACGCGTTGAAGAACCCGTTGTCGCCCTCAAAGATGGTCGCCGGGCCGGTGAAGCCCTCGCGCGCAAGGCGAGCGGAGAGTACGCCGCTCTGCGCAGCCCTTCCGGGATGCAGGCGCTTGATCCAGGATCCGTCAGCACGCCATTCGGTCAGGCCCGAGGCCTGCGTCCCGGCGATTCCCATTGCGCGCACCAGCGCGTCGCGGTCGAGACCGATCGCAACACCCGCCGCCGCCGCCGCGCCGAACACGCCGCACAGGGCGGTGGGATGTACCCCGTGATAGAACTGACTCCCGCGGAAGACTTCGCCGAGGCGGCAGGCGACTTCATAGCCGATCAGCAGCGCCCGCAGGAACGTGAGCCCCGTCGCGTTTGCCGCCTCGCCGGCGGCGAGGGCCGCAGGCACCACGACTGCACCCGGGTGCAACACGGCGATGCGGTGGTCGTCGTCGAGTTCCAGCGCATGGGCGAAGGCGCCGTTCGCGAGCGCCGCGTCCCACGCCGACGTCACGCGGCCCGCGCCGAGCACGGTCGCCTCGGGCTTGCCGCACGCCGAGAGAATCGTCCGGGCAACGGCGGCGCTCGATGGCGCGATCGTCCCGCCAAGTGTGACCGCGAGCGTGTCGAGGGCGTAGGTTTCCATGCGTCGCGCCCGCGCCACGTCGGCGGCCCCCACAGGCTGGGTTGCGAGATCGGCGAGGGCCTCGGAAATCGTCGCCACTTCAGTTCCGCACTTGTGCAATGAGCTCGGCCCGGCCGGGCGCGCCGACGACTTCGCCGTCTCGCCATACCACTTCGCCGCGCGAGATCGTGATCCGGGGCCAGCCGGCCAAGGCGTCGCCCGCTTGCGGATTCGGACACACGTTCGGCGAGATCGCCGCAATGTCCACGGTCTGCCGCACCTTCGGATCGACAAGGATGATGTCGGCATCGGCTCCGGGTGTGAGCGTGCCCTTGCGGTGCGAAAGGCCGAACAGCCGCGCGGGCGACTCGGACATGGCCCGCACGAGCACCGGCAAGGGAAACCCCGAGTCCAATGCCCACGTGAACATCGCCGGCCACAGCGTCGGCGCGCCCGACATGCCAAACGGCGCAGCGAAGATATTGTCGCCGCCGCCCGCCTTCGCGCCCGGACCGAAGCTGGCATGGTCGCTGCCGATCGTATTCACCGCCCCGGTCATCAGAGCGGTGCCGAGCGAGCGGCGATCCGCAGCGCTGCGCAGCGGCGGTGCGACCTTCGCGGGCGCGCCGAGGCGGCGCAGCGTGTCATCGTCCATGAGCAGGTATTGTGGGCAGGTCTCCGCCCAGATCGGGACGCCGCGGCGACGCGCCCGCTCGACGGCGGCAAGGCCCTGATCGGAAGACAGGTGCACGACGTACGCCGGGCACCCGGTCGCGTGCGCGGCCAGCGCGACGACTTCGATCGCCGCGGCCTCCGCCTCGGCGGGGCGCGTCGGCTCGTAGTACTCGACCGCCACGCGACCCGCGGCGACCGTCGCCTGCTCGAGATAATCGACGAGTTCGCCGTGCTCGGCGTGAATCAGGGCGATGCCGCCGACCTTTCGGATCTCCGCCATGGCGGCAATGAGGAACTCGTCGCGCACCATCATCCCGCGGCGCTTGTAAGCCATGAACATCTTGAAGGAGCGATAACCTTGCGTTGCCAGAGCGGCGATCTGCGCGATGGTGTCTTCACGGTCGTAGAGGACGACGTGGAACGAGAAGTCGGTGACCGCGGCGGCGAGGCCGGCCTGCCGATGCTCTTCCACGACCTTGGCGAGCGGAATCTCCGGCGCGCCACGGATCATGCCCATGAAGGTGGTGACGCCACCCCTCACCGCGAGCCGGGAATACTCGCCGATGCCCTCGCCGTAGAAATGCACGTGCGGGTCGACCACACCCGGCAGCACCATCAGTCCGTCGGCGTCGAGGGTCTTGCGCGCCGCCGGCGGTTCCGCGCCCATTGCGTACCGTGCAGCGATGCGAGAACCCGCCACGCCGATGCTGCCGGGCATCGCGCCCTGCCCGTCGACGATGCTTCCGTTTCTGATCAGCAGGTCCAGCATCCCGGATCCTTCTCCGCGGCGAATGCCTGGCCGCGGCTCACGCCTGCTCGGCGAGCTCGAACGCGACTTCCGCCAGCACGCGGGTCCCGGCTTCGGCATCGGACTGCGTGATGCTTTCCGCCTCGCTGTGGCTGATGCCGCCCTTGCAGGGAATGAAGATCATCCCGGTGGGACAGCGATAGTGCAGGTAGCGCGAGTCGTGTCCAGCGGGCGATGGCAGCTCGTGGTGCGAGTAGCCGAGGCGCGCCGCCGCATCCCTCACCTGCGCACGGATTGAGGTGGGGAATTCCAGCGGCGGGTCGTACAGGAGTTCGGTCACGGTCACGTCGCACTTGCCCCGGGCCGCCTGGCAGACGACGGCGACCTTGTCGCCCAGGCTGCGCACGATGTCATCCGAGTTGTGCCGCAAATCCACCGAGAAAACCACCCGTGCCGGAACCACGGAGGGTGCGTTCGGCGTCACCGTGAACATGCCGATGGTGAAGCGGACCGTGTCGGCCTCGTCCCACATCGCTGTTTGCAAGGCGTCGACGATCGCGACGGCGCTGACCAGCGCGTCGCGGCGCTCGCGCCGCGCGGAAGTGCCGGCGTGGGCCGGTTCACCCTGGACCTCGACGCGGAAGGTCCGCTTGCCGCCGATCCCGGTGACGACGCCGATCGTCCTGCCTTCAGCCTCGAGCAACGGGCCCTGCTCGATGTGCGCTTCGACGTAGCCCGCGACGGGGAAACCGAGCGGTCGGCGCGGCAGGTCGGATTCCTTCTCGAGCACCGAATCCAGCGCTTCACGGACGCTGCGTCCGCTCTTGTCGCGCACGCCGACGATGTCTTCAAACCGCCGCATCCCCGTGAATGCCGCGGAGCCCATCATGCCGGGCGCGAAGCGCGAGCCTTCCTCGTTCATCCACGCGACGACTTCGATGGAACGCCGCGGACGGCGGCCCGACGCGGCAATGGCTCGAAGGGCCGCCAGCCCGCCGACCACGCCGTAGGCGCCGTCGAACTTGCCGCCGGTCGGCTGCGTGTCGATATGCGAACCGAGCAGCAACGGCGGAAGGCCGGGTTCGCGGCCCTCGAGCCGCAGAAAGAGGTTCGCGACGGGATCGACGGAAGCCTCGAGCCGGCATTCGCGCCCCCAACGCACGAGCGCGGCCCGTGCGTCGATCTCTTCCTTCGAGAGGGCGAGCCGGTTGACCCCGCCAAGTTCGGTCGCGCCGAACTGCGCGAGTTCCATGAGATCGCGCCACAGACGCTCGCCGTCGACATGGTCCGAGATCCGTCCGTTCATCGTTCCCCCCGGGGTTTGGCGGGCAGCGCCTCCAAGACTACGCGACGGAACCGATCTCGGACAAAGCCCGGACGAGACGGTCCATGTGCTTCTTCAGGCTGACATCGATTCGCATGTAGCGCTTGCCAAGGCCGATGAACGAGACCGAGCCGTCCTTCACGATGACGCCGCGCTTGAGCAGCTCTTCGAACAGCTTTGTCGAATCCAGCGACTGGTCCTCGATCTTCATCAGGAAGAAGTTCGAGCTCGGCTGGCCGACGATCGAATAGCGCCCTTTCAGCTTGCCGATCTGCTCGGTGACGTACATACGCATGTCGGCAATAGCGTTGATCGTCATTTGGACATACTCGTCGTCGTCGAGCGCGGCAATCGCGCCCGCGGTCTGCAGCTGCCCCATGTTCCAGGTCGGCTTCAGGTGCATCAACGGGTTGATGATCTCGGACGCGGCAATGCCGAACCCGATACGCAGGCCGGCGAGTCCGTACACTTTCGAGAACGTGCGCAGCACGATCAGGTTCTTGAATTCCCTAAGCAGGTCCATGCCGCCGTTGGTCTTCGAGTAGTGGATATAGGCCTCGTCGAGCACGACCAGCTGGTCCTTTGCCGCCTTGCAGACCCTGCGGAGCTGGTCGTTGGGGACCAGGCGCCCCGTGGGACTGTGCGGATTGGTCAGGAAGACGATGCGGACATCGTCCTTGATGGCGGCGATGTAATCGTCCCACTTGAAATCGAGGTCATCGCCCATGCCGACGAAAACCGGCACCCGTCCTTCGTTCTCGGCGACCATGTGGTAGATCGGGAACGCGGGGACGAACATCAGCACCTTCTCGCCCTTGCCGGAGAATGCGCGAACGATCCATGGAATGATCTCGGTCTCGCCGGCGCCGCAGATCACCTGTTCCGGCTTATAGCCGTATTTCGACGCGATCTTTTCGCGCAGCGGCGCGGCGGTCCAATCAGGGTAGTTGTCGATCTTCCTGGCGGACATGACCACTTCGGTCGCCTTCGGCGACGGACCAAACGGGTTCTCGGCGGATCCGAGCTTCGCCACGTCGTCGAGCGGGATGCCGTACGTCTTGGCGACGTACTCCTTCGTCAGGCCCGGAACATAGGCCTCTTTGGTGCCGAGCGCGGGATTGTCCTGGTACATGGAAGCCTCCTTGATGCGCCATTTTTTCGTTGTCATCTTCTCGGGTTGGAAAACGTGAATGCCCCGTTTCCCGCGCCTCTCGCCCATGAAGACGCCGGACTTCAGGCCTGCGGGACGGCCTCGCGCGGCGTGGCGGCGGCAAGCGCGGCGCGGACGCCGGCCGCCGTGTCCGCCCCTCCGCTGCCGTCGAGCCGAAGCCGCACGACCGTCGGCATTGGCGCGCCCAGCTCACGGAATGCCACCTCGAGGAGATCCAGCCACACGCCGCCCTGCGACAGGCCTTCGACCGCCAGGATCACGACCGCGTAGTCATGGCGCTGGTAGTCGACCGCGTCGCCGGCGATGGTGGTCACGGCCGGCCTGCCTACCGGCTCGCCGAGAATGTGCGGCGGCGGTTTCATCATGCCCCAGCCGTCCTCGACCAGGACATCGAGAACGGGCCCGGGCCGGCCCGCGACGCCGGCGTAGAGCGCGGAGCCCGGATTGATGAGGTAGTCCGCGACGATGACGACGCGGCGGCTGCGGGCGTCTTCGCGGATCATGCGGGCTCCTTGCGTGCGGCGAGGAACTCGTCCATCTCGGCCATGGACGCCTCCATGTTGAAGGTCTGCGAGTCCATCGCGATGCCGGTGGCCCGCGGAAAGGACATGCCGCGCGATTCGAACTCGTTCTTCAGCTCGGTCATCCATACGCCCATCCCCGCCTTGCGGTCGCTGCCGCCGGAAACCGCGCCTTCGGGCCGGCCGCCCCAGGAAGCCTTCGTGCTGGTAAGCCGCACGCCGCTCGAGGGGCTGCCGTCGAGGCCGATGATCACCACATCGTAGTCGTGCTTCATGTGGACGGCGACGGTATCCACGACCGTGCGGGCCAGCGCCCGGCAGTGGCGCCGGTAGCCCGGCGTGTCGTATTGCTCGCGCGACTGCCACCAGCGCGCGACGCCGAGATAGCTCATCTCGGGACACGGCAGCTGCTGGATCTCGTAGCCGTTCGCGCGCAGGCGCTCGACGAGGGGCGCGACCACGCCCGCGCACTTGGCGAACTCGCTCACCTTCGCGTTCTGGTTGGCGAGGCAGTGGGCGACGTAAGCGACCCGGCGGTTGCCGTCCGGCATCTTGGATCTCCTTCTGGGCGAAGCAGTGCGCGCGAATTCACTCGAGTTCCGCGCTCGGGTAAGGGTAGTCACCGGAAACGTGAATGGCAAGAGGCGGGTCTATGTTTGAAAGTCGCCGGACTGGCGTCGAGGAATCGATCAGAATTCCTCAGTTTGCCGGGCAAGAAAGGGATACCGCCGCTGTTGATCGCGAACGCGACGCATGTCTCACGAGGTCTTCATGATCTGCGCCGGGACTGCGCGCGGGTCTCTCGGCGGCCAGCGTCCGGCTTCGACGAGCGCGATAAAGTCACCCACGAAGCGGTTGAAGTGCTCCGGCTCCTCGAGGTTCAGGGTATGACCGGTCTTCGGCAGCACGAGCAGGCCGCACGCCGGCACCGTCTTCTTGAGGAAGATGCCCGGCTGCAGGCAGTGGTCATCCTCGTCGCCGACGACGACGAGCGTCGGGACCGGCATTTGCCGGAGCCGGTCTTCCAGGTCATAGATCGAGGGACGCCGCGCCTGCACGCCGCGCATCGTGTTGGCCGCGCCGACCGCCGAATGCTCGCCAAGCTGGATGGCGAACTCCTGCCAGCCACGCGGATCCTTGTTCTGGAACTGCACGCGGGAGGCGCCGAGCGAATAGGTCTTCGCGAAGGCCTCGCTCCCTTGCGTCTCGAACTGCCGTGCGACCTCGTTGGACACCTCGCGAAAGTACGCCTCGAACTGCTTCTCGGCACCATAACCGGCGCCGGCGACGACGATGGACCGGGCGCGCTCGGCGTGATCGAGGCCGAAATGGAGCACGGCGAACCCGCCCATGGAGAGACCCACCACATGAGCGCGGTCGATACCGGCGGTATCCATCACCGCGACAATGTCCTCGACGGCGCGGCGCTGCGAGTACGCCTCCACCGATTGCGGGACATCGGAGGGGGGGTAGCCGCGTGCCGCGAAGGTCACGCACCGGTGGCGGCGCGCAAAGCAGCGGAGCTGCGGCTCCCAGCTTCTGTGGTCGCCGCCGAACTCGTGAACGAACACGATCGGCGTACCGGTGCCTGCCTCCTCGAAGTGGAGGCGGGTGCCGTCGTCGGTCTTTGCGAACGCCATGGCGCCCCTTTCTAGAACAGCGGTCCCGGTTCCTTGATGCTGCGCGCCCGCACCACCATCTCGGGCAGGTGCGCACAGAAAGCGTCCGCCCAGCTCTCGGGCACGGTCGTCGCCACCTTGATGAAGCGATGCCCGAACTTCGGTGTGTGATACGAGCCCTGCCGGATCATGATTCCTTCCTCGCGATATGCCTCGCACAAGGCCTCGGGCGTGATGCCCGCATCGATGCACTCGACGACGAGGAAATTGGCCTGCGAGGGATAGACCACCGCTTTCAGGCCACGCACCTTGCCCACGGCGTTGTGGATCTCCGCCTGATTGCGCCGCTGGCGGCGGTTGATGTCGGGCAGCCACTCGTCCCTGACCTTGAGCCCGGCGGTCGCGGCGCGCTGGGAGACGACGTTGCACCCGAGATTGTTCGGCGGGGCGGCGGCCAGCCGCTCGACCAGATCGGGCGAGGCCACCAGCGCGCCTACCCGAAGACCGGCGAGCCCCAGCCACTTGGAGAAGCTGTAGATGGTGACGGTGCGCTCCGGATAGAAGCGCGCCGCAAGCGTGTGCGTGTCGGCGAAATGCCGGTAAGTGCAGTCGTGTACAAAGTAGGCCCCGACACGGCGCGCGACGCCCGCGAAAGCCTCGATCTCCACTGGCGTGTAGCACACGCCGAGTGGGTTATTCGGATCGACAAGGTAGACGATGCGCGTCTTGCGATCCACCGCTGCCTCGAGTTGCGCGACCGACAGCCGATAGTTGTATTCCGCCCCGTAGATCGGGATCTCGACCACCTTGGCCCCGGAGGCCTGAGCGAATTGCATCGGCCACTTCCACCCGGGGTCGGTCGTGACGAAGTTGTCCCCGGGCTCGCTGAGCGAGCGGCAGACGTTATATAGCGCCTCGACCGCGCCGTCGGTGACGAGCACCGAGGCTTGCGGCAGGTCGAGGTCGGCGAGGATCAGTTGGCGCAGTTCCTCCATCCCCGCCGGCGGCGCATAGGCGTGAAACTCGCCGGCGTTGATCGAATCGATCATCGCCTGGCGCACCGCGGGATGGGTAGGGAAATGGTTCGTGTTCTGCCCGAGCCACATCAGCCCTGGCGTATTGAACAGGCGATCGAAATGCCGGTTGCGGACTTCAAACTGCCTCATGACCGTGCGCTCCGCTCCTTGATGATCGAGCCGCGCGCCGCGATCCCACCATCGATGGTGACAATCGACCCGGTGATGTAGCCGGCGCGTGGCGAGGCGAGGAAGACCATGAGATCGGCAACCTCTTCCGGGGTAGCTGGTCGCCCGCCCGGATACTTCTCGCGCAGTTCCTGCCAGCGGTTCTCGTCGCCGTACCAGTCGAGCGCGCGGCGCTTGTTGATCTTGACCATGCGCTCGGTCTCGACCGGTCCCGGATTCACGCCGACCACGCGTACGCCGAAATCGAGGCTCTGGCCGCCGAGCGCCTTGGTGAAGGCCATGAGGGCGGCGTTGGCCGTGCTGCCGGCAATGTAGTTCGCATCCCAGTTCTCGCCGGAGTTGCCGATGTCGTTGACGATCACGCCCGCGCCGCGCGCCTTCATCACTTTGTACAGCTCGCGCGTTAGGGTGATGTACCCAAAGAGTTTGAGGTCGTATCCCCGCCGCCAGTCCTCCTCGGAGAGGGACTCGATCGGCCCGGAGGGGATCTCGCCGGCGTTGTTGACGAGGATGTCGACGCTACTGCAACGGCGCCCGAGCTCGACCACGTTCTCGGTGCGGCCAAGGTCCATTGCGTGGGTCACGACCGACACGCCGTGCTGGCGAGTCAGTGCATCGCGCTGGCTTCCCAGCGCATCGCCCGACCTGGCGGCGAGGTGCAGATCGCACCCCTCGGCGGCGAAGGCGCGCGCCGCCGCGAGCCCGATGCCTTTGGACGCGCCCGTGATCAGTACCGACTTGCCCTTCAGCCCCAGCTCCACTCGGCCCCCGTTGTTTCAACCGCGTATACACGTTGCATTGTGTCGCATACAATTTCTAGGTGTCAATGTGGCATAGGTACACTCGCTATATGAGCACGAGAGAACGTCTGCGCCAGAACGGTGGCCGCGTCGCAAAGAAGGACGTGGGAAGGACGACGCGCTCTGATCGGATCAGGCATGCGATCGAGAGAGACATCGTCTCGGGAAAACTCCTGCCCGGGACGAAGCTCGACGAGGATGCGCTCGCAGCCCGACACGGCGCCTCGCGCACACCGGTCCGCGAAGCGCTGCAGCACCTCGCCTCGCGGGGACTGATCGAGCTTCGCGCACACTCGGGCGCGTTTGTCGCCACGCTCACCGTCGTCGAGTTGGCGGAGATGTTCGAAGCCATGGCGTTTCTCGAGGCTGCATGCGCTGCGCTCGCCGCGCGCCGACACACCGCACGCGACCGGCAGTTGCTCGCCGCGGCGCACGAGACCTGCGCCAAGGCGGCCCGCCGGAACGATCCGGACGCCTTCTATGTCGCCAATACGGGCTTTCACGAGCGCATCTACGCCGCGAGCCACAACGGCTATCTCGCCGCCCAGACCATCCACCTGCGCAACCGGCTGGAAGCCTATCGCAGGGAAGCGACGTTCCATCCCGGGCTGATGTCCCTCACCATGGCCGAGCACGAACGGATCATGCAGGCCATCTTCGGCATGGACGAGGCCGCGGCGGCGCAACAGATGCGCAGCCACCTCGACACGCTGCGCGACGACGCGGTGTCCGTGGCGATGGCCATGCAGAAGGCGACCCGGCAGTAGCGTTGCACTAGGCCTGTCGGCCGAAATCCATACCGGTGCGCCGCTGCGCCGCGGCCAGCAACCGGGTGGCGGCGGCATTCGCCCCGTCCAGCGCGCGAGTCTCGTCGACGTCCACCATGCGCCCGTCGCGGACGCGGACGCGTCCGTTGACGATGGTGAGCGACGCGTAGGGGTCGCTTCCGGCCAGGAGTAGCCCGCCCAGCGGATCGAGAACGGCGCCCGCAAGCGACAGGCGGCGCAACGGGAACGCGGCAACGTCTGCCGCCTTGCCCGGCGCGAGCTGACCGATGTCGTCGCGCCCGAGCGCGCGCGCGCCGCCTCGGGTGGCCATCCATAGCACGTCCTGAGGCGTCAGCCACTGGTCGGCCTCCTCGCTGTCCTCGTAGCCGCCCACGCGATGCAGGACCAGCGCGAGGCGCAGCTCGTTCAGCATGTTGCTCATGTCGCTGCTCGCCGCACCGTCGACGCCGATGCCGACGTTGATGCCGTGCGCACGCCAGCGTCCCACCCTGGCAACCTTCTTTCCCAGCCGTACGATGCATCGCGGACAGTGCGCAATGCTCGCGCCGGCGTCGGCGATGGCCCGCATCTCGTCATTATCGAGGAGCGTCGAGTGGGCGAACCATGTGCGGTCCCAGAGCCACCCCGAGTCGCGCAGCATGTCGATCGGCCGCCCGCCCTTCTCGCGCATGACGACGCGCTCGTCGGGCCGCGGGTCGAAGTGCACGTGAAGCCCGCACACATTTGCACGCGCGAGGTCCGCAAACCGACGCATGAAATGAGGCCGAGCGTACGTCACGCTAGTGGGCCCCAGCGCGACCTGCAACATCGCCCCCGGCGAGGTGTCGTGGTAGCGCCGGAGCGTCGCCTCGAGCTTGGGGAACAGCGTCTCTTCCCCGTCGAGCAGGCGCTCGAGTTGAGCGCCCATGAGCGGCCGCAGGCGGCTCTCGAGATCCGCCTCGATGGTCGGCATGCCGCCGCGAGTCAGTACGAACCGCATGCCGGCATCGCGCACCCCCCGGATCTCCTCGGCGGCCATCTCGCCGTCGGTTTCCGGCATCAGATAGGCGAAGTCGGCGTTAGTGGTGCACCCCGAGGCGAGGAGCTCGCAGCTCGTCGCGAGCGCCGCCCAGTAGTACGCCTCAACATCGATCTCCGCCCAGATCGGATACATCGCGTACAGCCATCCAAGGATGTTCGACCGGGTCGCGAGGGGGACGGCTCGGGTCAGCGTCTGGTAGAGATGATGGTGGATGTTTACGAGCCCCGGCGTCACCAGACATCCGGCAACGGAGATCTCCTCGTCCGCAGCGAGCGGAGGCGCCGGCTCGGGACCAACTGCCGCGATACGGCCGCTGTCGATGAGGACATAGCCGTCGCGAATCACCTGCCGTGCGTCGTCGCAGGTGTGGATGCAATCGGCGCGGCGGAGCAGAAGACGTGACATGGGGTGGTTTGGGGTCCCGGGATGAATATACGATTTCAATCGTGTCGTATATCATGAAGAAACGCAACGGGCGCCGCGCGTCGGCACACGCGCTTCGCTGCTCTGTGGACGCCGTCTGCCATGAGTCGAATTACACTTTGCACTGACAAAGTCCGCAGCTCTGGGGCTTACTACGCCTAAACATCATCAACCGGGGGATTCATCATGCACGCGCTCAGACTGTCCTTGGCCGCTATCGTTTGCCTCGCACTCACGCCCGTCGCCGCGCAGGAACCGGTCCGTATCGGTGTCGTCCAGCCCCTCACCGGTCCGGTGGCCTACGACGGCAATATCTACGTCAACACGGTCAAGATGCTTGTCGACGAGATGAACGCCAAGGGCGGCGTCCTCGGTCGGCCGATCGAGCTCGTGGTCGAGGATGGCGCCTGTAACCCCGCCCAGTCCGTCAATGCGGCGGAGAAGCTGGTGGTGCGGGACAAGGTCGTCGCGCTCCTCGGCGCGTTCTGCAGCACGTCGACGGCGGCGATGATGGAAGTCTCGAAGAAGTACCGGATCCCCCACGTCACGGGCATCTCGACCGCGGCTCAGCTCACCGAGCAGGGGAACCCTTATTTCTTCCGGGCGGTGGCCACGACGCCAATGCTGGGCGATGCCTTCGGCGGCGAGCTGCCCGCAGCGGTGAATGGCAAGCGTTTCGCCTTCCTCGTCATCAATGACGACTGGGGGCGCTCGATGGTGAACTCATACCCCAAGGCGATCGAGCGCGCGGGCGGGCAGATCGTCGGGACGGAATACTTCCAGCCAAGCGAGCTGCAGTTCCTCTCTCACATCACGAAGTTGAAGGGCACGAACCCGGACGCGATCATCCTCGCCGCCAACACCCAGCACGCGGTCGCATTGAGCAAGCAGATCCGCGAGCTCGGCGTCACCGCCCCGCTCATCGGCGAGGGCTCGTGGACGAGCGACAGCTACCTGAAGCTCGCCGGACCGGCCGCCGAAGGCGTGTACGGGCTGGTCGAGTACGTCTACACCATCCAGAATCCCATCAATGACGCCTTCGTGGCGCAGTTCCGGGCGAAGTTCAAGGACAACCCGACGAAGTTCGCCGGTGCCGCACACAACGGGATCCACATCGTCGTGGACGCGATCAGGCGGGCAGCGGCCACCGACCCAGAGAAGATCCGGGCCGCGCTCCAGAAGACCGACTACAACGGCCTCGTCGGCAACATCAAGTTCAATGAGAAGAACCAGGCGTACGGACAGACCGTGTACCTGGCGCTCGTGAAGAACGGCGTTCCCCAGGTCGTGAAGAGCGCCAGGATCGCCAAGCCGTAACGGCCGGTCCGAGTCCATGGCCATCCTCGGCCAGCATCTGCTGAACGGGGTGCTGATCGGCTGCGCCTATGCGCTGATCGCGATCGGGCTCACGATGATCTTCGGCGTGATGAACATCGCGAACTTCGCCCACGGCGAGTTCTACATGCTGGGCGGCTTTCTCGGGTTCTATCTGGTCAGTCTGGTCGGGCTCAACTATTTTCTCGCCCTGCCGACCGCGGTGGTGCTGGTCGTCGCGCTGGCCGTCGTGCTGCAGCATGCCGTCTTCCGGCGGCTGCGCGACGCGCCGATGATGACCACCACGCTCGTCACCATCGGGCTGTCGATCTTCCTCGAGAACGTGGCGCTGCTGCTCTGGGGACCGCAGCCGCAGTCGATTCCGACGCCGTTCCCCACCAAGCCGCTGAGCTTTTTCGGCATCTACACGACGCCGCTCTACCTTTTCTCGATGGCGGTGACTGCGGCACTGATCGTAGCCGGGCACCTGATCATCCGCCGTACGCGCCTGGGCAAGGCTATGCGCGCAACGTTCCAGAACAAGGAGGCCTCGGCGCTGGTGGGGATCCGGATCGACCGCATTTACATGTACACGTTCGCGTTCGGGGCGGCGCTCGCCGCAGCGGCCGGGGCCGTCCTCGGCGGCTTCATTCCGGTCGAGCCCACGATGGGCGGGATCGCCACGCTCAAGGCGTTTGTCGTGGTGATCCTCGGCGGCATGGGAAGCTTCGTGGGCGCAATCGTCGGCGGGCTGCTCCTCGGCCTCGCCGAGGGCCTCGGCGCAGGCTATCTGTCCACCGGCTGGAAGGACGCGGTCGGCTTCTTCGCCGTGATCCTTGTGCTGCTGTTCCGGCCGGAGGGACTGTTCCGTCGTGTCTGACACTGGCCGCTACCGTCTCGCGACGGTTATCGCGCTCGCCGTCCTCCTAGCCGTGCCAATGGTGGTCCGCGACCACTACTACCTGCATCTGTTCATCGTCGCGGCCATCTTCGCGGTGGTCGCGCTCGGCCTCGATCTCATCGTCGGCTATGTGGGCCAGCTCTCGCTCGCACACGCCGCGTTCTTCGCGCTGGGCGCGTACACGTCGGCGCTGCTCTTCCTGCGCCTGAAGTGGTCGATGTGGATCGGACTTCCGGCGGCGGCCATTCTCACCGGGCTCGCCGCGTTCGCGCTCGGCTGGGTGATCCTGCGCGTACGTGGCCACCGCTTCGTCATCATCACGGTCGCCTTCGCCGAGCTCATGAAGCTTGCCGCCACCAATTGGGTGGATCTGACTCGGGGCTTCATGGGCCTGCCCGGACTCCAGATCCCTGCACTCTATGTGCCCGGCGTCGGCTCGGTCGACATCTCGTCCAAGGAGCGGTTCTATTACGTTGCGCTGGTGGCTGCCGTGCTGGCGTTCGTGTTGTGCCGCCGGATGGTGCGATCGTCGATCGGGCGCGCGTTCGTTCTGGTGCGGGAGAACGAGGTCCTGGCGGAGTCGCTCGGGATCTCCGCATTCCGCTATTGCATGATCGCGTTCGTCTTCGGCGCCGCGCTCGCCGGGGCTGCCGGCAGCCTTTACGCCCACTACGTCGGTTTCGTCAGCCCGGATCTCTTCAATTTCTCCTACATCACGATCATGCTCATCATGGTCATCCTCGGCGGCAAGGGCACGCTGATCGGCCCCGTCCTCGGCGCGCTGATCTTCACATTCCTGCCCGAACTCCTGCGCGAAGCATCGCACTGGCGGATGATCATCTTCGCGGCCATCCTGATCGTCGCGACGTTGTTCATGCCGCGGGGGATTATATTCCCGCTGGTCGAGCATCTGGTGCCACAGCGTTGGCGCACACGCCATGCCGGCACTGCTTGAGAGCCGCGGAGTCAGCGTCCGGTTCGGCGGGCTGGCCGCGCTGAAGGATGTGAACCTCGCCGTCGCCTCCGGCGAGGTGCTAAGCGTGATCGGGCCGAACGGCGCGGGCAAGACGACGCTGTTCAACGTCATGACCGGGCGCGTGCGGCCCAGCACGGGAAGCGTGCTACTTCGCGGCCGGGCCATCGAGCGGCTGCCTGCGTTCCGCATCGCCCAGCTCGGCGTGGTGCGCACGTTCCAGAAGACCGAAGTGTTCGGCCCGCTATCGCTTCTCCATGGGGTCGCGGCCGGCGCCCTGGCGCGCGGCGACCCGGACCCGACGGCGCGCGCCCGTGACGCGCTCTCGACGGTCGGTCTCTCAAGCAGGGCCGAGCTTTCCGCGAACCAGCTCTCCTACGGCGACCAGCGCCTGCTCGAGCTGGCCCAGGCGCTCGCTGCCCAGCCCGCGGCGCTCCTGCTCGACGAGCCCGCCTCGGGCATGAACCACCAAGAGAGTGCGCACATCGTCCGTCTCATCGGGGAGCTTCGAACGCGGGGCCTCGCCATCATCCTGGTCGAACACAACATGCACGTCGTCATGCAGATCTCGGACCGCGTCATCGTGATCAATTACGGCGAGAAAATCGCCGAAGGCCGGCCCGACGAAGTGCGCGCGGATCCCCGCGTTATCGAGGCCTACCTCGGCGTTGCCCAGCCTGCCGATGCTTTTCCTCGATAACGTCACGCTGCATCGCGGGCGGACGCGCGTGCTGGACGCCGTCTCGCTCTCGGTCAACGAGGGCGAGCTGGTCGCGCTGATCGGCGCCAACGGCGCCGGCAAGACTACCGTCCTGCGGACGATCTCGGGGCTGCTGTCGCCGGGCTCGGGCACCATCACCTTTCGCGGCCAGCCGATTCAAGGCGCGGATTCCGATGTCATCGTTCGCCTTGGCATCGCGCATTGCCCGGAGGAGCGCAAGATCTGGCCGCAGATGACAGTGCTTGAGCATCTCGAGCTGGGTGCCTTCGTCCGCGCGGCTGGGGGCGGGGTTCGCGCGGATATCGATCGGGTCTTCGAGACCTTCCCTATCCTCCTCGAACGGCGAGGGCAGCTCGCCGGGACGCTGTCCGGCGGCGAGCAGCAGATGCTCGCCATCGGCCGCGCGCTGATGTCCAGACCGACGCTGGTCCTGTTCGACGAACCGTCGCTCGGTCTCGCGCCTATGATGGTGGAGACCATCGGCAAGATGATCGCCCGCATCCGCGAGCAGGGCACGACGGTCCTGCTTGTCGAGCAGAACGCATCGCTCGCGCTGCGGTTGGCCGATCGCGCGTACGTCTTGGAAACGGGGCGCGTAACGCTCTCTGGCCCTGCAAAAGATCTGGTGGCGAATCCCGAGGTCCACCGCGCCTACCTGGGCGGCTAGCGACCAGCATTTCTGTTCAGGAGAGGTACGATGAAGCGTGACGTAATCAAGGCTTCCGGCGCGCCGACGCCGATGGCGCATTACTGCCAGGGCGTGCTGGCGGGCGAGACGCTCTATGCGGCGGGCCAGATCGCCTCGGACTACAAGACCGGTGTTGCGCCCGAAGCGCGCCAGGATCCGGCCTTTCCCTTCTACGGCTCCGACATCCAAAAGCAAACGCGCTACATTCTGCAGAACCTGCGTAGCGTCTTCGAGGCTGCCGGTTGCGGGCTGGGCGACGTGGTGAAGTCACAGGTGTTCCTGACCGACCTGAACGACTTCTACTATTTCGATCAGATCTGGAAGGAGTTCTTCCCCTCGCCGCCGCCGCGCACCACGGTGCAGATTAGTCGGCTCCTCGTGCC
This sequence comes from uncultured beta proteobacterium, assembly GCA_963789885.1. Taxonomy (GTDB): domain Bacteria; phylum Pseudomonadota; class Gammaproteobacteria; order Burkholderiales; family SG8-39; genus DATEDA01. The sequence continues at coordinate 33,457 of CAWBNB010000018.1, read as the reverse complement.
CGGATGCCACGTGGAAATCGACCTCACGGCAGTGCAACCGGCCGTCGAGCGTCGCGTGATCACGGGCGCTTCGACGCCGACGCCCATGGCGCACTACTGCCAGGGAGTGCTCGCCGGGAACACCCTCTATGCGGCGGGCCAGATCGCATCAGATTACCGCACTGGGGTACCGCCCGCCGCGCGCCAGGATCCCGCTTTTCCCTTCTACGGCTCCGACATCCAGAAGCAGGCGCGATATGTCCTGGAGAACATCGAGGCTGTGTACCGCGCGGCCGGCTGCGAGCTCGAGGACACGGTGAAGGCCCAGGTGTTTCTTACCGACCTCAACGATTTCTTCCAATTCGACCAGATCTGGCGCGAGTTCTTTCCCTCGCCGCCGCCGCGCACGACGGTGCAGGTCCGAGCACTGCTCGTGCCCGGTTGCCGGATCGAGATCGATCTCATCGCGGTCCACAAGCGGGTCGCACGTTCGGTCGTTACAAGCCGCGGCGCGCCGACGCCGATGGCGCATTATTGCCAAGGCGTGCTGGCGGGCGAGACGCTCTATGCGGCGGGCCAGATCGCCTCGGACTACAAGACCGGTGTTGCGCCCGAAGCGCGCCAGGATCCGGCCTTTCCCTTCTACGGCTCCGACATCCAAAAGCAAACGCGCTACATTCTGCAGAACCTGCGTAGCGTCTTCGAGGCTGCCGGTTGCGGGCTGGGCGACGTGGTGAAGTCACAGGTGTTCCTGACCGACCTGAACGACTTCTACTATTTCGATCAGATCTGGAAGGAGTTCTTCCCCTCGCCGCCGCCGCGCACCACGGTGCAGATTAGTGGGCTCCTCGTGCCCGGATGCCGCGTGGAGATTGACCTTACCGCAGTCAAAGGTTGAAACGACCTCCTACGAATCAGTGGTCGTGGGCTTCGAACTCCCGGAGCGGTTCAACAGGGAGCCGTTCCCAAGTAGCCAATGGTCCGAGGATCTCTGGGCAGGTCAGTCAGAGCACCGAGGGAAATCGCACAGCGTCCTTTCATTTGTTGGCCTCCTTTCTAGCGAGACATGTAGCCACCGAGCTATCGCCCGAGCGAGCGTGGTGACTGCAACTTGAATTGGGAGGGAACTAACTCGAATCATACGCACGACGCATGCACCGACACGAGCACGATCCCTCGCAGCGCTACGCAGCTGTTGAGTGTTTCCCCCAGCTCCGGACGGCGCGCGCGGCGGGTAGCTTGCGCCCTGCCCGTTCGGTAGGGAGTCGCGCGCACACTACTCGCATGCCAGCGCGGCGGTCGGCTGCGCCGAAATAATGTCGATTTAGATTAAGTTTCGCGGTTTTCGAGCACTTAGAGCCCATGCACCATCGAACGGCCGTCTGGGCAGCGCCCGATCGACGCTTGACAAATCGTTCAAGACGAAACCATGATGGCTTGGTTCAGCTGTCACGCGTTTAGCTGTCACGCGTCTGCCACCAAGTCAGCGCTCTCACGACGAGCAGGACGACAAACAAACAGTCCGGCAGCCTGAAGGAGGAGTCCATGATCTCTACCACATTTGGTCGTGCGCACCGAAACCAGCCGGCAACGGGCGTACGCACGCCCCTCATGCGGCTGACAGCAGCGCTATCGCTGTCCGCATTGCTGCTGAGCGTACCGAATGCCTTGGCGTTCGATTGGCGAGATGGGCGTGACAACAATTGGGTTGCCACCTGGGGTGCAAGTCCTCAATCAGGTGTCGAACCGATCTTTGGCCCGCCGCCCGCGCCTACCGTCTTCAACGATCAGACCGTCCGCATGATCGCTCGGATCAGCAAAGGTGGCGACCGAGTTCGCGTGCGACTCGACAACTCCTTTGGCACCGATTCTGTCGTCATCGGCGCGGCGAGTGTCGCCAAACACGGGGCGGGCGCCGCGATCGAGCCCGGCTCGGATCGCGCGCTCAAGTTCGGCGGTAGTCCGGTCATCACGATCCCGCCCGGCGGGTCGGTCGTGAGCGATCCCGTTCGTCTTAGTGTTTCCGACCTCACCGAGCTCACCGTCAGCATCTACCTGCCCAAACCGACGCCTGCGTTGAGCGTCCACACGCTCGGGGTTCAGACGGCGTATATCTCCGCTGCCGGGGCGGGCAACCTCACAGGCGCAGCCACCATTCCCACGCCGACGACCACCCTCGTGCGCTACTTCCTGTCCGGGATCGAGGTGCGCGCTCACGACGACACGAAAGCGATCATCACGTTCGGTGATTCGATCACCGACGGTTTCAACTCGACGGTGGACGCCAATCGCCGCTGGCCGGATCGTCTCGCCGAGCGCCTGCTGGACCGAAGATCCTCAGATGACCTGTCGGTGGTCAACGAAGGAATCAGCGGCAATCGCCTGCTGCACACCGTGATCGGACCGAATGTGCTATCGCGCTTCGATCGCGACGTCATCGCGCAGACGAACGTCACCTTCGTCATCGTGCTCGTCGGAATCAACGACATCGGGTTCTCGGCGATCCAGGTTCCCAACTCGCCGTTCGCCGTCCAGGCAGTCACCGCCGAAGAGATGATCCAGGCTTATCGGCAGCTGATAACCCGTGCACACTTAAAGGGCATAAAGATCATCGGCGGCACGCTGCTTCCGTTCGAAGGTGCAGGTTACTTCAGCCAGGAAGGGGAGGTGAAGCGTCAGGCTGTCAACGATTTCATCCGCAATAGCGGGGAATTCGACGATGTCGTGGACTTCGATCGCGTGATGCGCGATCCGAGCCATCCGACGAGATTGCTGCCGCTCTACGACAGCGGCGACCATCTCCATCCGAACGACGTTGGCTACGAAGCAATGGCGAAGGCCGTCGACCTCAGGATGTTTCAGCACGTCTTCGGCAATCGCGGGGCGATAGAGATTCTCGACTCCGCGCAGTTCGCCCGCGTGCAGTAGACGCCGCGAGCGGCGCTCGCGAGGTACGACTACGGCGCTCACCCGAGGGCGGGGTCCTCGAGGAATTTCTCGCGCGTCGAACAGCAAGGGCGCCGAGCGCTCGAAGAATGCCCAGTGGCTGCCTCGGGCGACGGTCTGGTAGCGTCCGAGGGTTGCGTTGCAAACGCGGCGCTGAAGGGGGCAGGTCACGCCAACCGGAGCTTGCGGGAAATTTACGTGAGTCAGCTCCGCAAAGTGCTGCATGCGTTGGTCGCAGGTTGGTTGCGTTGCAAACGCGGGTTGAGAATTCAGCGTCGCCGAAGGGGAATGGGTACAGTCTCAGTGCGTGCGCGCTGATCAGAGCATGATCGCCGCGTACCACTCGCGACGAAGCTCGAGTGGGATCCGTCGATCCTTGGACTGACAGATAAACTGCCGTTTGCGTATGCGGTGCGCGAGCTCAATCCCCGCCAGGGTGGTCGCGGTTGTGGTGAACGACTTGGACCCGCGCATCGTCGCACAGCGTGCCTTAATCGCTCGGTGATCTTGCTCGACGACGTTGTTGAGGTACTGGCAGGTTCGAACGTGCACGCGCCGCCATGCTGGATGCTCTCGGCGAAGCAACCTGAGAGCACGATGGCTGGGCCAGTGACCATCGAGGGTCACCTTTTGCGGTGGACAGTTCGGATGCGAGGCGAAGGCCCTCCTGAAGAAGGCTTGGGCGGCAGCGATGCCGCGGTCTTGGCGCAAGAGGAAGTCGACGGTGCGGCCCTGCTTGTCGACCGCTCGATATAGGTCAACACCACCGGCCCTTGACCAGGATCTAGGTCTCGTCAACGCGCCAGGAACGGCCGACTGGGCGAGAGAATCGATCCCAGCGCTTCTCGAACTCGGGCACGTACCGTTGGACCCACCTGAAGATCGTGCTCGGCGCCACCGAGATGGCGCGCTCGAGCATCATGGCTGAGAGGTCACGGTAGGACAACTTGTAGGTCACGTACCAGCGCACGCACAGGATGATGATCTCCTGGTCGAAGTGGCGGCCCTCGAACATCGGATGGCGGCAACGACGAACCATGGCGATCTCCGGCGTGGCGGGCTCACGAGAGTCTATCCGGCGGCCGATGCAACAGAACCTCTGATCCGAGCCCGCCACAAAATGAAACGCCCGCGAGAGAGGGCGTTGTCGTCGTAAGCCCTAAAGCATCGCCTTCGATCCCAGAATTGACTGCGCGCCCGCACGCACCGCTGAGCATCACAGAAGTCACAGTGCGTAGTTGCCGCCCCCCTTCTACGACGGTTGACGTTGCGGGCTCCGGACCTGGCGATAACACCCTTTGCCGCGGAGTCTTTTGCGTTTTTGGACAGACTGTTGGTAAATCGAGATTATTTCCGCCCTACATGTCGACCGCGTAATTCGCGGTCTAGTCTGTCCACTGGGGTTTTGTCGCCCTCTGGATCCCCAAGCTGCCTGGTCACGCCGAATCAGTTCCTTCACTGGGAGGTGACAATGGTCATACCCACTCGGGTTCCCGGTTCTCGCGAGGAAGACGCTTGGACGTTTCCCGGGCCTGGAAGTCGACCAATGCGTCGCATACAGGAGGGACCGCAGATTTTCAAAGTGGGGATAGAGACTATTGGACGTGCATGCTGTGCGACGCTGCTGTTGGGTGCTCTGCTAGCGCCGCAGGTCTGCAACGCCAACAAGCCAGATAAGTTGGAGATCGTGACGCTTTCGACTCGCCCGGATACGGTGAGCGGCGGCGATGTGCTGGTGGAAGTCCGCTTGCCGCGCGACGTGCGGCTGCGCGAGCTGGAAGTGACGCTGAACCGGCGCGAGATCACCGGTGCGTTTCGCTTCGATCAAGACGGCCAGTTGATCGGACTGGTGAGCGGGCTGAGGCTCGGAAGCAACGTCCTGCGCGCAAGCGTCGAGGACAATCGCGGGCGCGGCGGACGCCGTACCGAGGCGAGGCTTGAGGTCACCAATTATCCGGTCACCGGCCCGGTCTTCTCCGGCCCGCATCAGACTCCGTTCGTCTGCGAGACGGAAGCTTGGGGGCTGGGGCCCGCCCTGGATGCAAATTGCAGCGCCAACACAACGGTCGTCTACCAGTACCTGAGTTCCGACAACACGTTCAAACCGTTCGATCCTTCCGCACCTCGGCCTGCTGACCTGCAGCGGACGACGACGAGCCAAGGAAACGACGTCGACTACATCGTGCGGCTGGAGACCGGCACGATCAATCGAGCCGTCTACCAGATCGCCTTCCTTCATGTACCCGGCACACCGCTACCCACGCCGTGGCGGCGCACGGCCGGCTGGAACGAGCGGCTCGCCTACACGTTCGGGGGTGGTTGCTCGGCCGGCTACCACCAGGCCACGTCGAACGGCGGGGTGCTCAATCTGGGGCTCACCACGAACAACGTTTTCCTTGCCCGCGGCTATGCCGTCGCCTCGTCGAGCCAGAACGTCTGGGGCAACAACTGCAACGATCTGATCACGGCAGAAACGGCCCTGATGGTGAAGGAGTACTTCATCGAGCAATTCGGCGTGCCGCGCTGGACGATGGGCTTCGGCGGTTCCGGCGGTTCGATGCAGCAGCACATGATTGCGCAGAACTATCCGGGCATCCTCGATGGGATCACTCCGTCCGCAAGTTACCCGGACATCTTCACGGTGATTCCACCGACCACCGATTGCTCGCTCCTCAAGCGCGCGTTCGACAGTTCATCCCTGCCGTGGACCTTCGAGCAGAAATCCGCGGTGGCAGGTTATGCGAGCTGGAACAATTGCGAGCAGGTGCCGCCGGCCCCTGGGGGCTTGACCTGGCTTGCCACGTTCTCGCCGGGCTGGCTCGTGCCGACGCTGTGCAGTCCAGTCGTGCCGCAAAGCGCGATCTACAACGCGCTAACCAATCCTGGCGGCGCACGCTGCACGATTCACGACAACAACGTCAACGCGCTCGGAATCGACCCGCGCACCGGTTTTGCGCGCCGGCCTCTCGACAACGTCGGTGTCCAATATGGACTTGCCGCCTTCAAGGCGGGCGTGATCAGCGCGGAGCAGTTCATCGATCTCAATGAACGCATCGGCGGCTTCGACCCCGACGGCAACATGGTCGGTGCGCGCTCGGTTGCCGATCCAACGACATTGCGCCTCGCCTACGCGCGCGGCCGCGTGAACACCGGTGGCGGCGGGCTGGAATCGGTGCCGATCGTGGACTTCCGCGGTTACTGGGACAAGAACCCCGACATCCACGACCGCGTGCGATCGCTGATGACCCGGGAGCGGCTGATCGCGGCCAATGGGCACGCAGACAATCAGGTCCTTTTGCTTACCGCGACCCTTGGCGCCATCTTCGTCGACCTTGCCACCCCGGACTCACCGTGGAATCGGCTGGTACCTCATGCCGTCCTGCAAATGGAGCGCTGGCTCGACAACATCGCGAGCGACCGCTCGCCGTATCACAGCAAGGCGGAAAAGGTGGTTCGCAACAAACCGAAAGACCTGGTTGATGCGTGCTTCACGGCCGACGGACAGGAGATCCGAGAGCCGGCCTCCGACTCAAAGACGAGCCGATGCAACCAGCTTTATCCCGTCAATGGCAATCCTCGCTTGGCCGCGGGCGGCCCGCTCGCCGACAACGTCTTGAAATGTCAGCTGAAACCGGTCAATGCTAGCGACTACGGGCAGCCCCTTTCAGCCGCGCAGATTGTCCGACTGAAAATTGCCTTCCCTCAGGGCGTCTGCGACTACGGCGAACGCGGAGTGGGCCAGGGCAAGGTGAAAGCCACGTGGCTTGCGTACCCGCAGCCTGGCGTCGCTGTGAAGATCGACCCGGAAGAAAGCGACGGGCGTCACTAGAAACTGATTCCCAGCCATGGATTCACAGGGATCGGTGAAGGACAGCTCGCTCGTTTTCCCGAGCGCTGGCAAGTCGGTCCGGCTCGGCAACGGCGAGGACGATTGATTGCAATAACCTGGAGGAGGAAGACATGAAAAAGAGTCTATTGGCGCTCGCGCTGGCCGCGGCGCTCGGTGTATCGACTGCCAGCTATTCCGGAAACGACAAGCGCGATTTCGAGATCAATACGCTCTCCACCGCGGCGAATACCGTAAGCGGCGACGACGTGGTGGTCGAGGTCCGGGCGCCAGGCTACGTCCGGCTGAGCGACCTGGTGGTACGCCTCAACGACCGCGACGTGACCGGGCAACTGGTCGCCGACACGGCGGGTCAGCGCCTCGTCGGCCTGCTGACCGGGCTGCAGCTCGGCAAGAACGAGGTGACGGTCAGCAGCAGGCATCACCATCGCGGCCAACACTACGAGAGGCTCGAGATCACCAACTACCTGATCTCGGGCGAAATCTTCGGACCACACCAGCGCCCGTGGGTGTGCGAAACCGAGGCCTCCGGGCTCGGCGCGCCGCCGGCGAGCGGGCCGTGCGTCGCGCCCGTCAAGTACGAGTGGTTCTACCGTTCGACTAGCGGCGCGCTGCTGCCGCTGCCCCCCGGGCCGTTGCCGGCCGACGTGGCGCAGACCACCACCATCGACGGCAACACGGTCAACTTCATCGTGCGCGTCGAGTCCGGGGCGATCAACGAGTCGATCTACCGCATCGCGATCCTCGACAACCCGGCCAACCCGATCTCCAACCCTTGGTCCGCGCGCGGCAAGAAGCCGGGCCCGGGATGGAACGGCAAGCTTTTCTACCACTTCCTTGGCGGCGCTGGCCCTGGCTTCCGCTCGGGCCGCAATGTCGTCACCTCGGCGATCAACGTCTCCGACACCATCTCCACGCGCGACGAGCCGCTACGCCTCGGGTTCGCCGTCGCGTTGGGCACGCGCAACACCTTCGGCACCGGTGCCGACGAGGTGGTGTCCGCCGAGACCGTGATGATGATCAAGGAGCGCTTCATCGAACAGTACGGGCTGCCGAAGTACACCGTCGGTTTGGGAAGCTCGGGCGGCGCGATCCAGCAGCACCTGATCGCGCACAACTATCCGGGCTTGCTCGACGCGCTCACGCCGGTGCGCAACTTCCCCGACGTCCTGAGCATCGCCACCGACGTCATCGATTGCGGGCTGCTCAACAACTACTTCGCCGCCGCCGTCAATCCGGCCGACTGGCCGGGAACGCGCCAATCCCAGGTCACCGGCTACCCGGTCGATTCCCTCGGACGGAACAACTGCGTCGGGTGGAACGCCTTCGCGCGCGACTGGCCCGGGCCCACAGACGGCTTCGACGCCGTGGTGCCGGTCGAGGCGCGTTACGACCCGGTGACCAACCGCGGCGGCGCGCGCGGCACGCTGCAGGATGGCTACGTCAACTCCCTCGGCATCAATCCCCAGACCGGGTTCGCGCGCCAACCCTACGACAACGTTGGCGTGCAGTACGGCCTAAAGGCGCTCAACAGCGGGGACATCACCAAGGCCGAGTTCCTCGACCTGAACGAGAAGGTCGGCGGCCTTGACATCGATGGCAACTTCGTCGCCGCGCGCAGTGTCGGCGATCTGAGGGGCATCGAGAACGCCTACCGCCATGGACGCGTGAACGACGCCGAGAACCTGACGCTGCCCATCATCCAGTACCGCAACTATGTCGACCTGGTGGCCGACATCCATACGTTCCACCGCAGCACCGCGATGCTCGAGCGCATGCAGAAGAAGCTTGGCACCACCGACAACGTCGCGCGCTGGACCATGCCGCAGAACGGGACGGTTAACTTCATGCGCATGGCTCTGCTCGCGCATGACGAATGGCAGAGAAACCTCGCGGCCGACACTGCAGGAGGGTCCTACCAGGACAAGGTGATCCGCAACCGGCCCGCCAGCCTGAAGAACCAGTGCTGGGACGCGGCCGGCGCGGTCCGCGACCACCCGTTCGACCTGAACGACCCCGGCGTATGCAACCAGCTCTACCCCGTGCATGCCGACCCGCGCATCGTGGCTGGCGGTCCGCGCTCCGGCGACATCCTCAAGTGCCGGCTGAAGCCCGTGAAGGCGTCGGACTACAACGTAGCGTTTACCGCCGCCGAGCTCGCGCGCCTCAAGGCCATCTTTCCCCAAGGCGTATGCGACTGGTCGAAGCCGGGCGTGGAGCAGAAGGAGCTGAAGGACAGCTGGCTCGCGTACCCGAGTCCGGGCCGCAGCGTGCCGCTGGAGCCTGACGAGAACGACCACGATCGGGGCGGGCGCCATATGCGCTGATGAGGAATGCTGATGTAACCATGCGGCCACGATTACAGTGCACGCATGTATCTCGCGTCGGTTGCGTGCTGACGCTTGCGCTCGGCGCGTCCATCGCCATGTGCCCCTGAACCGCGAGGGACTCGACTTTTTCGAGTCGGCGATCGCCGGCAAGGCCGGCGCCCCACTGGTGTCGAGTGAAACCGTTGACGGGCGGCGCCTCCAGAGGTTTGTGCCGATGGGCAAGGTGTCTAAAGGTGACACTCAGAATTACCTGGGCAGTCCTCACTACGAGCCGTTCCCAGAGCGGCGGTAGAGGGTCACGCCGCGCATTGCGTTCGAGGTCGCCCCCGGCGATGTCGTGCAGGCGGGCGTCGTCGTGAGCAACTCGGAGGTCGGCTGCGGGGCTGTCGGTCCAGCCGCTCGCTTTTCGACCGCCCGCGCGCGCAAGACTGCACCGTACTGGCGGGTTCCCTCACTACGAATTCGCCACCCATAGGCAGCGCTCCCACGTCGCGTCTTCGCCTCGGTTTTCGGCGTGATGAGGGGGTTAATCATCACCGTCCGCGGCCGGGGCTGGAGCCCCGACGCAGGGCGTGTGCGCATGTGGAGGGCCAGTGGCTAACATCACCTTCCAAAAAATCGCTCAACTATCGCAATGTCGAGGTTATTTTCTCGGCCAAGGTTCCCAAGCAGTTGCCGAGACCATACTTAACGCTTACGAGTGAGGATAGGAGGGTCGCAAGGGCCCAGCCCGTGGATCGAACTCGTAGGCCCGCCAATCCGACTCACATTTTCGGCTCGCCCGTCGATATAGGGAGTCACCATGTCACTCCGCATCCAAGCAGTGCTCTCGTCGGTCATCGCCCTGACAATGGGCGCCGCCGTAGCAGCCGGCTCGAATGACGATCTGAAAATCGAGGCGGTCTCGAACCGCGCAGATCTGGTGTCGGGCGGCGATGTGCTGCTTCGGGTCACCTTGCCGCACGGGACTAAGGGAATTCTGTCGCTCAACGGCGTGACCATTCCCAATGCACTGCACGCGGCGCCCGACGGCCGGGGGTATCTCGCACTGGTAACCAATCTCGCGCTAGGCGACAACACCGTGACAGTGTCCGCGGGCAAGCGCAAGGAGCACCTAGAGGTCACCAACCATCCCATCAGCGGCCCGGTCTTCTCCGGCCCGCACCTGCAGCCTTGGCTCTGCACCACCGAGGCCAACGGGCTGGGCGCGCCCTTCGACGCGGACTGCAATGCGCCGACGCGCTTCGCGTTCTTCTACAAGAACACTGCGACGCCGCCGGCTTTCGTCGCTTACGACCCGGCGAATCCGCCCTCCGCGTCGCTGATCGCGACGACCACCACCGATCAAGGCCGCACCGTGCCGTATATCGTGCGGCAGGAAACCGGCACGCTCAACCGCACGATCTACCGCATCACCGTGCTCTTCGATCCGGCGAAATCCTGGACGCCCTGGACACCGCAGCCGGCGTGGAACGGTAAGGTGCTCTATCTCTTTGGCGCGGGCGCGGGGCTGCAGTACACGCAGGGCAACATCGCCGCCACCTTCGACGACAACGGTCTGTCGCGCGGATTCGCCACTGCGGCGGCGGTGATGACCAACCACGGCACCAATGCGAACGCCAAGCTGAACGCCGAGGCCCTGATGATGGTGAAGGAACGCCTCGCCGAGACCTACGGGGCAATCCGGTACACCATCGGCTCGGGCTGCTCGGGTGGTGCGATCCAGCAGCACAGCATTGGCGACCAGTATCCGGGCCTGCTCGACGGGCTGCTGCCGGTCTGCACGTATCCCGACATCTGGTCGCTCGCGGTCAACAGCCACGACTGCCACGTGCTGACGCGTTACTTCAACACCACCTCACCGTCGCTATGGACGAACCAGGCCGACCGCTTGGCGATCCTCGGACAGACCTCGGAGCAGGAGTGCCCGGGGCAGGACGGGCCGGCGGCCTTCGGCGGCCGCTGGTTCCCGGTGACCAACTCGAGCTGCCTGCTGCCTCCGGAGGCGCTCTACGACCCGGTGACCAATCCGCACGGTGTGCGCTGCGCCATCAAGGACTACCACATCAACGAGATCGGAGTGCGGCGGCAGGACGGCTTCACCTACCAGGTATTCGACAGCGTCGGCGTGCAGTACGGTTTCAAGGCGCTTCAGGCGGGCAAGATCACCCCGCAGCAATTCGTCGATCTGAACGAGAAGATCGGCGGCCTGGACATCGACGGCAACTACCAGGCCGGACGCACGCTCGCGGACGAGAAAGGCCTCGAGCGGATGTACCGCACCGGTCTGATCACGTACGGGCGCGAGCTCGGCAAGTACCCGATCATCGACGCCCGCACCGATGACAACCACGAGATGCACAACAACTCCGAATGGATGTTCACGCGCTTTCGCCTCCTGCGCAGCAACGGCAACGCGGCGAACCAGGTTCACTGGTGGGAGCACAGCACCGTGACCAATCCGACTGGCAACGTGTCTCGTCCTTCGCCCGCCAACGCCCTTAGGTCGTTCGATCTGATGGACCAGTGGCTGAGCGCCATCGAGGCCGACAAGAGCTCGCTCCCGCGCGCGAAGAAGGTCACGCGCAACAAGCCTGCCGCGGCGCGCGATGCCTGCTTCGTCGGCGGCGTCGAGTACGAGTGGACGACGGGATCCATCTGCGACCAGCTCTTCACCTACACCGGTCTGATTCGCATGACCGCCGACGGCCCGGTCACCAACGACGTCCTCAAGTGCCAGCTCAAGCCGCTCAGCCGTGTGGACTACAACGTCGTCTTCACCGACGAGCAGTGGGCGCGGCTGCACGCCACCTTCCCTTCGGGCGTGTGCGACTACTCGAAACCCGGCGTGGGGCAGGCGAAACCCCGGGCCTGGTTGACCTTCGCCGACGGCCCGGGCGGGCGGCGCCTGGGCAAGCCGCCGGTTTCGCATTCCGGCAACGGCGGCGACCATCGCCGCGATCGGGACCGCGACCGCGACGACGACTGAACGCAGTTGACACGACCAAAGGCCGATCGCCACGCGGGCAGATTATTCAGCGTGCTGGATCTTAACTGCCTACGAAGCGCGAGGAAGAGGCAGCTATGGCTCTTTCGATGTTTCGGTATCTCTTCACAGTATCGCGATTTTTTCGGTCCCAGCAGTTGTTAGGCACGTGCGTTCCTAGAATTGATAGCTCGTTATAAGTGGCAAGCGATTTGGGTCTTGCGTTCCCGACGCTGCACAGCGCACCCGGGCTTCCCGCTGGGTCTTCGCGCGAAAAGGATGGGATACGATTCGCGAGCGGTTCTTGCCAAAAAACGCACTTATCAAGACAGCACCCCAGTGCTGCACGGGCACACGACAGCGAGGCGGGAAACTTGGTTGCAGATAGGAGAACTTCCATGCTCAGGGGCTTAGTACTGCTGCTGCTCACAGTAGTCTCGTCATTGCTGCCGGTCGGGGCTTCAGCGCATCTGACACGTCTGGTGGTCACTCAAACGGAGCCCCTCGCCGGCGGCGTGTCGTGGGGTAGCACCGGGCCCTATGAGCGATTGACCGGCACGGCGTACTTCGAGGTGGACCCGGACCATCGCGCGAACGCCGTCATCGTGGATGTGGACAAAGCCCCGCGCAATGCGCGCGGGAAGGTCGAGTTCAGCACCCAGTTCATGATCGTGAAGCCCGTGAACCTGGCGCTGGGCAACCACAAGATCTTCTACCGGATCAACAACCGGGGGAACAACAGCCTGCTTCTCGCGCAGACGGTCGCCCAGGTCGGCGCGAACGACGTCTACCTGAAGATGGGCTACATCATCGTGGACGCAGGATGGCAGGGGGACCTCGTTCCGACGCCGACGCGACTAGTCCCGACGCTGCCGATCGCTGCTCACAGGGACGGCAGCCCGATCGTGGGGCGAATGCGGGTCGAGTACTCGGACCGCACGATTCCTCTAACCGGCACGTTCAGCATGAATCTCGAGGGCAACGCCGCATTCCGCTCGTACGAGGTGGTAGACACGAACACGTCGCATGCGGCGTTCACGGTGCGCGACACCGTCGGCGGCTCGAAGACGCCGATTGCGCCGGGCCGCTGGGCGTTCGGCCGTTGCCCGACCGGGCAGGCAAGCCTGGTGCCCTCGAGCACCGACATCTGCTACTTCGACGGCTTCGAGAACAACAAGCTGTATGAGCTCATCTATCTCGCGAAGAACCCGATCGTGATGGGGCTCGGGCATGCGACGACCCGCGACTTCGCGTCCTTCCTGCGCAATCGCGCGCGGGACGATGCCGGCACCCCCAACCCGGTCGGTCCGGGGATTCGCCGCATCTACGCCGACGGTGGGTCACAGACTGCCGGCTATCTCCGCGACTTCCTGTACCTCGGCTTCAACGCGGACGAATCCGACCGCAGAGTTTTCGACGGCGTCATGCCGCTCTATGGCGGCACCGATCGCGTCTTCATCAACGTCCGGTTCGCCGATCCCAACATCTGGTCGGACCAGGACGACCGGCATGATTTCCTGCAGTCGAGCTACCCGCCGTTCACATACGGCGTGACGCGGGACCCGATCTCAGGTATTCGCGACGGCGTGCTGAAGCGCCCCGCGACCGATCCGGTCGTGTTCCAGGTCGACTCGGCGGCGGAGTTCTGGCAGCTGCGCGGGTCACTCAATATCGCGGACGGCAAAGGCCGGCCGGTATCGATCCCGAAGAACGCGCGGCTGTACCTGAACTCCAGCTTTTCACATGGGTTTGGAACCGCGGGTTTGCGCAGCACGGGCGGGGTGTCGACGCCCGGACAGAGCCCATTGTGCGTCAATCCGACGACGGGCGGTGCGGTTGCGGAAACGACCCGCGCACTGCTGGTGGCCATGGACGAGTGGGTGGACCGAGGCATCGAGCCGCCGCCGAGCAACTATCCGACTCTGGCAGCCGGGGGCCGTGAGCATGACCGCAACGACGACGATGGCCACCATCGCGACCGCGACGACCGCCGCGACGATCCCCACGGAAAGCACAAGGCGGGGACGACCCTTGTCACCCTGCAGGAGGCGAGGGAGGCCTTCCCGGCGATTCCCGGCGTGAGCTTCCCGACGGTCATGAACCAGTACGAGTTGCTCGACTTCGGCCGGCGTTTCGGGAAGACGGGCGGAATCCTGACGGTGCTACCGCCCGAGCTAGGGCCCAGCTACGAGATGTTCGTGCCCGCACCCGACAAGGACGGACACGACATCGCCGGCATACGGCCGATGCAGATCCGCGTGCCGCTCGGCACGACGATGGGCTGGAACATCCGGGCGCCCGGCCATCGTTCACCGGACCTGTGCGGTCTGACCGGCTCGTTCATTCCATTCGCCCGGACGAAGGCGGACCGCCTGGCGGTCGGAGATCCGAGGCTTTCGCTCGAGGAGCGGTACAAGGACCATGAAGGCTTCGTCAACGCGGTCCGGGCCGCGGCGAAACAGATGGTGAGAGAGCGCTTTCTGCTACAGGTCGACGCCGACGGGTTTGTTGCAGCGGCGGAAGCAAGCGACATCCTAAAGTAGAAGTAGAGTGAAGATCAGTGCCCGGCGCTCCGCGCGCCGGTCTTGCTACTCACACCACGCCGCTCGCTCCTATACACACTATCGCGCGCGAGAGCCGAAGGCGCGTTTCTGACAGGTCTTGCGGGTACGTCTGCGGGTATTTCTGCGAACGCCCAATGCAGAAGTGCTTTCCAAGGCGGCCGATGCAACAGAACCGCCAGCAGAACCCATGTCCTTCCATCCATCGACGACCTGAGCTGAAGATGCTTCTCCTCGGGCATGAGATGGACTTTGTAAGATCGAATCTTCTCCCGCCGTTCGACATCCGAGAACTCGATCATTCCCGAAGCCGCGCGGCTGCTCCGAGATGACGCTACGGCCCCAGGTATTCACGTAGGTAATACGAGCACTTCGCCAGCGGTAGTCTTCGATCCCGCCGCGTGCTGACTCCCGTGGCAATGGGCTACTTACCGCATACCAGGTTCTCGATCACCGTCAGCCTACTGGACGATGCGCTGCGCGCGCGATGGGATCCCGCCGGTCCATACGCCGGCGCTTCGCTGGGGGTCTGAGAGCGGCACGTCGCGCTTGCTCGCGCGTGAGTTTTGCGTGAGTCAGCTGCGCAAAGTGCTGCAGGGTGCTGCAAAAGACGCAACGGGCGTCCTCGTAAGTTGCTGATTTAAAAATCGCTGCAGGGTTATGGCCCCTTTTAATCCGTTGGTCGCAGGTTCGACCCCTGCACGCCCTACCAAGCCATTCAGGGACTTAGCGTGTTCCGCGGTCCCGCGCCAAAGTAGAACGTAGGGAAAACGTAGGGTTTTCTCTACGCTTTCCCTCGATCCGCGCTGCTGCAACGGCCAAATGCTCGGTCGCGAACTTCGCGTAGCGGTCGACCATCACGCGCGATTTCCACCCGCCCAGGTCCTTCAGCTCATCGCAGCTCGTACCGGCCTGCCGATGCCACGAGGCCCACGTGTGCCGCAGGTCGTGGAAGCGGAAATCCTCGATGCCAGCCTTCCGTATGGCGGTGTGCCACGCGTTGTTGGTCAGCTCCCACGCGATCGGCCGTCCCCGGTAGGTGAAGCAGATCCGGGGATGCTTCCCGCGTTCGCCTTCCAGCACCGCGACCGCATCTTCGTTCAGCGGCACGCCTCGCGGCGTTCCATTCTTGGTCCGGTCGAGCCACGCCGTCCTGCGTTCCAGGTTGACGCGGCCCCATTCCAAGCCGGTGATCTCACGCGCCCTGCAGCCGGTCGAAAGCGCGAAGCGGATCATCGCCGACAGGTGAGGCGGGCTCGCGGCGATCAGCCGCTCGGCCTCCTCTCTCGTCAGCCACCGGTCGCGCTCCACCTCGCCCGGAAGCAGGCGAATCTTCGGAAATCGATCGATCCACTGCCACTCGTCGCGCGCCATGCGAAGCAGCGCGCGCATCGTCGCGAGGTACCGATTGACCGTCGCCGGCTTGTTGCCCTTCGCAAGCTCGCCCTTGATCACCTTCCAGACGAGATCGCCGTCGATCTCGTTGAGGTCGAGTGACCCGAGATACGGGTCGAGCTTCCGAAAGATCAGGCGCGTGTCCTCGATGCTCCGAAGCGTCGCTTTCAGCGTGAGGTACCGGACCACGGCTTCCTGCCACGGGCGCCTCGGCTTGACACCGAACGCCGACTCGCGAAACGAATCGACCTTCAGTCGCGCGAGGAGCGCTTCGGCCTCGTCCCGGTTTTCAGTCCGAGTGCTGAGGCATACGCGCCGGCCGCCGGGTAGTACAACGTCGATCCACCAGAAACGAGAGTCCCGTCGCCGGTAGATTCCGGTCTTGCGGGCCATTGAGACTCCTTTCCGGCCCGCCCTCGACGCTTATGCTCGTCGAGCCAGCGATCCAGGTCAACTTTGTCGTAGACGCGCCGGCGGCCGAGCTTCACGCACGGCACGTCGAGATCGGCGAGGAGCGTCACGCCGATCGCGAGGTAGGCCGCGGCCTGCTCGGAGGTGAGGCAGCGCGCTGCGGGGAGAGGCAGAAGCGGGGTGTCGGCCGCGGGCTCGCCGGTCGGCGGGCGGGCGTCCGGGGTGGTCGGGTCGGGTTTCAGCATGATCGTGTTCGTTCCGTCATGAGCATGTTCGTCAACGGATTCGGGATGGTTCGGGCAAGCGCATGGCGCGTCGCGCCACTGGGCGATCTCAGGACACTGCTGGAAATGCGCACTGGCCGCGGCGAGCGGCGGCGAGGCCGCTCGAGGCCCTAATGACTCGCGCGTGCCGCGAGCTCGAACGGCTCGCGGGACGCTGAAAGCGAAACCTTCTACGCCAATGCGCGTATCGAGCGCTACGCCGAGTCTCTCAACTCGGATACGAACCTAGCAGGCCGAGTCGGGCTCGGCTGCACTCTGCAACGGCTAAGAGGGTAACCCGGTTTGCGCGGACTTCGAGGTGCGGAGAGCCCCGTCTAAAGCAGAGGTCTCCGGGGTTGTGCGCGGAGCAGCCTGTCGCCGAAGCGCTCGTCGAGCGCCGGGGGGCCGTGCGTGCCTGGTCGTTATTTTAGGTTTCGGCCCGATCCTAAAATAGCGTGCAGCGCTATTTCAGGTTGCCCGACCTGGATGATGTCGACGCCATCGACATGTCGCCACGACCTCCCGCCGGTCGGCGTTCGATCTTCCAGCCACGAGCCGCGAAGAGCTGACCCACAAGGTCTTCTGCCTGCTGACCAGGTCGAGGCGAAGGGCAGAGAGCTAATCATGGTCTCGCTACCGTGGCCAGGGTAATAACATGGCCGTGGTAGATAACATGGCCATGTTAGAACGGGCTGCATCCAGGCAACCCGGGTGGAGGACGTGGCTTCAGTGGTCGTCCCGCGTGCACGAGACAGACCCCGGGGATTGACCCGGTTGTTAACTATAAATTACAATGGCCATCGAGCTTCGCTATTACCAGACCGTGGCCGGCGAGCAGCCATTTGTCGAATGGCTGCAAGGCCTGAAGGACCGGCAGGCCCGCACGCGGATCGAAGCGCGCGTGGCCCGCGTCGCAGTTGGCAACTTCGGCGACACCGGGCCGGTGGGCGAAGGCGTGCTGGAGCTCAGGATCGATTGGGGGCCGGGATACCGCGTCTATTTCGCCCGGCTCGGACACGTGGTCGTTCTGCTCCTCTGCGGAGGAGACAAGAGGACGCAGCAAAAGGACATCGACCGTGCGAAAGCGTACTTCGAGGACTACAGGGCGCGCACTGCGCGGAAAAAGCCGCGCGGCCGCCGCTAGCCTGCCTTACGAGCCCTGGCTCATCGAGCAGCTCAAGGACCCCGCCGAAGCCGCGGCGTACCTCGAGGCCGTGATCGAAGACGGCGACCAGGCGGCGCTCATGCTGGCGCTGCGCCAGGTCGCGCAGGCGCAGGGCGGCATCGCCGCGATCGCGCGACGAGCGAAACTCACTCGCGAGGCGACCTACAAGATGCTCTCCAAGTCGGGCAATCCGGAACTTCGCAGCCTGAACGCCGTGCTCAGGGCGACGGGGCTCCGAATCGCCGTGAGGCCGATCGAGAAACGGGCTGCTTGACGGCTTTCTCGCGTCGGCGGACTCGGCCTGGCTCGCCCAGGAGCAGGTACACCCCGCGTAGGTGCGTCGAGATCGTTGCGCTATCCGCGCCGCCGTCGGCGAGCGTGATCCTGTTCCGGCTGCACTAGCCGGGCGGCATCCGCTCGAATGCCTGCAACGAGGGATCGATGGCGTCCCACGCCAGCCCGCGGACGCTGTAGGTGAGGACCTGCGGCACGAAGCGGTCCGGGTCGTCCAGGCTGCCCGCGTGGACCGCGATCAGGTCCGGCATCGCGACGAAGCTCAGGAAGACCGGCGTTCCGCAGACCGGGCAGAAGGCGTGGACCTTGACGTTGCCGCTGTCGCCCGCGACCTCCCAGTGCGTCGCCTCGCCGGTGATCGCCATCTCGGCCCGAGCGGGAAAGGTCAGGTAGGAGCCGTGCCCGGTGCCGCTCCGTCGCTGGCAGTCGCGGCACTGGCAGTGGTTCTGGAAGACGGGCGCGTGCTTGGTTGCGTAGCGGATCGCGCCGCACGCGCATCCGCCGGTGTAGGGCTGGGTCATGAACAACTCCCGATTCAGGCCGCCTTCGGCTTGGCGAAGACATCGATGCCCTGCCCCGTTTCGAGCAGGGACTTCAGGCTGGAAAGAACGATCGGCCAGCCCTGCTGGATGCCCTTGGCCATCCCGCTGCCGGCCTCGAGTTCGTCGTGGGTGACGGTCAGCCGCACCATCTCCTCGTACGCCGCGACGTCGAAGCTCACGCGGCTGTAGCTGGCCGGATCGGCGGCCTGCGAGGCGCCCGCCCACGTGATGACCAGGCGCGTCGGCGGCGAGACCTCGACCACCTTGCCGACCACCTGGACCGTGCGTTGCCCGTTGGCGCGCACGTGCTCCCAGGTCGATCCGGGCTTCCAGTCGGAGACGTTCTCGTGGCCCCAGTAGCGCCGCGCGATCTCCGGCTTCGTGATGGCCTCGAACACCTTTGCCGGCGTCGAGCGGATGTAGGTCACGTAAACGAAGCTCGTCTTCTCTTTGCTCATTGTCACTCTCCTTCGAGCCTGGGCGAGATGCTTCTACCAGGCGTACCCGGACCTGCAAGGCATCTACTACCCGTCTTCCATGAACGGCAACGAGCCGGCCATCGTCCTCAACGACCGGGGGGAGCAGTCCGGGTGCCTACCGTCCCACCCCGAGCTCAATCGGGCACTCTCCGACGATGCGCTACTCGACGTCCTGAAGCACTGCGCCAACCGTCTCGGGTACGGGCTGCTCTGATGGAATGGTAAGTGCAGGGCTGCTATCGACCCACAGCGGACTTACGGCGCGTCGCGTGTAGAACTCACAAGTCCGCCGGGAATACTGGCGTCCGTCATGGACGCCGCGCTAATACCATGGCATCAGGTCTACACGATCGAAGGAGAGTCGGGTGCCCTCGTCTGCTCGGCGTCGGTGGCGGAGCTGGCGTTGAGCTTTGTCCATTACTGACGCTCGACACCCAGAAGCAGACATTGGCATAGACTCGACGAACGAACACTCGCGCAGGACATTTCTGTGTTTCCATGGTTACGCTTAGTTCGTGTCGGCTTCGGCCTTATTTCCGAGTCGAAAGTCGATTTACTCGCTACCACGCGTGTTAATTTGCGTGTTTGGCCAAACGACCTGGATTTGAACGTCCACGTCAACAACGGCCGCTATCTTGCGCTCGCCGACATTGCTCGCATCCACTGGTTTGTGCGTACCGGCGTGCTTGGGGTTGCACGACAGCAGAAAGCGTTCCCGATGATAAGCGATGCGATCGCCAAGTTTCGTCGGGACCTCAAGCTATTCCAGTCTTTCGAGATTCACACGCGCTTAATCGGCTGGGATCGCAAGTGGGGGTTTATCGAACACCGCTTTGTGCGTGCGAGTCGAGTTATCGGCGTGGTCGCAATTCGCGGTGTCTTCAAAGGACCTGGCGGTCCAGTCGATCCGGGGGCTTCTAGCGGGACTCGCTCACGCGGCGCCCTCTCCAGCATTGCCGGAGTGGGCAAATCATTTTCATCAGGGCGGCGAACTATTGAGCGAGTTGCTACGCGAGGAGGAGCGCTTGCAGGGAGTACGCGGACCGAAGGGAACAATTGAATATCGAGCATTGTGACCCGGCGCATTTGGATGACCGGCATCCGAGATTTTCTGCTGATTCACCGTTTGACCGTTTTGACCGACACCACCAATTCAACGGCTGCTATGGAGCGCAATGCGCTATTACCGATGTTGGCACTGAACCGCGTTCCCAATTTTCGCATTCCAGTGTTTGGTGTCGATTCGACAGCCGACATTCGAGCCAACGATCCGAACGGCGACTTTGGGTCGATAACGCCGTCAAACGGCCGGTTTGCGGCACGCGTCTGAACTTCCGCTTGCAGCCCGAAATCGGTACTTCCCGTACCGCACGATCGACGGACTAGTAGTCCTTTGAACGCGAGTCGAACCTACTGTCCAGTACCGCTCCCCGGGCGTATGAAGCCACTTCTGGATTGCACATCCGCTGGGTGAATGGCTGGTCCCGACCCCTAAAGCGGACATTGCACGAGTTACACCACCTGATCCAGGACCTCCTCCATTTCGGTGGCCAGACGCGGGAGAAGTATCTGAAGCACAACCCCACTGGGGAGACCGACGGCCAGGCCGAAAAGATCTACGCGCCGCCCGTGATCGACGTCCTGGGCGGGGAATCAACCTCACGGAGCATGGCGATCCTCACCTTGAAGACAGGTGACCCATCCAGGCCGATGAATCTCCACCTCGCCGCCGACGCGACGATCCTGCGGAAGCTGATCGCGACGGCTCGGTCGCGGCTCGCGGAGCTCGGAGGTGCCGGGCCCGATCCGAGGCAGGTTCACTGAAGCTCTCAGACGTAGAGCGTCGGAAGCCCGTCCTTCACAAACTGGGGCAGGTTCTTCTGGGTTGCGAGGGACGCCAGGAACTCGGCGTCACCCGCGACCGTAAGGGGGTCCAGTTCAAGCGGCTGAAGGATCTGCGAAAGTGGCTTGGAAGCCTTGGCCATCATGCCCCGCTTCGGCCCGGTGAGGGCCTTGCTTCGGCGATCTCGAAGTCTTGGCCGGAGGTCGACCCCTGTGTCCTCGAGCTCGTCGAGGGCGAGCTGCCAGGTCGGCGCAGCGCGCTTGGGGCCAATCGCCGCTGTGGGCTTCGGTTGCTCGAGCGCTTTCGCAAGTGCGGGAAGCTTGGAGAGCGCATCCTCCAGGTCCGATTTCGCCTGCGAGAGCTTGATCGCCCCGACGAGCGGATCCTGCGTGTCCTGCTTGAGAAACATCATCCTTTGCTCGCCGGCGATCGTCAGCGTCTCGCCTTTCGCGTTGAGCGAGGTCATCAACGGGTTCCGCCCGAACCGTGGGACGCCGTTGATCACCACCAGAGAGATGTCCTGCTCCTTTGCCCGGATCAGCTGGTCGTAGGGGTCGGCAGAGGTGCCTTTAATCACGAGCAGGTCCGCTCGCTTGCCTGCCTCGAGGGTGCCGAGAGCCGCCCCCCAGCCGAGGATCCTCGCTGCGGTGCGCGTCGCCATCGCGACGATGTCCTGCTTCGTCAGACCCCCGACCTCCTGCGCGACAAGCCACGCGACCTTGAGTTCGCCGAGCAGGTTCTTGCTTCCGGACGGCGACCAGTCCGATCCGAGCCCGACCCGGACGCTCGCCGCAAGTGCCGCCTGGACGTTCGCCGTCGCGCCGTAGAGCAGGAGATTGCTCATCGGCGACCAGACCATCGCGCCGCCCAGCGTCCCCATCACGGCGAAGTCCTCGGGCTTGAGGGCCGCGCAGTGAATGCCGGTGAGCTGCGGCGTGATCGCCCACTCGTTCGCCGCGAGGTTCAGCGCGAGGAAGTGCGCTCGCGCTTTCACGTCCACCCCTTCGCTCAGGTGCAGCAGGAAGCACGTCTCGCGCCTGAGGCGCGCCAGGAATTTGCTCGCGTCCTTGGCTTCGATGTCCGCGATTCTCGTCTTTGCTTCCGGCAGATCAGCATCCTCGGTTTCTTCGACGTTCCGCACGATCCCGCGGTAGAAGCGGCGTATCCCGGCATTGCTGAAAAGCGCAACCCCTTGACTTGTGGTGACACCACCTACGAGGCATTTCGCCTCGACGTACCGGATGAGCGGCGGCAACAGCGACGGCGTCTTGCCGAGGACGGTCATCGGACCGCTCACGAGCTTGCGGTAGTCTGGGATTCCCGCCCATTGATCGCGATTGGTGTACTTCTTCGGGACCTGCCAAAGACGCAGCGCGTTGTAGGCGAGGTGGTTGTGAAGCTCGATCAGCCCCGGGAATAGAGTCCCGCCCGTATTGACCACCGGGGCTGTCTCGAATCCTGCGGGGGCCGGATCGACCGACCTTCTGATCGCGACGATCGCGCCCTTGTTGATGTAGACACGCCCATCGCGAGTGACGGTGAGGGCGTCGTCCATCCCGACGACGTCACCGGCGAGAACGATTGCTGGACCATCAAGCGGATCGATCGGCGGCGGCTTCTTGGCCATAGCCCCTCCCTGATTGTTAACGATGCCCGGAGCGCCGGGCGCTCGAAACTACTTGATCGCGCTCGCAGGCGCCCGCATGAAGATCGTGCGGCGCTTGAGGTCAGGCGTCGTACCCTGCCGGGCCGCCCAGCTCTCCTCGCTCAGCATCCACTCGGGCAAACCCGGTGGCAAGTCCTCCGACGGCAGATCCGGGAGATCCTCGTCGGTGAACTTCTTGCCGTAGAGAGTGAGGGGCGTCACGACATCCGCATGGGTGATCCGCGGTTTCAGCCGCTGAAGGCCGGCATTCCATCCTTTGAGGAGCGTCTCGATCGCCTTGTCGTGGTCGGCCTTCGACTTCGACGAGCTCTCGGGCCAGGTCGGATGAGTGAGCGGCTCGAACGGAAGCGTAGGCCGGCCCGCAGCATCGTTCGATGCAAGCCACTGCTCCCATGCCTTGTTTGCAAGCCCGCCAAAGGCGATCACCGCGTCGATCGGGCTCGAGTCGAGGATCGCCTTGATCCACTGATTGCGGTACGCCGTTATTGCGGGGTTCTTTATCTGCCGAATCCCACCGCCCTGGCCGAAGACACTGTAGAGGAAGGTATTGATCAGGACGTAGCTACGCGTGACGCCGAGTCGCTTGAGGAATCCGTGAACGCGTTTGCCCGCAGTGCCGACCAGAATCCGACGGAGACAGACCTCGTGCTGAGCAGGATCCTGGCCGATGATGAAGACGCGAGCGGTGCCGTCGAGGCGCCCCCGATGAAAGATCGGCCCCCACTCCACGCGGAAGTCCTTGCCCGGGTGAACGTCCCGGCCAGGATAGGTGGCGACGAGCGTCGCAAAGGGCTCGCGCGCGTAGCCCGGGCAGAACGGGATCGACATGCGGTGTCCTCCTGTGCGCCGCCGAGGTGCAGCGAAAGCTCTGCAATGCCTTCAAGCGTACGGTGCGTATGCGGTCGCCGCAATAGACCGGACGGACGGGCGACGCACGCTGCGCGGCCGAGAGGGATCGATGCCCGCCACCAAATGCACTACGTGCGAAGCCCTGACCGATGGGGATACGAGTAGTCGGCGCCTCTCTCGTCGATCGTTGAATTCTTTGCCACCGAGGTGCTGTATCTCTGGAGCTGCCGTTCTCCGCGTACCCGACGCGCATTGCTAAGTGCGAGAAGTTCCTCGATAAAACTCGCCCTCTGTGGCAGAGGTTCATCGACGGCGAGCTTCCGTCGCTGCTGGTGAAGCGCTTGCAAGGGGACTTCCGGCAGTTCGAGGTTCTTGTCTTTCGCTTTCATCTTCTCGCGCATCTCCAGCCTACGACCGAGGATCTCATGTCGCAGGATCGTAGATACGAGCGAGCGTCTAGCCAATCCTCCGCTGGTATTAGGCAGCTGGAGTCAAGGCAGCTGGAGGTTCACGTCCCGGGACGTGGTGTACGAAGGAATGGCGGGATTGGCGCTTAGCGGAGCCGTAGGCGAAGCGGAGCGCTGATCCGTCGCGCGAATGGCTGCAGTCGACCTATTCTGTTGAACCCCCCAAAATCGTACCTGATTAGCGATGAATCTCAGCCAGGCGCAGGTCCCGTTCTGCCCAGGCGTCGGCTCGACAGGCGGCGCGAACGAGGCTAGGGATCATCGCGGGCAGATCGAAGCGGTGGTTGAACCGGTATTGGAACTCGGCGAGGTAGCGTTGCCCGTACTTTGGGGCTTTGAAGGCATGGTAGGTCCCGGCCAGAGATCGCTTAAGGTTACCCAACAGGGTGTTGACCCAGATGAAACGGGGGTGCTGCGCGCTTTGCTTGCCGGTGCCATGTGGGATCGGCTCATGCGTGCAACCGGCCTGCTGCACCCCGAGGAAGCTCGAGAGCCCGTCGCTGACCACATGGGTGCTGGGGGCAAGGGCCCGGCGTGCCCACCCGGTGACCGTCTCCGTACGCCAATCGGGCAGCACATCGAAGCGGACAAACAGGGGGCGGCCCTCACTGGTTTGTACGGCGGCGACGAAAGGGACCTTGTTCTCCGAGCCACGCCCGCGCTTGCCGCCGGTGCGCTCCCCGCCGAGGAAGGCATCGTCGAGTTGGACCACCGCCTCGAGTCGGCGGGTGGCCTCGCGGCGCGCCATCGCCTGCATGAGCTTGTGCTTGATGAGCCAGGCGCTGCGGTAGCACACCCCGAGCTGGCGCTTGAGCTCCAACGCCGAGATGCTGTTCTTGGCCTGAGTGAGCAGGAACATCGCCAGGAACCATACCGTGAGGGGCAACTTCGTGGCGGCGAAGACCGTCCCAGCGGTGAGACTGCTCTGAGCGCGGCAGCGGGCGCACTGCCACAGCCGTTGCCCGGCGCGCTCGAAGTTCGAATGCCATGGGCTGGCGCACTGGGGACAGACAAACCCGCGAGGCCAGCGAGCCTCGAAGAGCGCTTCCTCGCACTGCGCCTCGGTGCCGTAGCAGCGCTGAAACGCCGCCAGTGACATTCCGTGCTGGAACTGGATCCGATTCATCGGCATGGGCGTTCTCCTTCAACAGATCACGCCCTGCAACATACTCACCTCAGGGGCTCACCCCGTGAGCCCGGCTGAGATTCATCGCTAATCAGGAAATCGTAAGGGCGGCAAATTTCCATCAGACATGGATCCAGCCGGAAATACCATTCAGTTCCCGCTTGTGGACGAACCTGAGGATATCAACTCTTCCGCGTATCCCCTCAGCTCGAAGCGAGCTACGCGCCCCAGAACGGCTCTCATATTTTCATCGTCAGCAGAAATCTAGTTTTTCAACAGAATAGACCCGCTGCCGCCTGTCGCACTTTACAGAAGCGGACGTACGCGGACTTCTCTGAGCGGCCACATAACCGGTCGGCCGAGATCGCGCTACATAGCGGTTGGTCAGCCGACGTGGCCGAGCCAATGCAGAACGTCAAATCGCCGGAAAGCTGACGTCGAGGCAGCCCAACGTTCGACACGAGCGGCGGCCGGAGGCAGGCGCAGCCTGCTGGAGGACGGCCGCTCGATGGAAGGGTTAGCGTCTGTGTTTGCGTTGTGAGCAGACGCGCGTAAACGTCCGAGCTACGCATCGGAGAGAATTTCGTGCGTCAGGTTGTCAACCACAACGGGGCTGTCCAGGTATGTGAGCGAAGGATCTGTACCGTACTTCTCCCGTACGAAAGCTCTCCAACTCTCGGTGTACATGGCATCAGCTTCAGCTCGGGAGTTCCAGAGATAGATTCCGCCGACCGAGTTCCCGTCTTGCGACAGGACATAGTACTTACGGACAAGGCCGGGTACGCCCTGATATTTCGGCGCTGTGCTCAGGAACATCCTTCGTGCCTCGTCCCGCGTGATGGGCTTTGGCAACTGGTACGTGGTGATGACTGTGATCATTCGGACTCTCCTTCGGGGCGATTGAGACTGTGAGAGACGCCTAACGTTCAAGATCAAGGGCGCGCCAGTGAGCAGTCGGCAAAGCTGGTGATCAAAGCTCGCCAGGCGGAAGCGCCTTGTCCGGCGCGGCTGGGGCGTCACCGCCGGCCGGCTCGAGCGCGAGTCCGTGGGAAAGTTGGTGCGCCACTTGGGCGCTCGGCCACTGACCTAGTGCCGGTCGGGCGTTCAGGGAACAGGTGTCCAGCGCGCCCAGATGCGCCGGGCTGTCTCGAACATCGCCTGCGCCTGCTGCGAGCGTCGTTCATCACTTGGATGCGACACCGGCAGTGAGACGCTATCCGATCGCAGCTTACGCAGCAGGCTCAACATGGCGCCTGGCTCGACTCCTGCGCGTGCGCCAAAAATAAAACCCATGTAATCAGCCTCTAGCTCCTGCTGCGCGGACAAGAATGCCATACGCATCTGCAAGCCGATACTTTCATCCAGTTCCTGCTGGAGGTCCTCGTATTCCCGTGCCAGGCCGTTACTGACGAAATAGCGCGCGTAGGTCGCAAACTCGCGCGTATGCTCGGCGAGGACATGCGCCATCTCGTGCGCGAGCAGATAGGCCAGTTCCTCATCCGAGAGTGCGAGCGTTAAGATGAACTCCTCTCCGATAAGCAGCTTTCCGCCCGCCATGGCCGAGGCATTCTCGTCGCACTGGCGACAGAGGTGGACTTCCCAAGATATCCTCGCCGCGGTGGAGCGCTCGTACTCAACGGCGGGGCGCAGTCGCGCGACGGTACGCCGGATGCGTTCGAGCAATATCCGATTCGAGTCCAGTTTGCCGTCGGCCTCGAGCGCACCGAGACGTTCGCGATAAACGCGCTCCGCCAGTGTCTCAACCGTATCCGGACGAAAGGCGAGATCGTCACGGGAGTCCAATAACTGCTGCGCTCCTGCCAGAGGGGGCGCAGCCAACAGAAACGCAGCGAGCCAGCGGGTCATCCGTTGTCTGCCCTCGATCGAACGGCCGCTCTCGCTAAACGTATTGGAGCCTTACTCCAGTAGGAGCGCGAAAGAGCTGGCGACCGGGCTCCTGCCTTTTCGTGCGCAATAGGCAAGCGGCAGGCTGACACTGGTTCCATGACTCCTACGATCTTCAGGCGCGAATCTAGGTCAGGCGGACTTGCGGATGGCTGACGGATGGCGATCGTCCGGTCCTGGCTGTACAGCAAGATTCGGAAAGGTCCGCTTCCTAGAGCACGACAGGCAGCTCAGGGTCGATAGCGCCGTCGAGCGGCCGCTATCAGCGACTTGGCTGTACAGCCGCCTTTGGCCGGTGAACAGACCTGGGCTCGCGTTGAGAAGCTCACCTACTAGCTTCCCTACGCCTAAATCGGCAATGCTCAGCAACCGTTCACCGCGCGCCGCAGGCCCTCAGCAAGAAGCGCGTAGCGCACGCTACGCCTCGGGCGTCAGACGAACTGGTTCTTCAACACGGCTTCGCCGCGCCACAGGCGTTCGAGGTTTTCCAGTAAGAGGTCGATGACGTTGTCCTCGTAGCGGCGCGTCTCGCCGGCGGTGTGCGGCGTGATCAGCACGTTGGGCACGCCCCACAGCCCCGATGTGGCGGGCAGCGGCTCCTCCCAGACGCAATCGAGCGCGGCGCCGGCGATGCGTTTCTGACTGAGCGCCTCGACAAGCGCCGGCTCGTTCACCACCTTGCCGCGCGCGACGTTGATGAGGTAGGCCGAGGGCTTCATCGCCGCGAGCGCCTTCGCGTCGATCAGGTTCTCGGTCTCGGGCGTGAGCGGGCAGGTCAGCGCGACGAAATCGGCTTGCGGCAACACGCCGAGCAGGCCATCCTCGCCGACGACCTTGTCGGCCGCCCCGGCGCCCTTGGACGGATCGCGCCGGGTGGCGATCACGCGCATGTCGAAGGCCTTGGCGAGCGTGGCCAGCCGCGAGCCGATGCGGCCCAAGCCGGCGATCACCAGCGTCTTGCCGCCGAGCTCGTCTTCGCGCTTCGAGATGTCCCCGATCATGCCGCGCCACTTCTTCGCGGTCTGGTTGTCGCGCGCCTCCGGAATCTGCCGCGCCATGGCGAGGATCAAGGCGATGGCATGCTCGGCGACCGCGCGCTCGTTCACGCCTTGCGCGCTGGCGACGCGAATGCCGGCCGCGCCCAGCGCGTCGCGGGAATACTGGTCGGTGCCGGCGCTGATCGACTGGATGAAGGCGAGCCTGGGCGCCGCGGGAATCAGTTCGTTCCGCCACAGGCCGGAGCACAGCAGCACGTCCACCTCCGTGATGCGCGCCTTCAGATCGTCGAGGCTGCGCACCTCGAACCAGTTGATGCCGGCGTTGCGCAGGGCGAAGCGTTCGCCCATGCGATAGGCGACGTGGGCGAAACAGATGGTCAGCTTGTCTCTGGCGGGGAGAGGACGCGCACTCATGGAATCGCTTCCGCAATGATGAAAATCCGCTGACTTCAGCGTAGCTTATCGCGAAGCCGGCCCCTCGCCCCCGGCGCACGTACACCCAGGCCCCACGCTCGATTTCGCCGTGAGCTGCGCTGATTCGCAGTCTCGAGTCCTCAAACCGCCAGAGAGCCCGGTCCCGGAGGCGGCTCTCCGGGGGCGATCGCGTGCGCTCGCCGCGCGATCATCGATTCACGGCGCAAGTGGCGCCGAGGACGATGACGTTCGCGAAGACCACTCGAGCGCTGGCTCAAGCGCGACCTCTACGTCGCCGCGCCGGAGGCAGGCGGTCTACGCGTCGACTACGCAAGGGCGTGTCGCTGGGCGGCGCCACCGCGCAAGGGCGGGCTCGGAGCCGTCGATCTCGACGACCTTACCGCGCATCACGCGCCGCTCATTGACCGGATCCGCGTTGGGTACGCCGGCGCGGAGGGCAGCTTCGACGTCCAGGTTGCGCCGCTGATCCGACGCTTCGCCGCGTTCGTTCATCTTCTGCCGGCGACGCGCGACGGCCACTTCCGGGACCCCGGCGGGTGCCTGCAGTGCGGGCTCGAAGTCGGCCTCCACGCGCTGCAGGCCGCGGACGGCCAGATCTTCTCCGCGCGCGGCACCGTCCCGGAGCGACGCGCGGCCGCTCCGCGCTGGCGTGCCGCCGCGCTTGCCATGGGCCTGTGCAGCGAGGTCCACCGTCCGATCTTCGGCGCCGATCGTCCGTGACGAGCAGGATGCGCAGTGGAATCCGTTCCTGATGCCGCTCTTCGACTGGCTGCGGCAGGGCGGCCGCGAGCGCTATCGCATCGAGTGGCTCGCAGACCGGCGCGCCGCCGCGTTCGGCCACGCTTGCAATCCTGCCGCAGATCCTCGGGCCATCCCTTGTCGGGTTTCTCGCCGATCCCGACCGCACGATCCTGGATCACATGGTCGCGGCGATCGCGGCACCGCCCGGAGCCGAACCGAACGCGCTCGGCGCGCTCGTCGAGCAGACGCTGTCGCGCGTCGTTGCGCGCGACCTGCGGCGTGCGCCGATCCAGCGCCCGGCCCTGCCGACCGCGGAGGCAGCCGAACCGCCTCCGTCGGAGGAACCCCCATATCGCGAGGGTGCGGTCGCACCGAGCGCAGTCGAGACCGGATCCGAGTCGATCGTGTCCCCGCACGATCTCGCGACGCCGGATCCGGGTCGCGCGCGAGCGGCGGACGAAGCGCTGCAGGGGGAGATCACTCCGCGCGCCGCTGAGGCGAGTGCGCCCGTTGCGGGACCTCAAGCGGCGGAGGGATCGCCCCGCCGCCGGCTCGCAGTTCCGGCAACACTGAACCCGGTGGTCGCCGAAGCACTGCTGTCGCTTCTCTCCCCGTCCTCGGGCGGGGCGCTTCCAGCGGGCGTCGAAATCTCTGACGAGGGGATCTACGTGCCGCTCGGTGTCTGGGAGGCGCGCGGCCTCGACACCGGCCTCGTCGTGCGGACGCTCCACGACGCGCGGCTCCTCGTCCTGCAAGGCGCCCGCAAAGTCTGGCGCAAGCGCTGTGGTGATGAGGACGTGGCGGGCCTCATGCTGCACGTCCGGCTCCTCGCATAGGCGCGCGGCGTCACTCCGTCTCGTCAGCCGGCCGCCCGATGCTCCTCCGCAAGTACGAGATGCCCTGGCGCCGCGCCCTGGAAGGGTACGCCGCGCTCGTCTGGGCGCTCGCGGCGGCCGCGGTCCTCGCGACTGCGGCAGCTCGCGCCCAGCCCGCGTGGATCCCGATCAGCCTTGGCGGTCTGGCCGCAATCCTCATGGTGCTCCGCGCCACCGCTGCAGTTCGCGTGCTGAGGATCCGCGCATCGCTGTCCGGCCGGGCGATCGAGACGATGGAGGAGGAGGCGCTCCTCGAAGCATGGGGCCCCGACCGGCACGACACGGTGCTTCTCGGCTGGGGATTCCAGTGGCAGCCCGAGCACTCGCAGCGGCTCTACGAGCTCAAGAAGATCGATTTCCGCCGCCTGGAGGTGCCCCGATGGCTGCGGCGCCTCCTTCGCCTGCCGCCGGAGCCGCAGCCGGACGACGAGATGGGCCTTCCCCTCGTTCACGGCGTGGAGGTCACCGAGGGCGCGCTTCGCCTCCCGCGCCGGCATCTCGACGGGAACCTGCTTCTCCTCGGCGCGACGCGGTCCGGCAAGACCGTGATGCTGCGCGCGCTCATCTTCCAGGCGGTGTGCCGCGGGGACGCGGTCATCATCGTCGACCCGAAGAACGATCCGGATCTCAAGCGCGTCGTCCTGGGCGCATGCGCACGCGCGAACCGCGCCGCCGCGTTCTACGAGTTCCACCCTGCGTTCCCGGAGCGCAGCGCCCGCTTCGATCCGATGTACAACTGGAGCAAGGCGACCGAGCTCGCGAGCCGCATCCAGGCGATCATGCCGCCGGACACGGGCGGCAGCTTCTCCGCCTTCGGCTGGCAGGCCGTGAACGTCGTGGTCCAGGGCCTGGTCGCGCACGAGGAACGCCCGAACCTCGTGAAGATCCGCCGCTACATCGAGGGCGGAATCGATCCGCTCCTCAAGAGCTCGCTCGAGCAACTCTTCGAGCGCGAGCTGCCCGAGCGGTGGCGCACAGAGGTGGGCCCTTTCCTCCGCAGGGCGGAGCGGGGCGAGCTCCGCGGTCCGGAGAAGACGACGGCACCCGACGTCGTCGCCTACGCCGCGTACTTCGAGCAGCGCGTCCGGCCGGGGCTCGCACGCGATCGCATCCCGGAGGCGCTCCAGGCGCAGCTCGCCGTGTTCCATCATCCGCGCGAGCACTACCAGAAGATCACCGCGAACCTTCTGCCGATCCTCTCGATGCTCACGACGGGGAGCCTCGGCCGCTCGCTCTCGCCCGACCCGCTCGACATCGACGATGACCGCCCGATCCTCAACCTCGACAAGGTCGTCGAGCAGCGGTTCGTCTTCTACGTCTGCCTCGACTCCCTGCCCGACAAGGCGGTGGCGAGCGCCCTCGGCTCGATCCTCCTCGCAGACCTCGCCGCGCTGTCCGGCATCCGCTACAACCTGCACATCGCCACGCCACGGGTCAGCCTCTTCGTGGACGAGCTCTCCGAGGTGATCAACGAGCCGCTCATCCAGATCGCGAACAAGGCCGCCGGGAGCGGGGTGACGACGACGTGCGCCACGCAGACCCTCGCCGACCTCGCTGCACGCCTGGGAAGCGAGGCGAAGGCGCGCATGGTGCTCGGCAACTTCAACAACCTGATCGCCTTCCGGACCAAGGACCGCCCCACGCAGGAGTACGTCGTCGAGCAGCTCGGCAAGGCCTACATCCACTCCCTGTCGGGCACCTACACGACCCACACCGACGAGCACCTCAGCGAGTACTCCGGCAGCATCGGCACGACGCTGCGCGAGGCCCTCGAGGACACGATTCCCGCGGACGTCGTCGGCAAGCTTCCGACGATGCAGTTCTTCGCGGCGGTCTCCGGCGGCAGCCTCTACAAGGGGCGGATCCCGGTCCTCGTTCCCGTTCCGCGCCGGCGCCGGCTCATGAGGGCCGCCGCGGTCCTCGCGGCGATCGTCGTCCTGCTCTGGCTGACGCTGCCCGCGATGGTCTCGCCGGCGTTCGTGGCGGCGACCATCCGCGATGAGGATCGCTCTGCACGCGGCCTGGCTCGGCGAAGCGGCCGAGCATGGCATCCTGATCCGCGCGCTGCGCTGGCTCGGCCAGGCCTCCGATGCCGGACAATCGGTCGCGCCCGTGGACGCCCGCGCCTCGCGATCCGCTGTCGACGCGATTCGGCGCCGCTGCCGATGCGGTCGTGCAAGCGCCGTACTTCGAGCGCCTGCGCATGCTCGGTCGTCTCGCGGTCTACCGTCTGGCCGCGCTCGCCGAGTGGCTCGCCCTGGGTCTTCCGCTCCTCGTCGCGGCGACGATCGACGGCGCGGTGATGCGGACGGTGAAGCTCCGCTCGTTCGCGCATACGAGCCCGGTGCTCTTCGGCATCGGCCTGCACGGCACGCTTGCCGTGGCCGGCGCCTCGGCCCTGGCCCTTCTGCTTCCGCGCCCCGTGTATCCGCTCGTGTGGGGGACCCTCGTCACGATCTTCGGCGTCGCAGCGCGGACGGCGATCTCCAACTTCCACCGCGTTCGCTAGACGCCGGCCGGAAGCGGCTCATCGGAAGGGCTTACAGGCAATGTGGGCCCGCTAATCACGCTTGACGTTAATAATGCAAAGCGTTACTATCCGACTTCGTGATCAAGACGTTCAAGTGCGCCGACACGCAGGCCCTTTCGAAGGGCGAGCCGGTCAAGCGGTTCGTGAACATCGCCGCCGTCGCCCGACGCAAACTGCGGCAACTGGAGATCGCGGGACGATTGGACGATCTGCGGGTACCGCCCGGCAATCGGCTGGAGGCCCTGAAAGGCGATCGCGCGGGGCAGCACAGCATTCGCGTGAACGATCAGTTCCGTGTCTGCTTCCGCTGGACAGATGCCGGTGCTGAAGACGTCGAGATCGTCGACTATCACTGACGGAGAATGGACGATGCGCAAGCTCAAGCCCGTAACGCCCGGCGAACTGTTGCTCGAAGAGTTCCTGCGGCCGATGGGGATCACGCAGTACCGGCTGGCGAAGGAGATTGGCGTACCGGCGCAGCGGATCGGCGACATCGTCGCGGGCAAACGCGCCATCACTGCTGACACCGACTTGCGTCTGTGCCGGTTCTTCGGCCTCTCCAACGGCTACTGGCTGCGTGCGCAGGCCGCCCATGACACGGAAGTCGCGGCGCGGGTCCTGGGCGCGAAGATAGCGAAGATCAAGCCTTGGGCCACTGTCGGCGCGCGTGGGAATCGCGCCCCGACCCGCGCATGAACCTGGCATACCTGGCGGGCGACGCCCGTCACGTCTAAGCACGCTTCGACTGATGCGCGCGAGCGTGCGCGCATTGACAGAACCGCGGATCACCCTGGTCAAGCTTGAGGCGGACGGCGCTTGCCGCC
>CAWBNB010000017.1:0-91990 GCA_963789885.1 uncultured beta proteobacterium | reverse complement strand
ACCTACCGCTTACAAGGCGGTTGCTCTACCCCTGAGCTAAGCCGGCGCGGGCGCGGCGATTATACGCGCGCAGTATCGGGGAACCGCTGGACGAAGTCTTGCCGCATCGACCCGGAGGCCGCCGCATCCGCAAAAAAAAGAGGCGTCGCGCCCGCGTGATGGCGGCGCGACGCCCTCCAGAAGGACGGGCTTGCGGCTCCACCACAGGAGGATACGGGTGGAACCGGCCCTGGAGTAACGCCCGTCCGATTACTGCCTGATGTCCCGCTGAAAGGTCTCCGGGACGAAGAGAGATCCGACCACGAACGACATCGCCGCGATCGCCATCGGGTAATACAGCCCGGAATAGATATTGCCCGTCGCCACCACCACCGAGGTCGCGATCAGCGGCACGAATCCGCCGAACCAGCCGTTGCCGATGTGATACGGCAGCGACAGCGAGCTGTAGCGGATGCGCGTCGGGAAGAGCTCCACCAGGAACGCAGCGATCGGTCCGTAGACCATCGTCACGTAGATGACCAGTACGACGAGGAGCAGCAGGACCGCAACGTGATTGATGCGCGCCGGGTCCGCGGCGGTCGGGTAGCCCGCCACTTTCAGCGCGGCGGCATAGGCCTTGTCGTCGAACCCCTTGATCTCCTTCGTGCCGATGGTGATGACGAGCTCGTCGCCTTTGCGCGGCGCGGCGTGCGTGTAGGGAACGCCGTTCTTCGCGAGGAAGTCGCGGGCGCCATCGCAGGGTTTGCCGCAGCTGGCGCCGTAGACGGTCACCGGGCTTGCGGCCGCCGCTTCCTCGAGCGCGGGGTTCGCGAAGTGCGTGAATCCCTTGAAGATCGGGATGAAGGTGAGCACCGCGAGCAGGAACCCGGCCATCATGATCTTCTTGCGCCCGAGCCGGTCCGAGAGACTGCCGAACACGATGAAGAACGGCGTCCCGATCAGGAGTGCGAGGCTGATCCAGGTGTAGACGGTCACGTAGTTGACCTTCAGCACCGCGATCAGGAAGAAGAGCGCGTAGAACTGGCCCGTGTACCAGACCACGCCCTCGCCAGCCACCGCACCGAACAGCGCGATCAGCACGAGCTTCAGGTTCGCCGGATTGGTGAAGCTCTCCTTCAGCGGCGCCTTGGACGTCCGGCCCTCCGCCTTGATCTCCGCGAATATCGGCGACTCCTGCAGCTTCAGCCGGATGTAGACGGAGACGCCGAGCAGGATCACCGAGAACCAGAACGGGACCCGCCAGCCCCAGTCGGCGAACGTCTCGGACGGCATGTTGAGACGGCAGGCGAGGATGATCACGAGCGAGAGCACGATCCCGAGCGTCGCCGTGGTCTGGATCCAGCTCGTGTCGTAGCCGCGCCGGTCGTTCGGCGCGTGCTCGGCCACGTAGATCGCCGCGCCGCCGTACTCGCCGCCGAGCGCGAGACCCTGCAGCAGGCGCAGCGTCACCAGGAGCGCCGGCGCCCACCAGCCGATCGATGCGAACGTGGGGACGAGACCGGTCAGGAAGGTCGCGAGGCCCATCACCACGATCGTGATGAGGAACGTGTACTTGCGGCCGATGATGTCGCCGATCCGCCCGAAGATCAGCGCGCCGAACGGCCGCACCGCGAAGCCGGCGCCGAAGGTCGCGAGGCTGGCGAGCAGCGCGGCGGTGTCGTTCCCGGGCGGGAAGAAGAGCCGCCCGAAGAACACGGCGAGGCTGCCGTAGAGGTAGAAGTCGTACCACTCGAAGACCGTCCCGAGCGACGACGCGAGGATGACTCGACGCTCTTCGCGTTGCGCGGCGCCGCCGCCCGGCAGTGCAGTCGCGGAGACCGACATCGCGTGCCTCTTCTCCCGTGGACCCTCTCGCGCGGCGCCCGCGTCTGACGCGCGGCCACACCGGTCCAAAACGAGGCTAACGGAGCGGAGCAGTCCCGGGAATTGGCGGCAACCCGGAGGTGGTTCAGGGAAAACCCGCGGGACGATGGAGCCGCCGGGAACTCCGGCAGGCGGCGACGGCCGTTGCAACTCGGAGGCGGCAGGAGCGGCGGCGCGCCGACCGCGGAGTCAGCCGGACCGGGGACCGGCCTCGACCGCGGCGACGAGGCGCACGAGCTCGGCCACGGAACCCGCGCCCATCTTCTCCATCATCCTGGCGCGGTGAGCCTCGATGGTCTTCACCGCCACGCCGAGTTCGTCGGCGATGATCTTGTTCGTCTTGCCCGCCACCACCGCGTTCATCACCTCGCGCTCGCGCGGGGTCATCGCCGCGATCAGCCCGGCGGTTCGCCTACGACGTTCGTCCGCCGCGCGCGTGTCCGCGTCGCGCTGCAGCGCGTCCTGGACGACGTCGAGCAGACGCTGATCGTTGTAGGGCTTCTGCACGAAATCCACGGCGCCCTTCTTGACCGCCGCCACCGCCATCGGCACGTCGCCGTGCGCCGTCAGGAAGACGATCGGCAGACGCACGGCTCGCGCCGCGAGCTCGTCCTGCAGCTGGAGGCCGCTCATGCCGGGCATGCGGATGTCGAGCACGAGGCACCCCGGATCGCCGGAGCGGTACACCTCGAGGAACTCGGCCGCGGTCGCGAACGCCGCGACCTCCAGCCCGACGGACTCCAGTAGCCAGTGCAGCGACTTGCGGAACATCTCGTCGTCGTCGACGACGTACACTTTGGCCGCGGTCCCGGTCGTGATCACTGCGCAGTAGCCGGCAACGTGAAATGGAAGATGGCGCCGCCGGCTGGGTTGGGCTCGCACCAGAGGCGTCCGTCGTGGTATTCGAGGATCGAGCGGCAGATGCTCAGCCCGAGCCCCATGCCGCGCGGCTTGGTGGTGAAGAACGGGGCGAACGCGTCGCCCGCCATGCCATCGGCGATCCCGCAGCCGCGATCGGCGATCGAGAACCGCACCTGCCCCCCGAGATCGAGCTGCGAGGCGAGGCGCAGCTCCCGCTCGCCCGGCTCGGTCTCGTCCATCGCTTCGACGCCGTTCCGGACGAGGTTGAGGATCACCTGCTCGATCAGGATCTCGTCGGCGAGCACCCGCGGCAGCGTCGGGGCGAGATCGAGCGCGAGCCGGACGTGCTTCTTCTCCACGTCGAGCTCGGCAAGCGCGGCCGCCGCGCCCACGATCGCATTGAAGTCGACGAGCGCACGGCTCGGCTCGCGCTTCGACACGAACTCGCGGACCCTCCGGATGATCTCGCCCGCGCGCTCCGCCTGGCGGCTCCCCTGCTCCATCGCGTCGAGCAGCGCGTCCGGATCCCAGTTCCCCGCACGCAGGCGCCGCGCGCAGCCCATGTTGAAGTTGACGATCGACGCGAGCGGCTGGTTGAGCTCGTGCGCCAGCGTGGACGCCATCTCGCCGACGGTGATCAGCCGCGCCGCCTGCTCGAGCCGCTCCTGCTGCTCGCGGCTCACCGCCTCGGCGCGCCGCTGCTCGGTGAGGTCGGTGAGGACGGCGATGAATCCGCTCGGACTGCCCGCGTCGTCGCGGCGGCACACCCAGTCGAAGCGCACCTCGACCTCGCTGCCGTCGCGGCGCGCGAGGCGTCCGGCGTAGGACGCCGACGCGCCAGGCGCGAGCCGCAGCGCCTCGAGCTCACGCTGGGCACGCTGCGCTTCGCCAGCGTCGCCGAAGAGGCTTGTGACCGGGCGATCCACGAGGTCACCCTCGCCGTAGCCGAGCATGCGGTGGAGCGCCGGGTTCGCGAGCAGGATCCGACCGCCGAGGTCGATTTCCTGCACGCCATGCGGCAGCGCGGCAACGAGAGTCCGGTAGCTCTGCTCGCTGCGCGAGAGCGCGGTGCCGGCGCTCCCCAGCGCCTCCTTCAGCTTCGACAGGATGACGACGAACAGGATGAACATCGCCAGCCGAACGAGCCACTCCCAGTGGAAGTAGAGCGGGTTCGTGTACGCGCGGTGAGTGAGGATGACGGTGGTGACCCAGATCGCCGTCGCGAGCAGTGAAAAGGCGATGCCCGCGTTGCGGCCTGCTGCCCAGGTCACGATCACGATCGGCACCAGGTACACGATCGCGAGCAGCAGCTCCTGCCCGAGCCCGTACTCGACGAGCGCGATCATCCCCATCAGCGCGAGCGCGAGCGCGAACACCGCGCCGGTCGGCTGCTTGCCGACGGTGTTGCTGAGCCATGCGACGAACATCATTGCCCTCCGTCACGCGTCCCTGGGCGTCGGACCGGCAGCACCGCGCCCCGGCAGGGGTGCCAGGCGCGCGGCGAAGAGCGTCATGGTGGCCTAGCTTGCAGGAACGCTGCTCGCGCGCCGTGCGCTTACTTGATCACGCGCAGGTTCGGCTTGCCGCCGCCGGGCGCAGACGGCGGCTCGGGCGCAGCGGGCCCTTCCTTCGACAGCGCCTCGCCGCTCGCTTCCCACGCCGTTTCCTTGCGACCGATCTCGAACGACATGCCGTGGCCGTTCTCGCGCGCGTAGATGGCCGCCACCTGGGACACCGGGATCGACAGGTCCCGCGGCACGCCGCCGAACCGCGCGGCGAACTCGATGGCATCGTTCCCCATCTTCAGCTTGTGCGCCGCAAGGGGCCCGATGTTCAGGACGATCTCGCCGTTGCGGACGTACTCCACCGGCACCCGGGTTTCGGCGTCGACGATGACCGAGACGTAAGGCGTGTAGCCGTTGTCCACGCACCACTCGTAGAGCGCGCGGAGCAGGTACGGCTTCGTCGGGACCGGCTCTGACATCGGACAAGTTTACGCCGGGAGCAGGCGGACAGGCCGGCGGTGCGCGGCACTATTTCCGCATTACCTTCTCGGACGGCGTGAGCGCGTCGATGAACGCCGGCCGGCTGAAGAGCCGCTCGGCGTACTTCGCAAGCGGCGCCGCCGACTTCGGCAGCGTGATGCCGTAGTAGTCGAGCCGCCAGAGCAGCGGCGAGATCGCCACGTCGAGCATCGAGAACTCGTCGCCCAGCATGTACTTCTGCTTGGTGAACACCGGCGCGAGCTCGGTGAGCCGGTCGGCCACGTGGCTGCGCGACTTCTCCTGCTGCTTGGCGTTGCCCTGCTCGAGGTGGTCGATCTGGCTGAAGAGCTCGACCTCGAAGTTGAAGAGGAAGAGCCGCGCCCGCGCCCGCATGACCGGGTCGGCCGGCATCAGCTGCGGGTGGGGGAACCGCTCGTCGATGTACTCGTTGATGATGTTCGCCTCGTAGAGGATGAGGTCGCGCTCGACGAGCACCGGAAGGCGGCCGTACGGGTTCATGACCGCAATGTCTTCCGGCTTGTTGTACATGTCGACGTCGATGATCTGGAAATCCATCCCCTTCTCGTACAGCACGATGCGGCAGCGCTGCGAGAACGGGCAGGTCGTTCCGGAGTAGAGGTTCATCATGGGACTGGCCTTGCCCCCGCGAGCGGGGGCTCAATTGGGGAGGGTGAGCGCTGGCGTCCGCCCCCACCCCCACAGGTGGGACCTCAGTGCACGTCTTTCCAGTACGCCCGCTTCAGGAAGTAGCTGAGGAAGATCAGGACCGCCAGGCCGATCAGCACCCAGATGCCGACGCGCTTGCGCGTCATCTGGTGCGGCTCGCCCATCCAGGCGAGGAAGTTCACCAGGTCGTAGACGGTCTTGTCGTACTCGATCGCCGACTGCGCGCCGGGGGCGAGCGGCTCGAGCTTCACGACCATGAGCGGCTTGCCGTCCTCGCCCATGATCGGCCGTCCGTCCTTGACGGCCGCGTCTTCTCTGGCAATGCGCTCGCCCTGCAGCCGCCAGAGCACGTGCGGCATGCCGACGTTCGGATAGACCAGGTTGTTCCAGCCGGTGGTCGTGGTCGGGTCGCGGTAGAAGCTGCGCAGGTACGTGTAGAGCCAGTTCGGGCCGCGCGAGCGAGCGATCACCGACAGGTCCGGCGGAGTCGCGCCGAACCACTCCTTCGCGTCCCGCGGCGCCATCGCGATCGTCATCGGCAGGCCGATCTTCTCGGCCGTGAACAGCAGGTTGTCCTTGATCTGCTCGTCGGTGAGGCCGATCTCGCGCAGCGCGTTGTAGCGCATGAGCGAGGCGCTGTGGCAGTTGAGGCAGAAGTTGACGAAGGTGCGCGCGCCGGACTGGAGGCTCGCGAGATCGGTCGCGTTCGTCCCGATGTCGTCGAGCTTCACGCCCTCGGACGCGGCGCGGGCCGGGCTGCCTGCGAACGCGGCGGCGAGGGCGATCGCGGCGAGCGCCGCGGCGAGGCGTCTGGTCGTCTTCACGTCACCCTCTCCGGCGGGGTCTCGGTCTTGTCGATCGAGGTGTACCAGGGCATCAGCAGGAAGAACGCGAAGTACAGGATCGTGCCCACCTGCGCGATGCGCGTCAGCGTGTTGGTCGGCGTCTGCATGCCGAGGTACCCGAGCACCAGGAACGAGATGACGAAGATCGCGAGTGCGAGCTTGTACATCCAGCCCTTGTAGCGGATCGACTTCACCGGCGAGCGGTCGAGCCACGGCATGAACGCGAATATCAGGACCGAGGCGCCCATCAGGATCACGCCCCAGACCTTCGCCTCGAGAAGGTAGAGGAGCACGAGGACGACCGCGCCGGCGCCGACCAGCGTCATGCGCACCGCGTGGCTGCCACGGCGCAGGAACGCCCACACCATGAACAGCGCGGCGGCGATCGCGATCACCCACTTCAGTTCGTCGGTCGTCGCGCGCAGCACCGAGTAGTAGGGCGTGAAGTACCAGACCGGCGCGATGTGCGGGGGGGTCTTCAGGGGATCGGCGGGAATGAAGTTGTTGTGCTCGAGGAAGTAGCCGCCGAACTCGGGCAGGAAGAACGCGATGATCGCGAACACGAACAGGAACACCATCGTTCCGAACAGGTCCTTCACCGTGTAGTACGGGTGGAACGGGATGCCGTCGACCGGATGGCCGGTACGCGGGTCGATGTGCTTCTTGATCTCGACGCCATCGGGGTTGTTCGAGCCGGTCTCGTGCAGCGCCATCAGGTGCGCGACGACGATCCCGAGCAGCACGAGCGGCACCGCGATCACGTGGAAGGCGAAGAAGCGGTTGAGCGTCGCGTCCCCGACCACGTAGTCGCCGCGGATCCAGATCGCGAGGCTCTCGCCGACGAACGGGATCGCGGCGAACAGGTTCACGATCACCTGCGCCCCCCAGAAGGACATCTGGCCCCAGGGCAGGAGATAGCCGAAGAACGCCTCGGCCATGAGGCACAGGAAGATGGCGACACCCATGAGCCATGTGAGCTCGCGCGGCCTGCGGTACGACCCGTACAGCAGCGCGCGGAACATGTGGAGGTACACGCAGATGAAGAAGAACGACGCGCCGGTCGAGTGCAGGTAGCGGATCAGCCAGCCCCACGACACCTCGCGCATGATGTACTCGACCGAGGCGAACGCGAGGAGCGCGTCGGGCTTGTAGTTCATGGTGAGGAAGATGCCGGTGACGATCTGCAGCACCAGCACGACGAGCGCGAGCGAGCCGAAGTAGTACCAGAAGTTGAAGTTCTTCGGCGCGTAGTACTCGGAGACCTGCGACTTCCACAGCGCCGACAGCGGGAAGCGCGCGTCGATCCACTCGAAAAGATCGCGCGCCCAGACGTTCTTGGAGGTCGTACTGTTCGCCATGGGAATCAGGCCTTGTCGTCGCCGATCAGGACGCGCTGATCCGACAGGAACTTGAATCTGGGGATCGGCAGGTTGTCCGGCGCGGGGAAGTTCGCGAACACGCGCGCGGACAGGTCGAACCGCGAGCCGTGGCACGGACAGAGGAAGCCGCCCTCCCAGCCCGACCCCATGCTCGGGTCCCCGGGCGTGAACTTGGCGGTCGGCGAGCAGCCGAGGTGGGTGCAGATGCCCACCGTTACGAGGATGTCCTTCTTATCCTCGCGCGCGCGCCAGATGTTCTCGCAGTACTCGGGCTGGGACGAACGCTTCGACAGCGGATCAGCGAGCTGCGCCTCGTCCTTCTTCAGCGTGTCGAGCATCGCCTGCGTCCGGCGCACGACCCAGACCGGCTTGCCCTGCCACTCGACGACCATCATCGTGCCCGGCTCGAGGTTGGAGATGTCCGCTTCGACCGGCGCGCCGGCCGCGCGCGCGCGCGCGGACGGCTCCATGCTCACCAAGAAGGGCCACGCTGCCGCGGCGGTTGCGGCGCCCCCGGCGACGCACGTCGCGACGAGGAGATTGCGGCGGCTCTGATCGACCTCGTCGTCGCCGGCAGCGCCGTGCGGCGGGATCGCTTGCGAGGAGGTGCTCATTGAGATCCTTTTCGACTCTTGGTATGGAGTGGGCCGCGGCGGGACGCGGGATTATAGCGAAGGCTGTCATGGATTGAAAGTTTTCGCGCGCAACCCGTTGATCCAGTTTGACAAAACCACCAATCCGCCCGTTCGAGCGGGCGGGCCAAAGGTTCAGACCGGGTTGTCGATGTCGACGAACTGATGCGCGAGCCCGAACGTGCGCTCGAGATGCTCGCCGACCGCCTGCACGCCGAACCGCTCGGTCGCGTGGTGCCCGGCCGCGACGAATGCGACGCCCGACTCGCGTGCGAGATGGACGTGCTGCTCGGAGATCTCGCCGGTGAGGTACGCGTCGACGCCGAGCCCGATCGCGGTTTCGAAGAAGCCCTGCGCCGCGCCGGTGCACCACGCGACGCGCGACACCGCGCGGCTCGGTTCGCCGACGACGAGCGGCGCGCGGCCGAGTCGCGCCTTCACCCGCGTGACGAACCCGTCGAGGTCGGTCGGCGCATCGAGCGCACCGTAGGCGACGAGGTCCTGCTCGCCGCCGCGTCCTTCGGTGCGGAGCCCGAGCCGGGCGGCGAGCTGCGCGTTGTTGCCGAGCTCCGGATGGAGATCGAGCGGCAGGTGATAGGCGAATAGGTTGAGCCCGGCCGCGAGCAGGAGCTCGATCCGGCGCTTCCGCGTCCCGACGAGCCGCGGGTCCTCGCCCTTCCAGAAGTAGCCGTGGTGCACCAGCAACGCGTCGGCGCCGGCCGCCGTCGCACGTTCGATCAGCGCCAGGCTGGCGGTGACGCCGGACACCAGGCGGGCGACCTCCAGGCGACCTTCCACCTGCAATCCGTTTGGGCAATAATCGCGTATACGGGAGACATCCAGCAGCTGGTCGAGATGACGTACCAGCTCATCGCGGTTCATCGCCGTCGCTCCGAAGCCCTATCGAACCCGCATTCTAGGCGGGGTGCAATGACATGAAACGGCTCTGGCTCTGGTTCGCGCAGGCGGCAACGGTCGTGCTCGCGGCGCTCTTCGCCGTCACGACGCTCAGGCCCGAGTGGCTCGCGACCCGCGAGGCGTCCCCGACCCCGGTGGTCGTGCAGCAGGCCGTCCCCCAGCGCGAGGTCGCCGCGAGGGCGGCGTCCTACAGCGAGGCCGTGGCCAAGGCGGCGCCGGCCGTCGTATACGTCTTCACCTCGGGGACCGCCCACGGCTCGCGCCAGCAGGTTCCGGACGACCCGGTGTTCCGGCGGTTCTTCGGCGACCAACTCGACGACCCGCGCGGCCCGCGGCTCGGCTCGGGGGTGATCGTGAGCTCGAAGGGCTACCTGCTGACGAACAACCACGTGGTCGAGGGCATGGAAGAGATCGAGGTGCTGCTCGCCGACGGCAAGACGCGGCTGAAGGCGAAGCTGGTGGGCACCGATCCGGACACCGATCTCGCGGTGCTGAAGGTGGAGCGCGAGAACCTGCCCGCGATGACGTTCGCCGCCCCCGGGGCGGTGCGCGTCGGCGACGTGGTGCTCGCGATCGGCAACCCGTTCGGCGTGGGGCAGACGGTGACGATGGGGATCGTCTCCGGGCTCGGCCGCCGCGGCCTCAACCTCAACACCTACGAGAACTTCATCCAGACCGACGCGTCGATCAACGTCGGCAATTCCGGCGGCGCGCTGATCGACGCCGCCGGGAACCTGATCGGCATCAACACCGCGATCTTCTCGCGCACCGGCGGCTCGGTCGGGATCGGCTTCGCGATCCCGGTGTCGAC
Source organism: uncultured beta proteobacterium (assembly GCA_963789885.1). GTDB lineage: Bacteria > Pseudomonadota > Gammaproteobacteria > Burkholderiales > SG8-39 > DATEDA01. Next base: position 82,009 of record CAWBNB010000017.1, on the reverse strand, counting down.
CGCCAAGGCGGTGCTCGAGCAGATCGTCGAGCAGGGCGGCGTGACGCGCGGCTACATCGGCGTGCAGACGCAGGGCGTGTCGTCGGAGGTCTTCGAGGCCCTCAAGACGGCAAAGACCTCCGGCGTGCTGATCGCCGGGGTGGAGCGCGACGGCCCGGCGGAGAAGGCCGGCGTCAAGGCGGGCGACGTGCTGCTCGCGGTGAACGCGGTGCCCACCCCCGACCCGGCGACGATGCTCGACACCGTCGCCGATCTCAAGCCCGGCAGCCAGGCGAACCTGAAACTGCGCCGCGACCAGAGGGAGTTCGACCTGCCGGTCACCGTCGGCAAGCGGCCGGCGGTGCAGCGGCGGCGCGGCCTGCGCGAATAGCCTGCGGTCGCAGCGGCGGAGCATCGGCCGACGGTCGCGCCCGCGGTGCGCGGGTTCGCGCAGGCGGGGCGCCGCGCGGTCACTTCGGGTCCTTGCTGTTCGCTTCCGCCTTGTCGAGCTCGCGGTCCATCTCGGCGTCCGATGGCGCCTCCCAGTCCGACTTGCCGACGGGCTTCACCGCGAAGCGGGCGACAAAGAGCCCGAGCTCGTACAGCAGGCACATCGGTATCGCGAGCAGCAGCTGCGACAGGACGTCGGGCGGCGTGACGACGGCGGCCACGACGAAGGCGCCGACGATCACGTAGGGGCGCACCGACTTCAACTGCTCGATCGTCACGATGCCGGCGCGCGCGAGCACCACGACCACCACCGGGATCTCGAAGGTCACCCCGAACGCGAGGAACATCGTCAGCACGAAGCTGAAGTAGGCCTCGATGTCCGGCGCCGGCGTGATGCTCTGGGGCGCGAAGCTGTTGATGAACTTGAAGACCTTGCCGAATACGAAGTAGTAGCAGAACGCGATCCCGGCGAGGAACAGCACCGTGCTCGCGATCACCAGCGGCAGCGCCAGCCGCTTCTCGTGCGCGTAGAGGCCCGGCGCGACGAACGCCCACGCCTGGTAGAGCACGTACGGCAGCACGACGATCAGCGCCACCCAGGCGGTGACCTTGACCGGGACCATGAAGGGCGTGATCACGCCGGTCGCGATCATCTTCGTGCCCTGGGGCAGCGCCTGCATCAGCGGCGCCGCGAGAAAATCGTAGATCGGCCCCGACCCGGGGTAGAAGAACAGCACGATGAACGCGAGGCCCACCGCGAGCAGCGACCGCAGCAGCCGGTCGCGGAGCTCGACGAGATGGGAGATGAAGGTGTCCTGCTCGCCGGCCATGGGCTGCAGGCTAGACCTTCGCTTCGCTGGAAGTCTTGGCGGGATCGCCCGGCGGCGGCAGCGCGGCACCCGGCGCGGAGGCGGCTTCCGACGCGGCGGAACCGGTGCCGGCGGCCGGGTCGCCGATCGACCGGTTTAGATCGTCCCCGACCGCGCGCATCTGCTGGTCGACCTCGTTCACCGACTGCTCGACCGATTTCGCCGCGTCCTCGAACTGCGAGCGGAGCTTCTTCAGCTCGTCGAGCTCGACCTCGCGCTGGATGTCGGCCTTGACGTCGTTCACATAGCGCTGCAGGCGGCCGAACATGATGCCGGCGGTGCGCGCGACCTTCGGCAGCTTCTCCGGCCCGATCACGAGCAGCGCGACGACCGCGATGACGAGCAGCTCCGAGAAACCGATATCGAACATTGGAAGTCAGACGGCCTTGATCACGTCACCCGATAGGGAGCTTGCGAAAGAGCCTCTCATCAGGCCCGGCAAGGGTGCTTCGCGCCGGGCCGGTCCAAAAAAGAAGCCGGGCGGGCCCGGCGTCCTGATGCGCGTCGACGCGGGCAGCGCCCGCGTCAGGCCTTGGTGCTCGACTCCTTCTTGACCTCGCCTTCGATGGTCTGGCCCGACACCTGCGGCGGCGTGCCGCCGCCGTTCGGCGCGCTTTCCGCCGCGCCGCCCTTGATGCCGTCCTTGAAGCCCTTCACCGCGTTGCCGAGGTCCGACCCGATGTTGCGCAGCTTCTTCGTGCCGAAGACGAGCACGATGATGAGCAACACGATCAGCCAGTGCCAGATGCTGAACGATCCCATGTCGATTTCCTTGCCTACTGTCGGACGATCATCGGCCCGAGGGCCTTGGGACCGCCGATTACGTGGATGTGCAGATGATACACCTCCTGCCCCCCCACTCGTCCCGTATTGACGATCGTCCGGAAGCCGTCGGCGGCGCCCTGCTCCCGGGCGATCCGCCCGGTGAGACCCAGCATCCGGCCGAGCAGCGGCGCCTGAGCGAGGTCCGCCTCGTAGAGCGAGGCGATGTGCAGCTTCGGGACCAGGAGGACGTGCACCGGCGCGGCGGGGCGGACGTCCTTGAACGCCAGTACCTCGTCGTCCTCGTAGACCTTCTGCGACGGGATCTCGCCGCGAACGATCCTGCAGAAGATGCAGCTCTCCGGCGTGGTGGCGCCTCGCGTCATCCCGCTACTCCTTCTCCGCCTCGATGCGCCCGCCCCCGCGCGCGGCCTTCTCGTCGATGCCCGAGATCCCCTCGCGACGCCGCAATTCCGCGAGGACGTCGCGCGGACCGAGACCGTAGTGCGCAAGCACGACCAGGCAATGGAACCACAGGTCCGCCATCTCGCCGACGATCCGCAGACGATCGCCGGATTTGCCGGCCATCACTGTTTCGGTCGCCTCTTCGCCGATCTTCTTCAGTACCGCGTCCTCGCCCTGCGCGAGCAGCCGCGCGACGTACGAGCGCTGCGGGTCGCCGCCCTTGCGGCTTTCGATCGATTCGGCCAGCCGGTCGAGGATGTCGCTCATGCCTGCTCAGTCCCTTCGGTAGATCTCCCGCGGATCCTTGGTCACCGCTTCAACGGTCACCCAGCGCCCGTCGACGAGCTTCTGGAAGAAACAGCTCGTCCGCCCGGTGTGGCACGCGATGCCGCCCACCTGCTCCACCTTGAGCAGCACCACGTCGTTGTCGCAATCCATACGGATCTCCCGTACCCGCTGGATGTGGCCGGACTCCTCGCCCTTGCGCCACAGCCGCTCGCGCGAGCGCGAGTAGTACACCGCCTCGCCCGTCTCGGCGGTGCGTGCAAGCGCTGCGCGGTCCATCCAGGCGAACATGAGCACGCGCCCGGTCAGGACCTCCTGCGCCACGACCGGTACGAGGCCACGCTCGTCCCATTTCACGTCGTCGAGCCACCCCGCGTTCACAGCCGGACCTCGATCCCGCGCGCGGCCATGACTTCCTTCGCCTGGCGCACGGTGTATTCGCCGTAGTGGAAGATGCTCGCCGCGAGGACTGCATCGGCCTTCCCCTCGATCACCCCCGCCGCAAGATGCTCCAGGTTGCCGGCGCCGCCGCTCGCGATCACCGGCACGTCCACCGCCTCGGCGACCGCGCGCGTCAGCGCGAGATCGAACCCGGCGCGCGTGCCGTCGCGATCCATGCTCGTGAGCAGGATCTCGCCCGCCCCGGCGGCCTGCATTCGCCTTGCCCATTCGACCGCGTCGAGCCCCGTGGGTTTCCGACCGCCGTGCGTGAACACCTCCCAGCCGGCCCTCGAGCGCTTGGCGTCGATCGCGACGACGATGCATTGCGCGCCGAACCGGCCCGCCGCGTCCTCGACGACGCCCGGGTCCTGCACCGCCGCCGTGTTGATCGAAACCTTGTCGGCGCCCGCGTTGAGGAGCCGCCGCACGTCCGCGGCGCTCCGCACGCCGCCGCCGACCGTCAGCGGGATGAAGACCTCCGCCGCGACCGCCTCCACCACCTGCACGATTGTGTCGCGCTCGTCGGAACTTGCGGTGATGTCGAGAAAGCAAAGCTCGTCGGCGCCCTGGTCGTCGTAGCGCCGCGCGATCTCCACCGGATCGCCGGCGTCGCGCAGATTGACGAAATTCACGCCCTTCACGACCCGTCCCGCAGTGACGTCGAGACAGGGAATGATGCGCTTGGCGAGCGGCATGGGAAGGCAGGAGGGGGAAGGGGGAAGGGGGAAGGGTACGCGAACGGGCCCGGCCCGCGTTCACCCTTCCCCCTTCCCCCCTCGCTGATCCGGTCAGCTTCCGCCTGCGCTTGCTTGAAATCGACCGTCCCCTGATACAGCGCCCGGCCGGTGATCACGCCCATCACGCCTTCCGGCTCGAGTGCGCACAGGGCCTTCACGTCGTCCAGCCCGGTCAGGCCGCCGCTCGCGATCACCGGCGTCCGCAACTCGCGCGCGAGGCGGATCGTCGCATCCACGTTCACGCCCGTCAGCATGCCGTCGCGGCCGATGTCGGTGTAGATCACCGCCTCGACGCCGTAATCCTCGAACTTCTTCGCGAGGTCGATCACGTCGTGGCCGGTGAGCTTCGACCAGCCCTCGACCGCGACCTTGCCGTCCTTCGCGTCGAGGCCGACGATGATGTGGCCGGCGAACGCGGTGCACGCGTCGGACAGGAAGCCGGGATTCTTCACCGCCGCCGTGCCCACGATGATGTAGCTCACGCCGTAGTCGAGGTACTTCTCGATCGTGTCGAGGTCGCGGATGCCGCCGCCGAGCTGGATCGGGAGGTCGTCGCCCACCGCCTTGAGGATGTCGCGGATCACGCCCTCGTTCCTCGGACGCCCGGCGGCCGCGCCGTTCAGGTCGACGATGTGCAGCCGGCGCGCGCCCTGCGCGAGCCAGTGCTTCGCCATCGCGACCGGGTCGTCGGAGTAGACCGTGGCCTGGGCCATGTCGCCCTGCTTCAGGCGGACGCAGCGGCCGTCCTTCAGATCGATCGCCGGGATGATGACCATCGCGGGTGCGGTGGCGGGAAGCGGGGTTGGCAGTGCTGGGGACGGCGCTTGCGCGCCGCGGAGGATCGAGCGGCTTAGGGCTTCCAGGCGACGAAGTTGGCGAGCAGCTGCAATCCGGCCGAGTGGCTTTTCTCGGGATGGAACTGTACCGCGAAAATGTTATCCCGCGCCACCGCGCAGGTAAAGGGGAGCCCGTACTCCGCGCGCGCGCTTTCGAGGTCGTTTTCCTCAGGGACGAAGAAGTAGCTGTGGCAGAAGTAAAAGCGCTCGCCGGCGCCGATGCCGCGCCACAGCGCGTGCGCCACGGTCTGGTGCACCCGGTTCCAGCCCATGTGCGGGACCTTGAGCGGTCCGCCCGGCGCGTCGTGCAGGCGGTCGGGCGGGAACCGGACCACCCGCCCCCGGAAGGTGCCGAGCCCGGGGGTGTCGCCCTCGGCGCTCCAGTCGAACAGCATCTGCGCGCCGATGCAGATGCCGAGCAGGGGCTTCGCGGCTGCGGCGCGGACGACCGCCTCGCGCAGCCCCGCCCGCTCGAGCTCGCGCATGCAATCCGGCATCGCCCCCTGCCCGGGGAAGACGACCCGCTCCGCTTCGTCGATGTCCGCCGCGTCGGAGGTGACCAGCACCGGCCGGCCGGCCGCCACGTGCTCGATCGCCTTCGAGACCGAGCGCAGGTTGCCCATGCCGTAGTCGACCACTGCGATGTGCATCATGCGGGCGGGGACTGCGAAGACGCCGTGGAAGCGCGAGCCGCCTAGAGCGTGCCCTTGGTCGAAGGCACGGCCCCCCCCGTCCGGGGGTCGGGCTCGACCGCCATCCGGAGCGCGCGCGCGAACGCCTTGAAAGCCGTCTCGGCCTGGTGATGCGCGTTCGACCCGCGCAGGTTGTCGACGTGCAGGGTCACCTGGGCGTGGTTCACGAAGCCCTGGAAAAACTCGTGCACCAGGTCGACGTCGAACTCGCCGATGCGCGCGCGCACGAACGCGACGTGGAACTCGAGGCCCGGCCGCCCCGAGAAATCGATCACCACGCGCGCGAGCGCCTCGTCGAGCGGGACGTAGGCATGACCGAACCGGCGGATGCCCTTCTTGTCGCCGATCGCTTTTGCCACCGCCTGACCGAGGGTAATCCCTATGTCCTCGACGGTGTGGTGGGCGTCGATGTGCAGGTCACCCTTCGCTTCGATGTCGAGGTCGATCAGGCCGTGGCGCGCGACCTGGTCGAGCATGTGGTCGAGGAACGGTACGCCGGTGGCGAGCTTCGCCTTCCCGGTGCCGTCGAGGTTGACCGAAACCCGGATCTCGGTTTCGGCCGTCTTGCGGGTGACCGCGGCGTTTCTCATACGCTCTCCGCGAGGGCGGCTAGCAGCAGCTCGTTCTCGCCGGGCGTGCCAACGGTGAGTCGCAGGCAGTTGGCGAGCAGCGGATGGCTGCCGTGGAAGTTCCGCACCAGGATGTTGCGCGCCTTGAGACGCGCGTCGATGGCCGCAGCATCCCGCACGCGGACCAGGATGAAGTTGGCGTCGCTCGGGAACGCCTCGACGCCCTTCAGGTCGGCGAGGCGGTCGAACATCGCCGCGCGTTCGACCTTGATGCGCTCGGCCTGGCCGTGCAACACGTCGATGTGCGCGAGCAGCCGCTCGGCGACGTGTTGCGCGAGCACGCTGACGTTGTAGGGCGGCCGGACCTTGTCGAGCTCCCGGATCCATTCGGGGCGTGCCGCGGCGTATCCGAGACGCACGCCGGCGAGCCCGAGCTTCGACACCGTGCGCATCACCATCAGGTTCGGGAACTCGCCGAGACGGGTCATGAACGTCCGCCCGGCGAAGACGTGATACGCCTCATCGAGCACGACGAGGCCCGGCGCGGCCGCGAGGATCGCCTCCACCGCCGCTTCCGGAAACAGGTTCCCGGTCGGGTTGTTGGGGTAGGCAAGGAAAACGACCGCCGGTCGATGCTCCTCGATGGCCGCCAGGAACCGCGCCTGATCGAGCGTGAAGTCGGGGTTGAGCGCTACGCCGACATAGCGCATGCGTGAGATGACGGCGTTCATGCGGTACATCGCGAACGACGGCTCGGGGGCAAGCAGCACCGCGCCCGGACGCGCGAGCGTGTGGGCGACGATCGAGATGATCTCGTCCGAGCCGTTGCCGATCAGGAGCCCGTGCTCGTCGCCGATGCCGAAGGTCGAGCGGAGCCGCGCCGCCAGCGCCGGCGCGGCCGGATCGGGGTAGCGGTTGATCGGCAGCGTCGACACGAGGCGGCCGAGCTCTTCGCGCAGCGGCTCGGGCAGCCGGTACGGGTTCTCCATCGCATCGAGCTTGATCATTCCGGTCGCGGGCGCGACGTGATACGCCTTCAGCGACAGGATCTCGTCGCGCACGAGGTCGCCGGGCCCGAGCTTCACCGGGTCGCGCTTCACGATTCGGTCTCCAGGCGGAGCTCGGCGGAGCGCGCGTGCGCCGGCAGCCCCTCGCCGTGCGCGAGCGCGGCCGCGAGCGGTGCGAGCGAGCGCGCCCCGGCGCGCGAAACGTTGATGATGCTCGACCGCTTCTGGAAATCGTAGACGCCGAGCGGCGACGAGAAGCGCGCGGTCCGCGACGTCGGCAGCACGTGGTTTGGTCCCGCGCAGTAGTCGCCGAGCGCCTCCGAGCTGTACCGGCCGACGAAGATCGCGCCCGCGTGGCGAATCCGGTCGAGCCAGTTCTCGGGCTGCGCGACCGAGAGCTCGAGGTGCTCCGGCGCGACGCGATTGGCGATCTCGCACGCCTCCGCGAGGTCGCGCACGAGAATCAGCGCCCCGCGGTTCGCGAGCGCCGCCCGGATGACGTCGCGGCGCGGCATCGTGGCGAGCTGGCGATCGATGCTCGCGGCGACCCGGTCGATGAACCCCGCATCGGGTGCGAGCAGGATCGCCTGCGCCACCTCGTCGTGCTCCGCCTGCGAAAAGAGGTCCATCGCGATCCAGTCGGGATCGGTCGAACCGTCGCAGATCACCAGGATCTCGGACGGCCCGGCCACCATGTCGATCCCGACCGTGCCAAAGACGCGGCGCTTCGCCGCGGCGACGTAGGCGTTGCCCGGGCCGACGATCTTGTCGACGGCGGGAACGGTCGCGGTGCCGTACGCGAGCGCGGCGACCGCCTGCGCGCCGCCGATCGCGAACACGCGGTCGACCCCGGCGAGCTGCGCGGCCGCAAGTACGAGCGGGTTGCGCTCGCCGTCCGGCGTCGGCACGCACATGACGAGCTCGCCGACGCCGGCGACCTTCGCCGGCAGCGCATTCATCAGCACCGACGAGGGATAGGCCGCCTTGCCGCCCGGGACGTAGAGCCCGACGCGGTCGAGCGGCGTCACGCGCTGCCCGAGCACCGTCCCGTCGGCCTCGGTATAGCTCCACGACTCCGCCCGCTGGCGCTCGTGGTAGCCGCGGATGCGCGCGGCCGCTGCCGCGAGCGCATCGCGCACCGCGCGATCGAGCCCCGCGAGCGCGCGCTCGCGGTCGGGCCTCGGGATCTCGAGATCGGCGGCGCTCGACGCCGCCACGCGGTCGAACCGCCGCGTGTATTCGAGCACCGCCGCATCGCCGCGCGCGCGAACGTCGTCGACGATCGCGGCGACCGCGCGATCGACCGCCTCGTCCTGAGACGCCTCGAGACGGGTGAGCGCGGCGAGACGGGCGTCGAAGTCGGGCTCGCGCGTGGAGAGTCGTGCGATCTCAGGCATGGGCGGCGACCGCGGTCTCGAACGCATCGATCAGCGGCTGCAGCCGCTCGCGCTTCAGCTTGAGCGCCGCCTGGTTCACGATCAGGCGGCTCGAGATGGGCATGATGTCCTCGACCGCGTGCAGCGCGTTGGCGCGCAGCGTGTTGCCGGTGGCGACCAGGTCGACGATCGCGTCGGCGAGCCCGGTGAGCGGCGCGAGTTCCATCGAGCCGTACAGCCGGATGAGGTCGACGTGCACACCCTTCGCGGCGAAGTGCTCGCGGGCGACCCGCAGATACTTGGTGGCGACGCGCAACCGCGCGCCTTGCCGCACCGCGTGCGCGTAGTCGAAGCCGTCGCGGCACGGCGACCACCATCCGGCACGCGGCAATCCTGAGGTCGAGCGGCTGGTAGAGCCCGGCGCCGCCGTGCTCGTAGAGGACGTCCTTGCCCGCGATGCCGAGGTCGGCGGCGCCGTACTGCACGTAGGTCGGCGTGTCGGACGCGCGCACGAGCACGAGCCGCACGTCGGCGCGGCGCGTGGGGACGATGAGCTTGCGCGAGGTTTCCGGATCCTCGGCCGGCGCAATGCCCGCGGCGTCGAGCAGCGGGAGCGTTTCGTCGAGGATCCGGCCCTTGGACAGCGCGAGCGTGATGCCGGACACGGGGCGCGGGACTTGTTCTGCAAAGCCCCGATTCTAAAGGAAAACCGGCCGCACTCCCCGGTTTCCGCCCGAGTCCCCTATTTGACCCGCTGGACGCGCGCGCCGAGGGCGGCGAGCTTCGCCTCCATCGCCTCGTAGCCGCGGTCGAGGTGGTAGATGCGCTCGACGACGGTCTCGCCTTCGGCGACCAGCCCGGCGATCACCAGGCTCGCCGAGGCGCGGAGATCGGTTGCCATCACGGCGGCGCCCTGCAGGCGCTTCACCCCGCGGACGATCGCGGTGTGGCCCGCCGTCTCGATGTCGGCGCCGAGACGCGCCAGCTCGAGCGCGTGCATGAAGCGGTTCTCGAAGATGTTCTCGGTGATCGTCGCGGTGCCTTCGGCGATCGTGTCGAGCGCCATCAGCTGCGCCTGCATGTCGGTCGGGAAGCCGGGATGCGGCGCGGTGTGAACGTCCACGCTCCGCGCCGGGCGCGTCATCTCTAGATGGATCGTCCGGTCGGCCGCCTCGATCGCCGCGCCGGCTTCGCGGAGCTTGTCGATCACCGCGGCGAGGAGCCCCGCATCGGCATCGCGCAGCGTCACCGCCCCGCCGGTCGCCGCGGCGGCGGCGAGGTAGGTGCCGGTCTCGATCCGGTCGGGCATGATGCGGTGCGCCGCGCCGCCGAGCCGCTCGACGCCTTCGATCGTGATGACGTCGGTCCCGGCGCCGCTCACCCGTGCGCCCATCGCGTTGAGGCAGTTCGCGAGATCGACCACCTCGGGCTCGCGCGCCGCGTTCGCGAGGACCGTGGTGCCCTCGGCGAGCGTGGCCGCCATCATCAGGTTCTCGGTGCCGGTGACCGTGACGAGCTCCATCTCGTACTTCACGCCCCTAAGGCGCTTCGCGCGGGCGGTGATGTACCCCTGCTCGACGCTGAGATCCGCGCCGAGCGCCTCGAGGCCCTTGATGTGCTGGTCGACCGGACGCAGCCCGATCGCGCAGCCGCCGGGGAGCGACACCCGCGCCTCGCCGCCGCGCGCGACGAGCGGGCCGAGAACGAGGATCGAGGCTCGCATCGTCTTGACGAGCTCGTAGGGCGCAACCGGACGATCGACGCGTTGGGCGGCGAGCAGCACCGCGTCGCCGTCGCGTTCCACGCCGACGCCCATCTGGGCGAGGAGCTCCATCATCGTGCGAACGTCGCGCAGCCGCGGAACGTTCGCGAGCCGCAGCGGTTCGGACGCAAGCAGCGCCGCACACATCAGCGGCAGCGCCGCATTCTTCGCGCCCGACACGCGCGCCTCGCCCCGCAGCGGCACACCACCTTGAATCGCTAGCTTGTCCATCCGCAACCCGCTGATCGGCACCCGGCCGAGTATCCGCGCCGAATCTGGCGAAAAAGAGGCATTCGCCCGCCGCCTACCTGCCGGCCGCGGCCCAGTCCTCGGGCGTGAACGTCTGCATCGAGAGCGCGTGGATCTCCTCGCGCATGCGCTCGCCGAGCGCCCGGTAGACGAGCTGGTGCCGCTGCACGCGGCTCTTGCCGCGGAACGCCGGGCTCACGATCACCGCTTCGAAGTGATGCCCGTCGCCGGCGACCTCGACGCGGTCGCAGGCGAGCCCCTGCTCGATGTAGTGCTTGACGTCTTCGGGACGAACCATGTCGGGTGCCTTCTAGTTGCTACGACCCGAGGGGCCACAGCCCCTCGGGCACCCCAAAATCAGGAAAGACGCTACCTCTCGGCACCGTGTTTCTTCCCAGTCGGCTAGTGGCGCAGGCGATAGCCCGCCTTGAGTGCTGCGAGTGTAATCGCCGCGAGGCCCGCCAGGAACACCCCCACGATCGCGAGGCTCGCGAGGGGATCGACGTCCGACACGCCGAAGAAGCCGTACCGGAAGCCGTCGATCATGTAGAAGAACGGGTTGAGCCGCGACACCCGCTCCCAGAACGCCGGCAGGGAATGGATCGAGTAGAACACGCCGGCGAGGAACGTGAGCGGCATGATGACGAAGCTCTGGAACCCCGCGAGCTGGTCGAACTTCTCGGCCCAGATGCCGGCGGCGAGGCCCATCGTGGCGAGGATCGCGCAGCCGGCGAGCGCGAATCCCGCCGCCCAGAACGGATGCTCGAGCGGGACGGCTGCGAAGGGCAGCGTCACGAGCAGGACGCCCGCGCCGACCGCGAGGCCGCGGACCATCGACGCGACCACGTAGGCGGTGAAGAACTCGACGTGCGACAGCGGCGACAGCAGCACGAACACGATGTTGCCGGTGACCTTCGACTGGATCAGGCTCGACGAGCTGTTGGCGAACGCGTTCTGCAGCATCGACATCATGACCAGCCCCGGGACGAGGAACGCGGTGTAGGAGATCCGCTCGTACACCTGAACGCGCCCCTCGAGCACGTGCCCGAAGATGAGGAGATAGAGGAGCGCCGTCAGCACCGGCGCCGCGACCGTCTGGAAGCTCACCTTCCAGAAGCGCAGGAGCTCCTTGTAGAGGAGCGTCGCGAAGCCGGTCCAGGCGGACACGGCCGGCGACTGCGCGACGGCTTCAATGGTGCGTTCGGGGTGCTGCATGCGGCGCGCGCGCTCGGCGTTCTGCATCCGGCGGTTCGGCGCCGCGCATGATCTGCACGAACACCTCCTCCAGGTCGGGTTGCACGAGCTCCATTTCGAGGATGCGCGCGCCCGCAGCGCGCAGCTCCGCGAGCACCGTCTCGACCTCGGCGTATTCGCCGAGCTTGAAGGTGTGCCGCCCCGGTTCGCTCTCGACCGCGCGCTCGGTGAGCCGCGGCGGGACCGGGCCGTCGAGCCGCACGCGCAGGTAGAGCGCGTGGAAGCGCCGGATGAGGCCCGACGTCGCGTCGAGCGCAACGATCCGTCCCGCCTTCAGCATCGCGATGCGGTCGCAGAGCATCTCCGCCTCCTCGATGTAATGCGTGGTGAGCACGACGGTGTGACCGTCGCGGTTGAGGCGACGAACGAACTCCCAGAGGCCCTGGCGCAACTCGACGTCGACGCCGGCGGTCGGCTCGTCGAGGACGATCACCGGGGGGCGGTGCACGAGAGCCTGCGCGATCAGCACCCGGCGTTTCATGCCGCCGGAGAGCGTCCGCATGTTGGCGTCCGCCTTGGACGTGAGGTCGAGGTGATGCATCACCTCGTCGATCCAGGCGCGGTTCGTGCGCAAACCGTAGTACCCCGACTGGATCGCGAGCGTCTCGCGCACGGTGAAAAACGGATCGAAGACGAGCTCCTGCGGCACCACGCCGAGCAGCCGCCGCGCGGACCGGTACTCGCCGACGACGTCGTGTCCGAGCACGCGCGCGACGCCTTCGTCCGCCCGCGCCAGCCCGGCAAGCACGCTGATCAGCGTCGTCTTGCCGGCGCCGTTTGGCCCGAGCAGGCCGAAGAATTCCCCGCGCGGGATCTCGAGATCGACACCGGCGAGCGCCTGGAGGGCGCCATAGCGCTTGACGAGTCCCCGGACCTCGATGGCTGCAACCATGCTGTGGCGGCCGGACGGCGTCGGCCTAGGCGCCGGGAATCAGGTCGGCGACCGCGTAGAGCCGGGCGAGCTTCGCCATCGCGGGCGGCAGATTCTCGAACCGGAGCGTGCGTCCGGCCGCGCGCGCCTCGCGGAGCCACGCGATTGCGAGCGCGATCGCGGCCGAGTCGACCTCGGTGACACCGGCGAAATCGACCACCTCGGCGGCGGCGCGATCCTGCGGCGAAGTAGCGGCGAGCACGCCGGCGACCGTGTCGACGGTCAGATCGCCGTCGAGGAAGAGGCGGTTGCCTTCGCGCCGCGGCACGGCAGTGGCAGGTGGGCGGGCGGCTAGTTCGTCTTCGCCGCGAGCTGTCGGTTCTTCTCCGAGAGCACCTTGATCAGCCCGTCGATGCCGCTCGCGCGCACCTCGCTCGTGAAGGTGTCCCGGTAGGTCGTCACCAGGCTGACGCCCCCGACTATGACGTCGTACACCTTCCAGCCGCCGGGCGTCTTCTCCAAGCTGTAGTCGATCGACACCGGCTCGCCGCCCGGCTGCTTCACGTCGGAGCGGACGGTGACCTCGGTGTCCGCGGCCTGCGCGCGCAGCGGCTTGAAATCGATCGCCTGGTTGCGGTAGGTGGAGAGCGCGGTCGAGTAGGTGCGGACGAGCAGCGTCTTGAACTGCTCGACGAGCAGGCCCTGCTGATCGGGCGTGGCCTTGCGCCAGTTCTGCCCCATCGCGAGGGCGGTCATGCGGTTGAAGTTGAAGTGCGGGAGCACCTTCTCCTCGACGAGCGCGACCGTCTTCTTGTGGTTCCCGGCCTGGATCTCCTTGTCCTGCTTGACGATGCCGATGACTTCCTGCGTGACGTTCTTCACCAGGATGTCGGGCGCCACGTCCTGCGCGAGCACAGGCGGCGCGATGAGCGCGAGCGAAACCAGCAACAAAGCACGAGTCATATCTGTCCGATCGTGACGGTTACCGCGCGGCGACGGCGCGCGGCGCGTCGGCCGCAAGAACGGCCGGATAGTTGGCGGGGATCTTCGGTTCGACGAGCGGACCAATCGACACGGGCGCGGCGAGCGGCGCCTCGCTCTCCCGCGCGGGCTCCCGAGGCGGCTCCGCGTCCGCCTGCCCAGGTTGCGCGGACGGCAACTCGTCCACCTGCGCGGACTCGGCAGCCCGCGACGCTTCCGACGCCCCCGTCCCCGCGAGTGGCACCGTATCCGGCTGCGCGCCCCCGGCGAGCGGCGGCTGGGTGTCCGGCCCGGCGATCAAAGCGACACCCGGTTGCGCGGGCGCGGCCGGCGGCGCGGCACCCGATTCCGGTTTGGCCGGAAGTGGCGGCGGGTCGCCGTCGTAGATCAGGTAGCGGCGCCGCTGAAAATAAGCATCGCGCACGAATGCATACCGGTCGAGCGCCGCCTCCTCGAGGATGTTGCTCGCGTCGAGCAGGTTCGCGCGCGTTTGGACGAGATCGAGCCCGGTGAGCGACCACTGCCAGGTGACGCGGTGATCGAAATCGGCCCACTTCGGGATCTGCCACGGCAGGTAAGCGAACGCGTCGACGATTAACCCGCTGCCGTCGCGGACGCTGCTTGGCCCGAAGATCGGGATCACGAAGTACGGGCCGAAGTCGACCCCCCACACCGCCAGCGTCTGGCCGAAGTCTTCCTTGTGCTTCGGCAGCCCCATGTCGCTCGCGACGTCGATCAGGCCGAGCAGGCCGATCGTCGAGTTCCACACGAACCGCCCGAAATCGTCGACCGCGAGCCGCACCTTGCCCTGCATGAGCTGGTTGACCGCGACCCAGGGGTCGGTCAGGTTGGAGAAGAAGTTCGTGACCGCGGTCCGCGCCGGCGTGGGCATGACGAACCGATAGCCTTCGGCGACCGGCTTGAAGAACGCACGGTCGACGCCTTCGTTGAACTCGAACGTCGCGCGGTTCAAGCCTTCCCACGGGTCGCGCGGGTCGGGGCTGCTCATGGTGGTACAGCCCGCAAGCGCGATCAGGGCGCTCACCGTCACGCCCGCTCGGAGGGTTATTGTCATTCCCTGACTGCTTCTTCCTGGCTTACTACTTCTGTCCGCTACTTCTTCTCGCCGCCTTCGGCCGCTTTACTGTACAGGAACTGCGAGATCAGGCTCTCGAGCACGATCGCGGATTGGGTAATTTTCAACGTGTCGCCGTCCTTCAGGTTGGCGGTGTCGCCGCCGGCGCTCAGACCGACGTACTGCTCGCCGAGCAGCCCGGAGGTGAGGATCTTGGCCGCGGTGTCCTTGGGGAAGCTGTAGCGCTTGTCGACGTTCATCGTCACCACCGCCTCGAAGCTCTCGTTGTCGAAGCGGATGCCGGCGACTCTTCCAACCACCACGCCCGCGCTCTTCACCGGCGCGCGGACCTTGAGGCCGCCGATGTTATCAAACTTGGCCTTCACCTCGTAGCCCTCGGCGGCGGCGAGCGTGGTCGAGCTCGCGACCCGCAGCGCGAGAAACATGATCGCGGCGAACCCGAGCGCGACGAAGAAGCCGACCCAGATGTCGAGTGCCCTGCGGTTCATCATCTGTCTAAGCCCCTCTGAACATGAACGCCGTCAGCACGAAGTCGAGGGCGAGGATCGCGAGCGACGAGGTCACCACGGTGCGCGTGGTCGCGCGCGACACCCCCTCGGCGGTGGGGGCGGCATCGTAGCCCTCGAACACCGCGATCCAGGTCACCGCGACGCCGAACACAGCGCTCTTGATGATGCCGTTGACGACGTCCTCGTGCAGGTCGACCGAGTTCTGCATCTGCGACCAGAACGCGCCCTCGTCGACCCCGATGAGCGGGACGGTGACGAGATAGCCGCCGAAGATGCCGATCGCGGAGAAGAGCGCCGCGAGCAGCGGCATCGAGATCACCCCGCCCCAGAAACGCGGGCCGACGACGCGCGCGATCGGGTCGACGGCCATCATCTCCATCGCCGAGAGCTGCTCGGTCGCCTTCATGAGCCCGATCTCGGCGGTGATCGCCGAGCCGGCGCGGCTCGCAAACAAGAGGCCCGCCACCACCGGCCCCAGTTCGCGCGTCAGCGAAAGCGCGACCAGCGTCCCGACCGCGTCCGCGGAGCCGTAGCGCACGAGCGTGTCGTAGCCCTGCAGGCCGAGCACCATGCCGACGAAGAGCGCCGACACGGCGATGATGATGAGCGAAAGCACGCCCGCGAAGTAGATCTCGCGGATGGTGAGCGGCAGGCGCCGGAAGCTCGTGCCCGAGAGGCGCAGCATGATCCAGAAGAACCGGCTCGCGAGCCCGAGACGCGCGACCATCCCGTTGACCCGGCCGCCGAGCGCCTCGAAGAAGGACAGGACGCGCGCGAACATCACCGCCCCGCCAGCAGCGCGCCGGCGTAGTCGGGCGCCGGATAGTGAAACGGTACCGGGCCGTCGGGCTCGGCATGCACGAACTGATGGACGAACGGGGCGGTCGAGGCCCGCACCTGGTCGGGGGTTCCCTGCGCCACGACCCGGCCGTTCGCGAGGAAGTAGATGTAGTCCACGATGGCGAGCGACTCGTGGACGTCGTGGGTGACGACGATCGAGGCGGCATCGAGCGCGTCGTTCAGATCGCGGATCAACTGTCCGGTCACCGCGAGCGAAATCGGGTCGAGCCCGGTGAACGGCTCGTCGTACATGATGAGCGCCGGGTCGAGCGCAGTCGCGCGCGCGAGCGCCACGCGCCGTTGCATGCCGCCCGAGAGCTGCTGCGGCATGAGATCGGCCGCGCCCCGCAGGCCGACTGCCTGCAACTTCATGAGCACCAGGCCGCGGATCAGGGCCTCCGGGAGATCGGTGCGCTCGCGCATCGGGAAGGCGACATTGTCGAACGCCGAGAGGTCGGTGAAGAGCGCGCCGAACTGGAACAGCATCCCCATCTTGCGCCGCAGCTCGTAGAGCTCGCGCGTCCGTGCGCGGCTGACCGAGCGCCCGAACGCCCGGACCTCGCCCTTCGCCGGCCGCAACGCCCCGCCGATCAGCCTCAGGAGCGTCGTCTTGCCGCTGCCGCTGCCGCCCATGATGGCGACGACGCTTCCGCGCGGGATGGTGAGCGAAATGCCGTCGAGGACCGGCGCGCCCCCGTACGAAAACGTGACGTTCTCGATCTCGACCAGGTTCGCAGCAACCGGGGGGGTGGCAGACAAGTGCGGGTGGAAAACGTCGACAACAAAGGGCTGAATACTAAAGGAAAGGGGAGGCAAGAGCCATCTTTAGCGAAGAGCACGCCGGCGCGCCTGCTATATCATCGGCGCGGCCCATCCCGGTCCACCACACCCTCCGCATGCCAGATCCCGTCGTCCGTGTAAGCGCCGTCACCAAACGCTTTGGCAAGGCCGAGGTGTTGCGCCAGGTCGACCTCGAGATCGCACCCGGCGAGTTCCTCGGCCTCGCGGGCGTGAACGGCGCCGGCAAGACGACGCTGATCAAGTGCATGCTCGATTTCTGCGCCGTGGACGCGGGGAAGATCGAACTCTTCGGCGTCCCCCACACCGAGCCGCGCTCGCGCGCCCGGCTCACGTTTCTGCCCGAGCGGTTCGTGCCGCCCTACTACCTCACCGGCCGCGATTTCCTCTCCTTCATGCTGCAACTGCAGCAAGGGCGCTATGACGAGGCCGAAGTGCTTGCGATGCTCGGGGCGCTCGATCTCGATCCGGCCGCGCTCGGGAAGCCAGTCCGCGCCTACTCGAAGGGGATGACGCAGAAGCTCGGGCTGGCAGCATCCTTCCTCGCGCGGCGGGACCTCTACGTCCTCGACGAGCCGATGAGCGGCCTCGACCCGAAGGCGCGCGCGTGCGTCAAGGCCCTGCTGGCAGGCCTGCGCGCTCACGGCCGGACCCTCCTTTTCACCTCCCACGCGCTGGCGGACATGGAAGAGATTTGCGATCGGATGATCGTCCTGCACCAAGGTGTGCCGTATTTCTCAGGAGCGCCCCGAGCCCTGTGCGACCATTATGGCGAGATTTCGACGGAGAGAGCCTTTCTCCGCTGTATCGGGGACATGCTCGCCCATGTCTGACCCCAGCGCCAAGCCCACCCTGCTGATCGTCGACGACGATCCGCTGATCACCGACACGCTCGCCTACGCGCTCGGCAAGGACTTCGAGGTCCTCGCGAGCGACTCGCGCAGCCACGCGGTGAGCCTGCTGCGCCAGATGGATCATCCGCCGCAGCTCGCACTGGTCGATCTCGGGCTGCCGCCGGTGCCGCACCGCCCCGACGAGGGGTTCGCGCTCATCGGCGATCTGCTCGCGCACTCGCCGAGCATGAAGATCCTCGTGCTCTCCGGCCAGAACGACGCCTCGAATGCGCGCCATGCGCGCGCGCTCGGCGCGGCCGAGTTCGTCGCCAAGCCGGCCGACCCGATCAACCTGAAGCGGATCCTGCAGCACGCGCTGCAGTTCCGCGCGGCCGAGATCTCCGGGTCGGGTTCGGTCGAGGAAGGGATGCTGATCGGGCGCAGCCCCGCGATGCAGAAGCTCCGCAGCCAGACGTCGCAGTGCGCCGATTCGCCGTTCCCGGTGCTGATCGAGGGCGAATCCGGCAGCGGCAAGGAGATGGTGGCGACCGCGCTCCACCGGCTCTCGAGCCGTCGCGACAAGCCCTCGCTCGCGCTCAACTGCGCCGCGATCGCGCCGACGCTCGTCGAGCCGACGCTCTTCGGCTACGTGAAGGGCGCGTTCACGGGTGCGATGACCAACAAGTCCGGCTACTTCGAGGACGCGGCGGACGGCACCCTCTTCCTGGACGAAATCGGCGAGCTGCCGCTCGAGCTGCAGGCGAAGCTCCTGCGCGTCCTCGAGAACGGTGAGTACCAAAGGGTCGGGGAGACCCAGCGGCGTTTCAGCCGCGCGCGCGTGATCGCGGCGACGAACCGCGACCTGCGCCAGGAGATCAAGAAAGGCAACTTCCGCGCCGATCTCTACCACCGCCTCAGCGTCTTCACGATCAACGTGCCGCCGCTGCGGGACATGGACGACGACCGGCTGCTGCTGCTCGAGCACTTCTGCAACTTCTACGCCGACCAGGCGAAGCTCACCCCGTTCTCGCTGGACGAGAGCGCGGCCAAGCTGTGGCGCGACTATCACTTCCCGGGGAACGTGCGCGAGCTGCGCAACATCGTGATCCGGCTCACGACCAAGTACGCCGGTCAGAAGCTGTCGGGCAGGGAGCTCGAACCCGAGCTCGACGTCAGCGCCACCCCGTCCGCGGAGTTCGGCCCGTCGAGCGACCCGGACACGCTCATCGAGCAGGCGCAGGCCCACCTGCAGCGCGAGCGGAGCTTCAACCTCGACAGCATGCTGAAGGCGTGGGAGCAGGGCTACATCGAGGCGGCGATGAAGCTCACCCGCGGCAACGTGAGCCAGGCCGCGAAGCTCCTCGGCATCAACCGCACCACCCTCTACAGCCGGATGGAATCGTTGCAGAAGCAGTAACTGTCGCGCGTCGCGCGACCTAACCTGCTTCTTGCACGATTCCTTGGCGATCGTACGAACAAGGGGGCTGCCCGCCCCCTTTCAATCCCCGGGGGCCGCGCGTGGGCACCCCCCTTGTAATGAACCCCGGACTGCGCTCATTATGAGGGTGACATAAAGCGCGCAACCCCATGTATCTGAGCCATTTCGGCCTGAACGAGCCACCTTTCCGCATCACTCCCCATACCGAGTTCTTCTTCTCGGGGGCGAATCGGGGCGCGACGCTGGAAGCCCTGCTCTACGCGATCACTCACGACGAAGGCATCGTCAAGGTCACCGGCGAGGTCGGCAGCGGCAAGACCATGCTGTGCCGGGTGCTGGTCGAGCGCTTGCCAAAGAGCGTCGAGACGATCTATCTCGCGAACCCGTCCCTGTCCCGGGACGAGATCCTGCATGTGATCGCCGCCGACCTGCAGGTCGAGTCGCGCGGCGAGCGGGTCACGATCCTGCTGCGGGCGCTGCAGGAGCGCCTCATCAAGCTCTACGCCGCCGGCCGGCGCGTCGTCGTACTGATCGACGAGGCGCACGCGATGCCGATCGAGACGCTGGAGGAGATCCGCCTCCTCTCGAACCTCGAGTCGAACCGGCACAAGCTCCTGCAGATCGTGCTGTTCGGCCAGCCCGAGCTCGACCAGCATCTCGCGCTGCCGAACATGCGCCAGCTGAAGGAGCGGATCACGCACGGCTTCAAGCTCGAGCCGCTGGTGCGTTCGGACGTCGAGAGCTACGTCGACTTCCGCATGCGGGCGGCGGGCTACCGCGGGCCCAGCGTTTTCGCGCCACCCGCGATGAAGCTCATCGCCCAGTCCTCGCAGGGTCTGACCCGGCGCATCAACATCCTCGCCGACAAGTCGCTGCTCGCGGCATTCGCCGACGGCACGCACCAGGTCACCGCCAAACACGCGCGCGCGGCGGTCCGCGACTCAGAGTTCGGGAGCCGGCGGCGCGCCGTTCCGAACGCCTGGTGGCTCGTCGCCGCAGGTCTGGCCGCGGGGCTGCTCGTCGGGGTGGGCATGCACCTCTGGAACCAGTCCGGTGCGGCACGGAGCGTCGCCGCAGCCGCCAGCCCGGCAAACGCGTCCGTGGCGACCGCACCGACCGCTTCCCCCGGCCCGCCCCAGGAGGCGCCCGCGGCGAAAGCGAGCCCTGCGCCCGAGGCATCGCCGGCCGTCCCGTCGCCCGCAGCAGTCGCGACGGTCGCCGCGGTGCCCGCAATCCCGGTGACGCCAGCCACCCCGCCCGCGCCCGAGGCGCCCAGTGTCGTGCAGCCGCCGGCAACGCCGACCGGTGCCCGACCGCCCGCTTCCGGAAAGCTCGCGCAGGAGCGGTTCGCTGCGACGCAAAAGTGGCTGAAGACTGCACCGAACGGAACGTGGACGATCCAGCTGATGACCGCCGTTGACCCACAGGCGATCGAGCGGTTTCTCGAGGAGGCCACGCAGACGGTCAACCTCGAGGACGTCTATCTTTACGGCGTCAAGCAGAACGGCCGGCAGTTCTACGGCGTGACCTACGGCAACTATCCGACCCTGGAGGACACCATCACCGCCATGGGCGACCTGCCGACGTCGTTCAAGTCGCGCGGGCCGTTCCATCGCAGCATCGGCGTCATGCGCCGGCAGAACCAGGAATAAGTTCTCACCCGGATCCGGCACTAGGCCACAAACGCTTTGCGCCGATAAAACAGTTTCTTAGAGTGTTTTGTTATACTGGCTTTTCGGGTCCTTAGGGGCTTCAGCGCCAGCGCGCATTGGGAGTCGGGGAGGCATGGTCAAGAAGCTGCTCGTCTGCGGTCTCGGGATCGCCCTGACCGGGTGCTTCCAGCCGATGAAGCCCTCGGCTGGTCACATGCAGGACCAGACCGTCGGCACCTCCAGTGCGACGATTCCCCCGCCGGTTCAGGCGGTCCCCGTCCCGCCCAAGCCGCGGCCGACCGTACGCGCTGAGACCTACAGCGTCGTCGTCAACAACGTAAACGTTCGCGAGCTCCTCTTCGCGCTCGCGCGCGACGCAAAAGTCAATGTCGACATCCATCCGGGGATCACCGGCGCGGTGACGCTCAACGCGATCGATCAGACCTTGCCCCAGCTCCTCACCCGCATCGCCAAGCAGGTCGATATGCGGTACGAGCTCAACGGTCCGAACCTGCTCGTGATGCCCGACTCGCCGTACCTGCGGATCTACAAGATCGATTACGTCAACATGGAGCGCTCGACGCAGGGCACGGTCAGCGTGTCGTCCGAGATCGTGGGGCAGGTGGGCCGGCGGCGCGGGCGGCGCGCGCGCCGGCGGTGGCGCCGCGTCTGGTGGCGGTGGCGCCGGGCAGAACACCTCGCGCGTCTCGGTCCAGAATCGCAGCGCCAACGACTTCTGGAAGACGGTCGTTAAGAACGTCGAGGAGATCCTGCGCGAGACCGACAAGATCCTGCCCGGCGGTGGCGTGGCGCCCGCTCCGCCGCCACCAGCGGCCGGGGCCCCCGGACAGCCCGGGGCTGGCGGGGCGTCCGGTGCGCGCTCAGCCGGTGGAGTCGCAGTCGCTGCGCTGGGGGCGGGCTCCGAACGTGACGTTCCGCGAGGCGTCGTCGGTGATCGCGAATCCCGAAGCCGGGATCCTCACGTCCGCGCGACCCTGCGCCAGCACGACAAGCTCCAGGAGTTCCTCGACCAGGTCCTGGTGAACGCCAAGCGCCAGGTCCTGATCGAGGTGACGATCGTCGACGTGCAGCTCAACAACAACTACCAGCAGGGGATCGACTTCAACATTCTGCGCACCGGTACCGCCGGCTTCTCCGGCGGCATCCTGCCGCAGGGTCGGCGTCGACAGTGACGCCCACCGGCGAGTTTCCTCACCCTCGCGTACACCTCCGCGAGCTTCCTGGCGAGCCTGAAACTGCTCGAAACGTTCGGGAACGTGCGCGTGCTGTCGTCGCCTCGCATCTCGGTCATCAACAACCAGACCGCCTTGCTCAAAGTGGTCGAGAACGTCGTCTACTTCAACATCGCCTCGCAGATCAGTCAGGGGAACGGTGAACGCCGGAAACCTCCAGTCGTTCACTGCGGTGCCGCAGACCGTTCCGGTCGGAGTCGTCCTCAACATCACGCCGCAGATCAGCGACGCCGACGGCGTGCTGCTCAACGTGAAGCCGACGATCTCGCGGATCAGCTCGTTCGTGCAGGATCCGACCCCGGGTCTCGCCATTCCGAACCAGATCCCGCAGATCGTGATCCGCGAGATGGAGTCGGTGATCAAGCTGTCGAGCGGACAGATGGCGGTCATGGGCGGGCTGATCCAGGACTCGCTGAGCGACCAGCAGGCCTCGATCCCGTTCCTCAACCGGATCCCGTTCATCGGGGACGCGCTCTCCAACCGGCAACATCCTCAACCGAAGACCGAGCTGGTGATCTTTCTCCGGCCGCTGGTCATCCGTGATCCGAGCCTCGAGGGCGACTATCGTGGCTACCGCGTGTTCGCGCCGGGCGAGGACTTCATGTCCCAGCCGAATCCGGCCAAGCGGCCCTGCGACTTCCGGGTCGACGTGGGGTGCCCGCAGTGAGCTTGTTGCTCGAGGCCCTGAAGAAGGCGGAGCTCGCCAAGCAGAACGCCTCGGGGCAACAGGGCGAAGACACCGTCGCGCCGGCCGACTTGGGGGTCGGACTCTCGCTGGAGCCGACGCCCGCCGACGCCGGCGAGCGCCCGCTAATCACCCGCGACCGGCTGCCCGACATCACGCAGCCGCTCGAGATCCTCTCCGAAGACCTGCCCTCGGCCGGCGCACGCCGCGACGCACCGTCGGCGACCGCCGCGGCGGGCCTCGCGCCGGCCGCCTCAGCGGCGAGCGCGACCGCAGCGACCGAGAACGACGATCGCGCCGCCGCGCGGCAGATGTTCGAGGCCAAGACCCCCGACTACGACCCGCGGCGTCCGTTCTACATCGTCGTGGGGGTCCTGGGCATCGCCATCGTCGGCACGCTGGGCTACTTCGCCTGGGAGTTCTTCGGACCCCGGCCGTCCTTCTACAGCCCGGCGCCGGCGGCAAAGGCGCCGCAACCCGTGACCGCAGCCGCCACGCCGCCACAGCCGCCCGCTGCGACGCAGGCACCGACGGCGTCCGCCCCGGCACCGACACCGAGCGATCCGACTCAGACGGCAAGCCCCGCACCGACCACCTTGGCGCAGACCGCGCCGGCAGCTGCGGCCGCAGCAGTTCCGCCCGCGCCGCAACCGACGCCCTCGGGCGTGACGCGGACGAGCCGGCCCGAATCGTCGCGCCCGGCTAGCGCACGGCCGGCGCCCGCCCCGGGCGAGGGCGGCGAGCCCCGCGCCGCCGCGACGGCGCCGAGTTTGCCGATCCGGGTCACGACCGGCGGCCCGCACGTCGATCCGGTGGTCGAGAGCGCCTGGGAAGCACTCCAGGCGGGCGATCTCCCGCGCGCGCGGGACGCTTACCAGCGCGCGCTCCGTGCGAACCCGCGCGACCGTGATGCGCTGCTCGGACTTGCGACGATCGATGCACGCACCCAGAATTTCGAGGCCGCCGAGGTACGGTATCTGCGGGTGCTCGAACTCGATCCGCGCGACCCGTACGCACAGGCTGGCCTGATCTCGCTGCGCGGGCAGACCGATCCGCTCCAGTCCGAGAGCCGCATCAAGAACATGCTCACGCAGCAGCCGGAAGCGGCCTTCCTGAACTTTCCGCTCGGTAACCAATACGCCGCCCAAGGGCGGTGGTCGGACGCCCAAGCGGCTTATTTCAGGGCTTTTTCCGCCGACTCGGACAATCCTGACTACGCCTACAACCTCGCGGTCAGCCTGGATCACCTCGGCCAGAGGAAGCTGGCGCTCGAGTACTACCGCCGGGCGCTGGCGCTTGCCGGGAACCGCGCGGTGGGATTCAATAGCATCCAAGTCGAAGCAAGAATCCGTGAACTGACGCGCTGACGGGCCCCACCCGTTCAATGAATTCCCCGGCATCCCCGCAAGCCAAGCGGCACATCGGGCAGATTCTGATTTCGCAGGGGATCCTCACCGAGGATCAGCTGCGGATCGCCCTGCTCGAGCAGCTGAAATCCCGCCAGCCGGTGGGGAAGCTATTGGTGCAGCTCGGTTTCGTCTCCGAAGCCACGCTGCGCGATGCCCTGAGCGAGAAGCTCGGGCTGCAGTCGGTCGACCTGTCGCAGATCGTCGTCGACCCCGGGGCAATCCGGATCGTGCCGCGCGAGTTCGCCAAGCGGCACAACCTCTTCCCGGTCGCGCTCGACAAGGACCGCAAGCGCCTGATCCTCGCGATCTCGGACACGAACAACATCGTCGCGCTCGACCAGGTGCGGGCGCAGCTGCGCGGCGAGCACGAGATCGAGCTCCGGCTCGCGGGCGAATCGGAGATCGCCCGCGCCATCGAGCAGTTCTACGGCCACGAGCTCTCGATCGACGGCATCCTGCACGAGATCGAGACCGGGGAGATCGACTACCAGAGCCTGCAGGCGAGCGGCGACGAGTACTCGCAGCCGGTGGTGCGCCTGATCTCGGCGCTCCTCGCCGACGCAGTCGAGCGCGCCGCCTCGGACATCCACTTCGAGCCGGAGCAGAACTTCCTGCGCATCCGCTACCGGATCGACGGCGTGCTGCGGCAGATCCGCAGCCTGCACAAGACCTACTGGCCGGCGATGGCGGTGCGCATCAAGGTGATGGCGAAGATGAACATCGCCGAGACCCGCGCACCGCAGGACGGCCGGATCTCGCTCTCGCTCACCGGCCGGCAGGTGGACTTCCGGGTGGCCTCGCAGGTCACGACGCACGGCGAGAACATCGTCCTGCGGATCCTCGACCGCCAGAAGGGCATCGTGCCGCTCGACCAGCTCGGGCTGCAGCCCGAGCAGCTCTCGATGCTGAAGAAGATGATCCAGCGGCCCGAGGGGATCATCCTCGTGACCGGCCCGACCGGCAGCGGCAAGACGACCACGCTCTACTCGATCCTCAACCACATCAACCATGACGGCATCAACGTCATGACCCTGGAAGATCCGGTCGAGTACCCGATGACGCTGATCCGCCAGACCTCGGTCAACGAGGCGGCGAAGCTCGATTTCGCGAACGGCATCCGGTCGCTGATGCGGCAGGATCCGGACGTGATCCTGGTGGGCGAGATCCGCGACGAGGACACCGCCCAGATGGCCTTCCGCGCCGCGATGACGGGCCATCAGGTTTACTCGACGCTCCACACCAACTCCTCGCTCGGCGCGGTCCCGCGTCTCGTCGACATCGGCCTCTCCCCGGAGATCATGGCCGGCAACATCATCGGCGTGGTCGCCCAGCGCCTCGTCCGCAAGCTCTGCCGCCACTGCCGGCAGCCCTATGTCGCGAACGCCGGCGACTGCAAGCTCCTCGGCGTGAAGCCGGACGCGAAGCCCCCGACGCTGTATCGGGCGGTCGGCTGCGACCACTGCGACTATCAGGGGTACCGCGGACGTCTCGCGATCATGGAGCTCCTGAAGATCGACGGCGAGATCGACGAGCTGATGGCGAACAAGGCAACCGCCCGCGAGCTCCTCAAGTCGGCCCTCGCCAAGGGTTTCCGCACCCTCGCCGACGACGGCGCCCGGCGGGTCCTCGACGGGTCCACCTCGATCGACGAGCTGATGCGGGTGGTCGACCTCACCGACCGCATGTAAGCCCCCGTGTAACCCCCGCCGGGGAGCCCGCGTGACGGGGGTCACGCGGGGCCGGAATTTGCGAGTTTTCCTCGGCGCGACAAAGCGTTATCCTCCAGCTTCGGCAGAAATCCGGCCCGCCAATGGCGCTCTTCAATTACAAGGCGATCGACGTGAACGGGAAGGCCATCCTCGGCCAGATCGACGCGTTGAACGTGGTCGACCTCGAGTTGCGCCTGAAGCGCATGGGACTCGACCTGGTCGTCGGCGGACCGACCAAGCGCGCCGTGGGCTTCGGCCGCGGGGTGAAGCGGCCGGAGCTCATCAATTTCTGCTTCCATCTCGAGCAGCTCAGCTCCTCCGGCGTGCCGGTCGTCGAAGGGCTCACCGATCTCCGCGACAGCGTCGAGAACCCCCGGTTCCGGGAGGTGATCTCCGGCCTGATCGAAGGCATTCAGGGCGGACAGAACCTCTCCGGCGCGCTGAGCAACTACCCCGAGACGTTCAGCCCGGTGTTTCGCGCGCTCGTGAAGGCCGGCGAGGAGACGGGCCGGCTCCCGGAAGTGCTCCGCAGCCTGGTCGAGAACCTGAAGTGGGAGGACGAGCTCAAGGCGCAGACGAAAAAACTGGTGATGTATCCCCTGTTCGTCGGCGCGGTGGTGCTCGGGGTGACGTTCTTCCTGATGGTCTACCTGGTTCCGCAGATGGTCAGCTTGATCAAGACGATGGGCCAGACCCTCCCGCTGCACACGCGGCTCCTGATCGCGGTCTCGAACTTCCTGGTGAGCTTCTGGTGGATCGTGCTCTCGGCGCCGTTCATCATCTTCTTCGGGATCAAGTTCGCGGCCCAGACGAACCCGGTCCTGCGCTACCGGCTCGACGGGCTCAAGCTCCAGCTCCCGGTCATCGGACCGATCCTCCGCAAGATCATCCTGTCGCGGTTCGCGAGCGTGTTCGCACTCATGTACTCCTCGGGGATCACGATCCTCGACGCCATCCGCAGCTCCGAGGAGACCACCGGCAACGCGGTGATCCAGGAAGCCCTGCACAACGTCGGCCAGGAGATCGGCGAAGGCAAGAACGTCACCGCGGCGTTCCAGGACGTCGGCATGTTCCCGCCGCTCGTCGTGCGCATGCTCCGGGTCGGCGAGAGCACCGGCGCGCTCGACACCGCGCTCGCGAACGTGAGCTACTTCTACAACCGCGAGGTCCGCGAGGGCATCGCCAAGATCCAGGTCATGATCGAACCCACGCTGACGGTGGTGATGGGCGTGCTGCTCGGCTGGGTGATGCTGTCGGTCCTCGGGCCGATCTACGACATGATCAGCAAGCTCAAGTTCTGAAGCGCATGGCCGAGAAACGCCTCCTCTACTTCGCCGCGACCCGGGTGGTGCTGTACCGCTCGACGCACGGCCGCCTCACGGTCGAGTCGTCCTTCGCCAACAACGAGGAGGGCGCACAGGCCTTCGCGGCCCAGTTCCGGGCCGCGCCCACCGGCCTCTTCTACGTGCTGGTGGACATCGTGGAGGAGGATTTCCACCAGGAGACGATCCCGTTCGTGCGGGGTGCGGACCGCCGCACGCTGGTCGGCCGCAAGCTCGCGCAGCGCTACCGCGACACGAGCCTCTCGCTCGCCCTCTCCCTCGGGTTCGAGAAGACCCAGCGCCGCGACGAGCGGCTCCTGCTCAGCTCGTTCACGAACAACGCGCAGTTCCAGCCCTGGCTGAACGTGCTGCGCGAGCGGGAGGCGGCGGTCGCGGGCGTGTACTCGGTGGCGCTTGTCGCACCGCAGCTCGCGCGCAAGATCGGCCCGAAGAAGGCGCCGGTGCTGCTCGTGACGCTCCAGCAGGCGGGCCTGCGCCAGAGCTTCGTCGAGGGCGGGCGGATCCGCTTCAGTCGCCTCGGACCGCTGGAGGCGGCCGACGCCGCCGATCCGAACCGGGTCGCCGAGGCGTTCGATCGCGAGACGACGCGCGTCTACCAGTACCTCACCGCGATGCGGGTGGTCGCGCGCGAGGGCGGGCCGATCGACGCGGTGCTGGTCGCGCCGAACGGCGAGAAGCGGCGGGTGCAGGCGGCGGCCCCGAGCATGCCGCAGGTCAGGATCGGGGTGATCGAGCTCGGCGAGGCCGCGAGCGCGATCGGGCTCAGGGACTATCCGGAAGGGTCTGGCGCGGAGGTGCTGTACCTGCATCTCCTCGCCCGGCACGCCCCGGCCGAGCAGTACGCCGGGGAGAACCTCCGCCAGTTCTATCGCGTGCGCCAGCTGCGCGCCGGCCTGATCACCGGCGGAGCGGTGGTGTGCCTGGTGATGCTCGGTTACGCCGGTCTGCAGCTCATGCAGTACTTCCGCCTCGAGGACCAGGCGCAGGTCGATCGCGATCGCGTCCGCGCCGCGGCCGACGCCTACGCCCGCGTGACGGCGCGCTTCCCCAAGCTCCCGACCACGACCGAGAACTTGCGCGTGACCATGCAGAAATGGGGGCTCCTCAGCAAGCAGTCCGCCACCCCGGACCGGCTCATCGTCGAGGTGTCCCGCGCCGTCGACGCCTCGCCCAAGATCGAGGTCGAGCGAGTCCAGTGGGCACTGGCGGTGAACCCGAAGGACCGCATCAAGGACGCCAGCGGGGCGCGGCCTCCGGCGGGCGGGGCGCAGGCGGCGCCGGTGCCGCCACCGGCGGCGCCGGGCTCCGCGAGCGGCGGCTTGTACGAGGTGGCGGAGCTGACCGGCAAGGTCATGGGGGTCAAGACCACCGACTACCGCAGCATCAACCTCACGATCAACGAGTTCCTCGACGCGCTTCGCAAACGTCCCGGGGTCGAGGTGCTCCAGGCGAAGATGCCGTTCGAGACCGGCTCGCAGACGCGGCTCAGCGGCGACACCGGAATCGAGGCGTCCGCTGGGGTGCCGGAGTTCACGGTCACGGTGGCGCGGAGGATCGGCGAATGAAGCTTCCACCGAGCGCAGGGCAGCGGCTCGCAATGCCGGGGATCCTGGCGGCGGCGCTGGTCGCCGGGGGAGTTGCGGCGCTCGTCCTCACGCAGCAGCTCGTGAGCAAGGCGACCGGCGAACAGCAGGCCGCTACGGCCGAGCGGCAGTCGGCGCAGAGCAAGCTCGAGCGCGCGACCGATGAGGAGCGCGAGATCCGCGACCGGCTCCTCGACTACCGCAAGCTTCTCGACCGCGGCGTGATCGGCGACGAGCGGCGGCTCGACTGGGTCGACCGGATCGGCGAGATCAAGGCGGCGCGCAAGCTGTTCGACGTCAAGTACTCGATCGACACGCAGCGGCCCGTCGACTACCCAGGCCTCGCCGGCGGGGGCGACGTCGAATTCATGGCGAGCCCGATGAAGGTCGACATGGCGCTGCTCCATGAAGACGATCTGTTCCGGTTCCTGGACGATCTGCGCCGTGTGCTGAGCGCGCACGTGGTGATCCGGTCGTGCACGCTCCAGCGCAGCGCGGTCGCTGCGGCCGCGCCCGACCGCCGGCTCGCGCCGCGGCTGCAGGCATCGTGCGAGATCGATCTCGTCACCATCCGCGACCGCAAGATGGGGCCCGCATGAGTACGACGACGGTCGGACGCAGGGATTCGTCACGCATCGCCGCACGGGCGCTGCTCGCGCTCGCGCTCGCCGGTGTCGCGGGCCTCGCGCCGACGCCCCCGGCGGCCGCCGACGAGCTCGGCCGCCTGTTCTTCACGCCGCAGCAGCGGCAGGACCTCGATCGCCGGCGCGAAAGCAACATCCAGGACAAGGAAGTCGTCATCGAGAGCTCGATAACGGTGAACGGTCACGTCACCCGGTCGAGCGGCAAGACGACGACCTGGGTCAACGGCGTGCCGCAGTACGACACCTATTCGGGCCGCGACCCGGCGCGGGTGCACCTGCAGGACGGCACGGTCAAGATTGGCCAGACGCTCGATCGTACGCGCGGCGAAGTCAAGGACGGCCTGCAGGGCGGGACGGTCCGAGTGAATCCGAAGGCGCCGTCGCCTTGACCGATCCGTTCCGAGCAAGCGTCATGCAGTTCGCCAGCCGGTCCCGCAGTCCCGCCGGGCGCTCGACCGCGCGCCGGGAGGACGGTTTCGCTGCGCTCCTGACGCTGCTGGTCCTCGTGATCGGCTCCCTCTATCTCATCGTCGACGGGCTGAACGCCGCGGCTGCGGGAGCGACCCTGCACCGGGAGGACGTCACGGCGCTCGCGCTTCAACAGGCGAAGGAAGCGCTGATCGCGCGCGCCGCGTTCGACCTGAACCACCCGGGAAGTCTGCCGTGTCCCGACCGGGACAATGACGGCGTCGCGGACCTCCTCGCCCCCGGCAACAACTGTTTCTCGTATATCGGCCGGCTCCCGTGGAAGACCCTGGGGCTGCCGGATCTCCGCGACGCCAGCGGCGCACGGCTGTGGTACGCGCTGTCGCAGAACTTCACCGACTCGCCCGCGTACGCGGTCAACTCGGACACCCAGGGCACCTTGACCGTGCCCGGCATGGCGCCGACCGGGGGGGTCGTGGCGATCGTGTTCGCGCCGGGCACGGTCGTCGGGGCGCAACGGCGCGACGGCCCCGCGGGCGGGTCGACCGATGCGCCCTGCACCTGGGGCATCGACGAAAACTGCAAGGTCGCCAACTATCTCGAGGGGCAGAACGCGAGCATCGACACGATCTACGAGCAGAGCCCGCGCTGCGAGCGCCCCGATTGTCCCGGGGGCGTGCCGTTCAACGATCAGCTGATGATCATCACGCACGCGGACCTGTTCGCGATCGTGGAGCCGGTCGTCGCGAAGCGGATCGAAAAAGAGATCGTCCCCGTCCTCACCAACGACGCGGCGGCCAACGGCTACTTCGAGCGCTGGGGCACGGCGCTATACGGCGACAAGCGGCGCGGGTTCTTCCCGTTCGCCGCACCCTACGACAACCCCGGGCGCCCCAGCGACGACTACCTCGGCGTGTATTCGGAGACCAACGGGCTGCTGCCGGTGACGAGCGACGGCGACGGCAGCCGTGTCCGGTGGAATGCGCCGCCGGCCATGGGCGACCCGGATCCGCCGACGCTGAACGTCGTGTCAGGAGCCGGGACGGTCACGTTCAATCCCGCGGTCGGCTGCTATATCGCGGGCTCGGGCTACGCCGAGTGCGCGTTCGACTACACCTGCATCGGCCCGGCATGCACCACTCTGCAGGTCCAGTTCCAGGCGCGGTTGACGAATGTCGCGGGATCGCTCCTCATGAACCCGGATCAATTCGTCAACCTGGTCAACTGGGAGGTCGACGGGGTAGCGCCTTCCGCGCTCGAGCAAAGCGCTCGTGCTCGCGGCGGATGGCGGGCTGCGCGTGACGATCACCGCCACGCTTCCGCAGACGATCACGCCGCCGCGAACGGTGCTGATCAGGTTCCCGCGCACGCCGTTCTCGTTCAGCAATCTCACCAACTCCGGGCAGCCGGAGTACTGGTTCGTGGCCAACGGCTGGCATCGTCAGACCTACTACGCGGTATCGGACGGCTTCAGGGCGCGCGCTGATCTCGGGACTCGTGACCCCACGACCGTGTGCCCGGCCCCGCCGCTGCCATGCATCACCGTCGTCGGCGGGCCGCCAAAGGCCCGCGCCGTTCTCGTGCTCGCCGGCCGCAACCTCGGCTCCGGGGTACGCACTTACACGATCGCGAACTACTTCGAGGACGAGAACTTCGTGAGCACGCCGGCCAGCATCTCCGACGTCCCCGACTACGTCTTCGAGCAAAAGCTGCGCTCCAAGACTTTCAACGACCGCCTCGTCGTGGTGGCGGTGGAACCGTGATCGCGCCCGCGTCTCCGCTCCGCGCGCGCGCACGGGGCTTCACGCTCACCGAGCTTGCGATCGTCGCGATGATCGTCGCCCTCCTCGCCGGCGGTCTGCTGATGACGCTCTCCGCCCAGAACGAGAACCGCGAGCTCGTGGAAACGCGACGCGCGCTCGAAGGCGCACGGGACGCACTGATCGGCTTCGCAGTGGCGAACGGGCGATTGCCCTGCCCGGCGAGCGTCGCCACCAGCGGCCGGGAGGATCCGCTCGGGGGCGGGGCCTGCACCATCACGCTCGACGGCGGTGGCGCCCTGACCCAGCCCGGCTTCGTGCCGGCGATCACCCTGGGCATCGGACCGACGAACAACCTGGGCCAGTTGGTCGATGCATGGGGAAACCCGGTGCGGTACGCCGTGACGCGCGTGACCGCCTCCGTCCCGCCCGGCGTCAGCGTGAACGCCTTCACCACCGCCGGCGCGCTCAAGGCAGCCGGGTACACGGGGCTGACCACCGATCTCACCGTGTGCGTCGACCTGCCGGGCGCGCCCGCTGGCGTCTGCCCGGCGGGCCGGACACCGACGTTGGTGGCGGCGGTCGTGTTCTCGACCGGAAAGACCGGCCTCAACGGGCCGCTCGGCCCCGACGAGCAGGACAATCTGAACGTCAGCGTGGCCGCCAGCCGCAACCCGTACTTCGTCACTCACGCGCCGGTGGCCGACTTCGACGACATGCTCGTCACGCTCTCCGCGAACGTGCTCTACGGCCGCCTCGTCGCCGCCGGCGCACTCTGAACGCCCGTTTGAGGCATCGTTCCGGTTCCCGGCCGCGCAACCCGCCGCGGGAACGCCAAGTCTTCCGCA
Source organism: uncultured beta proteobacterium (assembly GCA_963789885.1). GTDB lineage: Bacteria > Pseudomonadota > Gammaproteobacteria > Burkholderiales > SG8-39 > DATEDA01. The sequence goes on along the minus strand of CAWBNB010000017.1, from coordinate 49,598 downwards.
GCGGCCGCCGGTTCGTGGATGACCGGCAGTCGAGTCATCGTACAATCGTTTGCATTTCCGCCGGTCCGGCGCCTGATGGCGCCGCACCGGGCGCCCACGCGCCCAGAACAACGCCTAGATGAGCTACGTGTCCGACCTGTGGAGGCGCCTGAAGACGGCCGGCATCGAGCCGGGCGATTCGGACGAGGTCAAACTCAAGAAGTCGCTCCTGATGTTCGCGATGGGGCTCACCACCGCGTCCCCGGTGCTCTGGCTCGTCCTGTACCAGTCCATGGGCCTGAACATCCCGACGTCGGTCCCGGTCGGCTACCAGCTCGTCTCGCTCGGCACGCTCGCCATCTACCTGGTGAGCCGCAACTTCGACTGGTTCAGGGTGATGCAGCTCTCGCTGTATCTCGCGTTCCCGTTCGTGCTGCAGGCGACGCTCGGGGATTTCATCACCGCCAGCGGCTTCGTGCTCTGGGGACTCCTCGCGCCGGTCGGAGCGATCCTCCTCTACAACCCGCGGGAGTCGGTCCTCTGGTTCGCGGCCTACGTCCTGCTCATCATCGGGGCGGCGGGCTACGACTACTGGATCTTCTCCGAGGGCGTCAAACCGCCGCCGGTCCCGCCGAAGACGATCGTGGTCTTCTTCGCGCTCAACTTCGTCGCGATCTCGAGCATCGTGTATCTCCTGCTGCGGTTCGCGGCGGTGGAGCGCGAGAAGTCGAAGGTGCGGCTCGAGGAGGCGCACCGGCTCCTGCAAGCCGAGCAGGAGCGCTCCGAGCGGCTGCTGCTCAACATCCTGCCGGGCCCGGTCGCCGAGCGCCTGAAGATGGAGGACGGGACGATCGCCGACGGCTTCGCCGACGTGACGGTGATGTTCGCCGACATCGTGAACTTCACCACCCTGGCGGAGGGCCTGTCGCCGAACCAGATCTTCGCGATGCTGAACAAGGTGTTCTCGTCGTTCGACGCGCTCGCCGAGAAGTACGGTCTCGAGAAGATCAAGACGATCGGCGACGCGTACATGGTCGCCGGGGGCATCAACGACGACTCGGCGATCAACTACTCCGAGGCGATCGCCCAGATGGCGCTCGAAATGCGCGACCTGCTGGCGAAGAACATCGCGATCCACGACCACCGGCTCGAGATCCGCATGGGCATCGGCACCGGTCCGGTGGTGGCCGGCGTGGTCGGCAAGAAGAAGTTCATCTACGACCTGTGGGGCGACACGGTCAACCTCGCGAGCCGCATCACCGCCGAGAGCGTGCCCGGGATGATCCAGGTCGACGTCACGACCTACCGCCGCCTGCGCAACAAGTTCGAGTTCGACCCGCCGAAGACGATCTACCTCAAGGGCAAGGGCGACACGACGGTCTACACGCTCAAGGGCCGCAAGACCGCGGCCGTCCAGGAAGCGGCCGCGTGAGGTAGGCGCGCCCGGGCGGCGCGCGTTCTCAGGTCGCTGCGCTCTCCTGCGCCGCGGTGCGCGGTCCGGCGCGCAGAGCCGGGCCCCCGCGGCGCACTTCTCCACGCAGCTCGAAGCACACCTGACCCTGCTCGTTGCCCGCGAGCCGGAAGCTGAATCCCGACATCTCGGCCTGCCGCGCGACCTGGTACAGGCCGATCCCGTAGCCGGTCTCCGACGGGACCGGCCCGCGCAGCAGGCCCTGCAGCACGTTCCGCGACACCGGCCGGCCGCTGTCGCAGACCCGCAGCACGATCTCGTCGCCACAGGCGAGGGAGACGGTGACCGCGACGTCCGGATCGACCTTGCGCTTCTCGAGCGCGTTCTGCAGCAGGTTCTCCGAGGCGCTGTCGAACAGGTCCTTCGGCAGCAGGATGCCCGCGTCGAGCGCCGTCGCCTCGAACTCCACCCCGCGGAGCTGATAGGTCTTCTGGAGCGACTCCCACCATGCCTCGGTCGTGATGAACCGGCCGCTGTCGATCTGCGGGCGCTGGAGCTTGTCGAGCGTCTGCTGGAGCCGCTGCAGAACGGTCGGGAGATGCCGCCGCATCAACCCATGCAGCGCGCCCGGATCGCCGTCCGGCTCGCGTTCGGCGGCGGAGCAGAGGACGTTCAGGGTCTGCAGCAGGTTCTTGACGTCGTGCGTCATGCGCGCGCCGGTCTCGTGCAGCGCCTGGACGTAGGTCTGCTGCTGGAGCTTGAGCTCGCGCTGCTTGGCGACGTAGAACTGGCCGACGAGCTGGCCGAGGAGGTTGAAGTGCCAGACGAGCGACGGGCTCGGGCGGTGGCGGCAGTAGAGGCGGATGCTCACCTCCCGACCAGCGTAGTCGACGGTGTACTTGGAGGGCGCGCCGAACTCGCCCGAGTCGGCCGCGGTCATCCAGCTCCCGCCGGTCACCCAGGGCAGTCGGCCGAGGCCCGCGCACGCCTCCTTCAGGAACTGGTCTGGCCGCGACTCGCTCCGCGAACTCTCGGCGAGGAAGTGCAGCCACTGCTCGAACGGCAGCCCGATCGACAGGAGGTACCTCGAGAACACCATCTGCAGGCCCGAGAAACCGGCGCGCGGGTTCCAGGCAAGGCTCAGGAACAGCAGCACCGCGGCGATCACGAACAGGCTGAGCATGAGCGACAGCACGTAGGACCTGCCGCCGACGGTCATGAAGGTGAAGCTGCCGAGCACGAGCGCCACCAGCAGCAGGAAGATCATGCTGGCGTAGAAGAAGTCGACCACCTGCGGCTCGGCGCTGTCCGACTCGACCGGGATCGCCGCCATCACGAGGAAGAGCAGCGGCAGGCCATAGAGGACGAGGAGATGCATCAGCTCGTCGGGCCGGGTGTTCGGGAACCCGCTCGGCACGATCCAGAGGAGGAGGAGCGCAACGAGGTAGGAGAAGACGGTGAGGTAGAAGCCGCGGAGCCACCGCGCCTGGAACAGGAAGACCTTGCCCCCGACGATCCCGGCGAGCACGACGACCCAGAGGCCGAGCATCCACCAGTTCAGGAACGCGAGGATCCCGACCGTGATGAGGACGATCAGAATGACCTCGCTCACCTTGAGCCGCTGGCCCGCCTGGATGAACGGCTGCCAGACGAGGAAGAGGCCGAGGTGGGCCATCATCAGGCCGCGCGCCCAGAAGTCCTCGACGCCCCGCGTCGCCGCGAAATGCAGGCAGACGAGCATGGCGAGCATGAGCCATCGCCAGCGCCCTGCCCGCTGTTCCACCTGATCGAATGCGCGCTCAGTCATGACTTGTGCAGGCTCGCCCCCGCTTGCGTCCCGCCGCCCGGGCCCTTAGGCTTCGCGCGAGCGCAGATTTCGTGCCAAGCGCCGCCCCGGTGATGCTTCGCAGATGACAAAGGTCGTACTTTCGATCGCCCGAGCAACGTTGCTGGAAGCACTGCGCAGCCGCATGCTGTGGCTGGTCGGCGTGCTCCTCCTCTTCGCCGGCGTATCGGCGGCGTTCCTGCAGCAGGTCGCGCTCATCGAGACCGCACGGGTACAGGCGGCGATTATCGCAGCCTTGCTCCGTGGCTGCGCCGCGTTCCTGGTGGCGTCGTTCGTGGTCATGAGCATGGTGCGCGAGTTCAACGACAAGGTGCTCGAGCTGATGCTCGCGCAGCCCTGGCCGCGCGCGGCCTATCTCTTCGGCAAGCTCGTCGGATTCTCGGCCGCCGCCCTCGCGCTCGCCGTGATCGTCAGCGCCCCGCTCGCGTTCTTCGCGCCACCCGCGCGGGTCGCCCTCTGGGGCCTGTCGCTCGCCTGCGAGCTGGTCATCCTCGCGTCGATGAGTCTCTTCTGCGTAATCACGCTCACCCATGTGGTCCCGGCGCTCGCCGCGGTGCTCGGGTTCTACCTGCTCGGCCGGTCGATGGCGGCGATCGAGATCATTGCCCGGGCGGCCGAGGGATCGCAGACCTGGACCGATCGCGCGTCGAACTGGGTGGTGCAGGGGATCGCCGCGATCCTGCCGCGGTTCGACCTCATGACCCAGACCGCCTGGCTGGTCGACGCGCCGCCGTCGGCAGCCGCGGTGGGAAGCGTGCTCGCGCAGGCGGCGATCTACACGGCGCTCCTCGTCACCGCCGCTCAGTTCGACCTCCACCGCCAGAACCTCTGACCGATGCGCGAACGCCCGCTCGCCGATGTACCGCGCTGGGTCGCTGTCGGGCTCGTCCTGGCGCTGGGGCTGCAGATCGGGGTGGCCGTGCTGCAGCCGCGCCCGTCGGCGCGGGCGGAGGACCTCGGCCCGGCACCGGGCGCGAACGCCCTGCGGCTCGCCGCGGTCGGCGAGCCGATCGCGCTCGCCGACCTGCTGATGCTGTACCTGCAGGCGTTCGACTATCAGGCCGGGACGCGCATACCGTACCGCGACCTCGACTACGACCGCCTGGTGGAATGGCTCGCCAGGATCCTCGAACTCGACCCGGGGGGCCAATACCCGCTCATGAGCGCGAGCCGGCTCTACGCGGACATCCCGGACCCAGCACGGCAGCGCAAGATGCTCGACTTCGTCTACCGCGAGTATCTGAAAGATCCCAATCGGCGCTGGCCGTGGCTGGCTCACGCCACCCTCCTCGCCAAGCACCAACTCAAGGACCTGCCGCTCGCGCGCAAGTACGCGGTTGCGCTGCAGCAGAACACCACGACCCCGGATGCGCCGACTTGGGTCCGCCAGATGGAGCCTTTCATTCTCGAGGACATGAACGAGCTGGAGGCTGCCAAGATCATGATCGGGGGGCTGTTGGCGAGCGGACAGGTCAAGGACCGCCGGGATTTCGAGCTGCTCGAGCGCCGGCTCAAGCAGCTTGAGGAGAAGCTGAAAACGAAGTAATCGGGCGCCGCCGGCGCCGCCGCTGTCAACTAGTTGGCGCTATTGACGGGAAGTCGGCAGCTCACCCCCAAAAACCCCGTGATTTCCGTCACGAATCAAGGCCCAGCGCTGGCATTGAGTTTGCTCTAGTCTCCGCACCAGTTAAACGGGCGCAGATGCCCGCTGTAAGGAGACAGACGATGGAACTCAAACGCAAACAGGCGGGCTTCACCCTGGTCGAGATCGCGATCGTGCTGGTCATCATCGGGCTGCTGCTCGGCGGCATCCTGAAGGGCCAGGAGATGATCACCCAGGCCCGAATCAAGAACGTCGTCAACGACTTCAACGGCATCACGGCGGCCTACTTCGCCTATCAGGACCGGTATCGCCAGATCCCCGGCGACGACAACCAGGCCACCACGCGCTGGGTGGATCCGAACCCCCCGGGCGGTACGGTGAACGGCAGCGGCAACGGCGTCATCGCCGGCGTGTACATGGCGGCGCCGCCGGCCACCGCCACTGCCACCGCCGAGTCGAACAACTTCTGGTGGCACCTGCGTCTTGCGGGTTTCGTGGCCGGCGCGACGTCGGGCCAAGCGGCCTGGAGCCAGCCGGTGAACGCCGTGGGCGGGCTGGTCGGCGTCCAGAATGGCGCGCCCGGCACGAGCGCAACGGCGCCCGCCCTGAGCGGCCTCGTCCTGTGCTCGGCCAACGTGCCCGACAAGATCGCGAGCGCGGTCGATACCCAGGTCGACGACCAGCGCTCGTCGACCGGCCAGATGTTCGGCTATCAACAGGGCACCACGCCCAACCCGGACATCACCGGCACACCGATCTACGCCGCGACGAACTACATCGAGTCGGGCAGCAACCAGTACGTGGTCTGCAAGAAGGTCTAACGGCGAACGAGGTCATAGAGAGTGTCAACCAAGCGCACGCAGGCAGGCTTCACGCTGGTCGAGATCGCGATCGTGCTGGTCATCATCGGGTTGCTGCTCGGCGGCATCCTGAAGGGCCAGGAGATGATCACCCAGGCCCGAATCAAGAACGTCGTCAACGACTTCAACGGCATCACGGCGGCCTACTTCGCCTATCAGGACCGGTATCGCCAGATCCCCGGCGACGACAACCAGGCCACCACGCGCTGGGTGGATCCGAACCCCCCGGGGGGCACGGTGAACGGCAGCGGCGACGGCGTCATCGCCGGCGTCTACATGGCGGCGCCGCCGGCCACCGCCACCGCCACCGCCGAGTCGAACAACTTCTGGTGGCACCTGCGTCTTGCGGGTTTCGTGGCCGGTGCGACGTCGGGCCAGGCGGCCTGGAGCCAGCCGGTGAACGCCGTGGGCGGGCTGGTCGGCGTCCAGAGCACCGCGCCCGGCACGAGCGCAACGGCGCCCGCCCTGAGCGGCTTCGTCCTGTGCTCGGCCAACGTGCCCGACAAGATCGCGAGCGCCGTCGATACCCAGGTTGACGACCAGCGCTCGTCGACCGGCCAGATGTTCGGCTATCAACAGGGCACCACGCCCAACCCGGACATCACCGGCACACCGATCTACGCCGCGACGAACTACATCGAGTCGGGCAGCAACCAGTACGTGGTCTGCAAGAAAATCTGACCGCGGCGATCCTCAGGAAAACTCGCGCTCTTGGAGCGCGGGTTTTTTGTTCGCTCGGCGACCCAGCAGCATAAGTCTCGGACGTAGTCGGCGACGCTTCTTTGCGCGCGGGATCGCGCCGCTGCAATCGCGTCGCAGCAGGCGCAAGTCCGGAGTCTGATCGTCGAGTTGCCGCCAATCGTTGAACGCTCTGCACTGCAATGCGCGCTCGCGATCGTCAACAATGCGACAGCGGATCCCGGCGGCGCGTGCAGCGTCGGTGCGCGCTTTGCGCATTCCGTCACGCGAGCCGTGGAACCGAAACGAGAAAATATGCACGTCTTAGTCGCCCTCTACACACCTTTGCGGAAATGCGTCACGCGCAGGCTGGCTTCACGTTGGCCGAGATTGCGATCGTCGCAGTCCTCGTCGGCCTCCTGTTCGGTGGCGCCATCGCCGGGAGATCGATCGTCATCCAGGCCCGCATCAAACTTGTCGCGAGCCAGTTCAACGGCGTCCATACCGCGCATCTGTACTATGTCGATCGCTATGTCGCGATGCCGGGTGACGATCCCCGGGCTACGACACGCTGGCCCAGCCGCGCGAAGGACGGCAACGGCGACAGCCGTTTGAGCGGCACCTACCGCGACCCGCCGCCCGCGGGGGATCCCATGGCCGCGCTCACCGTGAACGCGACCGAGGGCGAGACGCTCAACTACTGGTGGCACTTGCGCCTCGCGGAACTGGTCGCGCTCCCGCCGCCGGAGGTGAGCATCGTCGCGCAGCCGCTCAACCCGTTCGGCGGGATCGTGGGCGTACAGCAGGACGCGATGGGCTTTCCGGTCCTCGCGGTCTGCCAGGCGAATCTGCCGGCCGAGATCGCGATCGGTGTTGAAGCGCAGCTCGACGAGCTAAGCCCCGCGCGTGGCTCCCTGCGCGGGCGCCGGCAGACCGCGCCGAACCAGCCGCTCGCCGACACGGTTGCGGTGGCCGACTACACCGAGGGCCAGGACGAGCAGTACATCCTCTGCCGGCGCCTCGACTGAAGCGCCCGCCCGCTGGTCCTCGTTGAGCGGGGGCGGCCCCCCATCATCCCAACGCCAGGCCGCTGCCTCACCGGCGGCCGTCTCTCTAGCCCTGCAGCAGGCGCGCCTCCGCCCTCTCGAGCGCGTCCGGCCGGCCAAGCAGCACGACGACGTCGCCCGCCTGGAGGCGTGTCTCCGGGCCCGGCTCGTCGGCGCGGATGCCGCGCCGGCGCACCGCGGTGACCTCCGCGCCAAGCTGGCCGAGGTCGAGCTCGGCCAGCGTACGTCCGAGGGCGTGCGCGCCGGGCTCGAGGCTGACCGTATGCAGGCGCGGCTGATTCGCCTCGTCCAGGTCCGCCGCGTCATCCGAAGCGCCATGGTAGAAGCCCCGGAGCGACCGGTAGCGCTGGTCCCGCACCGCGCGGATCTGGCCGACCACCCGCCGCACCGGCACTCCGACCATGAGCATCGCGTGCGAGGCGAGCATCAGGCTCGACTCGAAGGTGTCCGGCACCACTTCCGCCGCCCCGGCCTCCTCGAGTTTTTCGAGCCCGCTGTCGTCGCGCGTGCGCACGATCACCGGCAGCGCGGGGTTGATCTCGTGCGCGTGGGCGAGCACCTTGAGCGCCGACGGCAGGTCGATGTAGGTCACGACCAGCACGGCGGCCCGCCGGACACCCGCCGCGATCAGCGTCTCGCGGCGCGACGCGTCGCCGAACACGACCGCGTCGCCCGCGGCCGCCGCCTCCCGGACTCGCTCCGGATCGAGATCGAGCGCGACGTAGCCGATGCTCTCGCGCTCGAGGAAGCGGGCGATGCTCTGCCCGGTGCGGCCGTAGCCGCATACGACGACGTGGCGCTCCGTCCCGATGCTGCGAACCGCGACCTGGTGCAGCTGCAACGCCCGCAGCATCCACTCCGATCCCGACACCCGCAGCACGATGCGGTCGCTGTACTGGATCAGGAACAGCCCGGCGAGCATCGACAGCACCATGCCGGCGATCGCGGCCTGGACGAGCATCGCGTCGAACAGCGCGAGCTCGGCGCCGCGCGCAACGAGCACCAGGCCGAACTCGCCCGCCTGCGCGAGCGCGAGCCCGCTCCGGAGCGCGGTCCCCGGGGTGGCGCCGAGCACACGCGACAGGCCGACGACGATCGCGAATTTGGCCGCGAGCGGCACGACGAACATCACCGCGACCAGACCAGGGTGCGCCGCCACCACGTGCAGGTCGAGCTGCATCCCGACGGTGATGAAGAAGAGGCCGAGCAGCACCTCCCGGAACGGCTTGATGTCCTCCTCGACCTGGTGCCGGTACTGCGTCTCGGAGATGAGCACGCCGGCGACGAACGCGCCGAGCGCGAGCGAGAGTCCCGCGACCTCGGTGAGGTATGCCGACGCGAGCGTGATGAACAGGACGTTGATGATGAAGAGCTCGTGCGAGCGGCGCTTCGCGACCAGGTCGAACCACGAGGGCATGAGCTTCTGGCCGAGCCAGAACACCGCGCCGAGGATCGCCGCCGCCTTGAGCGCCGCGAGCCCGAGCGCGCCGGCGAGGTCGCCCTCGGCGCGCGCGAGCGCCGGGACGAGGACGAGCAATGGCACCACCGCCAGGTCCTGCGCGAGCAGCACGCCGATGACCTCGCGGCCGTGCGGCGTCTCGGTCTGCATCCGTTCGGCGAGCATGCGCACGACGATCGCGGTCGACGACATCGCCAGCGCCGCGCCGAGCGCGAGCGCGCCCTGCCAGCGGGTGCCGCCGACGGCGAGAAGCGCCGTAAAGAGCGCGGTGGTGAGCACGACCTGCAGCCCGCCGAGTCCGAGCACGAGGCGGCGCATCTGCACGAGCCTCGGCAGACTGAACTCGAGCCCGATGCTGAACATCAGGAACACCACCCCGAACTCGCCAAGGTAGGCGGTGTTCCGGTCCTCGGCGATCCAGCCGAGGGCGTGGGGACCGATCGCGACGCCGACGATGAGGTAGCCGAGGAGCGGCGGGAGCTGGAGAGTGCGGAACACCACCACGACGAGCACCGCGCTCGCGAGCAGGATGAGAACCAGTTCGAGCGCGTGGCTCACGGTGGCGGGAGCCCCCCTTTGCTATACTTTTCCCGATGATAACGACAGCGTCGAGCGTCGACCAACCGGCGGTGTCGGAGGATGCGCTGCGCCTTGCGCGCGAGGTGCTCGAGATCGAGGCGCAGGCGGTGGCCGCGCTCGCCGCGCGGCTGGACGGCCGATTCCTCGAGGCGCTGCGCCTGATCCTTGCCTGCCGCGGACGCGTGGTCGTCACCGGCATCGGCAAGTCCGGGCAGATCGGCCGCAAGATCGCCTCCACCTTGGCGAGCACCGGCACGCCGTCGTTCTTCGTCCATCCCGGCGAGGCGAGCCACGGCGACCTCGGCATGATCACCCGCGACGACGTCGTGCTCGCGCTTTCGCATTCGGGCGAGAGCGACGAGCTGATGACGATCCTGCCGCTGGTGAAGCGCCTCGGCGCGCCGCTGATCGCGATGACCGGGAACCCGCAATCCGCGCTGGCGAGTCTCGCCGACGTCGTCCTCGACGCCGGCGTCGAGAAGGAGGCCTGCCCGCTCAACCTCGCGCCGACCGCGAGCACGACCGCGGCGCTCGCGCTCGGCGACGCGCTCGCGGTGGCGGCGCTCGACGCGCGCGGGTTCGGCCACGAGGATTTCGCGCGCTCCCACCCGGGCGGTATCCTGGGCCGGCGTCTCCTCACGCACGTGCGCGACGTGATGCGCACCGGCGACGAGATCCCGATCGTCGCCGAGGGCGCGGCGTTCGCCGACGCCGTGCTCGAGATCTCGAAGAAGCGCATGGGCATGACCGCGGTGGTCGGGCCCGACCAGCGCCTCGTCGGCATCTTCACCGACGGCGATCTGCGGCGTGCGCTCGGGCGCGGGATCGACGTGCACGCGACGCCGATCGACGCGGTCATGACGCGCAATCCGCGCTCGATCCGCCCGGAAGCGCTCGCCGCCGAGGCGGTCGAGCTGATGGAGAAGCACAAGACGACGCAACTGCCGGTCGTCGACCCCGGCGGGCGGCTCGTCGGCGCGCTCAACATCCACGACCTCTTCCGCGCGAAGGTCATCTAGGAGCATGGACGCCGCGCTCGAGCGGGCACGCGCGCTTAGGCTGATGGCGTTCGACGTCGACGGCGTGCTGACCGACGGCGCGCTCTATCTCACCGACGGCGGCGAGGAGATGAAGAGCTTCCATACCCTCGACGGACTCGGGCTGAAGCTGCTCGCGGGCGCCGGCATCGAGCTCGCGCTGATCACCGGGCGCAGCTCGCGGGTGGTGGCGAAGCGGGCGGCGGAGCTCGGGATCACGCGGCTCTTCCAGGGCGCGGACGACAAGCTCGCCGTGCTGGACGCCTTGCGCGCGCAGCTCGGGCTGGCGCTGAGCGCCTGCGGCTACATGGGAGACGATCTCCCGGACCTGCCGCTCCTCGTGCGCTGCGGGTTCGCTGCGACCGTTCCGGACGCGCCGGAGGCGGTGCGCGCGCGGGTGCACTACGTCAGCCGGCGTCCCGGCGGTCACGGTGCAGTGCGCGAGGTCTGCGAGGTCATCCTCGCGGCGCGCGGCGCGCTCGACGGCGCGATCGGACGGTATCTGACGTGAAACCGAGGACGCAGGCATCGGTTTCCTGGCTTCGGGGAGCACGAGGGGGCGTGCCCCCTCGTAGTGTTGGACGACTCGCATGAAGGTACGGACCAACACGCTGTTCTCGCTGGCGATCGCCGCCGGCCTGGCGGCGCTCACCCTGTGGCTCGAACGCGCGGTCAACGCGCCCGGCGGCGGCCAGCCGAACCTGCTCGAGCACGATCCCGATTTCATCGTCGAGCGGTTCACCGCCACGAACCTCGACAAGACCGGACGCCCGGACTCCTCGTTAACCGCGCGCCGGATGATCCACTTTCCGGACGACCAGACGACCGAGCTCGAGGAGCCGCGGCTCGTGCAGTACCGCGAGGAGGGACCGCCGGTGCGGATCTCGGCCGAGCGCGGAACGGTCACGAAGGACGGCGAGGAGGTGCGCCTCTACGGCAACGTCCGCGTGACGCGCGAGGCGGCGAAGGGGCGCCCCGCGCAACAGATGGAAACGACGTTTCTGCAGGTCTTCCCGAAGGAGGACATCGCGCGCACGCCCGAGGCCGTGGTGATCACGGAAGGCGAATCGCGGCTCAGCGGGGTCGGCATGGACTACAACACCAAGACGCGCGTGCTCGAGCTGAAGGCCAAGGTGAACGGCACGTTCGTCCGCTCGGCGGGATGAGCGGTGCGCGCGGCGCTCGTCATCCTCCTCGCCGCCCTCGCCGCAGCGCCGGTGCGCGCCGAGCGCGCCGACCGCGACAAGCCGCTGAACGTCGAGGCCGACCGGATGCTCGCCGACGACGGCAAGCAGACCGTCGTCTTCGAGGGGCGCGTCGTGCTGACGCAGGGCACGTTCGTGCTGCGCGCCGACAAGCTCACGGTGCGCCAGGACAAGGAGGGCTTCCAGTCGGGCGTGGCGGTCGGCAGTCCGGCGACGTTCCGGCAGAAGCGCGACGGCGTGGACGAGTGGATCGACGGCGAGGCGCTGCGGATCGAGTACGACGGCAAGGTCGAGCGGGTCGAGCTCTTTGACAAGGCGCGGGTCTCGCGCGACAAGGACGAGGTGCGCGGCAACTACATTTCGTACGACACGCGCTCCGAGGTCTACCGGGTGCAGGGGTCGAAGGAGCTGCCGTCCGCCGCCGGCGGCCGCGACGCCCGGGTGCGCGCGACGATCCAGCCGAAGAAGAAGGACGACGGCGGCGGCGCGCGCGCGCCCGGGCTCGAGCTCAAGCCCGCGCCCGGGCTCGAAACGGGTCGCCAGTGAACGAGCCCCTGACGCGTACGACGCTCGCCGCGCCGCCGGTGGCCGCGCGGGCGACCCACCTGCGCACCGCCGCGCTCAACAAGCGCTACAAGAAGCGAACCGTCGTGCGCGACGTCTCGCTCGAGGTGATGAGCGGCGAAGTGGTCGGCCTGCTCGGGCCGAACGGTGCGGGCAAGACCACCTGCTTCTACATGATCGTCGGCCTGGTCCCGGCCGATGGCGGCCGCATCTTCGTCGAGGAACGCGACATCACGCGCCTCCCGATCCACCGGCGCGCGCGGCTCGGCCTGTCCTATCTGCCGCAGGAGGCGTCGGTGTTCCGTCGGCTTACCGTGCAGGAGAACGTCCGCGCGGTGCTCGAGCTGATGGCGCTCGAACCCGAGGCGGTCGAGGCGCGCCTCGACGAGCTCCTCGGCGAGCTGCACATTGCGCACCTGCGCGATGCGCCAGCCCTGTCGCTGTCCGGCGGGGAGCGGCGGCGCGTCGAGATCTGCCGGGCGCTCGCGACGCGGCCGGCGTTCATCCTGCTCGACGAGCCGTTCGCGGGGGTCGATCCGATCGCCGTCCTGGACATCCAGCGGATCATCCGGTTCCTGCGGGAACGCGGCATAGGGGTCCTGATCACCGACCATAACGTCCGGGAAACCCTGGGAATTTGCGACCGGGCGTACATAATTAACGAAGGCTCGGTACTTGCTTCCGGCAAGCCGGAGGAGATTGTTTATAATGAAAATGTCAGGCGCGTTTACCTAGGCGAGCACTTCCGCCTCTAAGAAGCGCCGGGTCGGTATCGACCCGGTCTTCGCGGCCGGCAGGGTCCGACGGCGCCGCCCTGGCGCCCAGGGAACGAACAGCAACCCGCGAGACTCGACCGACCGCCCCTCCCCCCGCCACGCATGAAACAAACCCTGCAGCTCAAGCTGACGCAGCACCTCACGCTGACGCCGCAGCTGCAGCAGTCGATCCGGCTCCTCCAGCTCTCGACCCTGGAACTGAACCAGGAGCTCGAGCGCTTTCTCGCCGAAAATCCGCTCCTCGAGCGCGACGAAGGCGAGGAGGAGGCGCCCCCGGGCGCGCGGCTGAACGGCACGTCCACGACGACGACCACGACGACCGCCGAGCCCGAGGCGCCCGAGAAGCCCGACGCGCCGCCTGCCGACGACGATTCGCGCAGCCCGGACGCCGACTGGTACCTCGAGTCGAGCGGCTCGGGCACCTCCCGCGACGACTCGGACGACTCCGACTATCCCCAGCTCGCCGCCGAATCGCCCTCGCTCCGCGACCACCTGCTGCAGCAGGTCTCGCTCACGCCGCTGCCGAACCGCGACCGGAAACTGGTGGCGCTGCTCGTCGACGCGCTCGACGAGGACGGCTACCTCACCCAGCCGCTGGAAGAGATCGCCGCGATGCTCCCCGGCGAGCTCGCGATCGAGCCCGACGAGCTCGCGATCGCGCTCAAGCATCTGCAGAACCTCGATCCGACCGGCGTCGGCGCCCGTTCGCCGGCCGAGTGCCTCGAGCTGCAGCTCCTCACGCTGCCCGAGTCGACGCCGGGGCTCGCGGTCGCGCTCCGGATCGTGCGCGAGCAGCTTCCGCTCCTCGCCGCGCGCGACTTCGCGAAGCTGAAGAAGCTCTTCGGCTGCGACGACGCGAGCCTGCGCACCGCGCACCGGCTGATCCAGAGCCTGAACCCGCGCCCCGGCGGCGCGTATTCCGCGCTCGAGACGCGCTACGTCGTCGCCGACGTGATCGTGCGGAAGCTCAAGGGCGTCTGGACGGCGAGCCTCAATCCGGACGCGATGCCGAAGCTGCGCATCAACCGCATCTACGCCGACATCCTGCAGTCGAACCGCGGCCAGGGCGGCCAGCTCACCTCGCAGCTGCAGGAAGCCCGCTGGCTGATCAAGAACGTGCAGCAGCGCTTCGAGACCATCCAGCGCGTGTCGCAGTCGATCGTCGACCGCCAGCGCCACTTCTTCGATCACGGCGAGGTCGCGATGCGGCCGCTCGTCCTGCGCGAGATCGCGGACGCGCTCGGCCTGCACGAGTCCACCGTGTCGCGCGTGACCACGCAGAAGTTCATGGCCACGCCCCGCGGCATCTTCGAGCTCAAGTACTTCTTCGGCAGCCACGTCGCCACCGAGGCGGGCGGGGCGTGCTCGGCGACCGCGATCCGCGCCCTGATCAAGCAGCTCGTCGGGGCCGAGGACGCGAAGAAGCCGCTCTCCGACTCCAAGATCTCGCAGATCCTCGGCCAGCAGGGCATCGTCGTCGCCCGGCGCACCATCGCCAAGTACCGCGAATCGATGCACATCCCGCCGGTCAATCTCCGCAAAACGCTGTAACCCTCGAGGAGACCCGCGATGAACCTGACCGTCACCGGCCATCACGTCGCCGTCACGCCGGCGATCCGCACCTACGTTGAGGCGAAGCTCGACCGGGTGATGCGCCACTGCGACCACGCCACCGCGGTCAGCGTGATCCTGACGGTCGAGAAGCTGACCCAGAAGGCCGAGGCGAACGTGCACCTCCCCGGCCAGGACATTTTCGTCGAGCACGTCGACGGCGATCTCTACGCCGCGATCGACGCGCTCGCCGACAAGCTCGACCGCAAGCTCATCAAGTACAAGGACCGCGCGTACGCAAAGCCCCACGACGCGCTCAAGCGCCACTCCGAGAGCTGACCGCCCCGGACGGCGGCCGCACCCGGCGCCCGCGTGTCCCCGTTTGTAACAACCCTTGTTGCGATGTCTGGGGGGCGGTACGAGTACAATAACGCGCCTCCGAACCCCCGGACACGCGGATGAACCTGATCGCGAAGCTGCTCCCGCAGTCGAACATCGTCCTCGACACCGAGGCGAGCAGCAAGAAGCGGATGTTCGAGCAGGTCGGACTCCTGTTCGAGAACAACCAGAGCGTCGCCCGCAGCCTGGTGTTCGACAGCCTCTTCGCGCGCGAGCGGCTCGGTTCCACCGGGCTCGGCCAGGGCGTCGCGATCCCCCACGGCAGGATCAAGGGCCTGAAGGAGCCGATCGGCGCGTTCCTGCGGCTGAAGACCGCAGTCGCGTTCGACGCGCCCGACGGGCGCCCGGTGAACCTGATCTTCGTGCTGCTCGTTCCGGAGCAGGCGACCGAGCAGCATCTCGAGATTCTCAGCGAGCTGGCGCAGATGTTCAGCGACCGGGACCTGCGCCAGAGCCTCGCGACCGTCGCCGACGCCGCCGCTCTCCACCAGCTCGTCTCCGCGTGGCAGCCGTATGTTGCAGACCAGCGTCGCGCGGCTGTATGAGGATGCGGCGGAGAAGCTCGAGCTCGCCTGGATAGGCGGCAAGCAGGGCGGCGGCGCAATCATCCGCGCCGACGCCACCGAGTCGGCCGCGTTCGTCGGCCACCTCAACCTCATCCACCCGAATCGCATCCAGGTCATCGGACGCCACGAGCAGGCGCACCTCGCCGCGCTCGAGGGCCCGCGGCTCGAGCGCCTGATCGAGCTCGGGCTGCAGGGCGCCCCCGCCGCGGTGCTCCTCGCCGACGACGTGCCCGGCCACCCGCGGCTCGCACAGGTCGCCGAAGCGCGCGGAATCGCGCTCTTCGCCTCGCCGCTCCCGGCCGCGCTGCTCATCGACAAGCTGCGCCGCTATCTCTCCCGGAGCCTGGCGGAGATGACGACGCGGCACGGCGTCTTCATGGACGTGCTCGGCCTCGGCGTCCTGATCACCGGCGACTCCGGCGTCGGCAAGAGCGAGCTCGGCCTCGAGCTCATCAGCCGCGGCCACGGCCTCGTTGCCGACGACGTCGTCGAGATCTCGCGCATCGGATCCGACACGCTGGAAGGCCGCTGCCCGCCGCTCCTCAAGGACTTCCTCGAGGTGCGCGGCCTCGGCGTGCTCAACATCCGCACGATCTTCGGCGAGACCGCGGTGCGGCCGCGGATGAACCTGCGGCTGGTCGTGCACCTCGAGCGTCCGACGCCGTCGGCCGCGCCGCCCGCGGAGCGGCTGCCCCTGCACGCGCTCGCCGAGGACATCCTCGGCGTCACGGTCCGCAAGGTCGGCATCCCGGTCGCGGTCGGCCGCAACCTCGCGGTACTGATCGAGGCGGCGGTGCGCAACTACATCCTGCAGCTCCGCGGCTACAACTCGACCGAGGAGTTCATGGAGCGCCAGCAGGCGGAGATGGAACGCGACGCGTCAACGGGAACCGACGGGGGGCGTTGAAGGGTCCACGGCCGGGACCGTACGCGGTCGCGCTTTCCGAGAGACGAGTAGAGGAGCAACACCATCCTGCAGCAGCTGATCGCCGCCGTGTCTCGCCGCCGCGCTGTGCGCCGGCCGCAGCGCTGCGGCGCAGGCCCACAGACGCGAAGAAAGAGATGACACCGCAGCAGCAGCGCATGAGCAACTGCAGCAAACAGGCGTCCGACAAGGGCATGAAGGGCGACGACCGCAACGCGTTCATGAGCACCTGCCTCAAGGGCGGCGGCGACAAGACCGCAGCGTGCAACGCCCAGGCCGACGAGAAGAAGCTCCACGGTGCCGCGCGCGACTCGTTCGTGAAGAAGTGCGCGAGCTGATCGGCGGCCCTGCCCTCGCGGCTGCGTAACGGCAGCCGGCCCTCGGGAGCGCGTGCCTCGGCACGCGCTTCTCGTCTTTTCCTCCCTGATCGCGACCTGAGGATGCGGCCTGAACGGATCGCCGCCGGTTTGCTGGCGGCGAACCCGTGGGCTATGCTCCCCGCATCATGCAGCTCGTCGTCATCAGCGGCCTCTCCGGCTCCGGCAAGAGCGTCGCGCTGAACGTCCTCGAGGACGCGAGCTTCTACTGCGTCGACAACCTGCCGGCGACGCTGCTCGGCGAGACGATCGACTTCCTCCGCGACGCCGGCTACGAGCGCGTCGCCGTCACCGTGGACTCGCGCAGCGGCGCGGCGCTCGCCGAGCTGCCCGGGTCGATCCGCGCACTGAAGGCGCTCGGCGTCGACGTCCGGCTGCTGTTCCTCGACGCCGCCAACGACACGCTGATCAAGCGCTTTTCCGAGACGCGGCGCCCCCACCCGCTCGCCGGCTCGGACGCCACCGTCGACGAGGCGATCCGCCGCGAGCGCGCGCTCCTCGAGGAGGTCGGCGAGCTCGGCCAGCGCATCGACACGAGCGACCTCGCGCCGAACGCGCTGCGGGCGTGGATCAAGGACCTCGTCGCCGCCGACGCGGCCGGCCTCACGCTCGCGTTCGAGTCGTTCGGCTACAAGCAGGGCATCCCGCTCGACGCCGACCTCGTGTTCGACGTGCGCACCCTGCCGAACCCCTTCTACGACCCGAAGCTGCGGCCGCTGACCGGACTCGACGAACCGGTCGTGCGGTTCCTCGAGGCCCTGCCCCAGGCGCAGGCGCTGCTCGCCGACATCGGCGACTTCGTCGAGCGGTGGCTGCCGGCGTTCGTGCGCGACAACCGCGCCTACCTCACGGTGGCACTCGGCTGCACCGGTGGGCAGCACCGCTCGGTGTGGTTCGTCGAGCGACTCGCAGCGCGCTTCCGCGCTACGACGCGGGTGCTGGTGCGGCACCGGCAGCTCCCGGGCCCGCGATGACCGCCGTGCCGCGCAACATCACGCTCGCGCTGACCGGCGCGTCCGGCATGGCCTACGGCCTGAGGCTCCTCGAGTGCCTCCTCGCCGCGCGCATCCGGGTGGCGCTCGTGTACTCGCAGGCGGCGCAGATCGTCGCCAAACAGGAGCTCGACCTCGCGCTGCCGGCGCGGCCGCAGGACGCCGCCGCGCTCCTCGCCGAGCGCTACCGGGCGACGCCCGGGCTCCTGCAGGTCTACGGCCGGGACGACTGGTACGCGCCCATGGCCTCGGGGTCGAGCCCGCCGGACGCGATGGTGATCTGTCCCTGCTCGATGGGCACGCTCGCGGCGGTTGCCTGCGGCCTCGCCGACAACCTGATCGAGCGGGCCGCCGACGTGGCGCTCAAGGAGCGCCGCGCGCTCGTGCTGGTCGCGCGCGAGACGCCGCTTTCGGTGATCCATCTGGAAAACATGACCCGCCTCGCGCGCGCCGGCGCGGTCGTCCTGCCCGCCAATCCCGGCTTCTATCACCACCCGCAGCGGGTCGAGGATCTCGTCGACTTCGTGGTCGCCCGCGTGCTCGACCATCTCGGCGTGGAAAACGAGATTTCTGCACGCTGGGGCCGCGCCCCGAAGGGCTAGACTTCGCCCGCCATGGCCCAGCCCGACCTCGGCAGCCTGCCGCTCTTCCCGCTCAACACGGTGCTCTTTCCGGGCGGGCTCCTGCCGCTGCGGGTCTTCGAGACGCGCTACATGGACATGACGCGCGAGTGCCTGAAGGCGGAGCAGCCGTTCGGCGTCTGCCTGATCCGCAACGGCAAGGAGGTCGGTGCGCCGGCGACCCCCGAGCTCGTGGGTTGTCTCGCGACCATCACCAGCTGGGACATGCAGCAGCTCGGGCTGCTTGCAGCTGCGCACGCTCGGCGGTCAGCGCTTCCGCATCCTGGACGCGACCGTCGCCGCGCAGAACCTCCTGCGCGCCCGGGTCGAGCTGATCGCCAACGAGGAGGACGCCGAGCTGCCGGAGCAGTACACCGCGCTTGCCGACCTGCTGCGCCTGGTGATCGCCGACAAGAGCGAGGCGGTGTTCGCGGAGCCGCACGCGCTCGACAGCGCCTCGTGGGTCGGCTACCGGCTGTGCGAGATCCTGCCCGTCCCGCTCGCCGCGAAGCAGAAGCTGCTCGAGCTCGAGGGCGCGATCACGCGGCTACAGATCCTCTACCGCTTCCTGGAACAGCGTGGGCTGGTCGGCCGCCGCTGACCGGTCGAGCGCCCGCAGGAGCTTCCGCACCGGCACCGGCACTGCCGCCCCGAGCGCGTCGGCAATCGGCAACCAGACGACGCCCGGCTGCATCGCGCGCGAGGCGACGCGGCGGACCTCCGCGACCACCGGCGTGATATGCAGCGCGAAGTGGGTGAACCCGTGGCGGAGCACGCCGAGCCGCTCCACGCGGCCCGTCTCGCAGCCGTAGCGGTGCGCGCTCAAGGCGCCCGCATCCTCGCCCCGGGCGAGCTCCGGAAAGCTCCACAGCCCGCCCCAGACGCCCACCGACGGCCGCTTCTCCAGCATGACCTCGTCGCCGTACCGGAGCACGAGCATCGAGGTACGGCGCGTCGGGACCGCCCGCCGCGGCCTGGGCGCGGGAAAGTCGCCGACGCGGTCCTTGGCGCGGGCGCCGCAGGTCGTGCGTACCGGACAGCTCGGACACTGCGGGGCGCGGGTCGTGCAGACCGTCGCCCCGAGGTCCATCAGCCCCTGGATGTAGGCCGCGTTGTCGCGCATCGGGACGAGCGACTCCGCGAGCGCCCAGAGCTTCTGCTCGACCGCGCGCTCGCCCGGAAACCCGGTGACCAGGAAGTGGCGCGCGAGGACGCGCCTGACGTTGCCGTCGAGGATCGCCGAGCGCGCGCCGAACGCGAAGCCGGCGATCGCCGCCGCCGTCGATCGCCCGATGCCGGGCAGGCTCGCGATGTCGGCGAGCGCTTCCGGAAACTTGCCGGCATGTCGCTCGACGATGAGCTGCGCGGCGCGGTGCAGGTTGCGGGCACGCGAGTAATAGCCGAGCCCGCTCCACAGGCGCAGGACCTCGTCCTCGCTCGCCGCGGCGAGGCTGGCGATGTCGGGAAAGCGGGTGCGGAAGCGCTGGTAGTACGGGACGACCGTCGAAACCTGCGTCTGCTGCAGCATGATCTCGGCGAGCCAGATCGCGTACGGATCGCGCGTGCCCTGCCAGGGCAGGTCGTGGCGCCCGTGGCGGCGCTGCCAGCGGACGATCACCGGCGCGAAGCGCCGGTTCACTTTTTCCGGCCGAACAGGCCGCGCAGTGCGTCCTCGACGCCGCTCCCGCCTTGCTGCCCCGCCTTGCCGCCCCCGAGCCGGCGCTCCAGTTCCTTCGAGAGCGCCTCCTTCGCGGCGTCGGCGGCGAGCGCAGTAACGTCGACGCTATAGCGGAGCGCGTCGAACGGACCGGTGATCTTGACCGGCACGGTGATCCCGGCGACCTGCGCGAGGTCCTTTCCGCCCTGCCCGGTCGACGTCGCAACGACCGACGCCTTCACGAGGTAGTCCATTCGGCCCTCGCCGATGTCGATCTCCCCCGCGCCGGCGAGCCGCAGAAGCGGCGAGGCGCCCTTGAGATCGTCGTTGCGCGCGACGCCGTTCTTGATGACGAAGCTCCCGCTGAGTTCGCTGAAATCGGTCTTCTCGCTGCCTTTCGCCTCCTGCTCGAGCGCGCTCTTCGACCCGAGCATCACCTTCGCCTTGCGGATCGTGCCGGCGAGGTCGATCCCCTTGATCGCGCCGTCCCGCAGCGCGACGTTCGCGGTGCCGCCGAGCGCCTTCTTGAGCGCGGTAACGGTGTTGCCGGCGGTGGTCACGTCGAGCGCGACGTTGCCGCGGCCCTCGAGGACGTCCTTGTTGGCCACGTCGCGGAGCAGCGGCCCGACGCTCACCCCGGTGAGCGTCTGCTTCAGCGCGAAGCCGTTGTTGTTCGCGTTCACCGTCGCCGCCCCGGCGAGCGTGCCCTGGTAGAGGTTCGCCGACATCGGGCTCACGTCGAGTCGCCCGCCGGCTGCCTTGATGCCGGCGGCGACGTTGTCGGCCTTGATGTTCTGCACCTGGAGCGCGCCCACCTTCACGTTGCCGGTGGCATTCAGTGTCTTCAGCGCCGCGAGGTCGATCGGCTTCTCCGCGGCCGCACCGCCGGCGTGCCCCCCGGCGGGGCCGCTCGCGCCCCCGGCCGGCGCCGTGCCCGGCTTGCCCGGCGGGAAGTACCGGTCGACGTTCAGCCGGTCGGCGACGACGTCGAAGTTCACCGCCGGCTGCGCCCAGTTCGCCACTGCGACCTTCGCCTGCACGTTCGACTCGTCGAGCTTCAGGGCGAGCTCCGCGTTCGCGTTGCGCTTGCCCCAGTCCGCGCGCGCGCCGCCCTTCACCGCGGCCTTGAGGGATTTTCCCGGGATGTTGGGGCCGCTCACGGTAAGGTCGCCGGCAATGCCCGGAAGCTGGACTTCGTGCGCGTCCAGGCGGAGCGTAACCGGCGTGCCGAGCTTGCCCTGCACCGCGAGATCGCCCGTCTTCGCGTCGAGGTCGACGTCGAACCGCGCGAACTGGATCTGCTTGCCCTTTGCCTCGAGCGCCGACAACGCGAGCTTCGCGTCGATCGTCTGCTGCGGCTTGACGAGCTTCACCGCGCCGGTGATCGCCTTGCTCTCGGCCCGGTCCGGTGCGAGCTGGAGCTTCGGGATCGAGACCTTCGCGTCGAGCCCGTCCTTCGACTTGGCGGCGAGCTCGATCCCGGCGAGGTCGATGCGGCCGGCCTGCGGGTCGTAGTCGACGGTGTCGCCCTTGAGCCGCGCGTCGAGGTCGGCGAGCCCGGGCACGTCGCCCGTCGCCTTGAGGTCGATCGACGACAGCGCCAGGCCTTGCGTCTCGAAGTTCAGCCGATAACCGGTGTCCAGGTTCACCTGCAGCGCCGCTTGCGGCTGCTTGCCCTCGATCTTCGCCGCGAGCTCGAGCTTGCCCGGCACCCCGCTCGCAATGCGGCCGGTCTTCAGGTTCACGTTCGAGAGCCGCACGTCGGTGCCCTCGCCCTCGTCGCGCCAGCCGATGCTCGCGTTCCGGAGCGAGATCCCGCCGATGTCGATCGCGAGCGGCTGCCCGCCCGGCGCCTCGGCCTTCGGCGCCGGCTTCTCGGCGGGCTTCTTCTCGCCGAGGAGGTCGTCGAAGTTCGTGCGGCCGTCCTTGAAGCGGACGAGATCCACCGCGAGCCCGGAGAGCGTCACCTGGTCGACGATCACCTGCTTCGAGAGGAGCGGCAGCAGCGCGAGCGCGACGCGCGCCTCCTCGATCTTCGCGAAGGTCTTCGTGCCCTTCGGCTCCGACAGGGACACCTTCTCGACCTCGGCGCCGATCCGCGGGAAGAACGTCAGCCCGATCTTGCCGTCCATCGTCAGCGTGCGCCCGGTCCGGTCCTTCACCAGGTCGACGATCTGCGGCTTGTACTGGTTGGGGTCGAACGTCATCGCGACGATGGCGACGACCACGAGCAGGAGGACGACGAGGCCGCCGCCGATCCAGAGAATCCACTTCAATGCTTTCATGTCACCTCACGCGTCATTCATTCGCGACGCCGTAGGGCACGTGCCCGGCGGCGACGTACTTGCGCGCCGACTCGACGTGCGTGTGCTGGTCGTCGAAGAAGATGTCGGCGCCGAACGCCTTCAGGAACGGGCCCTTCTCGAGGCCGCCGAGGAACAGCGCCTCGTCGATGCGGATGCCCCACGCACGGAGCGTCCGCACGACGCGTTCGTGCGCCGGCGCGCTGCGCGCGGTGACGAGCGCGGTGCGGAGCGGTGCGCGGTCGGCGGGGTACTCCGACTGGATGCGATGCAGCGCGGCGAGGAAGTTCTTGAACGGCCCGCCCGTGAGCGGCTCCTTCGCCGCCTCCACCTCGGACGCGGTGAACGCGTCGAGCCCGTCCTTCTTATACACGCGCTCGGCCTCGTCGGAGAAGAGGACGGCGTCGCCGTCGAAAGCGATCCGCAGCTCGTCGGTCCACTCGACGTTCTGGCCGACGTTCGCCGGCAGTATCTGCGCCGCGGCGTGGCCGGCGTCGAGCGCCCGCCGGACGTCCTCGCCGTTCGCCGAGAGGAAGAGATGCGCGTCGAACGCCGGGACGTAGGAATAGGTGCTTTCCCCGCCGGTGAACGCCGCCCGGGTGATGTCAAAACCGTAATGCTGGATCGAGTTCATGATCCGCAGGCCGGTCTCCGCGGTGTTGCGCGAGAGCAGGATCACCTCGACCCGCGGGCGGACCGGTGGGCGCGTGTTGAGCGCGAGCAGCTTCTTCACCAGCGGCAGCGCGATGCCCGGCGCGAGGATCTCGTTCTCGCGCGCGAGCTGGTAGCGATGGTAGGCCTCCACCCCCTCCTCCTCGAACACGCGGTTCGACTCCTCCAGGTCGAAGAGCGCACGGGAGGAGATGGCGACTACGAGCTTGCCGTCGAAGGAAACGGGCATCGGGGAGGGGAGGGGCCGGCAGGGCACACCCGCCAGCACGACGGATTTTAGCGCCGGCGGCGGGCAGCGTATATTTCGCCCCCGAGGAGGAGTCATGGATCGCCTGTCGAAGCTCGCCGCTGTTGCGTTTGCCCTCGTGCTCGCGTCGTCCCCGGCCGCGGCCCAGGACGGCTATCCGTCGAAGCCGGTGCGCTGGATCGTCCCGTATTCCGCCGGCGGCCTCCCGGACACGATCGCGCGCGTAGTGGCGCAGAAGGTCTCCGAGTCCCTGGGCCAGCAGGTGACCATCGAGAATCGCGGGGGCGCGGGCGGCATCACCGGCTCCGAGGCGGTCGCGCGCGCCGCGCCCGACGGTTACACGTTCCTGGTCGCCGATGTCGGCCAGGTCGCGATCAACCCGCACCTCTACGCGAAGCTGCCCTACGACCCGAACCGGGACCTCGTGCCGGTCGGGCTGATCGCGACCGCGAACCTGTTCCTCGTCGCCAATGCCGCGGTCCCGGTGAAGGATTTCGGCGAGCTTGTCGCGCTCGCGCGCGCCAAGCCCGGGGTGCTCAACTACGGCTCCTCCGGCGTGGGCAGCATCCATCACCTCAGCATGGAAGCCCTGAAAAGTGCCCTCGGCCTCGAGATCGTCCATGTCCCCTACAAGGGCACGGGCCAGTCGATCCCCGCGCTGGTCGGCGGCGACGTGACGATCGCCTATTCGGCGATGCCCTCGATCGCCGCCCACGTGAAAGCCGGCCGCGTGAAGGTGCTCGCAGTGAGCACGGTCAAGCGCTCGACGAGCGCGCCCGACGTGCCGACGGTCGCCGAGCTGGGCGTGCCCGGCTACGACTTCGCGCCCGAAATCGGGCTGCTTGCACCCGCGGGCACGCCGCCCGCGATCGTGACCCGCATGTCGCAGGAGGTCGCGCAGGCGGTGCGCTCGCCCGAGGTCGCGCAGCGGTTCGCGCAGCTCGACATCGAGCCGGTCGGCAGCACGCCCGCCGAGTACGCGGCGCGCATCCGCGCCGCGGACGAGAAGTATGCGCAGGCGGTGAAGGTCTCGGGCGCGCGGCTCGACAACTAGCCTGGGCGTCCGGTGTCTACCAACCAGCCGGCGTCGATGAGCGTCGTCGAAGCGGTCGCGAAGGCGAACGAGCTCTACGCGGGGCGGCAATGGGCGGCACTCGAGGGACTCGCCGGCGTGATCCTCGGGTCGGTCGCCGATCCCGTGCCGCTCCCGGCCAAGTCGGTGTCGTACTACGTGCACCAGCTGCTCATCGAGAGCGTGCACCGGCAGGGCCGGATCGAGGAAGCCGTCACCCGGTTCGGCGAGCTCCTGCGCCTGACCGAGCGCCCGCCGGCGGCGTTCGAGGCGCTCTATCTCGAGGGCCTGCGGCGGACCGGCACGCTGCCGCTGCCGGTCGCGCGCCTCGCCCGCCAGCTCGCCCTGGTGCGCCTGTTCGAAGGCACCCCCGAATCGGCGGGGGCGGTCGCCGAATGCGGCTGCTTCCGCGGCATGTCCTCGTACCTCCTCTGCGGCGCGACGCGCTGGCGACGGCCCGACTACCGGGGCGAGGACTATCACGTGTTCGACTCGTTCGCCGGGCTGAGCGCACCGGGCTCGGAGGACGTGATCGCCGGTGCGGATGCCCAATCGGGGCGGATGCGCAGCATGAACGTGCAGGGCGCGTTCACCGCCTCGCTCGACGACGTCAGGCGGCATCTCGCGGAGTTCCCCGCGATCGAATTCCACCCCGGCTGGCTCCCGGAATCCCTCGCGGGCGTGCCCGAGCGGACGTACCGCTTCGTGCACCTCGACGTCGATCTCCATGCGCCGACGGCGGGCGCGCTCGCGTATTTCTACCCGCGCCTCGCGCCGGGCGGGCGGATGGTGTGCGACGACTACAGCTGGCCGGGGGCGCGACGGGCGATCGAAGCGTTCGCGGCGGGTGCGGGCATCCGGCTCGAGACGACCGCTGTCGGACAGGCATGGATCGAGCGCAAGCGCGAGGTGGCATGAAGATCGAGTGCGTCCTGCAGTGCGAGAACCACCTCGGCGAGGGACCGGTGTGGGACATGGAGGAAGGCCGGCTGTACTGGGTCGACGGGACCGGTCGGCGCGTCGGCAAGCCGTCGATCTGGCGCCTCGACCCGCGCACCGGCAAGGTCGAGAACTGGTCGCTCGGCCGCGACGTCGGCGCGATGGCGCTGCGCCGGGCGGGCGGCGCGGTGCTCGCGCTCGACGACGGCTTCTACTTCTTCGACTTCACGGGCGGGAAGCTCGACCTCATCCAGCTCGTCGAGGCCGACGTGCCGCGCACGCGCCTGAACGACGGCAAGTGCGACCGCCGCGGCCGCTTCTATGCCGGCGGGATGGACGACCAGGAGGAGCTCGCGATCTGCGGCCTGTACCGGCTCGATCCGGACCTGCGGGTGACCCGGGTCGATTCCGGCATCATCTGCTCGAACGGGCCGTGCTGGAGCCCGGACGACCGCACGTTCTACTTCGCCGACACGTTCCAGGACGAGTACTGGGCGTACGACTTCGACCTCGCGACCGGGACGCTGTCGAACAAGCGGCTCTTCGCGTCGTTCAAGGACGACGGCGGCGTCGCCGACGGCTCGACGATCGACGAGGAAGGCTGCGTGTGGAACGCGCAGCTCATCTCCGGCGATCTCGTCCGCTACGCACCGGACGGATCGGTGGAGCGGCGGATCGGGATGCCGGTGCGGAACATCACGAGCTGCATGTTCGGCGGCGACCGGCTCGACGAGCTGTACGTCACCTCGATGGCGCGGGTGAAGCACCCGGCCGTCCACGACCGCTTCGCGAAGGAAGCGAAACCGCAGTTCCTTGCCGGGAGCCTCTTCAAGGTGACCGGGCTCGGCGTGCGGGGATTGCCGGAGCCGCGGTTCGCCGGCTAGCCTCAATTCGCTATCATGATCGCGGAGAAGGCCGCGGACATGATCAGGGAAGATGCGCGCGCCTAGTCGACCTTCGCGCCGGCGCTCTTCACCACAGCCGGCCACTTCGCCATGTCCTCGCGGATGAACCTCGCGTACTCGGCCGGGCTCGCGCTCGGCGCGACCTCCATGCCGACCGCCGCGAGCCGCTCGACGGTGGCGGGATGCTGCACGGCCTTGACGAGCTCCGCCTGCAGCTTCTGGATCACCGGCTGAGGCGTGGCGGCGGGTGCGGCGACGCCGTACCACTGCAGCGTTACGAAGCCCGGCAGCCCGGACTCCGCGATGGTCGGCACGTCGGGGAGGATGGCGACGCGCTTCGCGCCGGTGACGCCGAGCGCCTTCAGCTTCCCGGACCGGATGTGCGGCAGCGCGGGCGCAAGGCCGAGCATGGCGAGCTTCACCTGGCCCGCCACCACGTCGGTAATCGCCTGGCCGCCGCCCTTGTACGGGATGTGGGTGATCTGCAGTCCGCCCGCCATCGTCTTGAACATTTCGGCCCCGAGGTGCTGCGCGGTGCCGCTGCCCGGCGAGGCGTAGCTCAACTGCCCGGGGTGCTTCTTCGCTTCGGCGATCAGCTCCTGCACGCTGTTGACGGCGAGCGAGCTGTGGGCCACCAGCACGTGCGAGCCGATCACGAGGTTGGTGATCGGCGCGAAGTCCCTGAGAAAGTCGTACGAGAGGTGCGAATAGAGCGCTGGCGCGATCGTGGTGTGGTCGCCGATCACGAGCAGGGTGTAGCCGTCGGCCGCCGAGCGCGCAACGATCTCGGTGCCGATGTTGCCGCCGCCGCCCGGACGGTTCTCGATGATGACCGACTGTCCGAGGCTTTCCTGCAGCGGCCCCGCGACCGCGCGCGCGGTCACGTCCATCACCCCGCCGGGCGGAAAGGGCACGATCAGGCGCACGGGCCGGTTGGGAAAGTCCTGCGCCTGCGCGCCGGACGAGCCGGCGCAGGCGAGGGCTGCGGCAACGCAGATTCCGGCAACGAATTTGCTCGGCACGGAAACAGATGATATGACGGAACGCCCGAGCATCCTCCTCATCACCTGCAACCGGCAGCGGGCCGACTGCTTCGGTTTCGAGAACCGGCTGCCGGGCACGGTGCTGCACCCGCTCGCCGAGCCATCGGGATGGCCTAGAGAGGAAGTCCGGCGCGTCAGCCGATGCGGTCGGCGAAGAACGTCGCCGCGAGCCGGTTCTTCTGCAGCTTCCCGGTCGTCGTGAGCGGCAGCTCGTGCTCCGCCACGAAGCGGACGAGCCGCGGCACCTTGTAGGCCGCGAGCGCCGTGCGGCAGTACGTGCAGACGTCCTCCTCCGATAGCGTCGCGCCCGGCTTCGGCACGATCACCGCCGCGAGCACCTCGTCGCGCTGCGGATCGGGCACGCCAGTGACGAACGCGGCGTGCACGGCGGGATGCGACATCAGCACCTCCTCGACTTCCACCGGTGCGACGTTGATCCCGCCGGTCTTGACCATCTCCTTGATGCGGCCGCGGAAGTGGAGCGAGCCGTCGGCGTCGACGACGCCGAGATCCCCGGTCCTGAAATACCCGTGCTCGTCGAGCGATTCGGCGGTGCGCGCCGGATCCTTGTAGTAGCCGCACGTCACGTAGCCCTTCACCCGAACCTCGCCCACCTCGCCGGGCGGAAGGACGCGGCCCGACTCCGGATCGACGATCCGCTGGTCGACGCCGTCGAGCGGCCGCCCGACGCTCGCGAGCCGCTTCTCGAGCGGATCGGCGGCGTCGGCGACGTTGCAATTGCCGTAGGTCTCGGTCAGGCCGTAGATGTTGCAGACCTCGCGCGCACCGAGCTCGACGACGCGCATGATCTGCTCGGGCGTGCCGATGGTCGCGCCGCCGCGCAGGCTCGACAGGTCGCGCTTCGCCCGGTCGGGATGCTCGTGCAGCGCCTGCGCCATGTTGGGCGTGCCGTAGAACATCGTGCAGCGCTCCCGCTCGATCAGCGCGAGCGCCTCCCCGGCGTCGAAATGCTCCTGCAGCACGACGCAGCCGGCGTGGGTCATGACGTTGAACAGGGCGTTCTCGCAGCCGAGCCCCCAGAAGAGCGACACCGCGAGCCACAGCCGGTCGTGCTCGGTGACGCGCTGGCGCTCGCCGATCTGCCACATGTTCTCGATCAGCGCGTAGTGCTGGAGCTGCACGCCCTTCGGCAGGGAGGTCGAGCCCGAGGTGTAAAGGAGGTAGGCCACGTCCTCCGGCCGGACCGCGCGCTGCGCCGCGTCGATCACCGCGTCGG
This sequence comes from uncultured beta proteobacterium, assembly GCA_963789885.1. Classification (GTDB taxonomy): domain Bacteria; phylum Pseudomonadota; class Gammaproteobacteria; order Burkholderiales; family SG8-39; genus DATEDA01. The sequence continues at coordinate 21,029 of CAWBNB010000017.1, read as the reverse complement.
GCACCGTCGCGCCGAGGGAAGCCAGGCCGGCATACGGCAGCCAGCCGCCGGCAAGGTCGTCGCCTAGCCCGACGATTCGTTCGAGGAGCGGGAGCCGCAGCCCGGCGAGCAGCGCGCGGTAGTCGTACTTCAGGAAGCGATCGGCCGTGATCAGGAACCGGGTGTCGGCGTGGCCGAGGACGTACTCCAGCTCGCGCGCGGTCGCCCAGGTGTTGACGCCCACCATCACGCCGCCGAGCAGCGTGATCGCGAAATCGGCGATCAGCCACTCGGGCCGGTTGCCCATCAGGATCGCGACCTTGTCGCCGCGGCGAACGCCGAGGGCGGCGAGGCCGCGCGCGATCCGCCGCACCTCGGCACGGAGCTCGCGGTAGGTATAGCGCCGGCCGGATCCGACCAGCGCCTCGCGGTCGGGGAAGCGCGCGGCGAGCTCGTCGATCAGGTCCGGGATGGTCCGGCTCGCCGGCTTCGTCGGCACGCCCGCTTCCTCAGTCGCGTCCGAGCAGCCGCACGATGCGCGCGGCATCGGGCGAGCCGGTGATCGTGTCGAGCTCGCGCTCGACCTCGGCGGCGCGCGCGTCGCCGAGCAGGCCGGTGAGCGCCGCGCGCGTGCGCCGCCGTACGCCTGCCGGATCGAGCGGCTCGAGCTCGAGGAGCCGCCGGCCGACGGTACGGCCGTCGCGGAGGGTCACGATCACCTCCGCGCCCTGCCGCTGCGGGTAGCCGCGCGCGAGCTCGGCGTCGTTTTCGAGTCGCACCCGCCGCGCAAGTCGCGTCACCTCGCCATCGGCAGCGAAGTCCCGGAAGACCTCGTCGTCGAGCCGGCCGTGGACCAGCACCGCGGCGACCGTGAACTGGATGCTCATCTTCGCCTGGAGCTGCGTGCGGTACGGGCCGGCGTGATCGCAGCCCGGGTAAGCGATCGCCTCGGGGAAGCTCTTCACCACGACGCTCTCGATGTCGCGGGCCGCGATCCGGTCTTCGCCCTGCACCGCGAGCGCCGCCTGCGCCGGGGTCTGCGCGTAGTTGCAGGCCGGTGCGGGCTTGTGATACGCGGCGAGGATCTCCCAGTCGCCGCCGAGGTCGAGCGCCGCAGGGCGTGCGCCGCCGAACGCGGCGAAGAGTCCGGCGCGCCCGTCGAGCGCCGATTCGGACGCCTCCGCACCCGCGCGCGCGAGCAGGACGGCGGTCACCGCGTTGCGCGCGGCAAAACCCGGATGGAAGAACATCTCGCCGCCGCCCGAGCGCGGCCACTCGTTCAGTCCGCCGGCCGTGTTCGCCGCGAGGGCGAGCGCATTGACCGTTTCGTCCTCGCCGAGCCGCAGCAGGCGGGCGCCCGCGGCGGCCGCGCCGACCGCACCGATAAGCCCCGTCGGGCGGAATCGCTGCGCCACCTCCTTCGTGATCAGCGCCTGTCCGATGCGGGCCATGACCTGGTAGCCGATGACGCCCGCAGCGACGAACGCGCGGCCGGTCACCCGCTGCACTTCGGCGAGCGCAAGCAAGGTCGGCCAGACGACCACGCCGATGTGCGACACGCTCGCCGTATGCATGTCCTCCTGCACCAGCCCGTGCGCCGCCGTCGCGTTGGCGAACGCGGCCTCCGCCACGCTCGCGCGCGCGGGCGAGCCGATCAGCGTCGCGCGATTGCCGCCCATGGCCGCGGCGTACTGCGCCGCCTGTCGGCTCCACGGCAGATCGCTCGCCGCCGCCGCGACGCCGATCATGTCGAGCAGGCAGAGCTGCGCCTTCTCGACGACGTCCGCATCGAGCGCCGCCGCGTCGACGGCACGGATCCAGCGCGCGATCGCGCGCGCCATCGTGGGAGCGGCAGTGGGAGTCGGTCGATCGTTCATTGCATTTGTCGGCCGGTCGAGAAGGCGCTAGCATCATAGCCAACAAGATATCGCCGCGCCCAACAACATCTCGCTGCGCGACAGTGGACGGGCGGCACCGAACGGAGGAGGCATGAGCCCAGTCCAGGCGGCCTGCGCGGTCGACTGCAAGAACGTTCTCGGCGAGGGCGCGGTGTGGTGTCCGCTGGAGCAGTTGCTCTGGTGGATCGACATCTCCAGCCCGACCCTCTGGCGGCTCGATCCGCGCACGGCGCGCGTCGACCACTGGCCGCTCCCGAAGCCACCCGGATCTTTTGCGCTGCGCAAGAAAGGCGGGTTCCTGTTCGCGTTCCGCAACGGCTTCGCGACGCTCGACGCACCGGGGGGCGAGCTGCAATGGCTGGAGCTGCCCGGCCTCGCCCTGGGCGACGAGCGTTTCAACGACGGCAAGGTCGATCGTGCGGGCCGCTTCTGGGCGGGCACGCTCGATCGCAGGCTCGGCAATGCGATCGGGCAGCTCTATCGCGTCGACCCCGGCTTCCGCGTGACGGCGATGGACCGCGGCTTCACGATTTCGAACGGGATCGGCTGGAGCCCCGACGACCGCACGATGTACTTCACCGATACGCCGTCGCGGCGGATCTACCGCTACGACTTCGACGCCGCAACCGGCGCGATCGCGAACCGGCGCGTGTTCGTCGAAGCCGAGCCCGGTCACGGCGGCCCGGACGGGATGACCGTCGACGCCGAGGGTTTCGTGTGGAGCGCGCAGTTCGACCGCTGGGTGATTCACCGTTACGCACCGGACGGACGGCTCGATCGCGCCGTCCGCCTGCCGGTCCAGCGCCCGACGACGTGCATGTTCGGCGGGCCGGATCTCGGGACGCTCTACGTCACGAGCGCGCGCATGGACCTCGCGGACCCTGCGCTCGCCGCGCAACCGCAGGCCGGCGGCGTGTTCGCGCTCGACGTGGGCGTACGCGGGCTCCCCGAACCGAGGTTCGCCGGGTGAACCGGGATCTCGCCGGACGCGTCGCGGTCGCCGGCGTCGGCACGACGCGTTACGGCAAGCTGCCCGAGTATGACGCGTACGACCTCGGCGTCTGGGCGCTGAAGGCGGCGCTCGACGACTGCGGGCTCGGCTTCGCCGACGTCGACGGGCTCATCATCAACCGCATTCCCGACTACCAGCGCTTCGGCGAGATCACCGGCATCAACCCGCGGTACACGACGATCACGCCGGGACAGGGGCGGTTCTCGGGCATCTGCATCCAGACGGCGGTCGCGGTGATCGCCGCCGGTCTGGCGGAGACCGTCGCCCTCGTCTACGGCAACAACGGCCGCTCGGCGGGCGACCGGTACGGCGGCGCCTCCGACGCGTACGGAAGCGGCGGCGCGGGGCTGTGGTTCCCGTACGGGATGACCTCGCCGGGCGCCTTCCACGCGCTGATGATGCGCCGGCACATGGACGAGTACGGCACGACGACCGACCAGCTCGGCGCGATCGCGATGGCGTTCCGCCGGCACGCGAGCCTCAACCCCGACGCGGTGATGCGCACGCCGTTCACGCTCGAGGAGTACCGGGCGGCGCGCTTCATCTGCGAGCCGCTCCGGCTCCTCGACTACTGCCTGATCAACGACGGCGGCGTCGCGATGATCGTCACCACCGCAGAGCGCGCGCGCGATCTCCGCAAGCCGCCCGCCTACATCCGCGGCTTCGCCCAGGCGGCCGAGTTCGCTGGGTCGACGTTCCCGCCGGACGACTTCTGGCGCGGGCCGATGCGGAAGGTAGCGGACGACGTGTACGCGATGGCCGGCGCGGGTCCTCGCGACATGGACGCGCTGATGATCTACGACAACTTCACCCCGACGGTGCTGTTCTCGCTCGAGGGCTTCGGCTTCTGCCCTGTCGGCAGCAGCGGCCCGTTCGTCGCCGACGGGAAGCTCGCGCTAGGCGGCGCGCTCCCGACGAACACGAGCGGCGGCCATCTGTCCGAGTCCTACATGCAGGGCTGGGCGCTCAACGTCGAGGCGGTGCGCCAGGTCCGCGGCGAGTGCGGCGCACGGCAGGTCGCGGACGCGGCGCTGGTCCAGTACATGACCGCCGCGCCGGTGATCACGTCGATCATCTACGGGCGGGACGCGCAGTGAGCGACTACGCGAAGCCGCTGCCGCCCGACGATCCGGCGAACCGTCCGTTCTGGGACGGCGCGAAGCGTGGCGTGCTCATGCTGCAGCGCTGCCTCGACTGCGGCCACCATCGGTTCCCCGCCGCCCGCTACTGCACGCAGTGCCACGGCGAGCGGAGCGAATGGGTCGCGACGTCCGGTACCGGGGTGGTCGAGTCGTACTGCACGTTCCACCGCGCCTACTGGCCGGCGTTCGCGTCCGAGGTGCCGTACGACGTCGTCCAGGTCCGGCTCGACGAGGGCGTGCGCCTCTTCAGCAACCTCGTCGGCGGGAGGATCCGCGCCGGCATGCGGGTGCGCGCGAGCTTCGATGCGGTCACGCCCGCGGTCACGCTGGTGAAGTTCGTTCCCGCCGGATGAAGGAATCGCGATGAAGGCAATGGTGGTGCGTCAGCCGGGCGGCATCGACGCGATGAAGATCGAGAACATTCCCGATCCGGTCGCCGGCCCGCGCGACGTGGTGATCAAGGTGGACGCGTGCGGCGTCTGCTTCCACGACGTGCTGACGCGGAACGGCACGCTGAAGGCGGGCGTGAAGCTGCCCTGCGTGCTCGGCCACGAGATCTCCGGCACCGTCGTCGAAGTCGGCCGCGACGTCTCGCGGTTCAAGGCGGGCGACCGGGTCGCGACCGCGCAGCGCTACTACATCTGCGGCGCGTGCCGCTTCTGCCGGAGCGGCCGCGAGACGCTCTGCCCCGACCGGAAGTTCCTCGGCGACTGGGGCCTGGTCGGCGGTTACGGCGAGTACGTCGCGGTCGGTGACGACAACGTCGCCGCGGTGCCCGAGGGGGTGCCGCTCGCCGACGCTTCGATCGCCTCGTGCGCGATCGGCACCATCCTCAACGGCGTGCGCGACGTCGGCCGGCTCCAGGCGGGAGAGAGCGCGCTCGTCACCGGCGCCGGCGGCGGGCTCGGCCTCCATGCGGTGCAGCTCGCGCGTCTCATGGGCGCGTATGTCATCGCGCAGACGACCTCGCCGGACAAGGCCGACCTCATCCGCGAGCTGGGCGCGCACGAGGTCGTCGTGCACGCGCGCGGCGAGGACTTCTCGCCGCAGGTCAAGCGGCTCACCGACGGGCGCGGCGTCGACGTCCTCGTCGACAACGTCGGCACGCCGCTCTTCGAGCCGATGCGGCGGAGCCTCGGCGTCTCCGGGCGCTGGATCCTGATCGGGCAGCTCACCGGCCAGTTCGTGCCGTTCAACCCGGCGCAGCTCTTCCTCAAGAACCAGTCGATGCTCTCGGTCACCAGCACCTCGCGCAACCAGCTCGAGGACGTGCTTGCGCTCATGAAGCGCGGCCAGGTCAAGGCGGTCGTCACGCGTGCGCTCGCGCTCGAGGAGGCCGGCGAAGCGCACACGCTGATGGAGGCCGGCCGCATCACCGGCCGCATCGTCCTCCGCCCGAACGGCTGAGCGCATGCCCGCACTCGCCCTGCGCGATCAGACCGCGATCGCCGGCATCGGCCAGAGCGAGTACGGGCGCTTCCTGCCCGCGAGCCAGCTCAAGCTCGGTGCGAAGGCGCTGAAAGCCGCGCTCGCCGACGCCGGTCTCGCGCGCGCGGACGTCGACGGCATCGCGATCCACCTCGGCTGGCCGCTCGGGGTCGATTACGACCGCGTCGCGGAAACCTACGGCCTCGACGTTCGGTGGGTCAGCCAGACCTGGCTGCACGGGCGCTTCGTGACGAGCGCGATCGAGCAGGCAGCGATGGCGGTGGCGTGCGGCCTCGCGAACGTCGTCGCGTGCTTCACCGCGATCAGCTTCACCCGCGAGCGGCAGATCCTCGGCGGCCCGGGCGACGCCGAGGGCACGCGCGAGGACGGCGGCACGCACGGCGAGTCGCCGCCGTACGGGCTCACCGCCCCGGCCGGCGGTGCCGCGCTCGGCATGCAGCGGTACATGAAGCTCTACGGCGCGACGAGCGAGGAGCTCGCGGCGGTGCCGATCGCCTTTCGCAAGCACGCGCTGAAGAGCCCGCACGCGGTGATGAAGGAACCGCTGACGCTCGAGAAGCACCAGTCGGCGCGGATGGTCGTCGATCCGCTGCGGCTCTACGACTGCTGCCTGATCACCGACGGCGCGGCGGTCGCGCTCGTGACCTCGGCCGAGCGTGCGCGCGACCTGAAGCAGCGACCGGTCTACATCGCCGGCATGCAGGGTCTGCGCTCCGGGCGCGATGAGTTCATCTTCGCGCCGCGAAATCTCGGCATCAATCAGCAGGAGACCGCGCGCTGGCGGCCGGAGGAGCGCGATCTCCTCGCCTATCGCATGGCGGGGATCGATCGCAAGGACGTCGCCGGCCTCTACACCTACGACGCGTTCTCGCCGCTCGTGCTGTTCACGCTCGAGCGCTTCGGCTTCTGCGGGCCGGGCGAAGCGGCGAAGTGGGTGCAGAACGGCCGCATCGAACTCGGCGGCGAGCTCCCGATGAACACCTCGGGCGGCCTCCTCTCGGAGGCGCACGTCGGCGGCTGGAACTCGATCCTCGAGATCGTCCGGCAGCTCCGCGGCGCGGCCGGCGAGCGCCAGATCGCGAACGCGCGCCACCTCCAGTGGGGCACCGCGTGGGGCGACTCCGTGATCTTCCGGAACTGACGATGAGCGAGCCCGCAAAGCCCCTGCCCCGCGTCACGCCCGACACGCAGCCGTTCTGGGACGCGCTGCGGGACCGGAAGCTCGTGCTCCCGTTCTGCGACGAGTGCGGACGCGCGCACCTGCCGGCGGGGCCGGTGTGCCCGTTCTGCTTCTCGGACCGGCTCGCCTGGCATCCGGCGCTCGGAACCGGAAAGATCTCGACCTGGACGGTCGTCCACAAGGCGTGGTTTCCGGCGTTCGCTGCCGACGTCCCCTACAACGTCGTGCAGGTCGAGCTCGACGAGGGCCCGCGCCTGACGGCGAGCGTCGTCGGCCTGCCGAACGAGCGGCTCGCGGTCGGCCTGCGCGTCGTCATCGACTTCGACGATGCGACGCCGGCGATCACCCTGCCGCGGTTCCGGCCGGCGGAGCCCGCATGAACCAGTCGCTCATCTTCCTCGAGAACCTGCTGCAGGCGCTCACCGCCGGGCTCCTCATCGGCAGCGTGTACGCGCTGATGTGCGTGGGCCTCGGGTTCATCTTCGGCGTGATGCGGGTGATCAACTTCGCGCAGGGCGAGTTCCTGATGCTCGGGATGTACGCCACGCTCTACGCGTTCACGTGGCTCGGGCTCGGCAAGTACCTCGGTCCGTACCTCGGGCCGATCGTCGGCGCCGCGATCGCCGGCGTGCTGCTCTACATCGTCGGCATCCTGCTGCACCGGTTCTTCCTCGCCCGGGTGACCGGCTTCCGCGTGTTCGGCACCGAGGGCGAGGGCCACTATCCGCAGCTCATCCTGACGCTCGGCCTGTCGCTCATCCTCGCCAACGCCGGGCTGATCTTCTTCGGCTCGACGCCGGAGAACATCCGCACGCCGCTCTCCGCGACCGCCTGGGAGCTCGGCCCGCTCGCCGGCGACCAGGTCTCGATGTTCTTCAACAAGGCGCGCAGCGTCGCGTTCGTCGTGTCGATCGCGGCGGCGATCGCGCTCTATCTCTTCGTCACCCGTTCGCGCATCGGCAAGCAGCTGCGCGCCGCCGCCGACAATCCGGAGGCGGCGACCTACATGGGCATCGACGTCGACCGCGCGCACCGCATCGCGTTCGGCCTCGGCTGCGGGATCACCGCGCTCGCCGGGGGACTGGTCGCGACCTACTACCCGTTCCAGCCGTACGTCGGCCTCGAGTTCGTCATCATCATGTACGCGGGCGTCGTGCTCGGCGGGATGGGCAGCATCGGCGGCGCGTTCTGGGGTGGCCTGACGATCGGCCTCGTGCAGCAGCTCTCGACGCTGGTACTGCCGGTCCAACTGCAGAACGCGGCGATCTTCGTCGTGTTCCTCCTGATCGTCCTGCTGCGCCCCGAAGGCCTCTTCGGCCGGAACGTGGATCGCGCGTGACGACCGCCCGCGGCAAGCCGCTGGCGGCGATCTTCTGGTTCGCGGCGGCGTATCTCGCGCTCGGCCTCGTCGTTCGCAACGAGTACTACCAGCTGATGCTCACGCTCGTCCTCGTCTGGGCGATCATGGGCGTCGCCTGGAACGTCTTCAGCGGCTACTCGGGCCTCGTATCGTTCGGCCACGCATCGTTCTTCGGGCTCGGCGCGTACACGGTGACCCTGCTCCTCGTGAAGCTCGAGGTGACGCCGTGGATCGGCATCCCGGTCGGGATGCTGGTCGGGGTCGTCGCCGGGGTGCTCATCGGCTACCCGACGTTTCGGCTCCGCGGCGTCTACTTCTCGCTCGCGATGCTCGCCTACCCGCTCGCCCTGCTCTACGTCTTCGAGTGGCTCGGCTACCAGGAGGTGCCGCTGCCGATGAAACGCGAGGCGCCGGCCGCCTACATGCAGTTCGCGGACCACCGCGCCTACGTCGTGATCGCGCTCGCGATGCTCGTCGCCGCGATGCTCGTCTCGCTCCGCATCGAGCGCTCGCGGTTCGGCCTGTCGCTGATCGCGATCAAGCAGAACGAGTGGGCCGCGGAAGCCTCCGGCATCGACGCGTGGCGCTGGAAGATGAAGGCGATCATGGTCTCCGGCGCGATCGCCGCCGCCGCCGGCGGGTTCTACGCGGTGGTGCTGCTCATCGTGACGCCGCCGACGGTGTTCGGCATGCTGACTTCCGCGCAGGCCTTGATCGTCACGCTGTTCGGGGGCGTCGCCACGGTATGGGGCCCGGTGATCGGCTCGATCATCCTGATCCCGCTGGCCGAGATCCTGCACGCCGAGCTCGGCAACAAGATCCCGGGCATCCAGGGCGTCGTCTTCGGCGCTGCGATCGTGGCGGTGATCATGCTGGCGCCCGAGGGTCTGGTGCCGCGGTTCCGCGACGCGCGGGCGCGGCGCGCGCAGGGAGCGGGCGCGCGCCCGCCGCTCGACGAGCCGGTCGTCGCCGCGCCGCCCGCCCGGCGCGCAGCCGGCGATCGGGCCGGCGGCGAGGTCGTGCTCAGGGTCGCCAACGTCTCGCGCTCGTTCGGCGGCCTCCGGGCGGTCCAGGACGTGAGCTTCGAGGTGCGCCGCGGCGAAGTGCTCGGGATCATCGGCCCGAACGGCGCCGGCAAGACCACGCTCTTCAACCTCCTGAACGGTTTCATCCGCGCGGACACCGGGGAAGTGCTGTTCGAAGGCAAGTCGCTGCTCGGCCTCAAGCCGAATGAGGTCTGCCGTCTCGGCATCGGGCGCACGTTCCAGGTGATGCGGCCGTTCCCGCGGATGACGGTGCTCGACAACGTCGTGGTCGGCGCGTTTGCGGCCGAGAGCGACGATGCCAGGGCATACGCCGCGGCGCGCCACGCGCTCGGGCGCGTCGGCCTCGCCGCGCAAGGCGACACGGTCGCCGGCGGGCTGACGACGGTGGAGCTCCGGCTGATGGAGCTCGCGCGCGCGATCGCGTCGCGGCCGAAGCTCCTGCTCGCCGACGAGACGCTCGCCGGACTCGGATCGCAGGAGATCGGCCGCGTGCTCTCGACGCTGAACGCGCTCGCGGACGGCGGGCTGACGATCGTGATCATCGAGCACACGATGCACGCGATGGTGCAGCTCGCCGACCGGTTCGTGGTGCTCGACCACGGCGCGGTGCTCGATGCGGGCACGCCGGCGGAGGTCACCCGCAATCCGAAGGTGATCGAGGCGTATCTCGGCCCGCGGTGGATGGCCCGTGCTGCGCATTGACGGACTGAACGTCGCCTACGGCGGGCTGAAGGCGCTCGTCGACGTCTCGCTCGCGGTCGAGGCGGGCAAGTTCGTCGCCATCGTCGGGCCGAACGGCGCCGGCAAGACGACGCTCTTCAAGACCGTCTCGGGAACGGTGCGGCCGACCGCCGGCCGGATCACCTTCGACGGCCGCGATCTCCTCGCCGTGCCGCCGCCCGAACGGGCGCACCTCGGCATCGCGCACGTGCCGGAGGGCCGGCAGGTGTTCCGGTCGCTGAGCGTGATCGAGAACCTGGAGATGGGCGCGGTCCCCGAGCGCGGGCGCGCCGAGTGGTCGCGCAACCTCGAGCAGATCTTCGCGCTCTTCCCGGTGCTGAAGGAGCGGCGCGAGCAGCCCGCGGGCACGCTGTCGGGCGGCGAGCAGCAGATGCTCGCGATCGGCCGCGGGCTCGCGTCGTCGCCGCGGCTCCTCCTGCTGGACGAGCCGTCGATGGGGCTCGCCCCGATGCTCGCCGACCTCATCTTCAGCCGCATCGAGGAGATCCACCGCCAGACCGGGCTCACGGTGCTGCTCGTCGAGCAACGGGTCGCGGAGGCGCTGAGCGCCTGCAACTACGGCTACGTGCTCGAGTCCGGGCGGCTGGTGCTCGAGGGAACGCATGATGCGCTGCTCGCCGACGAACGGGTGAAACGGGCGTATCTTGGGATGTGAATCGCTTGGGATGTGAATCGCTGAACGGGGCCCTCGCGGCCTGATTTCCACAAAGGAGGAAGTGATGAGAATGCAACGAAGAACCCTCGTCCGGGCCCTGCTCGCCGCCTTCGCCAGCGCCGGTGTGGCGCTCGGCGCAGGCCCGGCCTGGTCGCAGGCGAAGGAGGTCCGGGTCGCGATGATCGCCCCGATGTCCGGCCCCTGGGCACGGCAGGGCGAGCTGATGCAGAAGGGCGCCGACATGGCGATCGAGGACATCAACCGCGCCGGCGGCATCAAGTCGCTCGGCGGTGCGCGCCTCAAGCTCCTCGTCGTCGACGCGGGCGACAACGCCGAGAAGGCGAAGAACGCGGCGCAGCGCCTGGTCGCGCAGGAGACCGACGTGATCGGCGCGACCGGCGCTTGGCTGTCGACCTTCACCCTCGCGGTCACCGAGGTCACCGAGCGCGCGGAGCTGCCGGTGCTCACGCTATCGTACTCGGATGCGATCACCGCGCGCGGCTACAAGTACGTGTTCCAGACCTCGCCGACCGGCGGCGCGCAAGCGAACGGCGCGCTGCCCGCGCTGCTCGAGCTCGCGAAATCCGCCACCGGGCAGCCGCTGAAGACCGTCGGCATCGTGATGGACAACACCGCCGCGCCGGTCAGCTTCGTGAAGCCGATGCGCGAGGGCGGGTTCCAGAAGCTGAACCTGAACCTCGTCGTCGACGAGATCTTCACGCCGCCGCTCGCCGACGCGACCTCGATGGTGCAGAAGGTCCGCAGCGCCCGGCCCGACGTGCTGCTCCTCCTGCCGACGAGCGTGCCCGACGACAAGCTCGTCCTCGAGAAGCTGAGCGAGATGGGCATGGGCCGCGGCCGCCTGCCGGTGGTGTCGAACGGCGCGCACATCGGCGCGCCGGAGATGCTCAAGCTCGTCGGCAAGGAGCTGATGGAAGGCGTGATGACGGTGGTGGCCAACTGGGGCGCCAAGGGTCAGGAGGCGCTGATCGCGGAGTTCAAGAAGCGCACCGGCGAGCCGTGGATGACCCAGGACTCGATTTCCACCTACGGCGACATGTGGATCTACAAGGACGCGCTCGAGAAGGCCGGCGCACCCGACCGCCGGAAGGTCGCCGCGGCGATCCGCGCGATGGACACGACCGACGGCCCGGCGAAATTCTTCCCCGGCGGTCGGCTCAAGTTCGACGAGAACGGGCGGCGCGCCGGGGCGTCGCTGCTCATCGTGCAGTGGCAGAACGGCGAGCCGGTGGTGGTGTACCCGGCGGCTTCGGCGCTGGCGAAGCCGGTCTGGTCGAAGAAATAGGCGTCTTCACCCGCTCTCTCCCCCCGCCGGGGAGAGAGCGGTGCCCTCAACCGGCCATGAACCGGAGCTCGGGCAGCAGGAACGGCCGGAACGCCGGGTAGTTCTCGACCATGGGGAAGTGCCCCATGCCCTTCATGATCGTCATGCGCGCAGCCGGGGATGGCCGCGGCGACCGCCTCGGTCATCGCCGGCGTACAGGAGTAGTCGTATTCGCCGGTGAGGAGCGACACCTTGCACTTCCGCGCGTCGATCCGCTTGATCTCCTCGCGCGCGTCCCAGTCGAAGCTGTAGTAGTGCACGTCCCCGGCGTAGACGCCCGGCCCGCCCTGCGCGTAGTACCACCAGTTCTCGCGCTTCGCGACCTCGGGGCTCGACGGTGCGTTGAGCCCGAGCGTGTAGCTCGCGCAGAGCTCGCCGCCATGGATCGCCGGGTGATGGAGGAAGTCGTTGTAGCGCCCCGGCGCGTACGCCGTCGCCTCGAGGCCGACGATGCCGGTCAGCTCGCTCTGGTAGTCGGCGGCGACCTTGAGCGAGATCGCGCCGCCCATCGAGCAGCCCATCACCACCGGCCGCTCGAGCTCGAGCGTCTGCCACACCGCGCGGATGAGCTCGAGGTAGCCCTTCGTCGTCAGCCGGTACCTCGTGAGCCACCACTTGTCGGGCGGCGTCGAACGCCCGTGATACGGCAGGTCGAACGCGACGACGCGGAACCGCCGCGTGATCTCGGCGTCGTTCAGCACGTGCCGCCATTGCCGGCTGTCGGCGCCCGCAGTGTGCAGGCAGAGGAGCGGGATACCCTGTCCCGCCTCCTCGAAGAAGATCCGGTGGCCCGCGCCGAGCGCGCTCACCTCGACGTAGCGGCCGACGATCGGTTCGTACTTCGGCATTTCGGCCTCCTTACCCGCGCATGAGGTTCATCATGCGCTGCAGCGCCCGCGCGTTCTGCATCGCGACCAGGCCGTCGCCCTCGAGCACGAACTCCGGCACGCGCATCAGCATCGCGAAGAAGTCGTGATAAAGGGCGGGCGGATTCGGGCTCACGAACTTCTCCCACACCGTCATCGGCGCGCGGAAGCCGAACGACGAGCGCGCGTCGATCCGCGGCGCGGCGTTGATCTCGGCGATCCGGCCGCGCTCGACGCGCACGACGTAGCGCCGCTCGCCGAACGTGAACGCGAGCGGCGACGGTGAACCAGCCGCCGATCACGTCCATCTCGGGGTCCGCGTTCACGCGGTCCCGGTAGGCTTCCATCCATGCGGGTTCGGGAAATGTCGCCATAGGCTGCTCCTATAACCGAGCCGGCAATCTAGCATCCGCGCCGCATTGACGCTCGTTCACCGCGCTCCGTAGAATGCCACGACCGCCCCTCGCGGCACTGCACGGCGCGCGTAACCGCGCGCCACCCCCCAATCCCGGAGGAACCATGGACAAGCAACTGCACGACAAGGGTCTCGCCGTTCGCAAGGCGGTGCTCGGCGCCGAGTACGTCGAGCGCTCGCTCAAGACCGCCGACGACTTCAACCTGCCGTTCCAGGAGCTCGTCACCGAGTACTGCTGGGGTGCGGTGTGGACGCGCGACGGGCTTACCCGCCAGTCGCGCAGCATCCTCAACCTCGGCATGCTGTCCGCGCTCGGCCGCAGCCACGAGCTGAAGCTGCACATCCGCGGCGCACTCAACAACGGCCTCAGCCGCGAGGAGATCCGCGAGGTGTTCATGCAGGTGGCGATCTACTGCGGCGTGCCGGCGGCGGTCGAGTCGTTCCGCTGCGCGCGGGAGGTGTTCGCCGAGATCGACGGCAAGAAGGCGTAGACCCGAGGGGAGGCGTCATGGCCAAGCAAGTCGGATTCATCGGGCTCGGCCGGATGGGCGAGCCGATGGCGCTGCGGCTCGTCGCCGCCGGCCATCAACTCGTCGTGCACGACATCCGGCCGGAATCGGTTGCCGCGCTCGTCGCGAAGGGCGCGCGCGCCGCCGCGTCACCGGCGGAAGTGGCGTCCGCAGTCGATACGGTGCTGCTAAGCCTGCCGACGCCGCCGATCGTGCGCGAGGTCGCGCTCGGGACCGGGGGCGTGGCGAGCGGCTCGAAGGTGAAAACGGTGATCGATCTCTCGACGACCGGCGCGACCGCAGCACGCGAGATCGCCGCGGCGCTCGCGGCGAAGGGCATCACCGCGGTCGACTCGCCGGTGAGCGGCGGCGTCGCGGGCGCGGTCGCCGGCACGCTCGCGGTGATGGTCGCCGGCCCGCGGGCGCTCTGCGCCGAGCTCGAGCCGATGCTCGCCGTCTTCGGCAAGGTGTTCTTCATCGGCGAGCGGCCGGGTATGGGCCAGACGATGAAGCTCGCGAACAACCTGCTCTCGGCCACCGCGATGGCGGCGACGGCGGAGGCGGTCGTGTTCGGCGTCAAGTCGGGGCTCGATCCGGCGGTGATGTGCGACGTGATCAACGCCGCCAGCGGCCGCAACACCGCCTCGATGGACAAGATCCCGCGGCAGGTGATCACGCGCAAGTTCTCGCAGGGCTTCGCCACCGGGCTGATGTACAAGGACGTCCGGCTCTGCCTCGAGGAGGCAGAAGCCGCCGGCGCGCCGATGCCGGTGTCGACCGGCGTGCGCGCGATCTGGGCCCGCGCGAACGAGGAGCTCGGCCCGGACTCGGACATGACCGCCATCGTGCAGCTCCTCGAGCGCGCGGCGGGCGTCGTGGTGAAGGGCAAGTGACGAAAGGACGAACGATGGCCGACCCGAAACCCTACGAGATCTACGCAATCAAGTACGGCGACCACCAGCGGCTCGCAGCCGAGAACTTCCTCGGCGGCGACCCGCACAACGGCCCGATGCCGATCGACTACTTCATCTGGGCGATCCGCGGGCCGGACAAGACCTGGATCGTCGACACCGGCTTCGACGCGGCGATGGGGAAGCAGCGGCAGCGGAACGTGATCCGCTGTCCGTCCGAAGGGCTGAAAGCGCTCGACATCGACGCCGACAAGATCGAGGACGTGATCATCACCCACCTGCACTACGACCATTGCGGGAGCCACAAGCTCTTCGAACGCGCCCGCTATCACGTCCAGGACAAGGAGATGTTCTACGCCACCGGCCGCTGCATGTGCCATCCGCCGATCCGCCACGCGTACGACGTCGAGGACGTGGTGAAGATGGTGCGGCGGCTGTACGACGGCCGCGTCGCGTTTCACGACGGCGACGAGGAGCTCGCGCCGGGGCTGAGCGTGCACTTCGTCGGCGGGCACACGATGGGGCTGCAGATGGTGCGGGTGTGGACGAAGCGCGGCTGGGTGGTGCTCGCCTCGGATGCGGCGCACTTCTACGCCAACATCGAGCAGATCCGGCCGTTCCCGATCGTCTACAACGTCGCCGACATGCTCGCCGGCCACCAGCGCGCGTACGCGCTCGCGAGCTCGCGCTCGCACGTCGTCCCGGGACACGACCCGCTGGTGCTCAAGCGCTACCCCGCGCCGAGCCGTGCGCTCGAGGGAATCGTCGCGCGGCTCGACGTCGAGCCGGTCGGTAGCTAGGCGGGGAACGCGCGCTCGCGGCGCGCTCAATACGCCGGCCGGTCGTTCTGGCCGGTGCCGCGCCCGCGGTTGAGCGCGCTCGCGGCGGAGTCGTTGGGGCGGCTCGCCGAATCGGGAGACCGGTACGTGTAGGAGCTCGAGCTCCCGGTGGTCGGAGCGGTGTAGTTGTCGCTCCGGCCGTTACGCGACCAGTCGGGGGACCGGTACGAGCTGTTCGCGCTCGGCGCCGGGGCGTCGTCGCTCGGGAGGTAGCCCCGGACGCCGTCCGCGCAGCGCACCGAGATCGCGCCGGAGGGCGCGACGTCGCGGACGCATCTCGCCGACGCGGCTTGCGCGAAAAACGTCACGGCCAGCACGCCTGCGGCCACCAGCCAGACGGGTTTCATCGATCCTTGCGGGGGAGTCATGCGGCAAGTATGCGCGCTGGAGTAGCCGCTGCAACCCGGCCCTGCGGGCCGCCGTGACGTTTCCCGCGGGCGGCCGCGGTCACCGGGGCAAACCGGTCAAGTCCGCGCACGCCTGGAACAGCAGGTCCTTGTCCATTCCGCGCCGGTCAGCGAGGAAATCCCATCGACCCGCCCGAGCGTGAGGCCGCGTCCGCCTTTCGAGTTCACGCGCGCGCCGTGCCGTGGTCCGCACGAAACGACGTCTCCCCAGCCGAACTTGCCTCCCCCGTGTGACCGAATGCACGCGCGAGGCGACTCTCGCGCAGGTCGGCACGCGCCTTGCCTTCCGGGGAGGCGAGAGGCCCGACATCGGGGGCCGGGAGGAGAGAATGTTCGCGAGACATGCGATTTGCGCGCTTCTGGCGGCCGCAGCGGTCGGTTCAACGAGTGCGGGCACGACCCCCATCCGGGAGATCGGACAAGACCCTGCCACCGCGGCGATCCCGGCCGCCAAGCGCGATAACGGGCTCGGCGAGCTGCCTCCGTACCGGGAGTGGCGCGAGGTCTGGCTCTACGCCATACCCGCAGAGAGCCTCGACAGCGGCCTCGGCGACCTGCCCCCGCTTTCAGAGTGGCGAGACCCCTGGCTCTACGCCACACCTGCAGAGAGCCTCGACAGCGGCCTCGGCGACCTGCCCCCGCTTTCAGAGTGGCGATATCCCTGGCTTCACGCGATGCCCGACGAAAAACGGGATGGCGGCCTAGGACGGTTGCACGTCGGACCTGCGCCTGCGGCGGCCAATCCGACGTCGCGCGTCCCCGGCGGGTAAATCCCCTTCACCAGGGAAACGCGCGCGGAGCGTCAGCGATTCCGGACAGCCGGCGTTTCGCGGCGCCCCTCTTCGAACTTATCGGGACTTGGTGCGCAATAGAGAGGAGAGCCTCTGTCATGGGCAAGCGGATCTTCAAACTGATGATCGGAGCGCTGGTGATCGCTCCGACCCTCGCCTTCGCACAGCAGGAGTTCGTCTTCGGTATCAACGAAGGCGTGACTTACCGGATCACGCCGCCCGAGACGCGGGAGCGCTACCGGGAGCTGGGGGAGCTCCTCGCGAAGACGCTGAAGCGACCCGTAAAGCTCGCCGCCGAGGAGAGCTACGTCAAACTGCGCGCCAACCTCGAGGCCGCGAAGTACGATCTGGCGTATGTGCATCCGGCGCATCACTCGTATCGCGCGATCCGCGATCAGGGCTACCGGCTCGTCGCGACGACCAAGGGCTGGGAAGGATATAAGGCCCGCTTTCTCATGAAGCCCGACGCGCCGTACAAGCAGCCGCGGGACGTGCTCCCGACGAAGATGGTGATGCCGGATCCGGACTCGATCACTGCCTGGATGGTGCGGGCGACCCTACGCGACCTCGGAGCAAGCACCGAAAAGATCTCGCTCGGAACGACGCGGTTCCAGGACGGCATCCCCTTCATGATGGAGAACGGGTTCTACGACGTGGGGATCACGGCCGCCGGCGGGGTGATCAAGGAATGGCAGGCGAAAGGCGGCAAGATCCTCTTCGAATCGAAACCGGTGCCGATCAAGCATGTCATCGCGTCGCCCAGCGTAACGAATGAAGAGCTCGAAAAGATCCGTGCGGTTTTCCTCGGCCTCGAGAGCAGCAAGGAGGGCCAGGCGATTCTGGAGAAACTCGGCTTCAAGGGCTTCATGGCGCCGGACGAGCGTCAGACCCAGGAGCTCACGAAGTGGCTGGGGATCTAGGGATCGGGCGGCTCCGCTCGTGATGGTCGAAGCAGGATTCGAGTCTGGCGACCTGCTGACTTCGAGCCCTGAGGAAACCAGCAGCTAACTCTTCGGCCGCAATCGGCGGCCTGACTCTCCCGCGAACGACCACTCGAGCATCAAGAGGACCCTCGACATCCCGCTTTGACGTCCAAGCAACACGCAAGCCTATTCGTCGATTTCTCGCCACTCGGCAACCGGGCGAAGTCGATGACCGAATCAAGCCTGTCGGGTATCGCCGCCACTGCCCGAAACGCCTGCTGATACATGCGGAAAGCTCGGAGAATCGCCGCGTTAAAGGGGTGAGCTGGATCGACGAATCAGCTTCCCAAGCTGCGTACGACGGTTCGATTCTGCTCGCCGCTGCACCCTCCCTGGTCCTCCTCGATTGCTCCGGTCGGACAACGCCGAGGGCTCAACTCGGCCGGCGTGCTTGGCCATTGTCCCGGTGCAGCCGTCGGACTAGAGTTCAGGTGACCCCTCATTGGGTAGCGATCATAGGGGGCCGCCGAGTCACGATCAGATGCCTTAGAAAGGCAAGGGGGGATTCGTCATGCGCGGCACCATCGTCATACTCGCAGCACTGATCTTCATCGCCATCCACGCAGCAGCCCATGGCGAGCAAGAAGGTCACGCGTCCAAGCTGGCGGGATTGAAGGCCGCCGCCGAAGTATCGCGCGACAACTACGGGATCGCGCACATCAAGGCCGGCAACGACCACGACCTCTACTTCATGCAGGGGTACGTGCATGCGCAAGACCGGCTGTTCCAGATGGACGTGAGCCGGCGTCGTGGGAGTGGCACGCTCGCAGAGCTGCTCGGGCCGGCGGCGCTGCCGAGCGACGTTGAACTGCGAACGATCGGGATCCGGCGGGCCGCGGAGCGCTCGCTGCAGGTCATTTCCCCGGAGTCTCGTGCGGCGCTTCAGGCGTACGCGGACGGCGTCAACGCCCTCGTTGCGACCCTGAGTCGGTTGCCTCCCGAGTACCAGGCGCTCGAGATCACGAAGTTCGAGTCGTGGACAGCGCTCGACGCCATGACCGTCGCGAAGTCCCTCACCTTTGGACTGTCGTTCGGCCTCGAGGACATCGACAATACCATCGCCTTGCAGACGTACACCGCCGTGTTCGACCCGATCCTGGGTCTGGGGACGGGAAGCAAGCTTTTCAGCGAGGACCTGTGGCGGTCGCAGCCGTTCTCTCTCGCCTCGACCGTGCCGGATGCCTCGCTGGCGCCGACTCGCCCTGGGCCGCACCCGAGGATCTGGAGCCCCGGCGATGCGGCAGCAGCGGAGCTCGCAAAGAAATACGCGCAGCGCATCCGCGATCTCCCGTTCTTCAAGCACCGCATGGAGCGTGACAAGCGTCCGGGCTCGAACGAGTGGGCGGTGTCCGGAAGAAACACGACGAGCGGCCTCCCGCTCGTCGCGAACGATCCGCACCTGGCGCTGGACGAGCCGTCGACCTTCTATCCGATTCACCTAACGGCCGGCCGCGTCAATGCCATGGGCAGCGGTTTCGCCGGCGTTCCCTTCGTGATCGTCGGTCAGACTCGGCAGATCGCCTGGGGCGCGACGGTGAGCCCGTTGGATGTGACCGACGTGTTTCAGGAGGACGTGGTTCCAGACGCGAGCTCGCCGAGCGGCCTGAGCACTATCTACAAAGGCGCAAAGGAAGCGGTCATTCCGATTCCCGAGGCGTATCGGGTGAACCGCGTCGGCGACGGCGTGCTCGACAACGTGGTGCCCGTACCGCCGGGTGGTTCCGTCCCGCCCGCTACGCTAATTGTGCCCCGCAGGAACAACGGTCCGATCGTGCAACTCGACCTCGCGACCGGCGCAGCGATCAGCGTCCAGTACACCGGATTCAGCGGCACGCGCGAGATCGACACGTTCTGGACCTGGAACCGTGCACGCAACCTCGAGGACTTCCAACGCGGCCTGCAATGGTTTGACTCGGGCACGCAGAACTTCGCCTACGCCGACGTCGACGGCAACATCGCCTATTTCGCGGCCTCGGAAGTTCCGATTCGCGAAGACCTGCAGAGCGGGGCGGTCGCGGGTCTTCCGCCCTGGTTCATCCGCAGAGGTGCGGGCGGAAACGAGTGGCTGCCGGTCCAGCACCCGCAACCCGGACAGGCCATCCCGTACGAAATCCTGCCCGCGAGCGAGATGCCCCACCTGATAAACCCGCGCGCGGGCTGGTTCGTCAACGCCAACAACGACCCGGCCGGCACGGTGCTCGACAACAACCCCCTCAATCAGGTTCGCCCCGGCGGCGGCATCTATTACCTGAACGCTGGCTACGACGCTGGCTTCCGCGCCGGGCGCATCACCGAGCTCCTCAAGGAGAAAGTGAGTGAAAGGCGCGTCTCGTTCCGCGACATGCAGGCGATTCAGGCCGATGTCGTCCTCTCGGACGCGCAGTACTTCGTGCCGCTCATCAAGCAGGCGCTCGCACGGGCGAAGATTTCGCTCAACCCGCTGCTCGCGCAGCTCGCCAGCCAGCCTGCTGTTGCGGAGGCGATCGGGAGGCTAGCGGCATGGAATTTCACCGCACCGACGGGGATTCCCGAAGGCTATGACGCCAAGGACGTTGACGGCGATCTGG
This sequence comes from uncultured beta proteobacterium, assembly GCA_963789885.1. Classification (GTDB taxonomy): domain Bacteria; phylum Pseudomonadota; class Gammaproteobacteria; order Burkholderiales; family SG8-39; genus DATEDA01. The sequence continues at coordinate 934 of CAWBNB010000017.1, read as the reverse complement.
GCACGCCACGGGGGAAGGAGGTCTCCGAAAGCATCGCCGCAACGATCTACAGCGTCTGGCGCGGACAGTTCATCCGCAATACGATCGACGCTACGCTCAATGGCGTCCCTCTCCCACCCGGTGTCTCGCTGCCGAAGCCGGGCGACCAGCTCACCATGACGGCACTCAAGGGCCTCCTCGAACGCCCGCAACCCGGTATCGGCGCGGCTGGCATCAATTTCTTCAACGCGCCGGCTGCGTCCGCCGAGGATCGGCGCGACATTCTCATCCTGAAGAGCATGGCCGACGGTCTGGCGCGTCTCGCCGGGCCTGAATTCCAGGCCGCGTTTGGCGGATCGACGAATCAGCGCGACTACCGGTGGGGCAAGCTGCACCGCATCGTGTTCAAGCACCCGCTCGGCGGTCCGTTCAACGTCCCGCCAGCCTTCGGTGCAATTCGCGATCCTCTCGGCAACGCGCTCGCGGGTTTCCCGACCGATGGAGGGTTCGGCGTCGTGGATGCCTCCAATCACGATCCGCGTGCGCAGAGCGCGAACGAATTCATGTTCGACCACGGACCCGTCAACCGGTTCGTGGCGGAGGCGGGCGCGCCTCGCGTGCGAGCGGAATCGATCTGGCCGGGCGGAACGAGCGGTATCCCGGGCTCCCCCTTCTACGTGAATCTCCTGCCCCTGTACCTGACGAACGACACGGTACCGTTGCTCTTCGGCAGAAGCGACTTACAGGACCACTTGTACTCCGTGAGCCGGTTCGTGCCGGGGAAGTAGGAACCCGAACTCCGGGTAGTTGTTCAATGGCAGAGCAGAGGATTCCCAAGAACTACGTTCCCAGCTTGGGAACCTCTGCTTCGCCCATCACGTGACACCATCGAGTGAAGTGCGCGACATGGGGTCACCCATCTCGACTCCGAGCATCCGGGTTGTGATGGAGCGGG
>CAWBNB010000016.1:47500-105278 GCA_963789885.1 uncultured beta proteobacterium | reverse complement strand
GGACCCGTCGGTCGAGACTGAGCAGATGTGTCCTGGGGTCGTTTCCGGGGCCGTTTCGGTATCGAGACCCCGAACTTCCTCCGGTTCACACCCCGATTGAGGCTCAGTGTCTGATGGAGCGAGCGATGACCTGGGGAGTTATCCCTCCCCGCGCTTCGTGCGCGTGGGTCGCGATGGCGACCGTAAGCAGACACACCACAGTACGAGACCTGCCTTCGCCGCGGCATGCTGTTGAAGCGTGCATTGCGAAGCGTAAACTTGCTGGGCGATACATCCGGGGTGGTGGTCAATGGCTGCAGCGAATGCCTTTCCCTGCCGTCACCGCGACAGGAGTTCGTCTGCCCCCGCTGGTGTGCCGCCGATTGCAGCTCACCAACAAAGGGGGAACCTAACCATGGCCGTGCTGCGCATAGCCAAGATGGGCAACCCGGTGCTCCTGAAGAAGGCAGCACAGGTTCCTGACCCCACGGTGCCTGAGATCCGTCGGCTCGCTGCCGACATGCAGGAGACACTCGAGGACATCGGCGCCAGCGGCCTCGCCGCCCCGCAGGTATTCGTGAGCAAGCGCGTCGTGGTCTACCGCATCATCGCCTCGCGCATCCCGGAAGGCTCCGGGCTTCAGCCCAGGCCGTGGACGGTGATGATCAATCCCGTCATCGCGCCGAAAACTGAGGCGATAACGCCGGTGTGGGAGCGCTGCCTCTCGATTCCCGGCCTGCACGGCAAGGTGCCCCGCTTCATGCACGTCAGCATCACCTACCAGGACCTCGACGGCAAGACCCACAGCCACGACGCGCACAGCTCCTGGGCGGCGCTCCTCCAGCACGAGTGCGACCACCTCGACGGCATCGTCTACCCGATGCGCATGACCGATCTTTCGCTCCTCGCCTACAACGACGAGCCTGGGCCCCTCGCCCGCGAGGTCGTCGCTGACCCCAAGGGCATCGACCCGCTGTTCATCGACCTCGTCGAGCGCTGGCCGGGACGTACTCGCTGGTTCGGTTGAGCCGATCGAGGCTCGGATGCATTCTTCAACGAAAATGCACCTCCGATGAACGACGCAAACCGACCCGTTTGCGACATTCGCCTGCACCGACAGCGGACAGTCAAATACGGCGATGGCGGCCGCTCGGGCGGCCAACGTTCCGGCTAACGCACGCCCAGTTCCTGTGCGTCGCCGTTGAGCGGGGGTTGATGCGCCACACCACCACAGCCGCAGCGCTCGTTGCGGCGCGCCGCTTGCCGCCCGACGCGGACCTTTCGCCCGTTGCGTCTCCTGGTCGTGTACCCGGGCACTTTCTCGGTGCCGACGAGGATCAGCCTTGGTTGATGGGGTTACGCGACCGGCTGCGTTCGAAGCTCGTGCACACCGTCTTAGGCCGTTCGGCCTACCCGCGGAAATCCAGCATTCGCGGGTCTTCCCGCGGTGACGCCACGACGTCGTGTCGGGCACTGGTCGCCCGTATGCCGATTCCCGTATCGGTCAGCCATCGGTGAGCGCCGAGTGCCTATAGTGCCGCCGGGACCACCACTCTAGACAGGAGCCTACCCATGGCGATCGCCACGACTACTTCCCGGCACAGTTCTCGTGAGCATTCGCGATGACGCGTCACGACATAACCGCGCGGCCATCCGGTTGATTCGGATCAATACTGCCCTGTCATTGCGTGCATGTTGACTCTATTGAAGCCCAGATCGACGAGGAGGGTGCCATGAGCGATTATCGGCGAAGGGCGGACTACGCCGGAAAGACGATCTACGTGATGCTTGCGTTGGCGCTCATCGGAATAGGGGTCGCGTTTTATGATTCCTATGTCATCTATAACGGTCAGCAGCTATGGTGTCCGCCGCCGATCGACGGATGCAATACAGTTGCCTACAGCCCCTACGCCCGGATTCTTGGGGTGCCGATCGGTTATCTTGGGCTTGCTTACTATTTGGGCATGTTCGGCCTCGCGGCCTGGCTTGCCTTCGAACCCTTTTCGCATAGTTTGCGGTGGGTTGCGCTTCTCTATACCGCCGCGGGCCCGTGCGCCTCGATATACTTCTTCTACGTTCAGCGCACCTACATCCAGGCATTCTGCGTTTACTGCCTGATATCCGGTCTCGTGACGGTCTTCCTGTTCATCGCGGCGCTCCGGCACTTTCGGGCAACGCGCGCGGGTGGGACGCGTCGGCCCCACGAAGGGGCCGCAATCGCGACTTAGCGGGATCGTCGTAAACGCGATGCGCGTTCCTTACGGCTCGCGCATACCGTCGTAGCGCCTCGTCGCGGCCGGCATCCGGCGCACCCAAGAGGAATTCGACGACAAGCACTCCGATCTCGACTGACACTCTTGATAAAACACGTTCGGCGTATTGATGTCAGATCCACGGAGCAAACTTTTGCGCCGCTCCTCGACGCAAAGAGTAACGATCGAATGCCGAGAAAGGATATCGAGATGGAAACGAAGCGCTCAGCGTTCCTGACCGTGGTCTTCTTCGCTCTGTTTCACCCATTGCTGGCACTTGCCCAGCAGCCGACTGGTCCCCAGCAGCCGCCGTGGGATTGGCCTGGCCCCTGGCACATGTGGGGTTGGGGATTCTGGTGGATCTTCCCCCTGTTCATGTTGTTCATGATGATCATCTGTGCCGCCATTTTCTTTCTCGGCCACAGATCAGGCAGCGGTCCCCATCATGGGGGACCGTGGGGGATGATGGACCGAGGCCGCTCATGGGGCGATCCGACCTATTCCGCGCTGCAGATCCTGAACGAGCGCTTCGCGAAGGGTGAGATCCAGAGGCAAGAGTACGAGGAGAAAAAGGCCGTCATCCTCTCCAGTCGGCAGCCCTAGAGATTCCAGAGCCGACCGCCCGCAAGCGTTGCTTGCGGGCACACCCTCGGCGCTTCGCGCCTCGGCGGCGGCTCAACCGGCGGCTCAACGCGAACGTTGAACGGCCGAATTTCGTGAAGCCGGATGACCGCTTAAGGTCGGGTCCGGTCATTTCGCGGCCACAGCGTGAACTCACGGTCTCGGCCACATTCCGGTCATCCAGGCGCCAGAGAGATCGTGACGCCGATGACCGCTCTCAAGGTAGTGCAGACGTAGCCCGCCGCATGTGCGTGGCGAGGTGGTTTCCAGAGCGCCAGCTCAATCGATGCCGTGGCCATTGGGCATCGAAGACCAATCGAATGTCGATCGGATGCCGCGCTCGAAACTCCAGGCGCGACCGACATGCGCTTGACGCGGTGCGAATCGATGGTGTACATTGAACACATGGATAAACCAATCGTTCAATCTGCGCCGACCGGCACGACGGCACGCGAGCGTCCGGAATCGACCTCCGGCCGCATCGACGGCAGCGCGACACGCGTCGCCATCCTTCGGGCGGCGCGCGATCGGCTCGTGAAGGTCGGCTACGCCAACCTCAACGTGCGCGACATCGCCCGCGAGGCCGGCGTCAATCACGCCCTCATCAGCTACCACTTTCGCGGCAAGCAGCAGCTCGTCCTCGCCGTGCTCGACGAGGCGAACAAGGAATTGCTCGAGCGGCAGGAACGCATGTACCAAGGCACCCGTAGGGCGAGCCAGCAATGGCAGCTGGCCTGCGACTTCTACGAGGAAGACCTCAAGTCGGGATTCGTGCGCCTGCTGATGGAGCTGATGGGCGCGAGCTTCCACGACGAGCAATTGCGCCACGAGTTCGTCCCGCGCCTGTCGCAATGGCACCGCCTGGTCCACGCCGCGGTGGTCGAGTTCATCGACCGCTCGAAGCTCGAGTTGCCGGTCTCGGCGCAGGCCATCTCGGCCTGGATCGTCTGGTTCTGGACCGGGATGGAGGCCGGCACGACGCTCGGCATCACGGAGAAGGATGGCCACCAGCGTGCGGCGCTCGAGGCCATGGCGAAGCTCCTGCGCCGCGTCGAAGCAGGTCCCAGGACCGCGTTGCGGAGGAAGCGTTGATGGATGCGCGCACGACACCCGAATCGCCACGCCGGCTCGCCCTGACCGTGGGACCGTTGCCGGCCGAAGGAACGCTGCCGGAGCCTTACCCCTACGACAGCATCGCTCCGGCTCGCGAAGGCTTCGTCGAGCGCGACGGCGTCCGATCCTGGTACGCGCAATACGGCGAGTCGGGCCCGTGGCTCGTCTTCGCGCCCGTGTTCCAGATCGCCAACGCGTACCTGCTGCGCGGCGTCGTGCCATGGCTGGCGCAGCACTACCGCGTCGTCGTCGGCGATCTGCGCGGCAACGGCCGCTCGGACCGGCCGACCTCGCGGGAGCACTACACCTTCGACCACTACTTCGCCGACTTCGTCGCCATCCTCGACCGCCTCGAAGTCGACCGGGCGGCGGTCGTCGGCATCTCGGCTGCGACGATGACCGCGTTGCGCTTTGCCGTCGATCACCCCGAGCGGGTCTCGCACCTCGTCATCGCCGGCGGCTTCGCCGCGCGGCTGATGGACAGTGCGGCGGAGGCGAAGCACGTGCGCGACGAGTTGGAACGAATGACCGGCGACTGGCCGTCCTACCTCGACGAATTCTTCGGCAGGATGTGCTTCAGCGAGCCGCACTCGACCAAGCCTTACGAAGACGGCGTTCGCAACGGAGCCAGCACGCACGGCCAGGTCGTCGCGATGGGCATGGCGGGCTGGTTCGGCAACGACCTTCGCGAGCACGCCAGGAAGGTTCGCTGCCCGACGCTCGTGATCCACGGCGACGAGGACGGCCGCGTGCGCCACGCCAGCGGCCAGCAGATCGCTGCGCTGATTCCCGGCGCGAGCCTGCTCACGATCGGCGCCGGCGGCCATCTGATGATGGCGCGCGACCCGGTCGCCTTTAGCCGCGCGGTGCACGATTTCGTCGGCGTGCGGCCGCCGCGCTCGACCTGGGTCCGGGCGATGGCCAGGAAGCGCCGCGTCCTCTTCGTCTCGAGCGCGATCGGCCTCGGCCACGTGCAGCGCGACCTGGCGATCGCGCGCGAGATGCGAAAGCTCGAACCCGATCTCGAGATCGACTGGTTCACGGTGCATCCCGCTTCGGCGTATCTCGAACGCGAGGGCGAGCGGCTGCATCCGATCACCGCGCGCCTGGCCAACGAGAGCCGACATTTCGAGGCGCGGGCCGGAGAGCACGACCTGCAGGCCTTCTTCGCCCTGCGGACGATGGACGAGGTGATGGCGAGGAACTTCCTCATTTTCGCCGAGCTGCTCGAGCAGGAGCACTACGACCTCGTCATCGGAGACGAGGCCTGGGAGGTCGACTACCACTACCACGAGAACCCGGAGCTGAAGCGCCAGCCGTTCGTGTTCCTCACCGATTTCGTCGGCTGCCTGCCGATGGAAGAAGGCAACGAGCGCGAAGCGTTCCTCTGCGCCGACCGAAACGCCGACGACATCGAGCACGTGGCGCGCTATCCGTGGATCCGCGACCGGGCGATCTTCGTCGGCAATTCCGAGGACGTGCCCGACCTGCCGTTCGGCCCCGGCCTGCCGCAGATCCGCGAGTGGACGAAGCGCAACTTCGCCTTCACGGGCTATGCGCTGCCGTTCGACCCGGCACAACTCGCCGATACCGACGTCCTACGCGCGCGCCACGGCTATCGTTCGGACGAGAAGCTAGTCATCGCCGCGGTCGGCGGCACCGCGGTCGGGGCGCCGCTGCTGCGCCGGATCGCCGACGCCTTTCCGCTCATGAAGCGGCAGGTGCCCGAGCTGCGCATGGTGCTCGTCGCCGGGCCGCGCGTGCCGCCGTCGGCGGTGCCCGAGCACGCCGGGCTCGAGGTCCGGCCTTACGTGCACAACCTGTTCGAGCACCTCGCGTGCTCGGACCTGGCGCTCGTCCAAGGCGGCTTGTCGACGTGCATGGAGCTGGTCGCGACGCAGCGCCGCTTCCTGAGCTTTCCGCTCGAGCGCCATTTCGAGCAGTGCATCCACGTCACGCATCGGCTGCACAACTACTGCGCCGATTGCGCGGTGCGCTTTCATGAGCTCACGATTGAGGCCCTCGCCGAGCGGGCGCTGGCGGCGATGCATTCGCCGGTCGCGTACAAGCCCGTCGAGACCGACGGTGCCGCGCGAGCGGCACGGCAGATCCTCGCGGTGATGGAGAACCGCGCATGGGCATCGCCATGACGCCGGTCGAGTCCGGGTAGTCCCCGCGTCCCTCCCCCTTTTTTCCAAATCCCACGGCAGCGCTGCGACCGGGAACGCGCACGCCCGCCATCTGCCTTCGTTCTCTCACCATTTGCATCAGGAGCTTGCCATGTCCCAACCCAGTCCCTCCGCCGCCGACAGCGGCCGCTACGCCAAGTGCATCGAAGTGTCCAAGCGCATCCGCTGGGACACCGACCGCGACGTCATCCGCGGCCGCGGCTTCGATTTCAGCCGCAGCTTCCTGCCCGACGGGCTCTCCAAGGTCGCGCAGCTGCCGTTCCTCAACGGCGAGGAGAAGCGCTTCTTCTCGCAGGTGCAGGGACGCACCTACGCGAACATGTTCGCGCTCGTCGAGCGCTTCATCGGCGCCAAGGTGCTCGAGCTCAGCCGCGCCCACTGGTTGGGCGACCAGGTCGCGCTCGAGGCGCTCGTGCGGCTCACCGACGAAGAGCTGAAGCACCAGGAGATGTTCCGCAGGCTCGAGAAGATGATGGCTGCCGGCATGCCCGCGGGCTACCAGTTCCTGCCGCAGCCCAACGACGTGGCCGGCGCCGTGCTGGCGGCGTCGACCTGGGCCGTGCTCGCGCTGACCTGCGACATCGAATTGTTCTCGCAGGCCCACTACCGCAGCAGCATCGATCCGGAGAGCCGGATTGACCCGCTCTGGAAGGACGTCTTCCTCTTCCACTGGAAAGAGGAGTCGCAGCACGCGATCCTCGACGAGATCGAGTGGACGCGGGAGAACGAGAAGCTCGACGCCGCGCAGCGCGACCGCGCGGTCGATGACCTGATCGGGCTCGTCGGTGCCATCGACGGCATCTGCCGGATGCAGGCCGAGGCCGACGCCGTCTACTTGATCGCCCGCGCGAACCGCACGTACGACGCCGCGCAGACGAAGGCGATCGGCGCGACGATGCTCGCCGCCTACCGGTGGCAGTACATCACCAGCGGCGTCCAGGACGAGCGCTTCCTCGGCATCCTCAGGCCGATGCTCGACGCCGGCCAGGGTGCGCGCATCCAAGCGGCGCTGGCGCCGATCGTCGGCAGCAGCGTGAACTGACGAGCTGTCTGGACGGTGACCGCGAGGGCGTCGGTTGACTCGGGGCTGATGTCGGCTTCGGGTCGCGAGTTCCAGCTCGCAGCCTACGGGAGCAGCCGTTGGCTGAACCCATGTCGCGGCGGAACATTGTCGTCTTCCGCGCGCTGCCGTTGAACGGCCGGTTCGGAGGTACAGCGGGCAGCCGACCGGTGAATCGCTCGATGTCCGGTGTGGGCGACAGCTGTCATTGAGCCGCCGGGCCTAAGTGGCAGCAGCCAGTCTGCTCCAGTCCTTCGACCGACGACCCCGATCGTCAGCAAATGGCCGTGAGCAGAAGTTGGCGTCGGTTGAGAAGCTGACGTAGGGCGCCTTGCGCAAGGGGATGAGCGCGCTTCTCTTAGGTCGCTTCTGTGCCCTTACTGGTCCCCCTACGTTCACCCGCCCGACTAGGCGTTAGGGTAGTTGCGGGGCCGTTTGGGATCCGGGACCCCCTACTTCGCCTCGATACACACCCCGATTGAGGGTCAGAGTCTGGTCACGCTGGGGAAAATCGGCCGGCGCAACTAGCTCAGCACCGTTTCTGCTTCTACGCGCCCTGTGCGCTTTTCGGCTACACAGCCGGTTCGCTACCTACACTCTCCGGGGGCGCCGCCCGCCGTGGCGTCAGCGCGAGTGCAGGCCCCCTCCCCTCAGGTCGTGCCACGCGAACTAAGCGTCACCCTCGCGCGATGCCCTGATCGGGGGCCACCAGCGGCGCGCAAGCTAGAGCCCTAGGGCCTCCACAAGTCGACCCGCGGGGCTGCGCGACGCTAACCTCTCCAGTTTCTCAATCGGGCTGGCGCGCAGGCTGCAATCTCTCGATCCGGACCTAGAGAAATCCTAGAGACATTCCCGGGTTTCCACTGCGGGCTTGTCCCAACTGCTTGATTTGTCTTGGCGTCCCCTACGAGATTCGAACTCGTGTTTGCGCCGTGAAAGGGCGAATCGGTGGGCTGATTCTGACGTAACGTGCAAAATGTCTGGGTTTAAGTCACTAATTTATAAATTATTTCAGTCAGACTTGCCTATGGCCATGTATAGGCGTATATGCCTGTCAGTTTCCCGGAAGTTTCCCGGAGGATCAGATTGGCACGAACGGCTCGCAGCAGCAGTCTTGAGAATCGGACAGCCCGAGAAAAGCTGAAAAAGCTCGACGAGGCGCATTGGCAGCGGGTGGGACCTGGCGTCCATCTCGGCTACGCCCGCCGTAGCGGGAATTGGCGGGCTCGCGTACTGGTCGCCGGAACCCGGCGATATGCCAAAACGACCCTTGGCCCGGCAGACGATCATGTCGAGGCCGATGGCGAGCGCGTGCTCACCTATTTTCATGCCGCCAAGGCTGCCCTGGCTTGGGCGGACCGCGAGCGACTGGCCAAGACCGCCCCGCTGACGGTGCGAGAAGCGTGTCGGCGCTACGTGGCGCATCTGCGCGCTGAGGGCAGGACGAGCGCAGACGACGCCGAGGGCCGGCTGAATAAGCATGTAGGGGCCGAGCTGGGCGACAAGCTCCTGGCGGCCCTCACTCTGGACGACTTGCAGCGCTGGCGAGATGGGCTCGTCGCGAAGCCGAACCGTGAGGATCCGGATGCCGTCCGGCGGTCCCGAGACACCGCTAACCGCTTGCTCAACTACCTGAAGGCGGCCCTCAACCTTGCAATCCGTGATCCGGCCAACAAGATCACCGACGACCGCGCATGGCGGTTCCTTAGTCGGTTCGAAAACGTGGGTGCGCAACGCGAGGCGATCCTTGATCTTGAGCAAGCTCGGCTGCTGATCGCGAAGGCCCCGAACGAGGCGACCGCTAGGCTCATACGGGCCGGCCTGTTGACCGGCTGCCGTTACGGCGAGCTGCGGATGCTTAAGGCGGGAGACTTCGATCCACGATCCGGGACGCTCACGATCCGGCAGGGCAAGACCGGCCGCCGTCCGGTAGTCCTGGACTCTCGTGGCATCGCGTTTTTCAGGGATCAGGCGAAGGACAAGCTACCTGGAGCATGGCTTCTGACGGGTCCCCGCGGCGACCAGTGGGGCTTCAATCACCAGCTCCGCCCGTTCACTGCCGCACGCAAGGCCGCGAAACTCGATCCGGCCGTCTGCTTCTACACCCTGAGGCACACGCATATCTCGCACGCGATCATGGCAGGTCGGTCGCTACAGCTTCTCGCGGAGAACTGCGGCACGTCTGTGCGTATGATCGAGAAGAACTACGCTAAGTGGCTCGCAAATCAGCGTGCGGCCGAGATCGAGCGGACGGCGCTCGCCCTCTAGTCCGCGGATGCGTGCGTGCGCGTATCTCAACCCCGGGGCGGGAGGCTCACGGGGACCCCATGCGACCGGGCGGTCTGACGCTTCGCCGGGAGTCCCGCGCGCCCTTCCCTCTCGATCCGGCGGGTCCCATCCGCGGGTCCCATTGCAGAACTCCCCTTGCCTGCTTTTTTGCATTGGGAAATGGCCATGACCGACCGTATCAAGCGCGCGACCCCCGGATGGGCGCGGCATCTGCCCCTTGAGGCGCAATTTGCGGCCAAAGCGCTCGGCGAATTCGATCGTCGCAGGGCAGCACTAGCGGCCGACCTTGGAATCTCGCCCGACTACACCATTGGCGCTGATGCGCCGGTTGCGTTCGACGAGGATCACCCCATGCAAGCGAGCATTACCGCGCTTGCGACCCGGATCGCGTCGCTCGCCGCGTTCGCGTCAGCAGCCGCGCGGCTCGATCTTGAAGAGGCCCGGCCCGCCGCGGCGGTCGCCAATGCAATGGCAACTGCAAGACTCGTGACGCATCTCCAGCATCTGCGAGATATGTGGCTAGGCGACAAGTTTGGTGCTGCCGACGCCCGGCGAATGCTCGCCGCTATGCAGGAAGAACGCCGACGTGTTCGGGCCGCCGGGGGTAGGGCAACCGCAGCAAAACGGAAGGACGAGGCCGCCTATTTTCATCGCGAGCTTGTCCGGCATGCCGAGAACTTGAGGAAGGCCGGGAAAACATCGAGGGAGATCCCCGGGATACTTGAGCTTCGCGGCCTCGGATCGGCGAGACATATCCGTTGGACTTCGCCCGAAAAAGTGGACACCAACGTTTGAGGTTTTTACGATCGCAAATGGAGGTGTCAGATGCAAAGGATTCCGAGACGGCGGTACACGGCTGAGTTCCGGGCCGAGGCCGTGAAGTTGGTGTTGGACGAGAAGGTGGGCCTGATGGAGGCGGCGCGGCGACTGGATTTGCCGGCCAAGAGCCTGGCCAACTGGGTGCGCGCGGCGCGCGCGGGCAAGGTCGTGCAGGGGCCGGCGGGGCATCCGGTGAGCGATCTGGAGGCGGAGGTTTCGCGGCTGCGGGCGGAGAACGCGCGGCTGAAGATGGAGCGCGAGATCCTGCGAAAGGCGGCGGCATACTTCGCGAAGGATGCGCTGTGAGGTATGCCTTTATCGATGCGCATCGAGCGCGCTACCCGGTGCCGAGGATGTGCGAGCTGCTCGAGGTGTCGCGTAGCGGCTACCACGCCTGGCGTGGACGTGGGCCCTCGCCACGGGAGCGGGAGAACGCGCGTCTGCTCGGCGAGATCCGCGCCATCCACTTGGCCAGCGACGGCAACTATGGCAGCCCGCGGGTGCACGAGGAGCTGCGCGAACAGGGCAACGTGGTGAGTTTGAACCGGGTTCGGCGTCTGATGAACAAGCACGGGATCGCGGCGCGGCATAGACGGAAGTTTCGCGCCACCACCGACTCGCGGCACAAGCTGCCGGTGGCGCCCAATCGGCTCGAGCAGAACTTCGTGGCCGAGCGGCCCGACCAGGTGTGGCTCACCGACGTGACCTATATCTGGACCGACGAGGGCTGGCTGTACCTCGCCTGCGTGCTCGACCTGTACTCGCGACTCATCGTCGGCTGGGCGATGAGTGAGCGAAACGACCGGCATCTCGCCATTGCGGCCCTGGGGATGGCCTACTTCCAGCGTCGGCCGCCGCGCGGTCTGGTTCACCATAGCGACCGCGGCTCGGTGTATTGCACTCACGACTACCAGAAGCTGCTCAAGCAGTACGGGATGGTCTGCTCGATGAGCCGCAAGGGCGATTGCTACGACAATGCGCCGATGGAGAGCTGGTTCAAGACGCTGAAGGTAGAACGGGTGAACGGGCGGCGCTACGCTACGCGCATCCAGGCGCGCTCGGAGGTCTTTTCCTACGTCGAGACCTTTTACAATCCGCGTCGCCGTCACTCTTCCCTCGGCTACGTGTCGCCGCGCGAATTCGAGCGCCGCTTCGCGGCGAAGGAGGCGGCCTGACGATGGTCCGAGTTTCCCACCGCCGGGCACGTGCGCGTGCGTGTGAGGCGCCGCACGCGCCCGGCCGTGGAAAACTCTACGCCCTCACCGTTGGCGTCCACTGAAACGGGCTAAGTTCACCCCCGGCGCGGCCCGTAGTGGCTCTACTGTGGAACTCCCACGACTACCTTCTCAATCTCCAGAAACTCATCCCCTCGAATTGTTCGGCGGTGATTCGCTGACGCCTTGCCGGTGGTTGCGCCGTGGCGCATGAGATCGTAGATGTCATGCAGCAACGCCTCCGCCTGGGCGAAGTAGGCGTGGCCCAGCAGATCGATGTCGAAGTCCGGCACGGCCACCGTGTCGACGCCGGGAGCCACGGTGTAGGGCGTGAAGTATCCGGCGCGCGGCGCGTCGTGCAGCTTGGCGGAGAGATGCACCGGCAGGTCGCCATCGGAGGCATAGAGCGTGGTGCGCTCGGCGTGCTCCGGGTAGAGACGGGCGAGGTCGAGAAACAGATCGCGGTCCACATCCGGCGCGGCGAGGAAGACCTGGCCGAACTTCACCTGGCCCCGCGTCTGCGCCTGCGCCGCGATCCGCTGCAGCGCGCGCAGCAGGCCGCGATTGCCCATGCTGTGCGCGATGACATGCACCTTCTCCGCCCCGCAGTTCGCGGTGAAGTCCACGAGGAAATCCGTGATCGCCCGCTCGCTGGCCTCGATGCTCGCCTCGTCCACCGGGTAGGCCGTCACGCTGCCGCGCGAGGGCCAACTGAAGAACGCCGTCGCTCCCGGCACCTTCAGGTCGTAGCCGATCTGCGCCGCGCGGATCGCCGCGTCCGCGAAGGTCACGTTGAACCCATGCAGGAAGAACAGCGCGTGCGGCGGCTCGCCGCTGTCGCGTGCGGCCTGCATCGCCTGCGTGGATGTCCGCGAAGAAGGCATCCCGCTCCTGCCGCTCCACGTGCTGGAGCCGCAGGCGGTCGTCGCGCAGGTCGAAACGCAGCAGACGTCTCCAGAAGCCCGTGCCGGTCTCGCCGAAGCGGTGCGCCTCCGGCACATACACCTCCACGCGGCCACGGGTGATGCGGTCGTGGCGCTCGCCGGTGAAGCCATCGCCCTGTCGCCGTTGGCTTGCGGTTGGTGCCGAACCACACGGGATAGACCACGCCATCGGCGTCGGGTCGCGTCCGGGCTGCTGCGTTCGAGGCTTCGAACGGGTCCAGGGTCCGGCTGCAGCTGCGAGGGCCGGCGGCGCGGCTGATCCAGTTCGCCGCCATCAGGGCGCGGACGCGGCGTTCCAGGCTCGGCCGCGGTCGCGCCGCCTCGCTGGCCAGGCGTTGCAGGATCGTCTGTTCGAGCTGCGTGTCGTGCGCGCGCGCGATCCCCGGCGCGGACGGCGGCTTCGAGTTCGGTGAGCAGTCGGCGAGCGACGATGGGTTTGTGGGTGTTGGCATGGGGCAGGTTCCTTTGACTTACTCCTGTTCCAGCGCCGCCTGCCGGGCCTGTCCAGAGCCTGATCCACGGCGGCCTGCACCTCGGCCACGTCGGCCTGGCGCTGGCGGAGCCAGTCGTGCCAGCGGGTGGAAGGCGGGGTCGGCGAGCAGTTCGGCCACGCGGGGCACGGTCAGCGGCGTGCCGGCGGCGTGGGCGCGGCGGAAATCGATGGCGTAGTTGCGCAGCGAGGTCTGGAGGTCCTGCCCCAGCCCGGCGACGAGCTGGTAAATGAGGGCGGCGAGCTGGTGGCGGGGGGATTCGGCGAGGGCGGACGGGGTGCCGCTGCGCTCGAGGTAGCTGGCGAGATTGTTGTGCGAGATGGCGCGGTCGCGCGGGATCGGGCAACTGCTCGCAGAGGGCGAGGGCGCGGCGCTCCTGGGTGATGGCCTGGGCCACGTCGCCTTGATCGCCAGAACAAGATGGGCGAGGGAACTGAGTACCTTGGCACTCCTGGTGGGATCGTTCTGGAAGACCTGGAGGCAAGCCTCCAGCTCGGCCTGCGCCTCGCCGAAGCGGCCCAGATCTTCCCAGCACAACGGCGCGGTTCATCCGCGTGGCGGCGATGTCCTCCGCCGGGCGCTCCAGCGCTCGCTTGACCTCCAGGATGGTATCGATGCGGCGCAGGGCGGATTCCCAGTCCTCCTGGGCACAGGTGGGCTTCCCTGGCGATGTCGAGCGCGCTGATGAGCGTGCGGGCGAGGAACTCGGCATCGGGGCCTCCGGCACGGGCTGGCCGGAGCGGTGCTGCTGCCACCAGGCCTCCACCTGCGCCAGCCGCGCCTCCACCTGCGGCAGCGCCTGCGCGGCCTGGCCCTGCATGATGTCGATGCGCAGGGCCTCCAGTTCGCTGCCGATGACATTGACGGCTGGGCTGCCCGCTTTCTTGTCGGCCTCGGCGCTGTCGAGGTGCCGCTGGCGCGCAGCGTCGAGGTCGCCGGTCTTCCTGAGAGCGTTGGCCCAGTTGCCGGTGATCGCGGCGACATCCGCCCAGGCCTGGCGCGCGTCTTCACCGTCGGCCTCGGCGGCGGTGCGGGCCTGGGTGGCGGCCTGCTCGTAGAAGGGCAGGCTGGCATCGGGGCGGCCGCCATTCCTCAGCGCATCGGCAAGGTAGCAGAGGCAGGGCCAGCGCGGCTCGCCCTCCGGGGCGGACTCGGCGGCGGCCTCCAGATGCGGGAGCAGGCCCGCCAGCAGGCGGGGATCGCTGGTGCTGGTGACGAGCCGGCTGGCGAAGTCACCCAGCCGGTCCTAGGCCCCGGCCTGGACGCAATAGACCAGGGCGCGGCTGCCGGCCTGCAGGGCGGCGGTCATGTTCTGGTGCTGGAGGGCCTCGAACACCGCCTCCAGCCGCTCGGCATAGGCGAGGCGGATGGTGTTCTCCGTCAGGTCGGCCCGGTCCTGCGGGTGGTCGTGCATCCAGGCGCGGATGCGCTCGCGGACCAGCTCGTGGCAGGTGAGGTCGGGATTGGCATCGTCCGGTCCGGTGCGCTCCTCCGTGGCCAGGCCCACGGCCACCAGGTGGCGCAGCAGCGGCGTCGGATCGGGCCGGGCTCGGGCTGCGGGCGGCAGGGCGTCGAGCCATGGCGCGCAGCTCCGGCGGACATGGCCTTGAGCTGCTCCTGAAGCTCCGCCGGGAGCCGGGCGAGCATGTCCAGCATCTGCTTGAGCTGCCGCAGTCGTTGCCTGCTCATGGCTCTCTCTCCGCTCCACACGCTCTGCAGCAGGTCGCAAGTCGACGGGCTCATTGGCCACGGCGATCATCCACAGCAGGCGGCGGGCGTCCGGGCTGGCATCGCGGATGAGCTGATCGAGCGAGGTGGCGAGCGCGTCGTTCAGGTAGGCCAGTTCCTTCGCATCCCCCGGCTCGGTGGCGAACAAGCGCCGGAAGCTGGGTGTAGTCGTGGCTCTGTCTCCAGCGCGTCGAGCGCTTGCAGGAGCTGCGGCCGCAGTGCCGGCCCACCCGTGGCCAGCCGGGCCAGACGGTCCATGAGCAGCGGGTGGAAACGGCTGGCCTGCAGCAGGCGCATGGCGAGGGCGCGTTCCGCCGCATCGCCGCTGAAGATCATGCTGGCTCAAGCCGGCGTGCTCCCGCAGGTACAGCGCGGCCTCGCCCGCCGGCAGCGGACCGAGCAGCACCCGATGGCAGGCCGTCCCCGCCAGCGCGGCGAGCGGCCGCCGGCAGGTGATCAGCACCCGCGAGGGCGTGCCGACCAGTTCCGTCGCGAGTTGGGTGAGGCAGCGGTCCCAGGCCGGGTCCTGGCAGGCCCAGAGCGGTTCAGCGGCAGTGCCGGGTTCGGCCTGCGGCTTGAGGTTGGTCTCGAAGTTGTCCAGCACGAGCAGGATCGGCTCATCGCGCAGGGCGCGGACGAGATTGCGCGTGAGGCGCTCCAGCCGCTCCGGGCCGGTGAACTCGGCCTCGGCTGCCCGGTAGATGGCATCGGCGGGCCGCGCCTTGCACGTGCTCGTGGTAGCGGCCCAGCTCGGCGTATGAGCTTCAGGTGGATGTCGCGCAGCGTGGCGTCGAAGCCGAGCGCATTCGGCTTGGCCTGGTAGAGCAGCACCCACTCGAAACGCGACTCCCAGAGCGCCAGCGCCTCGGCAGTGAGCGCCGTCTTGCCCATCCCGCCCAGGCCGGTGATGAGCGCCACGGGCTTCACCTCCGCCCCGCTGCTGGAGCCGATGAAGTCCGCGCCCAGCCCGGCCAGTTCCCAGGTGCGCCCGACGAAGTGCTCGTGTCCCGCCGTGGTCAATTCGGCGATCTGGTGCAGCCGGGGATTGCGCGTATCGAGACCGGGGCTGCGGCCCTTCTGCAAGGTCAGGCCGGGCTGCTCCGCGCCGTAGAGCACCGGCGTGGCGTGATCGCAGACAGCGTAGCGGGCGTGGTCGGGCTTCGTGCGCATCGAGCAGCGACTGCCGGGCCATGGTCAGGGCCGCGGCGGCGCTCTTCGGCTGCGCGTGGGCCAGCAGGGCGCGGTAGAACTCGACGCGCCAGCTCGCGGGCATAGTCGTCACCCACGGCATAGCGCATGGCGACCACGGACGGCACGCCGCCCTGGAGCAGCGCGTGGGCGGTGCCGGTGTAGCCGGGGCGCTCGTCCAGCGGGATGTCCTTCGTTTCCGAGGCCGGGTCTCTTCGTGCCCGGCTCCTTGCCCTGGGCCACGGCGAGGAAGTCGTTCCAGTCCTTCACGCGCAGGATGTCGCCGGAGTGGCAGGCGCTGAGGAAGAAGAGGCGCGGGATGAAGCCGCCGGCCTCGGTGAAGAGATCGAGCAGCTCCTCGCCGGAGAGGCGGTCGCTGTGCGCCGCCGGGTTTGGCGAGTTCGAGGCAGGTTCAGGTGCCCGTGCCCGCTCCAGTGGACGATGTGGTAGCCGCCGTTTTCCTGGATCTGCGCCTGCAACCGCTCGCGCGTGACGCCGTGGGTGAGGAAGTGGGCGACGACGCGGCGCTGCGGGTAGATTTCCTGTTCAAAGAGCCGCAGCAACTCCCGCCGCTCCTGCCGCGCCGCCAGCGGACGCGACCCGCGCGCCTCGGCGAAGACGAACAGCACGCGCAGGCACTTCGTCGCGTGCCGAGATCGAGCGGCTGCGTGGCCGGCGCCGCATGTCATGGACGACGCGGACGAGGAGGTTGCGCTCGCCCAGCGTGGGCTGGTCCGCCGCTGGGCCGCGCGATCTCCCACGGCACGCGGGCGAGCGCCGCCGCCAGGTGATTGTCCTGCCTCGGTGGCACCGGGTAACTGGATGCGGAGCGTGCGCTGGGACTCGGATGCCCAGAGCGTGCGGAAGATGTCCTGCGCCCAGCACCTCCTCGGCGATGCACACGCCGATCTCCGCGACGCTCGCCGCTTCCTTGCCCGGCTCGACGTAGTGGCGCAGGTAGTTCCGCAGGTCGAACAGTCCCTGCCGGCGGCGACACGGCGATGGTCTTGAAATCCGTCTGCCGGAAGGCGAGCTGCGCGCCATGCGCGTCGAGCAGGCGGAACTCGGCGGTGCGATTCGGGTAATCCGCGGTGATGATGAGGTCAAAGTGCGTGGGCATAACAACCCCTGCCCGAGGAAGTATGACAACTCAATCTTAGACTCGGAGCGACAGGCAAACGATAGCGCCAACGGCCTAGCCCGGCGAACTGCATCGCGTCGCGGACCATATCTTGCGGGGGGGTCGCACCGCGGGGCCGGCTGGCTTGAGCCGGACCGACATCCGCAACGTTTTCGGCCGAAATGGGCGTGCCAAGCGGTGGCATTGGAGATGCTCTCGCAGCGCGGGCCGGCCTATGCGGAGCAGCGGGAGACTGGCGGGCGGTCGGCCGAGGTTTGACGATACCGTTGATGTCGCGACCGAAGCGATCGAAGCGACCAAAGTGGAGCGAATGGCTTCCGTCGCATATATCCCTTTTGTCGTAGGTCTGGGCTCAGTGGGCGCCCTGCTTGATTTGGCGCGGAAGGGTTGGATCGGCCGAGAATCATCGACCTAGCCGAGCGTATCCGGGCGATGGCCCCGCGCTGGGGCTACTCGCCGGACGAGCTTGAGCGCGCGCTGAGAGCCGCTCAGGCGCGATCCTGAGGCATGGGAGGTTTTGGTCGAACCGGATGAGCCGAAACGCTCTAGCGCGGCCGTAATGCGTCTCCAGACTGCTCCTAGAGGCTGGGGAAGACGGCCATCGCTATGAGGCCGTCCTGGCGATCCCCCACGAGCCGGATCATTGAGGAACGCGCGACGTTTGAATCTTCGACGTACCGAACGAACACGGACCGTTTAGGTCGATCGACTCTAGCGGCGAGACATTTTCGCGATGATCAAGAGGAGCAGAGCAACGATCGCTCCCAATAGGCCGACGATCTGTTTGTCAGTCGGCATTGACCAAAACTCCCACAACGGCCAAATGAGGAAGGCAAGATATACAGCCACGATCAGCACTACGAACAGCCAACCAAGACCGCCTGCCAACGCCTCGACCACCCTCTGCTGCCACAGAGATTCCCGCGATGGCGGGCTCTCTCCTTTCAGTCGGCCAATTTGTTCTCGGGCGTTCTCGATGTCGCGTTTTGAGGGTCGCGCCAAGTTATGGAGCACGCCTTCGGGGTGCCCACGGTACTTCCACGCGAGGATAGCCACGAGCAGGAGAAAGCCGACTGCTACCAG
The DNA here is from genome assembly GCA_963789885.1 of uncultured beta proteobacterium. Lineage (GTDB taxonomy): Bacteria > Pseudomonadota > Gammaproteobacteria > Burkholderiales > SG8-39 > DATEDA01. The sequence goes on along the minus strand of CAWBNB010000016.1, from coordinate 87,167 downwards.
AAGAACCGTCCCGAGATAAAGGGCTTCCGAATCCATGGCTCATACCTCCCATTCGGAAGCGTAAGTCTACGACGACAACCGATACGCGAAGCACAAACCTCTCGGTGGCTGTTGTCAAACTCCCGGCGACCTACGGAGACCATATTCGGCCCGCGCAAGGTCAGCTTCTCCACGTCAACATCAGTCTCGGCAAGGGAGAACCCGAGCGGCCACCGATCGAGCACAACGATGGCGGGCAGACCTAGAACGCGATCAGGAAAGGTCTGCGGGGCCAAAAATCGGCAGGGTAAGCCCTGTCAGTGCAAGCTGTTGCTGCGCGGCGGGCGATGCAAGTTTCACGGCGGCGCGTCCACGGGACCGCGAACGCCCGAGGGCAAGATTCGGAGCTTGACTGCGATGCGCGAGGGTCATCGGCAGTGGCTGGAAGAATGTGCGGCGACGAGCGATTGCACGCGCTGAAAGCCTCTCAGGCCGATCCTGAGGCGTGGCTGGACCTCGCCCGCCGCAGGCCCCTCGCGCCCAGCGGGGGCCGTTGCGCTGACCTGAAACCCGCCGCCTGGGGCAACGGGCGTTGCGAGTCGGCCGATCCCGCGCGCACAATGCTCCCTACACGGCCCAAGGCCCCTCGCCAAACCGCGCTGCGCACCCGCATCCGGACCAAACACGCCGAATGAGCCGAATTGATTTGCTCATCCGCTTTACCGATGATCGAATATCCACCTCCCTAATAGGGCCGTCTGCCAGGGCAGCATGAGGCAGGGAAAGGCAGATCTCCATGGCACTCATATCCCGACGGTTTGCTGATAACGAGCGACTACAGATCGCGGCGGAGAACAGCCCTCCCTTGAAGAAAGGGGCGACAGGAAAAGCAGTTGAGATATTGCAAAGAACGTTGATTGATCTCGGCTTCGCTATGCCCAACTCGACCGCCCAGGGTAAGAAACTAGCGGACGGCATTTACGGTGACGAAACCGCTCGCACGGTCCTGGCATTCCAAGCCCAGCAGGGTCTGCAACAGGACGGGGTCGCAGGACGAGACACGTTGAATCGGTTGGATCAACTCTTAGCGGCGGCGGAAGCGATGAAGTCAGCGATGCGGCCGATCGAGGCTCAGAGGTATGTCTGGACGTGAGCGACCACGCTAAAGACGTCCCCCGGTCGCCCTGCATCGCCAACGCATAGCGGTACTCCCCTCTGCTATGCAGGATTTTTGCATCCGGAGCACCGGAAATGATTCTTGCGGGCCGATTGCGCATCTTTTTGGAGATGGGCCGAATTCGCCTACTAGTGGGCGTGGCGCGGTGACCAGATCACCGCGAACTCCAACGGGAACTTCCTATGAGAAACGCAAATCGTTTCTTTATCGGCACACCGATGGGTGCAGCGTTTAACACTATGGATGGTCGGCCGTTGGATCAATCCATCCGCGCCTTCCTGGAAGCACGTTTCGCCCTAGATTTCAGGCATGTACGGGTCCACACTGGCACGGGAGCAGCAATGGCGGCCCGTGCTCTGGGAGCCCGCGCTTTCACCATAGGCCGCGATATCTTTTTCGGCGCGGGACAGTACGCCCCGGAAACGCCTGCAGGTCTGCGTCTACTCGTACATGAACTGGTGCACGTCGTGCAACAGGGCCCGTGGCGAGCCGGGAGCAGAACATACCCAGTCGGACTACCCCACAATCTGCTAGAAGTAGAAGCCGACCTAGTGGCGGACCTGGTGCTGGCCAACAAACCGTTGCCGCGGATCGCGAGAGATCCCGCCCGCGTGATCCGCCGGTCCATCACTGTTAACACTTCGTCAGCTAAAATCACAACTAATTCCAGTGCCGCAGTACCGAACATCTATGTGGACCCAATTGGGCTATCCGGGAAGCCCATCGTGAACACACACTTGACAAATAACTTTGTTCCTGGGGCTATTTCCTCTGCTGGTACTCAAGCAGCTTTCGCCTGGACGGCTATTGGGGAGGTCGCGGTAGCCGTTACCGTCAGAGATCCGAACCTGTCTAGCTGGAATTTTGGCTTCATCCAGTTTCAGAAGATCAACCAGGTCTTTCTAATTTATGCTGGGAAGGACCGGCTTGATGGCAGTGTTGTAATTCAGCTAGATATACCTCCGGCATTGCGCGCGAACCTTGGCCGAGATTGTGCTACCTCTGTAGATCCCAATCCTCCTTGGACGATGACTGGTACATCGGGAAGCCTTGCCTTTAATGCCGCTAAAGGATTGGCGACGAGCGAGACAGGAGATCACCCGCAGTTTTTGGTGCCCACGATTCAACCGAACTTTGCAACCGGCTATGACAACTATTTGCTTCAACTGATCGACGATCGCGAGTTCTTCACCATTTTTTCCGCCCGTGACCCTCAAGGCAACTTCCAGCACCTGGCCCACTTTACCTGGAGCGTGCGGTGGAAATTCACATTTGGCTGGAGGCCGGGAGGAATACCGATCCCGACGAAAGATCCAACCACATCCTTCAAAATGAGTGGCGTCGTTCAAGGGAGGCCAACGCAACCTACGCTCCAACCTTTCTTGCAAAATCCTTCGTCCGTTGCGCGGGTGGGATCTCCTGAGATGACTGGAGCCCTTAGAGCGGCCATCGCAGGAGGCCCGCCTAACCGCCATGACACCAAAGAGCGGATTGGCGTTATACCGCCCACTTTCAATCCCTAAACGCAGAGGATTCCCCCGTCAACGGTCCCGCCGCCACTCCCACGGCGGCACCGGCTTCGCGTCCTTCCATAACCCGACCCTTCGCGCCTTAGCGTTGTCTTCCTCGTCCCGATAGACGAGCCGGTCCTGCGTCGTCTGCTCGTGCTGGTACTCTTTATAGTGCCAGGCCATCCCGGCGCGGATCTGCTCTAGACCCACATCACGCTGGCTGGCGACCACCGTGCAGACCTCGCGGCCGTACTTGTCCTTCTTGTGGCACCGGGCCTCAACACGCTTCTCGAACACGAGCGCCGATAGGCTCTCCTTCGAGCGTTCGCCGAACGGTTGGCCCTTCTCCGGAGCATCGATCCCGGCGAATCGGATCTTGTGCTGGGTCTTGGCGTCGTCCAGGACCGTGATCGTGTCGCCGTCCGAGACGCCGACCACACGGCCTTCAATGACCCATTCGGCGGCCTGAGCAGTCCCGAGAGCCACGGCTAAAATGGCCGCGAGGTGTATTGCGGAGGTGTCCCAGGGGTAGTTGAAGGTTGAGGGCGGCGGTTTTCCTGGTGAATCCGAGAGAATCGGGCTTGCCAACCTGTGAAACTCACGGAAAGGAAAACCGCCATGAAGGATCGTACGGGAAACACCGCTGGTAGAAAACCGCGACTGGCCCTCGTCGGGCAAGACGACGTCGCCAGCGCGGTGCGAGCTGCCTTTGCCGACCAGGGCCAGGTGCTGCTGCCGATGCTGGAGCTCATCGAGAGCGCGAGGACGAGCATCGACGAGCTGATGAGCGAGGCCGCACGCGGGTTCGTCGAGCAGCTCTTGGTGCTCTCGGCGCAGGAGGTCGCCGGGAGGAAGCATCCGGGTCGGCGCTTGGGCGAGGTGCTCTGGCATGGCAGCCAGCCCGGGCGTGTGGTCTTGGCCGAGAGGAAGCTTGCGGTCAAGCGGCCGCGTCTTCGCAGCCGCGCCGCTCGCGGCAAGGAAGTGGCCATTCCGGTCTACGAGCGGCTGCAGGCCGAGCCGCGCCTGGGCGAGCGCATCCGCGACATCCTGGTTCGGGGTGTGTCGACGCGCAAGTACGCCGAGGTGCTGCCGCGCATGGCCGGGACCGTGGGCATCGCCAAGAGCTCGGTGTCGCGCCGGTTCATTCGGGCCGCCCGAGACGCATTGGCAGCCCTGATGGGTCGTCGCTTCGACGAGCTCGACGTCCTGGCGGTGTGGATCGACGGGATCGTTGTCGACGATCACCACATCCTGGCCGCCGTCGGCGTCGATGCCCAGGGCGAGAAGCATCTGCTGGGGCTTGCGCAGGGGGCGAGCGAGAACGCACAGGTGGTCAAGGACCTGCTCTCGAGCCTGATCGGGCGCGGGATCGGTCCGGACCGGGTGCGGCTGTTCGTCATCGACGGCTCGAAGGGGCTTCGCAGCGCGATCGAGGAACTCTTCGGTGGGCAGGCGAAGGTGCAGCGCTGCCGCATCCACAAGATGCGAAACGTCACCGAGCGGCTCCCCAAACCGATCGCCGCGCAGGTCAGAGCCGTGATGCATGCGGCCTACCAACTGCCCGAGAAGGACGGGACCGCGAAGCTCAAGCAGCAGGCCGCCTGGCTCAAGACCGAGTACGCCGACGCCGCGGCGAGCCTGCTCGAGGGGCTGGAGGAGACCTTCACCGTCAATCGGCTGAAGCTCACGCCGTCTCTGATGCGCTGCCTTGCGAGCACCAACGTGATCGAGAATCCGAACGGTGCCGTACGTCGAGTGACCCATCGCGTCAGTCGCTACCGCGACGCCGAGATGGCGCTGCGCTGGACGGCGACCGGATTCCTGGAAGCGGAGAAGTCGTTCCGCAAGATCCAGGGTCATCGCCAGCTCTGGGTGCTTGGCACTGCACTCGGGCGATCGGTCGAGGAGGTTGACGTGAAGACGCGTGCTGCTTAGCCTGTGAACCGACCGCCGTCCAAAGCTTCAACTACGGACGGGACACGTCCTGTATTGCAGTGGAAGGGAGGGACTGCGTATTCCGGCGAAGTTGAACGGCTGATCCGACGATGTTGACCGCGTGGTGAAGCGCGGTGCGTGACGATCACATTGTAGCCTGGGTGTTCAACATCGTGCCGGCGCGAGCGTTATCCACGGCGCCGCGCGCGGGGCGCTCGTTACGCCAACGCGCGTGCGGCGCGGTGGGTAACGCGGTTTGGGACGACTCGGGGTTCATGGCTTTGGGGGTCCTTTCTCAGCGGAGTTATTTTTGCGCAGAGACTCGCCGTCGAGCGCGATGCGGTGAGAGTGGTGGACGATGCGATCGAGGATCGCATCGGCAAGGGTCGGTTCGGCGAGGTACTCGTGCCAGTGCTGCACCGGTAGCTGGCTGGTGATGATGGTGGATCGTCCGGCGGTGCGATCGTCGAGTACCTCGAGCAGATCAGCGCGTTCGCCCTGTCCGATGGGAGCGAGGGCGAAGTCATCGACGATCAGGACATCGATCCTGGCGAGCTGCGCGAGGCGTCTCGCGAAGCTGCCGTCGCCGTGAGCGATGCGCAACTCCTCCAGTAGGCGCGTGAAGCGCGTGTAGAGCGCTGAGAAGCCTTGGCGGCAGGCCTGATTGCCGAGCGCGCAGGCAATCCAACTTTTTCCAAGACCGGTGGCGCCGGTGGCGATCACCGATTGGCCGGCGCGTACCCAGTCGCAGGAGGCAAGGGCTGCCATCAGGCGCTGATCGAGGCCGCGCAGCGCGCGCGTGTCGAGGTCCTCGATGCAAGCGCCGGGGTATTTGAGTCGCGCCTGTTTGAGCAGCCGCTCGAGGCGGCGCGTGTCGCGCCAGGCGGCTTCACGGTCCACCAGCAGCCCGAAGCGCTCCTCGAAGGCGAGCGCGTGGCCCGCGGGCTGGGTGATCTGTTCTTCGAACGCGCGCGCCATGCCATCGAGCTTCAGGCTGCGCAGCCGGGTGAGGGTCTGTTGGGTGAGCATCGTTGTCCTTTCGATTGCGGGTCAGTGGTAGTACTTCGGTCCGCGCACGTTGCCGTGCGCGGGCAGTTCCGGCGCCTCGTCGTAGAGCGAAGGCTGCACCGGTTGGGCCTCCAGGGCGTTGGCCAAGATCGAGGCGACGCTCTTACGGCTCTTTGCACCGATCGCGACGGCGCGCGCGCAGGCCGCCTCCAAGCGAGCGTTGCCGTACTTGCGTGCGAGGGCGAGCATCCCGAGGCAGGCGCGGTAGCCCTGCTCCGGATGCGATTTGGTCTCCAGGATGTGCACGACGACCAACTGCGTGGCTGCACCGATGGTTCCTGCCCAGTGGATCAGCCGCTGTGGCGTCCACTCGCGATGTGCGCGGTGAGACGCCGGCATGTGTTCGGGCACCGTCGTGTAGCCGCCACGCCGATCGCAGCGGGCGTGGCTTGCGACCCGGCGGTTGTGGTAGAGCACCTCCAGCGTCGTGCGGGTGACGCGCAGCTCGACCTCCTGGCCGACGAGCGCGTGCGGGACCGAATAGAAGTGGCGCTCGTACTCGACGTGGTAATCGATGCGCGAGACGAGCGCGCGCTTGAACTCGGCGTATTCGAACGGGGTGGGCGGCAGCGGCCGCAGCACCGGGCGCTCGAGCGCCTCGAACCACGAGCGCCGGCTGCCCTCGAGTTTCTGGAACGGCCGATTGTTCAGCTCCTCCAGGAGCCCGCCGATCGCAGCGTTGAGCTCCGCCAGGCTATAGAAGCGCCGATGACGCAGCCGCGCGAGGATCCAGCGCTCGACCAGTTGTACCCCGGCCTCGACCTTGGCCTTGTCCCGAGGTTTGCGTGGTCGCGCGGGCAGCACGGCGCAGCCGTAGTGCTCGGCAAGCGCCTGGTAGGTCCGGTTCGGTTCCGGCTCGTAGCGGTTGGCCTCGGAGATCAACGCCCTGGGGTTATCCGGCACCAGAAGCGCTGGCACGCCTGCGGCGTAAGCCAAGGCGTTCACGTGCGCGCCGATCCAGTCGGCCTTCGTTTCGCTCCAGGTCGCCTCGGCGTAGGTGAAGTTGGAAGCCCCCAGACGGCGACGAACACGTGCGCGCGTCGCTCGGTGCCGCTCGCCACATCGATCACCGGCACGGTCTGGCCGGCGTAGTCGACGAACAGCTTCTCGCCGGCGATGTGCGTCTGGCGCATCGAGCGGCGCAGCCCGCCCACGAACTCCAGGTAGCGCTCGCAGAAGCGCGAGCGGCTGTAGGGCACGCCTTGGGCCGCGTCCCGGTACTCCTCCCAGAGCAGCTGCAGGGTGACGCCCTTGCGCTTGAGCTCCCGATGCACGAGGGCGAAATCGGGGACGGCGAACTTCTGCGAGACATAACGCTGCGGGTGCAGCCGCGCCAAGAACGCCGCGTCATCAAGCCCCGCGGCCTCCCGATGCGTGAGCCCGGCCGCTTCAGCCGTGCTCAGGTAATTCTTGACCGAGCCTTTGGAGATCCCGAGCGAACGGGCAATCTGCGAGTACGAGAGATCGCACTCGTCTTTGAGTCTGAGAACTTCTCGAATCCGTCGCATGGCAATCCGCTGGGCTGGCACCTCGATCTCCCCGAGCAAAAGGGAGCGAGAGTAACCAACCGGTTCGTCGAATCGCCACGCACCGCACCTTCAATTCCGACGATCTTGAACGGCTTGTCGAGGACCTTGAACGGCCTTCCGACATGCCCGCTAAATCGTTCACCTTCCGTCGGAAACCGCGTTCAACATCGTCGGAATCGCGTTCACGTTCCTTCGGAAACACCGTTCACCTTCCGTCGGAATACGCAGGAGGGACCATGTCGATTGCGAAGAAGGGCCGAGAAATCGCGAGTCTTGACGACTGGTTCGCGCTGGCCCCTCCAAAGAGTCAGGACCAGTGGAAGGAGGGTCGAAGCGCGATGGAAGTCGCCCGAGCATGGTTGAGCGGCGGCACCTCAATGCCGAGCGAAATTAACGAGGTGCTCGCGACGCATTCCGCGTTCGGCCCCGTTTCTCGTTGGGCTGCTGAACCAGAGGTTCGACTGGTTTTCGATAAGTTTCCGGGTGAGCCCAGGAACAGCGATCTGATCGTGTATGCGGAGGATCAATACGGCGAGTTCGTGATTGCGGTCGAAGCAAAAGCTGACGAGCCATTCGGAGAGACCGTCGCGGAGGCGCTTGCTTCCGCTGTCGAAAGAAGGCTGGAAAATCCGCGCTCGAATGGCGTGCAACGCATTGTCGATCTCGCGACCGCTTTGCTGAGTGTACGGGAACGAGATGAACCAAGACTTGGCGTCCTACGGTATCAACTTTTAACGGCGACCGCAGGTGCGCTCGCAGAGGCCGAGCGAAAGTCCGCACGTAGAGTGATCCTGCTCGTTCACGAGTTCATAACTGATCTGACCTCTGACGAAAAGCATCAAGCGAACGCGGTTGATCTCGATCGCTTCGCAAGGCGAATCTTTCGAGGCGGGCCTCCCGGCGTCTTGGCCGGCCACCTCTACGGCCCGGCGAGTGTTCCGGGACAACCATTGCTTGCGTCGCCGGCTCAACTGTTTGTGGGGAAGGCGATCAGGAACCTGCGTCATGCAGCTTGAAGCCGTAGGAGTCACCCAGCCTGAGAAACATGGGCCGTTTCAGATCCGGCTGAAGTTCGGCAAGCAGGCTTACTGCGTTGCTGAGGTTCGGATCGGCGAAGAGGCTGCCGACGTGGCGAAGAAGCTCCGCGAGCTTGCCGACGAGGTTGATAGAAGGGCGTAACAGTCGAAGGGACGCTGATGCGTCGTGTGCTTGGGGAGGTGATCGTGCCGAAACGGGGAGTCATACAGTCATTGCGGGCGCTTTTTTTCTTTTTTGGAATCATCTCTGTCTTAGTCGGAATGTTCTCGTTGAGCTTGAGCAAATCGGCGTTTCACGAAGGGGTTGCCCTGTTGTTCTTGATTGGCGGCGGTCTGATGTTCGTGGGAGCAACGATCCTTCTGAGCCTGGAGCGAATCGACAGGCTTCTCGAAAAGCAACTCGAAGTCGCGATGACTTCGCTCGAACGGCGAGACATCACGAGCCTTGACGCGGCCAGAAGCAGATAATCCTTTCCAGCCCTCCCGCGTATAGGTATGTGCGGCCGTTACGGGCGGTGGAGTCGAAGGCAGCGCATCGAGGAACTGCTCAGTGTCGAACCCTCGGGCCTCGATGACTTTCCTGCGCCCTACAACATCACGCCCGGCATAGAGACTTGGATCGCTCGCGCGAAGGACGGGAAGCCTACGCTTTACTCCTACCTGTGGGGTCTTGTTCCCTATTGGTCGAAGGACCCGAAGAAGGGAGCGAGACCGGTCAACGCGAGGGCAGAGACCGCGCACGAAAAGCCGATGTTCCGGAAGTTGATCCGCGAACGTCGATGCCTGATCCCGGCGAACTGTTACTACGAGTGGAAGGAGCTGAAGGTCGGGAAGCGGCCCTACTGCATCCGCATGGAGGACGAGTCACCGTTTTTCATCGGCGGCATGTGGGACATGTAGCACGCGAAGGAAGAGGATCGCCTCTATACGTTCACCGTCCTGACGACGTTTCCGAACGAGGTGTCAGGGATGGTCCACGACCGAATGCCGGTGATTGTTCAGCCGAAAGACTACGACCGCTGGCTCGATCCGGAGACTGGGGATGTATCGGACCTGCTTGCTCCGGCGCCGGTCGAGGGCTGGATCGCCTACCCGGTTAGCCGGCGGGTCAATAGCCCGAAGAATGACGATGTCAAGCTGGTTGAGCCGGAGCACATCTAACACGCTGCTGAGGACGAGCGTTTGACATGAGTACACGCGACTTTGCGGAAGCTCTATTGTTTGAGGAGGAAGGGACGGCGCTCGATTTCAAGAGCGCCCAATATACGTTTGAGCGAGCAACGGACGAGGAAAAGTCCGAGTTACTCAAGGACATCATCTCATTTGCGAATACATTCCGGCGCTCAGACGCCTACATTTTCATAGGCGTGATGGAAGTAAAGGGCGGCCGATCGACCGTCGTTGGCGTTTCCAATCATATAGACGATGCAAAGCTACAACAATTCGTGAACTCGAAGACAAATCGGCCTATCGAGTTCTCGTATATCCCACTGGGACTTGACGGAAAGCAGGTCGCGTTGATTCGCATTGCAGTTCAGCCCCGTCCTGTCTTTCTGACTAGGGATTACGGCCGGCTTTCCAAAGACGTTGTGTACGTCAGGCGTGGCTCCTCAACGGGGGTAGCTAAACCTGATGAGATCGCAGAGATGGGTAAGGTTTTGGCTTCCGTGTCGCCTGCTCCGAACCTGTCGGCATTCTTCGTAACTGGAGATTCCGTAGCCGAAAAGTCCGTTGTCCTGAAAACGACGAATATCGACATTCCTCCAGACGAGGATTTTCCGAAGTATGGAGTTAGGAATGTACTCGGCACCCACGTCAGTTTTGGCAGTAACGAGAACTATTACGTTGAGTGCGCGAAGTATGAGAAGGCGCGCTCCGCGGTGGCGCATGTTCGGTTTCGCGTTCGGAATTCAGGGAATTCCGTCGCAAGAGATGTCAGGCTCGTGCTAACGATCAGCGCTGCGCCGGAAGAGTTAAAGGTATGGGTCAGGGATGACTTGCCCGATCCCCCAACGCGAGAACGATCGGCGTTCGGATCAATGATGCGAATCGCGGGCTTTCAACATACGCGGGATATATTTCTTGAGCGACTTCAGTCTCACTGGAAGATTTCGATCCACTTAGGGAAGATACAGGCCATGGACGAAAGCACATCCGGCGATTTGCTGTTCCTTGGAGCAGCGCAATCGCGCGCGCTCCGAATCGCTGCCAGCATCTTTTCAGACGATCTCGCTGAACCGGCAAAGGAGGAGCTTTCAGCCACTTTCGACGTAGACAAGAAGTTGTTATCCGTGGCTGAGATTGTCACCCGCGAAGATCATGCCAACTAGAGGATAAACACTCCGGCCGGCGACTCCCATGGCGAGAGGTTGATAACGCCCCCTCGTTCGAGGGCGATCTCAGCACTTACTACCTGACGCTGAGGAACGAGCGCTACTTCGTGGCCCAGCTATTGGGGCCTGGAGATGCGTTCCGTAAGCCGCTATTGCCTTCTCTCTACGAGCCGGTCCTGACGAACCTGGGAAATGGCGTACTGGTGCTGCGGGGATTCGAGCGCGAGGGGGAGGCGGCTACGGTTCAGGAGTGGAGGTGCGAGCTGGTCAGCAGGAATTGAGCAGAACTGCTGGCGAGACCAGAGCCGCGGCCTTCCGCGCGCACGTCATGGGCTTGGACCGGTCAGGGGTGCCAGGGAAAAAATCGCCGCGCGCGAGAACTCTCCCGGCCTTGCGGCGGCATCGTCGAATCTGACGAGTCCGTTGGTTTCCCGAAAGTTTCCCGGACGAGCGGGTGAACTCGGTAACCTATTGATTTTTGGCGTCCCCTACGAGATTCGAACTCGTGTTTGCGCCGTGAAAGGGCGATGTCCTAGGCCTCTAGACGAAGGGGACAAAAGTGCCGCGTGAGGTGGGTTGGTGGAGGTAAGCGGGATCGAACCGCTGACCTCTTGCATGCCATGCAAGCGCTCTCCCAGCTGAGCTATACCCCCAACCGGCGGAGGCGAATTATATCGGCGGATCAAAGGGGTGTAAAGGAAACCCCCGATTGCGCCCGCTAGCCGTATCGCCGCAGGCGCTCGAGCACACGCGCCTTCCCTGCCAGCGCGAGTGTCGGGTAGAGGGACGGCGTCTGCGTAGTGCCGAACACAACGGCGCGGAGCGGCATGGCAAGCTTCGGCATCTTGAGGCCGTGGGCTTTCAGCGCGCCCTCAAAGGCGGACTGGATCCCCGCCTCCTCCCATGGGTCGACCGTCGCGAAGCGCTCGGCGAGTGCATGCAGCGTCGGCTTCACCGCGTCCGTCACGTGCTCGGCGAGCAGCTCCGCCTTCGGCGCGACGTCGCCGTAGAACATCATCGCCCGCTCGGCCAGCTCGTTGAGCGTCTGCGCCCGTTCCTGCAGTAGCTTCACAACCGCGACGACCGAAGGCCCGCGCGCAGGATCGCCACCGTCCGCAACGATCCGCGGCGCCACCAGCTCGGCAAGGCGATCGGGCGAAGCAGCCTTCAAGTACTGCTGGTTCAGCCACGTGAGCTTCTCGCCGTTGAACTGCGCCGGGGACCGGCTCACGTGCTCGAGGTCGAACCACTCCACGAGCTCGGCGCGCGAGAACATCTCCGCGTCGCCGTGAGACCAGCCCAGCCGCGCGAGAAAGTTGACGAGCGCCTCGGGCAGGTAGCCGTCGTCCCGGTATTGCAGCACGCTCACCGCCCCGTGCCGCTTCGACAGCCGCTCACCGTCGGAGCCCAGGATCATCGGCACGTGCGCGAACTCGGGCGGCGCCGTGCCGAGCGCCCGGTAGATGTTGATCTGCCGCGGCGTGTTGTTCACGTGGTCGTCGCCGCGGATCACGTGCGTGATCGTCATGTCGAGGTCGTCGACGACGACGCCGAAGTTATACGTCGGCACGCCGTCGGCTCGGAGGATTACGAGGTCGTCGAGCTCGGTGTTGGCAAAGCGGATCTCGCCTTTGACGAGGTCGCGCCACGCGACCTCGCCGTCGTCCGGGTTCCGGAACCGGATTACGGGCGTGACACCCGCTGGCGGCGTCTTTCCCTTCGCATTCTCAGGACGCCAGCGTCCGTCGTAGCGCGGCTTCTCGCCGCGCGCACGCTGCTGTTCGCGGAGCGCGTCGAGCTCCTCCTTGCTCGCGTAGCAGCGATAGGCCTTGCCGTCCCGGATCAGCTGCTCCGCGACCTCGCGGTACCGCTCGAGGCGGTCCATCTGGCGAATCGGCCCTTCGTCCCAGTCGAGACCCAGCCACTCCATGCTGTCGAGGATCGCCTGCGTCGACTCGGCGGTCGAGCGCTCGAGGTCGGTGTCCTCGATCCGCAGGACGAACCGGCCGCCATGCTTGCGGGCGTAGACCCAGCAGAAGAGCGCCGTGCGTGCGCCGCCGATGTGCAGATAGCCCGTGGGACTGGGCGCGAAGCGGGTGCGGATCATCGTGGCGTCTCGCGCTCGGGTGATTCAGGCGGCGGATTGTAGCGGACCGCGCCCTATGGGAAAATCGCGGCCGGCCGGGCGGTTAGCTCAGCGGTATGAGCACTCGCCTCACACGCGAGGGGTCACTGGTTCGATCCCAGTACCGCCCACCAGCCATCACCTTCAGGCAGGCGCAGCGAATAGCAGGCTAGGCGCTAACCCCCTGTCATAGCAGCGTAAATAAGTCTCACGAAGCCCGCAGGCAGTCTCAAGCAGGCGCAGCTCCAAACGGGCACTATCACGGGTAACAGCACCCCGTTACCCGTAGGAGTTACCCGTTATGAGACCCAGACACCTGCTCACCGACCGCACGGTCCGCAGCGCGCGGCCACAGGCGAAGCCGTACCGCATCGCCGACGGCGGCAACCTTCACCTGCTGGTCAAGCCGGGCGGCGGCAAGTACTTCGTGCTCCGCTACGCGCTGGCCGGCGCGGAGAACATGTTGTCGCTCGGCAGCTATCCCGACACGTCGCTCGCCGATGCGCGCGACAAGGCCGAGGTGGTCCGCCGGCAGCTTCAGAACCGCCAGAACCCGGCCGTGCAGCGCGAGCGCGAGCGCACGCAGGCACGGCTCGCCGAGGGCGTCACCTTCGAGCGGACCGCGCGCGAGTGGATCGCGCACCTTCGCGCCGAGGGCCGCGCGGAGTCCTACGTCCGCAAGATCGAGTGTAGCCTCAACGCGAGCGCGATCCGCGCGCTCGGCACCCTGCCGATCAACGAGATCGACGCCCGCATGGTCCGCGAGCTCGTCCTCGCGCCGATCGTCGCCCGCGGCGCGCTCGATCAGGCGTCGAACGTCCGGCTGTGGATCTCGCACGTTCTCGACTTCGCGATCAGCGCCGGCACCCGGGTCGCCGCGAACCCGTGCCGGGCGATCTCGAAATCGATGCCGACGCATGTCTCGACGCATTACGCGGCGCTCACCGCCGCCGAGGTTCCGACCTTCCTCAAACGCTTGAGCGAGTACGCGGGCACGCGCTCGACCGCGATCGCGATCGAGCTACTCATGCGGCTCGGCCTGCGGCAGGGCGAGCTACGCAAGCTCGAGTGGGACTGGATCGACCTCCGCGCCAAGACCATCGCGATCCCGTCGACCGTCATGAAAAAGCGCCGCGTGCACATCGTGCCGCTCTCCCGGCAGGCCATCGCGCTCCTGGAGGAGCAGCGCGGCTATGTCGCGTGGTCGCCGTACGTCTTCCCCGGCACCGGCGCGAAGCACCCGGTCATCAGCGAAAACACGATCAACAAGTCGTTGCGGCTCCTCCATCCCGAGCGACACGTCGTCGCGCACGGCATGCGGGCGCTGTTCCGCACGACGGCCGAGGAGCACGGTGGGTTCCGGCCGGAAGTACTCAAGGCGGCGCTCGCGCATCTCGTCGGTAACAAAACCGAGCAGGCGTACAACAGACAAACGTATCTCGCCGAGCGCGCGAGGTTGATGCATTGGTGGTCGGATACCTTGGATGCTTGGCGCACCGGCCCCCGTGGCCGCGTCATCGCGATGCCAGCGCGCCGGAGGGCGCGATGACGGCCGACCGGCGGCGCATCGGCCTGAACGGCCGAACACGTGCTGTGGGAGCTCGTCAAGGCGTTCGCGAACGCGCTAGATGATAGTGATCCGCAGCCGCAACTCGCAGGGATCCGATTCGTAGTGGCGAAGCATGAGGAGGCTTTCGCTCGCCTTCGCGCATGGGTTGCCGAGGGCAGGGCCGCTCGCGCGACGCGCCTTGAGCGCACACACCAGACGCTGCGCAAGAAGACGGACCTTAGCGCCGGAGAGGCCGGCCGCTACAAACCCTCGACGAGGAAACGGCGCCGGAAGGCGTCGCGCGCCGCGCGCTCGGACGACAGAAGGATGACGTGAAAGATCGTATCACCGCCTACCATCTCGGCGCGTCGGCCGCCGTGGTGGCGCCGGATTATGTGGCGCGCACTGCGCTGGCTGCGGCGCCTCGCCGGCCGCGACCTCGACGGCGTCTGAGTGGTGAGCGATCCCTTCTTCGGCCTGCGCGGGCACAGTGATGACCGGGCTTGAGCGTCGGCCGCGACGCTCGCGGCTGTCGCGACATCGCAACCTGTCTTTGTGCTCACCCCGGCAGGACTTCGAGCCGCGTCCGTGCAGCACCTGCACCGATGAGTCCGAGCGCCGCGAGGCCAAGCGCTACGAGAACTAACGTTCCTGGGACTGGCACCACCGACAGTGGGGCGTCGGAGATCGTGAACTGTCCCGCGAAGAACGCGCTGCCAAGTGTGCAGTTCAGGTTGAGCGGGTCGCATATAGGAGGAGGGACACCTGGGAGGGTGTAACCGAGGCCACCGTAGCCAGATAGAAAGCCGGTACCAGTCCCGACGAGGCCGTATGCAACCGCGTCTTGGTACGAGATCGTTCGGGCGCTTTCTGCGGGAAACGACGCAGTATAGGATGCCTGACTGGCGGTGCCTCCCCCGCTAAAGATCAGCGGATCGGACGTCGCGCGGATGTCGATAGGGAATTGGGGAGAAGAAAATGCATTCACTCCCCAAGAATAATTGATGTTCGCCGATCCGGAGCCCATTAGCGTGGAAGGAGGGTTCGAAATGCCTGGGGTTCCGGGGTCGCCCCCGAGTCCGTATGGGAAGTTAAGGTTGAAAGACACCATGCCACTCACATCTGACTGTGATATCTGCGCCTACCGCGGCTGGTAGTTGCGGACCCGAAACACCTAAATTTGGGTATATCCCGACAACGCAAGGCCCCGGGGGCGGGTTGGGATTGGAACCCGGAGACCTGTCAGCCTCACAGTTTGCAGACGTTCCCACGGATGCGCCAAAAGCGACCGATGCGAACGACGACGCAAGAAGTGCATAAACGGCTGCGGTCCAAAGGGAAGCTTTCACGCGCGACCTCCCGTCGAAAAAAATGAAATTCTAATCCGGCGCTCCCCTGCACGGCGCCGGGCTGCGGCGCACCGCGAACCTGAACGGGTTACTCGACGGGTAACTGCGGCCTTTACGCCCCATTCTCCCTATGGAGTGTGATCCCAGTACCGCCCACCATCCCATCCCGCCGGCTACAGGTCGCGATGGACGATGCGCACCGTGGGGTCGTCGCGGCTGGCTTCGATCGCGAAGCCGAGGCCGCGGCAGAAATCGAGCATCCGGGGGTTCGCGGCGAGCACGTAGCCTTCCATCCGCTTGAGGCCGCGCGCTTTCGCTTCGCGCATGAGAGCGTTGATGATGCGCTTCCCGAGGCCCTTTCCCTGCCAGGCGTCGGCGATGGTGATCGCGAACTCGCAGGTGTCGCTGTCGGTCCCGGCCGCGAACCGCCCCACCCCGATCTCCTCCTCGCCCGCGACGGTCGAACGGATCACCACGTATGCCGCCTCGTGTGCGTGATCCGGGTGGGTGAAATCGTAGAGCTGGTCGGGGCTGAGCTCCTTCATCTCGCCCATGAAGCGCTTGAACTTCGACTGCGGCGAGAGATTGCGGACGAACGCCCGCTCGAGCTCCATGTCCGCCGACCGGATCGGGCGCAGCGTCGCCGCGCTGCCGTCCGGCAGCGTCCAGTTTTCGTGGATTCCGACCTGCGGGGCTCGGTTCACGCGGCGCCGTAGCCCGCGTCCTCGACCGCCTTGCGGAGCGCCGGAACGGCGGTGCGCGCCGGGTCGTAGCGCACGTCCGCCTCGCCGCGCTCGAGCGAAACATCAACCGCGTCGACGCCGGGGACCGCCTTGAGCACGCGCGTGACGCTCCGCACGCAGCCCTGGCACGTCATCCCCGAGACCTTGATCTTCGTCGCTTCCATGTCATTTGCCTCCTGCCGCCGGACGCCACCGGCCGAGCGCGAGCGAGTTCGTCACCACGGACACCGACGATAGCGCCATCGCGGCGCCTGCGATCACCGGGTTCAGCAGCCCGAACGCCGCTAGCGGGATGCCGAGCACGTTGTAGATGAAAGCGAGGAACAGGTTCTGCCGCACCTTCGCGACGATGCGCCGCGAGAGGTCGACGGCATCGGCGATCACGCGCAGATCGTCCCGCATCAACGTGACGTCCGCGGTATCGATCGCCACGCCCGTCCCGGCGGCAAGCGTGAAGCTCACGTCAGCCGCCGCGAGCGCAGGCGCGTCGTTTATGCCGTCGCCGGCCATGCCGATGATCGCACCGTCGCGCTTGCGCGCACGGACCTCCGCCGCCTTGTCGGCAGGCAGCACGCCCGCGAGGACCTCGTCGATCCCTGCCTGCCGGGCCACCGCGCGCGCGGTGGCTTCCCGGTCGCCGGAGATCATCGTCACTTTCACGCCGAGCGCCTTCAGACGGGCTACGGCAGCAGCGGAAGTCGCTCGCAGCGCGTCGGCAACGAGGACGAAGCCCAGCAGGCGCCCGCCCGCCGCGACGGCGATCACCGTCTGTCCGGACTCGGCCAGACCGTCGGGCACGGCGCGGTCGATCGGCACGCCGAGCTCGGCGATGAAATCGACCGACCCGAGGCGCGCCGGGATGCCATCCACCAGCCCGGCCACCCCCTTGCCGGCGACCGCGCGGAAGTCCTGCGGCAACGCCGCTTGGATCCCCGCCGCCTGGGCGCGCGCAAGCACCGCCCGGGCGAGCGGATGCTCGGAGCCGCGCTCGAGCGTCGCCGCGACGCGCAGGAGCTCGCGCTCGGGGATTCCCGCCGCAGGCGCGACCGCCGCCACCGACGGACGACCCTCGGTGAGCGTGCCGGTCTTGTCCACCAGCAGCTCGGTCATCGCACCCGCGTGCTCGAGGGCAACTGCGTTCCGGATCAGCATGCCGGCCTTCGCCGCACGGCCGATGCCGACCATCAGCGCGGTCGGCGTCGCGAGACCGAGCGCGCAGGGGCAGGCGATCACCAGCACCGCCACCGCGTGGATCAGCGCCTGCTCGACCGTCCCGAACGCGATCCAGCCGCCGAGCGTGACGAGCGCGACGACGATCACCGCCGGGACGAACACCCCGGAAACCTTGTCGGCGAGCTGCTGCACCGGCGCCTTCGAACCCTGGGCGAGCGCGACGAGGCGCACGATCCCGGCCAGCATGGTGTCTCGGCCGACGCCGGTCGCGCGGCAGCGCAGGAGGCCCTCGCCATTCACCGTCGCGGCGAACACCGTCGCGCCCGCCCGCTTGGCGACCGGCATGCTCTCGCCGGTCAGCATCGATTCGTTGGCGCTCGACTCGCCATCCAGCACCACGCCGTCGACCGGGATGCTGTCGCCGGGCCGCACGACGAACACGTCGCCGGGTTTCACCCGCTCGACCGGCACCTCTTCGACCCGCCCACCGGTCTCGATCCGCGCGATGCCCGGTTGCAGCCTGGCGAGCGAGCGCAGCGCCTCGGACGTGCGTGCCTTCGCACGCGCCTCGAGCCATTTTCCGAGCAGGACCAGCGCGATCACGACCGCCCCGCTCTCGAAATACACGTCGTGGCCGAGCCCGCCGAGCGTGACTACCGTGCTGTACGCCCAGGCGATCGTCGTGCCGAGCGCGATGAGAACGTCCATGTTGGCCGCCCCGCCGCGCAGCGCGTGCCACGCGCCGCGGTAGAACCGGGCGCCGCTCACGAACTGGACCGGCGTCGCGAGCGCGAGCTGCAGCCATAACGGCAGGACGTGATGCCGGCCCGCGGCCATGCCCGCCATCTCGACCAGGAACGGTGCGGTGAGCACCGCCGCGAAGAGAAACTGCTTCAGCAGCCGGTCGCGCTCGGCGCCGTGGTCGGCCGTTGTGCCGGCCTCCTGGACCCGCGCGTCGTAGCCGGCGCGGCGGACCGTGTCGACGAGCTTCTCGACCGTCACTCCGCCGTGCGGGAAAGCGACCTGAGCGGTTTCCGCAGCGAAGTTCACGCTCGCCCGGACGCCGTCCAGGCGGTTCAGCGACTTCTCGATCCGCGCCGCGCACGCCGCGCAGGTCATCCCCTCGAGCGCGAGCTCGACGGTGTCCGTTGCGGCGGGGGCGTTCATCAATGGACGAGCACTACCGGCACGGTGCAGAGGTGGAGTACCTTCGTTGCAACCGAGCCGACCATCAGGTTCGACACCGCGCTCATGCCGCGCGTCCCCATGTAGAGCATCTTGCATCCGGTCTTCTGCGCGTGGCTGACCAGGCTCGGCGCGATCTCGCCGACCAGGATGTGGGGAACGTAACGGACGCCCGCCGCGTCGAGCAGCTTGCGCGCGGGCGCGAGCGCCTTGCCCCCTTCCTCGCTGTAGTACTTCTCGACCATGTCGTGGCTCACCACCGATCCGGCGAACCCGCCGACCTGCGGCAGCGGGAGGTGGACGGTCACGAGCTCGACCTCGAGCGGTTCCTTGTACCAGCCCGCGGTCTCGATGAGCGTCTGCGTGGCGCGGCTGGCGCTGTCGGAGCCGTCTACGGCGAGCATGATCTTGAGCACGCTGTTACCTCCTGATGATGGGCGGTCCACTTCGAAAGATGAGGGTCGCCGGGGCGGCGGTCAAGACCCGCACTCAAGTAAGGCAGGCGATGCCCTCCCGTACCCTCTCGATCAGGCCCGGGGTCCTGATTGCCCCCCACACGCCGAGAGCCGCGACCGCGACACCCGCCGCGCGCCTGACGCCCGGCCGCGCGAGCAGACTGCGAAAGCGGTCGAGCGTGAGTCCCGCGAGGAGCAGGTTCGGCGCGGTGCCAAGCCCGAAGGCGAGCATCACCATCGCGCCGCGCACCGCATCGCCGCTTGCAAGTGCCAGCGCCAGCACGCTATAGACGAGCCCGCAGGGGAGCCAGCCCCACACCGCGCCCGCCCCAACCGCGCGGATGGGCGTGTCCGCCGGCAGGAAGTGCCGTCCGATCGGCGCAACGCGCCGCCAGAGGGCGCTGCCGATCCGCTCGAGGCGTGCCACGCCGGAACCGGCGCCCGCCAGATAGACGCCGAGGAGCACCACGAGCGCGTTCGCGACGAACGCGAGCGCGATCTGGATCGGCATCACGGTTTCGGCAAGCGTCGCGACTCCGCCGACGCCGCCGGCGATTGCGCCAGCCGCGGTATAGCTGGCGATCCGCCCGGTGCTGTAGGCGACGTGCAGCGGGAGCTGCCCCGCGACGTCGGCAACGATCGTTCCGGCGCCGCCGGAGAGGGCCACGCGGCGCGAGGGCAGGTTCAGCGCCGCGACGATGCCACCGCACATCGCGGCGCAGTGGAGGCCGCCGAGCAGGCCGACGAGAAACGCGGAAGCTGCGAGCGTCGACACGTCAGTTGTCCACGCGAGAGGGCACGCCCCCGCGTGCTCCGCGATTCCACGACAGTGATGCCGCCGGCATCGGTTTCCCCTTAAACGAGCTTCGAGTAGCGGGCGCGCGTTTCCGTGCGGCGCAGATAGCGGTCGAACACCATCGCGATGCCGCGCACGACGAGCCGGCCCCGCGGCGTCACGGTGATCCATCCGCCTCCGATGTCGACGAGCCCGAGCGCCTCGAGCTCGCGCAGGTCCGCGAGCTCGGCGGCGAAATAACGCTCGAAGTCCACGAGGTAGGCGATCTCGATCGATTCGATCGCGAGCTCGAAGTGGCACATCAGCGCCTGGATCACCGCCCGGCGCACCAGATCGTCGGCGGAGAGCTCGATCCCGCGCATCACCGGCAGCTCGTGCCGGTCGAGACGATCGTAGTATTCGTCGAGCGTCTTCACGTTCTGGCTGTACGCCGGGCCGACCGCGCCGATCGCGGAGATGCCGAGCCCTACGAGGTCGCACTCGGCGCGCGTCGAATAGCCCTGGAAATTGCGGTGGAGGTGGCCCAGCCGCTGCGCCTGGGCGAGCTCGTCGTCCGGTAACGCGAAGTGATCCATGCCGATGTACCGGTAGCCAGCCTCGGTGAGGGTTCGCATCGCAAGCACCGCCAGGTCGATCCGGGCCGCCGCCGAAGGCAGTTCGCTCTCCGCAATCCGCCGCTGCGGCTTGAACGTGCCGGGAAGATGTGCGTAATTGTAGAGCGCGATCCGGTCGGGCGCGAGGCGCAGCACCTTCACGAGCGTCTCCGCCATGCGCGTCAGGTCCTGGCGCGGGAGGCCGTAGATCAGGTCGAGGTTCACCGACTTGAAGCCGTGCGCGCGCGCCGCCTTGATCACGGCCGCAGTCTCCTCGAAGCTCTGCCGGCGGTTGACCGCGCGCTGCACGTCCTCGTCGAAGTCCTGGACGCCGACCGAGAGGCGGTTGAAGCCGAGCGACGACAGGAGGGCGATCGTCTCCGGACCGGTGCTGCGCGGGTCCACTTCGATCGAGTACTCGCCGTCGGCGCCGAGCGGAAAACGGCCGCGGATCATGGCCATCAGCGCGCGCAGCTCGTCGTCCGCGAGGAACGTCGGAGTGCCGCCGCCCCAGTGCAGCTGGCCGACGCGCTCG
Organism: uncultured beta proteobacterium; assembly: GCA_963789885.1. Lineage (GTDB taxonomy): Bacteria > Pseudomonadota > Gammaproteobacteria > Burkholderiales > SG8-39 > DATEDA01. The sequence goes on along the minus strand of CAWBNB010000016.1, from coordinate 66,095 downwards.
TCCGGACCGAGGAGATCGCCCACGAGCTCGAGCTCGCGTCCGAGGTAGCGGACGTACTTCGCGGCGCGCCCGCGGTCCTTCGTGATCACCTTGTTGCAGGCGCAGTAGTAGCAGATCGTGCTGCAGAACGGCAGGTGCACATATAATGAAAGGCCACGGGGACGACCGCTCGTACGGTGCGCCTCGAGCGCGCGCCGGTATGCCGCAGCGTCGAACGCTTCGACGAAGCGGTCGGCGGTCGGATACGACGTATAGCGGGGCCCCGCCCGGTCGAACCGGCGCAGGACCTCCGCATCGACGACCAGCTCGCTCGGGTCCACTCGTGCAGTGCCTCGCTCATGCGAAGTGTGGCGGCGCGGTCGGCCGGCGTGTTGACCTGAGTCAATCGAACCAGCGGTGACGCACAAATGGAGCAGGCGTCGGCGAAGCAGCTCGACCTGAATCACCTCCGGGCGGTGTGCTCGAGCTGCTCGCTCCGCGAGCTGTGCCTGCCGATGGGGCTGTCGCACGACGAGATCGAGCGCCTGGATCAGCTCGTCTACACGCGCCGCCGCCTGAAGCGCGGGGAGAGCCTCTACCGTGCGGGCGACGGGTTCGGCTCGATCTACGCGGTGCGCAGCGGGTTCTTCAAGTCGAGCGTGGTGCTCGAGGACGGCCGCGACCAGGTGACCGGGTTCCACATGCCGGGCGAGATCCTCGGGCTCGACGGCATCGGGACCGAGCACCACACCTGCGGCGCAACCGCCCTCGAGGACAGCGAGGTCTGCGTCATCCCCTTTTCGCGCCTCGAGGAGGTGTCGCGCGAGATCCGCACCCTCCAGCACCAGTTCCACAAGGTGATGAGCCGCGAGATCGTCCGCGACCAGGGCGTGATGATGCTTCTCGGGACGATGCACGCGGAGGAGCGGCTCGCGGCCTTCCTCCTCAACCTCTCCCAGCGGTTCGTCGCCCGCGGCTACTCGCCGTCGGAGTTCCACCTCCGCATGACGCGCGAGGAGATCGGCAGCTACCTTGGCCTCAAGCTCGAGACGGTGAGCCGCGTCTTCTCGCGGTTCCAGGAGGCGAAGCTCGTCGCCGTGCAGCAGAAGCACATCCGGATCCTCGACCCGGATGGCCTGCGCGCGCTGTTGGCGCGCTGCGAGGGCTAGGCGGGGACGGCGGAGCCGCCCTCGCCGCGGTCGGTCAGCGGTACACGAGGACCGGGATCTTCGATCGCGCGAGCACCTTCTGCGTCACGCTGCCGAGGACGAGCGAGGCGAACTCGCCGCGCCCGTGTGAAGCCATGAAGATCACGTCGCACTTGCGCTTCCTCGCTGCGGCGATGATCCCCTCGGCCGCCGTCTCGGGCTTGGTCATCAGCGTCTGGCAGGGGACGCCCGCGGCCTTCGCCGCTTTCTCGACCGCGGCGAGGTACTTCTGCCCGATCTCCTTCGCCTGCCGGTCCATGCCGAGCAGGGTCGACGTATCGAGGATGTACCCGTCGCCGAACGCGTACGGCTGGATCGTTTCCATCGCGTAGTACGCGGTGACCTTCGCGCCGAGGTCCCGCGCGAGCGCGACGCCGGCCCTGACCGCTTTGCGGGCGACGGGCGAGCCGTCGGTGGGGATCAGAACGTGTTTGAACACTACGGTCTCCTCCGGATGAGAATCACTGGGTGGGCCGCGGGCCATCGGGCTCGCGCGCAGGCGTCGATCGTAACCCCGGTCGGTTGATCTCGGTCGAGGTCCGCTGGAAGAAGCAGGTGAGCGCGCTCGAGGCCGCCGCGAACGCCCAGAAGGCGAAGAATCCGATCGAATAGATCGCCGTGCGGCTCGCCTCGATCGGCGCATCGAACAGGGTCAGGTCGGTCGGGTCGAACAGCGTGAAGAAGATCCCTTCCGCGATCCCGGCGACGATGAACGACGGCCACAGGATCCAGATCAGCATCTTGCCCGCGGTCATGGTGATGCTCCTTCCGCGCTCAGCCCGGGGACGCGCCGAGCGCGACCGTAGGCGTTTCCGTCTTCCACGATGCGGACAGGCGCCAGGTTGCCGGGCCGTCCTCGAGCAGCACATGCCAGCGACCGGGAGCCGGCGGCTGCATCCCGCCCTCGAACAACCCTCCCGCGACCGCCGCAAGCGCGATCGTCTGATCCTCCCCCGCACGGGTGGGATGAACGAGCCGGAGCGTGACCCGCTCCGGCAGCGGTCCGTCGCCCGCGAGCTGCAGGCGCACCCGCGTCCGCTCCGGATTGAACGTCAACAGCGCCCGGATCGCGAGCGTCTGCGCGCGTGCTTCCCGGTCGAGGACCTGGTTGATCGCCAGTCCCTGCTTGTAATAGTCGTCGACGACCAGGCCGTCGTTCGTACGCGCAGCGAGCGTCCACATCACCACGCCCACCACGACCGAAGCCGCCGGCGGCGCAATGAGGAGCCACGGCCACGGCTCGCGATACCAGGGGCGGACTTGGTCGGCTGCCATCGTCACCTCACCATGAAGACCGATTTTTCGCGCGCCGCGATGCCCGGATCGTCGAGCGCCTGCACCTCGATCTCGATCCGGTGCGAGCCCTTCCCGGCGGCGCCCGGGTCGATGCGCAGCCGCACCGGCACCTGGCGCGTGCTGGCGGCCGGGACTTCGACCTCCGCGTCGCTCGCGACCGCGACCGTGTCGAGGCCCGAGACGGCGATCCGGTACCGGTGCGCTTTCTCCTGCGTATTCATGAGCTGCAGCCGGTAGACATTCTCGATCTTCCCGCCCTCCACCTCCCGGCTCAGGCTCGCGCGGTCGCGGAGCACGTCGACCTTGAGCGGCACGCGGAGATAGAGCGAGACGAGCAGCGCTGCGGACACGGCGAGCAGGATCGAGCCGTACACGAAGACCCGCGGCCGGGCGACGCGCTTCAGCACCCGGCTGGAATCCCAGCCGCTCGCGATTGCGTTCTCGGTCGAATAGCGAATGAGCCCGCGCGGGTAGCCCATCTTGTCCATCACCTGGTCGCAGGCATCGATGCAGGCCGCGCACCCGATGCACTCGTACTGCAAGCCGTTCCGGATGTCGATGCCGGTCGGGCAGACCTGCACGCACATCGTGCAGTCGACGCAGTCGCCGAGGCCCGCCGCCTTGTAGTCCGCCTTGCGGGAGCGCGCGCCGCGCGGCTCGCCGCGACGCTCGTCGTAGGTGACGATCATCGTGTCCCGGTCGAACATCACGCTCTGGAAGCGCGCGTACGGACACATGTACTTGCAGACCTGCTCGCGCATCCAGCCGGCGTTGCCGTAGGTGGCGAAGCCATAGAAGAGGATCCAGAAGGTCTCCCACGGTCCGGTGGAGAAAGCGAGGACCTCGCGCGCGAGCTCCCGGATCGGCGTGAAGTAGCCGACGAACGTGAAGCCGGTCCAGAGCGCCACCGCGATCCAGACGGCGTGCTTGGCTGCCTTCAGGGCGAGCTTCCGGGCCCCGAGCGGACCCGAATCGAGCCGCATACGCGCCTGCCGGTCGCCCTCGATCTTGCGCTCGATCCACATGAAGATCTCGGTGTAGACCGTCTGCGGACAGGCATAGCCGCACCAGAGCCGCCCGCCGATCGCCGTGAAGAGGAACAGCGACAACGCGGAGATGATGAGGAGCCCGGTCAGGTAGATGAAATCCTGGGGCCAGAAGACGAAGCCGAGGACGTAGAACTTCCGCGCGGCCAGGTCGAAGAGCACCGCCTGGCGCCCGTTCCACTGCAGCCAGGCGGTGCCGTAGAAGAGTAGCTGCGTGAGCCAGATCAGCGCCCAGCGCCAGCCGGCGAACCAGCCGTGCACCGCCCGCGGATAGATCTTGCGGCGGACCTCGTAGAGGGTCTGCTCGAGCTCCTGCGCGGGGGCCGGTGACACGACGGCGCCGGCGGCATCGCGCGGATTGTTCATATCGGGGTCGGGCTCACTTTGCCGCCCGCTTGGACACCTCGGGGTGCGACAGGCTCCACACGTAAGCCGCAAGCAGGTGGGCCTTGGCTTCGCCCAGGAAATCCTTGTGGGCGGGCATCTGCCCGCTCCGGCCGTTGGTGATCGTGGCGATGATGTCCGGCTCCGAGCCGCCGTAGAGCCACGTCCGGTCGGTGAGGTTCGGCGCGCCGAGCGCCGGGTTGCCCTTCCCGTCCGGACCATGGCACGCGACGCAAGTCTGCTGGAACTTCTCCTTGCCGCGCGCCGTGCGGATGGAATCGTTCGGCAAGCCGGACAGCGACATCACGTAGTGGGCGACGTCCTTGGTCCCGTCGGGACCGAGCGCCTGGCCGAGCGGCGGCATCACTCCGGTGCGCCCGCTGAGGATCGTTTCCTCGATCCGCGTCGGGTCGCCGCCCCACAGCCAGTCGCCGTCGGTGAGGTTCGGAAACCCCTTGCTGCCGCGTGCGTCGGAGGCGTGGCATTGCGCGCACGTCTGCAGGAAGAGGTTCTGGGCGATCGCCATCGCATCGGGATCGGCGGCGACCTCGGGGATCGGCATCCCCTGGTACTTCGCGAAGATCGGGCCGTAGGTCGCCTCGGCCTTGGTCCGTTCGGCATCGTACTGGCCGACGGAGGTCCAGGCGAGGCGGCCGCCGTAGGCCGCGAGGCCAGGATAGAAGAGGAGATAGACGAGCGCGAAGACGATCGTGATGTAGAAGAGCCACATCCACCAGCGCGGCAGCGGGTTGTTCCACTCCCGCAGGTCCTCGTCCCAGACGTGTCCGGTGGTGTCGACCTGCGCCCCCTTTACGCGCCGCTTCGTCTGCGATTTCAGAACCACGGCGCACGCCAGGATCGACACCACCGAGATGATGGCGATGTACGCCGGCCAGAAGCCGCTCGTGAAGTCGCTCATTTCGCCTCTCCCCTGCCGCGCTCGCGGTCCGTCGCATCCTCCTCGAGCACCGAGCGCGCGGCGCGGTCGAAGCGCTGCTTGCGGCCGCCGCTATACGCCCAGATCACGATCCCGACGAATGCGAGGAAGCTCGCCACCGTCATGGCAGCGCGGATGTCGTTGATGTCCATCGCGATTACCTCGATTTCAACGCGGTGCCCAGGCCCTGGAGGTAGCCGATGAGCGCGTCGAGCTCCGTCTTGCCTTCGAGCTCCTTCCGCGCGCCGGCGATCTCGGTGTCGCTGTAGGGCACGCCGAGGCGGCGGAGCGCCCCCATCTTCGCCTCGATATCGCCATGGTTGGCCGAGGCCCCGGCGAGCCAGGGGTACCCCGGCATGATCGACTCCGGTACCACGTCCCGCGGGTTGACCATGTGGATCCGGTGCCAGTCGTCGCTGTAGCGACCCCCGACGCGCGCGAGGTCCGGACCGGTGCGCTTGCTGCCCCACTGGAACGGGCGGTCATAGACGAACTCGCCGGCCACCGAGTAGTGGCCATAGCGCTCGGTCTCGGCGCGGAAGGGCCGGATCATCTGCGAGTGGCAGTTGTAGCACCCCTCCCGCACGTAGATGTCCCGTCCGACGAGTTGCAGCGGCGCGTACGGCTTGAGACCGGCGACCGGCTGCGTCGTCGAGCGCTGGAAGTAAAGCGGCACGATCTCCACCAGACCGCCTACGCTCACGACCAAGAGCACCAGCACGATGAGCAGCGTGTTGCTCTTCTCGATATCCGCATGCGTGAAGGCCATTTTCGTCTCCTCGAGGCCGCTCAGGCGTGCGCCACGGCGGGGATCGGCGCATCAACGGGCTTCGCACCGACAACTGTCTTCCACACGTTGTAGGCCATGACCAGCATGCCGGCGAGATAGAGCAGCCCTCCGCACAGCCGGATCACATAGAAGGGCATGCTCGCCTTGGTCGACTCGACGAAGGTATAGGTGAGCGTCCCGTCGGGATTGACCGCGCGCCACATCAGCCCCTGCGTCACGCCCGCGATCCACATCGCGGCGATGTAGAGCACGATGCCGATGGTCGCGACCCAGAAATGCAGCGTGATCAGCCGGACGCTGTGCATCTGCGTCTGTCCGAACAGCCGCGGGATCAGGTAGTAGATCGAGCCGATACTGATCATCCCGACCCACCCTAGCGCGCCGGAGTGGACATGGCCGATGGTCCAGTCGGTGTAGTGCGACAGCGCGTTCACCGTCTTGATCGACATCATCGGACCCTCGAACGTCGACATCCCGTAGAAGGACAGCGATACGATCAGGAACTTGAGGATCGGATCATCGCGCAGTTTGTGCCACGCGCCCGAGAGCGTCATGATGCCGTTGATCATGCCGCCCCACGACGGCGCGAGCAGGACGAGCGAGAACACCATGCCGAGCGACTGCGTCCAGTCGGGAAGAGCGGTGTAGTGGAGATGATGCGGGCCGGCCCACATGTAGGTGAAGATCAGCGCCCAGAAGTGCACCACCGAGAGCCGGTAGGAATAGATCGGCCGCCCGGCCTGTTTCGGGACGAAGTAGTACATCATCCCGAGGAAGCCTGCCGTCAGGAAGAACCCGACGGCGTTGTGGCCGTACCACCACTGCACCATCGCGTCCTGCACTCCGGCGTACGCCGAGTACGATTTCCAGAGCGTCGCCGGCATCTCGGCGCTGTTGACGACGTGCAGCAGCGCGACCGTCAGGATGAACGCGCCGAAGAACCAGTTCGCGACGTAGATGTGCGGCGTCTTGCGCTTGGCGATGGTGCCGAAGAACACCACCGCGTACGCGACCCAGACGAACGTGATCAGGATGTCGATCGGCCATTCGAGCTCGGCGTACTCCTTCGACGTCGTGATGCCGAGCGGCAGCGTGATCGCGGCCGCCACGATCACCAGTTGCCAGCCCCAGAACGTGAATGCCGCCAGACCGTCACCGAACAGCCGGACCTGGCAGGTGCGCTGCACGACGTAATAGGAGGTCGCGAACAGCGCCGAGCCGCCGAACGCGAAGATGACCGCGTTGGTGTGCAGCGGACGCAGCCGCCCGTACGAGAGCCACGGGATGCCGTACGTGAGCTCGGGGAGGATCAGCTGGGTGGCGATGATCACCCCGACCAGCATGCCGACGATACCCCAGACGACGGTCATGATCGCGAACTGCCGGACCACCTTGTAGTTGTAGCTTCCCGCGTCCATGAATTCCCCTTCTTTGAAAGCCGCTTCGTTCTGCGCGCGCACCCGGACCGCATCCTAGGGCCGGGTGTCGCCCCTCGTTTGATGCAAATCAAACCGGCGGAAAGATGGCGTCCATCGCGCCCGCTCGGTCGTCAGCGCCGCTCCTCCGGTGGCGTCTCGCCGCGCGCGACGGGCGCGTCGTCGTCGAGCAGGATTCTGAATCCCGGGCCCTCGAGATCGTCGAACTGCCCGGATCGGAGCGCGAACCAGAAGACCGCACCGATCAGGAAGACGAGCACGACCGACAGGGGGATCAACAGATAAAGGATATCCATCAACCACCTTCCCGCCCCCGCACCGGGTGGCGCAGGCGCAACGCGTTGAGCACGACGGCAAGCGAACTGCCCGCCATCCCGAGGCCCGCCATCCACGGCGCTACGAGACCCGCTGCCGCGGCGGGGACAGCGAGGAGATTGTAGGCAATCGCCCAGGCGAGATTTTCCCGCACGATCCGCGTCGTCCGCATCGACAGCGCGAACGCATCCCCCAGCCCGCCGAGCTCGCCTGAAACGAGCACCGCATCGGCTTTCGCCTGGGCGAGATCGGCGCCCTGCCCCATCGCAACGGAGACGTCGGCTTGCGCGAGCACCGGCGCGTCGTTCACTCCGTCGCCCACCATAGCGACCAGCGCTCGCGCGGACTTGAGGCGCTCCACATAGGCGCGTTTCGCATCCGGGTCGGCCGCGGCGCACACATTCGTGATGCCAAGGGCCGCCGCGACCCGGGCCACCGCCGCGGGTGAATCGCCGCTGAGCAGGTGCACGCGCTTGCCGAGCGTCGCGAGACGTCGGACGAGCGCCGCTGCGTCGGGCCTGAGCCTGTCACCGAGCTCGAACCACGCCAGCCATTCGCCATCGCGCACGAGTCCCGCGACGCCCCCGCGCTCGGCTCCGAGGAGCTCGGCCGGAGGCGTGCCGGCGAGTTCGGCGCAAAACCCGGGCGTGCCGATCCGGTAGCGACGGCGGTCGACGACACCCTCGATGCCGGCGCCCGGACGATTTGACACGCTCGTTGCCACCGGCTGCGAGGTGCCTCGACCCCGGTCCCGCGCGTACCGCACGATCGCCCGCCCTGCCGGATGCTCGGACGCCTGCTCGAGCGCATCGGCGAACGCAAGGCAGTTCTCGAGCGGCTCGCTCCCTGCGGGCGAGATCGAAACGACCCGCAGGTCGCCATGCGTCAATGTGCCGGTCTTGTCGAGGACGACGTCGGTCGCACGCGCCAGCGCCTCGACCACATGCCCTCGTGACACGATCAGCCCGCGGCGCGCGAGCTCGCCGGTCGCGACCGTGAGGGCGACCGGTGTCGCGAGCGACAGCGCGCACGGACAGCTGACGACCAGGACCGAGACGCTCACCCACAGCGCCCGCGACGGGTCGAGGTGGAGCCACGCGATCGCAGTTGCCACCGCAGCGACGAGCACTACGAGCACGAACCAGTGCGCATAGCGGTCGGCGAGCTCCGCGAGCGGTTGGCGTTCCGCGACCGCGCGGTCTGCGAGCCGGACGATGCCGGCGAGGACGGTGTCGGCGCCGACGCGCTCGACGCGCACGACCAGCGGTTCCACGAGATTGACCGAACCGCCGATGACCAGACTTCCCGGCTCCTTCGTCCGGGGTGCGCTCTCGCCGGTAAGGAGCGCCTCGGCCACGGCACCGCGCCCGCGCACGACCGTGCCATCCGCGGCGATCGTTGCGCCCGGCTTGACGAGGAGCATGTCGCCCGGGCGCAACGATGCCGCAGCAACCCGATCGGTGGCCAGCGACGCCGGGAAGCCGGACAGCCGCTCGGCGAAGGCGGGGGCGAGCCGCGCCAGGTGGCCGAGCGCCCCGGCCGCGCGGTGCCGCGCCTCGAGCTCGAGGTACCGGCCCCCGAGAAGCAGGAACACGAACATCGCGACCGAGTCGTAGTAGACCTCGCCGGAGCCGCGCAGCGTCGCCCAGACGCTCGCGCCGAACGCGATCGCGATCCCGAGCGCCACCGGAACGTCCATCCCGAGGCGGCCGGCCCGAAGCGCGCGCCAGGCCCCGGCGAAGAACGGCTGTGCGGCGTAGCCGACGACGGGGAGCGTCAGAAGAAGGCTTGCCCAGCGCAGGAGCTGTGCGACGTCGGCCGACATCGTGCCTTCGCCCGCGATGTACCCCGGGACTGCGTACATCATCACCTGCATCATCCCGAAGCCCGCGACGAAGAGCCGCCAGAGCGCCCGCCGTCGCTCGGACCGGTGGATGGCGTCGAGCCGCCGCTCGTCGTACGGGCTCGCCTGATAGCCGATCCGGGCGACCGCCGAGAGGATCTCGCTCAGCCTGATCGCGTCCGGGCATCCAGCGGACGACCGCGCGCCGGGTGGCGTAGTTGACGCTGGCTGCGGCGACGCCCGGTAGCTTCTGCAGCGTCTGCTCGTTCAGCCAGACACAGGCCGAGCAGCGGATCCCCTCGAGGATGAGCGCCGCTTCCCGCGTTCCCCCCAAGGCGTCGCGGACGAACGACGCCTGGAAGGCAGGGTCGTCGTAGCCGTCGAATCGCGGGTCCGCGTCGGCGCGCCGCCCGGTGGGCGCCTCGCGGAAGCGGTAGTAATCGCCCAGGCCCTGCCCGACAATCGTTCGGGCGACCGCTTCGCAGCCGGCGCAGCAGAAGTTGCGCCATTCGCCGTCGATGAACCGGGCTGCGGGACCGCGGGGCGCGACCGGAAGCCCGCAATGGAAGCATGCCCCCGCAGGTGTTCCGGGGTCCACAGTCAGGGCTTCGGCAGCTGCCGGCAACAAAGGAACTATCTCACGCAGGGACGACGTGATACTGGCGTCCGGCAGCACCCTCTTCTCTCGTTAACCATCTTAGCGCTGGCGTCGAGCGCGGTCACTCCGCTGCTGAACCAGGCGGGAATCCTAGAGGGCGTCGAGGGTGGCCGGTTGATGATGATCAAGTCCGGTCGCCGAGCGAATTCGTGTCTGGCCAAAGAGTTAGCACAACGTGCGCGGTTGTATCCAAGCGGCGGCAGGACGGGGTCGCGATTCGCCCGACTCACCGGTCAGGATCCGCTCGCGCAAAAGCGTCCGATCTATGACGTCAACATCATCGCAATCCGCTTCAACGGATGTTCCGATGGCCTTGACGCGTTGCCCTTTTTACGGAACGAGTGTTAAATAGTCCGCGGGCGGGCATACCGAAAACAAAAGCAAAGGGGAGCTCGGCTGAACGACACACGCTCGAGCATCGGGCGAAATTACAACATCTTGCTGAGGAGCAATGCCATGGACATGAGCCTTCCTAGGGAGCTGCTACCCATCTCGCCTGCAGGACGCAAGCATTCGCTCGTACGGCCCGGCGAGGCCCGTCCCAGCCAGTTCGAAGTCGAGTTCGATCCCGAGTACAGCGTGATCTGGGGGATGTTCAACCCGAAGGGCATGCCCTGCTTCAGCCTCGGACTCCTGAACGACATCCGCGCGCACGACGAGCAGCTCGAGCTCAACCGGGGGCGCGTGCTGTTCGAAGGCGAAACCCGCGACGCGCACTATTACGTCGCCGGGTCGAAGGTGAAGGGCGTCTTCAACCTCGGCGGCGATCTCGCGCTGTTCACGATGCTGATCCAGACCGGCGACCGCGACGCGCTCGCGCGCTACGCACGCCGCTGCATCGACTGCATCCACCCGCGGATCCAGCACTACGGCGTGCCGACGCTGACGACGATCTCGCTCGTCCAGGGCGACGCGCTCGGCGGCGGCTTCGAGACCGCGCTCTCGAGCGACGTCATCATCGCCGAGGAAAGCGCCAGCATGGGCCTGCCGGAGATCCTGTTCAATCTCTTCCCGGGCATGGGCGCCCTCAGTCTGCTCGCGCGACGGCTCGGCCTCCGCGCCGCCGAGGAGTTCATCCTGAGCGGTCGCATCCTCAAGGCGAAGGAGCTCGCGGACCTCGGCCTCGTCGACGTCGTCGCCCCGGACGGCATGGGCGAGTGCGCGACCTATCAGTGGATCGCCAAGAACGAGCGCCGCCGCAACGGCATGCAGGCGGTGTTCCACTCGCGGAACATCGTCCATCCGATCTCGCGTGAGGAGCTCGACCGCGTCGCGGACGCCTGGGTCGACGCGGCGTTGCGCCTCGACGACAAGGACCTGCGGATGATGAAGCGGCTCGTCGCCGCGCAGCAACGACGGCTGTCGGGCGACGTGCAACCGGCTACCGCGCCTGACGACGCGGCGGCCAAGGTCGCCGCCTGAACCTCTCCGCTCGACCGCTCTCAGCAAGCGTCGCGCACGCTCAGGTGCGCGTTCCGGACCCCGTCGGCGCGGAACCGAATCCGCCGACGGGGCCACTTCATCCAGTCTGATCCAGTCCGATGGGTACCCGCCCGGGTACCGTTCAGCCGGCGGAGCTCTTGCGCTTCCTCAGGTAGTCGGTGAGCTCGGTGCGCGCCTGATCAAAGTCCACGCGCAGCTCCCGCAGGTACACCTTCCCGCGTAGCCGCAGCTCGCCTTCCGCGAGATCTTGCAGCCGGGCGCAGCCGCGCGTCAGGCGCTCCGCGCCGATGCTGCCGGCGGACCCCCGCAGCGAATGGATCAGCGAGCGCAGCTCGCCGAAGCGCTTCGCGTCGACTGCCGCATCCATCTTGTCCATCAGCGCGCCGCTGTCCTGGACGAAGACGCCGATCAGACGCTCCATGAAGTCCGAGCGCGATCCGAGCCCTTCCAGAAGCGTCAGCTGCTCGTAGTCGAGCACGCTGCCGCCCGCCTGGGGAGCTGCCGCCGGCTCGGCCGGGGCCCGCACCGCCGTCTCCGACGGCGCGCACAGCGTCAGCAGCGCCTCGAGCAGCTTCGTAGCGTGCACCGGCTTGGTGAGATAGAGGTCAGCGCCCGCATCGACTGCTTCGCGGCGCGCTTCCTCCGTCACGTCGGCCGAAAGGACGATGACCGGCAACCGCCGCCCGCCGAGCTCCATCACCCGTAGCGCGCGCACCGCTTCCACTCCCGAGAGGCCGGGCATGTTGCGGTCGAGGATCGCGATGTCGAAGCGCTCGCTCTGGACGGCATCGAGGACTTCCTCGCCGCTCTCGACGAGCGTGAGCTCGTGGTTCGCGCGTTCGAGGATCTTGGCGAGGACGGTCCGGTTGACCGCGTTGTCGTCTGCCACCAGCACCTTGAGCCGCCGGACGCCCTCGCGGCGCTTGAGGTAGTCGCTGATGAACACCACGCCGTCGGCCGGGTCGGCCGCGGTGAAGGCGTACAGCGTGTTGAACACCATCCGCTTCGCGGCCGGCAACGAGAGCACGGCCGAGTACCCGCCCTGGACGATCGGGGTGCGGTGAATGTCGGAGGCCGCGGGCGCGCACAGTGCGACCGGAAGCTGCTTCGTCCCCAGCTGCCGCCGCAGCCGCGTGACGTCCCGCTCGGCCGAACCGACGTCGCTCGCGTAAAGGAGCGCGCATCCGGGGGACTGGCCGTCGCGGTCCGCGGCGTGCACGTGCGCCGCTGCGTCCTCGGGGCCCATGGCCCGCACGCAGCTGCCGCCCCATCCGCGGATCATGCTCTCGATCTGTGCGAACGGCTCTGCCGGGAAGCCGATCGCGAGCACCGGCATCTCGATCCGCTCGGCGGGCTCCTGGTCGCGCCGCTCGTCGGCTTCGAGCGCGAGCGGGAGCTCGAACCAGAAGGTGCTGCCGAGACCGACCGCGCTCTCGAGCCCCATGCGGCCACCCATGAGCTCGACGAGCTGCTTGGCGATCGTCGTGCCGAGGCCGGTGCCGCCGAACCGCCGGGTCTGGGTCTGGTCGGCCTGGGTGAAGCTCTCGAAGATCCGCCGCTGGTCCTGGGGCGCGATGCCGATGCCGGTGTCGCGGATCGAGAACTTCAGCGTCACCGCCTCCGGTCCGCCGTCCACGCGCGAGACGTGGAGCGTCACGCCGCCCCGCTCGGTGAACTTGACGGCGTTCGCCAGCAGATTGATGAGGACCTGGCGCAGGTGCGCTTCGTCGCCGCGCGCGACCGACGGCACGTCCGGCATGACCATCGAGACGAAGCTCAGCTCCTTCGCCTCGGCCTGCGAGCGAAGCATCTGCATCACGCCGTTGACGAGCGCGTAGAGATCGAAACGCTCCTTGGCGATGGTAAGCTTGCCGGCCTCGATCTTCGAGAAGTCGAGGACGTCCTCGATCAGTCCGAGCATGGCGCGCGACGACGCGCCGATCGTCTTCACCATGCCCGCCTGCTCGCCGCTCAACGCACTGTCGCGGAGCAGCTCGATCATGCCGATGATCGCGTTCAGCGGCGTTCGCATCTCGTGCGATACCGTCGACACGAACTGGCGCTTGGCGAGGTTCGCGGCCTCCGCACGGTGGATGGCGTCGTTGAGGCGCTTGACGAGCGTCAACACGTACATCGAGAGCGCCACCATCCCGAGCAGCAGACTTCCGCCGACACCCAGGTGCGCCTGCCAGAACGGGCTGGCGTAGAGCACGGCCGCGAACCCGACGCCGCTGAGCGCGAGCGTGTTCAGCAGGTAGGCCCTGCCGTAGCGGAACCCGTTGCCGACGATGATCCAAAGATAGACCACGAAGAGCGGCAGGCCGTTGACGCCCGTTCGCACCATGAAGTAACTGGTGGCGGCGCTGTCGACCACGGCGCCGAGCACCCGCCGCACCGGTGACGCGCCGGGCGAGACGACGATGCTCGCGAAGATTCCGGCGGCGAGGACCATGAACCCGAACATCGGCAACAGGAGCGAGGTGCTGTCGCTCCCGGCGTCGAGCCCGCCGCTTAGCGCCTCGGGAAGCAGGTAGAAGAAGAACACCGCCCCCACGGCCAAGCGCACGAGCGCCTGCTCGTGCTCGGTGTCGGGCCGGTCCGTCAGGCGCGCACGCAACCGCCGCAGGAGATCGCGAGCAGGCCCGATCACGCTTCACCCCCGGGCCTGGCTGCTCCAGCCGGGAGCGCGTCCTTGAGCTCCTCCTGGATCGCGAGCGCGTCCTCGCGCGCCCCCACGAACGCATCGACGAGCGCCGGGTCGAAGTGCGCGCGGCGGTTCGACTGCAGGTACTTGAACGCCTCGTCGGAGAGCCACGCCGCCTTGTACGGCCGCCGCGACGTCAGCGCGTCGTAGACGTCGGCGACCGCGACGATCCGGGCGGGGAGCGGGATGTGGTCGCCCACCAGGCCGTAGGGGTAGCCCGAGCCGTCGAACTTTTCGTGGTGACCGAGCGCGATCAGCGCGCCCATCCGCAGGTACTTCGACGGGCTGTCCTTCAGGATCTCGTAGCCGATGACCGGGTGGCGCTGCATCACCTTGGCCTCGACCTCGGTCAGCTTGTCGGCCTTGAGCAGGATGTGGTCCGGGAGGCCGATCTTGCCGATGTCGTGGAGCGGCGCGGCGAGCTCGATCGTCTCCGCTTCCTGCGGGTCCATCCCGATGGTCTCGGCGATGAGACGGGAGTAGCGCGCCATGCGGATCACGTGGTTGCCGGTGTCCTCGTCCCGGAACTCCCCGGCCTTGGCGAGCCGGAACAGCGTCTCCTTCTCGCGCTGGCGCACCTCGGCGGTCGCCTCCTGGACCATCCCCTCGAGCAGCCGCCCCTTGTCCTCGAGCGCGAGCTGCTGGCGACGGAGCGTCAGCAGGTTCCGGCAGCGCGCGAGGCATTCGCGCGTGTCGATCGGCTTGGTCAGGAAATCCGTGATCCCGGCATCGAGCGCGGCGTAGCGTACCTTGCGGTCGTCGTGCACGGTCACCATGACCATCGGGACGTGCGCGTACTCGGGCATGAGACGAAGGCGCCGGACGAATTCGATGCCGTCGATCTCCGGCATCTGATAGTCGACCAGCACGAGATCCGAGGGATGGGTAGTGGCCCAGCGCACCGCGTCGATCGGGCTCTCGAACGGCTCGACCGCGATGTTCACGTCGATGCTGCGGACGACTTCCTCGAGAATGGCGCGGCCGGTCGACTGGTCGTCGACGACCATGACCGTGTTCTTGATGGCCGGGACTGCCCGGATCCGGGGCCGCGACATCACTTCCCAACTGGGTGTTGTAGGAATTTGTAAAGCGTAGCGCCTAGGCGTGATCGCGTCTAGGCATATCCGCGCCTAAGTCTGTGATGGGGCGGAAAAAGCCACGCCACGGCCAGCTCCGCGAGGGCACGTCTGCTGCGGCGCACAAGGAGGGGTGGCATCCGTGGCCGAAAACGAAAACGCCCTGGCGCGGAGGCCAGGGCGTTTCGTTTTGGGGATCCTGACGATGACCTACTTTCGCGCGATATACCTCGCACTATCATCGGCGCGACGCCGTTTCACGGTCCTGTTCGGGATGGGAAGGCGTGGTTCCAGCGCGCTATGGTCGTCAGGAATTCGGTGGTGAGCCTCGCGCCGCGAAGGGTGCGCCGCGCGCAGCTCAGCGTTGGGGAAGAAGCGTAGGTCGTGATCGCGTGTTCGCGCCACGCGTTTGGGGTTATAGGATCAAGCCGCACGGGCAATTAGTACCGGTTAGCTTAAGGCCTCACAGCCCTTCCACATCCGGCCTATCAACGGGATGGTCTATCCCGACCCTTCAGGGAGGTTACCCTCCGGGACATCTAATCTCCAGGCGCGCTTCCCGCTTAGATGCTTTCAGCGGTTATCGCTTCCGCACATAGCTACCCGGCGATGCGACTGGCGTCACAACCGGTACACCAGCGGTGCGTCCACTCCGGTCCTCTCGTACTAGGAGCAGCCCCCGTCAAATGTCCAGCGCCCACGGTAGATAGGGACCAAACTGTCTCACGACGTTTTAAACCCAGCTCACGTACCACTTTAAATGGCGAACAGCCATACCCTTGGGACCGGCTACAGCCCCAGGATGTGATGAGCCGACATCGAGGTGCCAAACTCCCCCGTCGATATGAACTCTTGGGAGGAATCAGCCTGTTATCCCCGGCGTACCTTTTATCCGTTGAGCGATGGCCCTTCCATACAGAACCACCGGATCACTTTGTCCTGCTTTCGCACCTGCTCGACATGTCCGTCTCGCAGTCAAGCACGCTTGTGCCAATGCACTCTAGAGCACGATTTCCGTCCGTGCTGAGCGTACCTTCGAGCTCCTCCGTTACGCTTTTGGAGGAGACCGCCCCAGTCAAACTGCCTGCCATGCACTGTCCCCGACCCCGATTCAGGAGTCCAGGTTAGAACCGCAAACAAACCAGGCTGGTATTTCAACGTTGGCTCCACGAGAGCTAGCGCCCCCGCTTCAAAGCCTCCCAGCTATCCTACACAGATCGGTTCACAGTCCCATGCAAAGCTACAGTAAAGGTGCACGGGGTCTTTCCGTCTAGCCGCGGGTAGATTGCATCATCACAACCATTTCAACTTCGCTGAGTCTCGGGAGGAGACAGTGTGGCCATCGTTACGCCATTCGTGCAGGTCGGAACTTACCCGACAAGGAATTTCGCTACCTTAGGACCGTTATAGTTACGGCCGCCGTTTACCGGGGCTTCGATCAAGAGCTTGCACCCCATCACTTAACCTTCCGGCACCGGGCAGGCGTCACACCCTATACGTCGACTCGTCGTCTTAGCAGAGTGCTGTGTTTTTATTAAACAGTCGCAGCCACCTATTCTCTGCGACCCCATTGGGCTCCGGCTGTACGCCTTCACCTACTAGGGGCACACCTTCTTCCGAAGTTACGGTGTCAATTTGCCGAGTTCCTTCTCCCGAGTTCTCTCAAGCGCCTGAGCATATTCAGCTCGCCCACCTGTGTCGGTTTGCGGTACGGTCGACTACAGACTGAAGCTTAGAGGCTTTTCCTGGAAGCAGGGCATCGAGCACTTGGCCTGCCGAAGCAGGTTCCGTCGTCACGCCTCACGATTGACCCCCCGGATTTGCCTAAGGGATCTCGCTACACGCTTTCACCGGGACGTCCAACACCCGGCCGCTCTAGCCTTCTCCGTTACCCCATCGCATCTGCAGTCGGTACAGGAATATTGACCTGTTTCCCATCGGGTACGCGTTTCCGCCTCCCCTTAGGGGCCGACTCACCCTGCGTCGATGAACGTTGCGCAGGAAACCTTGGGCTTACGGCGACAAGGCCTTTCACCTTGTTTATCGCTACTCATGTCAGCATTCGCACTTCCGATACCTCCAGCGCCCTTTACAAGGCGCCTTCGCAGGCGTACGGAACGCTCTCCTACCGCGCGTGCTTGCGCACGCACCCCGAGCTTCGGTTACCGGCTTGAGCCCCGAACATCTTCCGCGCAGGACGACTCGATCAGTGAGCTATTACGCTTTCTTTAAAGGATGGCTGCTTCTAAGCCAACCTCCTGACTGTTTATGCCTTCCCACCTCGTTTGCCACTTAGCCGGTGATTCGGGACCTTAGCTGCGGGTCTGGGTTGTTTCCCTCTTGTGTCCGGACGTTAGCACCCGGTGCACTGTCTCCCCTGCTTACACTTCGCGGTATTCGGAGTTTGCCATGGTTTGGTAAGTCGCCATGACCCCCTAGCCATAACAGTGCTCTACCCCCGCGAGTGATACAGGAGGCGCTACCTAAATAGCTTTCGGAGAGAACCAGCTATTTGCGCATTTGTTTAGCCTTTCACCCCTACCCACAGCTCATCCACCACTTTTTCAACAGTGGTTGGTTCGGTCCTCCAGCCGGTGTTACCCGACCTTCAACCTGGCCATGAGTAGATCATGCGCTTTCGGGTCTACACCCACCGACTCGGTCGCCCTGTTCGGACTCGCTTTCGCTGCGCCTACCCTATACGGTTAAGCTCGCCGGTGAATGTAAGTCGCTGACCCATTATACAAAAGGTACGCGGTCACCCTTGCGGGCTCCCACTGTTTGTATGCATGCGGATTCAGGATCTGTTTCACTCCCCTCCCGGGGTTCTTTTCGCCTTTCCCTCACGGTACTGGTTCACTATCGGTCGATCACGAGTATTTAGCCTTGGAGGATGGTCCCCCCATCTTCAGGCAGGATTCCACGTGTCCCGCCCTACTTGTCTCACGCTTAGTTCCACCACACACCTTTCGCATACGGGGCTATCACCCGCTATGGCCGGACTTTCCAGACCGTTCTGCTAGGTACGCGGCTAAAACGTGAAGGCTCTTCCGATTTCGCTCGCCACTACTATCGGAATCTCGGTTGATTTCTGTTCCTCCGCCTACTGAGATGTTTCAGTTCAGCGGGTTCGCCTCATCTGGCCTATGGATTCGGCCAGTGATGACCCTTGCGGGCCGGGTTTCCCCATTCGGACATCTCCGGATCAAAGCCTGTTTGCGGGCTCCCCGGAGCTTTTCGCACGCTACGACGTCCTTCATCGCCTGTGATCGCCAAGGCATCCACCACATGCACTTAGTCGCTTGACCCTATAACCCCAAACGCGCTCCGGACTCGGACGCCGGAATGCGAATGGACGGATCTCGCGGCGCTGCAACCCGCTCGCCCGGACTAGGGACGAACGGAATGATGCAATCACAACCTATGTGCCGTTCAAGAATCGAACGGCACTACGCTTCTTCCGAATTGTTAAAGAACAAA
>CAWBNB010000016.1:0-45000 GCA_963789885.1 uncultured beta proteobacterium | reverse complement strand
AAGACCGTATTGATGTCGAACACGCCTTCGGCCTGGTGGATCAGATAGCCGACGCCTTCGGCCGAGCCGAGGTATTCCCCGACGACGGCGCCGACGAAGGCGAGGCCGACCGAGTTGTGCAGGCTCGCGAACACCCAGCTCATCGCGCTGGGAAGGTAGACGTGGCGAAGCAGTTGCCGCGGCGAGGCGCCGAGCATCCGGGCGTTTGCGAGTACCACCGGGCTCACCTCGCGGACGCCCTGATAGACGTTGAAGAAGACGATAAAGAACACGAGCGTCACCCCGAGGGCCACTTTGGACGCGATTCCCAGGCCGAACCAGACGAAGAAGATCGGCGCCAGAATGACCCTCGGCATCGCATTTAACCCTTTGATATAAGGGTCGAAAATAGACGACGCCGCGGGCGCGAGCGCGAGCCAGATGCCGATGGCGATCCCGAGGACCGTGCCGATCGCAAACGCGAGCAGTGTCTCGACGAGCGTCACCCACAGGTGGCGGTAGATCTCGCCCGAGACGAACCAGGTCCAGATCCGGGCAAGCATCTTCTGCGGCTCGCCGAAAAAGAACGCAGCCTTATTGGGGTCGTCGAAGTAGATCGGCGGCAGCAGGGTCGGGCTGGTAAGGACATACCAGCCTAGGAACACCAGCACGAGCACCAGGAGCTGGTACGCCCGCAGGGTGCGGCCGCTCGGCGCAAGCACGGCCCAGACGTTAGCCTTGCCGCTGCTGCCGGGCATAACCCTTGAGTACCTCTTCTTTCATCGCGCGCCAGATCCGGCCGTGCAGCTCGATGAACCGCGGCGTCAAGCGGATCTCTGAGACGTCGCGCGGACGGGGCAGATCGATTGCGAACTCGCCGATCGGGCGGGTCTCCGGTCCCGCCGAGAGCACGACCACCCGGTCCGAGAGCGAGATCGCCTCCTCCAGGTCGTGGGTGATGAACACCACTGACTTCCTGTCCGCCGACCACAACTCGAGCAGCTCGTTTTCCATCAGCTGGCGCGTCTGCACGTCGAGCGCGGAGAACGGCTCGTCCATCAGCAGGATTGCGGGATTCAGGATCAGCGTCTGCGCGAGCGAGACGCGCCGCCGCATCCCGCCCGAAAGCTGGTGGGGGTAGCGGTCCCCAAACCCGCCGAGGCCCACTCGCCGCAACCACTCCTTGCCCCGCTCGGCTGCCTCGCGCCGCTCGACCCCGCGGAACTCGAGCCCGACGACGACGTTGTCGAGCGCGTTGCGCCATGGCATCAGACCCTCGGCCTGGAACAGATACCCCGCGCGCCGGTTGAGGCCGACGAGCCGTTCACCGAGGACGGTCACGGTCCCGGCCGAGGCCTCGAGCAGCCCGGCCGCGACGTTGAGGAGGGTCGACTTGCCGCAGCCGGTCGGCCCGACGACGGATACGAACTCGCCGGCGCCGACCTCGAGCGTCGCGTCCTTGACCGCGGTGTAACGGCGGCCGGTGTCTTCCCGCCCGGCGAAAGTGCAGGTGATGTTTGCGAGCGCAAGCGCCGGGGCGCTCACCGGACCCTCACTTGAATTTGGCGTTCGCCTTCTTCACGAACTCGTTGGTATAGGTCTCGCCCAGCTTGATCTCGGCCGGAACGATCTTCGGGTTGTAATCGGCGAGGATCCGCAACGTCGCCTTCACGCCTGCCTCGGAGATCGTTCCATCCTTCGAGAACGCTTCCTTCACCTTGTCGTACGCGAAGAGGTACAGGGCCCGATCGCCGAGGAGATACGCCTCCGGGACGACCTTGGCGACGTCGGTGGTGCTCGCGTTGGCGAGCCACTTGTTCGCGCGGACGATCGCGTTCGTCAGCGCCTGCACCGTGTTCGGGTTCTCCTTGACGTACTTGGCCGGTGCGTAGAGCGTCGCCGCCGGTAGCTGGCCGCCGAAGGTCTGCTCGGTTCCCTTGACCGTCCGCCAGTCGGCGATGACCTTGATCGTCCCGTCCATCTCGAGCTTGGTCATGATCGGATCGGTATTGGAGATCGCGTCGATCTGTCCGCTCTTCATTGCCGCGATCGCGCCCGAGCCCGTGCCGACCCCGATGATCGCCACGTCGTTCGGCTTCAGACCATCGCGGGAGATGAAGTAGTTGAACAGGATGTTGGTGCTCGACCCGGGCGCAGAGACGCCGATCTTGAGCCCCTTCAGGTCCTTGGGCGACTTGTAGCTCGCCGCCTTCGCGGCCGAGACGCCGACCGAGATCTGGGGCAGCCGCCCCATCTCGACGAAGGCGATCAGCGCCTGTTTCTGCGCCTGCATGTTGATCGTGTGCTCGAAGGCGCCCGCGACCACGTCCGCACTGCCGCCGACCACCGCGCGCAGCGACTGCGACCCGCCGGCGAAGTCGCTGATCTTGACCTCGAGGCCTTCCTCCTTGAAATAGCCGCGCTGCTCGGCGACGGTCAGTGGGAGGTAGTAGAGAGCGGCTTTTCCGCCCACCGCGATATGGACGTCCTTCCGCTCGGGCGGCACGCCTTGCGCGAGGACAAGGCCGGGCACCGCGGCCACGACGAGCGCGGCGAGCGCGCGACGGAGTCCTGACATGATCTTCCTCCTTTGTGCGATCTGGTCGCCGCCAGGCGGCGGCGTGCGGTCGGAGCGGCGCGGATGCTCACACGGCGTGCGCAAAGGTGTCAATCCGCGGACGCGGCGAGGCGGGCTGCTCGCCCCCCTATACGACCTTGCGCGCGCGCAGTCCCGCGATAGCGTCCGACGAGTAGCCGATGCGGCCGAGGATCTCGTCGCTGTGCTCGCCGAGCTTTGGCCCGATCTCGCCGATGTCCCCCGGCGTTTCGGCAAGCTTGGGCACCACGGCGGGAACCTTGAGGGACGCACCGTCCGGCAACCGCACCTCGCGGATCATCTCGCGCGCAAGGAACTGCGGATCGCGGACGATGTCGGCGATGCTGTAGATCTTCCCGTTCGGCACCTTCGCGTCGTTCAGCCGCCGGAGGAGCTCGTCAGCATCGAGGGTGGCGGTCCATTCGCCGATTGCCCAGTCGAGCTCGTCAGCGCGTCTCGCCCGGCCGGCGTTGTCGGCAAGTGCCGGGTCGTTCCCGAGGTCGTTGCGCCCGATCAGCGTCATCAGGCGCTTGAAGATGCTGTCGCCGTTCGCCCCGATGACGACGTGCACTTGGTCACGGCTGAGATAGGTGTTCGACGGCACGATCCCGGTCAGATTGCTACCGGTGCGTTCGCGCACGATGCCGAACATGTCGTACTCCGGCAGCGTGCTCTCCATCATGTTGAACACCGCTTCGTAGAGCGCGACGTCGACGACCTGGCCCTTGCCGCCGTTGACGTTCCGGTGGTGAAGCGCCATCAGCGTGCCGATTACGCCGTGCAGGGACGCGATAGCGTCACCGATCGAAAGGTTCGAGCGCACCGGCGAACGGTCGGGAAACCCGGTCACGTAGCGCAGCCCGCCCATCGATTCGCCGATCGCGCCGAAACCCGCCTCGCCGCGCATCGGGCCAGTCTGGCCGAACCCGGACAGGCGCAGCATGACAAGTCTCGGATTGACCGTGGCGAGATCTTCGTAGCCGAGGCCCCATTTCTCCATCGTGCCGGGACGGAAGTTCTCGATCAGGACATCGGCGTCGCGCGCCAGGCGGCGCACGATCTCCTGGCCCTCGGCCAGGCGCAGGTTCGCGGTCACCGACTTCTTGCCGCGGTTCTGCACGTACCACCAGAGCGAGGTGCCGTCGTGGAGCTTCCGCCATTGCCTGAGCGGATCGCCGCCTTCAGGCGGCTCGACCTTGATCACCTCGGCACCGAACTCGGCGAAGAACTTCCCTGCAAACGGGCCGGCAATCAGTTGCCCGAGCTCGATGACTTTCAGTCCTTCCAAGGGTTTGTGTTTACTCATCCGAGGCGCTTGCGCTCGCTGATGCCGGAGGCTTGTGCGCGCTCACAGCGGGCATCCGCCCGCCTACGCGGGCCGCCGCTCGTAGTAGGCCTGAGCGAGCGTGCCGGGATCCACGAATTCGAGCTCGCCGCCCACCGGAATGCCGCGCGCAATGCGGGAAATCTTCAGGCTCCGGTCGCGCAGCATCTCGCCGACGTAATGCGCAGTCGCCTCGCCCTCGTTCGTGAAGTTCGTGGCGAGGATCACCTCCTTCACCACGCCGTCGGACACCCGCTCGACCAGCCGGTCCAGCCCAATGTCCCGCGGACCGACGCCATCGAGCGGCGAGAGCCGTCCCATGAGCACGAAGTAGAGCCCCTGGTAGGCGAGCGTCTGCTCCATCGTGGCGAGGTCGGCGGGTGTCTCGACGACGCAGAGGAGCGCCGGATCGCGCTTCGACGAGGCGCACAGGCCGCAGACCTCCTCCTCGGTGAAGGTGTTGCAACGGCTGCACCGACGGATCTTCCCGAGCGCGCGACCGAGCGCCCCGCCGAGCCGTTGGGCGCCAGCCGGGTCGTACTGCAGGAGGTGATACGCCATCCGCTGCGCCGACTTCGGGCCTACACCCGGCAGGCAGCGCAGCGCGTCGATCAGTTCCTCGAGGGCGGAGGCCGGCTTCATCCGTCGGACGAGCTCAAGCGTCGGAGGTCCGCGCGTTAAAAGAGCTTCATCCCCGGCGGCAGCGGCAGGCCTGCGGTGACGCTCGCCATCTTTTCCTGCACCGTCGACTCGACGCGCCGGACCGCGTCGTTCACCGCCGCCGCGACCAGGTCTTCGAGCATCTCCTTGTCGTCGCCGACGAGTGACGGAGCGATGCTGACCCGCTTGACGTCGTAGCGGCAGGTCATCACGACCTTCACCATACCGCCGCCCGACTGGCCCTCGACCTCCACGGTCGCGAGCTGCTCCTGCATCTTGCGCACGTTCTCCTGCATCTGCTGGGCCTGTTTCATCAGCCCGGCGAGCTGTCCCTTGTTCATCATGACCTGGTTCCTTCTCCGATCGGTTTCACCGATTCGACCGTCGCGTCAAAGCCCGCGACCAGCTCCTGCACGAACGGATCGGCATCCATACGCGCATGCGCCGAGTCCGCGCTCGCTTTGCGCTCGCCCTCGGCGATCGCTGCCGCGCTGCGGCCATTCACCGTGCCCACTCTCACGGCGAGCGCGAGTGGCCGCCCGAAGTGTTCGGCGAGCGCAGTCTTCAGCTTGTCCACGTAGGCTTTGTCCGCAAGCGCCCGCGATTCGGGTCCGACCGTGAGCTCGAGCGCATCCGCCGCGAACGAGACGAGCTCGCTCCGTTCGGCAAGCTGCTTCGCGGCACCGGTGACCCTGAGCGCACGCGCGACCGCCGGCCAATCGCCGTCAAAGCGTTGAGGCGGAGCACCGCGGCTGCCCCCGGTCACCGCCTGGACCTTGGCGACGCGTGGCGCCGGCTCGGCCCTCGCGCCCGCTCCTGGTTCCGTCGGCGCGAACGCGAGCATTCGCATCAGCGCCATGGTGAACCCGGCATACTCGTCCGGCGCGAGCGGCAGATCCTGGCGCCCCTGGACCGCGATCTGATAATAGAGCTGCACATCCTCCGGATCCAGCGATTGCGCGAGCGCGAAGATCCGATCGCGCTCGGGCGTGTCTTCCGGGACCGCATCGGGCGCAGTTTGTGCGAGGGCGATCCGATGCAGGATGCGCGCGAGCTCGCCCAGCGCGTTCTCGAACGACAGGCTCCGCGTCTCCATGGCGTCGGCGATCGCGAGCACGGCGCCGGCCTCCCGCCGTCCGAGTGCCTCGAGCGCCTCGAGCAGATGTCCGGTATCGACGGTTCCGAGCATCGCACGCACGCTCGCTTCCGCGAGGTTCCCGGCGGAGTAGGCGATGGCCTGGTCGACGAGGCTGAGCGCATCGCGCATGCTCCCGCGCGCCGCGTGCGCCACCAGCCGCAACGCCGCCGCCTCCGCCGGCACCCCCTCCTCCTCCAGCACCCGCTCGAGGTGCCCGGCGATCGCCGTTACCGGCATCTGTTTCAGGTTGAACTGCAGACAGCGCGACAGGACGGTGACCGGAATCTTCTGCGGGTCGGTCGTGGCGAGGATGAACTTGATGTGCTCCGGCGGCTCCTCGAGCGTCTTCAGCATCGCGTTGAACGCCGAGTTCGAGAGCATGTGGACTTCGTCGATCACGTACACCTTGAACCGGCCGCGCGTCGGGGCGTACACCGCGTTGTCGAGAAGCTGCCGCATCTCGTCGACACGCGTGTTGGTCGCTGCGTCGACCTCGATCAGGTCGACGAACCGCCCGGCGTCGATCTCCAGGCATGCCGCGCACTTCCCGCACGGCGTCGGGGTGATGCCGGTCTCGCAGTTGAGCGCCTTGGCCAGGATGCGCGCGAGGGTCGTCTTGCCGACGCCGCGCGTCCCGGTGAAGAGGTACGCGTGGTGGAGCCGCTGCTGCTCGAGGGCGTGCGTCAGCGCACGCACCACGTGCTCCTGCCCGACCATCGCGGCGAAGTTCCGCGGACGCCACTTGCGGGCGAGCACCTGATAGGTCATGACCGCATTTTATCAGCCGGGGTGGTGCGGGAGGTGAGCCTGTCACGACCGGACGTCGCGCGGCGTTCCCTTGGGGTCACCGTGCGCGCTCCCCGCTTCCGCGATCGGCAGCGGGGAGCGCGCATGGGGTTGGCGAGCCTTACCCCCGGCACTTGCAGTAAGTAGCTGTGGCTGCTTCCTTCCGGACCTGACCAGGTTCACCACGCTGCAATGCGGGGAGGCCCGCCATTGACCTGCAGTGAAACGCACTCCGGACGCGCGCGTCTCGATAATCAGCGCGCCGAGTCTAGCACGCGCGTCCTGCTTCACCCCGCGGAATCGGGCTTCGGCAGTACGCGCAGCGTGTACGGGGGCTTCAGCTTCTCCGGCAGCACGCGACCCATCCGGGCGCGATGGCCGACGTGATGCTCGAATTTCGCGCCGGCGATGACGATCTCCTTCTCTTTGCCGCTGCGCGGCGCCACCCCGCTCAGCGCGATCTCGCGCCGCGCGGTGACCGCGACTGCGACGAGCTGCTCACCCTCCTCGAGGCCCATCACGATCACCCCGCGGCCGCGCGCGAGGGCGCGCAGCTCGCTCGCGTCGAACGCGAGCATCCGACCCTCGGCGGAGACCACC
This sequence comes from uncultured beta proteobacterium, assembly GCA_963789885.1. Classification (GTDB taxonomy): domain Bacteria; phylum Pseudomonadota; class Gammaproteobacteria; order Burkholderiales; family SG8-39; genus DATEDA01. The sequence continues at coordinate 37,917 of CAWBNB010000016.1, read as the reverse complement.
ACGACCAGGTTATCCGACGCCTCCTCGTAGATCACCGGTGCGATCGGCGTCTCGCTCTCGTCCATCGTCATGAACTCGCGGCCGGCGCGACGGTTCGAGATCATGTCTGCGAGTTTGGAGAAGAAGCCGTAACCCCCGGTCGACGCCACCAGGACGCTGGTCTCCGGCTTGCCGGCGACGCAGAACATGATCTTCCCGCCTTCCTGGAGCTCGACGAGCGAAGACGCCGGAGCGCCGTCGCCGCGCGCCGAGGGCAGTTGCGCCGCCTCGGTCGAATATGCGCGGCCCTTGGAATCGAGAAAGACGACCGGGTCGACGGTGCGGCACTGAATGAGCGCACCGAGCGCATCGCCTTCCTTGAACGAAAGGGCCGACGCGTCCACGCCCCACCCCTGGCGCGCCCGCACCCAGCCGTTCTTCGAGAAGATCACGGTGACCGGTTCGTCGATCACCGGCGTCTCCACGATCGCCTTCTCCGACTCCTCGATGCGCGTGCGGCGCTTGTCGCCGAACGTCTTGACGTCCTCCTCGATCTCGGAGGTAACCAGCTCCTCGAGCGCCTTCTTGCTGCCGAGGATCCGCTCGAGGCCCTTGCGCTCCTTCTTCCGTTCCTCGAGCTCCTGCTCGACCTTGATGTGCTCGAGCTTGGCAAGCTGCCGCAGCCGGATCTCGAGGATGTCGTCGGCCTGACGCTCGCTGAGCTTGAACGCCTTGATCAGATCCGCCTTCGGGTCGTCGGCGTTGCGGATGATCCTGATCACCTTGTCCACGTTCAGGAGGACGATCATCCGCCCTTCGAGGACGTGGATCCGGTCGAGCACCTGGTCGAGCCGGTGCTTCGTGCGCCGCGTGACGGTGGCGAACCGGAACTCGAGCCATTCCGCGATCGCGTCGCGCAGATTCTTCCCGGTCGGCCGGCCGTCGAGCCCGACCATCACCAGGTTGATCGGCGCGTTCGTCTCCAGGCTCGTCTTCGCCAGCAGGAAATTGGCGAACTCGTCTTCGCCGACCTTGGAGGTTCGCGGCTCGAAGACGAGCCGGACCGGGTGCGACCGGTCGGACTCGTCGCGTGCCCGCTCGAGCAGCGAGAGCGCAAGCTGCTTCTCTCGCGTCTGCTCCGGCGTGAGGGATTTCTTGCCAGGCTTCGGCTGGGGGTTGGTGATCGAGTCGATCTCCTCCAGGACCTTCCGCGCCGAGGCACCCGGCGGCAATTCGGTCACGACCAGCTGCCACTGGCCACGGGCGAGGCGTTCGATCGTCCACCGGGCGCGCACCCGGACCGAGCCGCGTCCGGTCTGGTAGGCCTCCTTCATCTCCGCGCGCGGCGTGATGATCTGACCGCCGCCCGGGAAATCCGGCCCCTTGACGTGCTTCATCACGCCGGTGAGCGAGAGGTCCGGCTCGCGGATCATCGCGATCGCCGCCTGCGCGACCTCGATCAGATTGTGGGACGGAACCTCGGTCGCCATGCCGACCGCGATGCCCGAGGCGCCGTTCAGGAGGAGCACCGGCAATCGCGCCGGCAGGATCGCCGGCTCCATCGTGCTGCCGTCGTAGTTGGGGATGAAATCGACCGTGCCCTGGTCGAGCTCCGCGAGCAGCACCTCGGCGAACTTCGTGAGCCGCGCCTCGGTGTAGCGCATCGCCGCCGGGTCGTCGCCGTCTCGCGATCCGAAGTTGCCCTCCCCGTCGATGAGCGGGTACCGCAGCGTGAAGTCCTGGGAGAGCCGCACCAGGGCGTCGTACACCGACGCATCGCCGTGCGGATGGAACTTGCCGAGCACATCGCCGACGACGCGAGCCGACTTCTTGCGCGGCGTCCCCGACCGACCGCCCATGTCCCACATCGCGTAGAGGATGCGGGCCTGTACGGGCTTCTGACCGTCGCCCACGCGCGGCAGTGCGCGATCCTTGACGGTCGCGATCGCGTACTGGAGATACTGCGTCGAGGCGTATCGACCGAGCGGAAGGCTGTCGCCGAGATCGCCGGTGAGAGGCGCGAATTCCGGTGGGCCCCCGCCGGCCCCGCCACCCGTGGCCTGCTTCGGCGCCTTCGCTTCCTTCACCGCCTGCTTCGCCGCCGCTGCCGCGCCGACGCCGTCGAAGAGATCCTTCTGATTGCCCATGGTCTTCCCGCTCTTACGAGATGTCGGCATCGACGAGGTTGCCGTACGTCTCCATCCACTCGCGTCGCTGCGCGGCGTTCTCGCGCGCCATCATCATGTCGAACCGTTTGCGGTCAACGTCCAGCGTTCCTTCGTCGACCCGTACCGGGAGCATGCGGCGAGTGTCGGGGTTGAGCGTGGTCTCCCAGAGCTGCTCCGGGCTCATCTCGCCGAGGCCCTTGAACCGGCTGACCGTCCAGGCGTCCTCCTTCACGCCCTCGTCTACGAGCTTCTCCTCGATCCCCGCCAATTCTTGCCTGTCGAGCGCATAGAGCTTGCGCGCCGGCTTGCCCTTGCCCTGCCCGGGTACATCGATGCGGAACAGCGGCGGTTGCGCGACGTAGACGTGGCCGCCGTCGATCAGCTTCGGGAAATGGCGGAAGAAGAGCGTGAGCAGCAGCACCTGGATATGCGCGCCGTCGACGTCGGCGTCGGCCAGGATGATCAGCTTCTTGTAGCGCAGGTTGGACAGATCGACGTCGTCCTCCAGCTTGTGATGGTCGACGCCGATCGCGAGCGCGATCGCCTCGATCTCCTTGTTGGAGTACAGCGTGTCGCCGCTGTCCTGCCAGGTGTTCTTCGGTTTGCCCTTGAGCGGCAGCACCGCCTGGAACTCCTTGTCGCGCGCCTGCTTCGCCGAGCCGCCCGCCGAATCGCCCTCGACGATGAAGAGCTCGTTGCGGTCGGGATCGTCGGAAGCACAGTCGGTAAGCTTGCCCGGGAGCACCGCGACGCCCGAGATCTTGCGGCGTTCGACCTTCTGTGCCGCCTTCGTACGCGCAAGCGCCTGCCGGATCGCGAGCTCCGCGATCCGCTTGCCCTCGTCGACGTGCGTGTTGAGCCACAGCTCGAACGGATCGCGGACCATCTGGCCGACGAGCTTCACCCCGTCGCGCGAGATAAGCTCGTTCTTCACCTGTCCCTTGAACTGCGGGTCGAGCATCTTCACCGCGAGCACGTAGCAGGCCCGCGACCAGACGTCCTCCGGCACGATCTTCAGCCCGCGCTGTCCCATCGCGTGGTGGTCGATGAAGTTCCGGATCGCGTTGTACACACCTTCGCGCAGGCCCGACACATGAGTGCCCCCAAGACGAGTGGGAATCATGTTGACGTACGACTCGGCCACGACGTCTCCGTCCGGCGTCCAGGCGATCGCCCACATCGCGCCTTCGCCTTCAGCGAAGCTGTCCGATTCCGACTGGGCGTCGATGTAGCGCTCGCCGAGGAAGGTCTCGGCAACCGGGTCGAGTCCGCCGACGGCGGACGCAAAATAGCCCTTGATCCCTTCGGGGAAGTGCCACGTCTGGGTCTCGACCTTGCCCTTCTTCTCGACCCCGAGCGTGAACTTGACCCCGGGCAGCAGCATCGCCTTCGCGCGAAGCAGCGCCGCAATGTCCGCGACGACGATCTGCGGCGAGTCGAAGTACTTCGGGTCGGGCCAGAACCGCACCCGCGTCCCGCTCTCGCGCGGTCCGGCGGTCCCGATCCTCTTCAGCGGCTCCTTGACCTTGCCGTTGTCGGCGAACACGAGCCGGTGGCGCGCGCCGTCGCGGGCGATCTCGACGTCGACCCGCTTCGCGAGCGCATTGGTGACGCACACTCCGACCCCGTGCAGGCCCCCGGCGATCCGGTACGCGGCATCCTTGTCGGTCTTCCTGAACTTGCCGCCGGAGTGGAGCGTGGTGAAGATCACCTGCACCGCGGGGATCTTCTTCTTCGGGTGGATGTCGACCGGGATGCCGCGCCCGTCGTCGATCACCTCCGCCGACCCGTCCTCGTAAAGGGTCACCGAAACCTTCTGCGCGAACCCGGCCAGGCCCTCGTCCGCGGCGTTGTCGATGACTTCGACCAGCGCGTGGTTCGGATTGACCGGGTCGGTGTACATCCCCGGCCGGTGGAGGATCGGGGAGAGATCCTCGAGGATCTCGATGTCTTCGGCGCTATAGGCCCTAGATTTCGTTGCCATTTTCGAGCCTGCCCCTAGATCTTGGGGTTCTATTGGGCGGCGATGATACCCCCGGACGGCGCGGGAGGCGAGCGCCGCGGGCGGGCCGGCGGTCGCGGCGTGCCGTTTTTCACGGCGATACGGGTATCGTTCCGGCCTCGACGGCACGCCATGTCCCCCGCAGACGATCCCTCTCCGCTCATCGACTGGCAGGACGGCCAGCCGGTATCCCGCCGCTTCGGCGACGTTTACTTCTCCCGCGATTCCGGCCTGGACGAAACCCGCCACGTCTTCCTGGAGGGGAATGCCTTGCGCGAGCGGTGGGCGGCCCTGCCGCCAAGGGGCCATTTCACGATCGGCGAGACCGGATTCGGTACCGGTCTCAACTTCGCTGCCGCTTGGGCGCTCTGGGAGGAAAGAACCCCGCCGGACGCGCGGCTGCGCTATGTCAGCGTCGAGCGCTACCCCCTTGCCCCGCCCGACATCGCGCGCACGCTGGCGATGTGGCCCGAGCTGGCTCGATATCGGGAGGCGCTGCTCGCGCAGTGGAGCGAGGTCGCCCCTGGCTGGCACCGGTTCGTGTTCGATGGCGGCCGGTTGGTTCTCACCCTGCTCGCCGGCGACGTGCGCACCGCTCTCCCGCGGTTGGACGCACGAGTCGACGCGTGGTTCCTCGACGGTTTCGCGCCGGCAAGGAACCCCGGGATGTGGCACCCGGAGGTCCTCGCCCAGGTGGCACGCCTCTCCGCGACGGGCGCGACCTGCGCCACTTACACCGTCGCCGGGGAGGTTCGACGCGGACTCGAAGCCGCCGGGTTCGCGGTCGAGAAGACACCCGGGTTCGGTCGCAAGCGGGAGATGCTCCGGGGCGTCCTGCGGACGCCGCCCCGCTCGGCGTGGCGCCCGCCGTGGTTCACCCGCCCCGCTCAGCGCGCCGAGAAGCGGAGGGCGATCGTCATCGGCGCAGGGCTCGCGGGGACTTCGACGGCGGCGAGCCTCGCCGCCCGCGGCTGGAGTGTCTTGCTCCTTGACCGGCACGAGACGATCGCTGCCGAGGCTTCGGGAAACCCGCAAGGGGCGCTCTATGCCCGCCTCTCCCCTCACGCCACGGCGCTCACCGAGCTCGCCACGACCGGACTCGAGTACACCGCACGCAGCCTGTCGCGCCTCGGCCTGGAGCGCGGCGCGGATTACGATCCCTGCGGCGTACTGCAGCTCGAGTACGACGACGCCGAGCGCGCCCGCCAGTCGCGGCTTGGCGCACAGGGGTGGCCCCCCGGGTTTCTCGCCCGCCTCGACCGATCGGAAGCGTCTGCCCGCGCCGGCGTCGCGGTGCCGTCGGGCGGCCTCTTCTTCGCGCGTACCGGATGGACGAGGCTGCCGGCGCTTTGCCGCGCGCTAGCGACTCATCCGGCGGTGGAGGTGGCGCTCGGTCGGGCCGCGCTCACCCTCCGCCAACTGAGCGGCGGCTGGGAGGTCCGTACCGGAGCCGGTCCGATTGCGGCTGCGCCAGTGGTGGTGATCGCCGCCTCGGGAGGCGTCGGCCGCGTTCGGAGCAACGGCTCACCTGCCGCTCCGCTTGATCCGGGGTCAGCTCACCCTGGTTCCGGAGTCACCCGCGAGCCGAGCGCTGCGAACGGTCCTGTGCGGCGAGGGCTATATCGCGCCCGCGGTCGGCGGCATCCACAGCCTGGGGGCGACCCACAAGTTCCACGACACCTCGACCGGCCTGACCGTCACCGAGCACGCGGAAAACCTCGCGAAGCTCGCCGCGCTGGCGCCGTCGCTCTACGCGGCGCTCGGCGCCGAGCGCCTGGATCCGGCGCGGCTCGGAGGCCGGGCGGCGTTACGCTGCTCGAGTCCCGACTACCTGCCGATCATCGGCCCGGTCGTGGACGCGGTGCGCTTCGCGGCCGTTTACGCGCGGCTTGCTCATGACGCCACGCTGGAACTCGACGCTCCGTCCCCGTGGCTGGACGGACTCTACGTGAACACCGCGCACGGCTCGCGCGGGCTCGTCACCGGACCGCTCTCCGGCGAGCTCCTCGCCGCCTACGTCGACGACGAACCGGCACCGCTGCCCGGCTCGGTCGTGGACGCCGTGCACCCGAGCCGGTTTCTCCTGCGCAAGCTGATCCGGAGACGCCGCTAGCTCTTCACCGGCGCCTTGATGTGCTTCGCCAGCTCGAGCTTGGCGATCGCGTTCCGGTGGACCTCGTCCGGTCCGTCGACGAGCCGCAGCACGCGATTCCACGCGTACATCCACGCGACCGGGAAATCGCCGCTCACGCCGCCACCGCCGTGCGCCTGGATCGCCCAGTCCATCACCTGCTGCGCGACGTTCGGCACGTAGACCTTGATCATCGCGATCTCGGCCCGAGCCTGCTTGTTGCCGACCGTGTCCATCATGTACGCGGCCTTCAGCGTCAGGAGACGCGCGGCCTCGATCATCGTTCGCGCGTCCGCGATCCGTTCCTGCGTCACCGTGCGCTCGGCGACCGGCTTGCCGAACGTGACGCGCGAAAGCGTCCGCTTGCACATCAGCTCCAGCGCCCGCTCCGCCGCGCCGATCGCACGCATGCAGTGATGGATCCGGCCGGGGCCGAGCCGCCCCTGCGCGATCTCGAAGCCGCGGCCTTCACCCAGGAGGATGTTGGAAACGGGGACGCGGACGTTCTCGAACATCGTCTCGGCGTGGCCGTGCGGTGCGTCGTCGGCGCCGAAGACCGTCAGCGCGCGCACAACCTTGACTCCGGGGGTTTCGCGCGGGACCAGCACCATCGACTGCTGCTGGTGGCGCGGCCCGTCCGGATCGGTCTTGCCCATGAAGATGAAGATCTGGCAGCGCGGATCCATTGCGCCCGACGACCACCACTTGTGGCCGTTGACCACGTAGTGGTCGCCGTCGCGGACGATGGTCGAGCGGATGTTGGTCGCGTCCGAGGAGGCGACCTCGGGCTCGGTCATCGCGAAGCACGAGCGGATCTTGCCTTCGGAGAGCGGCTTGAGCCACTGCTCCTTCTGCGCCGGGGTGCCGTAGAGGATCAGTGTCTCCATGTTGCCGGTGTCGGGCGCCGAGCAGTTGAACACCTCGGGGGCCCAGCCGACGCGGCCCATGATCTCGCACAGCGTGGCGTACTCGACATTCGAGAGATCGCCGCCGTGCACCTTCGGCCACCAAAGGTTCCACAGCCCCTGGGCGCGCGCCTTCGACTTCAGCTCCTCGATCAGCTTGAGCGGCGTCCAGCGACGTCCCTGCCGCGTGTTCTGCTCGATCTCCTCGTCGTGCCGCTGCTCGTTGGGATAGATGTGCTCATCCATGAACCGCCGGAGCTTCTCCTGCAGCGGCTTCACCTTGTCCGAGTACTCGAATTCCATCTGGGCGTCCCCCGTTCGCTGTTCTCGCGGCGCTATTGTCGTCCAGATGCGGCGCGGGCGGGCGCCGCTAGAATGACGGTGTTGCCACAGGAGTTGGGACCATGGCCACGACGACGGTTTGCATCCTCCACCCGGGCGAGATGGGCGCCGAGGTCGGCGCGGCGGCACGTGCCGGCGGCGCCCGCGTGCTCTGGGTTTCCGCCGGGCGCGGCGGCGCGACTCGCGACCGCGCCGGGGCAGCGGGCCTCGAGGATGCGGAGACGCTGAACGCCGCGCTTGGGCCGTCGAGCGTCGTGCTCTCCGTCTGCCCGCCACACGCGGCGGTCGATCTCGCCAAGAGCGTGGCCGACGAGGGGTTCCGTGGGACGTATGTCGACGCAAACGCGGTGTCCCCCGATACCTCGCGTCGGATCGGCGGCATCGTCGAAGCGGCAGGGGCACGCTTCGTGGACGGCGGAATCATCGGGCCGCCGCCGACGAAGCCGGGAACGACTCGTCTCTACCTGAGTGGCTCGGAGTCGGCTCGAGTCGCTGCGCTCTTCTCCGGCACCTCCCTCGGTGCGATCGTGCTCGACGCCCCGGTCGGCGCGGCGTCTGCGGTTAAGGCGTGCTACGCAGGCTGGACAAAGAGCGCCGCGATGCTTCTCCTGTCGGTCCGCGCGCTTGCGCGCCACGAAGGCGTCGAGGCCGCCCTCACCGAGGAGTGGAAGATCTCCCAGCCGAACCTCTTCGCGCAGCTCGATCGCGCTGTCCTGCAATCGCGCAAGGGCTGGCGGTGGATTGCCGAGATGGAAGAGATCGGCGCGACGTTCGATCAGGCCGGCTTGCCTGACGGCTACGCGCTCGCCGCCGCCGAAACATGCCGCCGGCTCGAAGCGTTCAAGAATGCGCGCGGGCTGACGATCGACGACGTCGTTGGAGCGCTCCTAAAAGGCTCGAAGAGTTAGCGGGCCCTCAATAACACCAGCGCCAGAAAAGATGGTCGCAGCCTCCTGCAACCCATCACCGTCACTTCGCGTCGGCCGCCTCCGTTTTCGGCGCTCGCCTCCGGTCCACTAGGCCCAGCGCCCACTTGATCAGCCTTTTCGCGCGCCGCCCTTGGATATGCCGGAAGGCATAGAGCAGGGCGAGGGGAGTCGAGGGATTGAACGCGATGAAGCCGTAGTACTCGCGCGCATCCTTCATCCATCCGCTCTTGTAGTCGTCTTGCCCTACCCCGAAGTCGATCTCGCGGACGCGGTCCCGGAAGCCTGCAGGGCGGCCTTCCAGGGTCGCGTTCTGCACGGTCAATTGAGCCCTCTCTCGCTCGCTTCGGCGCCAAGCTTGCATCGTTTGTGATATATTGCCATCTGTCTGGATGGTTTATGGATGGTGTACAGATGGTCAAGCTTCGATTAGCCGAGCCGCCGCGCAAAGAACCCGACTCGGAAAAGATCACGATCAATCTCGGGTACATCGATCTTGGACAGATCGATTTGCTCGTGCGGGAAGGGTTCTATTCCAACCGCACGGACTTCATTCGAACGGCAATCCGTGCTCAGCTCGGCAGCCACGGCGACGTCCTGAGGCAGACCGTGGCGCGCCGGTCACTGGTGCTTGGTTTGCAGCGTTACACCCGCCAGGATCTCGAGACCTTGCGGGCGGCCGGAGAGCAACTGCACATTCAGGTACTTGGCCTAGCGATGATCGACGACGACGTGTCGGCGCAGCTCGCAGCGCAAACGATCGCCTCCATCGTGGTCCTCGGCGCCCTGCGCGCCAGTCCCAAAGTGAAGGCTGCCCTGGCCGACCGCATCCGCTAGCTGCCTGTCTACTCTTACGAAGGCACATCATGGTTACGAACAAAGGAATACCCGTCGGCCTCATCGAAGCAACTCGGCTCACGCGCGCGGGACGTCTTCTTGAAGCCACAGCGCTCATTCAACGCGTCCTTCGGCACAGTTCGGCAGCCGCTGAAGGGGCCGATCGCCACGCCTCGTACCGCGACGGCGGCGCGAGTAACGACGTTCTAGACGTCGAGTTTTCGGAGGTTGCGGCGCCCGCGAACCGTGGCCCGACTCCGCCCCAAAGGGCGGCGGGCGGCGACATATCCCAGCGCTTCGGCCTGAAGAGTTTTCTGCGTGGCACGCGCGACCGCGACTCCGCGGCAGACGTGCCGCGTCCCCAGACGACGGTGACTGACGGGCAACCGGGACAGTTCGTCATCGGATCCTATGCCAATCAAGCCGGGGCACGCTCCTACAAGCTCTACATCCCGACGACCTACGCGGGACAACCGCTCCCGCTTGTTGTGATGTTGCACGGTTGCACGCAAACACCCGACGACTTTGCAAACGGCACCCGTATGAACGCGCTCGCCGAGGAGCAGCAGTGTCTTGTTCTCTATCCCGAGCAGACCCGTGCGGCCAACCGTTCGCGGTGCTGGAACTGGTTTAAGCGCGCCGACCAGCGCCGAGACCAAGGCGAGCCGGCAATCCTCGCCGGGATGACGCGCGAGGTCATGGCTCGCTATCGCATCGACCCGGGTAAGGTCTATGTGGCTGGACTGTCGGCCGGCGGCGCAATGGCCGCCGTCATGGGCACGGCCTACCCTGAGCTCTACGCTGCCGTAGGCGTCCACTCCGGTCTCGCTTGCGGAAGCGCGCACGATCTTCCGTCCGCGTTCGCCGCCATGCGCGGAATACCGGCGTCGATGGCCGGCCGCAATACGGACTCAACGCCTCTAGCACCGACCACACCGACGATCGTGTTTCACGGCGATCGGGACAAGACCGTCCATCCTCGAAACAGCGAGCAGATGGTCTCGCAATCGGTGGCGCACGACGGCGCATCGAGGGCCGATGCCTCGACAGAGCGCGGCCAAGTGCCGGGCGGTCACTCCTATACCCGCACCGTTCACCGCGATTCGACCGGACGCGTTGTTCTCGAACACTGGCTGGTGCATGAAGGCGGTCACGCGTGGTTTGGCGGGAGCCCGCGCGGCTCGTACGTGGATCCGAAGGGCCCGGATGCTGCGCGCGAGATGATTCGCTTTTTCTATCAGAACACCTTGGAGCAGCGATAGGGTCGTAGGGCGCCTCGGCGTCACCACGCCCGATCGAACAAGAACCACGCGGCAGCGGGGGCCGCAAGCAGTCCTACGTCCGGGAAGAGAACCGCGAATCGCAAATGACTGGCCCCGCGCCTCGCCCGAAAGTGCCCACGCGGAGGCGGCTGCGCCCCGGCAACGTCTTTGCGGCGTTACTGCGACGCCTGCTTTATATCGTGGTTCGCACCCGGGTCACGCCGGAGCGCGCCGAGGAACTCGGCATCGATCTGCAACGGCCGATCTGCTACGTGCTCCAGGATCGGCACCTCTCTAGCGTGCTCGTCCTCGAAGAAGAAGCGCAGCGGCTCGGCCTGCCCTCGGCCCTCGACCCGATCGGGCCGGAATTCCCGACCGAGAAGCGGTCGGTCTTTTCGGTCGTCCTCAACCCGAATCCGCTTAGTCTGCGCACCGCCGAGCCGTCGGAAGCGCTCTCGCGCATGACCGCAGCCGTGATGCTCGGCCCGGCGGCCGACGTGCAGCTCGTGCCGGTGACGGTGCTCTGGAGCCGGGCGCCCGGATCGCAGGATTCACTGCTCAAAGCAATCTTTGCCGACGCGTGGGCGAGCGTGGGTGCGCTGCGCCAGCTCTTCATCATCCTGGTGAACGGCCGCCAGACGCGCGTGACCTTCGCCGAACCGATCTCGCTGCGCCGCCTGATCGACGACGAGGCCGACGCCGCCACGGCGGTGCGCAAGGCGAACCGCTTCCTGCGCTTCTACTTCCGCCGCGTGCGCGAGTCGGCGATCGGCCCGGACCTTTCGCACCGGCGCAACCTTATCGAAGCGATGATCGAATCGGAGGCGATGCAGGTGGCCATCGCCGAGGAATCCGTTCGGCTCTTCATCCCCACCGCGGAAGCGGAGAGCCGTGCGCGCAAGTTCGCATGGGAGATCGCGTCGGACTTCAGCTACCCGGTGATCCGCGCGCTGGAGCTGGTGCTCGGCCGGCTGTGGAAGCGACTCTATGAAAGCGTCGAAATTCTTCACGCCGACGAGATCGTGAAGGCTGCGCCGGGGAAGGGAATCGTCTATTTGCCCAACCACCGCAGCCACATCGATTACCTGCTGCTCTCGTACTTTATTTATAAGGAGGGCCTCGCCCCGCCGCACATCGCAGCCGGCGCCAACCTCAACTTCCCCGTTGTCGGGCCGGTGCTGAGGCGCGGCGGCGCGTTCTTCCTCCGGCGGAGCTTCAAGGGTGAGCCGCTTTACGCGGCGGTATTCCGCGAATACATGCATACGATGATCGCGAAGGGCTTTCCGATCGCGTATTTCATGGAGGGCGGCCGCAGCCGGAGCGGCCGGACCCTGTCGCCGAAGGGCGGGCTGCTCGGCATGACGCTCGAGAGCTTCATGCGCGAGCATCCGCGTCCCCTGCTGCTCGTCCCCGTGTACATCGGCTACGAGAAGCTGCTCGAAGGCCGCACGCTGATTGCCGAGCTCGAAGGGCAGTCGAAGAAGCGCGAGTCGCTCGGGGCGCTCGTCGGGGCCGTCAAGAGCCTGCGGCGCGAGTACGGGAGTGCCTACATGAGCTTCGGCGAGCCTCTTTCGCTCGAGCGGTTTCTCGATCGCGAGGCGCCCGAATGGCGGACACTGGAGGACGAAGCGCGGCGCGAAGCGGCGAAGCGACTTACCGTGCCGCTCGCCCGCGAGATGGCCGAGCGCATCAACGCGGCGGTCGTCGTCAATCCGGTCAATTTGTTTGCGATGGCCATCATCGCGAGCCCGCGGCATGCGCTCGACGAACGCGCGCTCCTGCAGCAGATCGAGTGGCTGAAGACGATCGCCTCGCGCCTGCCTTACGCCAAGGACGCGACGCTCACGGACAAGGAGCCCGCGACGGCGGTCGACGAGGCGCTGAAGCTAGGCTTCGCCACTCGCGTGCCGCATCCGCTCGGCGACGTGATCAAGGTCCCGGACGACCAGGTGTCCACGCTCAACTACGTCCGCAACAACGTTCTGCATGTCTACGCACTGCCCGCGCTCGTGGCGAGCCTGCTGGCAGGCGCGCGCGAAACGACGCGCGACAGCGTGGCTCGCTTCTGCGAGAACATGCAGCCCTTTTTGCACGCGGAGCTGATGCTGCACTACTCGCCCGAGGAGGCAGGTGAGGAGTCGCGGCGCATCGTGGAGCTGTTCCTCGAGATCGGGTTCGCGCGCGCCACAGATGGCACGATCCGCGCCGCCGACCGCTACAGTCCGGAGCACGCGGGCCTGGATCTGCTCGCGCGGTCGTTGCGCCATCTCCTGCGCCGGGACTACCTGACGATGGCGCTGCTGACGAGCCTCGGCTCCGGACAGCTCAAGCGCGAGCGCCTCGAGGAGCTCATGCAGATGCTTACCCAGCGGCTGTCGCTGCTCTCCGAGTTCGCGCCGCCCGACTTCTACGAGCGCTCGACGTTCGCGACTTACTTCGACTCGCTGCTCGAGACAGGCATCGTGCGCGAGGACGCCGAGGGGCGGCTGCACGTGGACGAGCGCATCCGAGAGTCGGAGCGCAACGTCGAGCGGCTGTTGCCCGCGGACGCCGTGCTCGCAATCCGGCGCATCACAGTCGATCACGCGTCGGTGGCGGCGCCTGCGCCACCGGCGCGTCGCGGGTGGCGAGGATTCAAGGGGAAATCGAAGCGACGGTCGTGACGGGGGCTGCGGTGCGGGGTGTTTACTGCGAAGTTTGCGTCGCGGCTTACGTCAGAAGACCGAGGGGATCGAAGTTGCCGAGTGCGCGCCTTGTGTTCGCTGCGGTCGAGTCACCGCACTCGGCAGCTCCCGCGCTGCGCCCTACGCGCCACGCCGATTGGCGGCTGGGAGTCTGGACGGACGCTTCCCGGTTCCCCCGCTCAGCCTTGCTGCTTGGCATACACGAGCTCGAGGATTTCGCCGCCGGCTCGACCGCCTTCGACAAGCTGCTCGCGCTTGATACTGAAGACGAGGCCGGGCACGACCCAGACCCGGACCTCCAGTCGAGACACTCCGCGGGCGTGTCGTCCGACACCGCGACCGTCAATCCGGAAGGTGTCGAACTCACCCGCCGGCACGACGACTTTCTCGCGCCGAAGGACTTGGAAGTCGATATCGGACTCCGAGTAGCCGTAGCTGTCTTTCCGGCGGAATCGCGCCGTCCACTTCCTCCCGAGCTGCAGCTCGGCGGGGAATACTTGAGCGGGAGCGTCGAACACGACCGGCCCGATTTTGAGCATATTGCCCATGAGGTCGGAGACGCTCACTCCGTCGTTGAACTCGACCCGGTCGCCGTCGGGATCCACCTTGGTGACCCGGAGTCGGTCGAGTCCCTGCCGGACCTTGCTGAACGGATCGAGTATTGCGTAGCTTGCCTCGTCCCCCACCGTGAACCTCCGGCCGAGGGCGTAAGTGCCCGCCGAGTACGGATTGCCTGAGGCGCCATAGAAATCCGGAACCGGCACCCCGGCTTTGAGCTCGAAGGACTTGGCCGCGCCACCCACCGGCGTGGCTGGTGCTGGGCGTTCGATTTTCTGCATCGGCATCAGCGCGTTCAGCCGGGCCTGCGCGATCTCGCTGAACTTGCCGTTCGGATACTCGCGCAGGTAATCAGCCCAGTCCTTCACGTCCTTCGAGCTCTTGATGCGGTTCCAGGTTGCGAGTTCCTGCTCGAACATGCGCTCGAGTTCCGCCTCCGAGAGTTTCTTCGCCCCGGGAAAGAGGAAGACGTCCGATTCGAGCGAGGTCGACTCCCACGGGATCTGTCTGCCTCCGGAGGCGAGCCGCACGTTGAGCCTGACGCGCTTGAAGGCATCCTCGATTCGCACGCCGCGCACCGAAAGCTCCCGGAGGAGGCTCTCGGTGTACAGCCCGTGCTTGCCCGGGCCATCGGACGCTACCGCTCCGGGCGCTGTAGAGAACGCGAGCACGGTCCCGGCCGGAGCATCGAACGGGCTCAAGCCTCGCTGCTCTGGTTGAAACGACGTCCCGAGCGGCTTATCACGGCAGGCGTCAAGAATCAGCACGAAGACCTTGTCTCGCGTCTTCGAAAGCTCCTCGAGCAGCACGCCGAGATCGAAACAGCGGAGGCCAAGCTCCTTTGCCGAAGCGACGTTGGCGTCCACAGGGACCAGATAGTTGCGCCAGTCGAGCTGGGTGCCATGGCCGGCGTAGTAGAAGACCGCCAGCTTCACCTGGGGTCGCGCAATGGCCGTGCCGAACGCCTCCACCCCCTTCGCGAGCGCGTCACGAGAAGTGTCCGTGCGAAGATCGACGCGGAATTCGGCCGTGCGCAGCAGATCCGCCACACCGCGCGCGTCGTTCACCGCGTTGATGAGCGGTGACCGTGGATATTCATCGTTCCCGATGACCAGCGCGACGCGCGACGGGTCATCGGCAGCAATCGTCGACCGCGGCAGGGCGCCCGCGAGCGCGCTCGCCGCGGCGACCGAGCTTAGGAACTGCCTGCGATCGACCATATCCGTCTGCGAAGCATTATCGCGCCTTGCGGCGCACAGGGTCGCACGGATTAGGAACGCACCGAACCACGGGGGTGGGAACGTCTAGTTTCGACGCGCGCGGACGCTTGGCTATTGTGCGACGCGGTGATCGAACAAATACGTCGGCGCCGCCATGACCCGGTTTCGACCAGCCTGCTTGGCCGCGTAGAGCGCGCGATCCGCGTGCTCGAGCAGTTCTTGGGATGTGTGGTTCGGCCTAGACCCTAGCTGCGCCACACCGATGCTCGAGGTGACCCGTCCGAACCGAGAGGCGCCGTGCGGGATATCCAGCGCAGCGATTGCCGCCAGCACGCGCCGTGCAACGTCGAGCGCGCCGTCCGTGTCGGTGTCCGGCAGCAAGACCACGAATTCATCGCCGCCGTAGCGCGCGGCCAGGTCTGCCGGGCGCTGCAACGATCGGCCGACTGCCTTGGCGACCGCGGCAAGGCAGTCATCGCCGGCGCGATGTCCATGGCAATCGTTGTAGGCCTTGAAGTAGTCGATATCGATGAACAGCACTGTCAGCGGCCTATGGTCCCGACGCGCGCGCTCCCATTCCGTGGCGCAAACGATGTCAAAGTGGCGGCGGTTATGGAGACCGGTCACTGAGTCGGTGATGGTGAGCGCACGCAGTTCGTCCTGCAAGCGCCGGTTCTCCTCCAATTGCTGACGCAGGCGCCAATTGACGCGATAGAAGCGACGTGCGATCCAGATGACCATCGCCAAGATGAGTGCGCCGGCTGCAAGCACCCACAGCAGCCAGCGCAAATCAGTCGGCTGCGGGGGATGGTAGATCAGCCCGCGCATGTCGATGTCGGCGGCTCCGGACGCAAGGCCGAGTTCGCGGTACACGTCAAAGATATGCTGCCAGCGGCCGACGTGCGAGTGGCCGAGCTCTACGAGATCCGAGCGCACCAGAGGCATCATGCGTTCGGCCTCAAAGCGCAGTTTTTGCACAGGAAGGTCAGGCGCGTACTTCGCGTGAATGAGTGCAGAGATCTCCTCCTGATGCGCGAGTGCGTACTCCCACCCGCGCAGACTCGCCACGCGGAATGCCTCCGCCCGTTCCGGGTGCCTCGTCACCATTGCACGAGTGGTAAACAGCGTGTCGCCATAAAAGTCCACGCCGCTGGAACGTGGCGTGAACTGGCGGTATTGCCCACCCGATTGCTGCAGGTAGTAGCTCTCGTCGGTCTCGTAGCCTGCGAGCGCGTCGACGCGCCCCTGCACTAGGGTGTCCACGGTGTAGTCATGCTGCACGAGTTGCAGTCGGTCGACCGGCACCTGCTCGCGCTGCAGGTAAGCGAAAATTTCGGTCTCCCACGGCGCGAGCGCCACCTTGTGGCCCGCGAGGTCATGCACGGTATTGATCCCAGCGTCGCGGCGCACAAACAGAGTGAGTGGTGAGTGCTGGAAGATGGAGGCAAGCACGACAACCGGATCACCTTTCGCATAGCGCAACACCAGTTCCGAAGATGCGACGCCGAAGTCGGCTCCGCCCCTCAGCACAGTCTCGACAGGATCGGTGCCGGGGGTTGCCGGGATGATCGTCACGTCGAAACCGGCCTCGCGGTAATAGCCCTTCTCGAGTGCCGTGTAGAAGCCGGCGAACTGGAACTGGTGACGCCACTTGAGCTGCAGGCGCACGGGTGCAGCGCTTCCGGAGAACGTCTCGGCCGCACGGACGGCGGGTGTAGCCACGAAGAAAAGGATGGCGGACATGACAACGGCCAGTCCGGTCCGCCACAACGCCAGACTGGTCTTTGTTGGTCGCGTTTGTGCGTCGCTCATGCGGATCGTCCTTTTCCGGCCAGGCGCATTGTAGCCTTGGCAGGTGACCGCCTCTTCGTCAGGTCAACGAGGTCGCGTGGTCACGTCGCCCGCCGCCGCTTCGTGCGGAAACTGTCATCAACCCCTCGCTCCGCGTCGTCTTCCGCGCAACTGAAATAACGCGTGAGCAGGAGCTCTCCCAGCTTCGCTGGTCATGGAGGCGCCGGCGCCCGAGCTGCAGACTTCCGTGTTCGTCATTCCCAGGGGCCTGGTGAAGAACGACGAGGACCCTGAGATGCCCTTGCCTTGCTACTCTCGCGGCAGCTGACCGAGGACGTTGCGCACTGGCACTGGCAAGCCTTCTCGCTTGAGGTGCTCGATCAACTTCTTTTCGTGGAGCGACGACCAACCATCCCAGTTCGCATCCCAGCAGGCGCGGCAAACGGTGATCCGATACCGATCGAGGTGCTTGCCGCCTCGACGATCCGAGGCGTCTTCCAACTGTGAGCCACAAAGCGGGCAACTCATGCTCGCCGCCGATGGGAAGTTTCAGCCTCGCGTCCGAGTCGTTTTCGCAAGCAGACGGCGGCGATGCGACGCAACGCTTCGCGTCTGCGCTCGCGTGATCGCGAACTTCGCGGAAATACGTCGATAGGCGAGGCGGTCAATGGTGCCGCCGCCCCGCGCGACCTCTTCTTCACATAGACGTCGGATCAAGTCCACTTCCAGAGGTGTGAGCGCGGCGTGTAGCGGCCGGCGCGATACGGGCTTGCGGGAGGTCACGCGAATTCACCAGCTCAGCTGCAGAGCCTTCACGTTACCCTAAGCGGTGAGGCGTGTCAATAAATAGTGTGTCTCTTCAATTATTTGAGGGCTCTACTTGAGAAAAGAGGTTAGCTATGGCCCCGGCAGGGTTTCCGATCCAGGCAGCGGACAACAGCTGATGGAACGTTCAGTTGAAGCATCCATGGCGGGAGGGCCCGAGTCGGTACACCGTGTGCGCGGGCGATCGAGCTGCGGTTCTAGACTGCATACGTAAGGCCAAGGCGCGTTGCAGGCTCGATGCCGGCGCGAAAGCGCACAGCTGCTACGAAGCCGGCCGCGACGGCTGGTGGCTGCAGCGGTGGCTGCTCGAGCAGGGGATCGACAGCATCGTGGTCGACTCCTCGAGCATCGAGGTCAACCGGCGTGCCAAACGCGCCAAGACCGATCGACTCGATGGCGACAAGCTGCTCGCGTTGCTGCGGCGCTACCACGGCGGGGAGCGGCGTGTGTGGTCGGTGCTGCACGAGCCGACGCCGCAACAGGAAGATGCGCGCCGCACGCACCGGGAAATCGCGCGGCTGACCAAGGAGCGCGATGCCCATACCAATCGCATCGGCTCACTGCTGGTGCTGCACAACCTACGCCCGGGCCGCATCGGCGGGCGCGATTGGGCGCGCTGGTGGAGCAACCATGGTGAGCAGGTGCCACCGAACCTGCGGGCCGAGATTGAGCGCGAGAGTGCACGGCTCGCGCTGGTCAAGGAGCAGATGAAGACGCTGGAGGCGGCACGGCGCCAGGCGATCGCGGCGGGCCGGCACCCGGTGGTGGCACAGCTTGCCAAATTGCGCGCGATCGGGTCGCGCGGGGCCTGGATCTTGGATAAGGAATTGTTCGGTTGGCGGCGCTTTGCCAACCGGCGCGAGATCGCCGGCAGCCTGGGACTTGCGCCCACCCCCTACGACAGCGGCGACAGCCGAGTCGATCAAGGCATCAGTAAAGCCGGCAACAAGCGAGCGCGCGCGTTGCTCGTGGAGCTGGCGTGGAAGTGGGTCAGCTTACAGCCGGGCAGCGCCCTGACCCAGTGGTTCCACCGGCGCTTCGCGGGCGCCGGCAAGCGCATGCGGCGGGTGGGCATCGTGGCCCTGGCGCGGCGCCTCGCGATCGCGCTGTGGCGCTACCTCGAGCACGGCGAGATCCCGGCCGGAGCCGTGCTCAAGCCACTCACCGCTTAATCAAGGCCCAGCCTGGTCCTGATGCAGGAAGCTGGCAAGGCAAGCGCATCGTCATGATCAAGGGTCGACGCGCCCGCACGGTCCGCGGGTCACTACACGGTGACCGTCGCAAAAGATGGGGCGCGTCGCGAAATGGGGTTTGCCAACGCGCTTTGCGCGCATGCTGGATGTGGTGCCGGATCCATCCCTCCGGCACGGATAGAAGTTCGTCCGAGCGCTGGCTCGAACGCTCGTCACGCCCCGACCTCCGATCAGGATGCATCAGCCTCCTCACGCCACTGCTTCACTGGCTCAGCAACACGCAGGCGCCGCCATGAGGTCACACCCATCGATGATCAGCGGGCCTTGACAAAGCAGTCCTCATAGAAGCGGACCGTCAAAGGGGCTCTCGACCCGAATCCGACCGTCGGCGTGGTGCCAGAACGCGCCCGAGCCGAGTTCCGCGACGACTGCGGTCACACCTAGGTCACGGGGTTCTTGTTACCGATCGTGCACCGCATTGCAGCGGCGAGGCGCGGACTGCCGCTCTTCCCCGCCGGCATCGCACAAACGGGATAGGGGCCGATCATCGCTAATCGGGCCCCTCCCACACCACCCGGCATGCGGGTCCGCACCGGGCGGTTGGAACAGTTGAGGTCAGCGCCCCGGAATGAGTCCCAGCACGCCGCCGGGGGTGGCTGATTTCTGATCCGCCCGATTCGGTTTCTCGCTGCCACGACCATTCGGGCTTCACCCAGCCTGGTTGGTTGGCGAGCTTCGCTGACGCGAACATCTGAGACAGTCCAAATCCGAGAACCAGAGGGCCTCCCCTCCCATTCCTTCGGCCCTTCGTCTCGCGACTACTACGGCCTCTGCTGACTTCTCGCTCCGGGTCGTCCCCGTCACCCTTTCAGGCACAAGGCGAGATCTCCCCAGGTAAGAACGCGATCCTTCCCCGCACAGCCGCCGGATTTACGCCGCCTGAGCCTTGACCACTACAGCTTCGCGGTACATTGCCCGCTCGCCCTGCTCGGCATCGCCTCAGATCCGGTTCGTGTACCTCGGCTCGCGGTTTCGCTCCACGCTTCCTTCCCACGCTCAGTCACCCTCGCGCAGTTGCGCTTCGCTTCACTCGCAGTGGTCTACTCGTGGGAGGACTTGCACCTCCAAGATCGCGCCCATGCTGGGCGCACAACAACAAGGCCCGCCGAAGCGGGCCTGTCGTCCTCGCCTCTTCGGCTAGGTCCTGAGGTGTCGGCGGCCGACGAAGCCGATCACCGCCAGTCCCAGCAGCATCAACGCCCAGGCGCCCGGCACGGGAACCACGGAAATCTGCAGGTTCAGGTCACCGGTGCTCGTTCCGGCCGTCGCGCGTGAAACTTGCGTGCCGATCGTCAGCGAGAACGGGTTCGCCGTGGCCGCGAACGAGCCCAACGTGGCCGCCGAGTACATGTTGCCCGTGAGGGGACCGAGGGCGCCGAGCAGGTTCGCAGACGAGAACTGGAACTCCGTGTTGCTCGTGCCGCCCCAGGCGCGACTCGTGACGGTCCCGCTGGCGCCGGAGTTCGTGCCCCCGACGGCGAGCGAGAAGAACGGGCTGCTGCTGGTGAAATTAGTGTCCGAGGCGTAGAGGAAGAGGTTGTTTCCGCCGGCCGCCCCGCTGGTCACCACGAACGACAGGTCGAGTTGCGGTGAGGTTGCGCTGCCGATCACCGGCTTGCTCTGCGACGTATTGACTAGGACCGTGTAGCCGAACGCCGACGCCGCCGCGAAGCTGATCACTCCCTGCATCGGGACCGTGTCGCCGGCGGCGTTGTCCTGGACGATGAAGTCGTCACCGCCCATGCACTGGATGTCGTTGCATATCCGGGCGACGAAGGCGGCGTGCGCCGGCACGCTCACGCCCAGGGCACAAACGAAGGCAAACGCGGCAATCGAACTCCGTTGGGAAAAAGTGCGCACGGGGCCTCCTCGGCTCATCGGGGAACAAGGCAATCATCTACCGATTCGGCGACCCGATCAAGAACCTGTTACATCCCCCGCCCCCGGCCCCGGGGAACCGGGGAGTCCAAGGCGAGCGCGGGCCCTTGGGGTATGCCCGGATTGCGACCCGCTATCCGTGGAGATCCCCAGTTCCAGAATGAACGAGCGTCGTCGCGCTGCCCGCGGACGGCTCATTTCTGGTTCATAAGAACCTGCCGCAGGTTGCCTCTAACTCACTGACCTGATGGCGGAAAAACCTGCCGCAGGTTTTCCGTACCAAGGTAACGACTACCCATACGAATCATCACGCTGTTGCAGCACTGTCGCCGATCCACGACGGTGCTTCAGCTTGCTGTCAACTCCACCGACACGATCAGCAGCAATGTCTTGAAGCGAAGGCGCGGTAGAACGATCCCCCGTTGCGGAGGGCCGTTGCTGCGCGGTAACAAAAAAGCCCCGCACGCGGCGGGGCTCGGGTTGCTGCGGGTCGTGCGCTACTCGTCGACGCGTGCCGAGGGCGGGCTCCGGTCCCGCCGCTCCCGCCGGCCGGGGCGGTGCCGCCACGCGCGCAGCCTCGCGCGGTGCTCGCCGCGGGCGGGCGCAGGGCGCGGCAGGAGCCACGGGTCGTAGACCTCCGCAAGCTCCTCGGGGAGCCGGCCGATCCATCGATGATGCCGGCGTAGTGACCCGGCTGGAGTAACCGGTGCTCGCGGCCGTCCTCGGTGCGGACGTGCGACACGTAGACGATCCAGAGCGGCGCGTGAATGCTGCGCCCGCCGAACACCCACCGGCCGGTGAGCCGGCGCTCGGTGACTGTCGCGAGCCGCACGAGGTACGGCCGGCCGTCGCGCGCGTCGTCGACGCAGACGACCGTGCCGCGCGGCGGCAGCGGGATTGCGGTCAAGTGCGGTCGCCGCGGACGAGCCGCAACACGCGGTCGGCTTCCTGCTGCCAGCTATCCATCTGACCCTAGGGGGTCTGGCGGAGCACGAAGTCTCCAGCGAACCCCTCTCTAGCGCAAACTCCCTGCTAACAGCGATATTTGCAGGGAATTTACGCGCGCGGCTTTCGGGGCCGCGCGTCCGCCTCGCACGGGTTGGCCTTTCTTCGCGCCGGCGCTCCGACATAGGCGAACCGAACAGGGAATTTCCGACGCAAAGCAGGGAAATGGGGACAACCAAACCGATCTTCCCGCGCCCCGTCAACCGGCCAAGATAATTGCCGTCGACCATACGTACCAAGAGCGGTGTGCTACGCAAATACCCGATCATGCGATCCCAGGGCGACTGAGTACTCGTGAGCGTGATTGCGTAGAAACGTCGACCAGCGCTGATCGCCGCGCGGCCGGCCGGGTGGCCGTTTGAGCATGTACTTCCTGACCGTCCGCGGCGAGACCCTAAGCCCGAGCTTGAGCAGCAGCTCGTTAGCGATGCGCTCCTCGCCCCAGAGCGCATTCTCGGCCGGCCATGCGTCGGATGGGCTGGCGCAGTTCGACCGAGATTGCCGGACGTCCTGGCCGGGACTTCAAGCGCCACAGCACCCGAAAGCCCGCCCGATGCCAGCGGATGAGTGTTTCGGGGCGTACTACGACTAACGAAGTCCGCCAAGTCGAAGAGCCTGGATAGCAGGGCAAGACTCATGCGGGTCGTCACGTCCGGGCGGCGCGGCTTCACGCCGCGTCCACGTTACATGGCGAGTTGCCGGCGCAGGAACAAGTTCTCAGCGGCGACGATCCGCGTGGGTCTGAGTGCAACGATGGCGAGCCGCACCACGTCCGCCAGCAGTTGACCGGCAACCTCGAGCAGCGCAATCACTCCCCGATCATGCCAGAGCGGATTGCCGAGACATCGACATCGTCGGAGCCACGCCGATCGAATATTTGCGGACCACAGGAGGCCTTGGCGCGGCGCGAAATCGTTGAGGAAGACGCTGCCGACGACTTCGCCATCGCGCTCCGCAAGCCAGCCGCGTGCCCTCGGATCCTTCAGTTTGGCCCCGATCAGCCCGAGCGAGAATTCGATGCTCGGGTGCTCGGGCGGAAAGTTGTTCAACTCCGCGATGACGCGGTGTGCATCGAACGCAACACGCCCGCAGGCCGCGACGTCCGCTGCCTCGATCGACCGATGGGAAAGCCGCCGCAGTGCAGGCCTCCCGGCCGCCACCGTGCCGGGCCCCGCCCGGGGGCCGCTCGAGAGGCGAGCCCACCGGAGCTGCGCACAGCAAGGCTTGCGCGACCTGCGCACGAGCCGTTGGCCACCAAGGACAGGCGACAGGCCCTTTATGCTGCATATACTCGCCGAGACGCCGTTCGGGCGGCGGAAGCATGTCCGATCCCATCGTCGTCATCGACAGGGCTGACGCCGGATGCCGAAAGCGGTAGGACATCTCTCGCCCGTGCCCAGCGCAGGCAATCCGGTGCGGGAGCTGACGGCGTACGAGCTGCGGAACCTGGTGGCTCACCTTGCGGAAGCCGGTCGCCTGAACGGGCTGCGCCGGTTGCTGACGCTCGAGACCGCCGACGGCCGCAATGCCTGGTACGAAGCCAAGCTGGGCGCGCGCGAGGTGGGGACGTACGCACTCGACGTCGCCGCCGCGCTGCGCGCTGTTCAGGAGCTGCCGCTGGATCCCGACGTGGGCGCGACGGTCTCCCCGCGGCTCGGCGACGAGTACCTGTACGCGTTGCTGCTGACGAGCCTTAACTCGCTCGCCGCCACGGTGCCGCCGGCGCTCCTGGGCGCGCTGGTGCGGAACGACCTGCTGACCACGACCGACGCGCTGATCTACGCCCGGCGCACGACCGACCCGATCCAGCGCGCAGAGGCGTTGATCCGGCTGCTCCCCGCTCTCGACGAGACCGAGCGTCTGGGCACGTTCGACGAGCTCGTCCGGGAAATCGAGGCGAGCGAGCCGGAGATCGCGCTCGCGGAGCAGTCAGAGCTGCTCGCCTCGCTCGTTCCCCACGCCGGTCCCGCCGAGGTGACCAGAATCGTCGAGCTGCTGATCGACCTGCTCGAGGAGGCCGATCGCAAGCCTGACAGCGCGTACAGGGTCGTCGACGCGGTCGGCGCCGTCGCGAGCCACCTCACCCCCGCGCAGGCGCGGCGTCTCTTCGAGCTGGCGTCGCGCAGCTCTGACGAGCTCGTCCGCGACGGTGTGCTGCCCGTCATCGCGCAGGCCGCGGACGTCGAGCTGCTGGGTCGCGTGCTCGCGGCGGCTCGGCAGATCTCGTTCACCCGGCGACGGGCCTCAGTTCTGGTCGAGCTCGCACCCCGTCTGCCGCCCGAGGAGCGGACGCAGCTGCTCCGGGAGGCGGCCGAGGCCGCGCTCGCGTGGAAGAGCCCGGACCAGCTCGTCGGCATGGTCGCGGAGGCCGCTCCGTCCGACCGGAAGCGGCTGCTGGAGGCGGCGATCGACGCAGCGCGGCACGAGAAGGACCCGGACGAGCGCGCCGTCGTACTGCTGCAAGCGGCCGCGCACGTCGACGTCGCCGAGGAGCGGGACCGGCTCGTCGACGAAGCGCTCGAGGCGGCGGAGTCGCTGGCAACCGGCCACATCTTCACCTTCCGCCTCGTATCGCTTGCCCAACGCGCTCGGGAGCTCCCCCGGCCGGCCGGAACGCGCCTCCTGGCGCTCGTCCTGGCAGCCGCACGGGCAACGTACGACGGCAGCGAGCGGGTGGACGCGCTCGCCGAGCTCACGGATCACGCCGACGATCGAGACCGGGACGCGCTGCTGGCCGAAGCGTTCGCCGCCTTTCGGGAGATCGGCCCGATCCTCCAGCCCTTGAGCCTCGAGCAGCTCGCCCCGCGCCTTCCGGCCGACCTGCTCCGCGAGGCGCTCCGCATCGTCCAGACGGTCCGGGACGACGACGACCGGCGCGAGGCTCTTGCCGCGCTCTCGCCCTACCTGCTTCGCTCCCGCACGAACGCCCAGGTGGCGAAGGCGGTCACGGCGGCGCGTGCCGTCCGCCACACGCCGAAAGCACGGGACATCCTGATCGCCCTGGCCGGCCAGGTCGGGGGCGCTCAGCGAGCCTCGGTGCTCGACGCCGCGCTCGACCTGGCTCAGGAAGACGGATCGACATCGTTGTGGGGCCTCGCTCTGCTGGCGCCGAGCCTCGACTACGCCGACTCGCCCGAGGTGCGCGCGGTGTGGGAGCGGGCCGTGGGCCTCGCCGCGGCGATCGACGACCCTGCTTACCGCGCCTCGGCGCTCAGGGCGCTCGCGGTCAACGTCGGGCCGCACGCGCAGCCGCCGGCCTCATCCGACGCGCCCGACCCGCGCCGGGTCCTCGCCGACTCGCTGCTCGCCTCCCGTGCGATCGACGACCAGACCGAACGGGCAGTCGCCCTCGCGCTGATCGCCTCACACCTTCCCGACGCCGAGCGCGAGCGAGCGCTCGAAGAAGCGTCCCACGCGGCCTGGGCGCTGGTGGAACGGCACACGGAGGCACGCCGCCGCTTGGGGAGCATCGCGCAGGGCATGCCCGTCAACGCACTGGCGATCGTGGCCGCTCACCTCGGAGCTGAGGAAGGTCACGAGCTCGCGCGCGAGGTGGTGAAGTCCGTGCGGCGACTGACGCGCCGCGATGCGAAGGCGAGCGCATTGGCGACAGTGGCTGCGTGCTACCGCGAGCCGCACCGGAGCAGGCTCCTCCGCGAAGCCCTCGCGGCGGCACGCGGCGAAGCCCTGAAGAACAGCCTGGCCACGCTCGCGCTCGCGCTTCCGGAGCCGGACCGCTCGGCCGCGCTGGCGGAAGCGCTCCCCGAGGCTCGCGACCACGACGGCTACGACCTCTGGACGAGCATCACGTCGGCGCTCGCCGCCATGCCCCCCGAGGCCGCCTACCGAGTCCTGCGCAACCCGCCCGGCGGCCTGGCCACCCTGCCGCGGAGGAACGTGCTCACCGAGATCCAGTACACGGCGCCGGTCATCTTCGCGATCGGGGGTCGCTCCGCGGTCGACGACATCGCGGCAGCGATCCAGCAGACGGCCCGCTGGTGGCCGTGAGCCGCGGACGGCGGCAGGCGCTCAGGCGTCGTGCACGAAGCCCGGGATCTTTGCGAGCTCGGTCTCGCCGATCGTCTCGTGATAGGTGACGAGACCGACTTCCTCCGCGAGGAAGTCCTGGAAGCTGGCGTGATAGAGGCCGTAGCGCGTCTCGCCGCCCCGCGGCTCCTCGTTCAGGCACTCACGCCAAGCGGTCAGCACGTCCTTGACGGCCATCGGATCGAGCGCCCCGGCGTCCCAGTCCTGCCGCTCCCAGAAGCGCCCCGTCCACTCGAGCAACTGCACGACCGAGACAGGTGTCACCACCGGTCCGATACTCCCCAGATTCGCCGGTTGAAATTTCCCCAGTTTGACCCGGTATCTTCGCCAGCGCTGCCTCGGCGATCTGGTCGTGGTAGCAGCGAAGGTTCTCCTCGTCGTCGAGAAACTAGGCGAAGCTCAGGTGGTAGACGCGGTAGAGCGGCGGTCTGCTGCCGGGGTCCTCGTTGAGGAACTCGCGCCACCTGCCAATGACGCTCTTCACGTCCCTTGGCTCGAGATGGCTTAGAGACGAGGCGTCCGAGGCGTCACCAAGACCGCATGTCTGAAGGCGGGGTTGCCTCAACCAGAATGCAGAGGTACTTCTTGCGCCAGTTGTAAGGCCTCCCATCCGAGATCCGGATCTCGCGACAGATCCCCAAAACGACGTCCCCACCTCGTGTCGCTTCGGCGCAAAAGTGGTCCGCTACTCGCTGACTTGGGATCGTGTGCGAGGCATGGCCAACCTCTCCATTCATCTATCATGCTCACGCGCGCCAACCATCACACAAGTGCGCTGGTCGGACATCTCCGGCGCCGCACTTCATGGCCACCACCGGCCCACATCGTTCAGGGACGCAGCGAATTCGTCCGTTGCCGGCCAATCACCCTGCGCGTGCAAAAGAGGAATGGTCTTTACGACATTTTCGAGCCATTCCTTGCGCGGCTGGCCAGAAAGCCTGTCGATCGTCTCGTGCAACGCGCGGTCGCGCAGCGTACCCGCTGCGTTCAACAGATGCGGTTCGAGCGCCTCGAAGAGGTTCAGGTAGTCCTTTCGATCGGACAATTCGTGCAGCGAATCGAGGATCTTTTCGAGCACTGCACCCTTGGCTCCCTGGGGCAATCCAGGCAAGAGCGCTGTCAGTGCAGCCGCCTGCGCGGGCGCCTCGCGGAGGGCAAGTGCCTCCGACAACAGGCTTTGCTTCTGCGCTTCGTCCAGGCGGGACGTCAGCCCGGCCCACGCGTGGACGCGATCGAGTTCCCCGCCCAGGCGCCCTGTCTCGGCAAGAAAACGCTCGATCAATTGCGTCGGGACGCGTCCCGCCAGAATCGCCAGCAACTCCGCCCGGAATTCCTCAGATTCGACGAGTGCGACTGCCTCGATCGCACGTTGCATGGTTTCGGACAGGCCCGATTCCTCCTGGTACCAACTTAGATAAGCCAGCGCAAACGCCTTGCTGGCCGGGTCGCCCGCCCGTTGTGCCAGCGCCAGTGCCTCCGCCAGGATTCGCCGTTTGCCACGTGATGCTAGATACGTACTGACCAGGCACAGGGCTTGCACTCGCTCGTCGACGTAATGGGCTCTGCGGGCATCCCGCAGCAGGATGCGTGCGGCGGCGTGCCGGCGTTTGTGCGCGAGGTGCGCCGCGGAAGTTAGCAGCCCGGCAAGTTGATCGAGCGGCGTGCCTTGGGCTGCCTGCAGGTGAGCGATCCGTGCGTTGAGACTTCGCCGGGTGGCGAAATCCTCAACGCGCGGAGCGTTGCGCAGGGCCGGGAACGGCGGCGAGCGTGGCGCGGGCCGCTGGCTCTCGCGAATTGCAGCGAGCAATGCGTCGGCGATTCGTCCGTCGCCACGTGCGCGCGAAAGCAGAGCGCCGAGCGCTTGCGCACGCGGGCCCGCGGACGAAATCGCCGACGCGATCTCGAATGCCCCTGGCAGATGCCCATCGGGCAAGCCTGGGGCAAGAAGTGCAAGTAGCTCGCCCCGCTCCTTCTCGTCACCGACTTCCCGAAGGGCCTGCAATGCGTCGTTCGCAATGTCGACCGCCTCGGCGGCCGGTGCACGCACAATCAGTGCGATCAGGGCGCGCGCGCGATATCTCTCCGGCGAGATCCGCGCAAGGATTGCGCGGGCCTTTTCGAACAATTCGACCGGCAGAGCTTGCGCCAGCGTTGCTACCAAGTCCGCGCGGAGCTGGTGTGTCGAGGCATCCGCTGCGGCCTCGAGCGCCGTGGCAAATAGCGCCAAGCGATCGGCGTGTGGCAACTGCAGGGCCAGGGCGGCTGCAGTCGCGCTGCGGTCCGCGGGATCCTCCGTGAGCGTCACGAGCTCACGCACCTCCGCAAGGAGCAACGGCTGCCGACTTCCCGGAACGAATGGCGCGAGCCTGAGCAGGGCGAGCGCCCGCTTGCCAGCGTCGCCGACCCGCCGAGCCTCGTCGATCAGTTCGAGAAGCACAGCACGCCTCTCCGATGGCGTAACGCGTGCGGCAACGGTCAGCAACGCCGCGCGCCGCTTTGCGCCCGCGCCAACCTCCCTTGCCAAGGCGAAGCCCGCAGACGAAGCCGAGCCGGGCCAGATCGGGATCAGCATTTCGGTCACAAAGGTATCCCACATGTGAGGAGACATTCCCCACGCGCTTGGGCTTCGCGCCAGAGCAACGACCTGCCCGAGAAACTCTGCGCGATCAATGTCGGGCAGGTCGCGCGCAACGTAAAGCAGAGTTTCAACGTACGCCTGCGAGCTTTGGGCGTCGTCTTTCAGTCGATCGACTGCTTCTCTCAGTACCAGCTCGCGCTGATCGCCGTTCAGCACCGGCAGAAGCGGGGCAAACGCGTTGGCGCGGAGGCCGATATGGCGTTTGTCGATGGCAAAGCGGCGGGCCGCCGCCAACGCGCGCGTAAGAATGCTTTGTCGCTCGGAGACGGGAGCGAACCGGGCGATGTTGGCAAGGCACTCGGCGCGATGAGGGAGAGAAAGGAGGTCCTCCTCTGAAAGCTGGTCGGCGCCGACGATTGCCTCTTCCCAATACCCCAAGCGAGCCAGGTGCGGGAGCAGCCCCGCACGGGCATAGGAGCCTCCATGTGCGAGTGCTTGGCGCAACAGCGGCTCGGTGAGGTGAGGCGCCACGCCCCGCAGCGCGGTCGCGAGCGGATGACGACCTTCAAAACCCGGCGGCAGAGAGAGCGCAAGATCCACGGCCTCGTCGAGGTGCTGTAGTTCGCCCAGCCGGATTGCGGCCGCTGCGCGCACTTGGCTCCACTGGTGCCACTCGGACGGATCGGTCCGCTGCGTATCGTCGTACGGCAAACCGTCGAGCAGGTCTCGCAACACGGGCTCTGGCAATTGCCTTGTGAACGACTCGAGGTACCAGGGGACCGCGAGACGGGTCGAGCGCCGTATCGCGTCCAACGCTTCTTCGAGAAGTTCGATCTGATCGACCTCCGGCCGCGCGCGCGCGATGCTCGCGAGGCATTCACCCCGTTGATATGGATCCGGCGCTGCGCGCGCGTAGGCGAGCGCCTGCGGCACCGACCAGAGGCCATCTGCAGCCGCCAGACCTGCCAACGTCGGATCCACGGCGCTTGCAAGGCTGGCAAGCGTTGCCTCGATGAGTCCGTAGCGAAACGGTTTCGCCGCAGTCGAAGACGATGTGGTCGATGCACAGCGCGTTTGGGCAAGCGCGACATCGCGCGCGATCGCGATGTCAGCCGCATAGCCGGCGATATCGCCGAGCGACTCCTTCCTCGCATACCACGCGTTGCGACCACGCGTGGTTTCGAGCGCCAGTAACCGATGCAGATCGCCGGCGCGTCCGACGTCCGCAAGGTGCTCCACGAGTCGACGAAACTCGTAGTCGTCGACGGCATCGACAGGATTCGACTCAGGATCCGTCGCGGAGTCCTTCCGCGCTGAAGCCTGGAATCTTGGCGAGCGCTGTGTCGACCACGATTTCGTGATACCTGCCGAGGCCGACTTCCTCTCTGAGGAAATCTTGGAAGCTTGCGTGATACACGCGGTACAGGGGGCCTTCGGGCGAAGGCTCCTCGTTCAGAAATTCATACCAAGCGTCGATCACCTCCTTGATGCGCAGGGGCGATAGCTTGAGCCATTGCTGGACCCGAGCAATCGAGACGGCTTCCTTGACGGTCGCGAGCATGCACACCACCGGTTCGTAATAGCGCTCGAAGCGATCGGGGTCGCGCGCCTTCATCTTTGCCCAGTGCCACTGGTAGTAGGCATTCAGGCCGCGCGGCAGCTTGCGGATGTCGCTCACGTCGTGCCGCGTCATGTGTCCGTCGCGGATGGCTGGCAGCACATAGACGAGGTACATGAAGTTGCCCTGGCTCAGATCCGTGACGGCCTGCGTGAAGGTCGCCTCGTCGCCCGCCCAGTCCTTCACCGTCTGCACCATCTCCCTGGCGTAGGTCAGCAGGAACTTGTGCACGTACTCGCGGACGTCGCTTTCGTTGCGCGGATCGTTGTCGCGGATCCAGATGTCGTTGCGACGATCAACCACCAGTCGGTACCGCACCTTGGGCCGGGAGCTGACCACAAAACACACGCGCGCCGGAAGAGACCGGGGCAGGTAGAGGTGGTTGGCGTCGACCGGCAGTCGCGCGTCGTC
Source organism: uncultured beta proteobacterium (assembly GCA_963789885.1). GTDB lineage: Bacteria > Pseudomonadota > Gammaproteobacteria > Burkholderiales > SG8-39 > DATEDA01. The sequence goes on along the minus strand of CAWBNB010000016.1, from coordinate 7,497 downwards.
GGCTTCATCGAGGGCATCGACGACCACCATGACCGGCTCCGGTGCCGCCTTGGCTGCCGCCTCCGCGAGCAGAGTCTCGAGAAAGGCGCTGTTGGCAGTGGCCTCTTCCGGAAGGACGCGGTGCGCGAGCCCGTAGCGGACGATGAGCTGGGCACAGACGTTGCGCAGGAAATCCTCGGTGGAGCGCCGGTTGCTCTGCGCGACGTTAAAGTAGTGGACACAGCCACGCAGCTTCACGAGTTGCGCCAGCAAGGCAGTCTTGCCGATGCCCGGCTCGCCGATCACGACGATGTACCCCGAGGGGAACTTCGCCTGGTCCTTCAGGTGATCGTCGATCGCCTTGAAGATGAATTCCCGGCCCACGAACGCCCTGGTGCGTTCCGCAACTAAGGTTTCGAAATCCGCGGTACGGATGTGCCGCGCCAGCGGAGCGGGCGCCTGGGCAAACTGCTGGAACACGTCGGATGGAAGTTCGAGCGGAAAAGGCTCGATCCGCCACACGTTGTGTGCGATCGCGATATCGATAGCGAAACTGAACGGCCGCGCCGCAAGTGAGAGCTGCTCACGCCCGGCTGCGACCGCGCGTTCGAACGAAAGCAGACCATCGACGCGACCGATCTGCTCCGGCATAGCCGACGGGCCGGTCGCCGCGAGCGTCGTGCTGAATGCAAAGCCGGTGCACTCGACCGGGATCCACGAGCCGTCGGCGAACAGCTTCTGCAGCTCGCCGGTCTCGGTGAGCGGGCCGTCGATCATCAGCGACCGCCCCGGTCTGATCCCATCCCAGTCGCGCAGCCCGTGCGTCAGGCAGACCGCCGCCAGGGCGTGGCCCTCGACGACGATCAGAATCGGCAGCAGCTCGAATCCCAGGCAGAGTCCGCAGAAGAGCAACGCGAGGTCGAGGCAGGTTCCTTCGCGCGGCGCTTCGAGGATTGCCGGCGGCGTGCGGATGGGTTGCAGTTTTTCGGCCGGGTGGTATTCCTCGAGTGCGTAGCGGATCTTCTTGTCGGCCAGCGCCTCATAAATGGCTTGCACGAGCTTGCGCCGGCCTTCCGGTGTCGCACCCAGGTCAAAACGCGCAACGTCAAGCGGAAGCCACCGGGTTGCTTCGGCGGTCGCGTACTTGGCGAGTGTCGCCTTCTCGATGCGCGACCAGGGCGGCAACTTCATTGACGGGTCGCTCCACCGGTCGTCAACAGGCGATCATGAACAAATCGTGCACCGCAGGTGGTACGCGTGTTTCGGTCCTGATGGCTCGAACCTCGACGCGGTACAAGGCCGGCGCAAGGTCATCGAGCCGCAACGTCCAGACGCCGTCGCTCTTGTCGAACTCGCGGACGGTGATCTCGCCTGCACCGTACACGGGTTTGATGCGGGCCTCCAGGCCACCGGGCGGATGGTCCGGATCGGCATCGAGGATGCGCGCTGAAAGCGTCACGCTCTCTCGTGGTAGGTACAGATCGTCGAGGTCCAACGCGATCGCTGGCGCCGTCGCCGCCTCGGGTTTGGGCGCGGGACCGCGGATCTCCCCGAGCCCGCTCACTTGCATCTGCTCGACGCGGCCACGCAGATCACTGAGCACCGCGTCATTGTGCTGCAGCGACCCGTGTCGCTCCGGAACATAGGTGTCGCGATATTCGGCGGAGAGTTCGATCGGTATCGCGGATGCGCGCGGCACGGTGCCGTCGCCGTCTTCCAGGAACTTGTCGATACCTGGGGGCAGCGACCGGCTCATCGTCACGACCCCTTCAGCTAGGTCTGCCGACTGGAGGGTGGGCTGCCTGGTACCGACGATCGGGATTATCTTGTAGCCCTTGGCCTTGTAGTCGGCATCCTCACGATGCTTGTTGACCGCGGCCTCGATCTCCCGATGGAAGGCGAGCGCCGCGGCGGCCTTCTGCGGGTCCACATTGGGGACGTTCGTCGCCTCCGCCACCCGCTGGAGGCCCTTGTCGGTCCTCAGCGCCTTGTAGATCGGCAGGAGCTGGTAGATCGACGTGAACGACCGCATGACCGCAGTCAGATCGACGAACGCCTTCTTGTAGCCGTTAGCGAGAAAGTCGAGCGCGTTGAGTGAGCCCCGGTATGGCGTACCGAACGTGATCAGCGCCTTGCAGTCGCGCCATGCGTCGCCCGGAAGCACCTCGAGGTAGTAGCGGGCGACCAGTCCTCCCATGCTGTGGGCGATCAGAATGACCTTGGCATCTTTCTCGATCGTGCGCCAGACGGGCAGCTGGCGGTCGATCAGTCGCTTGAGCTGTCGCGCCGCGACCCGGTTGTCGCGCCGCCAGTCGTAGGGAAACTCGTAGAAGTTGGCGGGCATTTCGCCGTCGAGGCTGCCGACCTCCACCTTGAAATGATCCTTGATGGCGCGGCAAGTCTTCGAATACCCGTCGATCTTGACCAGCCCGGGCACAAACTGCACGTCCGGCATCAACGCGGTCGCGCGAATGCCGTCGGCGAGCATGTCGACGGCCGGATCGTCCTCGCCGAGCCGCAAGTCGTCCAAGGGAGCCTGGAAATTGGCAAGCACATTCCAGGCCGCTTGCGCAGTCGGAGCCCAAAGGGGTTCGTCACCTTTGCTGAGCACGCTACCGGTGATGCCCGGCAGAACGACAATCAGATCGCGCAATCGTCGGCTTGCCATCTCGCCTATGCCAGCTAACACCAAGGGCTGCCGTCGAGTGATCGGATCGGATCGTGCAGACGGCCGCGCACACAATATTGCACCACCGCGCCACAATTGCCTAGCCTGCAACTCAAGTAGACACCACTTGCGTGAGAGAAGCGACGTTCTCGCGAAGGATCTTCGCGTCGCCTCCGGTGTCGAACAGCAAGCGCTTGCCGTAGGCCTCGACGAGTGCGGCGAAGCCCGAACCGGCTTGGGCATCAGCCACCGCCGCCGTGTTGTCGTACAGTGGACTTCGCCCGAAAAAGTGGACACCAACGTTTGAGGTTTTTACGATCGCAAATGGAGGTGTCAGATGCAAAGGATTCCGAAACGGCGGTACACGGCTGAGTTCCGGGCCGAGGCCGTGAAGTTGGTGTTGGACGAGAAGGTGGGCCTGATGGAGGCGGCGCGGCGACTGGATTTACCGGCCAAGAGCCTGGCCAACTGGGTGCGCGCGGCGCGCGCGGGCAAGGTCGTGCAGGGGCCGGCGGGGCATCCGGTGAGCGATCTGGAGGCGGAGGTTTCGCGGCTGCGGGCGGAGAACGCGCGGCTGAAGATGGAGCGCGAGATCCTGCGAAAGGCGGCGGCATACTTCGCGAAGGATGCGCTGTGAGGTATGCCTTTATCGATGCGCATCGAGCGCGCTACCCGGTGCCGAGCATGTGCGAGCTGCTCGAGGTGTCGCGTAGCGGCTACCACGCCTGGCGTGGACGTGGGCCCTCGCCACGGGAGCGGGAGAACGCGCGTCTGCTCGGCGAGATCCGCGCCATCCACTTGGCCAGCGACGGCAACTATGGCAGCCCGCGGGTGCACGAGGAGCTGCGCGAACAGGGCAACGTGGTGAGTTTGAACCGGGTTCGGCGTCTGATGAACAAGCACGGGATCGCGGCGCGGCATAGACGGAAGTTTCGCGCCACCACCGACTCGCGGCACAAGCTGCCGGTGGCGCCCAATCGGCTCGAGCAGAACTTCGTGGCCGAGCGGCCCGACCAGGTGTGGCTCACCGACGTGACCTATATCTGGACCGACGCGGGCTGGCTGTACCTCGCCTGCGTGCTCGACCTGTACTCGCGACTCATCGTCGGCTGGGCGATGAGTGAGCGAAACGACCGGCATCTCGCCATTGCGGCCCTGGGGATGGCCTACTTCCAGCGTCGGCCGCCGCGCGGTCTGGTTCACCATAGCGACCGCGGCTCGGTGTATTGCACTCACGACTACCAGAAGCTGCTCAAGCAGTACGGGATGGTCTGCTCGATGAGCCGCAAGGGCGATTGCTACGACAATGCGCCGATGGAGAGCTGGTTCAAGACGCTGAAGGTAGAACGGGTGAACGGGCGGCGCTACGCTACGCGCATCCAGGCGCGCTCGGAGGTCTTCTCCTACGTCGAGACCTTTTACAATCCGCGTCGCCGTCACTCTTCCCTCGGCTACGTGTCGCCGCGCGAATTCGAGCGCCGCTTCGCGGCGAAGGAGGCGGCCTGACGATGGTCCGAGTTTCCCACCGCCGGGCACGTGCGCGTGCGTGTGAGGCGCCGCACGCGCCCGGCCGTGGAAAACTCTACGCCCTCACCGTTGGCGTCCACTGAAACGGGCTAAGTTCAAAGATCGGTCAAATCGTCGAGCGGCCACCCGGTGACCTCAAACCTTGGCCCGGGAACCCCCGGACGCACTCGGACAAACAGCTCGCAAAGCTCAAAGCCAGCATCCAGACCTTTGGCTTCACGGTCCCGGTGCTTGTCGACGAGGCGGGTGCGATTTTGTGCGGCCACGGCCGTGTCCAGGCAGCAAAGGAACTCGGGCTTGCGCAGATCCCCACCCGGGTGTTGAGCGGCCTGTCCGAGGTCAAGAAGCGGGCGTATGTGATCGCCGACAACAAGATCGCCCAGCTTTCCGGGTGGGACGAGACCCTGCTCAAGTCCGAGTTGGAAATCCTCATTCGCGAGGAGTTTGAGGTTGAGGCGATCGGATTTTCGACCGCCGAGATCGACCTCATGTTCGACACGGAGACCCCCGCCGGGAGCGATCCCGACGACCTTCAGGAGAAGGACATCCGCGCGGAAGTGATCTCGCAACCGGGGGACCTCTGGCAGCTCGGGCACCACCGCCTCCTCTGCGGCGACGCCCTCAGCCCTGACAGCTATCAGGCCCTCATGCGGGACGAGCGCGCACAGCTCGTCGTCAGCGACCCGCCCTACAACGTGCCGATTGCCGGTCATGTTTGTGGCAAGGGCAAGGTCAAGCACAAGGAGTTCTCGGTAATCGCAAGCTCGTCGCAAATGCCCGAGAGGCCGACATCGTTCGGGAGATCTTCGAGCAGTACCTGAAGCTCGGCTGTGTGCGAAAGCTTCAGTTGGCGCTGAAAGCCAAGGGCATTACAAGTAAACGCCGCGAGAGCCGGACCGGCAACAAAAGTGGCGGTGCCCCTTACTCCCGCGGTGCCCTGTACAAGATCCTGCAGAACCGGCTCTACCGCGGCGAGATCGCCCATCGGGGAGAGGTCCACTTGGGAGAGCATCCCGCGATCGTCGCGACGGCGCTTTGGGAGGAGGTGCAGGCGCGACTCCGGGAGAACACCGTCGCCAAACGCACGGGGGCAAGAGCCGCACAGCCCAGCCTCTTGGCAGGCGCGATCGTCGACGACCGGGGAAACCGCCTGACGCCCTCGCACTGCACCAAAGGTGGCAAGCGCTACCGCTACTACTTCTCGCAGGCGACCCTTCGATCGGCGACCGGGTCAGGAGGGGTGAGGCGCGTCCCTGCAGCCGAGCTGGAATCGCTCGTCGTAAGGCGCCTCTACGCGTTCCTCGCATCCGGCAGAGGGGTGCTGGATGCGGTGGCAGCATCCGACGACAGCGCAGCGATCAGGAAGACATTGACCGCTGCCGGGCGAGCCCTCGCGGTGGACTTGCCAAAGGCACCCGCTTCGGAGCTGCGAGGGTTTCTGCTCACCACTGTGGCGAGGATCACCTTGGCCGAGCAATGGCTCAACGTCACGCTCTGGAGGCGGAGCTTGCGCGCCGTCCTCCTGGGTGCCCCGCCGACGCAAGGTGCCAGCAACCGGTCCCGGGAAGCGCGTGCGCATGAACACGACGAGGAGGATCTCCTTCACCTTCGCATCGAGGCGACGCTGCAGCGAAGCGGTTCGGAGATCCGCCTTGTCGTGGCGCCAGGCGTCGCCGACGAGCGCCCCGCGCGGCGCGACGAGTCTTTGATCAAGGCCGTCGCGCGAGGATATGCCTGGTACGAGCGGCTTGTGTCGGGCGAAGTCGATTCACTTCGGGCGATCGCCGAGGAGCTTCGCGTGACTGAGCGATATGTCAGCCGGATCTTCCGCTGCGCATTTCTCGCACCGGATATCGTGGAGGCCATCCTCGAAGGCCGCCAGCCCCCGCAACTCACCGTTGAGAAACTGCGCCTCGGCGCACCACTGCTCTGGACTAAGCAGCGCAAGTCGTTCCGCTTCAGATCACCCTAGCCGCAACGGTTCGCTCTTACCACCATTTCCCTAACGCGTATCCAACTTAATTGGCCTAAGCGCTGATATCCTACCCTCCGGAAGGAGGTGCGGGATGGCCGAGACCTTGCAGTTGCGCCGGCTGCGCCGTGGCGAGCAGCGGGTGCTGGCAGCCAAATTGAAGGACCTGTCGCTTTCGGCCCGAGTGCACCAGCGATATCGGGTCATCGAAGAGGTGCGCAAAGGGCACAGCGTCGTGAAGGCGGCCGATCGGGTGGGGTGCCACTTCACCGTGGCGTACGACTGGGTGCACCGATTCAACGAAAGCGGCTTTACGAGCTTCGAGCAGGTGCCCAACCCGAAGGGTCGACCGCCGATTCTCAAGGGCGAGCAGCTACGCGAGTTGGTCGATGTGGCGCTGTCCAGTCCCCTGGAGCGCGGGCTGCCCTTCTCCAACTGGTCGGTCCCGAAGCTCGCCGAGTACTGTCGGGCCAAGCGGCTGCTGCCGCCGGTGACCGACGAATGGGTGCGGCGGCTACTGCGTCGCGAAGGCCTGAGCGCCCAGCGCATCCGCACCTGGAAGCGCTCGCATGATCCGGATTTCGACAGTAAAAAAAACGCATCCGCCGGCTCTACCGGCGGCGCCCGCCGGGCGCCGCGGTAGTGTGCTTCGACGAATGGGGCCGCTGGAGATCAAGCCGATCGGCGGGGTGGCCTGGGCCCGGCGCAATACGCCTCAGCGCATGCGCGCTACCTATCACCGGTTCAAGGGCACCGAGCAGTTCTTCGGCTTCTACGACGTGCACGCCGACTGCCTCGATGGGCTGTTTCGCAAGCGAAAACGTCTGCCCGAACTGTTCGAAGTCTTCCAGCGGCTGCGCCGCTGCTATCCGGGCAAGAAGCTCTTCGTGATCATGGATAACTTGCACCACCTTCACGACAATCCGCGCTTCCTCGCGCTGCTCAAGCGGCTTCGCGTCGACCCGGTGTGGACCCCGACCGAGGCTTCCTGGCTGAATCTCATTGAGGCTCATTTCGGCGCCCTCAAGCGCCTCACCCTGGCCAACACCGACGACCCGGACCATAACGTCCGACGCCGTCGCGTCTACCGCTACCTGCGCTATCGCCACCGCAAGCTCGGTACCCGACACCATCGGTTGGCTGGAATCCGCAGCGTTAGCATTAATAAGTTGGAACCGCACTAGTCGTAACCGGACCGGCAAAACGCCGCATGGAGAAATCCGGCCCGGAGACGCCTATGGAAGGCCGCTTGTGCGCCGGAGAGACGGGAGCACGTGCGGAAATACCCGCCGAAGCCTTTGATGATTCGCATCATTCTCCGCGGCGCGGAGTATGAGCGTCACAGCTGCTG
>CAWBNB010000015.1:0-25353 GCA_963789885.1 uncultured beta proteobacterium | reverse complement strand
AGTGGGACTAAGGTCCGTGCGTACCCACTTTCTTGCTGAGCTGGGAACCGCCGTTGCCGCAGTACGCCGACCTTGCGTAGCTTGGTCGGGATCGTCCGCTAGCCGTCTCCGACCGGCACAACGCTAAGCCTGTCGATCCCGCACTCATCCTTAGCGCGGCACCACTTTCGGTCTAGCCCAGCCCGGTTACCGGGAAAACGGGATGTGCAAACGCTTTCCCGGGATATGCCGTTGTGCTCCGGTCTCCTAGAGTTCGCAGCAAGGGATCGCGCAGGTGCGCGGTCCGAACTTCGAGGAGAATCGACATGACCAAATCGCTTGATTTTGATTTCCCGAGCCGCGAGCTTCACGCACGGGGCGCCAGACAGCCACGTGGTCTGGCCTTCATTGCGGCGGCAACGTCCGCGCTGTTGCTGTGCGGCCTGGCGCCTACCGCGGCGGCGACGACGACCACCCGCTGGGTGAAAAACAATGCCGCCTCCCCGTCGCCTGGCACGAGTTGCAGCAACGCGGGGTACTCCTCTATCCAGGCGGCAGTCAACGCGTCGAGCGCGGGCGACGCCATCAAGGTCTGCCCGGGCGTTTTCACTGAGAATGTCGTGATTGTGACGAACCAGTTAAACGTGACCTCTACGGCGACAGCAACCGCCACGGTGGTCAAGGCGGCGGCAAGTGCCCCCATCTTCCAGATCACCGCTCCGGGGCAACCCTTCGTGGTTTCACTATCGTCCCAGCCGGATTCGCCGATGGCGATATCGGCGTTAACGTCGCCATCCAGGGTTTGACGAAGGCAAGGATTCTCGAGAACGCGATCATGGGCGGCCGAATCGGCGTCAATCTCGGCTGTACCAGCTCTAACAGCATCGTCGCGTTCAACGCGGTGAACGGTCAGACGGAGGGCGGGATCAACATCGATACCTGTGAACTCTATCGAGACAACGATAAGAACCCCGGTACTCACGACAATCTGATCCATCACAACATCGCATGCAGCGCCACCTCCACGGGGTCGATTGCACTCGGCGGGAATTCGAACAACAATTCGATTCACGATAACTTCGCCACGTCGATCTCCGTGTTCGGTAAGGTGAACAAGGTGATTAACAATACGACCCAGCTCCAGGTCGTCAACAACGGGTCCGGAAACATGCTCAATGGCAACACGGTCGACCCCAGTATCTGCTCCACCCCTAGTTTTTGAGACAGCGATGCCACGAAGAGAACTCGGAGCGGACGTCCGAACGGCCGGCACACGAGAAGGTGGACCGGTCGGCGTCAGTGGTTCGGTCGACCACGGCGTGAGACACCGGTCGAGTCGGCCGTGCTACTGGGTCGACGGCGTCGCGCAAGCTGGGGATGATCTGCGCGCGCCGCGCGGCGTCGGGCGCGCGCAGCCGCGAAACGGCGGGTGGAACCCGGGCGACGGGATGACCATGTGGAACTTCTCGGTCAGCTCCGGGTTCGTCGAGGTGGCAAAGCGCCTGGAGATCTCGCCGCACACGGTCACCACCTACGTTAAGTAGGTCTAGCAAAAACCTCGCCGTGCATTCGCGCGGAGAGGTCGTCTCCGAGGCGACGACGATGCGCCTCCTCAGGTAACACCGCAGCGCCGCGGCCAAGAGCAATGCGATGCGGGAGCTGCTGTGCATGGCACTCGCTCCGATACGCCCTGATCGCGGGCGCAAGCTGCGCCGTGAATCCGATGTTGAGGGCTAGCTCGGCGGAGGTCGTCCTCGATGATGGCTGTCTTCGCCGCCGTCGGACGCTGGAGAGTAGCTGGTCGACCACGCCCGGATAACTGGAATCGTTCCCGCCCCACGTTTGGCGGAACGCCTGGTATCACGTGCTCTTCGCGCTGCCGCACGTTCCCGATCAGCTTTACGCCGCGAGTGTTCGCAAGCTCAGCATGAATGCAGCGCTCTAGGCGAACAACACGCTCCTGAATAGGGGCGGACGTTTCGAAGATCCCATGGCGCGTCGATGGAGCTGGCCGCAGCTCTAAACGGTCCGGTCAAATCTGCTGAAGGACAAGGCAACTGTATCCCGCATGTGCGCCTTGGGGCGTATGGATTCGCGCGGCGGCTCTGGCGGCGCGAACGTTCGGGCTAATCCGGCTGGCTTACCAGGCACACGCGATGTGCAAACGCATTCGGGGGATATGCCGATGTCGTCCCTCCGCCTAGAGTCCGTGTCAAGGAGCTTCGCTCGTGCAGTGAGTGAGGTGAGTGTCGGCGGTATGGCCAGCAACGCTGCGGGTACACGGACCTTTGCGACGACCTATGGATCGTGGATCTACATCTCGCGGATACCGGCGAACCGCCGGTAACTACGAACGCAAACCGGCCTCCGATCGAACGGCACGGAACGAGAGGCGATCGCAGCGACGAGGTAAGGCCAGATGAGAAAGGAACGATGATGACCATGAGTGCACAGGAACTGAAACTCGACTACTTCCAAGTCTATGACGTGGAAGATCGGGAGGCGGCCGCAGATCTTTTGTCCGGGGGCAATTCGACACCAGCCGGCTGAGAATGCGACTGCGGCTCCTCGATTACTTCGCTAACCCTGTTTCGAAGAATGGAGAACCCTTGTACGACAAGCACGCTCACCTGGCTTGGTACCGGGCGTTCAGCCGGCCGAGCCGATGCGGGCGGTTAGCTTGGAGAACCAGTTCGGCAAGTTCGAGATCCGGACCGGAAGGGGGTACGGTCTCCTCGTGCCGACGCGGAAGGTCGAAACGGGGAGCGCTTTCCCCGAGAAGCTTGACCACTACAAGGTGTACCAGGTGGTGGAGGCATCGAAACTCCCCAGCGTCGCCGTGAAACTGAAGGATCAATTCCGGGCATCCGGGGCAACGCTGAAATCAATCCTCTACTTCGCTGTGCCGGTGAAGAAGCAGCATGGAACGAAGGCATATCCGATTCAGAACGAGCGCGCCCATTTGCTGATCTGTGGAATCACCCCGCAGGGGTACCTAAAGAAAATCAAGCTGCAAAACCAGCTCACGAAGGGCTCGGCGGTCCAGGTTGTGCGCAGCGTGATGCTCGCGGTGCCGAGCCTCAAGAAGGCGTGGAAGCCCGCGTGAGGCCGAGACGACGACCAAGGATTGGACCGATGCGTCGCGAGAGTCACTATGCGGCCGATTGGCAACTCAAGCCATCGCGCGGATCCTCTCGAGCAACAAGGCAACGCATCCTCAGCGGGAAGCGGCGCAAAACCGATCAGACAATGGAGACGAGACCATGGATAGGATGTTCATGCGGAAACCTCGAAGGGGACTGTCCGCGACCGCGACGGTGACGGGGGATAGGCGAGGAGAGAGGCGGTCAGGCCTTGGTGCAACCTTTTCCTTTTCCGTCTTGAGTCTGAGCCTGCTTGTTGTGATGGGATGCACGCCCCTCGTGGCCCCGGAGGTTTCCGATCCGGCGACCACCACTCAGGGGCGCCCCGAGCCTCAAGAGGCTGCCTTGCAGAGGCTGCGAGACGCTTCTGACCACCCGACGCACGTGTACTTTCGCAACGGCTTCCCGCGCGTCGTGGAGACCCATGTCCAGGTGGCCGGTACGAATTCCGTGGAGCGCGCGAAGAACTTCCTCCAGACCCACAAGGGACTCTACGGGCAATTCACCCCCGATCTCTTTCGCCAGGGCCGTGACCGGCGAAATCCTCTGAACATCGCACAGCCGCTCACTCAGGTCGACCGCACTAGAGAGTTCCTGCGCAGTTATGAGATCCTCCAGGGCACATCCAGCTCAAACCCCGATCTGGCGCTCGCGGTCCGCGGCACTGCTGGACCGGACGATCAGGTGGTGAGCTTCTATCAGACCTACAGGGACATACCAATCTACGGGGGCGAGATTATCGTTATTGTGGCCGGTGACAGGGTGTACGGCAGCGTCGGCGCCCTGCTCTCGGACATCACGCTGGATCCCCGCCCGCGAATCGCTCCAAGCGATGCCGAGAACGCGGCCCGCGCCTCTCTGAATCTGCACGGCGCCCCGGCCCTAGCCCAGACGAGTCTGGTGGTCTTCGATCAGAGTCTGCTGCCGAGTCAAACGTCTGTACGTTCGGAACCCCATCTCGCGTGGCGGGCCGCCTTCGGTGGCCCTGACCGGCGGGTGGCATTTGTGGACGCTCACGGAGGCCAAGTGCTCTTCAGTTACAGCCAGACCAAGTCCCACACAGACAACTATGACCTCGACCTGGAAAATGCCTTTTTCACAAAAGCGCAGGACACGAACTGCTGGTGGGATTTCGCCCCGGGCCCAAACTTCCAGATTGGCGATGAGGATGAGCTATACGCGGTCGCGGGTAGTGACCCCGAGGCAATGGGCCTCTGGAGCTTCGCGAAGCAAGCCTACGTCTTCTATCACGACACCTTTGGCATCCACTCCTACGATGACGACGATGCGCAGTATGAGCTCTACATCCGCGCTACCAACCCCGGCGGCGCGCAATGGGTACCCGGGTCCATGGACTGCGACCTGGTCCAGTTCAGCGCCGGCTTTGTCGGCTTCGACGTGCTGGTGCACGAGCTAGGGCACGCCGTTATGGACTACGGGTTGCACGGTGGCCCTGGGAACACAAACCAGGCCGGCGCGCTCGGCGAGAGCTATGCGGACACGATGGCCGCATTGGCCGACGGGAACTGGACGTTGGGGGAGGGCAGGGTCGGCGGCGGAGGCGCCATCCGCGATATGAGCAACCCCCCAACCCTGAGCAGCCCCCCAACCCCACCGTTCGGCGATCCTGACCGGATGGCCGACTTTGTCAACACTTCGGTGGACAGTGGCGGCGTCCATAAAAACAGCGGGATCCCGAGTAAAGCCCAGTTCCTGCTCGCCGACGGTGGCACGCACCCCGGCACCGGGTGGAAGGTCTTCGGCATCGGTAAACCGGCCATGGGCTGGATCGCGTATATGACGATGGGCACTTTGACACCGACTGCCGGGTTTGTCGACGCACGTGGGCTAAGCATCTTATTCGCCACGCTCGCCTATTCCCCAGACGTGGTCTGCCAGGTGCGCAACGCGTGGGCGGCCGTGGAGGTGGGCAACGGCGACATCAACTGCGACGGCCAGGAGGAGGACCCCGACGTAGATGGGGATGGAGTGAACGTTCCCCTCGACAACTGTCCCTTCACGTTTAACCCGAGCCAGCTAGACACGGACGGCGATAGCAAGGGCAACGCCTGCGATGGCGACGCCGACGAGGATGGCGTGCTCGATTTTGCAGCGGGAGGGGGAAACCTCCCCGACAACTGTCCCGGCAAATATAACCCCGACCAGGGAGACGCTAACCATAATGGCATCGGCACAGCCTGCGACCCGACTGAAGACGACGATTTCGACAACGACGGCGTAAAGAACGCTGTCGACAATTGCCCCCTGGACTTCAACCCAACACAGGCGAACGTGGACAAGGATAAGGATGATGAGGGAGACGCTTGCGATCCCGACTCCGACGGTGACGGGTGGAGCAACGACAACGACAACGCCCCGTTCGCGTACAACCCCGACCAGGCCGACTCGGATGGAGACGGGCTCGGCGACATCTCCGATGCGTGTCCAGGGGTAGCTGACGAGGGGCTCGCCTGGTCCGCAGGCATTCCCGAATTCGGCATCCCCCCGCGTCCCATTCAGCCCGACCTGGACGGGAACGGGGTCCCCGACGCCTGCGACCATGGCTTCAAACTGTCCGGCAATCCCCCGTGGGACGAAACCGCCCTCGGGCCTGACGGGCAACCCCGCCGGGTCGACGCCGAGGGCAGTCCAGGAACCTACCTAAGGGTGCCCCTCTCCCCCTGCATTGAGCGCGGGGGTTGCCCGGAGTGGTTCCGGCAGGACGAACGGCGAACGCTGACCCTCAGGGGAATGGATCGTCGGGTGAAGACTTGGATAACGGACGAGACGGGCCGAACGGTGGGGAAACCCAACGTCAGGACCGGCGATGAACGCGTGCTGCGCTTCAGGCCGCTCGCGGGTCACGACTACTACCTCTTCCTGTACTTCAGCAGAGGATATGGCCCCACAAAACTCCCTGAGCGCTTCTCGGCGACAATGTCCGTCACGACGGCGACCGTCCACATTCCCCCACCGCCTAGGACCCGTGTGCGGCCACCGACGGGTGAACCCAAGCCCGGCGAGGGCGACGCCTCGTCGCGGGCTCCGGAACGGGGACCGGCGGCGGAGGCTCCGGCGCACGTCCGTAGGGATAGGTGAGCGTCGCCGTGATCTCGTCCCCGAAAAGGCTCTGATCACTTGCGGCTGAGTGTCCGACCGGCACACGCGCGTACGCGAGGTAGCACACAAGCGGATGCCGCCGATCGAATTACTGCGCACCACAGGAGGTGCTCGGATTTCCCGCGCGCGCGCTGTGCACGGCCAACGTGCCGGGCGACGCGGCCCTCGGCATCGACCGGCCTCCGGGGTCTCGAGGAACTGTCCCGAACTAATCGTCGGAGGTGCAATTGGGTGATCGAAATTGAGGTGAAACCGGGAAGTATTCGGGACACTCTCTCCCTAAGTGGTTCATACGGCTCGCGCTCAGCTCTCCAGGGTGCAGGTGCGCGATGCAGCGCGCCCGGGGCGAGAGCGGTAGACGAACGTATGGCGAACCCGGGGGGCGACCCCGCGAGCGTTCACGAAGGTTCACCTGTGGCCGCATACGTTCGTGTCTCGCGCCAACCGGAACTTGCGTGAATTTTGCGCGAGGGTTGCGTGGCAAACGCGGATTGACGCATCAACGTCACCGAGGAGAAGAAGTGCAGCTCAGTGCGTACGCGCAGCTCAGACCATGATCGCCGCGTACCACTCGCGACGAAGATCAAATGGGACACGTCGATCCTTGGACTGACAGATAAACTGCCGCTTGCGTATGCGGTGCGCGAGCTCGATCCCCGCGAGAGTGGTCGCAGCCGTGGTGAACGACTTGAACCCGCGCATCGTGACTTAATCGATCGGTGGTCTTGCCGCGCTCGAGCATCATGGCGGCGCGGTCGCGGTGGCGGGCGTGTCTTGCGCCCACCGATAGCCTTGCGTGAATTTTGCGTGAGTCAGCTGCGCAAAGTCCTGCTCGGTACTGCAAAAGACGCAACGGGCGTCCTCGTAAGTTGCTGATTTAAAAGCCGCTGCAGGGTTAGTAGCCCACTTTTAATCCGTTGGTCGCAGGTTCGAATCCTGCACGCCCTACCAGTCATTCAGGGACTTAGCGTGATCCGCGGTCCCGCGCCAAAGTAGAACGTAGGGAAATCGTAGGGAATTTCACTACGTTTCCCTCCGATCCGCGCTGCCGCAACGGCCAGATGCTCGGTCGCGAACTTCGCGTAGCGGTCGACCATCACGCGCGACTTCCACCCGCCCAGGTCCTTCAGCTCATCGCAGCTCGTACCGGCCTGCCGATGCCACGACGCCCAGGTATGCCGGAGGTCGTGGAAGCGAAAATCCTCGATCCCTGCTTTCTCTAACGCGGTGTGCCAAGCGCTGTTGGTCAGCTCCCAGCGAATCGGCTGCCCCGATAGGTGAAGCAGATACTGCGGATGCTTGCCGCGTTGCTCTTCCAGCACGGCGACCGCGTCAGCGTTCAGCGGGACGCCTCTCGGCGTTCCATTCTTGGTCTGGTCGAGCCACGCCGTCCTGCGTTCCAGGTCGACCCGGTTCCATTCCAAGCCGGTGATCTCCCGCGCCCGGCAACCGGTCGAAAGCGCGAACCGGACCATCGCCGCCAGGTGAGGCGGGCACGCCGCAATCAAGCGGCTCGGCCTCCTCCCGCGTCAGCCACCGGTCGCGCTCCACTTCGCCGGCAGCAGCCGAATCTTCGGAAACCGATCGATCCACTGCCACTCGTCGCGAGCCATGCGAAACAGGCAGCGCATCAGTCGCGAGGTAACGATTGACCGTCGCCGGCTTGTTGCCCTTCTTAAGCTCGCCCTTGATCACCTTCCAGACGAGATCGCCGTCGATCTCGTGCAGGTCGAGTGCCCAAATACGGGTCGAGCTTCCGAAAGATCGGCGCGTTCGTCCTCGATGCTCCGAAGCGTTCGCTTTCAGCGTGAGATACCGGACAACGGCTTCCTGCCACGGGCGCCTCGGCTTGACACCGAACGCCGACTCGCGAAACGAATCGACCTTCAGCTTGCGCGAGGAGCGCTTCGGCCTCGTCCCGGTTTTCAGTCCGAGTGCTTTGGCATACGCGCCTGCCGCTGGGTAGTACAACGTCGATCCACCAGAAACGAGAGTCCCGTCGCCGGTAGATTCCGGTCTTCACGGGCCATTGAGATCTCCTTTCTGGCCCGCCCTCGACGCTTATACTCGTCGAGCCAGCGATCCAGGTCAACTTTGTCGTAGACGCGGCGGCGTCCGAGCTTGACGCACGGCACGTCGAGATCGGCGAGGAGCGTCACGCCGATCGCGAGGTAGGCCGCGGCCTGCTCGGAGGTGAGGCAGCGCGCTGGGGGGAGGGGGAGAAGTGGGACGTCGGGCGCGCGCTCGCCGGTCGGCGGGCGGGCGTCCGGGGTGGTCGGGTCTGGTTCCAGCATGATCGTGTTCCCTGTCATGAGCACGTTCGTCATCGGATTCGGGGGGGGCGGGCAAGCGCATGGCGCGTCGCGCCATGGGCGATCTCAGACACTGCGGAAAAGACGCACTGGCCGCGGGAGCGGCGGCGAAAGCCGCTCGAGGCCCTAATGACTCGCGCGCGCCGGGAGCTCGAACCGCTCACGGCACGCGGAAAGCGAAACCTTTCTACTCCAATGCGCGTATCGGGCGCCGCGCCGAGTCTCTCAACTCGGATACGAACCTAGCAGGCCGAGTCGGGCTCGGCTGCACTCTGCAACGGCTAAGAGGGTAACCCGATTTCCGCGGACTTCGAGGTGCGGAGAGCCCCGTCTAAAGCAGAGGTCTCCGGGGTTGTGCGCGGAGCAGCCTGTCGCCGAAGCGCTCGTCGAGCGCCGGGGGGCCGTGCGTGCCTGGTCGTTATTTTAGGTTTCGGCCCGATCCTAAAATAGCGTGCAGCGCTATTTCAGGTTGCCCGGCCTGGATGATGTCGACGCCATCGACATGTCGCCACGACCTCCCGCCGGTTGGCGTTCGATCTTCCAGCCACGAGCCGCGAAGAGCTGACCCACAAGGTCTTCTGCCTGCTGACCAGGCCGAGGCGATAGGGCAGAGCTAAGGCGGCGTCGCTGGACGGCCCCTTGCCGGCGGTGCCAATATGGCGGCTGCTCGGGTTCCGCCCGATGGAAACGACCGATGAAGTTCGACCGAATCACCTTCGACCCCCAGATCATGGGCGGACGCGCGTGCATTCGCGGCATGCGCATCCCGGTGTCGGTCATCGTCGGGCAGATCGCGCGTGGCGCGACCACCGACGAGGTGCTGGGCGATTACCCGGACCTGGAACCCTAGGATATCCGGCAGGCGCTGCAGTACGCGGCCTGGCTAGCCCAGGAGCAGGCACACCCCGCGTAGGCGCGTCGCTTGCGGTTCCTTGCCGACGCCGGGATTGCGCAACGAATCGTCGAGTGGCTACGCGCCCGGGCGCATGACGCAATTCATCTCGCGCTGCACCGTCACCCACACGATGTCGAGGTTCACGCGGTAGTAACCATGCGCGAGGCGGTGGCGCATGCCCTGCATGGACGACCACGCGAGGTCGGGATGCTGCGCCGGGAATCCAGGGTCGGCAAGCTCGATATTTCGCGCGGCTTCGCCGATCACTTCGAGGTTCCGGATCACGGCGTCCTGCACGAGCGACGACGCAAGGAACTGCTCGCGCCCCATGCCTGCGGTATAGGTCGCGATCCGCTGTGCGGCGTCGATGATGTGGCTGAGGTAATCGGAGACGCGAAGCGCCTTCTCGTCCGTCATACCGGCTGCGCTTCGCGGAGGACGCGCGCGCGGAAGTGCTCGGGAAGATCGTCGGGCGTCAGGACGTCGACCTCGACGCCGGTCAGCCTCCTGACCTCGAACTGGATCGCGCCGAGATCGAACAGGCTCGCGTCCGGCGTGGGGTCGACCAGGAGGTCGAGGTCGCTTCCATCGCGATCCCGGCCATGGCGCACCGACCCGAACACGCGCGGATTCGCGGCGCGGTGGCGCGCCACGATCTCGCGGATCGCAGAACGGTGCCGCTCGAGCGCTTGGGAAGGCTTCATGCGCGCAGATTGTAGGCGGCAACGGGCTCGCCCGAGAGTGCGCTTTCCGCATCCCAGGAGCGGGGAGGCGGCGGCAGACTTGGGGCCGGGGGGAAGAATCGATACGACATCCCGCCGCTCTGCGGAGCGACACTAGCCGGACGGCATCCGCCCGAATGCCTGCAACGAGGGATCGATGGCGTCCCACGCCAACCCGCGGACGCTGTAGGTGAGGACCTGCGGCACGAAGCGGTCCGGGTCGTCCAGGCTGCCCGCGTGGACCGCGATCAGGTCCGGCATCGCGACGAAGCTCAGGTAGACCGGCGTTCCGCAGACCGGGCAGAAGGCGTGGACCTTCACGTTGCCGCTGTCGCCTGCGATCTGCCAGTGCGTCGCCTCGCCGGTGATGGTCATCTCGGCGCGCGCGGGAAAGGTCAGGTAGGAGCCGTGCCCGGTGCCGCTCCGCCGCTGGCAATCGCGGCACTGGCAGTGATTCTGGAAGACGGGCGCGTGCTTGGTTGCGTAGCGGATCGCGCCGCACGCGCATCCGCCGGTGTAGGGCTGGGTCATGAGCGACTCCCGATTCATGCCGCCTTCGGCTTGGCGAAGACATCGATGCCCTGCCCCGTTTCGAGCAGGGACTTCAGGCTGGAAAGAACGATCGGCCAGCCCTGCTGGATGCCCTTGGCCATCGCGCTGCCGGCCTCGAGTTCGTCGTGGGTGACGGTCAGCCGCACCATCCCCTCGTACGCCGCGACGTCGAAGCTCACGCGGCTGTAGCTGGCCGGATCGGCCGCCTGCGATGGGCTCGCCCACGTGATGACCAGGCGTGCCGGCGGCGAAACCTCGACCACCTTGCCGACCACATTGACCGTGCGCTGCTCGTTGGCGCGCACGTGCTCCCAGGTCGATCCGGGCTTCCAGTCGGAGACGTTCTCGTGGCCCCAGTAGCGCCGCGCGATCTCCGGTTTCGTGATGGCCTCGAACACCTTTTCCGGCGTCGAGCGGATGTAGGTCACATAGACGAAGCTGGTCTTCTCTTTGCTCATCGTTACTCTCCTTCGAGTTCCTTCTTCAGGTCGTGCAGCAGGCTGAGCCGCTGGCGTTCGAATTTCCGCACCCACCGCTCGTAGACCTCGTGCAGCGGCACCGGGTTGATGAAATGCAGCTTCTCCCGGCCACGCCAGACCGTGCTCACCAGATTGGCCGCCTCGAGGATCCCGATGTGCTGGGTGGCCGATTGCCGCGCCATGTCCAGGTGCTCGCAGAGCTCGCCCAGCGTCTGCCCGTTCCGCTCGTACAGCAGGTCGAGCAGCTTTCTGCGCGTCGGGTCGCCCAGCGCCTTGAAAACCTTGTCAGCGTCCATCCGTTGTGTTCGTGCGTGAGGGGATGATATGCAGGCATATACCTGCATGTCAAGGAGCGCATCAGCCTACGTGCCGCGCGATTGCTCGCTTGAAGCTATACCGCCCTATCGCCACCCGCTACGACAAGACCGTCACGGCCTCCCTGGGCGCTGGGCGGCCGAGCTCGAAGATCTGCAGCGGGATCGCTGGTTGTATTATCGACAGATGGCCGATAGAATGCGGACAGGTGTCCATTTCGAGGTTGCGTCATGACCACCAGCACGGCGATCGCCAACGTCCTCGGCGGCAAGCAGACCCTTCGCACCGAGCCGCGCACGCCCGCGGACTGGCAGGCAGTCGTCAGCAAGGGTGTGCCAATCGGATCGGCCGAGGCGCTGAAGCGCCGCATTGACATCGGTGACGACGTCCTAGCCCGGCTGCTGGGTGTAAGCGAGAAGACGCTGTCACGTGCGCGGGCCGCTAACGCCCGCCTCGACCCGGTGGTAAGCGACCGGCTCTTCCGCGTCGCGCGGATCGGCGCCCTGGCGATCGAGGTGCTTGAGGGCGAGGCCCAGGCGATGCACTGGCTGAAGCGGCCGCAGATCGGGCTCGGCGGAAGCACCCCACTTTCGCTCCTCACTACCGATGTCGGCTCCGCAGAAGTGGAGAAGCTGTTGCTCCGCATCGAGCATGGCGTTTACGCCTGACAGACGCTGAGTTTCCGCGAGGACGCACCTCAAAGTAACCGGTGCCGATCGCCTACCGGATCGTCAAGGCGCGGCACGCGCGAACCGCCTTCACCGGCGAGGGTGCCCGGATCGCCGGGGGGCGCTGGAATCGACCGGGCGATCCGGTCGTGTACACCTCAGACTCCCTCGCCCTTGCCGCGATCGAGACGTTCGTCCATCTCGGGGAGGACGGCCTCCATATCCGCTTCATCTACTTCAAGGTCGACATTCCGGACGACGTGCGGGTGGAGCAGTGCCGCCGGCCGCCACGCGGATGGCGCGCCGAACCGCCGCTCGACGCGAGCATGCGATACGGCTCGAGCTGGATACGTCGCGGCCGAACGGCGGTCCTCGACGTGCCCTCGGTGATCGTCCCCTCCGAGAGGAACTATCTGTTGAATCCCCGTCATCCAGATTTCGCGCGGATTCGTATTGGTCGGCCTGCCGCCTTCGTCTTCGATCCTCGCATGTCGAAGTGAGGGACCACGGCGCCTCTGCGGGCTCGCCAGCCGCGGCGTCGAGGCGATCGACATATCGGTACAACGTGTCGAGAAAACCAAGAAAAATCGACATATGAGCCCGGGGCTCGAGCGGGGGGAGCCTGCCCAGGGCCTCTCCCCACCCGGCCGGCGGTTCATTCGGCCGGTGGCCCGTTCTCATCGCTCCCGGGGGCCTTTCTGCTACGGACTCGCCTCGCCCCGAGATACGCGCTTGCGATCTGTGCTCTCGAGTGCCCGAGCTCCTCCGCGACCTCGAGCCGCGCGCGCTCGTCGGCCGCGGGATCTGGCGTGCTGCCCCCGCGGACGGGCGGCGCGACGCCAGCGGCCGCCGTGTACCGATCGCCGGCGTACTCGTGGCGCAGCCCGTGCGGGGTGACCCCGAGCTCACTACCGGTGACGCCGAAGCGCTTCATGACGTTCCGCAGGCGATACAGGTTCTGGACGAGGCTTCGCTTCGGGTCGGCGAGGAAGTGCGACTCGTCGCGCACAAGCGCCTTGGCGGCGTCGAGCGCGCTGCATGCGATCGCCGCGGGCGTTATCTCGCGCGACGCCGTGCACGCCGAGCTCGGAGAAATCCTCGCGGGCCGCAAGCGCGCGCGCGAGCGCAACGACGAGATCATCGTGTTCGACTCGACGGGCACCGGACTCCAGGACGTCGCCGCGGCGGTTGCGGCATACCGGCGGGCGTTGGAGGAGCGGGTGGGCAGCCGGATTCTCTTCAACGATGCCGCCGGAGTGTAGCTCTGTGGGTCGGCTGCCGTTGCCGGCCGAGCCGTAGGTGAGCTGTCCAGGTTTCTGTTTCGATCATCTATGGTCTGCAACAATCCGATCGGCGGCATCTGGCTTATCTAGCGTGCGCGCGTTTCCTGCCCCAGGGCATGGGGCTTGGTGAATACAAGGGCAGCGAGGGGCCGGCCTCGCGATAAGCCACGCTGAAGTCAGCGGAGTCTTATCATTGCGGAAACGATCCCATGAGCGCACGTTCTCTCCCCGCCAAAGACAAGCTGACCCTCTGTTTCGCCCACGTCGCCTATCGCATGGGCGAACGCTTCGCTTTGCGCAACGCCGGCATCGAGTGGTTCGAGGTGCGCAGCCTCGACGATCTGAAGGCGCGCATCAATAAGGTGGACGTGCTGCTGTGCTCTGGCCTGTGGCGGAACGAACTGATTCCCGCGGCGCCCAGGCTCGCCTTCATCCAGTCGATCAGCGCCGGCACCGACCAGTATTCCCGCGACGCGCTGGGCGCGGCCGGCATTCGCGTCGCCAGCGCGCAAGGCGTGAACGAGCGCGCGGTCGCCGAGCATGCCATCGCCTTGATCCTCGCCATGGCGCGGAAGATTCCGGAGGCGCGCGACAACCAGACCGCGAGGAAGTGGCGCGGCATGATCGGGGACATCTCGAAGCGCGAAGACGAGCTCGGCGGCAAGACGCTGGTGATCGCCGGTTTGGGCCGCATCGGCTCGCGGCTGGCCACGCTCGCCAAGGCCTTCGACATGCGCGTGATCGCCACGCGGCGCGATCCGTCCAAAGGCGCCGGGGCGGCCGATAGAGTCGTCGGCGAGGATGGTCTGCTCAGTATGTTGCCGCAAGCCGATTTCGTCGCGCTGACCTGCCCGCTCACGCCCGAGACCGAGAACCTGATCGACGCGAAGGCGCTCGCGGCGATGAAGCCCTCGGCCTACCTCATCAACGTCGCGCGCGGCAAGGTGGTGAACGAGCCGGCGCTGGCCGAGGCGCTCAGTCAGAAACGCATTGCCGGCGCGGCGCTCGATTGCGTCCGGGAAGAGCCGCTGCCCGCCACCTCGGGGCTGTGGGGTGTGCCCAACGTGCTGATCACGCCGCACACCGCCGGCGAGACGCGCCGCTACGAGGACAACGTCATCGACCTCTTACTGGAAAACCTCGAGCGCCTATGGCGCGGCGAAGCCGTGTTGAAGAACCAGTTCGTCTGACGCCCGGGGCGTAGCGTGCGCTGCGCGGCGGGTGGCCGAGTGGTCATGCAAAGCCGTAGGTTGCGTTTGCAACGCAACCAATCGCTAGCAGCGCCCCTGTAACCTGAATGGGACCGCATCGCTGTCGTAGTACTCGGTCCAGGACTTTCTACGGGGCGGGCGCACAGGTGCGCAGCGCCCTGCCCCGTAGAGGCATCGCTATTTTAGGTCCATGCAGTTGGCGTAGTAGGTGACGGTCGCCGGCCAGTCGGAGAAGATCCCGAGGATCTTGACGTCGCGCGCCAGCACGTGGAGCGCCTTGTACATGTCACTGTCCTTCTTGATCGCTGCGCCCGTCGGGTCGAAGTCGTAGTAGAAGCCGGCCTTCGACGCACCTTTGCGGAGGTCGGATCGCTCGAAGGTCCACGTTATGATGTCGTAGCCCATGCCCTTGAGATCCTTCGCCAGCTGCGAGGGCACGACGCGGCTGCCATCGACCGCGAGGAGCGCCGGCATCGCCGGGGCGACGATCTGCACCTTGGCCTTCCGGAGCTCCATGAAGAATTTCAGCTGATCCTCCTTCTTCTCGAGCTGCTTGCCGTTCGTGTCGAAGAGCAGGATGTTGTTCTTGACGTCGTCGTAATCGACCAGGAAGACCGCCTGCCTGCCGTACGCCGTGTGGTTGATCCAGTACAAGATGTCGTTCACGTTGAAGGACTGCGGAAACGCGTCACGCGGCCTGACGCCGAGGGCCTGCAGCTCGTCCGCGAACTTCTGCGCGTACTTCTCCTGGCTGCCGAAGATGTTGGCGATGGAAACGGGGTCCCCGGCCTTCAGCTCCGGGGTGTGCTTCACGCCGTTCTTCTCGTTCAGCTCGATGCTCTCGCGGAGCGTCATCAGCGTGCCGCGTCCAGTGTAGACGTCGGTGCGCCAGGACGGGGTGCCGCCCACGAACTCCTCGACCGTGCGTGCGGCCGGATTGAACGCGTCCATCTTGCCCTGCAGGCTCTTGAACTCGTCGAGGGTGAGCTCGGACGTGCGGCACTCCGCACTGGCAGGCGTCAGCACATTGCCATGGGCATCGAACGTCGCCGGCGTGAACGGCTTGATGCATGTGCCGGCGAGCGGCGTCATCAGGATGTTGGTCGTCGTGTGCAGGTCGTTCTGGGCGTGGCGGCACACGAAATCGCCGTGCTTGGTGAAGGTCGTGTCGCACTCGACGATGCCCGCGCCCATCCGTGCGCCCGCCTGGTAGGCCTCCTTGGTGTGCTCGGGGAACTGCAGTGCACCGCCGCGATGCCCGATGGAGAAGAGGGTGCGGCGGAACGGGCCGTTCTTGCACTGCATCAGCTTGTCCTTCAGCGGGCCTTCATCCATCCCGTCGACGAGGTAGAACGGACGCGGTCCGAGCTGGATCGAGTCGTCGTCGTTATTCCCATGTCCGCGGTCGCGATGGTCGTCGCGATCGGCGCTGGCCACGGGGGCGAAGCCGGAGCACACAGCAAACGCGGTAGTGAGTGCGGCCGCGAGCAGGACGTTGCGCATGAACCCTCCTTGAATTGGGGACGCGGGCGCAAGGACGCGCACGCCGAGGGGAGGTTACGATGGGGCTATTAATCTACCATGACGCGGCTGTGAAGGCCGCGTGACGTCTTGAGGGGGTGGCCAGCCTGTCCCGACCCTAGTTCGCGGCTGGCGCTTGAACGCCGGGTACCAAGGAGGGCCTCCGGCCGGGTTCCGGATCAGGTCGCCGTCCTCGCGACGGATCACGATCGTCGCCGACCGTGGCCGGCCGATCCGGCATGTAAGCCGGGCTCGGCTTGGTCATATCGATACTAGTTACCTTCTCTAGACAACATGGCCCCTCCCGCGTCGACGCGGGCCAGGGCCATGTTGTCTATGTGGGCGTCCACGTGACGGTCCCCGTCCCTAGGGATAGCGCTGATGAATGCTGTTGAATCGGAAGCTATGCGAAGGCGGTGCGAGTTGTGATATCCGGATGCATGGCGAAAAGGCTTCCGGCGAGGTATCCCAGGTAGTTCGCGGACGCGAGCCAGCCACCTTGGGCCACCGAGATTCCGTGGTCCGCCTGCATCATCGGAAGGATCGGCGTGAAGGCGAATCTGCCGATCCCGATCGCCACGGTGAAGGGAGAGTGAGTGCGGCGCAGTGTCATTCACGATCCATTCGATGAAGCTTCCGCGCGGCTCGATCGCTCCCAATTAGGCCAAACATACCGAGATTGATCTATTGGACGATGGTATTGAGGGAGCATACTGCCGTCGAATGCCGCGACTCCTCTCGGTCAACGTCGGCCTTCCGCGCGACATCGCCTGGCGCGGCCGCACGGTGCACACCGCCATCTGGAAGCAGCCGGTCGCGGGTCGCCGGATGGTGCGCCGCCTCAACATCGACGGGGACGGGCAGGGCGATCTGGCCGGACACGGCGGCGAGCACCGCGCGGTCTACGCCTATCAGATCGAATCGTATCGCCACTGGGAGAAGGCGCTCGGGCGGCATGACTTCACCTACGGCCAGTTCGGAGAGAACTTCACCATCGCGGGTCTCCCCGACGACGAGGTCGCGATCGGCGATCGCTACCGGATCGGCGCCGCGCTCTTCGAGGTCACGCAGCCGCGCGTGACCTGCTACCGCGTCGGGATCCGCATGGACGAGCCACGCATGGCGGCCCTCCTCACCGGCAGCGGCAAGCCGGGCTTCTACTTGCGCGTGCTCGAAGAAGGTGAGATCGAGGCCGGCGACGAGATCGTAAAGGTCGGCACCGCCTCCGAGCGCATGACCATCGCCCAGGCCAACGCGCTCCTCTATCTGCACGAGCACCCGCGGGGGGAGCTCGAGCGCGCGCTCCGCATCGCGGCGCTGTCGCCCGGCTGGCGCTGGTCGTTCCAGGCGCTTCTCGACGCGGCGGGGCGGACCGGAAACGCCGGGCTCGCGCCCGCGTCGGCGCGTCCTGCGCCAGCGGGATTTGCGTCGATGCGGGTCGCACGCGTCGATCGCGAGAGCGTGGACGTGATCTCGCTCTCGCTCGAACCCACCGACGCTCGTCCCCTCACTCTGCCGCTCGCCGGCCAGTTCATCGTGCTACGCCTGAGCGCCGGGGCATCCGGCGCCACGCTCTTCCGCAGCTACTCGCTCTCGGACGCCCCCGCGACGGACCACTACCGTGTCAGCGTCAAGCTCGAGCCGAACGGAGCGGCGGGCGGGTACCTGCACGGCCGGGTGCGCGTGGGCGACCTCCTCGACGTGAGCGCGCCGCGGGGCAATTTCGTCCTGGCTCCGGGCGACGAGCCGGTGGCTCTCGTCAGCGCGGGCATCGGTGCGACGCCTGTGCTGGCGATGCTGCACGCGCTCTCCGCGACGCGCTCGCAAAGGGAGGTCTGGTGGCTGCACGGCGCCCGCAGCGGCAAGAGCCATCCCTTCGCGGCCGACGCGCGCCGTCTCGTCGGAGCACTGACGCGCGGCCGGAGTCACGTCGCCTACAGCGCACCTGAACCCGCGGACGTTCCCGGGCGGGACTTCGACGAGGCCGGCCATCTCGACGCAGCTCGCTTCGAGGCGCTGGGAGTCCGACGCGACGGCGACTTCTACCTGTGCGGCCCGGCGAGGTTCATGCGCGACATCACCGCCGGCCTCACCGCGTGGGGCGTTGCCGCTTCTCGGATCCACACGGAGAGCTTCGGCGGCGGCGAAGCGCTGACCCCCGGCATCGCCGCCGCCGCGCCGCGCGTGCCGCATCCGCCCGCCGGCGTGCCGGGCAGGGGTCCTCTCGTCTCGTTCGCCCGCAGCGGGATCGGGGTCCGCTGGGATCCG
Source organism: uncultured beta proteobacterium (assembly GCA_963789885.1). Lineage (GTDB taxonomy): Bacteria > Pseudomonadota > Gammaproteobacteria > Burkholderiales > SG8-39 > DATEDA01. Next base: position 6,885 of record CAWBNB010000015.1, on the reverse strand, counting down.
TCGGCGTACCAGAACCTGCTCGAGCTGGCCGAGGCCTGCGACGTACCGGTCAGGTGGTCGTGCCGCACGGGCGTGTGTCACAACTGCGAGAGCGGGTTGGTGTCGGGGACGGTGGCGTACCAGCCCGATCCGCTCGACGCGCCGGCCGACGGCAACGTCCTCATCTGTTGCGCTCGGCCCGAGACCGATGTGGTCGTCGATATCTAGCGTCGCGGGGGCAGGCACCTGCTACCTTGTGACTGCCTGTCGACGACGGGATTCGGTTGCCGGATTGGCTGATACAGCCGTTGTTCCGTGACGATTCCGTATCCCCGGTCGGCTACGTCAGCTCCGTGGGCCGCGCCCGGCGGCTGCCGTGCTGCAGAAGAGCGACGCCCGACAAGATGAGCACCATGGCAAGGTAGCCCGGTTCGGATGCAATGAGAGCATCTTCCCGTAGAGTTCCAGGGCGGCGACGTGGTTGCCACGCAAGCGTTAAGACCACGGTTGCCACACGCGTGCCTTCGATAGTGGTCGTACACCTTTTGCGACGCTACGCCGGAACCATCGCTTGGCCTTCCCGGGCGACGCTCACGGCCTGAGGACAGGACGCTATGAGCGCTCCAGACCGTTTGCGGCTAGTGCCCGCGACATGGGCAGCGGCCGATGGAACCGTCGTGACTATCCGACCCATTCGCCGGGAGGACCTTGCTCTCGAGGAGGAATTCGTGAGTGCTCTCTCGGCGAGCAGCGGATATCGACGCTTGATGTCGACGAGGCGCCCTTCGCTCGAGGAGCTCAGGCGCTTCACGGACGTGGATAACGAACGCGAAGTGGCCCTGATCGCCACGATCTTTCTTGAGGGCAGGGAGCGTCAGATCGGCGTGGCCCGATACGTCAAGGAGTCCCCGCCCGACGCGGAGTTCGCGCTCGTGCTGAGCGACGACTGGCAGGCACGTGGACTGGGAACCAGGCTTCTGACGAGTCTCCTGGCCGCGGCGAAGGCCCACGACGTACGACGGCTGGTCGGCACGACGCAAGCGGACAATGGCGGGATGCTGGCATTGGCTCGCAAGCTGGGCTTCAAAGCCGAGAGCGATCCTCGCCTGGCGATGATCACGAACCTGACCCTTGACCTTGCGGAGTGGCCGCCCGTGAACGGCGGCCAGCTAATCCGTTCGTGACGAACTGCTTTCGCGGTCAGCGCCGCGAAAGCAGGAAGGCCCCGGCCATCGCGCCGGCGGCGCAGATGCTGACCAGGCCGTAGCGTGCGTCGCGCCGCGCCATCTCGTTGGCGAGCGTGGTGAGGATTCGGCCGCCGGTGGCGGACCACGGATGGCCGATCGCCACGGAGCTGCCGTTGACGTTGACGCGGCTCCAGTCGAGCGGGCCGGTGGTGGGGCCTTTCCAGCCGCGCTCCCACGCCGCGGCATTCGCGAGCACCTGCGCGGCCAACGCCTCGTGGATCTCGATGAGGTCGATGTCGGCGAGCTTGAGGCCGGCGCGCGCGAGCAGGCGCGGCACCGTGATGGCGGGCGCCATGAGCAGGCCTTCGTCCGGATGCAGCGCGGCGTAGTCCATGGCCTCGATGAAGGCGAGGGGCGTGCGGCCTTCGCGCCGCGCGCGCTCCTCGCTCATGAGCAGCACCGCGGCCGCGCCGTCCGTCACGGGCGAGGCGTTGCCCGCGGTGATGGTGCCGTCGGTGCCGAACGCGGGCTTCAGCGTTGAGAGCTTTTCCAAAGAGGTATCAGCGCGCGGGCCGGAGTCGCGCGTCACGCCTTCCAGCGGAACGATCTCGGCGGCGAGCTTGTCGGCTGCGGCGACGGCGTTGCGGTGGCTCGCGAGCGCGACCTCGTCCTGGCGCGTACGCGCGATCTCCCACTTCGCGCGCGTGATCTCCATGTGCTCGCCCATCGAGAGGCCGGTGGTCGGCTCCCGGAACGTGGCGGGGTCGGCGCCGCTCAGCCACTCGACGCCGCCGGCGATACCGGCGCTGATGCGGCCGCGGGCGATGGCATCGGCGATGATGGTCGCGGTGCGCAAGCCGGTGATGCAGTAGGACGACACCGTCTGCGCCTCGATCGAAGCGGGCAGGCCGGCCTCGAACACGATCTCCCGGGCCAGGTTGGGCTTGCCCCGCTCGGGAACGACGGCGCCGAACGCCATGGCCTCGACGCCGGCCGGATCCACGTCGTGGCGGCGGATCAACCCACGTACGGCGTGGGTGGCGAGGGCGAGCGGGCCGAGCTTGGAAAATGCCTGGCCCGCCTTGACGAACGGGGTGCGGGCGCCGGCGACGATAGCGGCTCTGGAGGTGGTCATTGGATCCTCACTTGACAAAGCTGGTGGATGTAAATATGATACACGTCATATGAAAGCCGTCAAGACGATTTCCAAGAAAGAGCAGACTCGCGAGCGCATCCTGCGCGCGGCGGCCGGTGCAATCCGCAAACACGGCTACGAAGGCGTCGGGGTCGCCGACGTGATGAGGGAGGCCGGCCTCACGCACGGCGGCTTCTACGCCCACTTCGATTCGCGCGACTCCCTGCTCGCCGCAGCGGCCGACCAGGCGGGAGCTGAATCGCTGGAGACCCTCGGCCGGGCCATCGCGGCGGCCAAGCCGGGCGAGGAGCTGATGGCGCTGGTGGATTCTTATCTTTCGGACCGGCACCTCGCAGCGGCGGAGCAGGGTTTCGGCTGCGCGATCGCCGCCGCGGGCAGCGAAGTACCGCGCCAGCAGGCCGAGGTACGCCGCGCCGCGAGCCGGCGCATCAAAGACATGATCGGGCTCGTCGAGCGGCAGTTCCGCGAGTGGGGGAAAAGCGGGACGCATGAGAGAGCAATGGGAGTCACCGCCACCCTGGTCGGTGCCTTGCTGCTCGCCCGCGCGGTCGACGATCCGCAGCTTGCCAGGAGCATCCGCAAGGCCGCGCGGGAGCTCATCCGTGCGGCGGCTAGTTGAGTTTTTTTGGCACTAGAATATTACGTACATCATATTTAGAAAGGAAAACGCCATGAGCGATTCGAAAGGTACCGCGCTGATCACCGGCGCGTCGCGGGGCATCGGCGCCGTCTATGCCGAACGCCTTGCCAGGCGCGGCTACGACCTCGTCCTCGCGGCCCGCCACGAAACGCGGCTCGCGGATCTGGGCGCGAAGCTCGCGTCCGCGACCGGACGCACGGTGAGCGTGCTCCCCGCCGACCTCAACGACAGGGTCGACCTCGCGAAGGTGGAGCAACGACTGCGGCGCGACAGCGCCATCACCATGCTGGTCAACAACGCCGGCATCGCCGCTGTCACGCCGCTCGTCCAGTCGGACGTCGACGCGATGGAGCGGATGATCGATCTCAACGTCACGGCGCTCACGCGGCTGACCTATGCCGCTGCGCCGGCATTCGCGGCGCGTGGCGCGGGCACCATCATCAACATCGCCTCGATCGTCGGCATTTCGCCCGAGACGCTGAACGGCGTCTACGGCGCGACCAAGGCGTACGTAATCGCGCTCAGCCATTCGCTCCAGCACGAGCTCGCGGGCAAGGGCGTGCGCATCCAGGCGGTGCTGCCGGGCGCCACGGCGACCGATCTCTGGGAGACCGCCGGCCGTCATTGGCGGCAGCTGCCGCCGCAGATCGTCATGTCGCCCGAAGACATGGTCGACGCGGCGCTTGCCGGGCTCGATCAGGGCGAGCGGGTGACGATTCCCGGCCTGCAAGACGGCGAGGAGTGGGACCGTTTCGACGCCGCGCGCCGCGCGCTCGCGCAGAAGTTGGGTAGCTCCCGGCCGGCGCCGAGATACCGGGTCGCGGCGTGATTCGCGTGGATCAGAGGATGCCGTCGTGAACGCCCGCATGGATCCGCGCACACGCGCGCTACTCGAGGCGCCTATCGCGACGACGCTGCTGCGGCTTGCCGCCCCGAACATGCTCGTCATGGTCGTCCAGGCAGCCGTCGGCCTCGTCGAGACGTATTTCGTCGGGAAGCTCGGCACCGACGCGCTCGCAGGCGTGGCGCTCGCCTTCCCCGTCGTCATGTTGATGCAGATGATGTCGGCGGGCGCCATGGGCGGCGGTATCGCCTCGGCAATCGCGCGCGCGCTCGGCGGCGGACGGCGCAGCGATGCCGATGCGCTCGCCCTCCATGCGCTCGTGATCGGGCTCGGCTTCGGCATCGCATTCATGGTCGCTGTCCTGGGCGGCGGACGGCTGCTCTACGCTGCCATGGGCGGGACCGGCGCGTCGCTCGACGCGGCGCTCACCTACTCGAACTGGGTCTTCGCCGGCGCGGTGCTCGTGTGGCTGTTCAACTCGCTCGCTGCCGTGATCCGCGGCACCGGCAACATGGCGCTTCCGGCGATCGTGATCTGCGCGGGCGCCCTGATCGTGATCCCGCTCTCGCCCGCACTCATCTTCGGCTGGGGTCCGTTTCCCCGCCTTGGCATCGCGGGCGGTGCGTTGGCGCTGGTCTCTTACTACGCATTGGGGAGCATTGCGCTGGCCGCCTATCTCTGGTCGGGGCGGAGCATCTTGCGCCCGTCGTTGCGCACCGTGCGCTTCCAGTGGCCGCTCTTTCGGGACATCCTGCGGGTCGGTGCGATGGCGGCGCTCGTGACCGTCTCGACCAACCTCACGATCATGATCGGCACTGCGCTCGTCGGCACATTCGGGCCAGCAGCGATCGCGGGCTACGGTACGGGCGCGCGTCTGGAATATCTGCTCGTACCGCTGGTCTTCGGCCTCGGCGCACCCCTCGTCGCCATGGTCGGGACGAGCATCGGGGCGGGTATGCGCGAGCGCGCACTACGCACGGCATGGATCGGTGGCGCCATTGCAGCGATCCTCACCGAAGCGATCGGCCTCGCGGCGGCCGCCAATCCCGAGGCATGGCTCTCGCTCTTCGACGCGAATCCCGAAATGCTGGACGTGGGGTCGCAGTACTTGCGCCTGGTCGGACCGTTCTACGGCATGTTCGGGCTTGCGCTTGCGCTGTATTTTGCTTCGCAGGGCGCCGGTCGCTTGCTGTGGCCTCTCATCGCCAACCTGGCGCGCCTCGCCATCGCGGCGCTCCTCGGGTGGCTCGCGCTGCACTGGAACGGCGATCTTTCGCAGGTCTTCATCGCGCAGAGTCTGGCGCTCGTCGCGTTTGGGCTGATCAATGCCGCGGCGGTTGCCGCCGGCGCCTGGTTCGGTCCGTTGAAGTGGCCGTGGAGCGCGACGACCGCGCGGGAAACGAGGCCGGCAACGTGAATCAGCGCGAGGCACTCGTCGCAGGGCTCTGAGCGATGAACGTTCTCACCATCAATCTCCTGTTCAGCACCTTCGTGTTCTGGGTTGCGGCTCGGATCTACGTCATGCCGAAGCTCCCGGAACTCGAGCCACGGACCGTCCTGGTGCCGATCCTGCTGCTGCATTCGCTCCGGCACCTGGGACTGATGTTCCTCGCGCCGGGCGCGACCTACCCGGGGATCCCTCAGCAGTTCGCCTATCCCGCGGCAATCGGAGACCTGGTCGCGGCCTTGCTCGCCCTGGCTGCGATTCCCGCCGTGGTCCGAGGTACGCGCATAGCGAGATTGTTGCTGTGGATCTTCAACGTGTGGGGAACCGCAGACCTCGCCGACGCGATCGTGCTGGCGACGAGCTCCGGCGCCCCGGCCTTCATGGGGCCTGCTTACTGGATACCGGCCTTATGGGTGCCGGCGCTGCTGGTGACGCACTACATCGTCTTTGTCGTCCTGCTGAAGTACTGGACAGGCGCCGCCCGCCGAGCAGAACACCTCAGCGAGCCTGCAGAACCCGATTCGTGAGCCGCCGCCGAATCGACAATCGAGGACGCGCGTGACCGCCCCGGGCTCGACGGTGCAAGGACGCCGCTCGCGCTCCTCACCACCGATGTCGGCTCCGCCGAAGTGGAGAAGCTGGTGCTCCGCATCGAGCATGGCGTTTACGCCTGACAACGGCTGCGAGTCTCCGCGAGGACGCATCGACGCAGCGCTCACGTAGCCAGGCTCACTCGTCGGGCCCTCGATGCTCCGTTGTTTCCTCGTCGACCCAGTTCTCCTCCTCCCAGCTCATTCCCTTCCGCCCTGGAACCTTGCGAGTCGGACCCGCGCGGTACAGGGCGCACGACTTCGGCCCGTAGCAGAAAGTCTCGAAGCGATGCTCGCGCACGCTCGGGTTCCACTGATCGAGGATCATCGCCACCGGCATCCGGCAGCCCCAGATGCACGTCGAGCACTGCGCTTCGTAGGTCCGCACGTCGAGCCTCCGGTGGCCGCGTTCCCGGTAGGTCTCGAGGGTCGGCGGGATACCCGTCCACGGCGGCGCCGTGGATGCGGGTGCCGTCGTGCGCCCGAGCAGCTTTAGCTTCGCCACCTTGTAGAGTTCCACGGGCTCGAGACGTGGGTCGGCGACAGGCTCTGCCTCGCCCGACACGCGATCGCCGGCCTGGAAGCCGTGCTTGCCTTGCACCGTTTTCCCGATTCCGATAGAGAACTCGCGGCGCCGGCCGTCGACCGCGCCGCTGACACGGAGTGCGTATCCGAGATAGGTATGGCTCCGCTGGTCGAACGATCGCGTGAGTCGGATGCGCGGCTGGACGGAGACTATTTCGCCTTCCCAAGCGATCTTCATTCCGTGTCTCCCGACTCGCGGCCGGTCGTATCGTACTGATGGGCGGGCGGAGGTGGTTCGCCATCGAAGACCTGCAGCGGGAGGCCGCAGCGAGCGGGTTTCAGGCCGAGACGCTCCAGAAGGCTATTCGGCTGCGAGATCCTCACACTCCGCGGTGAGTCGGGCTACTACGGAAAAACGTAGCGTTATGGCGACATTTTTGCGAATAACTAAGTGATATAACGACAATTTCGGCATCAGACGTCGAATCCTAAGTCGTATAGCGACAGACCGGCAGCA